>CAVZFS010000001.1:0-116888 GCA_963774635.1 uncultured Acidimicrobiia bacterium
AGGCACGATGGCTGCCAAGTGTCCCTTCGGTCCAGACCCATCCAACAATTCCAACAATGTGTGACCGCCAGTCGGCTGCCCTGACCGGGTTTACTGCGCTGGAGGCAAAGGTGCTCAGCTGCGGCGAGAGACGGCAGGAGTGGAGCTCCAGCAGCTGGCGTCGCTCGGCCTTGGCCGACGTCGCCGAGTCCGGGCCCAAGCGGTCCGTGGCCGGCGCCCGTGACGCACCGGCGAGCGGCCTGAATGGCTTGACCCGTGGTGGCGGGCTGCTGAGCGCCGCCAGGCGGGTCAGAGTGGCGCCGACGCTCCTGCATTGCATGTCGACCGGCTCCGTCGACCAGATCGTCAGACGTTCCGTTGCAAGACCGCTAGATCGATGGCGTGTTCGTCGGGCCCGTTGCTTGCGAGGCGTTTCCTGGCGCCTCTTGCGACGACCGATGGAACCTTGACGGTTCTTCTTCACTCCTCGGCTCAGTGGACACGGCCGCTGGATCCACGGCCAACTGCGCCGGCGCCTGCTTTGAGATCTTCACCTCAGCTCGAAGCCGGTGTGCCTGGTCGTCGTCGAGGACGAGGCTTCGGACTTCGCTGCCACCGCGCTGTGACTGGCGGACCGTGCCGACCTGGCCGGCCTCGGCGTCATCGTGTTCCCCCAAGTCCCTGAATCTCATCGCTCTATCGAACGTCCGAGCACCGGCGGCGTGACCATCGCGTCCCCGATCGGCTAACTCGATCGAGCGACCCGAACTCTTCCAGGGGAAGCGCGTCGGGCTCAGACGGCGCCTTAGCCAGCGTGGCGTGACATGCCTCGCTCGACAGCGGCGACCAGTTCCGGCCGCAGTCGGGACGCGGCGATGATGCGGTGGACCGATCCAACCGCCTGCGCTCGCTCGACGCTGTGGACGGCGTCGAAGTCGGCGGCCACGTCACCGAGCTTCTCCGCGTGGACCTGGTCCCACATCGCCGCCAGGTCGGCCTGGCGGAACCCGATCTCGTCATCGGGGGCCTCGGCGATCGCTGCCTCGAGGGCCCTGATGCGGTCGTCGGCGCGCGGTCCGCTCGTCGACCTCGCGGGTGAACACGACCGCTGCCGCGGGTGCGCCGCCGATGACCGACGCGAACGACCCTTCGACGGCGAGTACCTCCATGTCGTCGTTGAGCGTCGCCGAGAACACCACGAACGCGCCGCCGTGGTAGCGCGACACGACGCAGAGCACGAACGGGCCGTCGAAGTTGACGATCGCCCGCCCGATCTCGGCGCCGTACTCGAGCTGCAGCCGGCGCAGTGACTCGGGCGACCCGTCGAACCCGGACAGGTTGGCCAGCATGACAACGGGGCGTGCGCCGCTGGCCGCGTTGATGGCTCGAGCAACCTTCTTCGATGACAACGGGAACAGCGTCCCGGCCGACCATTGCTGCGGACCATCGGCCGGGGTCAAGCCGTGGCGGGGGAGCGGCCGTGACTCGATTCCGATCACCGTCACCGCACACCCGCCGAGCCTGGCGTCATAGACGACGGCGGCCTCCGCGTCGGCCATCTCCGGCCACCGCTCGAGTGGCCCGTGGTCCTGGTCGATGACCGCGCCCATCAGCGTTCGGATATCGAAGGGCTTCTTGCGGTCCGGGTTGGCGGTGTCGGAGAAGATGTCGCCGACCGTCGCGAAGTCGACGCCCTCGAGGAGATGCGGTGTCGATCGGACATCACGATCGAGTGGGTCGGTCGTCAACGCACGACGGGGCCATCGCTCGCCTGGCGCCCGGTACGTCAAGTCGTAGTGCTCGAACAGCACGTCGCACGCCGCGGCCAGGCTGGGCGCCCAGTACTGCGCCTCGCCGTTGGGGCCCATGATCCGCGCGTATCCGCCGATGCCGAGGTTGTCCTCGGCGGAGACGCCACCGGAGTAGTCGATCGCCTGCTTGCCGGTCAGGATCATGGCGCTGTCAGGCGTCATGACGAGGATGCCGCGGGTGTGCATCAGCATCGTCGACTCGGCGTTCCAGTAGGGCTGGGCGCCGACGTTGACGCCGGCGACGACGACGTTGACCTCTCCGCCGTGCTGGGTGTGCTCGACCAGCCGGCGCAGGACGCGGGCCACCCAGTCAAGGTTCTCGCTGCCGGAGTCCATGGCGATCTTGGCGCCGGCGGAGAGAGCGAACCACTCGATCGGCACGTCCATGGTGGCGGCGAGGTCAATCGCCGCCAGCAGCCGCCGGCACTCGGCCTCCGTGATCGATCCCATCGCCTTGGTCGGGTCGCCGAGCACGGCGACTCGGGTGATTCCTTCGGGGTAGCGCTCGCTCGGGCGTGCTGACGACGCCGATCACGACACCCGCTCGGTTCTGGCCGGGTGGGCGGTCGACCGGCACGAGCCGATCCGGGCCGTCATCGGATTCGTCGAGGTCGTGCTCGACGAACGCCCCACCGTCGCCGCTGAGCACCGGCACCAGCTCGTAGGGGTACACGAGGCCCCGCCGGCGGGTCTGCATCAGCTTGCGGGCGTAATCGTCGAGCGGCTCCATCGGTGCCGTCGGCGGCTCGGTGAGCCGCACCGTGAGCCCGCTACTCGGCTCGTAGCCCAGACGCATCACGGCGTCGATCGGTTGCGGAGAACCCGGCTCGGCGAGCCGACCGCCGACGACGACTTGTTCGAGCCCGAGACCCTCGGTCAAGCGGTGCCAGCCGCCGGGAAACTTCGACGAGCTCGCCGAGTGGCAGGTCGACCACCGGCCACACATGGAGCAGTGATGCGGTTCCACTCCAGCCGGTGGGCACCTGGAACCTCCGCCCGCGCCTGGCGGATGGCGTCGAGGCAGTTGACGAGGACGTGCTCGACCTCCGGCAGGGCGACGACGCGGCCGGTCTCGTCCCGTACGGGCGTCACGTCGCGGACCTCGGCCACCGCGACGAGGCGTTCGTCCGACGGATTCGAGCGGGCGACGCAGTGGAACAGGTGGGCCTCGCCAGGTGTCGGGATCTGCCTGATCTCGAAGTTCTCCAGGCGCCACATCTGCAGCCGGCGGGCGATCATCGGGTGAAGGCCGCGGAACTTGACGTCTTCAGCGAACGTCTCCGGGTCCGGTTCGGACGCCATCCAGTACGGCCGCTCGCCGCCCTCGCCGGCCCGGCGGAACGTGACGAGGTCGCAATCTCCGCCGGCCGGGATGATCGCGATGCGCCGGACGGAGCCCGGCAATTCTGCCCGGGCGAGCTGCCCCCGCATTCGAGCCGACCATGTGTCGGAGTCGCAGGCCGACCCCCGGGGAACGGAATGTAGATGTCGACGGTGACGGTGCCGGGTGCAGTGATCGTCGTCGCCACCTCGGCGGTCGTGCCGAGCGCCTCGTCGAGCTGGTCATCAGCGGCGCGCAAGGCGATGACGTGCACAGTTCTGCCCTTGTGCACATACCGGGCCAGGCACACCTCGCTGCCGTCGGACGGTCACCAGCTCGCGGCTGCTCGAGCGCCCTGATCCGGTAGTACCGGCGAGTCAGGACGGCCAGCAGCGCGCCGGGCGACGCGGTGTCGGCGAGCAGGTTCGCCTCGGCGAGGATCGGGACGAGCGGCAGCGGGCAGTTGACGAGCCGCTCGACCTCCTCGGCCGGCGTGGATGCCGTCGACCCGCGACTCAGCTGCTGCATCGTCGCTGACACGTCGGCGCGCGTGCGTTCGATGTGAGGTCGGTCGAAGCGGCTGTACCGGACGGCCCGCGACAGGCTGGCGATGGCGGGGAACCTGCGCTGCGTCGCTTCGATCAGCCGGTCGAGCGTCTCCCGCAGCCCGCTCGTCGGCAGGTCGCCCTCGAGCAGCGTCATGATCATCGGGACCAGCTCGTCGCGCCGGAGCTGCGCGATGAAGATGCGCAGGAGGGCGTCCTCCAAGGCCGGTCCAGGTTCGAGCGCGGTCACGCCGTAGTGAACCAGCGCTCGTCGCAGGCGCTCGGTGAACCACTCCGGGAGCCCCTCCCGCTCGGGGTCCAAGGACCGCAGGTACTGATTGAGGTACTCCCGCGCTCCACTGCTGTCGGTCGTCTCGGCATCCTGATCCCGACGCTCCGGGGCCAGGGCGCACAGGTCGGCGAAGGCGTCGAGGATGGCAATCGTTGCGGGATCCGACCGATCGGTCCGTCGCCAGGAGCCGGCGGGCCATCACCGGCTCGACGTCGAACCCGAGCACGCAGGCGTGCACCAGGTCGAGGCCGCCCTCGGTCCCGTCGGCACGCAGGGCGCTGAGGTCGATGCGCTCGGCGACCGGCTCGTCCGCCGGCCGGTCGCCGAGCGGCTCGATGCGGAACAGGGGTGCCCCGGCGTCGACCTGAACGTTGGGGGCGACGAACACGTCCCGAACCCGTCCGCTCACGGGCGCGGCGATGGCGAGCTCCATCTTCATCGCCTCGACGATGGCCATCCGGGCCCCGGCCTCGATCACGTCGTCAGCCGCCACGTCGACGCGCGACGACGAGGGCGGCGGCCGGAGCCCTGACGACGCCGGCGTCGTCGCGCGAGAAGCGATGGGCAACACCCTCCACCTCGACGAGGTGCTCGCTGCCGTGCGTCGACGAGACGACGACGAAGCTGCGATCGCCGATGGACAGGCGGGCGCGGGACGGGCCCTGCCGCTCGACGTCGACCACGGCGATGATCCCGTCCAGATCGACGTCGTACCGCGCCGAGGCGACGTGCCACACGGTGAGCCGGTACGACTGGCCTCCGTGGCGTAGCTCGATCTCGTGTCCGACCGTCTCGTCCGCCTGGGGCCGTCCACGGCTGGCCCAGCTGAGGAACGCGGCCCGCTCGAGCTCCGCCTGCAACGCCGCGGCGTCGATCGCCGCGGCGACGATCGCGACGTCGGCGAGCCGTGTCGGCAGGTGCTCCTCGGCGGCGGTCAGCCGGTCGAGCCAGGTGGTGTCGTAGGTGCCATTGCGGACCTCTGGGCGGTCGAGCAGCTCGAGGAGGAACGACTTGTTGGTGGTCCCGCCACGCACCAGGACCGTCGTCTGGGACAGCGCGCGGCGCAGCCGGGCGAGCGCCTCCTCGCGGTTGCGGCCGTTGGCGATGATCTTGGCGACCATCGAGTCGTACTCAGGTGGGATCGTGTCGCCCGCGGCGACTCCGGTGTCGACGCGAATCCCGGGGCCGACAGCGAATGCCAGTGTCTCGACCATTCCCGGTGCGGGCGCGAAGTTGCGCTGCGGGTCCTCGGCGTTGAGACGAGCTTCGATGGCGTAGCCGAACGTCGGTGGCGGGTCACCCTCCAGGCGGCCGCCGGCGGCGACGTGGAGCTGCAATTTCACCAGGTCGAGCCCGGTCGTCAGCTCCGTGACCGGATGCTCCACCTGCAATCGCGTGTTCACCTCGAGGAAGGCGAACAGCTGCTCGTTGGGTTGGTACAGGAACTCGACGGTGCCGGCATTCACGTACCCGGCCAGCGTGGCAAGTCGCACGGCCGCCGCCCGTAGGTGGCGATCCTGCTCGGGTGTCATCGCGATGCACTGCGACTCCTCGATGACCTTCTGGTTGCGGCGCTGCATGCTGCAATCGCGCACACCCGCCGCCCACACCGTGCCATGGGAATCGGCGATCAGCTGGACCTCGACGTGGCGGGCACCGGTGACGACGCGCTCCATGAACACCGTGGCATCGCCAAACGTCTTGAGACCCTCGGCGCTCGCACTGGCAAAGGCCTCGGCGAGCTCGCCCTCCTCGTCGACGCGCCGGATCCCACGCCCACCGCCGCCCGCCGTCGCCTTGATCATTAACGGGTACCCGATGTGCGCCGCGTGCCGGCGGGCCGCCTCGACGGTCTCCACCGGCCCGCCGCTCCACGGCGCGACCGGCACATCGGCTCGCTCGGCCAACAGCTTCGCCGCGATCTTGTCGCCCAGCCGGCGCATGACGTCGGGGCGCGGACCGACGAATACGACGCCGAGCCGTTCACAGAGCTCAGCGAACTCGGGACGCTCGGCGACGAACCCCCATCCGACCCAGGCCGCGTCGGCGCCAGCGGCGACCAAGGCTCGCTCGAGCGTGGGCAGGTCGAGATACGGACTCCCAGCATCTGGCGACCGCAGGACGTCGAGGCACACCGCCTCATCTGCTTCTCGCACGAACATCGCCGTACGTTCGGCCCGGGTGTGCAGGGCGATCGTCCGCATGTCGATCCGGGACGCCTCACGCAACTCCCGAACGGCGTTGATCAGGCGCATGGCCGGTTCGCCGCGGTTCACGATGGCGATGCGACGCAGCCCCCGGACCATCAGCGGCGAGCGTACGCGGCGATCAGCTCTCGGCAGTCGGAGCGTCCACGGGTGGCCGATCGACCCGGCGTCGCCGGGCGATCGGCTGGAATTCCTCGAGTTCTCAGATCAACTCGGCGATCAACGAGGGCGAGACGCGCAGCGCCGTTTCCACGTCGCGGTACGCAACGGAATTGCCTCTCGTGTCGGCAAAGGTTCGAGTCACAATTTCGAGCGCTGCCCGGGCTGGCTGGTTCTCGGACGAGCGGAGATGGAGCGTCGACACCGTGTAGCCGGCGCGGGGCCGACTGCCTATCGTGTCATCGAAAGTGTCGGGGGACCGCCAGTTGTGTATGTCTGCATGTGTCGGGCCGTGAGCCACACGACGGTGCTCGCGGTGATTGAGGCCGGAGCGCGCACGGTCGTGGAGATCTCCGAACAGAGCCGCGCAGCGACTGCGTGTGGGAAGTGTCGGGAGAACTTGGTTCACCTCTTGGCCGTTGCCAAGGCGCAGGACGAGGAGCCCTGAGATGATTGTGGTCGTGAGCACGCATGACGTCGCTGACTTCGAGCGCTGGAAGCGTGCCTTCGACCACGGCATGGCAGAGGTTCAACAGCCGGGCTTGGTGGCCCACCGCCTCTACCGTGCCGTTGACGATGCCGACGAGATCCTCGTCGAGTTCGAGTTCGACGAACTTGAGCATGCCAAGGCGTTCATGGCTCGCGCCGACGAGGTCTGGCTCGAGCGGGCTGGCCTCGACGTTTATCCACCGGTGTTTGTAGGCGCGCCGATTGAGGTGGTCGAGCACGGCGGCTGATTGCTCGTTGGGCATGCTCTCGGCTTCAAGTTCGGATTCGGGCAATGGAGCGTCCGTGGGTGGCAATCCTGCAGAAGCAACCCCGGCTACGTGAGTCCGGACGAGGGACGGGGGGCCACCGGATGTAGCTGAACGTGGGGTGCTC
Source organism: uncultured Acidimicrobiia bacterium (assembly GCA_963774635.1). Lineage (GTDB taxonomy): Bacteria > Actinomycetota > Acidimicrobiia > Acidimicrobiales > Ilumatobacteraceae > JALZMG01. The sequence goes on from CAVZFS010000001.1 coordinate 7,197, forward strand.
GACGGTGCCGCGTGACGAGGATCGACGAGGTCGGTCGTCCGCGCGAGCGGGCGTGTCCTGCGGTTCAATGGACACCAGGCGGTGGCGCTCACCGACTGCGATGAGTGCGCGCCCATCGAAGGTGGGTTCGGCACGGCGCCGGGGTGGCAAGCGCTACGCCGACGAGGAGCGCGACATCCTCGAGCGAGCAACGTCGGGCGCCTTGACGACGATGACGTCGGTCGAATCGGCGACGCTGCGCAACGCGCTCCAGTCTTCAGTTGCATCACTACCCCTGGATGGCATTGGCGTATCGCCATCAAATCGTCGAAGATCGGCATCCCACACGGCAAGCGATCTGCCGTGGGCCCCGGTGCACGCCATCGTCGTAGCCTCCCGGGGACCGTGCCCTGGGTAGCGATGTCCGGACGGCGCGGAAACGGTATAATCAGCTTCCTAATTGTCGGCACGTCGTCACAGTGACGGCAACCGAGTGCTCCGCGAGGAGGGGACCATGGAGAAGATCTGGGCGCACTCCGGAGATTCGCACTTTCTGGAGCCTGAGGACCTGTGGAAGCAGATCCTGCCGGCCAAGGCTGCGAAGCGCATGCCGCGCAGCGAGAAGGTCGGCGACGACGAAGAGATCGTCCACGTCGACGGCCAGAGCTTCCGGCGCAAGCTGCCAAAGATCATGACGAAGCGGACCGAGACCGGTGAGACGATTGGCGAGATGAGCGCCCGGCCGCCTGGCGCGCGGGACGTCAAGGCGCGCCTGATCGACCTCGACAATGAGGGCATCTGGGGCGAAGTCGTCTACTCGTCGCTCGGCATGTGGTTCGGGATGATCCGCGACCGCGAGCTGGTCGCCGAGGCGGCCAGGGCGCAGAACGAGTGGATCGTCGAAGAGATCCAGGGCGCCGCCCCCGACCGGCTCGTCGGTGCGGCGCAGATGCCGATGCTCGCCGTCGAGGACGCCGTCGCCGAGGTTGAGCACGCTGCGAAGATCGGGTTGAAGGTGCTCAGCCTGCCGACCGGTGTTCCTCCCACGATGGAGGACTACAACCACGACTCGTGGGAACCGGTGTGGGCGGCCGCCGAGGACGCCGGGATGGTGGTCGGGTTCCACATCGGCACGGACAGCGAGGACCCGGCAGTATTCCGCGGGCCGGGCGGAGCAATCCTCAACTACGTCGAGACCACCTACGGCGGCCAACGGGCGGCGACGAAGATGGTTGCATCCGGTGCGCTGGACCGCCACCCGGACCTCAAGGTGCTGATCTCCGAAGGTGGGGCGACGTGGGTGCCGTTCCTCGGGGATCGGATGAACGAGGGCTACCGCCAGCACGGAATCTTCGTGCGGCCGAAGCTGTCGAAGGAACCCAAGGAGTACCTGTACGAGCAGGTCTACGCCTCGTTCCAGCACGACGAGTCGGCTCCTGGCGCGCTCTGGGCGATGGGCTACCGCAACGTCATGTGGGGGAGCGACTACCCACACCTCGAGGGCACGTTCGGCCACACGCAGGAGACGCTCCACCAGCTGTTCGACGGCTTGGACGATGAGGTCCGCCACCGCATCACCCGCGGCGCCTTCGAGGAGCTGTTCCCGCACGTCAGCTCGCCTCCCGCATGACGTCGATCCCCACGCGGCCCGAGCACATCACCGCCAACTGGTTGACCCAGTTCCTCGCACCGCGGCACCCGGGAGTCCGCGTCGAGGCGCTGGAGGTGCTCGACTCCACACAGGGTGCGGCCACCCGATTGCGCGTCAGGCCGACCTACGCGGCTGGCCGAGACGGGGGACTCCCACCGGTCCTGTTCATCAAGACCTCCCTGACACGTCGGATGCTGGTGGCCGATCCGCACATGTACGTCACCGAAGTCAACTTCTACGACCAAGTCCACCCGACCGTGAAGTGCGAGACCCCGCAGGTGTACGCGTGGGCGCTCGATGACGAGACGAAACGGTTCGCCGTGGTGATCGAGGATCTGTCGCTGCGCGACGCTGTCTTCCCGACGGCGCTGTCGGGGCTCACGGCCGACGACATCGCACCCCTGATCTCGAACCTGGCCAAGCTCCACGCACCTCACTGGGGACAGGCGGACCTCGAGCTGACCTATCCATGGCTGGAGACCTCGACATCCGGGAAGAGCGCGGAGTGGTGGGGCGTCGGCGGCCGAGACACCGCCGTGGCCGAACTGCAGCAGGCGTACAAGCTCGATGCGTTGGATCCTGACCGGCATCCACTCGATCGCGTGCTCGAAGCGGTAGCGCGCCTGCAGCGGGCCAACGACGTCGCCCCGCGCACGGTGGTCCACGGCGACACCCACATCGGCAACTGCTACCTCTTGCCGGGTGGCGGCGGAGGCCTTCTCGACTGGCAGCTGATGCGGATCGGTAACTGGGGCAGCGACGTCGGCTACACGGTGATGACCGCGCTGGACGTCGAACAGCGTCGCAAGGGTGAGGAGGCCTTGCTGCGCCTGTATCTGGATGAGCTGCGCGGGCTAGGGGTCGAGCCGCCCGGTTGGGACGATGCCTGGGCGCACTATCGGAGGCAGATGGTGTGGGGAATCATTGCCTGGCTGGTGACACCAACGTCCATGTACAGCGAACCTCTGCTCGACGCCCTCATCCGCCGGTGCGTCGCGGCGACCGACGATCTCGACACGTTCGTGTTGCTCGGCGTGTGAAGCGGAGAGGACAGGTGATGCCGGCAGAGATCACCGACGAAGAGCTTGTCGCCCGCTTCCCGGGCCAGCGCATCGACCACGACAACAAGGAGGTCTACCGGGCCCGTTTGGAGCACCGGCTGCTGATCAACCGTTGCGGCGACTGTGATCTGTGGCATCAGCCGCCACGGCCGATCTGCCCGTCGTGCTGGTCGAACAACGTCACGCCGACGGAGGTGTCCGGTCGCGGGACCATCTACATGGCGATCTTCCTGTACCAGGGGCCACCGGCAGCGGGCGTGGACTACCGCACGCCCCATCCGGTCGTCACGGTCGAACTCGATGAGCAGCAGGGTCTGCGTGTGACGAGCACCGTTGTGGGCTCCTCGAACGAGGAGGTCAGAATCGGGCGACGAGTCGAGTTGGACTGGATCGAGCGGGATGGTGCGCCGCTGCCGGTGTTCCGCTTGAGCAAGGAGGCGCGGTGATCAGCGCCCGCCATCCACTCAAGGACCAGGTCGCCTTCGCCGGAGCGACGACCACGGGGTTCGTCGCCCGCAACAGTGGGCGCAGCCCGGGTTCGCTGGCGGCCGAGGCGTGCGCGCACGTGTTGCGCGAGACGGGACTCACGGCGGCGGACGTCGATGGAATCTGTGGCTCCATTCCCGAGGCGCGGTGGATCCAAGCGGCGCTCGGCATCCCCGAGGTGACGTGGTTCGCCAACCCGATGATCCCCTTCGTCAACCATGTGGCCGCCGCAGCCGGGGCGGTGCACAGCGGCCTGTGCGACGTCGTCCTCTTGTACCACGCGGCGTACCGGATGGCGTGGGGCACGGCGTCAGCGCTGAAGGATCCGTTCCGCCGATCCATGGGCTTCGGGGACGGCTCGAGCCCTGGGCCCGAGACGATCGCCGCTGGCGTCGGATACACCGCATGGGCGTCGCGCTACCTCCACGAGTACGGCGCCAAGCGAGAGCACTTCGGGTACGTCGCGATCAACGATCGTTCCAACGCCGCGAACAACCCCGCCGCGGCGATGCGCGAGCCGATCACGATGGAGGACTATCTCGCAGCCCGCATGATCCGCTGGCCCCTGTGCCTCCTCGACATGGACGTGCCGGTAGACGGGGCGGACGCCTTCATCATCACGACGAGCGAACGAGCGCGAGATCTCGCGCTGCCACCGGTGCTGATCAACGCCGTGACACTCGGCATGATCGACAAGAACGAGGAGGATCAGCAACCGAGCCTGCGTCACCACGGTCAGCACGTCGTGGTCGAGGCATTGAAGGCGCGCAGCGACTTCTGGATCGACGGCACGGACCTCTACTTCCCATATGACGGCTTCACCCCGATCACGCTCAACTGGATCGAGAATGCGGGCTGGTGCGGGCCGGGCGAGGCCGGCCCATTCATCGAGGACAACTGGGACGCCTCCGGCAACCGGATCCTGATCAAAGGGCGCATCCCGGTCAACCCGCACGGCGGGGCGCTGTCGGAGGGCGGCACGCAAGGGTCGGGACACTTCCGGGAGGCGATCCACCAGCTGCAAGGGCGTGCCGGTGGCCGCCAGGTGCCCGACGCCCGTACGGCGATCATCACCGCGGGCGGGTTCTTCTTCAACGCCCAGGGCGCCACCCTGCGCACCGGATGACCGACACCGCAGTTCGACGCCTGGCCGGGCAGGTCGCCATCGTCACCGGCGCCAGCCGCGGCATCGGTCGGGCCATCGCCCGTGCCTTCGCCGACGAGGGAGCAGCCGTCGCCCTCGCTGCCCGCACCGAGCGACCTGACCCGGAGCTTGCCGGCACTGTCCACGAGGCCGCAGCGGAGATCCGGGCTGCCGGTGGTGAGGGCATCGCCGTGGTGTGCGACGTTGCGGTCGAGGACGATCTGACTCGGCTCGTGGCCACGGCGAGTGCCGAGCTCGGCCCGGTCAACGTGCTCGTCAACAACGCTGCGGTGACCGTTCCCGGCCGGCCCGGCCGGCGACCGTCCGCCACACGGCCGGGCGCCGCTGCCGAGCTGCCGGGCATCTCCTCGTTCCCGTTGAAGGCGGTGCGACTGCAGTTCGAGGTGAACCTGTTCGCCGGGTGGCGCCTCATCCAGCTGGTCCTCCCGGACATGGTCGAACGAGGCAGGGGCGCGATCGTGAACGTCAGCTCGGAGGCGGCCCGGATGCCCGACGACGGGCCGTACCCGGAGGGCGGCGCTCCGTTGCCGGCGGCCTACGGCACTAGCAAGCTCGCCCTCGAGCACCTGACCCGCTGTGTCGCCTACGAGGTGGCCGGCACGGGTGTCGCCGTCAATGCGCTCGCGCCGTCGCTGCCGGTGGTCACGCCGGGGCTGGTCTGGGTCGGCGGCGACGTCGGGCCGACGGCGACAGCAGAGTCGTTCGCCGAGGCCGCCGTCCGCCTCGCCACCGCCGACCCGTACCAGATGTCGGGCCAGATCTGGCACAGCGAGGATCTCCTCCATCCCGAGCTCGGCCGTCGGGGCTGGCTCGGCTCAGTACCTGATCGGAGCAACGATGAGCGTTGACGTCGAGCAGCTGCGCCTCGGGGTGCAGCTGATCCGCCTGAACCGACCCGACCGGCTCAACGCCATCGACGATGCGCTCATCGCCGGCCTCCACGAGGCGATCGACGCGGTGGAGCAGGACCAGTCGTGCCGGGCGGTGATCGTCACCGGCGCCGGTCGTGGCTTCTGTGCGGGCTTCGACATGAAGAGCGGCGACTACGAGGGTGATCCGACGAGTCGCCCGCTGGCCGCGCTGCTGGCCGGCCAGAAGCGGCTGTCGGGCATCGCCTTACGCCTTCACGAGCTCCCGAAGGCGGTCATCGCCGCGGTCAACGGACCGGCGGCGGGTGGTGGGTTCGCGCTGGCGGTGGCGGCCGACATCCGGGTGGCATCCGACACGGCGGTGTTCCTGGCCGCCAACGTCAAGATCGGGGTCTCTGGCGGAGAGATGGGGCTGAGCTGGCGGCTGCCACGGCTGATCGGGCTCGCACGGGCCACGGAACTGCTGCTGACCGGTCGCCGCATGGCGGCCGACGAGGCGTGCGCGGCTGGGCTCGTGTCGCGGGTCGTGTCCAGCGATGCGTTGCTCGACGAGGCGATCGACATCGCCGAGCAGGTGGCCGCCAACAGCTCGTTCAGCACGTGGATGACGAAGGAGCTCCTCGACGTGTCTGAGGGAGCAGGCTCATTTCGTCACGCCCTGTACCTCGAGGACCGGACACAGGTGCTGTGCAACTACACCGGTGACGTCGCCGAGGCCGTCGCCGCGTTCCCGCGAGGGTCGTCCACCGCAGTTCGGCTGACCGCGTGTGCGTTACCTCTCGCCGCGCATCTTGCGCAGGCGTCGGTTCGTGCCCTCCAGCCAGCGGTCGTAGTCGTTGGCCTTGCGGGCGAAGGACTCGCCGACCCGGGGGTGGGGGAGGACGAGGAAGCGGTCCTCGGCCATCGCGTCGAGCGCCATGTCGGCGCACAGCTCCGGCTCGACGATGTCGCCGATGTTGGCGATGACGGGATCGTCGGCGCGGCGGGCGGAGCGTGCCTCGTCGTCCTCGTCGCGGCCGAGCATGCCGGTGTTCACGGCGTTGGGGCAGATGCAGCAGACGTGGATGCCGAGATGGGCGTAGTTGAGGGCGAGCCACTCGGCGAAACCGAGCCCACCGTGCTTGGTCAGCGTGTAGGCCATGTTCGACGGTCCGGTGATCAGCGCCGCCGACGAGAGCGTCTGCACGAGGTAGCCCTCGCCCTGCTCGACCATCTGCGGCACGACGTGCTGGGCGGCCCAGACGTGGGCGAGCAGGTTGACGTCGACGACGGTTCGGATCTGCTCGGGCGTGGAGTCGAGGTCGGGCCCGATGTCATTGATGCCGGCGTTGGAGCAGAACACGTGCACCGGCCCGAACTCCGCCGTCGCCCGCTGCACGAGATCGTGGACGGCCTCGGGCTTGCCGATGTCGCAGGTGACTGCCATGCCGCCGACGTTGCCGGCCACCTTCTCGGCGCGCGGGGTGTGCAGGTCGGCGACGACCACGTTGGCCCCCTCCCTGGCGAGACGCTCGGCCAGCGCCCGACCGATGCCGTGCCCTCCACCGGTGACGATGGCGCAGCGGTCGCTTAGGTCCATCAGAACAGGTCGCCGCCGGCGGCGGCAGCGGTGGTGCCGTCACGCTCGAACGCCTTGACGACGTTGCGCCCGATCATCCACCGGTGCACCTCGTCGGGACCGTCGACGAGGCGCTGCTGGCGCACCTCGGCGTACCACGCGGCGAGCGGGGTGTCGAGGGTGTAGCCGAGCGAGCCGTGGATCTGGATCGCGGTGTCGATGACGTCGTGGAGCATGTGGGCGATGTAGTTCTTGGCGATCGAGTTCTCCTGGCGGAGGTCGAGGCCGCTGCTCCATCTTGTAGGCGATGTGCAGGATCATCAGCCTGGTGATGTAGAGCTGCTCGGCGCAGTCGGCGAGCATCCACTGGATCCCTTGGCGGTCGGCCACCCGCTCGCCGAACGTCACCCGCTCGATCGCCCGCTTGGTCGCCATGTCGAGCGGCGACCTGCGCCTTGGCGACGCTCCACATGCCGTGCCGCAGCCGCCCGTAGCCGAGGCGGTGCTGGCCCATGGCGAAGCCCTCGCCGAGGCCGCCGAGGATGTTCTCGTCGGGCACGACGAGGTTCTCGATCGCGCACCTCGGCGTGGCCGATGGTCGACTTCGTCCTCGAAGCGCGGGTGCAGCGCCGTCGCGCCAGCACCGGGATGTCGCGCACGATCCGGTAGCCCGGGTCGGGCAGCTCGACGAGGAACGTCGAGAACTGGCGGTGCCGCGGCGCGTCCGGATCGGTCTTGGCCATCACCAGCGCGAGCTGCGACGATGCTGGCGCCGCTGGAGAACCACTTCTCGCCGTTCAGCACCCAGTGGTCGCCGTCGCGCACGGCCGTGGTCTGCATCCCGGTGGCGTCGGCGCCGGCCGCCTTCTCGGTCATCGAGAAGCAGATCCGGATGTCGCCGTCGACGAGCGGCACGAGGTAGCGCTCCTTCTGCTCCTCGGTGCCGTGCTCGATGAGCGTGAACATCGTGGCGTCCTGCGGGCCCATGCAGTTGAGCGCCCAAGCCGCCGAGCATCGAGAAGGAACGGCCGACCTCGATCTGCACGATGGCGTTGGCGAGGTGGCCGAGGCCCATGCCGCCCCACTCCTCGGGCACGAACGGGCACCACAGGCCCTCCGCGCGGGCCTTGCCCTGCAGCTCTCCGACGATGTCGAAGTACGGCCGCGTCCCGACCTGTGCCTCGGCGGGCAGCACGTGGTCGTCGATGAACTGCGCCACCTCGCGCCCGCAGCGCCTTGACGTCCTCGGGGATCTCGAAGTCAATCACTTGTCAGATCATGCCGGACATGACAGAATCTGTCAACATGACGTTTCAAGACACGCTGGTCGATGTCGACGCATTGCGAGGCTGGCTGACCGATCACGTGCCGGGGGAGCCGCCGCTCTCCGTCGACCGGATGGGCGAGGCCACGGGTGTCGGCAACGCCCTGTTCGACGTGCGGTGGGGTGGACGGGCGCTCGTACTCCGCCGTCCTCCCGCGGCGAAGGTCACCGCCAGCGCCGGTGACACGATGCGCGAGCGCCGCCTCCTCGCCGCATTGGCCGACACCGACGTGCGCCACCCGCGACTCGTCGCCGCTTGCGACGACACGGGTGTGCTCGGCGTGCCGTTCATCCTCATGGAGCGCATCGACGGGTTCACCCCGATCGATCCGCTCCCGCCCCCGTTCGACCACGACTCCTCCGCCAGGCACGGGCTCGGTACCGAGCTGGTCGACGCGCTCGCCGAGCTGGCCCTCGTGCACTGGCAGGCCGTTGGGCTCGAAGGCTTCGGCAAACCGGACGGCTTCCTGGCCCGCCAGGTCGACCGCTGGCTCTGGCAGCTGGACAGCTACCGCAGCAGGGACATCCCGGAGCTCGACACCGTGACGGGGTGGCTCCGCGAAAACCTGCCCGAGCCCGGCCCGATCGGCATCATGCACGGCGACTACAGCACGTTCAACGTGATGTTCGCCCACGGCGCGCCCGCCCACCTGGCCGCCATCCTCGACTGGGACACGGCGACGATCGGCGAGACGCTGATGGATCTCGGCCACCTGCTGGCTCGGTGGGACGAGCCGGGCGAGGAACCGACCATGCTCGGCTCAGCGGACAACCCCAACCGCGTTGGCCTGCCCTCCCGCGCCGAGCTCGCGGCGCGCTACGCCGAACGCACGGGGTTCGACCTCACGCACCTCCGCTACTACGAGGTGGTCTCCCTGTTCAAGCTGGGGTGCATCATGGAGGGTCACTACGCAAACGCGGTGAAGCACGGCGATCCGACCGGTGGCCAGTTCATGGACACGTCGCACGGGATCATCCGCGACGCGGCGCGCATCGTGCGGGGTGAACGCTCGTGAGCATCCCTGAGCCGGTCGACCTGCGGCAGCGCCGACGCGCCTTCACCACCGACGAGATCGAGCGCGTGGCGATCGATCTGTTCACCGCCGCGGATACGGGGACGTCACCGTCGACGAGATCGCCGAAGCTGCCGGCATCTCACCGCGCACCTTCTTCCGCTACTTCCCGACCAAGGCGCACGTGGTGCTGGCCCATCAGCGTCGGCTCGGCGACCGTCTCACTCGTGCACTGGCGGCGCGGCCCGCCGAGGAAGGGCCCGTGACCGCGCTGCGAGCGGCGTTCCTCGCTACTACGCAGATGCGAATCGAGGACCGAGAACGAATGGTCCTCCTCGGACGAGTGCTGTCGATCGCCCGCGAGGCCATCGTCGGCGACGTCGGCTTCGAGGCGGATCAGACAGAGGAGCTCGTCGCCATCGTGGCCCAGCGGGCGGCGCTCGATCCGGCCACCGACCTCCGCCCGGCGGTCCTCGTCGCGGCCATGGCCGGGGCAGCGTCGGCGGCGTTTCGCGCCTGGGTCGAGTCGGGAGGCAGGCGCGAGCTGACGACGATGGTGGCCGACGCCTTGGCCTTGGTGACCGACGGTCTGGCGGAGCTCGATCGGATCCAGGCCGGGCGTACGGGATCAACGAGGAGGCGAGCGTGAACGAGGACGTGAGGGAGCTGTTCGACCTCGCCGGCAAGGTCGCCGTCGTCACCGGCGGCAGTCGTGGCATCGGCGCGGCGATCGTCAGGGGATACGCAGACGCCGGTGCCGACGTCGTGATCGCCAGCCGCAAGCTCGAGAACTGCGAAGCGCTCGCCGAGCAGATCGAGCAGGCGACGGGCCGAACGGCCCTGGCCGTCGCCTGTCACGTGGCGAAGTGGAGCGATTGCGATCGTCTGGTCGACACCGTCTACGAGAGGTTCGGCCGCTGCGACGTGTTCGTCAACAACGCCGGCAAGTCGCCGCTCTATCCCGACCTGGCCTCCGTCACCGAGGAGTACTACGACAAGGTCACGGGCGTGAACCTGAAGGGCCCGTTCCGTCTCGGCGCCCTCGTCGGCACCCGGATGGCCGCGGGCGACGGTGGTTCGATCATCAACGTGAGCACGATCGGCTCGCTCCGGCCTGGCTCCAACGAGCTTGTCTACGCCTGCGCCAAGGCGGGGCTCAACGCGCTCACGATCGGCCTGGCGGAGGCCTTCGGGCCAAAGGTGCGAGTCAACGGCATCCTTCCCGGGGCGGTGTTGACGGACATCACGGACGCTTGGAGCCAGGAGCAGAAGGAAACCGCGGCACGCAGCTCACCCCTCGGTCGAGCAGGCGAGGCGAGCGACTTCGTCGGTCCCGCCCTCTGGCTGGCCACTGACGCGTCCGCCTGGGTGACGGGTGTGCTGCTCCGAGTGGACGGTGGCGTCTACCGCCAGATGAGCTGACGAGCGCGAACCTCGAATAGTGTACTGAGATGACGGATTCAGGATGGGCGGGTGGCGACTTTCAGCAGCCGCCCCGGACGGACGGTGGTGTCGCGCTGTGTGGGGCGTGCCGCCGCACGGGTGAGTGTCGGCTCGGACTCACGACCGAGTTCCTCGACGACGGTGGCGTCGCCCGATTCGGGATCGTCTGCCCAGCTGGCCACGAAGGCGGCCCCGGCGTGGCCCACGGGGGGTGGACTGCCGGCGTGCTGGACGAGGTGCTCGGACACGTTCCGCTCCTCCATGGTCAAGTGAGCGTGACCGGCACGCTGACCGTGCGCTTCGTGAAGCCCGTCCCCATCGAGCGGCCCCTCGAGGCCCGGGCGTGGGTCGATCGCCGCGAGCGCGGCAAGTGGTTCATCGAAGGTGAGCTCGTCCTCACCTCCTCCGGCGCGGTTCTCGCCACTGCCAGTGGCATCTTCGTCAGCCGCGACCCGAGCACGCACTTCGCCGACTTCGAGCGCTGGCTGGCCGAGCAGTAGGGAGGGACTGAGATGAGTATCGCCGCAAAGGTTGCAATCGACGATCTGGGCGCGCCAGGTTCCGGATCCGGGCTGAGCGCGCCCAGATGGCTGATCGAGACGCTCCGCGCCCAGATTGCGAAGCGCTCCGATTCGGCGCCGTCCTCGGTCGCCGGCAGTCGCGTCAGCCGCCGTTGGCCTCCGGCGGCCCTGCTGGCGGCTGGCCGATGTACTCGGCGAACACGTCGCGGTCGACGAGCGCACTCGCCGAGCCGGCGTAGGTGATCTCGCCGCGGCTGAGGATGTACGCGTCGGAGGCCATCGCCAGGGCCCGGGTGACGAACTGGTCGACGATGAGCAACGCCGCGCCGTCGCGTGCCAGTTGTTGGAGGAACTCGAAGATGGAGTCGACGATGACGGGCGCCAAGCCGAGGGACGCCTCGTCGACCAGTACGAGGCGAGGCGACTGCACATAGGCCCGGGCGATTGCCAGCATCTGTTGCTCGCCGCCGCTCAACGTTCCGGCGACCTGGTACATCCGTTCGCCGAGGATCGGAAACGCCTCCGTCGCTCGCTGCACGGCCTCGGTCTCGCGGCCCTTCATCGAGTGCATGAGCAAGTTGTCCCGTACGGTCAGACCACGGAAGACCGCACGGCCCTCGGGGATGTGGCACAGACCCCTCTCGGTCCGACGGTACGGCGCCAGCTTGCTGATGTCCTCGCCATCCATGACGACAGAGCCGGACGTCGGCCGCAACAGTCCAGACACTGACTTCAGGAGCGTGGTCTTGCCAGCGCCGTTGGAGCCGAGCAGCGCGGTCACCGACGAAGCACGCACCGTGATCGTGACGCCCCGCAGGACGGTGTTGTGACCGTAGCCAGCGGTCACGTCGCGCACCTCGAGCGCTGGCGTCGCGGTCGAACCCTTGGTCATGAGTGCGCCTCCTGCGTCTCGACCGACACGACCGAGTCGTCACCCAGATATGCCGCCCGAACGGTCTGACTGGCACCGACCGCCGCAGGGTCGCCCTCGAAGATGAGCACGCCGAAGTCGAGCACGTACATGTACTCGCAGATTCGCATGACGAGCGACATGTCGTGCTCGACGAGCAGGATGCCACAGCCCCGCTCCTTGACCACCCGCGTCAAGACGTCGCCGAAGCGTATGGTCTCCTCGCGATCAAGTCCGGACGAGGGTTCGTCGAGCAGCAGCAGGTCAAACGGACCGGCCAGGCAGCGGGCGAGTTCGACCAACCGGCGTTGACCGGTGGACAGCGATCCGGCCTGCATGCCGGCGAGATCGCCGATCCCACAGAGCTCGAGCGACTCGGTCGCCGCGATGGTGCGGACACGTTCGTCGCGAGGTCCCGCGACGAGCTGAGACATCGGACGGGCACCCGCCTGGCTCGACTCACGTCCGAGGGCAACGTTGTCGAAGACGGTCAACGACTCGCAGAGCTGCATGATCTGGAACGTCCGTCCGAGTCCGAGGCGGGCGCGCGCTGATGGTGACAGCGCGGAGATGTCGTTGCCGTGCACGCGGACTCGCCCGGAGGTCGGCCGGTTGAGCCCGCTGCAGGCATTGAACGTCGTCGTCTTGCCAGCGCCGTTGGGACCGATCAGCCCCGTGATGCGGCCCATGGGCGCTTGAAAGCTGAGGTTGTCGACCGCGAGCAGACCGCCGAAGCGAACCGTCAACTCATCGATGGACAACCCAGGGATGCCGCCAGCCACTTGAGGCGGTGGACGATGGAGCAGTTCCGCCGGGGAGATCGCACCAATCGGAGTCGGCTGGACCGCGACCTGGGGTCGTCGCCGCCCGAGCCGGTCGAAGAACGCCTGGAGCCTGACCGGCATGCCAGCAGGCCCACCCTGCAATGCGACGAGGATCGCGAACACGCCGAAGATGACGTTCAGCCAGTACGGAGTGTCCGAACCGGTGAGGTAGCCCGGGATCACAGCAGTGAGCCCGGCGAACACCGCATACCACGGTTCACGAAATGGCGCGAGGGCGAGGACGGCCAGGAGGATGATCGACGTGAACGACTGGTAGTACCGGTCGCCGGCGGTCGCGAAGTTGACCAACCCGCCGTACAGGATGCCGGCGATGGCAGCGAAGAAGGCGGCGATGCAGAAGACGATGACGCGGGTCGTGTTGATGTTGAGCCCGAGCGTCGACACCGCAGTCGGTGACTCGCCGAGGCCGCGCAGGATCCGTCCGAGCCGGCCCTGGTGGATCAGCACGATGATGATCGTCGCGACAACGACGAAGGCCAGCACCACGTAGTAGTAGCTCTCGTCGCTGCTGCCCCATGATGGTCGAGGGATCCGCCGGCCCTCAGCGAATGTCGTGAACATGAAGTCCCGCGGGTAGAGCAATCGCTCCACCATGATCCCGAACCCCAACGTGGCGAGGGCAAGGAACAGCCCGGACAGGCGGATGGCCGGGATCGCCACGAGGGCACCGATGGGCACGGCGATGAGCGCGGCGAGGAGCACCGCGAGCAGCCACGGGACACCGTGATCGAAGGCGAGCTGTGAGAAGGCCACGGCGCCGATCGCGGCAAACGTCGTGGTGCACAGGGAGACCAGGCCGGCGGTCCGCACGAGCAGACCGAGGGCGAGGAAGATGATGATCTGGGTGAGCGCGTTCGTCCAGAACGACAGCTTCACGTCGACCACCTGGGGGACCAGCGCGAGGAGCACGACGACCACAGCGCCGACGCCGTAGCGCAGCACCAGTGGACCGTGCCACTGCAGTGGCGGGCGCGCTTCCGTCGACGACGGCGGCACCAACCTTCGTCGGGGGGTGACGAGGAGGACGACGAACAGGATGATGAACGGCAAGCTCGCCGGAAGCCCGCCGAGCCACGACACGTCGAGGACGTACTTCTTGGAGACGTCCGAGACGATGCCGATCAGGATGCCGCCGAGGAAGGTCAGCGGGATGCTGGCGAACATGCCGATGGCTGCCGCCCCGAACGCCTGGACCACCAGGAACGTCAGCCCGATCGGTTCCAGTCCGATCAGCGGGACGATCAGCACGCCTGACAGTGCGGCGAAGGATGACCCGATGATCCACGACGTGCGCCGCACGCGAGACGGACTGGTTCCGGTGAGATCGAGCAGATCGGGGTCGTCGACCACGGCCCGCATGGCGACGCCCAACCTGGTGAATCGGAACAAGGCGTACAACGCGCCCACCACGGTCAGCGAGAGGACCGTGATGATGAGGTACGCGTACGTGACGTTCACGTCGAACACGCGGAAGGTCTCGGTCCCCTTGGGAAGGAACTGCGGGACGGTCAGCGGGTCCGTTCCATACTTGATGGTGCCGAGACCCTGGACGATGAGGATCAGCCCGACGGTGCCGACGACCTTCCACGCCGTGCGCTGCGGTGCCAGGTGGCGGGCGATGACCTCCATCACCAGACCCATCAACGGCCCGAGCACGAGCACGGTGAGCGCGGCGGCGAGCTTCCAGTCGAGACCACGGTCGACGTAGAGGTAGTAGAAGATGTAGGCCGCGGCGGTCGCCAGCGCGCCTTGGCCGAAGTTGAAGATGCCCGACGTCTTGTACGTCAGCACGAGGCCACTCGCGGCGAGGCCGTAGATCGCGCCGGTGGCGATGCCGCTGACGATGAAAGGCAGGAGGTCGCTCACGAGGTTCCCCAGTCGACGGTTCGTCCGCTCCCGACACTAGCCGAATCCGTTAATTCATTCAACCACAAGTGTTGATTTCTGGTCATTGCCGGAGTACCTTCGCTCGGGAGCCGGCCGGGTTCATGCACCCCGAGCGGGCCGGGCCGATCGCGACGTCAGATCGCCGAGTTTGTGTCACCGTTTCCGCAGTCGACCACACATTCGGTGACGCAATCGCCGAGCGGCGCACGCCACCGCCCAACCGTCGCCGGCGCGCGCGAGGCGGTTGCACCCCCGATGCCGCAGGTCGCCCCGGAGACGATCGCCGCGCGGGTCATTAGCACTGACAGCTCTCAGGCGGCCGCAGGCGTGAGGAACAGGCGTTCGAACGTCGCCGTGGTGATCGCCCGAACGGCATCCTCGGGTGCGCCGTCGAACAGCTTGTGCAGCGTCTCCTGCGTGTGTCCGTACGTGCCTTCGAGGTGGGGGTAGTCGTCGCCCCACATGATGTTGTGGTAGCCCATCGCGGTGTACGCCGGCACGGCACTCTGGTCGTGTTGGAACGAGGTGTACACCTGGCGGTAGATGATCTCGCTGGGCAGTATCGACAGCTTCGGCTCGACGTACATGCCGTGCTGCCGATACGCCTCGTCCAGACGGTCGGCGAGCGCCGGCACCCATGAGCACCCACCTTCGGCGATCAGGACCTGCAGGTTCGGGTGCCGGTCGAGGGCGCCGCAGGCAACGAGGTGGGTGACGACGCGCTGACCGGGGACGGTGGTCTCCCAATAGTTGATGATCGCGCCACCGGGACCGCGGTACACCACCGGATCGCCGCCCGTGCCGATGTGGAACGCCAACACGATCCCCGTCTCCTCCGTCGCTGCCCACAGCGGCTCCCAGCGGTCCAGCGCGTAGTCGTGCCCGCCGGGCGCCACGCTGGGCAGGAAGACCGCCCGGAACCCGAGGTCCTTCACCCGCTGCACCTCGGCGATCGCGTCCTCGACCGAGAGGAACGGGAGGATCGCCGACGGCAGTACCCGGTCAGTCTTGGCGATCACCGTTTCGACAGCCCAGTCGTTCCACGCCTCGCGTCAGGCTCGTCTGCAGATCAGGATCCTTGAGGTTGGCGAGCCAGAAGCCCATGGACGGGAAGGCAAGCTGGTACCGGACCCCCTCCCGATCGAGATCTTGCAGGCGGATTTCCAGATTGGTGGCGCCAGGCGGACGAATCGCCTCGGTAAAGGCGGCGAGCGCCCGGTACATCCGCTCGCCGTCGAGGTAAATCGTCTCGTACTTCTCCGTCTTCTCGCTCGCGGCGCCCGATCGGCGAGTCGAGCGGGGAGACGGGTGGTCCAAAGATCCGCCGGCTCGAGCAAGTGCGAGTCAGCCGAGTTGGCCCGGATCATCTCCACATCGGTCCCCTTACCACAGTTAAAGGAAACGTAGCATAATCATCCAACTGTTTGCGCACAACCGGCGCCGAGAACGAGCGTCAGGTCTCGAGGGACGCGAGGTCGATGACGAAGCGATACTGCACGTCGTTGCGCAACATGCGGGCGTAGGCGTCGTTGATCTGATCGACGCCGATCGCCTCGATGTCGGCGACGATCCCATGGCCCGCACAGAAGTCCAGCATCTCCTGCGTCTCCCTGATGCCGCCGATCGACGAGCCGGCGATGCGCTTGCGGCCGCCGATGATCGACGCCGGCGGAAAGACGACCTGCTCGGGCATTCCGACAAGGCACAGGGTGCCGTCGCGCTGGAGCATCCTCAGCAGCCCGTTGACGTCGTGTGCGGCGGAGACGGTGTCGATGATGAAGCTCAGCTCGCCGCGCCTGCGCTTCATGTCCTTCGTGTCCGTCGAGAGCACGACATCATCGGCACCGAGGCGGCGGGCGTCGTCGGCCTTGCTGGGCGATGTGGTGAATACCACCACCTCGGCGCCAAGCGCCCTTCCGATCTTGACTGCAACGTGCCCGAGTCCACCGAGCCCGACCACTCCGATGGCCTGCCCCTCGCCGATCTGCCAGTGCCGCAGCGGCGAGTACGTCGTGATCCCGGCGCACAACAGTGGGGCGACCGCCGCCGGATCGACGTCGTCACGCAACGTCAGCGCGAAATCCTCGTCGACGACGTAGTTGTTCGAATAGCCGCCGTACGTCGGGTTGCCAGTGTCGCGTTCGAACCCGGCGTACGTGGGGGTGGGGAACGACTCGCACGCCTGCTCCTGACCCGATTCGCACGCCGCGCACTTCCGGCAGGAATCGATGAGGCAACCGATGGCGGCCAGGTCGCCGACCTTGAACTTGCGGACCTCATCGCCGACGTGCGTGATGCGCCCGACGATCTCGTGCCCGGGCACGAGCGGGTACGTGGTGAACCCCCAGTCGTTGTCGACGTAGTGGATGTCGCTGTGGCAGATCCCGCAGTGCAGCAATTCGAGCACGACGTCATTCGAGCGCGGATCCCGGCGGTGGAACTCGAATGGTTGGAGCCGACCACCGGCCTCCATCGCGGCACGACCATGGGCTTCGATCATGGTTACCCCCTTGCCCTGACCACAATACACCCTGGAGGCCTTGCTCTGCCACAATCGGTGTGATGATCTAACGGAATGCAAATCGGGGAGCTACCCCACGTCGGTGTTTGGACTCGTCAGCTGGATGCCCATCCGGGTGTGGAGGCCGAACAGGTGGCGGCACAACTGGAGGCAATGGGGTACGGGGTGCTGTGGATCCCGGAGGCGGTCCATCGTGAGGTCCTGACCCATGCCGCGGCGTTGCTGGCCGCAACCTCGCAAGCTTGTTGTCTAGCGACAGGAGTGGCTCGAGTGCACGCGCGTTCGCCGCAGGCCACGGCCCTGGCGCAACGATTTCTCGCCGAGCGGTTTCCCGGCCGCTTCCTGTTGGGGTTGGGCGTGAGTCACGCCGTGGTCGTGGAGAGGGCGCTCGGGCAGCGGTTCGATCGGCCGGTGGCCACGATGCGGCAGTACCTGGACGCGATGGACGCCACCCGTGGGGGTTCATCGGCACGCCCGTTGCTGCGGGTGCTGGCGGCGCTGGGACCCAAGATGATGCGGGTGGCGGCGGAGCGGGCTGACGGGGCACACACCTATCTGGCTCCCACGGCGCACACGGCATGGGCCCGCGAGGTGATGGGCGCTGACGCTTTCCTGGCGCCGGCGGTGAAGGTCGTTCTCGACGATCAGGGGGATCCGGCAGCGGTCGCTCGGGCCTCGCTGCTCGGGCCGCTGCAGCTACCGAGCTATGCGCAGAACCTGGACCGGTTCGGTCTCGGAGGCACTGGCGGCGCGCCGAGCGACCGGGTCGTCGACGCGCTGGTCGTGATCGGGGACGTGGACGACGTTGTGCGCCGCGTCCGCGACCACCTTGATGCCGGCGCCGATCACGTGTGCATCGAACTGCTCACCGGCGACGACGACACGGTTCCGATCGAGGGGTGGCAACGGCTCGCTCCGGCTCTGACGGCGGTCGCCTGAGTGACGCCCATGACAGACCTGTTCGATCTCCCGGTCACGTCGCTCTCGTCACCGGTGGCAACTCCGGCATCGGGCTTGGCATGGCCGACGGCCTCGCACGGTGCGGTGCCGACGTGTGCATCTGGGGCACCAATCCTGACAAGAACGCCGCGCCCACGAGCGGCTCGTAACCCACGGAACCCGCATCGAAAGCCGACGCGTCGACGTGGGCGACGAGCGCCAGGTCGTCACCGCGATGGCCGAGCTCGTCGCCGAGTTCGGGCACCTCGACTCCTGCTTCGCCAACGCTGCCGTCGCCGGCGGCCACGGCAACCCGCCGTTCGTCGAGTCGACAATCGACCAATGGCGAGCAGTGACCAGAGTGAACCTCGACGGCGTCTACCTCACTCTGCGGGAAGCGGCCCGGCACATGATCGACCAGGGAACCGGTGGAAGCCTGATCGGGACCGCCAGCATCGGCATCGAGTTCGGTTCCCCTCGCGAGCAGGCCTATGCCGCCTCGAAGGCCGGCGTGGTTGCCATGATCAGAGCCCTCGCCGTCGAGCTCGGCAAGTACAACATCCGTGCAAACGCACTGCTTCCGGGATGGACCGTCTCCCCGCTCATGGAACCCTGGACCAGGGTGCCCGCCGTCAACGAGAAGATCCTCCCTCGGATCCCGCTCAAGCGATGGGGCACTCCCGAGGAATGGGCCGGCATCGCCGTCTACCTCGCCTCCGACGCCTCGGCGTTCCACACCGGTGACACGTTGCGCATCGACGGCGGCTACAGCGTCTTCTGAGGGCGGCGGAGGACGATAGAGAACAATGAATCAACGAATTAATCGACGCTCTCGCGCCGAAGTCGCCGGGCGCGTAGTGTGAAACCTCGAAGGAGACAGCCATGACGACCACACCCACCAGGGTGCCCCGCTGGGCGCGGCGTGTGTTCGAGTTGGCGGACGACGACGCCCAGCTGCAGGAGCTGATGCCCGACGACGTCGTGCTGGAGGCGGTGACGCGCCCGGGCCAGTCGTTCGAGCAGATGACGTCACCGCCGCGCTGGACGGCTACGCCAAGCGTCCGGCGCTGGGCGAGCGCGACTACGAGGTCGTGCTCGACCCGACGACCGGGGCGCCACCGCCGGCAGTACCTGCCGCGCTTCGACACGATCACGTACTACGAGCTCCACAACCGGGTGAAGGTGTGGCCAACACGTGGCGGCACCACGGCCAGCACCGTGTCGACGCCGGCGACTTCGTGTGCATCCTCGGGTTCGCGGGGATCGACTACGCGACCGTCGACCTCGCGTGCGCGTACGCCCAGGCGGTCAGCGTTCCCCTGCAGACCACGCTGGCGACGGCCGACCTCGACGGCATCTTCACCGACACCGCGCCCGACGGCAGTCGCCGCGACGATGGACGACCTCGTGCTGGCGGCGCAGTTCGCCGGCGCGCCACCAGTCGATCCGCAGCGTCATCGCCCTCGACTACGACGAGCGCGTCGACGACGACCGTGAGCAGTACGCGGCCGCTCAGACCGAGCTGGCGCAGACCCGGTCCAAGGCGCAGCTGATCACGCTCGACGAGCTGATCGCGTTCGGTGACTTCGAGCCGTGGGAGCCGCTGCCCTCCGAGCGAGGAGGGCGAGGAGCGCATGGCGCTGCTCATCCACTCCTCCGGCAGCACCGGCACGCCCAAGGGCGCGATCATCCCCGAGCGCATCGCCAAGTCCAGTGGGATCCGGGCAGCGTGCCCGTCCCGATGGTGCGGCTCGGCTTCGCCCCGATGAACCACCTGCTGGGGTCGGGCGATGGTGTACAGCGACGCTCGCCCGGGGCGGGACGGTCAACTTCACGGCCACGCCCGACCTGTCCACGCTGTTCGAGGACATCCGGCTGACCCGACCGACCGAGATCGATGTTCTTCCCCCGCGTGCTGGAGATGATCCACCGGCACTACCTGAGCGAGGTCATGCGCCGCACGGGCCGGGGGCGACGACCGACGATCGAGGCGGTCAAGGCGCGAGGTGATGGAGGAGATGCGCGGCAGCTTCCTCGGTGACCGGATCTCGCTGATCGTGCTCGGCGACCGCTCCGACGACCCCCGAGGTCAAGCAGTTCATCAGCGACTGCTTCCAGTGCCCGCTCTCGAGGGGTACGGCTCGACCGAGGACGGGCACGATCACCGTCCGTGATCGGATCCTCCGGCCGCCGGTCATCGACTACAAGCTGCGCGACGTTCCCGAGCTCGGCTACTACACCACCGACAAGCCGTACCCGCGCGGCGAGCTGTGCGTCAAGACCATGCTCAGCACCCCGGCTACTTCAAGCGTCCCGAGGCGACGGCCGAGCTGTTCGACGAAGAGGGCTACCTGCGCACCGGCGACATCATGGAGGAGCGGGGGCCTGACCACGTCGTCTTCATCGATCGCCGCAACGACGTGCTCAAGCTGGCCCAAGGCGAGTTCGTGGCCCTCGGGTGCGCTGGGCACCACGTTCGAGAACGGCAGCGACGTCATCCACCAGGTCTACCTCTACGGCAACTCGGCTCGCTCGTACCTGCTGGCCGTCGTCGTCCCCAACATGGACGTCGTCGAGCGCCTGCTCGGCGAGGACGTCGACGAGGCCAAGGTCAAGGACCTGATCCGCTCCGAGCTGAAGCAGCGTCGCCGTCGGCGGAGAACCTCAGGTCGTTCGAGGTCCCGCGTGACTTCATCGTCGAGATGGAGCCGTTCAGCCACGAGAACGGCCTGCTGTCGAGCGTGCACAAGCGCATGCGGCCCGCACCTGCAGCGCAGGTACGGCGAACGGCTGGAGCAGCTGTACGCCGAGCTGGAGCGCAAGCAGAACGAGGAGCTCATGGCGCTGCAGGGACCCGCACAGCGACCTGAGCGTGGTCGAGAAGGTCGGCAAGGCGCTCGAAGCCAGGCTCGGCGTCGCAGGACATCGACGTCACCCAGCCGATACGGCTTCGCCGATCTCGGCGGTGACTCTCTCGGTGCGGCAGCGTTCTCGGCGCTGCTGGAGGACATCTTCGGCGTGACGCTGCCGGTCAACACGATCCTCAGCCCGGCCGGCAATCCGCAGCAGTGGGCACGGGCGATCGAGGCGGCGCTCGGCGCACGAGCACAGCGGGCATGCCCGACGTTCGCCAGGATCCACGGCAAGGGCGCCCGTGAGCTCAGCGCCAACGACCTCGACATCGCCGCCTTCATCGACGCGGAGACCCTCGACCATGCGCCGATGGACGAGCCACCGGCCGAGTCCCGGACCGGTGCTGTTGACGGGCGCGACCGGCTTCCTCGGTCGGTTCATGTGCCTCGAATGGCTGGAGCGGCTGGCGCCGCCGGCGGCGAAGCTGATCTGCCTGGTCCGGGCCGCCGACCAGGACGGCCGGCCCGTCGCCGCCTGGCCGCGGTGTTCGAGGGCGACGACCCGGTCCTCGAGCAGCGCTTCCGCGAGCTCGCCGCCGGACCACCTCGAGGTGGTGGTCGGCGACGTGGCCGAGCCCCGGCTCGGTCTCGACGACGCCGAGTTCGACCGGCTGGCCCGGGAGGTCGACCGCATCGTCGCACCCGGCGGCGCTCGTCAACCACGTGCTCGCCTACGAGGACCTGTTCGGCCCGAACGTCGCCGGCACCGCCGAGCTGGTCCGGCTGGCGCTGACGCACCGGCAGAAGCGGTTCGACTTCGTGTCGTCGGTGGCGACGACGTACCTGATCGACCGCGGCGGCGGGAACGACGAGGAATCGCCGCTGCGCCAGACGGTCGCACTCAGCCAGGACTACAGCGCCGGGTACGGCGGCGAGCAAGTGGGCGGCCGAGCAGCTGCTGCACAGCGCCCACCGCCGCTTCGGCGTGCCGGTCAACGTGTTCCGTGGCGACATGATGCTGCCGCACCGCCGGTACCACGGGCAGATCAACGTGCCCGGACATCTTCATCCGGCTGCTGTACAGCATCGTCACGACCGGCCTGGCGCCGGTGTCGTTCTACGAGCTCGGAACCCGACGGCAGCCGTGCCAGGGCGCACTACGACGGGTTGCCGGTCGACTTCGTCGCCGCGGCGATCGTCGGGCATCAGCGCACGAGGCCCACCGCGAGGTCAAGACGTTCCACGTGCTCAACCATCACGACGACGACGGCATCTCGCTCGACACCTTCGTCGACTGGATCGAGGCGGCCGGCTACCCGGTGGAGCGCGTCCGGACTCACCGGGAGTGGCTGCATCGCTTCGAGGACAAGCTGAGGGCGCTGCCCGAGGAGCAGCGCCAGCACTCGTCGCTGACCGTGCTCGACTCGTTGCGCCATCCGTACCGGGCTCACACGCCGATGGTCGGCAGCGAGCGCTTCGTCGACGCCGTGCGACGACTCGCCGGTCGGTCCGGAGGTGCCGCACCTCACGCAGGAGTTCATCGACAAGTGCCTCGACGACCTGCGCCGGCTCCGTCTGCTCACACCACGCGCTTCGTCAGCGAGTCGGTTGCACGTACAACCAACTCGCTGACCAAGAGCCGTTGTCCTGTCGTCGGCTCACCCTCATGTGATTTGGCGGTGGGGAGCGGGTTCGTACGTCATCTCGCTTCCCAGAACTCCGAGGCGGCCGTGGTGAGGTCGGGCCGGATGCCGACGACGCCGGTCGGCGATTGACGGTGCACGAGGTCGGTGGCGAACGCCTCGGCGACGGCCTCGAGCGTCCAGCACGTCGCGGGTCAGGACGGGCAACCAGACCGCCGGGTGGGTCATGATCGAGAGCTGTCGGCCCTCGATGCGGACGATCTGGCCGTTGAGATCAGCGCCGCGATCCGAGAGCAGGAACACCGCCACGGGTGAGTTCACGTCCGGATCAGGCGTCTCCCCGCCGTACATCGGCAGACCGTGTGCCTCGAAGTACCGGCGGGTGGTCTCGACCATTCGCGTCCGACCGAGCGGGGAGATGGCGTTGCAGCGCACGCCGCTGCCGGCCAGTTCGGCCGCCCAGGCGTACGTGAACGAGGCCACTGCCCCCTTGGTGGCGCCGTAGACGCCCATCATCGGAATGCCGGCGTGAGCCCCCGACGTCACATTGACGATCGAGCCTGAGCCTTGATGGACCATGTGCCGGGCAGCGTGGCTGGCGCAGAACGCCGTGCCCAGGATGTTCGTCGCGGTCAGCGCAGCCACGTCATCGGGAGCCATCTCCTCGAGCCGGCTCATCGAGAACAGGCCGGCGTTGTTGACGAGCCCGTCGATGCGCCCGAACGTGTCGACGCACGCAGTGACGACCTGCTCCGCCTCGCTCCATGACGAGACGTCGGCGATGACGCCCACCGCGTTGCCCCCGCCGGCCACGATCTCCGAGACCACCTCCGCAACCGGGTCGCCGTCGACGTCGTTCACGACGACTGCGGCACCCGCTGACGACGCAGCGCGGGCGTAGGCGGCGCCCAGTCCGCGTCCGGATCCGGTGATGACGACGCACTTGCCCTCCAACGCCTGCTGCAACGCCCGCTGCGTCCTTGTCACCCGAACAGATCAGGCTCGGACAGGGGAGGGAAGCGGGGCGGCCGGCGCTCCCGGAAGCTCGCCACACCCTCGGCGAAGTCGGGATACGTCACGAAGCGGACGCTCTCCGCGACGGAGGCGTCCCAGGCCTTGGCGAACTCCTGGTCAAGGCTCGACCAGACCTGTTCCCGGATGACGGCCATCGAGCGCGGCGACGACCACTCGGCGAGCTCGGCTGCATACGCCTCGGCCTCCGTCACGACGTCGTCGGCCGCGCAGGCGCGAGAGGCGAGGCCGATCGAGACCATCTCCTCGCCGGTGATCGTCCGTCCCGACAGCAGCAGGTCCAACGCCCGCTCGACACCGACGAGGCGAGGCAGGAGCCACGCCATGCCGTACTCGGCGCACAGGCCGCGCCGAGCGAACGCGGTTGTGATCTTCGCGCTGGCGTTGACGAAGCGCACATCACAGAGGCACGCCTGCAACAGGCCGACTCCGGCGCACGCGCCGTTGATGGCGGCGACCATCGGCTTCGGGCACAGCCGCGGGGTGAACATCGGGCGCCGACCGTCGAGATCGATCTCACCCCGGGCCGCCTCATCCTGGAGCTGCTCGACGTCGACGCCGGGACAGAACGACGTGCCCTTTCCGGTCACGACCACAGCGCGGACTCGGTCGTCCACGGCGGCGGCATCGAGCGCCGCGAAGTAGTCGCTCTCCAGCGCCGGCGACCATGCGTTGTGCCGCTCCAGACGGTTGAACCGCACGGTCATGACCCCGCGATCGGACACCACGGTTTCGACGAAGCTTTGTGCAAACGTGTCCACTCGGATGCGAACGGTACCTGCGACGTGTTGATCCTCGACGACGATCTCGAGGAGTTCCGGACGACCGTGCGCCGTCGCGCCGAAGCACGCATCGGACCGCTCGTCGAGGAGCTGGACCGCACCCAGCGGTTCTCCCCGGAGGTGTGGAAGGAGCTCCGCGACCTCGAGCTGTTCGCCCTGCCGTTCCCCGCCGAGATCGGCGGCTCTGGTGGCTCTTTCCTCGCTTTCATCGTCGCCACCGAGGAGGTGGCGAGAGTCGGCGCCACCCCGGCGCTGTACCCGGGCACGAGCGTGCAGGTCGCGATGACCATCCAACGGTATGGATCCGACCGCCAATGCGAGACATGGGTGCCGCGACTGATCAGCGGCGAGGCGATCGCGGCGTGGGCGTTCACCGAGCCGCAGACGGGCTCCGATCCTCGGCAGCTCGAGACCACCGCGTCGCCCGACGGCGAGTCGTGGGTGCTGTCCGGTCAGAAGCTGTTCATCTCGTTCGCCGCTCACGCCGACGTGGCGTTGGTGTTCGCCCGCACCCCCGATGACGGTGTGGGTGCCTTCCTCGTGGAGACGAGTGACCCGGGTTGGACGACTGGGCGACCTCCCGAGCTCATGGCATTCGGTGGCGTGGAACCCGCGCCCGTGTTCCTCGATAACGTCCGGGTGGGACGCGAGGGGGTCGTCGGCGATGTGACCGCAGGGTTCGACGTCATGCTCGCCGGCGAGGCGCAAGGAAAGGTGCGGGTAGCGGCGATCTGTGTCGGGATCGCACAGCGGGCCGTCGACGAGGCGGCTCGCTGGGCGTTACAGCGGACGCATCGGGGCCAACCGATCGGGCGCAAGTTCCCGACGGTGCAAGCACTGCTCGGTCAGATGGAAGCGGACGTGCTTGGCGCGCGGGCGCTCGTGCGCAGCGCCGCCGATCTGATCGATCGTGAGCTGCCGGTCAGCAAGGCGGCGGCGGCTGCTCGCTTGGTCGCAGGACGATGCGCGCACGAGACCACCGAGCGCGGCACTCCAGATCTGCGGCGCCTATGGGTTGACTCGTGACCTTCCGGTCGAACGTCTCTACCGCGAGGGCAAGTTCTACGAAGTCGCCCAGGGCGTCGCGGAGATCCAGCGGATCATCGTTGCCCGTGAGGTGCTCCGTGCGCGGGACCCGACGACCGGAACGCCTAGCCAGTAGCGGGCGTTCAGCGGAACGGCGAGTAGTCGACGGGCCGCTTCTCGACGAACGCCTGCTTCCCCTCGTGCGACTCATCCGTGGTGAGGAACAGCTCCAGTGCGTCGAACGCGAGCGCCCCTACCGCTCCCATCGATTCGGTATCGACGTTGAACGAGTGCTTGAGCACCTTGAGCGCGGTCGGGCTCTTCGAGAGCAGCTCGTCGGCCCACTCGCGCACCGTTCCGCGGAGGCGGTCGGGTGGGACGACGGCGTTGACGAGCCCCCACCGTTCCATCGTCGCGGCGTCGTACTGACGGCAGAAGAACCACAGCTCTCGGGCCCGCTTCTCTCCGATGATGCGGGCCAGGTACGCCGTTCCGTACCCGGCGTCGAACGAGCCCACCTCCGGCCCGACCTGGCCGAACCGGGCGGTCTCGACGGCGACCGTGACGTCGCAGGGGACCTGCAGCACGTGCCCGCCGCCGATGGCCAAGTCCATTGACGGCGGCGATCACTGGCTTGGGGATCGATCGGATGACGTGATGCAGGTACTCGACCTCGAACATCCCGGACTCCGACGGCCCGTAATCACCGCTCTCGGCCATCTGCTTCTGATCGCCACCACTGCAGAATGCCCGGTCACCAGCACCGGTCAAGGCGACGACGCCGACAGCCCGGGTCCGCCCACGCGGCCCGAAAACAGGCGATGAGCTCCTCGACGGTCTGCGCTCGGAATGCGTTGTATCGTTCAACTCTGTTGATCGTTATCCATGCCAGCCCGTCGTCGACCTCGTACACGACGTCGACCAGTTCGCGCACTGAGCGCCTCCTTCCTCCAAGACGCGTCGGACTCTAATGAGCAACCCGATGACGGACGAGCTGGTCCGGTTCCTCGTCGAGATCCTTCCTGAGGGATGGGCCGACGCCGCCGAGGCGGGTGACGACGGTGTCCTGCGTTCGTTGCGTCGCGGCCTGGATGTCCGCGCCGTGATCGCCCGGCTCGGCGCCGCGGGGTGGGTCGCACCGCACTGGCCGGTCGAGCACGGCGGACGGGGTCTCGACGAGACGGAGGCGCGGGCCGTGTACGAGCTGCTCGATCGGTGGAACGTGCCGCGCATCCCACGTGGGTCGGGGTTCGTGCTCGCCGCGCCTGCGATCCGCGCCTTCTCCGAGGAGGCCACCAAGCGACGGTTCCTGCCTCGCATCGTGACCGGTGAGGAGCAGTGGGCCCAGCTGTTCAGCGAACCTGGTGCAGGATCGGACCTGGCGTCGCTCGCCACCAGGGCGGTCCGTGACGGCGACGAATGGGTGGTCAACGGTCAGAAGGTGTGGACGACGCTCGCCCAGGAGTCGCAGTTCGCCATGCTCCTCGCGCGCACGGATCCCGGACGTTCCCAAGCACGACGGCATCACCTACTTCGGCGTCGACCTGCGTGCGCCCGGCGTGGACGTGCGGCCGCTGCGACAGATCACGGGCGAGACCGAGTTCAACGAGGTGTTCCTGACCGACGTACGGATCCCCGATCTCTACCGGATCAGCCCCGTCGGCGAAGGATGGGCGGCCAGCCACACGACCCTGTCGGCAGAGCGCGTGACCCTCTCGGGTACGTCGGCGCGTCAGCGTCAATCCCGCGGCATCCTCGGCGGCAAGACGATCGACGAGGTCCTCGAGCTGGCACGATCCTCGACACTCGCGCCCGTCGATGCCGGGATCGCCTCGCTCAGGCCTACATCGAGAGCAAGGTGCTCGCGCTGACCGTCGAGCGCTCCGCCGTCGCTGGTTCCTCGAGTCCACGCCGGAGCAGTCACGAAGATCGGGAAGGCGACCGTGAACCAGGATCTGCAGGTGCTCGCCGTCCACCTGCTCGGTGCCCGTGCGACGGCCTGGCCGACGGACGACGCCGAGGTGGCGCGGTACAACCGGGAGTTCCTCCGCACGCGGGCGAACTCCATCGAGGGCGGGACATCGGAGATCCAACGCAACGTCATCGGCGAGCGTGTGCTGGGACTGCCTCGCGAACCAGACCCGTACAAGGGCAGGCCGTGGAGCGAGGTGCCGAGATCATGAGCCTCGTACTGCGCGACGACTCCGATCGAGTCGCGACGCTGACGTTGAACCGCCCTGACAAGCTGAACGCCCTCGACCCGGCAACCTTCGTCGAGCTCCGTGCCCACCTCGACGCGCTCGGCACGGATGAAGGTGTCGAGTGCGTGGTGCTGACGGGTGCCGGTCGATCATTCAGCGCCGGCCACGACCTCGGCTCGATCGCCTCGGGAGAGGCCGCCCCGAGCCGCTACTTCGAAGCGGAGACAATCGACCACCTGGAACGACTCCCACAGCCGACGATCGCCAAGATCCGTGGTCACTGCCTCACCGGCGGGCTCGAGCTTGCGCTCGGCTGCGATCTGCTCGTCGCCACGTCGTCGGCCCGGTTCGGCGACACTCACGGCCAGTGGGGGCTGGTCCCGGTGTGGGGCATGTCGGTGCGTCTGGCGGAGCGGGTCGGGCTGTCGACGGCGAAGGAGCTGACGTTCACGAGCCGCCAGATCGATGGTGCGACGGCGGCCTCCATCGGGCTCGTCGATCGGGCGGTGCCCGACGAGGACCTCGACGCCGTCGTCGAGACGCTGGCGCGGGAGATCGTCGCCAACTCTGCAGGGACCAACCGGATCTGCAAGGCGTTGCTGGCGACGCGGGGATCGATGAGCCGGGACGCGTCCCTCGCCTTCGAACGAGCGATGCCCTTCGGGCGGCCGACGGACACGCGCGAGCGCATGGCGCGGTTCGGTCGCCGCCGCGCCGTGGAGGAAACGCCGGGGACATGAACGACTGATCGGAACCAACGCTTCACGCGGAAGTCCCGCTGGCGTTCTGTGTTAGCGCAGAGGTCGAGTTTCGATGTTTCGATGTTTTCGCTCACACAGAGCGTCGGCTGAGCGGAGCAAGGTCGGTCGTGACGGGAAACAGTGCATCTGTGTCAGCGCGTCAGTGCTTCGACGGTGACGGTCGTCGCCTGGGTCGCTCCCCAGCTGTGGATGACGGTGGCGTGTAATGAGCCGAGGCCGCCGGCAACGGCAACGAGCACCTGCGAGGGCTCTTGCACGAGATGCACACGGCCGTCATGCAGCCGCCCGAGCGCCTCGATCGGCTCGTGGTAGGAAGGAGGGAAGTCCCCGATGGGCAGACTGGCGAGTGCCCACAGGCGCCGCTGGACCGCGTCGATGTCCGGTACGTCACGGGCGATGACGTCGGCCCAGATGGGGTTGATGACGACGAGCACCTCCGAGAAGGCTGAACTCGTCAGGAACCCGTTGGCTCCGAGCACGGCCATCGATCGGCCGATGATCATGAGGAGTTCATCTCCGGTCTGCCCGAGCACGTCGCAGACGTTCATCGTTCCCATCGCGCCGTAGACGGTGACCGCGTCGCCGGGGACGCCACGACGCTCGGCCAATGGCTTCCACGGCGACCGCTCCTCCCACTCCCCGAACACGATGCCGGCGACGCGTCCCGGTTGACCGAACGTGCTCTGCGACGTCACGCCGATCTGCTGCCCTGCGACGTTGCGCATCACCAACCGCAGCGCTCGGCCGATGGACGGCGCAGGGCCGGCCACGCCGCCGAGGCATCCGGCCTCACACGGCAAGTCGAGCCGATGCCGGATCGGACCGTTCACGAGCACGAGGGGGACGACCGAGCCAGTGGTGGCGTTGAGCGAGTGCAGCTCGAAGTCGGGCGCGGCCATGGCGCGCAGCGCAGCGACGAGCAGCACGAGCGACTCCGGCGGTGCGCCCGCCATCACTGCGTTGATGGCGAGCTTCTCCATCGTGCAACGGGCACCCGATGGTGGGAGTTGATCGACGACGATGGCGGCTGGATCGGCGCCGGCGATCTCGAGGAAGCGGGCCACCCGTTCCTCCGTCGGTGGCACGAGCGGCAAGCCATCCCCCCACCCGGCGGCGGTCGCGAACTCCTGGAACTCGACTGCATCCGCGGCGACGTCCCGACGGGCGCTGGTCGAGCACGGTCACACCCGAGGCTCCGAGCGCCGAGAGGAGGGCGGGAAAGGCGTCCCTGGCGATGGAGCGCACCTCGACCTCGGGCCGCGTCTGCAACGGGAAGGGGAGCACGACGGTGCGCAGGCCGGCGCGCCCGTAGTGACGGGAGAGCATGCCGGCGAGCTCGGCGAACTGCTCGGTGACGACACCGACGGTCGGACGCTCGGGCTGTCGCGGCAGCAATCGCGTCCTTGATCGTCCACGAGGTGCACGACCCGCAGTTGCCGAGTCCGACGATGGCGGCGTCGACACCTTCGAGGAACTGGTGGTACGCGTCGTCCGCCTCCGCGCCTTCGCTGCCAGCTAGGCCCTGGGTCCGCCGCCACGAGCGCACCGTCACACCGGCCGACTCGAGGGACTTCGTCCACTCGTCGACGACCCAGTCCCAGGACTGCCAGAGCACGTCCACTCGGAAGCCGACGGTGCGCCCGATCAGCGAGCCGGCATCGGGGCCAGGGTCGCCGTCGGACACCTCGAGCTCCGCCGTGGGGTCGAGCACGAGGACTCGCTCGGCTGCGGTGGTAGATGTGCCGGCGCGGCGTGGATCGTGCAGCACCAGCCGGTGCGACGTCACACCGCGCTGCGCCAGGCTGGCGGCGAGCACCTCGTGCAGACGACCGGGTGGGAGCACACAATCTGCGCAGTTGGCATCCTCGAGCTCGAGCGCCAACTCGATGATGTTGGCGTGATCGTCGACGGTCACGAGGCGCAGATCGGCGCCATCGCCTTGGACCAGTGTGCGCAGCTGCTCCACGACGTCGACAAGATCAGAGGTTGATGTCGGCAACGGATGTTCCTTTCTGTGTCCGGCCCTGGCGTGGCTCCCGGACGGAACTTGGCCGAAGAGGAGCAGAGGTCTCGCCTGGTGGCGGCGGCAGCGCCGCCCAAATCCGACGCGCCGCTTGCTCGGGCGTGTCGGCCTCGCCCGCCTCGAGCCCGCGACCGATCGCCTCGGCGACCGGGTACGTCGAGGGGTCGAGGTCGGCCTCGGCACGGAGCGATGGCGTGTCGACGAACCCGGGGCGGACGGCGACGACCCACGGCCCTCGACCCCGTCGTGTGCGCTCGCGGTGCAGCACGCGGACGAACTGCTCGATACCCGCCTTCGCCGCCGCGTAGACGGCGCGACCCTCGAACGGGACGCGTGCCGCAGCCGACGACAGGAGCACGAGCCCCGACTCGTACCCGGGTCTGTACGGCTCGTACGAAGGCGTCCGCCAGTACCAACGGCCCGGCCGCGTTCCCGATCGCCTCCGCGGCGAGCACCAAGGAGTCCACCTCGCCGACGAAGCCGGCGGCGCCGGGGAAGTACGCGTTCTGGATGAAGATCGCCCGCTCACCCCCGAAGGCTGAGAGTTCCTTTCGGAAGTGCGCCCCAACCCCTGCCCACGTGCTCGGATCGGTGAGATCGAACTGCACGCTCTCGAGGTGCGGATGGCGGCGTCGCGAGAGGTTGATGATCCGTGCGCCGGGATACGGGCAGGTGTCGGCGAGTCCGAGGCCGAGCCCTTCGGTCGCCCCGCTGATCCAGACGATCGTCGACGGAGCTGCCAACGTCAGATCACGCCTTCGCGTTCGAGCCGGGCGAGCGCATCTCTGGTCGAGGCCGACGACGTCTCGTAGCACCTCATCGTTGTGAGCTCCGGTATCGGAACACCACGGGCTGGACCGGGCGCCTTCTCCGAACCGGGGCGCCGGGGCGGGCACCACACGCTCGCCGACGTCCGAGCTCTCCAGCGTGCGCAGGGCACATCGCGCCACGACGTGTCGGTCGTCTCGCAGCGTGGCGGCATCGTGGACCGGTGCGACCGGCAGCCGAGACGCCGCCATCTGGTCGATCAGCTCGGCTCGCACGGTTCGAGCTGCCCATGCGGACACGGCCCGATCGATCTCGCCATCGTCGACGTCGTCTCCACTCGGTTGATGTCCGATGAGCTCGAGCAACTGTTCCAGATGACGGGGTGTGCTGCAGCTGATCGCCACCCATGCGCCGTCCTTGCAGCGGTACGTGTTGCGGACCGGTGAGCCCGAGAGACGTCCTCCCTGGCGCGTTGGTGGCGGCTCGCCTGGTACCCATTCGGCGATGGCCGGTGCGGCGATGTGCAACAGCGCGTCGACCGGGTTGACATCGATCACCCGTCCACCCCCGCCGTTCGCTCGTTCGTAGCAGGCCGCCAGCACGCCGAAGGCGCCGACCCAACCCGTGACGGCATCACCCAGCGGCACCGACGCGAGGACCGGCTTGCCGTCGGGATCTCCCGTGAGGTGGGTCAGACCGGCGAATGCCTCACCGAGCGTGCCCGAGCCCGGCAGGTGGGCGTTCGGACCGTCGAGCCCAAAGCTCGTGACGCACGCCAAGACGAGATCGGGGTTGATCGCGGAGAGTCGATCCCACGTCAGACCGCGTCGTTCCAGCTGATGTGGGAGCAGGTTCACGACGAGCACATCGACGTGCGCCACGAGTCGGCGCAGCAGGTCGCATCCTGGCTCCGATCCCAGATCGATCGTCACCGAGCGCTTGTTGCGTCCCAAGATCGCCCACATCGCCCGCGTCGATACGCGTCGCCGCCCGGCGGCTCGACCTTGATCACGTCGGCGCCATGGTCGGCGAGCAGCGTCGAGATGAATGGCCCTGCATAGAGGGACGCAGCATCGATGACACGCAGGCCCTCGAGTGGGCCACGGCTGGTTCTCCGGGAGCTGTGCCCGCTCATGCCGAGAGTGACCCTCCGCTGCGAACGAGGTGCAAGGCGTCGGCGTGGACAGCGACCAATGTGGTGGCACCAAGCGGGTCGCGGAACGACGTTCGGGGGAGCGACCCCGCCATCAACGTCACCACGTCCAATGCGCCTGCACCTCCCCGGGCGGCCGAGACACGACATGGTACCCGCATCGTGGCCGGGTCGCGACAGATATCATACGTTGATTGAACGTAGTGAACGATTTACCGGCTACTCGAGCACCGTACCGAGGCGCACCTCCATCGACTCGGTCAGGGGTTCGAGCTCGGGACCGAACCGGGCCAGCGCGGCGTTGGCCTGATGCGCGGCGAGGGCTTCCTCGTCCCGATAGAGCTCCATCAGGACGAAGGTCCTCGGCTGGCGTTTGAGCCGGACGACGCGGTAGAGGTCACACCCGGGCTCGGCGGACACCTCTGCCTGCATCGCTCGCAACACGGCGATGAGCTCTTCCTCCTTTGCCTCGTGGGCGACGATCGTGACAACGGCTCCGATCTGTGCCATGGCTCCTTCTTGTTCGTTCGGGTGTGCGGGCACGTCATGGAGGATCGACGGCGGGCCGGCTGGTCCAGCTGGCCGGGCGCTTGTCCAGGAACGAGCTGACTCCTTCGGTCGAGTCGGGGTGTGCGGCGCATCGGGCGAACAACTCGCGCTCGTGCGACCAGGCGCGGTCGAGAGATTGTTCCGTCGACTGCCAGAGCAGTCGTTTCGTCATTGCCGCCGACATCGGTGCGACGTTCTGCACGATGTCCCTGGCCAAGTCGAGGGCGGCGGGCACGACGTCCGCCGGGGCGAGCACGCGGTGGACGAGCCCCAACCGCCAGGCTTCGTCGGCCTCGACGGTGCGGCCGGTGAGGAGCAGATCACTGGCGACGGCCATGCCGACGACGTGCGGCAGCAGCCAGTGCATCGCCATCTCGGCGATGACGCCGCGTCGAACGAAGGCGAACCCGACCTTGCCCGTCTGAGCCAGGATGCGAAAGTCGCAGTGCATGGCGAAGCTGATGCCGGCTCCGACGGCGTGCCCGTTCAATGCCGCGATCACCGGCTTCAGCACCTGCGACGGGAGTATTGGCGTCTCTGGTGGCTCGGCGTGTTCGGCTCCAGGGCGAGCAATCGAGCCGGAATGCAGGTCGGCACCCACCGAGAACACCGAGCCGGCGCCCGTGACGACGACGACGCGTACATCGTCGTCTCGGTTGGCATCGGCGAGGACCTCGTCGAGCTCGATGGCCATGCCCACGGTCCACGCGTTGCGGTGATCCGGGCGGTTGAGGGTCAGGAGCCCGATGCCTCGCTCCACCTCGTAAAGAACGGTCTCCGTTCGAAGCCGGCCGGTCACTCGTCGACACCCGTCTTGCGTCTGCTGGCCGGCCGGTCGCTCAGCGAGGTGAGCGTGGCTCCTCGTCGCACGTACTCGGACACCTCGTCGACAAGCGTGGCAGGGGACCGCTGTGGGCCGTTCGCCGTGAACAGCGTGTCCCCGAACATCACGACTCTTCGCTCACGCAGAACCAGGCTCGCCAGCACGATCGCCATCTTGCCAGCGAGCCCTGCGGTCACCCTCCTGCGTCGAAGCAGGCCGTCTTGAGGTCACCGTCGGTGACGGTGTTGCCCGACGGAGCGTCGTCCTGGAACGTCGTGAAGGTGCCGTCGCTGTACTCGTAGTACCAGAAGCAGCTCACCGGCGGAGCCGGTTGCCCGGCCTCGAAGTTGACCGACTGCGGTAGCAGACCGTCAAGGTCCTCGTCCTCGAGCGCGTACATCGCATCGAAGACGTCGGCACTCGTCGGGTTCTCGGGAGCGCCCTCCATCGCGGCCCGGAACGTCTCCAGCGATGACCACAGCGCCGTGTACGAGGAGTTCCCGAAGTCTTCCTCAGTCAGGCCGCCGCCTCCATCGCCGCCTGGAAGTCTGCAGCAGGTCCTTCCTCGGTCCACCACGGGAACCCGTCGATGACACCGAAGACCTTGGCCTCGGCAGGAACATTCGCCATCGCGGAGGCCAGAACTGTGCCGTCCGCCAGTCCGAACGTGCCCGTGTACCCCTGGACGAGGCAGTCGGTGATCAACCGGGTCGCGCCCTCGGAAGTCAGGTTGATCTGGATGTAGTCGGCGCCCTTCTCCATCAGGGCGATGCATTGGGCGGTGTAGCTCGGTTCTGAGAACGCCGCCGTCACCAGGCCGCCGTAGTTGATCCCGATGGATGGGATCAGCGACTGGTAGAGCTGTTCGGCCTGCGCACACGACGGGTTTTCTGAGCAGACCACCGCGGCGAAGGTCGTGGCGCCGACGACCTCGGCCGCCAGGATCGGGCCGGCGACGATCGCCGTCACATCGGTTTTCAGGGTGAAGAAGTTGTCGAGCGCACCCCACACGTTCGAGCTGAACCCGAACCCCCCGATGACCGGCATGCGCTGCTCGTTCAAGTACGGCCCGACGGCGTCCTCGGCAGAACCGTCGGCGAGCGAGATGGCGATCACCCCGTCCTGCTCGACGAGCTCCTTGGCCGCCGCCGACGCCTTCGCCGGGTCGTTGGCGCTGTCCTTGAAGACGAGCTCGACCGGCTGGCCATTGATGCCGCCATTCTCGTTGACCCACGTCTCCCACGCCGCGCCGACCTTGTCGATGGCCCGCTGACCTGACGCCGACGCTCCTGTGATGGCAGCGAGCAATCCGATCTTGATCGGTTCGCCGGTCGCCGCCCCCGATGCCGCGCTCGGCGAGGTGGTGTCGCTCGACGCGGATGCCGCCGTCGGCTCGGTCGACTCGGTCGCCGCGGTCGCCGGGGATGTCCCCGCTTCGGTTGCCGCCGGCTCGGAGGTTTCGCTGGCGGAGTCGTCGTCGCCGCCGCACGATGCGATCAGGACGAGCAGACCGGTGGCCAGCAGGGCACCGAGCCGGAGCATCGCCTGGGGCGCTGGGATGAAGCATGATGTCCGTTCCTCTCATATCAGGGTCACGGTGTCAGGCGCCCTCGCCGCCGAAGGCCTGACCGGCGCCGTAGGCCTGAAGGACGTCGGTCATGTACGGCGCGTGGCAGAGCATCCCGCCGTCGACATCGAGCTCGGCGCCGGTGATGAACGCGGCGTCGTCGGAGAGCAGGAAGACCACCGGCGGAGGCGATGTCCTCCGGCTGCCCGAGACGGGGCGAGGGTGTTGCGCTCCATGATCTCGACCATCGGGACCGAAGACATTGCGCTTGCCGCCCTCGGTCCGAATGAGCCCGGGGTTGACGACATTGCAGCGGATCCCCTGCTTGCCGTAGATCGTCGCGACGTAGCGGTTCATGCCGATGATCGCCGCCTTCGAGGTTCCGTAGGCGATGGTCGCAAGGTCACCCATGTTCCCGGATCCGGAGGCGGTCATGACGATCGCCCCCTTGCCCCGGGCCAGCATGTGGGGGATGGCGAACTTGCATCCGGCCAGGTAGCCGCGGAGGTTGACGGCCATCGTGCGGTCCCACACGTCGAACTCGATGTCGACCGGGTTCGTGTCCCGGGCGATGTGCTCGGGGGCCATGATCGCCGCGTTGTTGTGGAGCAGGTCGAGTCGCCCAAAGTGATCGACCGTCCGCGCGACGACCGCCTCGACCGATGCCACGTCGCCGGCGTCGAACTGGAGGCCGATGGCTGCCTCGTCGAACTCCTTGGCCAGTGCCTCGGCCCGCGCCCCGTCGATGTCGGCGATGGCGACTCGCGCCCCTTCGGCGACGAGCCGTCGCGCCGTTGCCGCCCCGATGCCCGACGCGCCGCCCGTCACGATGGCGACCTCGCCGTCGAACCGATGGCATGACTGCTGACTCATGTTCTGGTGCTCCGTTCATACGGCGCGACAGGGAAGCTCAGAGGAATTCGGCGAGTTCCCGTAGCAATGACGACTTGGGCTTGGCTCCGACGATCGTCTTGACGGGTTCGCCGTCCAAGAAGACCGTCAACGTGGGAACCGACATGACGGCATACGTCTCGACGGTGACCGGGTTCTCGTCGATATTGATCTTGGCCACGGTCAGGTGGTCCTGGTGGGCGGTGGCGATCTCGTCAAGCATCGGGCCCATCATTCGGCAGGGGCCGCACCATTCGGCCCAGAAGTCAACGAGGACCGGCTGGTCGCTGGCGAGCACGTCGACGGCGAACGTCTCGTCACTGACGGTCACGGTGGCGTTCGTCATCGGGATCTCCACCGCCTACCGGGTGCTGCTGGGTTCGGGTTCGAGCACCGTGCCGACGGGCAGCGGCGCATCCGTCGGTGCCTCGACGGCGAAACCTCGCCGGCGGAGCTCCTCGATCGCCTCGGCGAGGTGTTCGCTCTGCCCGTAGACGTCCTCGGTCGGGAAGAAGAGCCGGTTGCTGGCTTCCTTGCCGGGGTCGAGCCCGAGTGTGATGAAGCTCTTGCTGGCCGTGGTGTGCATCGAGAGCAGCACGATGTCGATCAGCTCTGCCTCCGTGTAGTAGCGGCCGGCATCGGCCCACAGCTCATCGCTGAGCAGTCCGGGGTTGGTCGAGATGGCCGCCGTGATTCGCAGGGCGGCCTTGATCGGGTCGGGCAGATCGCTCGTCTCGAAGCTGCTGAGCGCGGCGACCATGTCCTCTTCCATCCCCGATTGGACGGCGACCGCCTGACGGGCGTTCTGGCAGTACTGGCAATCGTTGACCTTCGCGTTGTACAGCCGGATCAACTCGTGGACGACGGGATCGAGCTGGAATGACTGCGCCGTCTTGATCGGGATCCCAGCGAGCCGGGACAGCTCGATGGGAATGGCGATGCGGGCGAGCGGATGATCCGCATCGGGTTCCATTTGCACGAAGAACCCGTCGACGAGCTCTTGCGGAATGCGAGGTGTGGTAGCCACAGTGTCTCCTGTCCTGTTCCGTCGTGTCAGGCAGCGACGCCTGAGCGAACGGTGAAGTCGGCGGCGAGGCTGGGCGGCACCTGCTCAGACGGCTGGATGCGAAACGCCGAGTTGGCGCGGGCGAACTGGTCGATCGAGCTCAACGCCTTGACCAGGTAGATGAACTCCTCGGCGTTGAGGTGCTCCTGCAGGCGGGCACAGTCCTCATCGGAGATGCTGCTCGACTGGAGCGCGAACTGCTCGGTGAACTCCAGGGCGGCTCGTTCGCGTTCGGTGAAGCGCGGCGACGTCGGGTAGTCGGTGATCTCGGCGATCTTCTCCTCCGTCAGCCCGGCGTCGGCGGCCGCCTGGTAGCGCAGCGCAGCGTCGAACTCGCTCTCCACGAGTTGGGCGATGCGGATCCGAGCCAGCTCGACGAGCACTGGATCGGCTCGGCGGACTGACTGGAGGTAGTCATCGACGAACAGCTGGAAGTACTGCTGGCGATGTCCCCAGACCTGGTCGAGCTCCGTCGGCCCTTCGCAAAGATTCGTGACACGACTCATTCGACAGCAACCCCCGTGCGCTCGAGTGACGGTCCCACCCTAGCACGGAGGTCGCTAGATAGCTAGCGATTTTTCGCTAGGCATCAAGCGAATTTCCTCGCAGAGCGCGGACGATCTCGCTACGGTGGCCGGGTGACCGAGCCGTTGCGTTTCCCGGACGGGTACTTCGAGCTGTTCCCGCAGGCGCAGCGCCTACCGACCGAAACGCTGATGAACATCATCCACTTTGCCCGGCTCGTCACCGATGCGTACGGGCGCATCGCCCGGGCCGAGGGCTTGTCCGAGAGTGGCGTCGAGACGCTTCGCCTGCTCGCCTGGCCGGGCGCCCCCTGACACCCGCCGAACTCGCCTCTAGCGAATTTCTCAGCACCGCCACGATGACCACCGTGCTGGCAACACTGGAGCGCCGCGGCCTCGTCACACGGTCGCCGCACCCCACCGATGGACGGAAGGTGCTCATGAGCAACACGCCCGCCGCCGCTGAAGTGCTGTCGCGAGTCATGGACCGCTACCTAAGCTTCGGTCACGAGCTCATGGCGACCCTGTCGGAGCGAGACGTGACAAAGCTGCAGCAGCTCGTTGCTCGCCTGCTCGCCGCTGTGGACTCCACGGACGACTCGGCGTCGACTACCACTCGTACAGAACTCTCGGCCTGAAGCCGAGCAATCGCGCACCGCGATCAGGCCTGAGTTCAGGCCGGTGTTACAATCAGATAGATAATACAACCATCCCCGCCGTTCTGGCGTGCGAGCCGCGAGCAGAAACACGCGGCGCCCAGAGTTGAGGTAGTCCGTGGGCATCAGACTGAACGAAGCTGACGAAGGCGTTCACGCGCCGGGCCAGGAGAGCAACTGGAACGAGAGCCGCTACATCGATTTCTGGGACCCCGAGCGACGAGTCGGAGGCTGGTTCAGAATCGGCGTCCGCCCCAACGCCGGCTACGCCGAGATGTCGGCATGCGTCTTTCGGCCTGACGGGCAGGTCGCGTTCACCTTCGACCGGGCGCCGATCGCAAGAAACGGGCTGACCGCCGGCGGCCAGTCGTGGGAGATCACGACGCCGTGGCGCACGAACCGAGTGAGGTTCCGCGGCGAGATGGCGCTCCTCGAGGATCCGTGGGTGCTGAGGGATCCACGCCGAGCGTTCACCGAGAGCGCGCGGACGGCCGCCGATATCGACCTGGTCTGCACCACGGACGGACTCGGGGCGACGATGGGTCAGGACCAGGATCAGCACCACCTGATCCTCCTGCCGGGGCAGGCGGACTTCCACTACCAGCACATGACGCACGTCGTCGGCACGATTCGCCTCGGCGACGACGTCCACGAGGTCGACGGCCGGGGCGGCAAGGACCACTCGTGGGGGCCACGCGACTGGCACGCCAAGATCTACCTGCGGTGGCTGACGTGCTGCCTCGATGACGACAACGGGTTCATGCTCGTCCGCGCCGTCGGCCCGACGAAGCAGACGCGCAGCGGGTTCGTGTTGGACGGTGGTGAGCTCCGGGTGGTGGACGGGTTCGACATGGTGAACCACTACGCGGGCCCACCCCACTACGAGCTGCGGTGGACGGACGTCACGGTGCACGCCGGCGATGTCGAGTGGTCGGCCGCGGGAACGCCACAGCATCACCTTCCGCTGCGCCACCGCCAGCGCAATGCCGAAGGCGTGGAGGCGACGTTGCGGATCGTCAAGCAGCCGACCGAGTGGATGTTCGCCGACGGGCGAGCGGCGACTGGTCATCTCGAATACCACGATCTTCTGGACGGCGGGGTGCCGGTCGGGCTCCATGAATGAGCCGCGGTGACCGGGTTGCCGGGTCTGGACCAGACGGCGACCGAGGCCTGGCTGGTCGAGCATGTCGACGGCCTCGCCGCGCCCGTGGCGTTCGAGCTGATCGCCGGCGGGCACTCCAACCTCACGTATCGCGCCACCGACGCCGCAGGTAATGAGTTCGTCGTGCGACGAGGTCCGCTCGGACGCTCCGGCGGCGGCGCCCACGACATGGCACGTGAGCACCGGATCATCTCGGCGCTCGCCGCAACCCCCGTGCCGGTCCCGCCGGCGCTGGCGCTCTGCGACGACGAGTCGATCAACGGATCGTCGTTCTATGTGATGGGCCGTGTCGACGGCGCGGTGGTCGACAACCCCCAAGCGGCCGACGAAAACCTGCCGCGGCCTGCGGCTCGGCGCCGCGCCGGACAGCAGGTCGTCGACGTGCTGGCCGACATGCATGGCGTCGACGTGGACGCCGTCGGCCTCGGCGACACGGCGCGACGGGACGGCTTCCTCGGTCGGCAGCTGAAGCGATTCCACGGGATGTGGGAGCAAACCACGAACCGTGACCTGCCGGCGATGGCACGCCTCGCCGACCGGCTGGTCGAGCTGGCGCCACCGCAGCGGTACACGGGAATCGTCCACGGCGACTACCGCATCGGCAACGTCATGGTCGATCGCGCCGGCACGGTGGTCGCCGTCCTGGACTGGGAGCTGTGGACGCTCGGTGACGTGCTCGCCGACGTCGGGTTCCTGCTCAACAGCTGGTACGAGCCCGACGACCAGACCCCGCTCGTGTTCATGGAAGTGCCGCCGACGGTCACGGGTGACTTCGGTTCACGGGCCGGGGTGATCAAGCGCTACGCCAACCGCACCGGCTACGACCTCTCGGCGATCGACTACTACCGAGGCTTCCAGCATTGGCGCATGGCGGTGATCGCGGAGGGCGTCAAGCGACGCTACGAGACCGCCCAGATGGCCAACACCGACGTCGACTTCGCCCATCTCGACCAGCGGGTGCTCGATCTCGTCGACCTCGCCGAGCAACACCTCGGCGCGTATGTGACAGACCGCAGCCGATGAGCCTTCGTCCTGGGGCGGACGGTCCCATTCGGCCAGGGGCCGACTATGCGCTGCTTCTCAACGCCTCGATGACCTGTGGCCACACCGCTGGATCGGGGTTGTACGTCGCGTAGATCGTGATGCGGGTGGCCACGTCGCCCCATCGCTTGCGCAGTCCTCGGCCGACTTCGCTCGGATCACCGACCACGGCGAACGCGTGCAGCAACTCGTCGTCGATGGCGTCTCCCATCTCCGACCAACGGCCCTCCTTCGACATCGCGCGTCAGCTCCGGCTGCAGCTCACCCCACCCGTGCAGTTCGAGTACGGGCCGATACGCCGGCGTCGACGCGTAGAAGGCGATCTGGTCCTTCGTGCCCTTGATCGCCACCGCCAGCTCGCCCTCGTCGCGTCCGGTGCACGTGAACGCCGGACCGGCGATGGCGAGCCCATCGAGCGAGGCGTGACCGGCGGCGGCGCGGCCCCGCTGCAGGGCCGGCAGGGTCACCTCGCGTAGGTAGCGGTCGGTGGTGAACGGGTGGAAGAAGAAGCCGTCGCAGACCTCGCCGGCCGTCTCGGTCATCCGCTCACCGACGCCGGCCAGGTAGACCGGTGGTGGTCCCCACTCGTGACGAGGCGGCGAGAAGAACGGCGTCATCAGCGTGTGCGTGTAGAAGTCACCACGGAAGTCGAGCGGCACACCGTCCTGCCACGTGTCCCAGATAGCGCGCAACGCGAGCACCAGCTCGCGCATGCGTGCCGCGGGGTGCGACCACGGCATCGAGAAGCGGCGCTCGATGTGCGGCTTCACCTGCGATCCGAGACCAAGCACGAAGCGGCCTCGGGAGTACCGGGCGAGATCGAAGGCCGTGTTGGCGAGCGTCATCGGGGTGCGGGCGAAGGCGATGGCGATGGCCGTGCCGATCGTGATCCGCTCGGTGGCTTCGGCAGCCTGGAGCAGCTGCAGGAACGGGTCGTGCTTCGTCTCACCGAGCCAGAGGGCGTCGTAGCCGGTCGACTCGAGCTCGCGCGGCCGCCTGCTTCGTGCGTTCGAGATCCTTCGTCAGTGTGGCATCGACCTTCACCAAATCTTCTCCTCGCTTGGGCTCTCCGGTGTGATCACGGCACTACTGGCGTGGAGCCGCTCGATGTCGTCGGGCCCGTACCCGAGCTCGTCGAGGATCTCCTGGGTGTCGTCGCCCGGCGCGGGAGGGGTGCGGACGAGAGCGTTCGGCGTGCGGCTGAAGCGTGGAGCCGGTGCAGGCTGGACGATGCCGCCGTGCTCGACGAACGTCCCGCGGGTGACGTTGTGCGGGTGGCGGGGCGCCTCAGTGAGCGACAGCACCGGTGCCACACACGCGTCGGTGCCGGCGAAGTGCTCGGCCCACTCGTCGCGGGTGCGGGTGCGGAACACTGCGGCGAACCGATCTTTGAGGGCCGGCCAGTTCTTCTCGTCGCGACGATCCGGCAGGCCTGCGTCGGCGAGGCCGAGCCCGCGCACCAACTCGTCGTAGAACGGCGCCTCGATGGCGCCCACGCCGACGTAGCGCCCGTCGGCGCATTCGTAGACCTCGTAGTAGGGCGAGCCGGTGTCTGCGAAGTTGACGCCCGGCTCGTCGCGCCAACGGCCCTGCGCCATGAGCCCGTGCATCATGGTGGTCAGTACGGCGCTTCCGTCGACCATCGCCGCGTCGACCACCTGGCCCTTTCCGGAGCGCTTCGCCTCCCACATCGCAGCGACGATGCCGAGGGCCAGGAAGGTCCCGCCTCCGCCGAAGTCCCCGATCATGTTGACGGGTGGCAGCGGACGCTCGCCTCGGCGGGCGCAGGCGCCGAGGGCTCCCGATAGACCGATGTAGTCGATGTCGTGCCCGGCCGTGCTGGCCAGCGGGCCGTCCTGTCCCCAGCCCGTCATCCGCCCGTAGATGAGACGTGGGTTGCGGCCCAGGCAGTCGTCCGGCCCGAGACCGAGGCGCTCCGTGACGCCTGGCCGGCGGCCCTCGATGAGCGCGTCGGACCGCTCGACGAGTCGCAACACGATCTCCCGCCCGTCCGGGTGCTTGAGGTCGACGGCGATGGAGCGCCGACCACGGTGCATGGCGTAGACGCGAGCGTTGGCGTTCGGCCGGCCCGGCCGGTCGATTCGGACGACGTCGGCGCCGAGGTCGGCGAGCAGCATGGCGGCGAACGGTCCCGGCCCGAGCCCGGCGAGCTCGATCACCTTGGCGCCGTCGAGCGGCCCGGCCATCGGCTACTCCTTCGGTAGCCCGAGCACGCGCTCGCCGAGGATGTTGCGCTGGATCTCGTTCGCCCCGCCGTAGATCGTCTCGGCACGGGAGTTCAAGAAGCTGAGCTCCATCGCCGCCTCCCGCCCCTCCTCGTGAGCGATCAGTGCCTCGGCACCGAGCACGTCGATCATCAGCTCGCCGAAGTCACGGTGCCAGTTGGCCCAGTACAGCTTGCCGATGGAGGACTCCGGCCCTGGATGCACACCCTGCAGCACGGTGCTGAGGAGACGGTCATTGTTGAGCTGCAGGATGCGTAGGCCGGCCCACGCCTTGGCTAGCCGCTGGCGCACCACCGGGTGGCGATCGACCCCGCGGACGCGGGCCAGTTCGAGCACGGCGCTCATCTCCCGCTCGAACAGCGCCTGGAAGGGGAGCACCGTCGCCCCGGCCCGCTCATTGCCAAGCGTGCCCATCACGACCTTCCAGCCACCATCGACGTCGCCGACCACGTTCTCGACAGCGGTGCGGGCGTCGTCGAAGAACACCTCGCAGAACTCCTCGCCGCCCGCCAGGTTGCGGATCGGGCGAACGTCGACACCGTCCTGGTGCCGTGGCACCAACAACATCGAGATCCCGCGGTGCTTCGGAGCATCGCGGTTGGTGCGGCACAGCACGTACAGCCAATCGGCGCGGTCACCGAACGTGGTCCAGATCTTCTGTCCGGTGATGACCCACTCGTCGCCATCGCGGGTGGCTCGCGTCTTCAGACCGGCGAGGTCCGAGCCGGCGTCAGGCTCGCTGAACCCTTGGCCCCACAGCTCCTCACAGCGGGTGATCGGCGGCAGGAAGCGCTGCTTCTGCTCCTCGCTGCCGTACTCCAACAGCGTCGGCCCGAAGAGGTCGCGCCCCTGCACGCCAACCCAGTACGGCGCCTCGGCCGCAGCGTGCTCGATGTGGAAGATGAGCTCCTGCCTCGCCGTGCCGCCGCGACCGCCGTACTCCTGCGGCCACGAGACGTTGAGCCACTTCGCCGCCGCCAGTTCCCGCTCCCAGGCGAGCCGCAGGTCCCAGGCGCGGTC
This sequence comes from uncultured Acidimicrobiia bacterium, assembly GCA_963774635.1. GTDB lineage: Bacteria > Actinomycetota > Acidimicrobiia > Acidimicrobiales > Ilumatobacteraceae > JALZMG01. Next base: position 51,155 of record CAVZFS010000001.1, read on the forward strand.
ATCGGCTGGCCCGCCGACGCCCCTTGCGGCACGGAACTCGCCGACAAGGTGTTCGGCCAGCCAGTCGCGCAGCTCGGTGCGGAAGGCGTCATCCTCCGGGGCCAGCTCACCGATTCTCATCGGCAGTGATGATGGCAGCGCTCGAGATCCACGGCGGCCCCCTTGCCTGGCGTCTGGGTCAACGAAACAGTACTATCAGTTAGATACATTGACAACTGGCATTGCGCCGAGGGAGGGATTCGTGCATCCGGCTGCCATCGCCGAGGAGGCACCCGAACGGCCAGCAGTGATCATGGCCCGCTCAGGTGTCCTCATCACGTTTGCTGCGCTCGACGCCGGATCGAACCGTCTGGCCAACCTCTTGCGCCAGCGGGGGATCGGGCCGGGTGACTCGCTGGCGATCTTCGCCGAAAACCATCCGCGGTTCCTGGAGATCGCCTGGGCGGCGCAGCGAGCAGGGCTCTACTACACGGCGATCAACTCGCACCTCACGGCGGACGAGGCGGCCTACATCGCCGACGACAGCGCCGCCTCGGTGGTCGTGTCGACGCGGGAGCTGGCGCCGGTCGCGTCGGGCGCGTTCACGACGGAGGCGACCCCGAACGTCCGTCTCCGGCTGCTCCTGGGCGCGGACGTGGACGGATGGGAGCGGTACGAAGTGGCCGTCGACGCGGAACCGGCGACGCCAATCACCGACCAGATGGAGGGCGATTTCCTGCTCTACTCATCGGGCACGACTGGTCGTCCGAAAGGGATCAAGCGGCCGCTCACACTGGCGCCGCTCGGCCAGGGCCCTCCTGCGGCAGTACCGTTCCTGCGGGCACTCGGGTTCACCGCTGGCGACGTCTACCTGTGCCCGGCGCCGCTCTACCACGCCGCGCCGCTGGCGTGGTCGATGGCCGCACACCGGCTCGGGGGCACGGTCGTGGTGATGGAACGGTTCGATCCGGCTGAGGCGCTGGCTCTCATCGAGCGACACCGGGTGACGCACGCCCAGTTCGTGCCGACCATGTTCGTCCGCATGCTGAAGCTTCCGGATGCCGACCGCGCTGCCCATGACGTGTCCAGCCTGAAGGCTGTCGTCCACGCCGCGGCGCCGTGTCCGGTCGACGTGAAGCAGGCGATGATCGACTGGTGGGGACCGATCATCAGCGAGTACTACTCGGCGACCGAGGGCATCGGAGCCACCTTCGTGACGGCGCCGGAATGGCTTGCCCACAAGGGCACGGTCGGAAAGGCGATGCTCGGCGTCGCCCACATCCTCGACGACGCCGGCAACGAGCTGCCCGCCGGCGAGATCGGCACCGTCTGGTTCAGCGGTGGGAACGACTTCGACTACCACAACGACCCGCAGAAGACCGCCGAGGCGAAGGACTCCCGTGGATACAGCACCGTCGGCGACGTCGGGTACCTCGACGCGGAGGGCTACCTCTATCTCACCGACCGCAAGGCGTTCATGATCATCTCCGGCGGCGTCAACATCTATCCGCAGGAAGCGGAGAACGTCTTGATCAACCACCCGAAGGTGCTCGACGTCGGAGTAATCGGCGTCCCAGACCCCGAGATGGGTGAGGCGGTGAAGGCCGTGGTCCAACCGGTGAACTGGGACGACGCCGGACCGCAGCTCGAGGCGGAGCTGATCGAGTACTGCCGTGCGCATCTCGCCGCGTACAAGTGCCCACGCTCGGTCGACTTCGACGACGCACTGCCGCGCCTCGACACCGGCAAGCTGTACAAGAAGCAGCTGCGCGCCCGCTACTGGGACTGAAGCGCGCAACGACGCTGGTCTGGCGGCCTCAACCCAGGATCACACGGCCGCCCTCGAGGATCAGGGTCGATCCCGTGACGTACTGGAGGTCGTCGCTGACGAGGGCCACCACGGCGCGACCGACGTCGGTCTCGGCGTCGCCCATTCGCCCCAGGGGGATGGACGCGAGCACCTTCTCGAACCGTTCGGGGTGCTCCTTCGCCCACTGTTCGGCGCTCGGGCTCAGAGAGGCGGGGCACACCGTGTTGACCCGAATGCCGTACGGCCCGAGCTCCCGTGAGGCGACACGGGTGAGCCCGCGAATGGCCTCTTTCGCCATGGCGTACGAGGAGAACGTGGTGGTGCCGATGATGGCGGTCGACGATCCGAAGTTGACGACGCTGCCGCCGCGACGCTTGAGGTGGGGGAGGCACGCCTGCATGACGTACACGGTGGCAAGTGGCCCCGTCCGGTAGGCACGGGCGATGTCGTCGTCGGTCGTCTCCTCGAACATGCGCTGCACCGAGTCCTGGGCGTTGTTGATCACGATGTCCACGGTGCCCCACGCGTCCACGACGGCGGCGACCATGTCGTTCACCGCCGGCCGTTCGCTCACGTCGCAGGCGATCGGGATCGCGGCGCCTCCCACCTCGGCGATCTCCGCCGCCACCTTCTCGACCTTTGCCGCGGTCCGCCCGACCGCTGCCACACGGGCACCCTCCTTGGCGAGGGCGAGCGCGATGCCCCGGCCGATGCCCTGGCCGGCACCGGTCACGATCGCCACCTTCTGTTCCAACCGACCGGGCATCACGCACCCCTTTCGACCGAGAACGGACGAGCCAAGGTGGCGAGGCGGTCCCAGAGCTGCGCACCGGTGTGGGCGAAGTTGTACATGTGGGCCATGCGCGGCACCACGACCAGCGTGATGTCCTGCGAGCTCCGGTACGCGGTGGGTTCCGCCCAGGGGTCGGGGATGACGTCTCGTTCGCCACTGGCGACGAGCACCGGAACGTCGATGGAGGCCACGTCGCCGGCGACAGCGCCGTCGGTCATCATCGTGATCGCACAGGCCGGCACGGTTGAGCCGCCCCCCGGCGCGGCTTCGTCGCCGCGGATGACGCCGGTGTACGGCCGGTACGAGGACAGGTCTCGCTCGACCAGATCCGGGTCCTCGTCGGGCCAGTGGAAGCAGAAGCGGAAGTGGTCCTCGTTCGGCGCCACTCGCCCGAGAACCTGGTCGGCGATGGGGCGTGGATCGGTACCGCGAGATGGCATGGGAGACGTGATGCGGCTGCCGTCGAGGGCCGGAAAGTTCGTGAAGATGGCGCTCCAGCCGAGCATGGCGACGGCACGAAGCTGCGGTGGTTGGCCTGCCGAACGGTCAGTAGGCACACGCCCATCGACTGGCCCATGCCCACGACGCGGGTGATCTCGGGCGGGCCGAGGTTGGGTGCGATCGTCCCGGCACGCAGGCGGTCCACGACGGCCACCGTGGTGCGGTGGTTGGCCTCAGCCAGGTTCTCGTACGTCAACGACAGCGAGTCGGGCAGACTGCTGTCTCCGACACCGAGATGGTCGCAGGCGACGAAAACGAACCCGGCATCGGTGTGGTGCTGCGCCTCGCTGTATCCCGGCTGTGCCTGGACGTCGTAGTTCTTGCGGCCGAAACCATCAACTTGGAAGCCGAACAACACGGTGACCGCGCCGTCGATCCGGTCGGGGACATGGACGGTCGTCATCGTCGCCAACGGACCGGCCAGACCGATCAGCTCGTCGACGTCGACCCTCACGTCGAACGAACGCATGATTCCCTCCGAAGCTTCGTCGCCGATACGTCGACAACAGCGGACAGCGCCTGTGGTCATGTCAGGTTGCCGGCTCCAACGGCCACGATCTCGGCGAGCGAGGCGTCCAAGCAGGCCTGGAGGACCTCCGGCTGTTCAATCGCGGCTGGGTCGTAGTTGATGCCGATGGTGCAGTTCCCCGCGCTCGACAAGAGGACGACCATCATCGCCGCACCGGGGAGCGGTCCGAAGCCGATGAAGCGCTCCACTCTCGCCCCGCAGACGAAGGTGTCGATCGGCCAGCCCGGGACGTTGCTGGCCTGGATGTCCGCACGGGGCACCGCCTCACCCAGAGCTCCGTGCACGATGCTGGTGGGCAGCCGGCTCAAGCCTGGAGCGACAGCGCCGAGGACATCGAGCGCCGCTTCCGATCGAGCGCTCCGCAGCGACTCGCCGATCATGCGCATCCGCGTCGCCGCGTCGGAGCCGTCGGTGGGCAGTGCAAGCGAGACCGCGCTCCATTGGTTGCCACCGGCATCCATCCCGTCCATCCGGCGGTTGACCGGCACCGCGACGGAGACGGCCGCAACCGGCACTCCCAGGCGATCGTGGTAGTCGGCCAGCGCGCCGGCGAGCGCGGCGAGGTAGGCGTCGTTGATGGTGGCGCCGACCGCCTTCGCCGTTCGCTTGAGATCGTCGAGCGGAACTTCCGTCCACAGGACGCGACGGGAGTTGCTGCGGCCGGCCAGGAGCGGAGACGGTGGCGCCGTCTTGCCCATCACTCGCCGCAGTGAGCTGACGTATCCAGTCGTTCGTGCGGTGGCCTGCCGAGGCTGGGACAGCACCCTCGCGCCGGTGCCGAGGAAGCGAGCGGCAGTGCTGCCGGCGACGCCGAGCAGCGTGGCTGGTAGCCGGCGCACCGCTTGCCGTGTGATGTCACTCGGCGTCAGGTCGATCGGGATCGGCTCGGGCACGGGCGGTCGGACGGGCGCCTCGCGCTCGGTGTCGAACAGCACCGACTGCAGCTGCATGCCGCCGACTCCATCGGTGATGGCGTGGCTGAGCTTCGTGATCAGCGCGCACCGGCCCCGCTCGACCCCTTCCACGAGCGTGAACTCCCACAGCGGTCGGGCGGTGTCGAGCGGAGCCATCAGGGACGTCTCGACGAGGTCGAGCACCTGGCGGAACGTCCCCGGCCGAGGAAGGCCAACGTGACGAACGTGGTAGTCGAGGTCGAAGTCTGGATCAGTGGCCCAGCGTGCGTCGACCAGCGTGGTCGTCGCCTCGACCACGCGCTCGCGGAGGCGGGGGAACCGCCGGCTCGCCTGATCCATGTGGGCGCGGAATTGGCTCCACCTCGGCCGCTTGTCGAGGAGGTACACGCCGACCATCGCCGTCCGGCTGCGCGGATCGCCTTCGCTGCGGTACATGAGCACGTCCATCGCGCTCATCGGACGGTGAGCGTTCAACCGAAGTCCGCGGTCTGGGTGGCGGGATTCGGAACGGGCGGAAGGATCGAGTCGTCGTACTCGTCGAGGATGAACGTCACCGCCAGGTTGACGCGGTAGCCGGTGATCGCCCCGGCGTGGAGCAAGACCTCCTGCTCCTTGACGAACGCCGACCGCAGCCCACGCAATGTGGCCCGGGCGCGATCGATCCCGACCTTGATCGCATCGTCAAAGCTCGTCTCCGAGATCGCCGTGATCTCGGTGACCCTTCCTACGGACGGCATCGTGCCTCCTTGGTCGATTGGTCGTGCGCGATCAGGCCGGCGTGCGGCGTGCTGACCGATTCGCCGGGCGACGCTTGGTCGCCGTTGCCTTGCTCGCCTTTGCCTTGCGCGCCTTGGGCGCGTGCGTCGGGCGCGGTTCGGAGGGCGCCATCGCCGACAGCTCGTCGAGTGATTCGCGCAGGCACTCGGCGTAGAAGCCTGGATCCGGCATCATCTCCCGGTCGGCGGTGAAGGAGAACACGAACTGCCCCGAGTAGCTCCCGAGCAGGTGGATCACGCCCATCCCATGCACGATCGGCCCGGCGCCGTAGGGCCCGACGACCCGAGCGCCAGTGAAGTACAACGGCTCGCTCGGACCGGGAACGTTCGTCACGGTCGTGTTGAACAGCGGACGGCTCTGGTTGCGGGCCGCCATCCTCGACTGGGCCCGCGACCCGATGCCGAGAAACAGCCCGGGCACGGTGTCGGACAGGTCGGCAAGGGTGCGCCCACCGACGGCATTGGCGAGGTCCTTCACGCCGCGCATCCCCATGCTGACGAGCGCCATGCGCTTCACCGGGTCGGCCTCATGGGTGGCCAGGCTGGCCGTCATCATCGTCAACCGGTTCCCACCCGTCCCCGATTCGTCGGCACGTCGGGTGGAGATCGGCACCATCGCCACGAGGCTCTCCTCTGGCAGCTCGCTCTTGGCCTCTAGATAGCGGCGCAAGGCCCCGCCGACGACGGTCAGCACCGCGTCGTTGACGGTCGAGCCGGGTACCGCGCCGCGGAGCCGCTTGACATCGTCGAGCGGAGCGCGGATGGCATCGATCGAGCGATGTGCCGTCACCGCCGAGTTGAACCGCGTCATTGGCAATGGGCCCGGGGGTGCTTGCAGCGTGCCTCGTTGGATCCCGATCGGGATGCGGATCATCGCTGGCGCCAGCCTGCCGGCGACCCGAACTGCGTGCATCGGCTTGAGCGTGTTGTTGACCAACGCCCGCCGGAGGAGCTCCGTCGTCGCCGGTGGGCGCTCCGGTCGCCAGGCGTCGTCGACCGGCGCACGCATGGCGACGGGTTCGTGATCGTGCAGCACCGTCACCAGCTCCAGGCCGGACACGCCGTCGACGGCAGCGTGATGCACCTTGATCATCGTGGCGAAGCCGCCTCGCGGGATCCCGTCGACGCCGTCGCCGAGCCCCTCGATCACGTACATCTCCCACGGCGGCCGGCTGAGGTCGAGGGGGATCGCATGCAACTCGGCGAGCGTGTCACAGAGCTGACGCCACGATCCCGGCGCGGCCAAAGCGACCGGGCGGACGTGGTACTCGAGGTCGAAGGCGGCGTCCTCCACCCAGTACGGGTGATCGAGCCCGAACGGCACACGGACCATTTTCCGGCGGAACGTCGGTGACATTCCAAGACGGCGCTGGACGTTGTCGAAGATCGCGTCGAACGACACGGAGCCGCGGGCGCGGTCGACGGATCGTACGTGTAGATGGCGGCGACATGGTTCGGTGTCTGCGCCGTCTCCATGTAGAGCATCGACGCATCGAGCCCCGTCAGCTGCTGCATACGTGGGACTCCTGGCTCAGCCCGGCGGATACAGCACGCCGTCGGCCTCGAGCTTGCTGATCTCGTCCGGCGAGTAGCCGAGCTCGCTGAGAATGACGTGGTTGTGCTCGCCCCGCGCACACGGTGGTGCGACCTTGCCCGGTGTCTCCGAGAACGAGACCGGCGCGGCGGCCCGCACGATCGGCCCGAACATAGGGTGCTCGATCTCGACGGTGAGGCCGGTCTCCCTCAGTACCGGGTCGAAGCTGGTGAAGGCGGGCTGACCTTTCATGTACGCCTCGACGCAGCCAACGTCGGCGGCCAGGAGCGCCGTCTCCCACTCGGCGGCTGGCTTGTCCTTGAACCGTGTGCCGAGCGCGGCGGCGAGCGCGTCGTCGTTGGCCGCTCGCGCCGTCGCGTCGGCAAACCGCTCGTCGGTGACGAGCTCGTTCATCCCGAGCGCGTTCACCAAGGCCTCGAACTCGGGCTGGGTGCGAACGGCCAGGCACACCCAGCCCTCGGCGGTCTTGTAGACCCGATCGAGGGCGCTGGTGCCGTAGTACTCGCTGTCGCAGAGGCGGACCGGAGGTTTGCCGTCGTACGTGCAGAAGTCGTCGGAGTAGCACCAGGCGTTGCCGCTGATCATCGACGTGCGCACGAACTGGCCCTGGCCGGTGCGGCGCTGGTGATAGATGGCGAGCGCGAGTGCGGCGAGGACGCCCAACGCCGCATTGGAGTCGCCATCGACGACCTGGTTGAGGCGGGGAGCGACGATGACCTGCACCTCCATGACGGTCATCCCCGCGTTCTGCGTGGGATCGGCCCAGTAGCCGACCTGGCGTCCGAAACTGCCGGCCACCGCTTGCGCGGCCTGGGCGTAGAGGGCGCGATGAGCGTACGGTCCCTCGGTGCCGTACCCGGCGGCGTGGAGGTACACGAGGCGCGGGTTGAGTCTTCGAAGCTCGTGGTAGCCGAGTCCGAGCCTGTCCGCCACGCCCGATCGGTAGCCGGTCACGAAGACGTCGGCGTTGGCGCAGATCTGCTGGGCGATCTCCCGGCCCTGTTGTGAGCGCAGGTCGATCGAGATGCTCTCCTTGCCGGCGGTCGTCTTGTTGCTGGCGACCTCGGCTCCGAACGACGAGCGGTGCGGATCACCCTTGCCGTCCTCGATCTTGACCACGCGCGCTCCGAGGGCGGCGGCCATCGTCACGCCGTAGGGCATGGCGTAGAAGCATCCGAACTCGACGATGGTGACGTCGGCGAAGGGATGTTCCGGCGCTGGATTCCCACCGGTACGTGTGGGGCGAGAGGTGAACGGGCCGTCGTTGGCGTCGAGGGCGGGTGCCGACCGTTCGATCACCAGCGGCGTGTCAGCGAAGTGAGCGATCGGGCCGACCTCCCGGATAGGCCCGTGCACCTCGTCCTCGACGGTGACGATGTCACCGTTGTGCGCGATCTGCGGGTGGTGCGTCCCTTCTTCGCTGGTCGCCGCGACCTCGAAGGCGACGTCGGGGCTGGCCTCGAGCAGAGGCAGCCAATGCTTGAGCTCTTCCTTCCGGAAGGCCTCCCACAGCAGGTCCTCCCATTCCTGGGCATCCTCGGCAGTGGCGAACTGGGGAAGGTTGGCGAACCTCGGATCGTCCAGGACGTGGTCGATGCCGGCGACCCTGGTCAGCGCCTGTCCCTGGTGGGGGAGCAGGGTCGACGTCTGGATGAAGCGCCCGTCCTTCGTGGCGACGAGTACGCCGTAGCGGCTCGCACCGATGTGCGTACGGGCGTCGAGTGCCGGCTCCTCACCACGCTTGACCATCAGCTGAGCGACGGTGGAGACGAAGTAGTCGACGGGATCGAGCCCGGCCACCATGGTGGCGCCCAGCCGCTGGCCGCGTCCAGTCTGCTCGCGCACGACGAGCGCGCCGAGGATGCCGGCGACAGCTTGCAGCGCCGCGCCGAAGCTGCCCCACGGCACCGGGTAATGGATCGGTCCGTCGCGGTGACCGAAGCCTCCTCGGGCGAACAGGCCGACCTTGGCGGCGATCAGCGGGTCGTAGCTCTTGATGTTGGCGTACGGGCCGACCGGCCCGAACCCCGTGATCGAGCAGTGCACCAACGCCGGGTTGATGGCGCACAGGACGTCGGCGCCGATCCCCCAACCGTCCGTGGTGCCAGGGGAGAACGCCTCGATCACCACGTCGGCTGCGGCGGCGAGCTGGCGTAGCCGCTCCTGTCCTGCTGGCCTCCGCAAGTCGGCGACCACGCTTTCTTTGCCACGGTTCCAGACGAGAAAGCCGGACGGGACCTCCCGGCGCAGGCGGTCGCCGTCGGGCGGCTCGATCTTGAGCACGCGTGCACCGGCATCAGCGAGGATCATGCCGGCCATCGACGAGGCGATGCTGCCGGCTCCCATCTCGACGACGTGGAGTCCGTCGCAGATCCCTGTCATTCGGTGCCCCCTCCCAGCGACTGCTCTAGCCGAGCGGTTGAGCGCAGGCGGTCTTCAGGGGCCCGCTCGTCACGCTGTTGCCGGACTCGCCACCCTGTGGCTCGACGCTCGCGAACTCGCCGCCTTCCAGGGTGTAGACCCAGAAGCAGTTGACCGGTGGGGAGGGCTGGCCCTCGGCGTAGGTCACGGCTTGGGGGAGGAGCCCGTCGAGGTCCTCGTCCTGAAGGGCGTAGTAGGCCTGGAACACTTCGTCGCGGGTTGGTTCGTCGCTGGCGTCCGCCATGGCCGTGCGGAACAACTCCAGCGCCGCCCACGTCCCCGTCGACGTCGGGTCCTGGTACTCCGTGACTCCGGCGGCGTCCATCGCGTCAACGAATGCCTGCACCGGTTCGGCGTCGGCGAACCAGGGGAACCCGTTGAGGCCGCCGGCGAGGCGCAGTTCGGGGTCGGTGAAACTGGAGGCGACGACGGAGCCGGCGGTCGCCCCGAACCAGCCGTCGTAGCCTTGGAGGCGGCATTCGGCGGCGATCTTCTCGCCGGCGGCGGGGGCGATGCTGAGCTGCACGTAGTCGACGCCTTCGCCGATCAGCTGCAGGCACTCCGCCGTGTAGTTCGGCGCCGTCGTGCTGGCGCTGACGCTCCCGCCGAGCTCCAGCCCGACCTGTGCTGCTGCCGGTTCGTAGAGGGGTTGGGCGGCCGCGCACGAGGCCACTTCGATGCACGAGACGGCGGCCCACTTGGTCGCCCCGACCTCCTTGGCCGCGACGAACTGGGCCTGCACGACGGCGGGGACGGTAGTCGCCGTGGCGAACCAGTTGGGCAGGGCGCCCCATGTCGCTGGGCTGTAGCCGACACCGATGACGGGGATGCTCTGCTGCTGGGTGTACTCACCGTAGGCCGACTCGGAGGCCGAGGCGACGCTGAGCAGGACGACGGCTTGCTCCTGTTCGACCAGTTCGCGTACCACGGCGGCGCCGGTGGCGCCGTCTGACGCGGTGTCCTTGACCACCAGGTTGACGGGGTGCCCGTTGATCCCGCCGAGTTGGCTGTTGACGTACTCGGCCCATGCTTCCGCGACCGGACGGGCGGACTTCTCGGTCGAGCTGGAGGGGCCCGTCTCACCGAGGGCCATGCCGATCGTGATCGGCGACCCGGTCGGCTCACCTGCCGCCGTGTCCTCGCCGCCCTCCGTCGTGTCCGACTCTGTTGCCTCGGTCGTGGCGGCCTCGGTGGTGTCCGTGCCGCCCGCTTCCGTCGTCTCGGCGCCATCGCCAGTGGTGGTTGCCGCCGCCTCAGCCGCGGTGGTGTCCGCCGACGAATCGTCGTCATCGTCACCTCCGCAAGCGCCAGCAACCAGCGCCAACACGGCGACGACCGCCGCGGCGCGACTCCAGCGATGCGTTCTTCCACCATTCATGGCCAACGTGTCCCCCTCGGGTCGTACCGGGCACCCTCTCGTGCCCGGTGGCGTCTTGCGAAAGAGCGTACGTTCAGGCGGCCTCGGCGTCAACCTATTGCGATAAATAAGTTCACCGATTCGCTTGCCTCCTATCGCTAGATCATTACGATGTTTGGTGTGAGCATCGACGAAACACCCCCGCTCCTGCGTGGGCGGACATGGCAGGAGATGCCGGTCGGCTTCCGGTTCCGCACGTCTGCCCGCACGATCACCGAGGCCGACGTGAGCGCGCGTTCATCGGCATCGTCGGGCTCACCGAGCCGCTGTTCCTCGACGCTCGAGTCGCGGTCGCCAACGGATACGCCGGTCGGCTCGTGCCGGGGATGATGACGTTCTCGTTCGCCGAGGGTCTCGTGATCCAGACGGGGTGCATCCACGAGACCGGCGTGGCCTTCTTGCACATGGACTTCGACATCAAGGCACCTGTGTACGTCGGCGACACGATCGGCGTCCTCGTCGAGGTCATCGAGCAACGGCCGACGAGCAGAGGTGACCGCGGGCTGATCACCACCCTCAACGAGGTGGTCAACCAGCGAGGCGAGGTCGTGCTCGTGTACACGCCCGTCCGCCTGACCCGCGGCGCGGACGGCGCGGAGACCACGTGACTTGGTCCTCCCTGCTCGGCGCGAGGGTCGGCTCGCGCGCCCCGGCAGTCATCGCCGACGAGGAGATGTGGACCGGCGACCAGCTCATGCGACGGGCGGCTGGGGCCGCGGACTGGCTCGACGACGTCTCCGCACCGGCAGAGCGTCCGGTTGCCTGCCTGCTCTCGACGTCTGCCAGCGCCTTCGCGCTGATCATCGCCGGGGCCAGCACTCGGCGCCCCATGGCGCCGCTCGGGCCGAAGCTGACGGTCGAGGAGCTGGCGGCATGCGTCACGCGATTGGACAGCCCGGTGCTCGTGGCGGAGCCCGAGTTCGCCGACGTGGCCGAGGCGGTAGCCGCGCGCACGAGCCGGCGGCTGGAGCTCCTTCCCGTCATCTCGGCGTCGGCGCGGTCGCTCGACCTGGATCCGCCTTCGGACGCAGCGGCCGCCATCCTCCACACGTCCGGCACCACGGGCCTGCCCAAGGCCGTGCGCTACCAGCCAGGGTCGGCTCGCAGCGCGAGTGGCGGTCAACGCCTCGCTCGTGCAACTCGGCCCCGGCTGCGTCTACGCCTCGTCGTCTCCGCTGCATCACATCGCTGGCCTCGGGATGCTGTTCGTGGCGCTCGGGGCGGGCGCAACACTGCTGACGTTCGGCGGGTTCAGCATCGAGAACTGGCACGGCCTCGGGCGCCGTGGCGTGACGCACGCCCTGCTGGTGCCGACGATGATCGACATCCTGCTCGAGCACGACGCTCTCCCCCCGCCGCGCTGCGCACACTTCAGTACGGGGCGGCGCCGATCCATCCCGACACGCTCGGCGCGGCGATGGAGGCGCTTCCCGGGCGTGCGGTTCATCAACATCTTCGGGCAGACCGAAGGAAGCCCGATCACGTGCCTCACGGCAGAGGACCACGTGCTCGCCGCCATCGGGCGACCCGAGCTGCTGCAGTCGGTCGGGCCGGGCCGCGCCCGGGGTCGAGGTGCGCATCGAAGGCGCCGGATCCGGACGGCGTCGGCGAGGTGGTGGCGCGCGCGGCGCATCTGTTCGAGCCGGACGCCGACGGGTGGCTGCGCACCGGTGACCTCGGGCCGGCTCGACGACGGACGGCTACCTCTACCTGTCCGGGCGCGCGCGGCGACAAGATCATCCGCGGCGGCGAGAACATCTATCCCGTCGAGGTCGAAGACGTGCTCGTCAGCCACCCTGACGTGCGGGAGGTCGCCGTCGTCGGCGTCGCCCGACCGGCGATGGGGCGAGGTCGTGAAGGCCGTCGTCGTGCCACAGCGATCCCGGCGTCCCGACCCGGACAGCGGAGCTCGACCTTCGCGCGCGGCCACCTCGCCGGGTTCAAGGTCCCGGTCGAGTGGGAGTACGCCGACGCCCTGCCCCGCAACCAGGCCGGCAAGGTGCTCCGCCGCGTGCTCGTGCCGGCCGGCGCCCAAAAGCGTTGAGCGCCGGGACGTGTGAGCTCAGCGGCAGATCTGCCGTACGCGCAACTCACAGTTCGCACCACGCCGGTCGGTCAGCGACCGGTGAAGGTCGGCGGGCGCTTCTCGAGGAACGCCGCGCACACCCTCGTCGCGATCCGCGGTGGCGAACAGCATCGCCACGACCTCGCGTTCGAGCCCGACCGCCGTGTCGAACGGCAGCTCGATGCCCTCGTCGACCAGGCGCTTCGCCGCCGCGAGCGCCACGGGGGGCCGGCGGCGAGCGACGCGGGCGAGCGTCAGGGCGGCGCCAAGCCTCGCCGGATGGCACGACTCGTTGACGAGCCCCCAGCGCAGCGCCTCGTCGGCGCATTCATCGGTTCGCCGGTCATCAGCAGGTGCTTGGCGACGGCGGCGGGAAGCAGCCGGGCCAGACGCTGCGTGCCGGTGGCGCCGGGGAGCAGGCCGAGGCGCACCTCGGGCACTCCGAACCGGGCACTTCGCCGGCGATGCGCAGGTCGCAGGCGAGCGCCAGCTCGAACCCGCCGCCGAGCGCCACGCCGTCGACCGCCGCGATGCCCGGCTGGGGAGGCGCGCCAGCCGGCCGAAGCGGTCGGTCAGGGCGACTGAACGAAGCGGGCGAAGTCGTGGGCCGACTGGAGGCGTCGAGCTCGGTGATGTCGGCGCCGGCGGAGAACGCGCGACCCGCCCCGGTGACGACGACGACCCGCACGCTCGGCGTCGGCCTCGATGGCGTCGAGCGGCCTCGTTGAGCAGGGCGACCGTGTCGGAGCCGATGGCGTTCAACCGCCCGGGGCGATCGAGGGTGACAGCACCGCGACACCGTCGTCGACGGCGCAACCGGAGCGACGGCGACCTGTCGCGGTCATGCCATCGTCAGTCCGCCGCTGACGGACAGCGTCTGGCCGGTGATGTACGCACGCGTCGTCGCTGGCCAGGAACGCGACCGCGGGGCGATGTCGTCGGGCTGGCCGGTGCGGCCGAGCGGGATGGCCCGGCCAGGCCGTCGTAGAGCTTCTGGCTGTACTCGGCGACCTGGCCGAGCAGCGCGGTCTCGGTCGGGCCCGGGGCAGACGCAGTTGACGGTGATGCCGTGCCGCGCCATCTCCCGGGCCAGCGTCTTGGTGAACGCGATGACGCCGCCCTTGGTGGCCGAGTACACGGCTTCGCCGGACGACCCGACCCGACCGGCGTCGGAGGCGATGTTGACGATGCGCCCGCACTTGCGCTCGATCATCGCGTCGAGCACGGCCCGGCTGCAGATGATCGGTGCCCTTCAGGTTGACCGCGATGATGCGGTCCCACTCGTCCTCGGTCGAGTCGACGAACGGCTTGATCACGTCGATGCCGGCGTTGTTCACGAGGATCGCCGGCGGGCCGAGCGTGCGCACGGATGTCGTCGAGCGCCGCGGCGACGCTGGGGGAGGACGACGACGTCCATGCCGACCCCGATGGCCTTGACCCGGTGTCCAGGCGATCCGCCAGCGGCGCTCGGCCGCGGCCGCCGTCGAGGTCGCGCGACCGACGACCGTGGCCCGTGCGGCGGCCAGGCCGTGGGCGATGGCCGCGCCGATGCCCCGCGCGGCACCCCGTGACCAGGGCGACGCGTCCATCAAGTGCTCATGATCGTGCTCCTAGTCTTCGCTCGTTCGGCCCGGTGAAGTGTCGGCGAGCCCGCTTCTCGAGGTGGGAGGCGAGGCCCTCGGCGGCATCCGGGCCCACCGAACCCGAAGAACTCGTAGCCCGAGGCTGGCGTCGAAGCCGGGCCCATCATCCGGTACCAGTTGTTCAACGTGTAGCTTGGTCCAGCGGATCGCAGACTGGGCACCGCCGGCGAGGGTCTGCGCGACCTCGAGCGCCTTCTCCTGCGCCTCGCCGTCCTCGACGCACCAGCGAGACGAGCCCGATCCGCTCCGCCTCCTCGCCGGTCAGCGTCTCGCAAGTCAGCAGGTAGTACTTGGCCTTGGCCATGCCGCACAGCAGCGGCCAGCAGATCGCCGCGTGGTCGCCTGCGGCCACGCCGAGCCGGGTGTGGCCGTCGATGATCCGCGCCGTGCGTGTGGCGATCGAGACGTCGGCGAGGATCGCCGCGACGAGGCCGGCGCCGACCGCCGGGCCGTGGATGGCCGAGACGATCGGCTTCGAGCAGTTGATGACGTTGTAGACGAGGTCACGCGCCTCGCGCATGACGCGGGTCCGTACCCCGTAGTCCTTCATGATCGCGTCGAGCAGCTCGAAGCTGCCACCTGCCGAGAATCCCTTGCCGGCGCCCTGCAGAATGGCCACCCGGACCTCGGGGTCGCGGTCGATCGTCAGCCACACGTCGGCCAGGTCGCGGTGCATCTGGTCGCTCACCGCGTTCAACCCGGGAGCGTCGAGCGTGATGCGGAGGATCCCCGGCTGCGGGCTCGTCGAAGGTGAGACTGGTGAACTGGTCGTAGCGGTCGGTCATCGTTCCTCTCACTTCCTCGCAGGGATCCTACTCATCGCCTAATTCAGCTATATTCGTTAGATGATACGCTGCCAGGCAGCTGCGGTCCACCGTACGTGGAGGGAATCATGCACTTCGGTCTGACGGAGGAACAGGAGCTGCTGCAGGAGACGGCGGAGGGGTTCGTCGACAAGCACTGCCCGCCGGCGCAAGGCCAAGGAGTGGGACGAGACGGAGACCTTTCCCGACCGAGCTGTGGGAGCGCATGGCGGAGCTCGGGTGGTTCTCGCTGCCGTACCCCGAGGCGTGGGGCGGCGGTGGCGGAGGGGCGATCGAACTGTGCCTGATCGCCGAGGCGCTCGGGCGGGCCAGCCTCGACGTGGCGATGGCCTACGTCGGCACGTTCATCCCTGGCCTGGTGATCTTCCGGTTCGGCACCGACGAGCAGCGGGAGCGGTTCCGTGACGGGCTGCTGGAGGGTCGCTACCGCTTCTCGGTGGCGATCAGTGAGCCCGACGCCGGCTCCGACGTCGCCGCCCTGCGGACGACCGCGGAGGAGCGGGGCGACGAATTCGTGCTCAACGGCCAGAAGATGTGGTGCACGGGCGCCGGGCTGCCCGGGGCGATGATCGCGATGTACGTGCGAACCGAGCACGCGACGGCGCGCGCACCGCGGGCATCAGCCTCGTGCTCGTTCCCAACGACGCCCCGGGGCTCGAGATTCGCCGTACGCCGACGCTGGCCCGCCACCTCCTCGGCACCAACGAGGTGTTCCTCCACGACGTCGCCGTCCCGAAGGCGAACCTCGTCGGCATGCCCGGCGAGGCCTGGTCGATGATGATGAGCGGGCTCGACTTCGAGAAGGTGGTGATGGCCGCCTGCTACATCGGCGTGGCTCAGGCGACGATGGACGAGATGCTCCAGTACTCCAAGGAGCGCCACCAGTTCGGCCGGCCGATCGGGACCTTCCAGGCGCTGGCCCACGACATGGCCGACATGCAGACCGACGTCGACGCCGGCCGCCTCCTCGCCTACCGGGCGGCGTGGCTGCTGCAGAACGGGCAGTGACTGCACCCGCGAGGCGGCGATGGCGAAGTTGAAGTGCTCCGAGACCTACGTCGCCGCGGCGCGGCTCGGCATGCAGATCCTCGCCGGCCACGGCTTCGCCACCGAGAGCATCATGAGCTTCCGGTGGCGGGAGTCGATCGTCGCCACGATCTCCGGCGGCACCAGCCAGATCCAGCGCAACGCCATCTGCCGGTCGATGGGCCTGCGCACGTACTGACCCGCCGACGTCTCTAGTTCTGTGTCACCGTAGAAGCCACGGGTGGTTTCGGCGGTGATACAGAGCCGCGCCCTCGTCTGGGATCCGGCTTCGGAATCGCGGCGAGCAGTTCCTTGGTGTAGTCGTGCTCAGGCGCCCCGAAGATCCGCTCGACGGGGCCGTCCTCGACGATCTTGCCGTGCTGCATGACGGCGATGCGGTCGGCGATGACCTCGACCAGCGCGAGGTCATGGGTGATGAACAGGTACGACATGCCGAACTCCTCCTGCAGGTCCTTCATCAGGTTGAGGACCTGGGCGCGCACCGAGACGTCGAGCGCGGCCACGGGCTCGTCGGCAGACGATCAGCTGCGGGTTGAGGGTGAGGGCGCGGGCGATGGCGGCTCGCTGCAGCTGGCCGCCCGAGAGATCGGCCGGGTAGCGCCCGAGATGGTGGCGTCCCATGCCGCAGCGCTCGAGCAGTGCCGCAGGCCCGCTCGAGGCGCTCGGCGTGCTTCATCCCGAAGTGCACCAGCAGCGGCTCGGCGACCGAGTCGCCGATCGGCATCCGCGGGTCGAGCGAGCTGAACGGATCCTGGAAGATCATCTGCATCTGCCGGCGCATGCGCGCGCAGCTCGCCGTGCCGAGAGCGCGAGGACGTCCGTGCCGTCGAACGTGCACCTGACCGCCGTCGGGCTCGATCAGCCGGAGGACGAGGCGGCCAGTCGTCGACTTGCCGGCACCCGACTCGCCGACCAACGCCAGCGTCTCGCCGGGCGCGAGCGTGAAGCTGACGCCGCGGACGGCGTGGAACGGCTCACCGGTCCGGCCGAGGAGGCGGCGCGGCGTGCGGAAGGACTTCGTGCAGTGCCTCGGCTACCACCAGCGGCGTCACTCACGTGAGCACCTCCACCCCGGCCAAGGACAGCTCGCCGGCCCGCACGCATCGGGCGCTGTGGCCCGGCTCAGCGGCGTCGCAGCTCGGGCTCGGCGTCGTCGCAGCGGCCGGCGACGGCGTACGGGCACCGGGGGTGGAAGCGGCAGCCCGCCGGGAGCTGGTCCATCGGGGGCACGTTCCCGGCGATCGGTGACGAGCCGCGTTCGACTGGCCGACGCGGGGGATCGACCCGAGGAGGCCTTCGGTGTACGGGTGCTGCGGCTCGAAGAACAGGTCGTCCGCCGCAGCGTGCTCGACGACCTGCCCGGCGTACATGACGGCGACCGATTCGCACATCTCGGCGATCACCCCGAGGTCGTGGGAGATGAACAGGATCGCGATGCCGGTCTCGCTGCTGCAGCTCGCGGAGCAGGTCGAGGATCCGGGCCTGGACCGTGACGTCGAGCGCCGTCGTCGGCTCGTCGGCGATGAGCAGGCTCGGACTCGCAGGCGAGGGCCATCGCGATCATCACCCGCTGGCACATGCCGCCGCTGAACGTGTGCGGGTACTCCTTGGCCCGCTTCGCGGCGTCGGCGATGTGGACGCGGTCGAGCATCTCCACGGCCCGCCGCCACGCCTCCTTGCGGCTCACGTTGCCGAAGCGGCGGACGGTCTCGGCGATCTGGTCGCCGACGGTGAACGCCGGGTCGAGGCTGCGGGCCGGCTGCTGGAAGATCATGCCGATCCGGCTGCCCCGCAGACGGTTCATCGCTGACGGGCGCAGCGTCGTCAGCTCCTGGCCCTCGAACTCGATCGACCGGGCGGCGACCTTCGCCCCGAGCCGCTGGGCCAGACCGATCGTCGCCAGCGCGGTCACGGTCTTCCCCGAGCCGGACTCGCCCACGAACCCGACGGTCTGCGCCGGTCGACGGCGAGCGACACGTCGTCGACGACCCGAGTCCAGCCGCGCCCAGCGCGGAACTCGACGGTCGAGCCCTCGATCGACGTCAGGAGCGGGCTGAGCTCAGACATCGGCGCCCGGCCTTCGTGCGGGTGCCGAGCGCGTCGCGCAGGCCGTCGCCGACGAGCGTGAAGGCGAGGACGACGATGGCGATCGTGACGCCCGGGATGTACACGAGGTACGGCGCCTGGCTGAGGTTGACGTAGGCGTCGTTGAGCATCGAGCCCCAGCTGGCGGTCGGCGGCCGGACGCCGAAGCCGAGGAAGCTGAGGCTCGCCTCGGCGACGACGCGGCGCCGAGCGTGAGGGTCACCTGGATGACCAGCGGAGTGACGGCGTTCGGGAACACGTGCCTGCCGAGGATTCGGGATCGCGTGCAGCCGATGGCGCGGGATGCCTCGATGTAGGTCTCGTGGCGGACGTCCTGCGTCGCGGCCCGGGCGACCCGGAAGAACCGGGGCGCGGTGACGATGCCGACCGCCAGCATGGCGTTCGTCAGGCTGCCCGGTCCGAGGACGGCGACGATCGTCAGGGCAAGGATCAGCGCAGGCACGCTCATCAGCGCATCGTTGGACCAGCTGAGCACGGCATCCGCCCGGCGGGACCCGTAGCCGGCGAGCATCCCGAGGGGCACACCGAGCAGCGCCGCCACACCGACCGCCTCGACCGCGGCGAGCAGCGACACGCGTGCGCCGTAGATCAGCCGGCTGAGCACGTCGCGGCCGAACTGGTCGGTGCCGAGCGAGGTGGCCATCCGTGCCGGTGGCTGCAGGCGGAGCGAGCAGGTCCTGGGCGTCCGGATCATGCGGCGCGAGCAGCGGTGCGAGCAGGGCGACGGCGACGACGAAGATCAGGATCACGGGCCCCGAGCACCGCCGAGCTTGTTGTGGAGGAAGCGGCGCAGCAGCCGGGCACGCGACGGCGCAGCCGTGCCGGGTGGGTGCGGGGCTAGGCCGGCGTCCTCGGCGAACGTCTCGGCAGTGGTCATCGCGACGGCGGCCTCACGTGCGCCGAACCTTGGGGTTGAAGTAGCCGTAGGACAGGTCGACGAGGACGTTCACGAACAGGACGACGAGCGTGCTGAGGAGCACCAAGCCCGAGCAAGACGGGCACGTCCTGGGCCAACACGCTGTTGATCGCCAACGTGCCAAGTCCGGGGAGGACGAACACCGGCCTCGACGATCACGGAGCCGCCCAGCAGCTGGGCGATGCGGAAGCCGAGCACGGTGACGACGGGGATGGCGGCGTTCTTGAGGCCGTGCTTGAAGACGATCTTGGACGGGCGTAGGCCCCTGGCCCGGGTGGCGAGGATGTAGTCCCGTTGTCCGACCTCGATCAACGAGGCGCGGAGCTGGATCGTCAGCTCGGCCAGTGGGAGTGCGGCGAGGGTGATTGCCGGCAGCACGAGCGCGTTGAGCCACGTCCAGAACCCGTCGGAGAGCGGCCGGTACCCGATGGCGGGGAACTCGATCCCGAAGAATCTGGGCTCGAGCGCGAAGTTCAGGACCAACACCATGCCGAGCCAGAACGACGGCGCGGCGACCAGCGCGGCGGCGAGAACGGAGATCGCCCGGTCCGAGAGCTTGCCCGCCCGCACGGCGGCGGTGATGCCGAGCACCAGTGAACCCGTGACCGTCAAGATCAGGGCCACGAGCGCGAGCGAGAACGTGACGGCGAGGCGGGAGCCGAAGATGAGGTCGTTGACGGGTTCCCCGGTGGCGAGGGACGTGCCAAGGTCACCGGTCGACCGCGTCGCCGAGCCAGTCGACGTAGCGCACGACCAGCGGGTCGTCGAGGTCGAACCGCTCGCGGATCGCCTGCACCTGCTCCTCGGTGGCGTTGTCGGGGGCGAGCCGCTGGGCAGCGTCACCGGGAGCGAGGTCGACGAGCAGGAAGATCAGGAACGAGACGAGCACGAGCATCGGGATCGCCAGCAGCACGCGGCGCCCGACGAACGACAGCACGCAGCCTCCTTCGGATCGTCTGCCCAGCCGCTACTTGGACACGGTGACGTAGCGGAAGTCGCCGAGTCCGACCGGGATGTACGGCGTGTCCTCCGAGACGTTGCCGACCTTGTTCGTGTGCATCCACAGCTGCTTGGTGTGGCAGATCGGCACGCTCCACTCCTCGGCCTGGATGTCGGCGAACAACGTCTTGTAGAGCTCGGCTCGCTCGTCCTGGGTGAGCGTCGGGTCGTTGGCCTCGTTGGCCCGCGCCTGGTACTTCGTGACGGCTTCCTCGCCACCCAGCTTGAACCCGCTGTCGGCGAAGTAGAAGTTGTTCAGGAGCAACGCCGGGTCGGCCTGGCCGATGATGAAGCCCTCGTAGCTCATCAGCTCACCGGCACGGAAGCCGCCGTCGACCTCGACCTGAGTCAACGGTCTCAGCGTGGCGTTGATACCGATTGCCTGCAGCTGGCTCTGTACGACCTGCGCGATCGGCTCGGCGCTCGAGCCGGCCGCGGTGGCGATCTCGATGGACGGGTTCGCGAGGCCGGCCTCGCTCAGCAGCGCCTGCGCCGCCTCGGGATCATAGGGATACGGCTCTTCGGCGTCGGGCGCCGCCCAGTGGTCCTCGGGCAGCAGCGTGGTGGTGACGATGCAGTTGCCCTCGAGGAACTGGTCGGCGATCGCCTGCTTGTCGACGGCGTGCCCAATCGCCTGGCGCAGCTCAGGAGTGCCGAGGTCACCCATCGCTACGTTGAACATCAGCTGATGGCCGGTGGACACGGTGACCTGGAAGCCTCCGAACTCTCCCGATTCCACGAGAGGGAGCCCGACCTGCTGGTCGACGCCGGTCACCTGGATGAGGTCGAGCTGGCCGGCCCGGAGCCCGTCGACGCGTGACGAGCCGCGTGGGATGAAGCCCATCTCGATGCGCTTGACCTTGCCGGCGTCCGGGTCCCAGTGACCGTCCACACGCTCGAAGACGGCCCGCTCGTTGGGCACGAACTCGACGATCTGGTACGGACCAGAGCCGGCGTCCCCGGGAGCGAGGACCAGGTCGCGGCCGTCCGTGAATGCCTTCGGGTTGACGATCATGCCGACGTTGGTGGCGAGGATCGCCGGGAGGTCGGCACCGCCCTCGGTGATGGTGAGGGTCAGGGTTTGCTCGTCCACCGCCTCGATGCTGCTGACGTTGGACAGGAAGGAGGCGACCGTGCCGTCTGGCAGCGTCTGTGCCCGCTCGAGGTTGGCCTTCACCGCCGCGGCGTCGATGGGCGTCCCGTCCTGGAACGTCGCGTCGTCGCGGAGCGTGAACGTGAGCGTCGTCCCGTCGTCGGAGAACTCCCACGACTCGGCCAGCATCGGCCCCACGGACTGATCCGTGTTGATGATGGTCAGGCGGTCGTACATCAGGTTCGTGTAGTCGCGATCGCCGGATTGACGCTCCCGGTGCGGGTCGAGGCTGACGCCGGGCGCTGCCGTCGTGATGCGGATCGTGGCTTCCAGATCGAGGTCGGCATCATCAGCAGCGGCTGCCGTCGTCTCGGTCTCCTCGGCGACGGTCGTGTCGGCCTCTTCGGGTGCGTCGGTCGCGTCGGTCGGCGCCGGTCGCTATGGATGAGGTCGTTTCCGTCTCGATCGCATCGGTCGCGTCCGGCCCGGTGCTCTCGGTCGCGCTGTCGTCGTCGCCGCCGCAGGCGACGGCCATCACAGTCACGACTGCGAGCATCGCCATCGTCTTCGAACGAGTTTGCAGACGTGACACGTTGCTTCTCCTCATGGGTCGGCTGGGGCGGGAGCGTCGACCATACAGTACATTGATCTCACTGATTAGCAAAGGTGTATTGTAAGAACCTCCGTCGAGGAGGTCTCAGAGCTTGTGGTTGTCGCGGAGCCACGTCAGCGTGGCGAGAAACCCGTCGCGCAGCGGCGTGGGGCCACGCCCGAGCTCGGCGGTCGTCAGCGACGGGTCGTGCGAGGGCGTGGGGTACGAGCTCTGCAGCATGCTCACCATCGACCCGAACTCCGGGTCAGTGGTGGCTCCCGGTCCACTCGGGTCGAACTCCTCGACCCGCTGATCGATCCCGGCCATCTCGAGGAACGTGTTGCAGAACTGCGGCAGCGAGCAGGTGTCCTCGGGCCGCCCCATCGCCAGGTACCGGCGACCAGGCCGTCCCCGCTCGAGCGCCAAGAGGGCGATGTCGGCGACGTCCTCGGCAAGCACCCACGTAATCGGCATCGGCAGATACCGGCGAAGCTCGCCGCGAGCCGCCATCAGGAGCGTGCCCGTGAAGATCGTCGGGAACGAGCGCCCGCTCCACCATCGGTGTTGGCCCGTAGACGCCGCCCGGCACAACGAAGTTGATGTCGACACCGCGGGCCGCTCGGGCCATGCCCTCGTAGTAGGCGGCCAACTTCGTCCGCAGGTACGGCGAGTTCGCCGGCGAGATGGCTGCGATTGGGGATCGTTCCGTCATCGTCACCCGGCGATCGCCCACGACGGCGGACAGCAGCAGGACGGTTCTCGCCGCGCCCGCGACCTGGGCTGCATCGAGGACATTGATGGTGCCCCACTGGTTCACCGCCTCGTAGTCGGCTGGTTGGGCGTTCGACCAGGTTCCGCCGATCTGGGCTGCGCAGTGGATGACGCCATCGACGCCTCGCGCCGCGACGGCGAGACTGTCGCGATCGGTGACGTCACCGATCACCGGCTCGACGCCACACCGCACAAAGGGCTCGACGTCGCTGCCTGCTCGTACGAGCGCCCTGACGACGATGCCGCGTGCCGTGGCCAGGCGGCAGACGTTGGAGCCGACGCTGCCGGTTGCGCCGGTTACCAAGATCAAGTCGGCCACGATTGGCCCGGCTGAAAGAAGTGGATGTGGAGCTGCACCTCGCCTCGATCTGGGAATCGATTGCCGATGCTGTCCCGGACGAGGCCGCGCTGATCCACGGGCGATCGAGTGCGTACCTGGCGCGAGTTCGACGAGCGGGCCGCTCGGCTCGCCTCGGCCCTGCGCTGCCGCAGGCATTGACGAGAGTGCCAAGGTCGCGCTCGATCTCTACAACTGTGGCGAGTACCTCGAAGCGTTCTTCGCCACGATCAAGCTCAACGCCGTCCATGTCAATGTCAACTACCGGTACCGCCACGAGGAGCTCCGTCAACTGCTCGATGACGCCGATGCCGAAGCGGTGATCGTCCACGCCAGCCTCGCCGACCGCATCCGGGAGATCGCCCCCCGGCTCCCGCAGCTGCGCTGCATCATCGACGTGAACGACCCGGACGGTGATCCGGCCGGATCGGGCTACGAGGAGCTGATCGGGAGCCATCCTCCGCTCGAGCGGATGCCGAGGTCCGGAGGCATGTATCTCTCGTACACGGGCGGCACGACGGGGCTGCCGAAGGGGGTGATGTACGAGATGGTTGGTGTCACCCGCCGCTCCCTCGATACGCGGGCGATGACCTGCGGCGTGGATGTCGACTGGTCGGCCGGCCCTGCCGCGGCGGCGCTCGAGCTCCGTGACCGCGGCGAGGGACCCATCGCCGTGCCGGCTTCGCCGCTCATGCACAGCACGGCATTCACGTTTGCCTCGCTGCCGACGCTGACGTCCGGCGGCACGATCGCGACCCTCACGAACCGGCGGTTCGATCCTGACGCGACGCTGGCGGCGGTCGAGCGTTTGCGGGCCACGGTGCTGGCGATCGTCGGCGACGCGTTCGGCCGGCCGCTCGTGCAGGCGTTGGTCGAACGCGGCGGAGAACGGCGCCGCGTACGACATGTCGAGCGTCAGGGTGGTGTGTTCGGCCGGCGTGGCGTGGAGCGCGGACACGAAGCGGCGCCTGCTCGACCACATGCCCCAAGCCACGCTCGTCGACGCCGCCGGGTCCACCGAGGGCGGCACATATGGGATCAGCATCGTGCGCAGCGGCGACGACCTCAGCACCGCGAGCGTTCGCCCGCGCACCGGGGACGATCATCATCGACGGGCGCGACGAGGAGGTCGCGGCCGGGGAGATCGGGCTGATCGCCGCGGTGACCCACACGTCGGGTTACTACAAGCATCCCGAGAAGACGGCGGAGACGTTCCGCACGATCAACGGCGAGTGGTACGTGGTGCCCGGCGACCTCGGGCGCATCGAGCCAGACGGCACGATCACCCTGCTCGGACGCGGCACCTCCGTCGTCAACTCCGGCGGCGAGAAGGTCCATCCGGAGGAGGTCGAGGACGTCCTGAAAGCCATCCCGTCCGTCGTCGATGCGATCGTGGTGGGGATTCCGGACGAACGGCTTGGTCAGGCCGTCGGCGCCGTCGTGCAGCGAACGCCGGCTTCCTCGCTCTCGGAGGCGGAGATCGTGGCGGCCGTGCGTGAGCAGCTCGCCGGCTACAAGGCACCCCGACGCGTCGTCTTCGTGGACGAGATCCCACGCTCGCCGAACGGCAAGGCCGACCTCGTCGCCGCCCGAGCGCTCGTGTCTTTTCGTCATCTGGGTGGGCACGGTCCCGAAACCGAGACTGTGGCCACCCAGAAGGCCGAATGAGACACGCGCCACCCAGATCGGCTCGGTCGTGTCGGCCGACGAGCCGAGCCCGAACATCTAGCTGAGCACCTCGATGACCGTTTGTGGACCGGGTTCCTCGGTCAGGAACTCGCCGGCCTCGACCAGGTGGGTGCGCCACAGCGCCTCCGCCGAATCGACGTCCTTGGCGTCGATGTGTTCGACGAGCCGGCGGTGCGCCTTGGCCCCACGATGCGACGCCTTCGGGGTGGTGCCGCCGGGATCGCGGGCGACACGGGTCCAGTTGGCCAGGTCGATGATGTGGCGCACCATGCCGTTGAGTAAGGCCAACGTCTGGTTGCCGGCGAGGTCCACGATGAGGCCGTGGAACTCGGTGTGCAGTCGGATGAACCGGTCTGGCTCGTCGATGGCGGCCTCGGCCTCCTCGACCTTCGTCCAGAGCAGGTCGAGGTCGGATTTGGTGCGACGCTGCGCGAGCCGGCCCGCGCACGGTACTTCGATGACCGTTCGGGCCAGGTAGATGTCCGCCATGGTCGTGCCGCGGTGCTGGAGCACGCCCCTGCGTTGCGCGCCGCGACGTCGAGCGTCGGGGTATGCACGTGTGCGCCACCGCGGCGCCGCGCCGAACGCTGATCAGCGACTCCGACTCCAGCACGCGGAATGCTTCGCGCAGTGTGGGACGGGAGATGCCGTAGCGCTCGACGAGCTCCATCTCGGGAGGCAGGGCATCGCCGTCGCGCAGCTCGCCGCGCACGATCTGTGTCCGCAGGTGGCCGGCCACCAGCTCGGCGGTCTTCGGCACTCGCACGTCGAGGTCACCTCCCTTGCAACTCCGGTGAGGAATCATACAATAGGTGCGATGAATAAGATAGATCGTGATGGCTGAGCGCACACCCGGTCAGCTGTGCGCCGGGAGGGTCTGCATCGTGACCGGCGCGGGGCGTGGCATCGGTCGCCAGCACGCCCTCACGCTCGCCTCGGTCGGTGCCAGGGTGATCGTGAACGATGTTGGCGCGGCGACTGACGGCGCCGGCCGGTCCAGTGGTCCGGCTCAAGACGTCGTCGCCGAGATCCGCTTGCACGGCGGGGAGGCGGAGGCCAACGGCGACGACATCTCCACGTGGGACGGTGCCCAGCGTGTGGTGCGCCAGGCGGTCGACTCGTTCGGTGACCTCCACGTGCTGGTCAACAACGCCGGCATCCTGCGTGACCGGATGCTCGTCAACATGACCGAGGACGAGTGGGACGCCGTCATCCGCGTCCACCTGAAGGGCACGTTCAGCTGCCTACGGTGGGCGGCGGCGTACTGGCGCGATCGGGCCAAGGCTGGCGAGGTCAACGACGCCCGCATCATCAACACGACGTCCGGGTCGGGCCTGTTCGGCACGCCTGGGCAGGGGAACTACGGCGCGGCGAAAGCGGGGATCGCCGGGCTGACGATCATCGCCGCGATGGAGCTGGGCCGCTACGGCGTGACCGTGAACGCCGTGTCGCCGATCGCCCTCACCCGGATGACCGAGGGTCTCGAGCTGACCGCCGGCGACGAGACGGAGCAGGACAAGGTCGATCCGCGTTGGATCTCGCCGGTCGTCGCGTGGCTCGCATCGACGCGCTCGCGTGACGTGACGGGGCGGGTGTTCCAGACGTCGGGGCGCTACTGGGCCGTCGCCCAGGGCTGGCACCGCGGGCCGGAGGCCACGCCGACGGAAGATCCCGACGAAGTGGAGGCCGTGCTGCGGCCGCTGCTTGAGGCCGCCCTGCCGAACGCCGGGCCGGGCGGCGTCTACCCGCACAACGCGTGAATGTGAACGAGGAGGAACCGATGGGTGACGCATGGATCATCGACGGCGTGCGGTCGCCGCGTGGCCGGGGGAAGGCCAACGGCTCGCTGCACCACGTGCACCCGCAGGAGCTCCTGGCCCAGGTGCTCAACGCGCTGCAGCGACCGGGTCGGGTTCGATCCCGACGACGTCGACGACGTCGTCGTCGGCAACGGCAACTCGGCCGGCGACCAGGGAATGTGCATCGGGCGGATGGCAGTGCTCGCCGCGGGTTGGCCGGTGGAGGCGCCGGGCATCACGCTCAACCGCTTCTGTGGCTCTGGTCAGCAGGCGGTGACGTTCGCCGCGATGGGCATCCAGGCCGGTCACCAGGACCTCGTCGTCGGCGGCGGCGTGGAGATGATGTCGCGCTGGCCGGCCGAAGACGGCGCCGTCGATTTCACCGCCGGCAACCCGGCGCTGCGCGAACGGTTCCCGCTGGTCCCGCAGGGCGTCTCGGCCGACCTCATCGCGACGCTCGAGGGATTCGACCGCGAGGACGTCGACGCCTTCGCGCTCAGCAGCCAGCAGCGTGCCGCCGCCGCCATCGAGGAGGGCCGGTTCGACCGCAGCGTGGTGCCGATCCACAACGAGGACGGATCCGTCGCCCTCGATCGCGACGAGTTCCCACGCCCCGGCACGACGCTCGAAGGTCTGGCCAAGCTGACGCCGTCGTTCGAGGAGATGGGCACGGATCGTGTTCCCCGGCTTCGAGCGCCTCGTTCGACGAGATGTGCCGCCAGGCCTACCCGCAGGTCGAAGCCGTCGAGCACGTGCACCACGCCGGCAACTCCTCGGGCGTCGTCGACGGGGCCAGCGCGTTGGTGCTGGCGTCGCCGGAGTTCGCCAGGGCCCATGGGTACGCGGCCGCGGGCGCGGATCGTGATGAGCGCCGTCGCCGGCGCAGAGCCCGTGATCATGCTCACGGCGCCTGGGCCCGCGTCGCGCAAGTGCCTCGAGCGGGCGGGGATGAAGGTCGAGCGACATCGACCTCTGGGAGATCAACGAGGCGTTTGCCGCCGTGCCGCTGAAGACCATGCGTGACCTCGACCTCGACCCGGAGAGGGTCAACGTGAACGGCGGGGCGATCGCCCTCGGCCATCCGATCGGTGCAACCGGCGGCATGCTGCTCCAAACAGCCCTCGACGAGCTCGAGCGGCGCGACCTCACCACGGCCCTCGTCACGATGTGCACGGGTGGGGGCATGGGCACGGCCACGATCATCGAGCGCGTGTGATGCAATACGACCTGCCCGACGTCCTCCAGGTCACCGCCGACGGGCCGGTGTTGATCGTCCGGCTCAACCGGCCCGACGAGATGAACGCCTTCGACGGCGACCTGCACCACGGCTTCGCGTCGCTGTGGGCCCAGGTCGAGGGCGACGACGAGGTGCGGGCGGCAGTCATCACTGGCAATGGTCGGGCGTTCTGCGCTGGCGGCAACATCGACGACTTCGAGCTCTTCCACCGCGACTTCGCCGTCCGCCGGCGGACGATGCGCAACGCCCGGCGACTCGTCGACGAGATGCTCAACGTGCACGTTCCGGTCGTCGCTGCCGTCAACGGCCCGGCGGTGGGTCTCGGCGCCACGCTGATGACGCTGTGCGACGTCGTGTTCATCTCCGAAAGCACGTACGTCGCCGACCCCCACGTCGCCAGCACACTGGTCGCCGGCGACGGGGGAGCGGT
The DNA here is from genome assembly GCA_963774635.1 of uncultured Acidimicrobiia bacterium. Taxonomy (GTDB): domain Bacteria; phylum Actinomycetota; class Acidimicrobiia; order Acidimicrobiales; family Ilumatobacteraceae; genus JALZMG01. The sequence goes on from CAVZFS010000001.1 coordinate 79,398, forward strand.
CACGTGGCCGGCGTACACGAGCCTCCTCAAGGTCAAGCAGTACCTGCTGACCGGTGATCGGATCCCGGCCGCCGAGGCGCTGGCGCTCGGGCTGGCCAACTTCGTCGTCCCCGCCGAGCACGTGGTCGACGAGGCGGTCGCCTTCGCTCACCGCCTCGCCGTCGCTGCCGCCGCAGCAGGTGCAGGACACCAAGGCCGTGCTCAACCAGATCCTGCGCCACAACGCCGTGCTGACCCTCGGCTACGGGCTGGCCGCCGAGAGCCAGTCGCACGACACGCCGGAGTACGTGGCGTTCCCCGAGCAGTTCCGCCAGCGGAAGACGTGAGGTAGGAGATGCGCGATGTGGTGATCGTCGATGCCGTCCGGACACCGGTCGGCAAGCGCAACGGAGCGTTGGCCCACGTCCACGCCAACGACCTGCTCGGCACCGTGCAGCGGGCCGTCGTGGAGCGCAGCGGCATCGACCCGGGCGCGATCGGCCAGGTCGTCGGCGGGTGCGTGCAGCAGGTCGGCATGCAGAGTGGGAACGTCGCCCGCAACGCGTGGCTGGCGGCCGGCCTTCCGCTGGAGGTGCCGGCGACGACCGTCAACGTGCAGTGCGGTTCCTCACAGCAGGCGACGACGCTGGCCCACGCGCTGGTCGCCGGTGGCCTCGTCGACGTGGCCCTCGCCTGTGGAGTGGAGACGATGTCGGCGATCCCGATGGGGTCGGCCACGAAGGACGACGCCCTCGGGCTCCCGCGAGCCGGGACCTACGCCGAGCGGTACGAGGCGACGACGCAGTTCCAGGGCGCCGACCGGATCGCCAACGCCTGGGGGATCAGCCGCTTCGACACCGAGGTGTTCGGCAAGCGTTCCCAGGACCTCGCGGCGGCGGCGTGGGCCGAGGGGCGGTTCGACGGCCAGATCGTTCCTGTCGCCGGTCTCGAGCGCGACGAGGGGCTGCGGGAGACGTCGTTGGACGCATTGGCCGGGTTGCGCACCAACCTCCCCGACGCGGATGCCGTGCACACCGCCGGGACGTCCTCGCAGATCGCCGACGGTGCGGCCGCCGTGCTGCTGGCGACGGCGGAGCGGGCCGCAGCTCTGGGGTTGCGGCCACGAGCGCGGATCGTCGACTCCGTGCTCGTCGGCAGCGACCCGGTGCTCATGCTCACCGGACCGATCCCGGCGACCGCAGCTGCTCCTGGAGCGCACCGGGCTGCGACTCGGCGACATCGACCTGTTCGAGGTCAACGAGGCCTTCGCCTCCGTCGTGCTGGCGTGGGCCAAGGAGACCGGCGCCGACCTCGAGCGCACCAACCCCAACGGCGGCGCGATCGCCCTCGGGCACCCGCTCGGCGGCACCGGCTGCATCCTGCTCACCAAGGCGCTCCACGAGCTGGAGCGAACCGCCGGCCGCTACGCCCTCGTGACGATGTGCTGCGGCGGCGGCCTCGGCACCGGCACGATCATCGAGCGAATGGGCTGACGGTGTCCGCCGCTGATCTGCAGGCGCGGGTGGCCCGCATCGAGGCATACCAGGCGATCCAGCAGCTGCCGATCCGCTACGCGCTCGCCGTCGACGGTCGCGACCTCGACACGTGGGTCGGGCTGTTCGTGCCGGACGTGAACATGGGGCGCGGCGGGCAGGGCCGCCAGGTCCTTCGCGAATACATCGAGCCCCAGCTGCGCTGGTTCTACCGATCGATCCACCAGATCGTCGGCCACCGCATCGAGCTCATCGACGACGATACGGCCACGTGGCGCCGTCTACTGCCGCGCCGAGCACGAGGTCGGTGACCGCTGGATCGTGATGGCGATCTGCTACTTCGACGACTACCGCAGGGTCGACGGCGAGTGGTTCTTCGCCCGGCGAGCCGAGAAGCATTGGTATGCAGCCGACGTCCTCGAACGCCCACAGGCCGTCGACTTCGACTCTTGGGGGTCGAGCGGCGGCCCGCCCGCACTCCCGCACCGTTCCCCACGTGGACGGCGTTCTTCGACGACGAGGACTCACTGCCCGGGATCACCGGCCATCCGTGATGCCGTGTCACAGCCGCAAACGGGGTGAGACTAGATGCATCGGGGGAGGATCTCCCAGCAGTCGCGAATCGCCTCGACGGGAATGAAGGCGTCCTCACCGTTGGCGTAGATCCAGACGCTGCCCACGCGTTTCCGGCTCGAGACGAGGTGGCACTCGTCGATCCGGTCGCCCGTCGTGAGCGCGAGACCGACGAGACAGCCTTGCAGCTCCCGGAGTTGTGCTCGACACGTCATCGTTGGCTTCCGATCGTCCACGTAGTTCAGTACGTTCGATGCAGGACCACGGTTCAGATGGCTCTGCCCCGCCGCTCGTTCAACAAGCTGATCCCGATGGTCCCGGCCCGATACCGACGATGACCATGCCTCCCGCGGTTCGCATCGGGCTGCGCCCGCCTCGCCAGCTGTTCGAGGCCGGTGCGCCGGACCTTCCGGCCGTTGTCGAGCGTGCCGAGGCTGCCGGCATCGATCAGGTCTGCGTTGGGGACCACGTGACGTTCCAGGGTGGACAGGGCTTCGACGGGCTGGTCCAGGCGACCGCGCTCGCCGCGCTCACTCGGACGTGGGCGTCTGCACGGCCGTCTACCTCCTGCCGCTCCGGCACCCGCTGCCGGTGGCCCGCCAGGTCGCCTCACTCGCCCAGCTGGCTCCGGGCCGCTTCACGTTCGGCGTCGGGATCGGTGGCGAGGACCGCCGTGAGGTCGAGGCCTGCGGCGTCGACCCGGCCACGCGGGGGCTCCGCACCGACGAGTCGCTGGGCCTGATCCGGCGGTTGCTCGCCGGCGAGTCCGTCACCACGACGGACGGATTCTTCCCCGTCGACGACGTGCGGATCCTGCCGACGCCGAACCCGCCCGTGCCCGTGATCGTCGGTGGACGGTCACCCGCGGCGTTGCGCCGCGCCGCCCTGCTGTCCGAGGGATGGCTGGCGCTATGGGTGACACCCGAGCGGTTCCGTGACGGCGTGGCCGACGTCGAGAGCATCGCCGCCGAGTCAGGACGAGCCGACGTCCCCTGGCAGCACGCGCTGCAGGTGTGGGTCGGGTTCGGAGCGTCACCGGGGGCTGCCACGCCGGCGCTGTCTGGCGCGATGGAGAGCCTGTACCGCCTCCCGTTCGAGAAGTTCGACCGCTACTCGCCGCGGGGGACGCCCGTGCACGTCGCGGCGGCGCTGACCCCCTTTGTGGAGGCCGGGTGCCGCACGTTCAACCTGATCCCGACCGGCGACGAGTTCTTCGCGGTCGTTGACGCGGCTGCGGAAGTCCGTCGCCTGCTCAATCGGGAAAATTGAGTTGTGCGGACAGATCTCCACCTGGGGACTCACAGTTCCCAGGCGGCGAGCGAGATCGGCTACAGCTCGAGGGTCGGCGTGGCGGAGTCGCGGCCGGCGCGCAGAAGCGTGCCGGAGCGGGCACCCGTGTAGGCGCCGTCGGTGGCGATCTCGATGCCGTTGACGATCACATGGTCGACACCGACCGCCTCGGCGTAGAGCCGGCCGGCCCCGCCCGGCAGGTCGAACCGTGTCCCGACCGGCTTCGAGCCGACGGTGTGCTCGTCGAACACCACGATGTCCGCCCGCCCGCCCTCGCGAAGCACGCCACGGTCGCGCAGGCCGTAGAGCCGTGCAGGCACCCCCGTGAGCAGGTGGATGGCGCGCTCGAGCGGTAGGAGCTGCTGCTGGCGGACTGCTTCTTCGAGAAAGCCGGTGGAGTAGCAGAAGGCGGCGATCATGTCGAGGTGTGCGCCGGCGTCGGACGCTCCGATCATCGCCCGGGGGTCGTTCCAGATCTCGCAGGCGGGCCTCCCAGTCGGCTCGTGTCGGAGCAGGGGTGGCCCGCGTGAACGTGGTGCGTAGCCCGTCGGCGATGGCGATGTCGACGAGTGCGTCGAACGGCTCCTTGCCGAGCTCGTCGGCGATGTCGCCCACCCTGCGGCCCGCATATGCCGCAGTCTCAGGGGTGAACGTCTCCACGATGACGTGGTCCTGCCACTTGGCCAAGTGGCGCATGCTCGTGGTGCCCGCCGCCTGCTCGGCCATGCGGGACCGTTGCTTGGGGTCGCCGAGCACGCGGCAGCTTCTCGTCCGTCGACGCGTTCATGATCGGCGCCCAGCCCTCGAACACGTCGAGCACGAAGCCGGCGTGGAACGAGAAGCGGGCCTTCATGTCGACCGGCATCGTCAGACCGATCACCTTGCCGCCACGCGCTCCCGCCCGGTCGCCGACCTCGAGCTTGGCGAGGCACGAGTCCAGGTTGGAGGCCGTCGGCTGGATCACGTTCCAGTTGAGTGGGCGCCGTGCCGTGGCCGACATCGTGATCATCAGGTCGGCCACGTCGTCGGAGAACGGCCCGAGCCCCGTCGCGCCCTGCGGGAGCAGCTCCAGTGACGTCCCCTCGAACTCGCCGCACACCTTGGCGAGCTCGATGAACTCGCGCGGCGTCGGCAAATCGCGAGGGCACCGGGTTGCCATCGCCGTCGTTGTGGGTCTCAGACGTGGTCGTTGAGAAACCGAACCCACCGGCCTCCAAGCCGTCCCGCAGGAGTCGGATCATCTGTGACAGCTCGTCGTCGGTCGCCGCCCGCTCATTGGCGGCCTCACCCATCACCACGCGGCGGATCGCCGAGTGGCCGACCATGAACCCGGCGTTGATGACGAGGCGGCCGTCGAGCGCGTCGAGGTACTCGGCGGTCGTCCGCCAGTTCCACGGCACGCCATCGCGCAATGATTGCAGCGGCATCCCCTCGACCTTGGCCAGCATCGGCATGAGGTAGCGGCCGGCCTCCTCGGTGAGCGGCGCGATCGTGAACCCGCAGTTGCCCGAGAGCACCGTCGTGACGCCGTGGAGCGGGGACGGGCTCAGGTCGGGGTCCCAGAACGCCTGGGCGTCGAGGTGGGTGTGCACGTCCACGAAGCCAGGGGCGACGACGCGGCCGGCGGCGTCGATGGTGCGGTGGGCCGGCTCGTCGCCGGCTCCGACGGAGACGACGCGGCCGTCGCGCACGCCGACGTCGGCGCGCTGCCGCGCCGCTCCGGTTCCGTCGATGACGTCGCCGCCGGTGATGAGCAGATCGAGCATGGTGTTCCTCTCAGCCATCCCCTGGAGCCAGGCGGGCGGTAGCCGTCCCGGTGAGGACGGCCTCGCCGTCCTGGTTGACGGTCTCGACGGTCAGGTCGGCCAGCCGCTGCCCGTCCTTGTCGCGGACGGCGGTGACGGTGGCCGTCGCGGTGAGGGTGTCGCCCGGCCAGACCTGCTTGACGAAGCGCACGCCGTAGGCCGTCAGTGCCTCGGCGCCGAACCAGTCGGTCAGGACCCGGCCGGTCATGCCCATCGTCAGCATGCCGTGGGCGAACACCGACGGGTAGCCGGCGACCTCCTTGGTGAAGCGGTCGTCGGTGTGCAGCGGGTTGTAGTCGCCCGACGCGCCGGCGTACTGGACGATCTGCGTCCTGGTGAGATCGTCCACGAGCACGAGTGAACGGCTGTCACCCACGTTGACGTCAGGCATCAGCGCCCTCCTCGACGACCTTCTCGGTCCGCACGCCGACGCCGCGGGCGGTGACCACCAGCTCGCCGGACTGGTCGCGGTACTCCGTGATCGACTCGACGAACACGAGCTTGCCGCCCCGCCGGCCCTGCTTCTCCCACGTCCCGCCGTCGCGGACGGTCGCCGTGAGCACGTCGCCGGCCCGCAGCGGGCGGTGGTACTCGTAGTGCTGCTCGGCGTGCAGCCCGCCACCGCCACCCCACCCCCACCGCCTTCGGTGCGGACTACCCCGGTGGCGTTGCGGCCAGAGCCGAACCAGGGCTGGCCGATCTTCGGTCGCAGGAAGTAGTCCGGGTCGAACTGGGCGCTGGCCTGCACGAACGTCGGCGGCGCAGGGACCGCCGCTCGAGCCGGTCATGGCGCCGTAGTACGCCGGGTTGGCGTCGCCGATGGCTCGGGCGAACAGCATGATGTGGCCGGCCTCGACCGGGAAGCGTTCGACGGTCATCGTGTCCTCCTCATGGGGCATGGGCGTGGCGCCGGGCAACCGGGAGCCACGCCGAGCAGATCCTCCCAGAGCCGTTCGCGGGTGTCGGCGAAGTTGTGCATGTGGGCCATGTGCTCGACAACCGAGAGCGTCACGTGGCGCGAGCGTGGGTAGGCGCTCGGCTTCGCGGTGCGGGTCACGGAGACGTCGACGTCGACCCCAGCCGAGGAAACATGGGCGATTCGATGACCTCGGCGAACGGCTTGGCGTAGCCAGGCGTCATCCCGTCGACCCCGGTCACCCGCGAGATCAGGGTGTGGCACGCCTCCTCGTCGTAGCGGACGCAGATCGTCGGGCACGTCTTTGACGTGGAAGATGTCGCGGAGGGTTGTCCCGCGGTGCACCGTGGTACATCGGCAGCTCGGCGAGGCCGGACGTCCTGGCGTTGTCCTCCATGATCATCCGCCGCTTCTCCTCCGGTGACACCCCTTCGAGCTCGGCGGTGGTGAGGGATGTTGGCGATCAGGGTCGGCGACGCACCCAGGATGGCGACGCCTGCATAGTCGGCGTACTTGCCCTGCTGGATCATCGTGATGAACCCACCGAGCGACTGTCCGAAGCCCACGTAGGTGGCGACAGTGACCGGGGTGAGCTCGCTCGTCGAGCGAGCCGGCCTCGAGCTCGAGCTCGGAGCTGCTGATACACCGCATGGGCGGCGTCGGCCGCCACCTCGAGCGTCATGAAATCGCCGTCGGCCGGCCTGCTGCTGTCACCGCCCCCGAGGTAGTCGCTCGCCACGAACACCACCCCCCGGTCGGCCATCCACTCCGCCTGGCTGTATCCACTCCGGCCGGGTGGCTGGAGATCCCAGTAGAGGCGATGGTAGGTGCCGCCGGGGATAGCCAGGACGACCACCGGTTCCGCTGCGATCTTCGCCGGATCGGCCACGACATCGACGGCGATCGTGATGGGCTCACCGTGCTGGACGCCCTCCGGCATCGCCGCGGTGACGTCGACCGCGATGGTGTGCTTCACGTACGTCACGACGCACTCGGGGTGAACGAGAGCGGGAGCTGGATCGCTGCCCGCACGCCGTAGTTGAGGTAGACCGGCGCCGCGCCCGGCGTGATCCGGTAGTCGGGGATGCGGCGATGCAGCTCCTCGAGCGCGATGCGCAACTCGAGCCGGGCGAGGTGGGAGCCCAGGCAGCGGTGGAACCCGCTGGCGAAGCTGACGTGGCGAACGTCGGCGCCGCTCCGGGTCCACGGTGAGCGGGTCGCGACGGCGTCGGGATCGAGGTTGGCCGACGCCCACACGACCATCACCTTGGTGCCGCCCCGAAATCGGCGGCCTTCGATCTCGATGTCCTCGGTGATCCACCGGTGTCCGAGGTGCACGGGCGACTCGAACCGCATCAGCTCCTCGATCGCCTCTGGAAGCCTCGACGGGTCCTGCACCAACCGGTCACGCTCCTCGGGATGCTGCGCCAGCCAGGCGACGAGGCACGAGATGGAGGACGTGACGGTGTCGAGTCCGGCGATGACCAGCAAGTAGCAGATGTCGATGATGTCGTCGTCGGACAGGCGGTCGCCGTCGACCTCGGTGGTGAGGAAACCACCGATGAGGTCGTCGCGGGGTGGCTCCCGTCGACGTTGCTCCAGCACGTCCTGCAGATAGCTGTACATCGCCTCGCCGGCGCGGGCTCGGAAGGCGTCGCGCTCCTCCTCGGTGGCGCCTTCCGGTCGGACCGTGTCGTCCTTGAAGGCGACGAAGCGCGGGAGGTCAGCCATCGGCAGGCCCAGCAGGCGGATGAAGATCTGGCTGGGCAGCGGCACACAGAACGCCTCGAACAGCTCGACCTCGCCCTTGCCGGCGAAGTCGTCGATCAGGGCGTTGGTCAGCTCGCGCACCTGGCCGGACAGTCTCGCCACCGACTTGGGCGAGAACAGCGGGTCGAGCAACTTGCGGAAGCGGGTGTGCTCGCCGCCGTCGAGGTCGAGCGGGATCAGCGGGCGCTTGCCGCCCAGGTTGAAGTGCACGCCGTCGGTCTGATGGACGGCGGGATGACGGTTGAGCGCGATCAGCTCGGCCATGCGCGTCACGAGGGGCATGCCGTCGGGGGCGGTGAACGGCGACGCCAGTGCTAGGTCGTGGTACGCCCGCTGCGGGCAAGCCGCGTCGAACGACTCCATGTACTCGGCCGGTGTGAAGATAACCGTGTGGTCCGTCATCTCTCGCTCCCTCCGATAAGCCGTGCGACAGTGATGGCTCGCTCGGGACAGGCCGCAGCGGCGCGTTCGGCGAGCGGCAGCACGTCGTCGTCGATGGTGTCGTCGCGCACGATCGAATGTCCTTCATCGTCTGACTCGAATAGTTCGGGTGCGAGGTCGTAGCACCGTCCGTGACCGCGGCAGGCGTCGCTGTCGACGTACACCCGGTAGTGCGTCATCCGCCGCCCTCTCTTCCCGCAAAGAGTATAATCATCTAGCGATCTCGTGTTCAACCTCGATCTCGGCGGACAGGCCAGGGAAGGCGGGCGGGCGCTTCTCCATGAAGCTGCGTACGCCCTCCTTGAAGTCGGGATGGTTGTCGGACAGCTCTGCGACGCGGGCAAGGGCGAACTGGCGCGACTCCTCCTGTGAGCGTGCCCAGTCGCCCCACAGCTGGGCCTTGATCGTCGCCATCGCGACGGGAGACACGTTGTCGGCCAGGTCGTGGGCGTAGGCCCGCGCAGCCGGGAGCAGCTCGGGCGGCTCGGTCACGCGGTGGAGGAAGCCGAGCTCTTTGGCCTCATCGGCCTGGATCGTGCGGGCCGAGAGCAGGAGGTCGGTGGCGTTGGCGTGGCCGATCAGGCGGGGAAGGAGCCAGGCGAGGGAGTTCTCGGCGGGCAGGCCGCGGCGGGCGAAGGCTGTCGTCAGCTTGGCCCCTCGAGCTCCGAAGCGCAGGTCGGCGCACGCTGCCTGGATGAAACCGATGCCGGCGCAAGCGCCGTTGATCGCGGCGATGACCGGCTTGGGGATGGACAGGGCAAACGTCATCGGGCGGCGGGGACGGATACCGACTCGGATCCCTTCGGTCGATGCCGACAGCGCCTGCACGTCGAGGCCGGGGCAGAACGCCCTGCCCGCCCCCGTCACGACGATGGCGCGGACCTCGGCGTCCGAAGCAGCCGCGGCGAGGGCGTCGAAGTAGGCCTCCTCCAGCTCCAACGTCCAGCCGTTGTTGCGCTCGGGTCGATTGAGCGTGAGGGTCAGGACACCTTGATCGAGCTCTTGGAGCACGAGCACGTCGGACATGTCGATCAACCTCCCATTGACAGGCCGCCGTCGACCGTGACGACTGAGCCCGTGACGTAGCCCGCTCGTTCGTCGAGCAGGAAGAGCACGGCGTGGGCCAGCTCGGCGGGATCGCCGCGGCGCCTGAGCGGGATGAGCTTGCGGATGGCGTCCTGCGCGTCGGGCGCCATCGAGTTGGTCATGTCCGTCTCGAACACGCCGGGCACGACGGTGTTGACTGTGATCCCCTTGCGGGCGACCTCACGTGCGAGCGAGCGCGACAGGCCGAACAGCCCGGCCTTCGCCGCGCCGTAGCCGGCTTCGACCGGGCTGCCCATCAGCGCTGTGACGGAGCTGACGTTGACGATCCGTCCGAAGCCGCGCTCGATCATCGGTCCGAGGACGGCCTGAGCGAGGTAGAAGGCGGCCGACAAGTTGACCCGGATGGCGCTGTCCCATTCGTCCTGCGTCATCGTTCGCGCCCGGTTCTCGACGAGCAGCCCTGCGTTGTTGACGAGGTGATCGATCCGCCCGTGCATCTCGACGACGGCGGTCACGACGTCGCGGCAGGCGTCTGCGTTGCCGATGTCGGCTCGGTGCAGCGAGACCGTACCGGGGCCCTCAACCACTCGAGCGGCGAGCGCTTTGGCCGCTTCGTCGTCGCGGGCGTAGACGGCTGCGACGTGGGCACTCTCGCTGACCAGGCGCTCGGTGATGGCGGCGCCGATGCCGCGCGTCCCACCGGTCACGATGCTGACCCGGCCGGCGAACGCCATCATGCGACTCCGGGTTCCTTCGGCAACCCCAGCACCCGCTCGCCGATGATGTTGCGCTGCACCTGCGAAGAGCCGGCGTAGATCGTGTGGGCCCTGCTGAAAAGGAAGGTGTGCTGCAGCTCGTGGAGCATGGACCGGCCGTCGTCGCTGAGCATGGCCGAGGCGCCGAGCACGTCGACGGCCAGCTCACCGAGCTGCTGGTGCCACTGCGACCATTGCAGCTTGCCGATCGACGCCTCCGGCCCGGGCCGTCCGTTGCGGGCCACGTTGGTGATCGTGCGGAACGCGCCGTAGCGCATGATCTCGAGCCCGATGTAGGAGTCGGCGAACCGCTGGCGGATCACTGGATCGCCGAGGCGGCCGAGCTCGGAGGCCATGTTGCGTAGGCGGTGCCACTCGTCGGCGTAACGCCGCAGCTGGCCGATGAACGCCGTCCCCCGCTCGAAGCCGAGCGTGGCCATGGCGATGCGCCAGCCGTCACCGGGAGCGCCGACGATCATGTCGGCTGGGGTGCGGGCGCCGTCGAAGAAGACCTCACAGAAGTGGTCGCCGCCGGTCATCTCGACGAGTGGGCGCACGTCGACGCCTGGCTGCTGCATCGGCAGGAGGAGGAACGAGATGCCCTTGTGCTTCGGGCGCGTCCGCGATCGGTGCGACAGAGGGCGAAGATCCAGTCGGCGAACTGGGCCTGGCTGGTCCAGACCTTCTGGCCGTCGACTACCCACTCGTCACCGTCGAGCCGGGCCCGGGTGGAGACTGCGGCAAGGTCACTCCCGGCGCCGGGCTCGCTGAACCCTTGGCACCAGTACTCGTCGCCGCGCAGGATCGGCGGCAGGAACCGGGCCCGCTGCGCCTCCGATCCGAAGTGGATCAGCGTTGGTCCGAGCAGCCCCTCGCCGAACGTGCCGCTGCGGGTCGGGCCGTGGGCACGCGCGTACTCCTCGGCGAACACGAGCTCCTGGATCGCCGTGACCTCGCGACCGCCGTGGGCGCGTGGCCACGAGAGCCCGATCCAGCCGCCTCGCCCGAGCTCCTGCTCCCACGCCACCCGGATCTTCCAGTCCTCCGCCGAGAACTCAGCGCCTGAGCCGAGCGTGGTGTACTCGCCGACGAGGTGAGCGTCGAGCCAGTCCCGCACCTCGTGACGGAAGGTCTCTTCCTCGGCGGAGTAACCGAAGTCCATCTCAGCGCGCCTTGGGCCGGAGCTGCAGTTCCGCCAGCAGCGGTTGGCTGTAGGCCACCCGACCCGTGAGCCGCGAGGGGTCGGCGGTGCACAGCGCCAGCGCCGCCTCGGCGATCCATTCGGGACCCTCGATGGCGAAGCCCTCGACCAGATCGTGGGCGCCAGCCCCTGGCGTGGCAACGTTGTCCCACGGCGCCAGTGAGTTGACGGCGATGCCGTCGTCATAGAGCTCGGCGGCCAGCCCGGTGGTGAAGCGATCAAGCGCCGCCTTGACCATTCCGTAGACCGTGAAGCCCTGTTTGTACACCGGGTCGAATGGCGGGCCCGTGGGCGTGGATCCCGGCCCGGCTGGTGATGTTGAGGATCCAGCCCTGCTTGCGGTCCTGCATGCCTGGCACGACGAGCTGGGCGAGCTCGTACGGCGCCCGGACCTGCACCTCGAACATCAGCCGCCAGCGCTTCTCGGGGAACTCGGTGAACGGCAGGAGGTACGTGACCGCGGCGTTGTTGACGAGGATGTCGACCGGCCCGAGCTGCTCGACGGTGGCGGCCACCAGCCGCTGACGATCCTCCGGCCTGGCCAGGTCGCACGGGATAGCGATGGCGTCGCCTCCCGCCGCGCGGATGCGGCCGACCGTCTCCTCCAGCGACCCGGTGTGAGCGGGGATCCGGCTCGAGCGTGCGAGCGGATACCGCGACGCGTACACCTTCCTCGGCCAGCCGGACGGCGATCGCTTCGCCGATGCCGCGGCTGGCGCCAGTGACGATCGCGACGCGGCCTCGGTGGGCTCATCCACGGAGGTCCCCAGTCGTCCAACATCTGATTTGTTGAACTATATAGGCACCCGGGAGCCTGCGCTACGCGAGCCTCGAATACGTCAGCTCAGGACGTCGACGACCGTCTGCCCGTTGGCGCCGATCAGCTGCTTGCCCGCCTCCGTGAGGTGCTTGCGCCACAGCTCCTCGGCACCGACCTCGTCGCCTTCATCGATCAGCTCGATGAGCTTCAGCCGGGTGCGGTGGGCCTTGCGAGCAAGCCGGGCGTCGTCCTCGTGGGGCACCTTCACGTAGCTGGCGGTGGCAGCATCGGAGATCGCCTCGACCATCGTGGTCAGCAGGATGAGGGTGTCGTTGCCGGTCAACTGGACGAGCAGGCGGTTGAAGCCATGAAACTCCTTCGGATCTCCGAGGTCAGGGTGCTCCTCAAGCCATTGCCGCAGCTCGGCCGCTGCCCTGGCGCGATCGCGTCGGCCCGCAACGATGGCCGCGGCGGGCGCCTCCACGATCACCCGGGCGTCAAGCACGTCGGCCAGGGTCGTGCCCCGGTGCTGGAGCACGAGGCCGGCGTAGCGAGCTGCTACATCGCTGGTTGGGATCTGCACCCGCGCCCCACCACGGGCGCCGCGCCGTACCGTGATCAGGCCCTCGGACTCGAGGATGCGGAACGCCTCCCGCAGCGTCGGTCGGCTGATCGCGAACTCCTCCATCAGTGCGGTCTCCGGAGGGAGCGCATCGCCCTCCTCGAGCTCGCCTCGCACGATCCGTCGACGGATGTGGGCGGCGACGAGTTCGGCCGTCTTCGGAACTCGGACAGAGATCGCGGCGGGGGAGGAGGCGATCGCGTACATCACGCCGAGCTTACGGGACGCGTTCCACATGTTGGTCGGATCCGCCACATCAGTAAACCATTCCTAGGATGGCTTCGTGGCGCTCACCGACGAGGATCAGCAGCGGCGACGGGCGTGGTTCCGAGAGCATTGGCAGCACGGCGTCGGGTTCAACGCCCATTGTGGGATGACCGTGCGGCGTTGGGATCCCGACGGAGTCGAGATGCACCTTCCGTTCGCCGACCACCTGAGCGCCCACAACGGCATCTTCCACGGTGGCGTCATCTCGGCGCTGATCGACACCGCCGGCTGCGGGGCCGTTGCGGCCGGACACGACTTCAACCTCGGCAGCCGGATCACGACGATCTCGCTCGCCGTCCAGTACTTCTCGGTCGCGCCGGGCGAGGGAGCAGTGGCGAAGGCCCGTTGTACCCGGCGGGGTCGTCAGGTCAACTTCGCCGACGTCACCGTGTACAGCGACGTCAGCCGAGAAGCCACTGGCGCAGGGACTGGTGAGCGTGAACGCGACGGGTGAGCGACCGGGCCTGGCCGAGACCCTCGCCGCACGCGACGGAAGCGAGGGCGACTAGGTCCCGGGCTCGCCGCCTCCGGTGCGCTTCGGCGTCTCACCCACCTGCCGATTCGCGCGGGGCCTCTAACGCGGGAGGCCGAGCACGCTCTCGCCAACGATGTTCCGTTGCACCTCGGAGGTGCCGGCGTAGATCGTTCCGGCGGTGGCGTTGTAGAAGGCTCCGAGCCAGGAGCCAGTGGTGTTCTTGGCTCCCGGGTCGTCGGTCCGGTAGGCGCGCAGCGGTCCACGTCCGTCGACGACCATGGCCGACGCGCCGAGGATGTCGAGCGCCAGCTCGGTGACCACGCGGTGGTACTCGCTCCAGTAGAGCTTGGAGATCGAGGCCTCGGGCCCGAGCGTCCCGTCGCCGTTGAGCACGCCGGTGAGGATGCGCAACCCGAGGAAGCGCATGATCTCGCAGCGCACATGGGCGTCGGCCAAGCGCTGGCGGAGGACCGGGTCGGTGGTGCGGGCGAGCTGCGCGCGCCATCGCAAGGAGGCGGTCCAACTCGGCCCGGAACAGGATCGGGTTGGTGGCGGCCTCCTCGCCCCGCTCCAGCCCCAGCAGCGTGCCGGCCACGGCCCAGCCCCGGTCGATCTCGCCAACGACGTGATCGGCCGGCGTCGTGGCACCGGTGAAGAACACCTCGTTGAACTCGCTCTCGCCCGACAGGGCGCGGATCGGACGGACCTCCACGCCGGGCTGGCGCATGTCGACCAGCAGGAAGGTGATCCCTGCGTGCTTACGAGCGTCCTGGTTGGTGCGGGCGAGAAGGAAGATCCAGTTGGCCTCGCGAGCCCGCGACGTCCAGACCTTCTGGCCGTCGATCACCCAATGGTCGCCGTCGAGCACGGCGCGGGTCGACAGCGAGGCGAGGTCGGACCCGGATCCCGGCTCGGAGAAGCCTTGGCACCAGCGGTCGTCACCGCTGAGGATCCGCGGCAGTAACCACCGCTTCTGTGCCTCCGTTCCCCACCGCAGGAGCGTGCCGCCGAGCATCTTGATGCCGAACGTGTCGTTGTAGCCCATCGCCGGTACGCCCGCCCGGGCCAGCTCCTCGACGAGCACAACCTGCTCGAGGCGGCTCAGTCCGGCTCCGCCGTACTCCTTCGGCCACGAGACCCCGAGGAGGCCGTTGGCGGCGAGAGTGGACCGCCAGCGCTCGACGAAGCGGTCTGCTTCCGCGCGATCGGTGATGGCGCCGAGGCCCTTCCAGTCCGCCGGCAGGTGCTCGTCGAGGAATTGCCGGACCCGCTTGCGGAACTGCTCGGCGTCCGGCGTGTGCCGCGGGTCCAGCCCGACGGCTGCGGTCATCGGGTGAACAGCGCCTCGGCGTTATCGCGCATGATGCGCCGCTGTATGCCCTCGTCGAGGGGATCGAGGAGCTTCGCGAAGTCGGCGGGCTCGGCCATGCCTTCGGCGTGGGGGAAGTCGGAGCCCATGACGATGGAGTCGACCTGGCCGAGGTTGTCGACGATCCACGGGATGTCGTCTTCGGGATAGGGGGCGATGCGGACGTGGCGGCGGAAGATCTCGGAGGGTCGCTCGGTCAGTTTGCCGCCGATCCATGGCCCGTTGCGGCCCATGCCACGGCTCTTGTCCATGTGCTTGACGAAATGGGGGGCCCACTCAGCGCCGTGCTCTGCGACCAGGCACATCAGATCGGGGTGGCGGCCGAACACGTTGTCGAAGATGACCGCCGACAGGGTGTCTTCGATCGGGCGTTCGCCGTACACGTTGTTCCACTGCCAGGCCGACATGTGCCACGAGGCCGGGTCGGGGTCGTGACCCCAGGCCGGGGAGATGCGCGTCGAAGTACCAGTACGGCATGATGTGGAAGGCGACGGTCACCTTGGCCTCGTTGAGGCGGGCCCACACCGGGTCGAAGTAGGGGTCGCCGGGGGAGCGGCCGTAGGCCGGGCCGGTCGGCAACAACACGACCCGGGCCCCGCGGGCGAGGATGTCGTCGGTGAGGGCAACAGCTTGGTCGAGGTCGCGCAGCGACAGCACCGCGGTGGCATACAGCCGGTCTGCGTGGTTGAACCCCCACGTCTCGTCGTACCACCGGTTGAACGAGAACAAGTTGGCGTACAGCGCGTCGGTGTCAGCGACATAGTGTTCGGCGGCCAGCGCCATCCCGGCGGGGAACAGCACGCACTTCGCGACACCCTGCTCGGCGAGCAGACTCAGACGGGGTTCCCGTTCGATGTATTCGGGGCGCATCGGTTCGGGCTGGTAGGCCTCGTCGGGATTGCCCGAAGCCATCTGCTTGAGCATCTCCTTCAACGTGCCTGGCTTGTAGGCGTGATCGAAGCCCAATCCCTGCTCGCTGTTGAACGTGGCGATGCGGTGCCCGGCCAGCACCACCTCGTGGCCCGCTCCGTTGCGGACCGGGGTGATCGCCCGATCGTGGAACTCCTTCGGCAGGTAGCGGGTGAAGGCGTCACGCGGTTCGTAGCAGTGCGTGTCGCAATCGAAGATCTCGTAGTCCAGTCCACTCACGGCTCCACCTCTCCACACCCGACCAATACAATAATACAGACGATTCGCCACCGCAATTGCTACCGTCACACCGTCGTTGCGCCCATGTCGACCGGCAGTTGGATGCCGGTCACGGCACGCGAAGCATCCGAGGCCAGCCACACCACGGCGTCAGAGATGTCGCTCGGATCGGCGATCTGCGGCTCGGCCAGGATCGAGCCGTACGACGCCACGTAGGTCGGGTGCTCGCGCCAGCAGCGCCGTCATCGCCTGATCATGGGCCATCGGCGTGTCCACCCCCCATGGATGGATGGAGTTGACGCGGATCCGGAACGGCCCGAGCTCGATCGCCGCCGCCTTGGTGAGGCCGACGATCCCGTGCTTCGCGGCGCTGTAGTGGGCCTCCGCCGGAAGCGACTTCAGCCCGGCGACGGAGCTGATGGCGATCATCGAGCCGCCCCACCCTTGCTCGATGAGTACCGGAGCAGCGGCCTTGAAGGTTCGCCACACGCCGCTCAGGTTGACGTCCAACATCGCCTGCCACTTCTCCTCGGACATCTCCCAGAAGCGGCCCCACGTGACGATGCCGGCGTTGGCGACCACGACGTCGAGTCCTTCCGAACTCCTCGACGCCTGCCGCGACTGCGGCGTCGAGGTCGGCCTGGTTCCGGACGTCGCCCTGGCGGGCGACGATCCTGCGCCCTGTCTGCTCGACCAGGCGAACGGTCTCGGCGAGGTCCGCCGGGGTCGCCACGGGATAGCCGACGGGGACGGCCTCGCCGCAGAGATCGAGGGCGACGATGTCGGCGCCCTCGGCGGCGAGGCGCACGGCGTGGCTGCGCCCCTGACCTCGGGCCGCCCCGGTGATGAAGGCGACGCGCCCTTCGAACTGCATCGGCTACTGGACCTGCTGTTGGAGTTCGGGCGGCAGCACCGCGCCGGGAGCATCGTCGCCGGCGAGATCGGCCGGCAGGATGATCGAGGTACGGGCGAACGAGCCGCCGTCGGTGGATTGGATGCACTGGCCGGACATGTAGGCCGACTCGTCGGATGCGAGGAACAGCGCCAGGTAGGCGTTGTCACGCAGCGTCGGCGGGCGGTTGAGCTTGAGCGGCATCGCCCGCTTGTCGGGGTCCCAGGGCGCCATCTCCTCGTAGGACTTGCCGAGGACATCGGCCTCCGGGCGGCATCGCGAAGTTGATCGACATGCCGTGAGTCGGGCACAGCGCGTTGGCCCTGATGCCGTGCTTGCCCCACTCCAGCGCGGCGGCGCGGATGAAGCCGTTGCCCCCGGCCTTGCTGGCGGCGTAGGCGGGGAACCCGGTGTAGGCGTTGAAGGCGGCGGCGGAGGTGGTGGCCAGCAGCGTGCCGCCCTCGCCCCGGGCGATCATCGCCCGCGCCGCATGCTTGAACGCCAGGAAGATGCCGGTGAGGTTGGTGGCGAGGATGTTGTTCCAGTCGTCGAGGGTGAGGTCCTCCAGCCGGCCGGCGCCGAAGCCGGGCTCCGGGATGCCGGCGTTGGCGAACATCGCGTCGATCCGTCCAAACGTGTCGACGGCCGTGCGCACCAGGCGCTCCATGTCCGGCTCGGACCGGACGTCGGCGTCGATGCCGACCGCGTGCCCGCCGGCTGCCTCGACCTCCTTGGCCACCTTCTGGGCGCGCCCGGCGACGACGTCGCTGGTGACGATCCTCGCGCCCTCCTCGGCGAACAGCAGCGCGCACTCGCTGCCCGAGCCCGGAACCGGACCCCGTGATGGCGACGACCTTGTCCCGCAACCGCATGTTCTCCTCCTTTATCGAATGCTGCTCAGTGAGCGGCGAGGCCAAGGACTCGCTCGCCGATGATGTTGCGCTGGATCTCCGATGACCCGGCGGCGATCGTGTCCTGGCGCGAGAAGAGGAACCCGTGCTGAAGGATGTCCAACTGACCCCCGGCCACCACCATGGCCTGCGGTCCGCCCAAATCCATGGCCAGCTCGACAAGCCGTTGGTGCCACTGCGACCAGAACAGCTTGCCGACCGAGACCTCGGGCCCCGGTGCCTTCCCACTCGTGATCGCACTGACGGTGCGCAGACCGGTGAAACGCATGATCTGCAGACCCGCCCAGGCTCGGGCCAGGCGGTCCCGCACGATCGGATCCTGTGAGATCCCGTGATCGCGGACCATGGCAAGCACCGCGTCGTACTCCCGGACGAAGTCGCGCTGTTGGGCCAGGAAGGCAGTGCCGCGCTCGAAGCCGAGCACGGACATCGCCACCCGCCAGCCGTCGTGGACGTCGCCGAGGACCTGGTCCGCATCCGTCCGGGCGCCATCGAAGAAGACTTCGTTGAACTCGGCGTCGCCGGTCAGCTGGCGGATGGGGCGGACCTCGACGCCGGGCTGGTCGAGTGGGCACAGCAGGAGGCTCAATCCGCGGTGGCGGGGTGCGTCCGGATCAGTACGGACCAGCACGAAGATCCAGTCGGCGAACTGGGCGAGGCTGGTCCACACCTTCTGCCCGTCGATGACCCAGTCGCCGCCGTCACGCACTGCTCGGGTGTCGACGTTGGCGAGATCTGAACCGGCACCTGGCTCGCTGTACCCCTGGCACCAGAACTCCTCACCGCGCAGGATC
Organism: uncultured Acidimicrobiia bacterium; assembly: GCA_963774635.1. Taxonomy (GTDB): domain Bacteria; phylum Actinomycetota; class Acidimicrobiia; order Acidimicrobiales; family Ilumatobacteraceae; genus JALZMG01. The sequence goes on from CAVZFS010000001.1 coordinate 97,907, forward strand.
GCCGGCAGGAAGCGTGACTTCTGTTCGTCGGTGCCGTGGATGATCATGGTTGGGCCGAGCAGTTGCTCGCCGAAGAACCCGGCGCGCGCCGGGGCGTCGGCGGCGGCGTACTCCTCGTCGAAGATCAACCGCTCGTGTAGAGAGGCTTCCCGCCCGCCGACTGCGGCCGGCCACGACAGGCCCACCCAACCGCCCTCGGCCAGCTCACGTTCCCATGCAACCCGCTCCTTCCAGGCTGCCGGGCTGGCAAGGCTGGTGCGGCCGATGGCACGCTGCTCGTCTGTCAGGTGCTCGCACAGCCACGAGCGGACCTCTTCCCGGAAGCTGTCCTCGGCGGCCGTGAACCCGAAGTCCATCATCGCCCTCGGAAGTGGGCGGGGCGGCGCTCGCTGAAGGCGGCCACCGCCTCGTGGTGGTCAGCGGTGCCGAACAGCTGATGCAGGCGCGCCCCGCGGATCGCCGCAAGATCGCTGAGCTCGTCCGCCGATCGCCCGGCCGCTCGGCGCAGGCCCTCCTTCGTCGCGGCGACGGCGAGTGGTGGGTTGGCGGCGATGCGTGCGGCGACGGCCATCGCCGTCGGCAGCAAGTCCTCCGCGTCGACGACCTGCGAGACCAGCCCGATCGACTTCGCCTCGGCAGCGTCGACGATGTCGCCGGTGAGGAGGAGCTGCGCCGCCATGCCAGGCCCGACGAGCCGCGGCAGCAGCCAGAGGCCGGGCAGGTCGGCGACGAGGCCCATCCGCACATAGGCCTGCGCAAAGCGGGCCGTCGTGCTGGCGATGCAAATGTCGCACAGGAGCGCGAGGTCCATGCCGAAGCCGATCGCCGGGCCGTTCACGGCGGCGATGGACGGCGTGGTCGCCGCCAGCATCACCTCCACCATCGGCGTCATCGAGACTTTCGGCGTGGCGAGCCGATCGACGGCTGCCGCCAGCGCCGGGTCGCTCCACTGCACCTTCACATCGTCACCGGCGCAGAAGCCGCGGCCGGCCCCGGTGACCACCAGGCACCGCACGTCCGCGTCGTCGTCGGCCCGGCGGAGCCGTTCCTCGAGCAGCGCCTCCATCTCCATCGTGACGGCGTTCAGGGCGTCTGGACGGTTCAGCGTGAGCAGCGCGACGCCGTCGCTGACCTCGTACCTCACCGTCGGCTCGGGATCACCGCTCATCGGAACGCCTCGGTGACGATCTGCCGCAGTGACGCCACCATTTGTTCGGCCGCTGCCTTCGCCCCCGCAGCGAGAAGCGCCTCGTCGAACACCTCGATGCCGATCGGTGCACGGACGCCTAGTGCATCGAGCGTGCGGAGATGGTCGAGCACCCCGAAGTCGCCGTCACCCGGCAGGCACCGGTGCATCACGTCTTCGAGCGGCGGCCCGACCGGAGCGCCGGCGGCGTCGGAGAGCTGCACTGAGTAGACCCTGCTGCCGTCCACGGCACGCAGCGCATCGTCGTCGTTACTGCCCCGGCGGTGATGCCAGAGGTCGATCAGCATGCCGGCGTTCGGTCGGTCGGCGAGGCGGACGACGTCCCATGCCGTGGCCACGTCGGCGATGGTGGCGAAGGCCGGGAACTCGAGCGCCACCTGCAGGCCGCGATCCGCGGCGGCGTCACAGAGCGCGGCGAAGCGTTTGGCCGCCACGTCGAGCGGGGCCGGAGCGCCGAAGTGGACGGCGACGACCGTGCGGGCGCCGAGTGCGGCCGCCACGTCGAGATAGGTCTCGACGGGGTAGACGGCGTGGAGGAAAGCTGGTTGGTCGTCCGGCGGCGGACCGAGCCAGTCGCCCGCCGCCTCCACGTCCGTGAGGGCCAGACCGTGGTCGTCGAGCAGCTGTCGCATGTCCCGATCCGAAAGGCCATCACGCTGCTGCGCCCGCCGGTGAGAACGCCCGAGCAGCGAGATCCCGTCGAAACCGGCTCCTGACGCCGCGTCGACGAACGCGGCGAACGGCACGGTCGCCATGGATACGTTGCACAGCACGAGCTCGGGCTGCCAGGGCGAGCGCGCTGTTCCCCCCATCGCTCCAACCGTACCACGCCGGAGGCGATACAGTCACTTGATTCTACATAGTTAACGATTTACTGTGATTCGAAGCGGAAGGGGATGAGCAAATGCCGAGGCTTGATGACAAGGTGGCGATCGTCACGGGTGCCGGTCAGGGCGTCGGTCGCGGGATCGCCCTGGCCCTCGCGGCCGAGGGCGCCCGCGTTGTCGTCGCGGGCCGCACGTTGGAGAAGGTGGAACGAGTGGCAAAGGAGATCGCCGATCGAGGTGGATCGGCGCTGCCCGTGCGCTGCGATGTCACCCTTCGTGCCGAGGTTGACACGCTCGTCACCTCGGCCGTGGAGGCGTACGGGACCGTGGACATCCTCGTCAACAACGCGCAGTCATCGAGCCAGGGACGCCTGGAGAACATCACGGCAGAGGAGATCGAGCGCAACTTCGGCAGCGGGCCGATCGCCGCGCTGTGGTGCATGCAGGCGTGCCTGCCACACCTGAAGGACCGCGGCGGAACGATCATCAACCTCGGCTCGTCCACGGGAGTGCAGGGGGATCCCGGCTTCGGCGCCTACACGATGGCCAAGGAGGCGATCCGCGGCCTCACCAAGGTGGCGGCACACGAGTGGGGCCGGCATGGGATCACGGTGAACGTCATCTGCCCGGCGGCCGAGTCGCCGGCCAGCGAGGCGTTCTTCGAGGCTCATCCGGAACATCTGACGCGGATCGAGCGGGAGACCCCGCTCGGGCGATTCGGGCGCAGTGAGGAAGACATCGGTCGGGCCTGTGTGGCGCTCGCCAGCGAGGATCTCGCCTACCTCACGGGCGCCACGCTGATGCTCGACGGCGGCCGGTGCATCCTCCGATGATGGACCAGTACGGCGCTCGGCCCCGTCGTGCTGCCGAGTCTCGTTCAGTGTGAGCGAAATCGCGCGGTGACCACCATCGGCAGGCGGCTCGAGGGCAGGGTGGCGCTTGTGACCGGCGCCGCGGGGCCTCGGCCGTGCCCACGCGCTGGCGTTCGCCAGTGCCGGGGCGTCGGTGGTGGTGAACGACATCGGAGCGGGCCTCGACGGTTCCGGGTGGGACGACGCGCCGGCGGCGGCGGCGGTCGAGGAGATTGAATCGCTTGGAGGGCGCGCCGTCGCAGACCGTACGAACGTCGCCTCGGTCGACGGCGGCGCTCGTGCCGTCGCCAACACGATCGCCGCGTTCGGCCGCATCGACGTGCTCGTCAACAACGCCGGCTTCGCCCACGGCGGCGGCGACATCGAGGCGCCGAACGACGCCGAGCTCGACGCCCTCCTGGCCGTGCACTTCAAGGCCGCGGTCGGGACGATGTCGGCCGCCTTCGTGGACATGCGTGCTCGCCGGTGGGGGCGCATCATCAACACCGTGTCGGAGGTCGCCCTCGACGCCCGGATGGCCGGGGCATTGGGCTATGGCGCAGCGAAGGCGGCGCTGTGGTCGGCCACCTTGACCGCCGCCCGCGCCGGAGCCCAACACGGGATCACCGTCAACGCCATCTCACCGGGTGCCCGCACGCGGATGAACGAAGACCTCCTCGCGGCGGGCTTTCGGGGGCAATCGACCGAGATGGACCTCAGCCCGGATCACGTGGCCCGCGTCGTCGCCTACCTCGCGTCCGACGAGGCGAGCGACATCACCGGCCGGATCATCCACGCCGCCGGGGAAGCATTGCGCGATTACACCACGACTCGCACGTCGCGTTCGGATCTCGTCGCTCGCCTGCGAGCGGCCCTCGACCTCCCACCCGACCACTGACCTGCTCAGGCCGCGGGTGCTCGGGGTGGTTGGCCGCGTCGCTCCTCGGCTGGGGCGGGGCCGTCGTCACGGGACAGCGGCTGGCCGAGGTCACGCAACTCCCGTTCGAACGCTTCCACAGCCAGCGCCGTCGCCGACGCGACCAGGGTTGGTTCCAGATCCTTCAGCTCGGCCCGCACACGTTCGACGCGGAACGCTCGGCGTGTCAGGTCGTCCGGTTCGTCTCCGCGGCGCCGATTGGAGTTCCCGCCTGGCCGAGGACCGAGAGCTGCGCTGAGTCGAGGTACTCGGCGGCCCGGGTCACCTTGCCGGCGGGGGAGAGCTCGACGATCACGCATGAGTGCAGCTGGAGCGACCCCCCGGGCGCCGTGCCCGCCATCGTCCACCGGACAACGAAACCCTCCGACGTTGGGGCCACACGCACACCGTCCAGCCGGAGGTCGGGTACCTGGCGGTGCAGCCATGCCAGCGACTTCGCGCTTTCGTCGACGGAGACGCTCCGCCCGTCGAAGTTGTGCCACGTCTGGGCGTCCGGTTCGTGGATCGCCCGCAGTGCGGCGGCGTCGTTGGCCACCGTTGCAGCGCGATAGGCCCCGGCGGCGGCGAGCTTCTCGTCGTCGGTCACGCTGCCGCCCCTGCTGCGACCATCAGGCGGTGGATGTCGTTCGGCCCAAGGGGAGTGGCCAGCACGTGGATGCCCAGCGGCGCGAGGGCGTCGGCGACGGCGTTGGCAACGGCCGCGTGGGCGCCGATCGCCCCGCCTTCGCCCATGCCCTTGAAGCCGCCGGGGTTCGACGACGAATCGGATTCGATGTGCCCGATCTCGATCTCGGGCACCTCCGTCGTGGTCGGGAGTAGGTAGTCCATGAACGTCGTCGTCAGCGGGTTGCCGTCGTCGTCGTAGACGAAGTCCTCGAGAAGCACACCGCCGATGCCCTGGACGACTCCGCCGAAGATCTGCCCCTCGACGACCGTTGGGTTGATCATCCGGCCGCAGTCCTCGGAGACGATGTAGCGCTGGATGTGCGGCATGCACGTGTCGCGGTCGATCTCCACCACGCAGACGTGCGTGGCGTTCGACCACGTGGGGAAGTGAGTCGGTCGGAAGCGGACCGTGGCCTCCAGCCCCGCTGAAAGCTCCGCCGGAAGCTGCGCGGCGAAGCGGTAGGCCGCGGCGGCGACCTCCTTCATGGTGACCGACCGGACCGGCGTTCCCTTGACGAACACCGTGCCGGCCTCGATGTCGAGGTCCTCCTGCGCCGCCTCCAGCGAGTGGGCGGCCACGGCCAACACCTTCTCGCGGACGGCAAGCGTCGCATCCCGCGCCGCCCCGCCGGCGACGACCGCCGTTCGGCTGCCGCCGGTGCCCGGGCCGTACGGCGTGGACTGCGTATCGGCCTGGACGATCGTGACGTCCTCGAAGTCGACGCCCAGGTTGTCGGCCACGATCTGCGCCATCGTCGTCTCGACGCTCTGGCCGTGGGACGTGGTCCCGAGATACGCCACGACCTTGCCGCTCGACTCGACGCGCACGGTCGCCCCTTCAGTGGCCAAGGTCGGCGTGTCCATGCAGGTTGGCTCGACGTAGACGCTGATGCCCAGCCCGAGCAGCCGCCCTTGCGATCTCGCTGCCGCTTGCTCCTTCCTGAAGCCGTCGTAGTCGAGGATCTCGAGCGCCTGGTCGAGCGTCTCAAGCGGAGTGATCTCCTGGAAGAGCTTGCCGCCTGGCGACGTGAACGGAAGATCGGCGGCGGACAGCAGGTTCTTGCGTCTCAACTCGACGGGATCCACGCCGAGCGTGCGGGCGGCGTGATCGATCGCCATCTCCCTCGCCGTCGTCTCGAACAGCCACGGCCCCCGGTAAGCGACCTTGCCCATCGTGTTCGTCCACACCATCGACATCGAGAACCCGAGGCGAGGGATCTTGTACGGCCCGGGCAGCAGCTGCGGGTCGATGACGGCCGGGCACAGAGGGTACGCGCCGACGTCGGCGACGTGGTCGATCGTGATGCCCTGGATCATGTGGTCGTCGTCGATGGCAACACGCACCGTGCCCTGCTCGTTGCGGGAGTGTCCGGCGGCCACGAGGTTCTCCCGCCGGTCCTCGATCCACTTGACCGGCCGGCCGAGCACCCGCGAGGCGAGCACGATCGCGCACTCCTCGCGAAACACGAACATCTTCTGGCCGAAGCCGCCACCGACGTCGCGTGCCGTGACTCGGATCGAACCCTCCGGGACCTGGAGGTAGCGGGCGAAGAAGTTGCGGGTCTCGTGCACGCTCTGGCACGAGCAGACGATGTCCAGATCCTCGCGCCCCGGCACCCAGGCAGCGATGATGCCGCGACCCTCCATCGGCACGCAGAGGTAGCGGTTCTGGCGCACCGTGCACTCCACCACGTGTGCCGCTGCGGCGAACGCGTCATCGAGATCCGGGGACATCGGGGTGAACGGCATCTCAACCATCGCGTTGGAGCGGAGACCCCAGGCGCCGTGGACGAGATGGTCGGTGTCTCGGGCGGCACTCGCGTAGTCAACGACCGGCTCGGACGAATCGAGGTCGAGCTCGATCAGCTCACAGGCGTCCTCAGCGACATAACGGCTCTCGGCGATCACGACGGCGATCGGTTCCCCGACGTGGCGCACATCGCTGACGGCGAGCGGCGATGGAACTTGCAGCTGCTCGCCGAGCATGGCGTGCCACGCCTCGCCATAGCGCCCGTCGAAGTCGTGCCACGTGAGCACGGCGTGGACGCCAGGAAGCTCGAGGGCGGCCGTCGAATCGAGGCGCGTGATTGCCGCCTTCGCTACCTCGCTCCGTAGGAACGCGGCGTGGAGCATTCCGGGCAGCGTGACGTCGTCCACGTACTGACCGTGGCCGGTGAGCAGGCGTCGATCCTCCTTGCGGTGCACCGACTGGCCGACGAAGCGCGCCGGCCGGCGCGCCGCTGATCGTCATTGCGGACCTCCAATCGGCGCGGCGGCACGATGCACGGCGCGGAGAATCCCCTGGTAACCGGTGCAGCGGCAGAGGTTCCCCGAAAGCGCGTCCCGGATCTCCCGGTCACTCGGGGCTGGGTGACTGGTGAGCAGGGCGGTGGCCGAAACGACGAATCCGGGCGTGCAGAACCCGCACTGGAGGCCGTGCTCGGCCTGGAACGCCTCCTGCACCGGGTTGAGCCGCCCGTCGTCACTCAGCCCCTCGATCGTCGTGACCGCGGCCTCACTCGCCTGCACCGCGAACACCGAGACACGCGCGGACCGCGTCGCCGTCGAGGAGCACGGTGCACGCTCCGCAGACCCCGTGCTCGCAGCCGAGGTGCGTACCCGTCAGCCCGCAGTCCTCGCGCAGCGACGTCGGCCAGCGTCTTGCGTGGCTCGACGGTGATCGTCCGCCGCTCGCCGTTGACGGTGAGCGACACCGGAACTTCAGCCACGCGGGGCCTCCCTGCTTGATGCGGCCGGCGAAGGCGAGCCGGCCTCCTCGATCGCCCGCTCGATGGCGCGACGGACGACGCTTGCCGCGATGCGGCGCCGAAGAGCGCCCGAGGAGTGGATGTCCTCGGGTGGGTCGAGCCCTTGGGAAGCGAGCTGGCCGATCTCCGCCGCAACGACTGTCGCGGCGTCCGTGCCGACCATGGCCTGCTCCGCCGCCGTCGCGCGCACCGGGGTCGCGGCGACACCGAACAGGGCGATCGCCGTCTGCGTGATCTGACCGTTGTCGAGCTGCACACCGCAGGCGCAACCGGCGATTGCAAAGTCGCCATGCCGTCGGGCGACCTCCTCGACAGCGAAACCCGGACGGGCGTCCCCACACCGGGAAGCGCACGGCCGTGAGCAGCTCGTGCGGCGCCAGCGTGGTCTCCCAGGTGCCCTCGAAGAACTGGCTGGCCGGCACGGTGCGCTCACCGTCGGGCCCGGTGATGTCGAGCTCCGCATCCAGCGCAAGCGCCACGGCGGGGTACTCCGCAGCGGGATCGGCGTGGGCGATCGAGCCGCCCATCGTTCCCCGGTTGCGGATCTGGAAGTGCCCGATCAGCGGGGTGGCGGCTGCCAGCAACGGAACGTCGCGGTCGATCACCTCGCTCGCTTCGAGCGTGCTCTGGCGGACCATCGCACCGAGTACGACATGACCGTTCACGCGCTCGACAAGGCGCAGCGAGGCGATGCGGCTGATGTCGATCAGAGCATCGAACCGCGCCAGACGGAGGTTGAGCATCGGGATCAGGCTCTGGCCGCCGGCCAGCACCTTCGCGTCGTCGCCGAGGTCGCGGAGCAGCTCGACGGCGTCCTCGACGGTCGTCGGCGCGTGATACTCGAATGGTGCCGGCTTCACCACATTCCCCTGACGTCGGTATTTAAATCGGAACAATAATTTAACGTATCATGGTGCGGTGAACGAGTCGACAACGGACACGACGCTTTCGATCGGGGATCGCTTGGAGATCCACGAGCTGGCGGCCCGGTATGGGACCACCATCGACGATCGCGACTGGGAGGGCCTGGAGCAGGTGTTCTGCCGTGATGCCGTCTACGAGCTGCATGGGTTCGAGCCGACCGACCGGCGAGTGGTCGGGTCCGCCGAGGTCCGCCGGATGATGGAGGAGAGCCAGGAGCACCCCATCGCCCACCACGTCACCAATGTGATCGTCATCGTTGATGCCGGAGAGGTGCGGATGCGCTCGAAGGTCATCGGTTCTGGCGCCCGCGGTCGCGTCGGCTCGGCCGACTACGACGACGTGCTGCGGCGTGAGCGTGGCGCGTGGCGGATCGCCAGACGAGTCGTCACGCTGCGCCGCCCGGACGCTCGATGACGGCACCCAGGCACCGGCCGTTCCGTTTCATCGCTCAGGTGCCGGACGTCGGTGGTTCCGTCGGCGAGTGGCGAAAGAGCTGCGGCGGTTGGAGGACATGGGATTCGCGACCGTGGCGCTCGCCGACCACTTCACCGGCGGGTACACGGTGGAGCCGTTCGTCATGCTCACGGCGGCGGCGATGGAAAGCACTCGTCTGCGAGTGCAGACAGCGGTGCTCGGCAACGACTACCGCCATCCGGTGGTCACCCACCGCATGGCTGCCACGCTCGACGTGATGAGCGAGGGGCGCCTCGAGCTCGGCATCGGTGCCGGCTGGATGCTCTCGGACTACCTCGCCGCGGGCTTGGCCTACGACCGACCGGGCGTGCGCATAGAACGCCTCGCCGAGTCGATCGCAGTGCTCAAGGGCCTGTTCGCCGGCGAGCCGTTCACGTTCACCGGCGTCCACTTCACCGTGCGCCAGCTGGTCGGTGTGCCGGCGGCGGTGCAGCGTTCGCACCCGCCACTGCTGATCGGCGGGGGTGGACCCCGCCTGGGTCCGGGAAGGCGCGGTCACCGTCGGGCGCGCCGTCGAGGACATCGAGCTGTCGATGGCTCAATGGCTGCTGCACGTTACGGACGACCGCAGCGCGGCGAGCGCCCTCATCGACAAGATGGCCAGGCGGTTGAGCGTCGAGTCAACGTGGCTCGACGATGCGCCCGGTGTGCTCGTCGGCTCACCCGCCCGGTGTGCGGAGAAGCTGCGCGCCTTCCGCGACCGTCTCGGCATCAGCTACGTGCAGGTGCACGCCGGTCCACGAGGGGCAGATCTCACGGGAGTCGGCCAGGTGGTCGGCAAGCTCGCAGGAACTTGAACCTCCGGCCGGCTCTCACACTGCGATGTGCTGCGCCAACTGCGGATGCCGCTGCTGGAACCGCTCGGCGCAGCGCGCGCCGAGGTCGTAGGCGACCCGGTAGGTGGGCTCGGCGATCGCCGGGTCGAGCACGTCCTTCATCTTCGTGCCGGCGAGCGCGCCCACTGCTGTGTTGGGCCTGATGAACAGCACATGGCCACCCGTGATCCGCCACCGCATCAGTTCGAAGGCGACCATCCGCGCCGAGATGGCACCGAAGCGGCCGAGGACTGGACCGGCCATCGGTGCGACGACGACGAGGAGGTCCGCCGGGGGCGCCCGGTCGGCGGACGTCGTGGTGACGATTCCGGCATCGATGTAGCGGTGGCCGCCGATGCGGTGCGACACCGACTCACGAGGAGGCGACGACGACGCGGCGACCAGGTCGGCGAGGTCGTGATCAGTGCCCGACAGGATCGTCGGGTAAAGCCCGGGTATGCGGATGGCGGCCGCGCTCACGAGGGCGTCACGGGCGTCGCCGAACAGCGGCCGACTGAGCTCGATCACCTCCGCTTTGCCTTCCTTTGGCGCGTTGCTCCAAGCGTGCAGGATGTCGGCGAGATCGGCACCCACCGCCAACGCCGCCGCCGTCCATGCGCCCGCCGACGTGCCGAGCATCGGTCCCGCGCTGATCGGGAGGCCGGCGTTCGTCAAAGCACGTGTCACTCCCATGTCGAATCCGACGCCGAAGGCGCCGCCACCCCCGAGGCAAGCCGCGACCCGCACGCGCCGCCGTCCCCGGCTGCTGCCCGTGCGGTCCAGCGCCGGTTCCATGACGGCACCGTATCGTCACGCGTCCGGAAGCCGTGGTATTCCCGAGGTCAAGCAACATAATCAGATAACTGTTTGCTGGACATCCGGCCGTCTCGGATCTGGGCGGGATCCGTATCACCTGTTGCGACGATTCCCGCCGGGGTACGGATGCGGCCAGATAAGGGAGCCCGCGCTTGACCGCTGTGCGAATCAGTACATAGAGTTAGATAGATGACGGAACGTTTGTGCGAAGGCCGCGTGGCGATCGTGACGGGTGCCGGCCGAGGCATCGGACGGGAATACGCCCTCATGCTTGCCGAGCACGGGGCGAAGGTCGTCGTCAACGATCTCGGTGGCTCGCGAGACGGGACCGGAGGGGATGCAGGGCCAGCTCAACAGGTGGTCGACGAGATCGCCAGCGCAGGAGGCGAGGCTGCCGCCAACACGTACGACGTCGGCTCCTGGGACGGTGCGCAGCAGCTGATCGCCCAGGCGGTTGACACGTTCGGCGGCCTCGACGTGCTCGTCAACAACGCCGGCATCCTCCGCGACCGGATGGTCTTCTCGATGGCCGAGGAGGAGTGGGACGCCGTCATCAAGGTCCACCTGAAGGGCACGTTCGCCCCGGTCCGCTTCGCCGCCGAGTACTGGCGCAACCGGGCCAAGGCCGGTGAGCACAACGACGCACGCGTCATCAACACGACGTCGGTGGCGGGTCTGTACGCCAACGCTGGACAGACGAACTACGGCGCAGCGAAGGCCGGCATCGCCGCCTTCACGCAGATCGCCGCCCAGGAGCTGGGTCGCTACGGCGTGACCGTGAACGCGATCGCTCCTGGTGCGCTGACCCGGCTCACCGAGGACCTCGAACTGCCCGACGAGGTGACAAGCCGGTTCGAACCGCGCTGGGTTGCGCCGGTCGTCACGTGGCTGGCGTCACCGCACTCGGCGGATGTGACGGGGCAGGTGATCGAGTCGTCTGGACTGGTGCTAGCGATCGCCGAGGGCTGGCATCGCGGCCCATCCACCGATCAGCCGCCAGCCGAGGCCAGCGAAGTGGACGAGATCGTGCACAAGCTGTTGGCCCAGGCGCGGCCGCGCACGACGATGGCCGACGTCAGCTGATGGAAGGCGACGACCCCCTTCTCCATCGACGGGAGGGGCACGTCGCCATCCTCACCATCAACCGGTCAGCGGTCCGGAACACGATCACCTATCAGGTGCTCGACCGCTTGCTCGAAGCGTTCGCCGAGACCGATGCCGATGACGACGTGCGAGCCGTGGTCGTCACCGGCGCCGGGGAGTTCTTCTCGGCGGGGACGGACCTGTCTGCGGGAGCGGGCGGGTACGACGCCGACTCCACAGGCTTCAAACCCTTGCGCGGCGGAACGCGTGACGTCGGCGGCGAGCTGGCGCTGCGCATCTTCGCGCTCGCGCAAGCCGGTGATCGCGGCGATCAACGGGACGGCCGTCGGGATCGGGATCACGATGGTGCTGCCGATGGACGTGCGCATCGGTGCCGAGGGGAGCCGCTACGCATTGCCGTTCACCCGTCGAGGCATCGTGCCCGAGTCGTGTGCGACGTGGTTCCTGCCGCGGATCGTCGGCATCGCGACGGCTGTCGACTGGGCGGTCACGGGGCGCACGTTCGGTGCCGATGAGGCATTGGCCGCCGGGCTCGTCGCGCGAGCTGCTCCCGGCCGGCGAGGTGCTGTCGCGGGCGCTCGAGGTGGCGACCGAGATCGCAGAGCGGACGTCCGCAGTGTCGGTTGCCCTCACCCGCCAACTGCTCTGGCGACAGCTCGGGGAGCCGCACCCGCTCACCGCTAACCGGCTGGAATCCAAGGCGCTGCTCGCGCTGGGGACGATGGGTGATGCCAAGGAGGGCGTCGAGTCGTTCAAGGAGAAGCGCCCGCCCCAGTTCCCGCTCACGCTCGCCAACCTGCCCGACTTCTACCCGTGGTGGTCCGATGAGCCGTTTGAGTGATCTGTCGGCAGGTTGTCAGGCGACAAGGTCGTTGCCCAGGTTGGCCAGGTTGATCGTGCGGCTCCTGCCGAGGCGGGTGTAGTCGTAGCCGGCCATCGGATAGCCGTTGGTGAGGAAGGCGAATGACACCCCGGTCTCGGGGTCCATGTAGCCGAGTTGGCAGGGCGCGCCGCCGTTGCCGAACGTCCGCGGCGAACCGGTCGAGGGCAGCCAGTCGTCGTGGTCCTCGCCGCTGACGGTGACGAACAGACCCATGTTCGTGTTCCGGTCGCTGCCGCCGTAGAGCTTCTCGCCGGCGGGCCGCATCGAGACGTGGATCCGTGTCCCCTCGGCGACCGCCTCGGGGCGCCAGAGGCCGGAGTGGAGGAGTGCTTGGAAGAACAGCGCGACGTCCGCCGCCGACCCGACGATCGAGTGGCTGGGCTCGCCCCCGGCGAGCACGTCGGGGTTGGCCAGGTACCACGGGCCCCAGGGGTCGACCTGTTGGTCGTCGCTGGTCCGGTCGATGGCGACCGGTGCGGTCACGACCGCGTCGTATTGATCCACCGGGACGGGGAGCACGAACCCGAGACCAAGCGGCTCGACGATCTGGGTTCGGAGGTATTCGTCGAACGGCAGCCCGGTGCGGCGCTCGACGAGTTCGGCGATGACCCACGCCGCCGACGTCAGGTGGAACTGCAGCTGCGTGCCCGGTTCGTACGTCAGCCGCCACTTCGCCATGGCGTCCAGGCGGTCGGCCCGGTGGAGCATCTTGGGATAGCCCAGCGGCGCGAACGGGAACCCGGCGGTGTGGGTGAGGACCTGATGGACCGTCACCACCTCTTTGCCGTTGGTGGCGAACTCCGGGATGACGTCGGCGACCCGCTCGTCGAGCCCGAGCACACCCTCGCCGAGGAGCTTCCACACCGCCCCGGCGACGACCGTCCTCCCGACCGACTGCAGGATGTAGCGCGAATCGAGCGTTGCATCGCCAAACGCCTCGAAGGCGACGAGGCGCCCGCCGCCAGCGACGGCGACCTGCGCCGACGGGAGCGGGCCGTGCTCGACCTCGAGCCTCGCTCGGCGTAGAAGGATCTCTACGCGAGCAGGGTCGATACCGACGTCGGCGGCGTCGACGAGCTCACGTGAGATCGTCACCGGTCCCTTTCGCGAGCAGGGGGGCGACGCGGGTGCAAATGGTGCGGACGTGGCGGGCCACGACCTCCTCCGGCATGCCGGCGAGCGACGCCCAGAAGAACACCGTCTCGACCGGGGCGCCACCGATGTACGCCTGCAGGCGGAAGGCCACCTCCTCGGGTGTCCCGTAGAGGAAGTAGCTGAGCGGACCGCCGAAGTCGCGTTGGCGCAGTCGGTCCGGATCGATGGCCCGGGGCGTCGGCTGGTCGGTGCCCTCGACCATGTGGCGGCGGTAGGAGTCGACTTGATGGGCGAGATGACGGGCGACGAGGGGCCAGTCCGCCTCTGGGTCCTCGCTCGCCCAGCCCTGGACACCCCCGGCCGTGCGAGCCCTTTCGGGGTCGTGACCGCCGTCGGCCAACCCGTTGCGGTAGGGCTCGACGAGCGCCGGATCGATGCTGAGCAGGCCCTCGCCGAGCAGTCCTGCTCGTCGCGCCCCCTTCGGCCCCTGGTAACCCAACCAGATCGGTAGGCGCTCCTGCAGGGGACCCGGTGTTACGACGCCCTCGTCCCACAAGCGGCGGACCTCCCGCGCCCGACCATCTGTGTCCGCGTAGCGGCGGGCGATGTCGGCGCCGTAGAGCTCGAACTCAGGAACTCGGTAGCCCGCTCCCAGTCCGAGTTCGAGGCGGCCGCCGCTGACGATGTCGACGACCGCTGCTTGCTCGGCGAGCTCGGCTGGATGGTGCAGCGGCGCGATCACGATCGCCGTGCCGATACGTGTAGTGCGTGTGCGGGCAGCCACGGCGGCGGCCATCGTCGAGCGGCTGGGGCAGGTAGCCGTCGTCGAACCGGTGATGCTCCGACAACCAGATCGAATGGCACCCGAGGCGCTCTGCTTCCTCGCACATCTCCAACGTGAAGCCATAAAGGCGACCGAAGTCCGTCGCCCACCCACTTGGGTTACGCATATCGAAGTACAGGCCAACCTCCATCAGTAAGATAAGTTAGCTGATATGAGCCTTGGCCGCCACTGCTGGGCCCCGGCCTCAGCGACGCTGGGCGAAGTCGTTGATGAGCTGAGCGAGCTCGACGGGGGTGTCACCCTGCACGCTGTGCCCAGCGTTGCCGATCCGCTCGACGCGGGCCGTCGGGCAACGGCGAAGCAGCTCGGCCTCGTCTTCGTCGTCGACGACTGACTGCGACAACATCCCCCGGACGAGCAACAGCGGCACCTTCACCCGCGAGACCGCCTCCCACAGCGCCCGAGAAGTCGGGCGGGCCGGATCCCGGAGGGCGCTCGAGACCGCGGTGGCGGGCGTAGCGCCACACCCAGCTCCCATCCTCACGCTGCACGGCGTTGTGCAGGATGCCGCGACGCAATGACGACACGGTACGCGTGGGGTTGTGTTCGACGGTCCGGGCGAGGATGTCGTCGAAGCTGGCGAAGGAGTCCGGACCCTGCACGAACGCCGTGATCGCCGCCGACTTCTCGGCCGTCACGCCGGGAGTGATGTCCACCAGCACGATGGACCGGACGAGCTCAGGAGTGTCGTCCGCCAGTGCGAGTGTGGTCACACCCCCGAGAGACATGCCGATCACGGCGAGGGCGTTCGGGGCGAGAGCTCGGATCACAGTTGCCACGTCTTCGGCGTTCTCGCGGGCGTCGAGCGACCCGTGCCGCCCGCTGTCAGAGTGGCCATGACCGGGAAGATCGACGGCGACCAGCGGCCGGTCGAGGGCGAGCGCGACGGTGTCCCACGTATGCGCGTTCTGCGCACCGCCGTGGAGGAAGACGAGCTCCGGGTCGCTGTCGCCCCAGACGAGCGAGCTGAGCCGGCGCCCGTCGCCGAGATCGGTGAACTCTCGACACACGCTGGGAGGACCGTCGTAGGGCAACCCGAACTCGGCGGCGTTCTCGTGAAACATCGAGAACTCGTCATACGGGACCCGCTGCGATGTCTCCATGAGTCCTTGCTTAGGTCAGCACTGTCCGCTCAGACAAGGGGTCGCCGGGCCGCAGGAGTCGTCGGATCCGCGAGAACGCCCGGCATCGCCCTCCGGCGGCGGTGCAGGTCGCCGACGTCACGCCGTCTTCGGCTGAGGTCTCCAGGCGGTCAGCAGCAGCACGGCAGCGCCGCCGGCTCCCGCGGCGACGGCGATCAGCAGTCCAGGCCATCCGAGAAGGTCGTCACGGATGCCGAGGGCTTCGTCCAGCGACCATTCGCCGGGTCCGACAGCGCCGACGGCAACCCCGACCAGGGCCAGCGTCATCACGTACTCCCAGCCCTCGCCGGGGCGGAAAATGAAGAATCCGTTGCCCCGGTGGTTGATGGCGAATGCGACGACCATCACCCCGATCACGCCGGCGGCCCCGAGCGGGGTGAGCAGCCCGAAGATCAACGACACGCCTGCCGCGAGCTCCGTGATGCTGGCCAGCCACGCCTGCAGGCGTGGCGAACGCATCCCCAGCGACCCGAACCACCGCGCCGGTGCCGGCGATCTTGCCGCCGCCCCAGATGTGGTTGTAGCCGTGAGCCAACATGACGGCGCCCAGCCCGCAGCGCAGCACGAGCAAGCCGAGGTCGATCGCATTGGCGTCGTTCATCGCACGTGATCTTCGTGCCGCGGCGACAGAGCGGGCCGACAAGCATGGAGCCCGGCAGCCACGGCTTGGGCCAGGTCCTTCACGCCCGCCCAGCTCGCCGAGCACGAACTGCACCGACCCACCGTGGGGCTGCACGCCGAAACGCGCGAATCGCGCCGGGCATAAGGCACGAGTATTCGCAGGCCGCCGGCAACGCCGGCTAGTCAAGTGTCCTGGGCGCGGCTTGCACCCTGAGCGTGCCGTCGTTCGGCACATGAGACGGTCCGAGGACTGTCCAGACGCGGCAGCAGGTGACTCGGGCGGTCGATGAGCGTCATGGCCGCCTGCATGGGAGCAGCGACACTCTCGTCAATACGAGGCAGCGGCGTCGATCAGGTCAAGGCGACTTCGCCGGGACATTGGCTTTGACCTGTTGATCGCGACGCTCATCGTCGCCGTCGAAGCGATCGACGACTACGAGCGCTCAGTGGTCGTCGCCACGACCCTGCGCCGGGTGTGAGCCGCGTGACGATGCATCCGTGGACTACTCGCAGATCACGTATGAGGTTCGCGGCGACGTTGCGGTGATCACGCTGAACCGGCCTGAGCGGCTGAAACGTGTGGACCCCAACGATGGCGGAGGAGCAGGCGCACGCCATCAGTCGAGCCAACGAGGATCCGAGCGTTGGTGCGATCGTGACGACGGGCGCCGGCCGGGGGTTCTGTGCGGGAGCCGACATGCAAGCCACGTTCCAATCGCGGATCGACGGTGTAGATCCAGGAGAGGACACAGCGGGCGGTCGTGGCGGTACGCCAGCCGGGCTCAATTGGGTGTCAATGGTGCGTGCTGCCAAACCGATGGTCGCCGCGGTGAACGGCGCCGCCGTCGGGATCGGCGTGACGATGTGCCTGCCGATGGACCAGATCGTGACCTCGCCAGCTGCCAAGTTCGGGATGGGGTTCATCAAGATGGGCCTCGTTCCCGAGCTGGCGAGCACCCGTCTACTCGCCGAGCGGGTGGGATTCGGGCAGGCCAGCGACCTGTGTCTGTCCGGCCGGCTGATCTCCGGCGAGGAGGCGCAGCGCATCGGACTCGCCGATCGGTTGGCTGACGCGAACGAACTCCTCGATGTCGCCGTCGAGGTCGCTGCGTCGTACGGCGCGAATCCGGCTCCCCAACTGCGAATGATCAAGCAGCTCCTCACCACCAACAGTGCCGAGGGAGATCTCGCCGTCGTTCAGGAGGCCGAGCACCGGTTGCTCCGTGAACGCTGGGAGTCGACGCACCACGCCGAGGCTGTCCGAGCGTTCCTTGAGAAGCGCCAGCCGGTTTTCACTCGCTAGACGCACGCACGCTGCCGGGCGTGCCTCGTTCAGGCGAGCCGGCTCGCCCGACGCTCCGCTTGTAGTGATCTGCCCGGCGGCGAACGTGTCGAGCTCCGTCGCCATCCAGACGACGTTGCAGCGTGTCGCAGTGCATCGGCTCGCATCCCGACGTCGCGCTGTCGTCGGGTCAGCGTTGGAAATCCGCGTGCGCTGCCATCCAAGATTTCATCCAAGTTACTGGGCGCCACAAGATGGAACAGGACGCCACCAGACGGACGTCGGCTCGGACGAAACCGCACGTCAGAGCACTAATCCACAACGTGTGGACATGCGCGACTCGACCAGGGCTTATGCGGTCGAGGTGCTACCCGCCGGTTGCGTTTGGTAGCGGATTGGTAGCGGATCTGTGAGCAGACCGGCCTTGCGGGCCTGGACGACGTAGCGAGACGCCTGGCGAGCGCCGACGTCCATCGCCTTCGCCACACGCCCGGCACCTCCCGACGTATACGCCTCGGCCACCGTCTCGAGCTGTGCCGGTGTCAGCTTGCGGCGGCGGCGCTGCGTGGCGTCATCGCCCGTCTCGATGATGCGCCGGACCTTGTCGAGCGCCTCGTCGTCGTCGACCTTCCCTTTACTCCACGCCCTTGGCGGTCCTCGACCACCGTTACGGCGGTGAGCCCGGCTCCGCCCCGCATCCGTTCCCGTTCGGGGGCACCCGTCGCCGGCTGACTCGATACCGCACGACGACCTCCCGATTCTTAGGTGGCTCTGACACGAGGACGTCATCCGAGACTTTTTCCTGCTCTCGACCCCGCTTTTTGATTCCACAAATTCACTGGACCAGGTTTGCCGGCGTGTGTCTCCCCAGGGGTTGACGGGGCGGTGTTGCTCGTCGAGGTCGTCGCAGGGGCGTCTGCGGTGGCCTGGAGAGCGTCGATCCGGCCGGATTGGGGTGGGAGTGCGGGGATTCGTCCCAGGACCGCCTAGCGGCTCTGAGTCGTTGCAGATGCAACTAATGTCGGTGGGCCGATGGGTCTGCTCGGTCCGCCACCGCCGAAGCGTCGGAAGCCGGCCAAGAGGTTGCCTCGCAACTGGTGGGGGTTCGACGCCGAGTACGACCGTCGGCGGGCCGCCCTGTTGAAGTCTCCCGAGCCGTGTCAGCTGCGGATCGCCGGGGTGTGCACACATCGGGCGACGTCGCTTGATCATCGCCCGCCGATCTCGTTGCACACTCATGTGCCGGGGTCGGGGTGTTGCCGTCTGGTGCCGTCGTGTCTGGCGTGCAATTTGAAGACCGGGCGGTGGCGCACCGTCAACGCCAAGCCGTCGGCGGGTGGCGCCGCTGCGCACGATCCGCCCGGCGCCACCGAGGTCGAAGCTGCTGGGGTGACAGGTGTTTGATCTCGAGCGGATGCGTCTGGCGTGGCACGCCCAATGGCGGCCTGTCGCCAGTGGCCGGCCGAGTGGTGGTTCCCCCAAGGTCGGCAGCAACTCGCTCCAGGCGTTGCAGATCTGCAGTTCCTGCCCGGTGCGGTCGGCATGTCTCGAGGCCGCCATCCGTGAGGAGGCCGACGTGGCTGGTCACGGCGATCTCGGGTGTCCGGGGTGGGCTGCGGGCGGATGAGCGTCGCCAGCTGCGTCGCACCGGTGCCGGCTGACGGGGGTCGCTGAGCGCCGTTGAACGACTCCGCACTCGTTCGACGGCACCTTCTAGACGCTGATC
>CAVZFS010000002.1:0-101964 GCA_963774635.1 uncultured Acidimicrobiia bacterium
GACCGGCAAGCCGTTCCCGCAGGACCCGAAGGACCAGCTGCGCGGCGCCATCGAGGCGGTGTTCCGCACCTGGAACGGCCCCGCGCCGTCGCCTACCGCGTCCGCGAGCACATCACCCACGACCTCGGCACCGCCGTCAACGTGCAGACCATGGTGTTCGGCAACCGCGACGACAACTCCGGCACCGGGGTCGGCTTCACCCGCAACCCGGCCACCGGTGAGCGGCCGTACGGCGACTTCCTGATCAACGCCCAGGGCGAGGACGTGGTCGCCGGCATCCGCAACACCGAGGCCTCGACGCGCATGGACCGCGCAGTTCCCCGACGATCTACCGCGAGCTGCTCGACATCTACGCCCGCCTCGAGCGCCACTACCGCGACATGCTCGACACCGAGTTCACGATCGAGCAGGGCAAGCTCTGGATGCTGCAGACCCGGGTCGGCAAGCGCACCGGCGCCGCCGCGCTGCGCCTCGCGGTGGCCATGACGAGGGACACCGGCAAGGACGAGGCCAGCTGGAAGATCAGCAGGGAGGAGGCGCTGCTGCGGATCAGCGGCCGAGCACGTCGACCAGGTGCTGCACCCGCAGTTCGAGCGGGCGGGCAAGGTCCTCGCCCGCGGCCTGGCGGCGTCGCCCGGGCGCCGCCGTCGGCGGGGTGTACTTCACCGCCGACGACGCCGTCGACGCCTACAAGCGGGGCGAGGACGTCATCCTCGTGCGCAACGAGACCACGCCCGAGGACGTCCACGGCATGAAGGTCCCGAAGGCATCCTGACCGCCCGCGGCGGCCTGGTCTGCCACGCCGCCGTCGTGGCCCGGGGGTGGGGCACCCCGGCCGTGGTCGGCGCCGAGCAGGTCGAGATCGGCGGCAGGCTCTTCACGGTCGGCGACGTCCGGTCAGCGAGGGCGACGTCGATCTCCTCGACGGCTCCACGGGCGAGGTGATGCTCGGCGAGCTGACCCTGGTCGACGCCGCGCCCCCGCCCGAGTTCGACGTGATCCTGGGCTGGGCCGACGAGATCCGGGCCGGGCGACCTCGGCGTGCGGGCCAACGCCGACAACGGCGCGGACGCCGCCAGGGCCCGTCGACTTCGGCGCCGAGGGCATCGGCCTGTGCCGGACCGAGCACATGTTCCTCGGCCCGGACCGCCTGCCGGTCGTGCGGCGGATGATCCTGGCCGACACCCCCGCGGAGGAGGACGCCGCGCTGGCCGAGCTGGGCAGGGTGCAGCAGGCCGACTTCGAGGAGATCCTCGACGCCATGGACGGCCTGCCGGTCACGGTGCGGCTGCTCGACCCGCCGCTGCACGAGTTCCTGCCGTCGGTCGAGGAGCTGCGCAGCAGCAGGCCACCGAGCGGCCTCGACGACGAGGAGCGGCGCTGCTCGACGCCGCCCGGCGCTGGCGGGAGCACAACCCGATGCTCGGCACCCGCGGGCGTGCGCCTCGGCATCGTGAAGCCCGGGCTGTACCGGATGCAGGTGCGGGCGCTGCTCGACGCCGCGGTCGCCCTGCGCAGGCGGGGCGAACCCGATCGTCGAGATCATGATCCCGCTCACGGTGACCCGCGCCGAGCTGGCGCTCGCCCGCGGCTGGGTCGAGGAGGAGTCGCGGCGGCGATCGAAGGACCTGCGGCAAGAAGCCCGGACATCACGATCGGCACGATGATCGAGACGCCGCGCGCCGCGCTGCGGGCCGGCGAGATCGCCGCGGAGGCCGACTTCTTCTGCTTCGGCACCAACGACCTGACCCAGATGACGTTCGGCTTCAGCCGCGACGACGTCGAGGGCCGCATCATGCGGCCCTACCTCGAGCAGGGGCTGCTCCCCCGCAACCCCTTCGAGACCATCGATGCGGACGGCGTCGGCGAGCTCGTCCGCATCGGCACCGAGCGGGGCCGGCGGGCCAAGCCGGACCTGAAGGTCGGCGTGTGCGGCGAGCACGGCGGCGACCCCGAGTCGATCGCCGTGTTCTACGCGCCGGGGTCGACTACGTCTCCTGCTCGCCGTACCGGGTGCCGATCGCCCGGCTGGCGGCCGCGCAGGCCATCGTCGGGCGCGGCACGTCCGACACGAAGTGACCCGAGCCGGCGGCGGCCGGTCCACGGCGTCGCGGGCCCCGCCGTGGCGATCCACGACGAGGACGTCGCGCGGTTACGGCCGACGGCGATCGTGGCCGTGGTCAGCCGGTACGTGCAGCTTCGCAAGGTCGGGCGGCGCTGGTCGGGCTGTGCCCGTTCCACGGCGAGAAGACGCCGTCGTTCTAGGTAGCGAGGAAGGGCCTCTTCTACTGCTTCGGCTGCCACAGTCGGGCGACGCGATCACGTTCGTCCAGGAGATCGAGCAGGTCGACTTCGTCGGCGCGGTCGAGCAGCTCGCCGGCCGGGCCGGCATGCCGCTGCGCTACACGCGACCGGGCGAGGGGAGCGGGCAGCGCCGCAAGCAGCTGATCGAGGCCCTGGGCCAGGCCGTCGAGTGGTACCACCAGCGACTGCTCGAGGGCCCGGCGCCGCGCCCGGCGCGGGCTACCTGCGCTCGCGGGGCTTCGACGGCGACGGGCCCGACGCTTCCGGCTGGGCTGGGCGCCGGAGGAGTGGGACGAGCTCGCCCGGCCGCTCGGGCCTCGACGGCGAGCTGCGCGGGCCGACCGGGTCTGGCGTTCATCAACCGGCGCGGCCGCCTGCAGGACTTCTTCCGGGGGCGGGTCCTGTTCCCGATCTTCGACGCCGGGCGACCCGGTGGGTTCGGCGGGCGCGTGCCTGCCGGCGGCGACGACCCGCGAAGTACAAGAACTCGCCGGAGACGCCGATCTACGACAAGTCCCGGATCCTGTACGGGCTGAACTGGGCCAAGGCCGACATCGTCGACGCCGACGAGGTCATCGTGTGCGAGGGCTACACCGACGTGATCGGCTTCCACCAGGCGGGTCTCGCCGGGCCGTGGCCACCTGCGGCACCGCGCTCACCGAGGACCACGTGAAGCTGCTGACCCGCTTCGCCAACCGGGTGGTGCTGGCCTTCGACGCCGACGCCGCCGGGCAGGGCGCCGCCGAGCGCTTCTACGAGTGGGAGCAGCGCTACCGGGTGCAGATGTCGCGTCGCCGGCCTGCCCGGCGGGCGTCGACCCCGCCGACTTGGCCGCCGCGACCCCGATGGGCTCGCCGGGCCGTCGCCGACGCGTCGCCGTTCCTCGCCTTCCGCCTCGGACGGGTGATGGGCGGCCAGCCGGCGCGACGCCGGAGGGCCGGGCGCGGGCGCCGAGCGGGCGATGGCGCGTCGTCAACGAGCACCCGACCCGCTCGTGCGCGAGCTGTACGCCGGCCAGCTGGCGGGTCGAGGTCATCCTGCCGCGTCGCCGACCTGGTGCCGCGGTCGCCGAGCAGCGCGGCCGCCGACCGAGCGACACGGGGCCGTGCCCTGCCACGGCGGACGGTGGGTCGCGCGGTCCACGCCGGCTCGTGGCCGTCGCCCTGCTGGCCCAGGCCTGGGAGTCGATCGCCGAGTGGCTGGTCGAGGCGCTGTTCGCCGACGACGTCAACCGGCGGGCGGTCGGGCGCTGGCCGCGCGGGGGCGCTGGGCGCGCCCTCGACGCCGCCACCCCGAGGGGCGGAGCTGCTCAGCGGGCCGCCGTCGCCGACCTGGAGGCGACCCCGACGCCCGAGGCGCGCATCCTGTCGGCGGCGGCCGTGCGTCGCCAGCTGGCCGAGCGGCGGCCGCGTCGGCGACAACGAGCTGATCCGTGACGACGGCCGAGGCCCGCCTGCCAGCTCGAGGGCTGACTACGAGCGCCGAGGAGCAGCGGCTGCGGGCCGGAGAGTTGTTAAGCTGGCTGCTCGACGGTGGAGGAACGCGTCGAATGGGGGACGTCGACGCCTCGCCCTGAGGGCCGCTGGTCAGCCGGTCGCCAGACGGCGGCCGGGTCGATTCCTCCTGGTTGGCGTCATCCACGCGGTGGTCGACATCGAGGAGTCGCCCGGGACGCCCGCAGGGAAGCGTCCACGCCGAGCAGGTGACCCACGCTGCGCGACGTCGAGCTGACCGGTGACGAGCTGGCCAGGTCGACAGCCACGCCGAGGCCGGCATCACGCTCGACGGCCGGTCGACGGCGCTCGACGCGGGCCGGAGCGACGACACGCCGCCAGCGGCGCCGCGAGTGCTCGACGTCGAATCGACGACCGACGGAGGCCGACGAGGACCTGTCAGGCGGCGCCGCCGGCGTCGGGTCCGGCCACGGCTCGACCCGGCCGGCGGGCCGACGTCCGACGGGGTGCGGATGTACCTCAAGGAGATCGGCCAGGTCGACCTGCTGACCGGCGACGAAGAGCTCCGGCTGGCCCAGCGCATCCAGGACGGGCCAGCTGGCCGCAGCGCCGATCGACGACGCTGCGAGGCCGGCGGCGTGCCGCTCGAGCCGAGCTGCGCCGGCGGCTCGCACATCGTCAAGCGCGGCGAGCGGGCCAAGAGCGAGCTGACCCAGGCCAACCTGCGCCTCGTCGTGTCGATCGCCAAGCGCTACTCGGGCGCGGGCATGCTGCTGCTCGACCTGATCCAGGAGGGCAACCTCGGCCTGATGCGGGCGGTCGAGAAGTTCGACCACACCAAGGGCTTCAAGTTCTCGACCTATGCCACGTGGTGGATCCGCCAGGCCATCACCCGGTCGATCGCCGACCAGGCCCGCACGATCCGCATCCCGGTGCACATGGTCGAGTAGATGAACCGGGTGATCCGGGCCAAGCGCCAGCTGGTCCAGGAGCTCGAGCGCGAGCCGACGATCGAGGAGATCGGAGCTGCGCGTCGCAGCTCGACGCCGAGCGGGTGCGCGAGCTCCTGCGCATCTCGCTGGACCCGCTGTCGCTCGACTCGCCGGTCGGCGAGGAGGACGAGTCGAACCTGGCCGACTTCATCCAGGACTCGGCGCGGAGGCGCCCGCGGAGGCGGCGGCCAGGATGATGCTCGACGCAGGCCGTCGGCGCCGTGCTCGACGAGCTGTCCGAGCGGGAGCAGGAGGTCGTGCGCCTGCGCTTCGGGCTCGACGACGGGCAGGCCAAGACCCTCGAAGAGGTCGGCAAGGAGTTCGGCGTGACCCGCGAGCGGATCCGCCAGATCGAGGCCAAGACGCTGGCCAAGCTGCGCCACCCGCAGCGCAGCCAGAAGCTGCGGGAGTTCCTCGAGGCCGAGTACGCGGCGGTGCTCCGCCCGCTTGCCCTCAAGGTCAGGGTTCTGGTTGCCCGTCCAACCAGAAACCTGACCAGGGAGGTGGGACCGCTCGCCGAGATCGAGCGCTGTCGACAGGAGGGCTCCGATCGCATTGGGAAGCTGTCCGACCGAGAGTTCCTCGTGCTCGGGTTGGCGCTGTACGCAGGCGAGGGCGGCAAAACGCCTGGCGAGGTGCGATTCGCTAACAGTGACGCGAGCATGATCCTGGTCTTCATCACGTGGCTGCGTCGTTTCTTCGAGGTCGACGAGTCGCGACTGCGGATGCGGCTCTACCTCCACGAAGATCTCGACCTCGACGCAGCCATCGAGTTCTGGTCGGCGCTGACCGCGATCCCACCGCTGCAGTTCGGCAAGCCGTACCGCGCGGTTGCCGACCGGACCATGAGGCGCGACCGGCACATCTACGGCTGCCCTGCGGTCAGCTACACCTGCACCTTGACCTATCGCCGTGTGATGGCGATGATCGAGGCGATACTCTGTCCGGCCTGCCTTCCGGGGTAGCTCAGCTGGAAGTAGCGATGGATTGTTAATCCATAGGTCGTGGGTTCGAGCCCCACCCCCGGAGCCAGTCAGCGCTTGGAGTAGTCCTTCAACGTGATGGCGTTGGCCGCGTCCGCAATCCGCTGCGTGGACTGGTCGATCACCGCCTCGACATCCTCGCCCGACAGCTCGGCCGGCGCCGCCGACGGATCCTGGGTCATGAAGGCCGCGGACTGGATCCCGAGCTGCTGGTTGAGGTCGACGAACGGCCGCATCACCCGGTCGTACTCGGCGAAGGCGGCCACGTGGTCGCCGCCGGCGGCGGCCAGCTCGCCGGCCAAGACGTAGGCGCCGATCATCGCCAAGCTCGATCCCTGCCCCGACATGGGCGAGGCGCAGTAGCCGGCGTCCCCTGCCAGCGCCACGCGGTCCTTCGACCAGCTCGGCAGATCGACCTGAGCAGCGATGTCGAAGTACCAGTCCGAGGCCTCGGACATCAGGTCGAGGAGTCGGGGGACCTCCCAGCCGACGCCGGCAAACCGCTTCCTCACCGCCTGCTCCTGCTGCGCTCGGTCGCGGAGGTCGATCTGCTCACCGCGTGCGGCGAACCCGAAGGTCGTCTTGGCGTTGGGATCGTCGCGCGTGGCCCAGATCGCCGCCACGCGGCCGATCTCGGAGTACTGCATCTCGACGCGGTCGAGCTGCAGGTAGTTGGGCACCGAGTAGACGCACAGGTACATGCCGAGGTCGCGGAGGAACTGCGACTCGTCACCCCACACCAGGTTGCGGACGTTGGAGTGCAGCCCGTCGGCGCCGATCACCAGATCGAAGGACCGTCGCTCGCTGCTGCGGAACGTCACGTCGACCCCGCCGGACGACTCGCTCACCGACTCGATGACGTCGCCGAAAATCATGTCGACGTCCCGCACCCGCTCCATCAGGATCTCGCACAGCGTGCCGCGCACGATCTCGAGGTCATCGCCGACTCGGTGCCCGAACTGGTCGCCGCTCAGCTCGTTGATGACGTTGCCGTCGCGGTCGACCAGCTTGGCGCCTTGCATCTGTGTGCTGGCGGCGACGACGGCGTCGTGGGCGTCCATCCGGCGCAGCACGTCCAGCGCCGTGCCGCGCACGTCGATCTTGTAGCCGCCGGTCACGAGCGAAGGCGCCCGCTCGACGATCGTCGGGGTGAACCCGTAGCGACCCAACCAGTAGGCGGCGGTCAACCCAGCGATGCCCGCGCCGGAGATCAAGACGTCCATCGCAAACTCCCTCCCGTCGGACGGCGACCGGAGCTTGTCCGGCGGGGACCGACGAAGTCAACGGAACCGCCCGACCACGGAGTAGACCGGGGCACCAGGAAAGGGCGGTAGCTCAGTGGTCAGAGCAGGGGACTCATAATCCCTCGGTCGTGGGTTCGATCCCCACCCGCCCTACTGATCTAGCAGGACCCGCCGATCCCGTAGACGGCGTCGACGTGACCTACGCCCCGATGCGGCTGCTCACACGACGGATGCTCGAGGTGCTCGACGACCACGGCTTCGTGCCACCCGTCGCCACCTCGCCGAACGAGGCGCTCCAAACCGCCGCGGCGGCGCTCGTCGGGCTCGTCAACGACTGGGACGACCGTGTCGCCGATCGGCTCTTCGCCGACAACGTCGCCTCGGATGAGTCGTACGAACGGCGGGCGGGCGCCGCCCGCGACGTCGTCGCCGCCCACGGGCCACTGACACTGGAGCAGCATCGATGCCACGCTCGACACCGACGCGACCGCCATCGCCCGAGCCGGCGACGGCCACGAGGTGAAGCTCTGGTTCGCGCTTGTCGCCACTCCGCGAGGCTCGTATCCAGGAGTACACGATCACCGCCGAGTGACCGCCGGTGTCATGGGAAGTTCGAGACGCTGCCATAGAGCGGATAGGCCGAAGTGACCTCCTGCGGATCCCCGGTGATCACCAGATGGTCCCCCTCGGAGGTTGCGAAATCGACGGTGCCGACCAACGTGTAGCTGTCGAGGACGAACGGCAGGCTGCGTCCGGTGACGGAGCTGTTGACGTCAAGGAGGCCGAAGTGGAGGTGAGGGCCCAGGGAGGGCCCGGTGTTGCCGAGCTTGGCAAGGGGCGTCCCGGCCTCCACCTCATCGCCGACCTCCACCACGAGGCTGCCCGGCTGCAGATGGGCGTACCACGCGTAGACGTTCGGCTCGATCTGGAGCATCACCTGGTTGCCGCCGAAATCGGAAAGATCCTTCGCCGGCGTCGCTTGGTTCGGCACTCCCTCCGGCTTGCCGTCCTGGGTGAAGACGACGGTTCCATCGGCGACCGCGAACACTTCTTCTCCGTAGGCATAGAACTGCTCGTTCTGGCTGCCGTCCGCGTCGTAGAGCCGGTCGCCCTCGGCCCGAGCCCAGTCGACGGCGAAGGTCTCGGGAGTGGCGATTCGCCGACCGTCGACGGCGATTCGAAGATCTCGGTGAACGTTGGGCTTGCAGCACGCCGTGGTGACGACCCAGCGATCCCCCTTGAGGGGCGGCGCGATCTCGATGGCAGCCGCGTCGTCGATCGCGACCTCCGGCCCGTCGATCTCGGGGACGTCGATCATCGCCCCGCTCTTCGAGTCCGGTTCGAGCGTGTACGCGATCCGGTGAGTGACCCTGTCTGGAGCGCTGTCCGGCGGGACGATCACGTCGACGCTGATCCCGACGGCGCCGGACGGGGGAACGACCGCCGACGGCTTCTTGTCGAAGAGGGTCTGCGTCGTGGCGGCAAGCGCATCCCCTTCGATTCGCAACAGTTCCTCTCCGTCGGGATCGAGGACGACCACGCTCGACATGGTCACCGGTTCGTCGAACACGCTGACGACGAGCAGTCCGTATTCGACGTGGTCCATGCCGTCGTCGCCACGGACGACCTGAGCGTCGTGGGTCGGAGTGATCATGAGCGCAGTCGCCCGGCCGGGCTCGTCGGATGTCTCGTCGGATGGCTGCTCGGCCTGGTCATCGTCCGACCCCCCGCACGCAACGAGCGCGAGCATGCAGACGGCGGTCACTCGGATCCAGATGCGCATCATTGGAACCCCCTCCCTTGCTTGTCGATGACAATGTTCGCTGATGCGCTGAAGCAGCGCTGAAACGACGGGTGGCGCCGTCGACGCATCGCGGCGTATCCGGCAGTGCACGATCACCGCTCACTAACGTCGAGCAGCGTGACCGTCGCTGTCATCCTGCTGGCGATCGTCGCCGTCATCGCTCTCGTCGTCGTCGTGATCACGGTGCGGCGCCTCGCCGCGCAACGCAGATTGACGGCTGTCGCGGAGCAGCGAGCCACGGAAACCTCCAGCGAGCTGGCCTCGACCACGGCCGCTCTCGAGACCATGACGCACGAGCGCACGGCCACCGAGGAGCGGGCCGTCGCCGCGGAGGAGGCGGTTGCCGTCGCCGGCGAGCAGGCGGAACTGGCGGCGCAGCGCTCTGTCGCCGCCGAGGAGCGGGCCGCTGGCGCCGAAGAGCGGGCGGCGGCCGCCGAGCGGCGGGCCGGTGAGCTGGAGGCGGCCCGCTTGGCGGAGCAGGGGCGGGGGGATCGACGCCGCTGTCCTGTGGGCGCTCGAGCAGTCGCGCAGCGAGCGGACGTGGAGGACATCGATCGCACCCGGGGCCGACTCCCCGTCCACGTTCGCCGGCGCCACGCAGCCGGTGATCGAGGCGCTCGAGATCGAACTCGAGCGCGGCTCGAGAAGAGGTCGGGGCGGTGGTCGAGCTCGACGCCGATCTCCCTGGTGAACTGACGCCTGCAGGCTCGCTGCTCGTCCTGCGGGCCGCCCAAGAACTGCTGGCGGGAGTGGTCCGCCGGGCCGAGGAGACGACCCTGCAACTGCGCGCCGACGGGCCCGACGTCATCGTTGGCGTGCGAGCCGTGGACGAGGACGGCGAGGCGGTCAGCCCCGAGGGGCTGGCGCTGCCGCCGTCGTTCGACCTCGAGGCCACCGCTGACGGCGTGCGGGTTCGCAACGCCCTCGTCTCGGGATCATCCGACACGTGATGGCGGGCGCGCTCGACCCGGACGCGGCGCTCCTGACGGGCATCGCCCACCGCTTCGCGTTGGCGCTGGCCGTCCTGGTCACCGACCAGCAGCTGACGAGCGAGTCCGACGTGCCGTTCGAGCCGTTCACCGCCGCGTTCGGCGCCGACCAACGGGTCACCGCAGCAGCGTTCCGGGAGGCACTGGGGTTCGACGACTCCCGGGACGTCGCCCTGGACAGCGCCGACTCCTTCTTCGAACGGGTGATCGCCGCAGCTCGTGAGGCGGGCGATGCACGCGGGGAGCAGGCCTACGCCGTGCTCGAGCACACGATGCGTCGAACACTCGGTCGCCTCCGACAGGCACGCGTGCGGGGCGACGGCATCGTCGAGGTGCCGTTCTTCCTGTTCGGACGCTTGGACGGCGGTCCCCTCGTCGGCCTGCGATCCGTGGCCATCGAGACGTGAGCGACGTGCTCAGGCGCCCAGACCGCAGAACTGTCAAAGATCTGTCATTGACCCATGTATACGCGTCTGTTTACATGACGGGACGCGAACGGTTCCCGTTCGGGGCGTCGGGCGGAGACGTCGAGCGGGAACCAGCGCAGGGCGGGCGGGCCGTCCTCAGCGCTTCGTGCTTGCGGGCACGGGGCGCTGAGGGGTCCGGCGAGGGCAAAGAGGCGGACAACATGGGCGGTGAGGACGGTCGAGCGCGACCGGCGTTGCCCCCGGGACGGTTCGTCGATCTCCCCGGGCGGGGGACGACGTACGTACGGGAGCTCGCTGGTCCTGATGATGCGCCGGCCGTGCTGCTGCTCCACGGCTGGACGGCGACGGCGGACCTCAACTGGCATCCGGCCTATCGGCCCTTGTCGAAGCACTTCCGGGTCGATCGCCTTGGACCATCGCGGCCACGGGCGCGGGTTGCGCGGACGGTTCCGCCTCGAGGACTGCGCCGACGACGCGGCGATGTTGCTCGAGCAGCTCGGGCGTCGAGCGGCTGCCTCGCCGTCGGGTACTCGATGGGTGGCCCGATCGCCCAGCTGCTGCACCGGCGCCGGCCCGAACTGGTGAGCGGCCTGGTGCTGTGCGCCACCAGCGCCGCGTTCACCGCGAATGCCCGCGACCGTCTGCTCTGCGGGCTGGCGTCGAGCGGCTCGGTTGCTCGCCCGCACGATTCCCGATGCAGCCACTCGGTGCGGTCGCGCTCGGCGCGTGCCGCAGCTGGAGCACGCTGGTGTCCGGTGGGTGGTGGGGCTACGAGCAGGTCGTCCGCCATGACTGGGCCCAGATCATCGAGGCCGGCCGCCAGACGCTGCGGTTCGACTCGCGGCCATGGCTCGCGACCACGACCGTGCCGACCGCCGTGATCGCGACGGACAACGACGATCTCGTGCCGCACGCCCGGCAGCTCGCCTTGGCCGCGGCCATCCCTGGCGCCACGCTGCGCGTGATCGGAGGCGGTCACACCGCCTGCACGGAGGCGCCCGGCTTGTTCGTGCCCGCGCTGCTGGAGGCGTGCCTGGAGGTCACCGCGCGAGCAGCAGCCGCGCCGTCAGCCGTCGTCGCCGCGCTAGCCGGGGCGAGGCGAGCAACTTGCTCTCGAGCCGAGCCCGATTCGAAAGCTCCACGCATCGGGCAGGTGGGCGAGCGTCGCTGCGGAGCGGCGGCGGCGAGCTCGGAGGTGAGTCGAGCAGCTTGCCTGCGAGACGAACCCTAAGCAGCGTCGTGGAAGATGATGCCGAGGGCGATGCGCTCGCCAGATCGGACCTCGCTGGCGCCGTGGCGGTGGGTCACGTGGTGCACGCCGCGACGGCCCTCGACGGGACGGCGATCGTTCGGGAACACGATGCCCTCGCCGCGCTCCAGCCGCACCGCGGTGGCCCTGCTCTGCGCCCGCGGTCGCTGCTCGGTCAGCACGAACTCACCACCCGTGTAGTCGACGTCCGGCGTCGTCAGCCCGACGACGACCTGGAGCGGGAAGGCGACCTCGCCGTAGCGATCCTGGTGCAGCGTGTTGTAGCCACACGGTCCATAGCGGAGGATCAACGGCGTGGGCCGTGTCTGGCCGTGGCGCCGGCAGCGGGCCAGCAACCCGTCGAGGTCCTCGGGCCAGCGCGATCGGCTCCCCGCCCGCCGCGCCCACTCGTTGGCGATCTCCGCCAACGGTGAGTACAGCTCCTCGCGCAGCCGCTGCACCGGGGGTGGGAGCGGGTGCGCGAAGTAGGCGTAGTCGCCCTCGCCGTAGCGGTAGCGGCCCATGCTGATCCGGGAGCGGTAGCGAGCGTCGTCGTCGAACGACGCAGCGAGCTCGGCGACCTCGTCGTCGGCGAGCAGCGGACCGAGACTGGCGTAGCCACGCTCGTCGAGCTGGTCCTGCACGTCAGGCATCACGCCAGCCCCGTCTCCCGAACCGTGATCGACAGTCGCCCCGCAGGGAGACCGAGCCCGGCAGGCGCCGTGCCGTCGAGCACCTTGGGCACGCCGTGGAAGATGAGGCGATTGGGCCCGCCGAACACGAGCAGATCGCCACTCTCGAGCAGGACGTCCGTGAACGGTGAGGTGCGACGATCGACGCCCGCCATCCGGAACACGCACGTGTCACCGAGGCTGATCGTGACGACCGGGGCGGCGGCCGGCTCCTCCCAATCCTGGTGCAGGCCGAGGTGAGCGCCGGGGGCGTACAGGTTGACGATCGCCGCGTCGGGCGCGTACCGCTCGGCCGTCGCGGCGTCATAGGCGGCCTCGACGGCCCGCCGAGCGAGCGCCACGACGTCCTCGGGCATCGGCTTGACGGGGGCGCCGTCGGTGTCGTCGGCTGTGCGTGAGTAGACGTACGGGTACCAGTGCCAGCCGAGACAGACCGACTGCACGGTCATCACGTGACCAGCCGGCACCCGGGGGTGGCGCAGCCCCGCTGGTGGCTCGGCCCAGCGACGGAACCCCTGCACGAGCGCCTGCTGCTCATCGACGCCGAGCCAGCGGGTGATGTGCACGACGCCGGGGAGCACCTCGCGGCGCTCGCTGGGGCGGTCTTCAGCGGTGAGCCCGAGCGACAGTTGCCCGAGCCGCGAGTCCTCGGCCGGCGCGGGGGGCAACGTCGTCGGCACGCCGCCGAGCCGGCTCCGGCCGGAGCGTCCACGGGCGCCGTTGCGCGCGTCGAGCGTCATGATCGGTTCAACGCTCAGACGGGGTGTCGTGTGAGATCACACTGGCCAGTCAGCACTCCGACGACCGTGGTCACGGTGAGGCCGTTGATCTCGATCCGGTCGCGGATACCACCTTCTAGCAGGAGGCCCTCGGACGACATGAGGCGCACCGCGCGTGCGATGCCGGACTCAGCATTCGCTCTGGTAATGCAGGAGCCGAGAGGAGGACGAGATGAGCAAGCGGATGATCGCGTTGGCCCTCTTGGCGGGGGCACTCGGTACAACGGTGGTTGCGGCTGGATCGGCGCGAGCCGATCAGGACGCCGCCGGCCCGCGTGGACGGCCACAGCAGAAGGTGATCATGGTCGGTGCCGCCTCCCGCTCCGTCCTGCCGACGATCGATGGGTCGCACGACTACCTGGCCGAGGTTCAGCCCGATCCAGAGGACCCGTTCTCGCCCGGTCTCTTCGTTCCGGAGTGGGACCAGGGACGCGTGGCGGTCGGCAACGGGGACGCCGACTCGCACTGGGTGCACGACGACATGGAGGTGTCGGCGGTCGCCTTCCAAGAACGGGGCACCCGGAAGACCACGGTCGTGATGGCCGCCAACCTGTACATGATCTTCGGCACCGACGGCGACGTGATCCGCGAGCGTGTCGCCGAGCGGCTCGGGCGCCGGGCCGATCAGGTGGAGCTGGCGATCTCCGCCGACCACAACCACCACGGGCCGGACACCGCGTTCGACGTCAACCACGAGTGGTACGAGCTGATGATCGACCAGGCCACCGACGCAGCAGTCGAGGCGATCAGCGACATGCGCCCGGCGCGCCTCGAGGTCGCCGAGGCCGAGCACTACTTCGGCCTCGCCGACGGCCGCGACCCGCAGGTGTTCGACCCGACGCTCGGTGTGCTGAAGGCGACGGCGACCAACGGGCGGACGATCGCCACCATGCTCTTCTGGGCCAACCATCCCGAGACGACGCTGTTCTGGGAGCCGCCGAACGACGCCATCCTCGACGAGTGCGCGGAGATCGGCCTGACCCCGTGCACGTTCTCCGACCGCTACTTCACCGCTGACTACCCGGGATGGGCGACGCGCATCCTCGAAGCGGAGCTCGGTGGCGAGGCGTTGTTCTTCAATGGAGCGATCGGCGACCTCGTGACGCCACTCGGCGCGAACGTGTGGGAGGTCGACGACTCGGCACCGCTCGGGCTCGGCCTCGTGCCGCCACCGGGCGCGCAGCCGCCGCTCGGAGCGAGCAACTTCCAGGAGCGGAACTTCCGCCGCGCCTATCTGATCGGTCGAGAGCTGGCGACGGCCGCGCTCGGGGCGCTCGACTCGTCCGAGCCGGTGATGGATCCGACCGTCGACTACGACGTCACGTCCTTCTACACACGCATGTCGAACATCGGGTTCCGGCTGCTGCTCGTGCGTGGCGAGGACGGCCTGACCTCGCTCGGCCACACCCCGGCCATGCTCTACACGTGTCCGCCGACCGGGCCCAAGGACGACAGCACGTGTGCACCCGACGACTTCGCCACCGAGGACGATCCGGTGCTCGGCGAGATCCGCGCTGGTGACCACGCCCGTACACGCGCCGCGTACCTGCGCATCGGACCGGTCGGGATGATGTGGATCCCTGCCGAGATCGGGCCGGAGTCGACGATCGGGCTCCCCGCCGGCTATGTGGACAGCCCGGCCGACTGGCACCGCGAGGACCTCTCGCTGCACGCCAACGGCGCCGCCTACGTGACGTCGGGCTACGTGAAGAACCGAATGTCCGACGGGTATCGCTGGATAGTCGGGCTGGGCAACGACGAGCTCGGCTACGCCGTGCCGCTGGCCGACTACCGGGTCAAGTGCGTGGCCGACGACCTCGCCGGTCCTGGCACGTGCCAGGCGCTCTACGACGCCGAAGTGATCGAGCACCCCGACGCGGTGGCCGGTGCCACGTGCAAAGCGATCACCGAGGATCCGTCGTTGCTGGCCGGCTATGGAGACGCCGCGCCGGCGATCGCCGGCAGCTGCCGCTACGGCCAGGCCTTCGGCGAGGCGCTCGACCACTACGAGGAGACGAACTCCGCCGGATGGGACCTCGAAGCCGACATCCTCGCCGCCGTCGCCGAGCTGACGGGGAACGACGACCCGGCAACGGTGAACCCGCAGTTCCCGGGCTGGTGGGCGGGCCATACGCCTGACGACTGAACAGAGGAGCGGAGGCCCGAGCGTTCAGCCGCTGACGATCGCCGCGGCAAGCGCGATCCGATGATCCTTGGTCCATGGCGGGCCCAGGGTCGCCCGGGGGCGCTGCAGGATCTCGTCGGCCCGCGGGCCGAGCACGCTGACCGCCTGTCCGAGCACATCTTTCGCCAGGTAGTAGTGGACCTCCCAGGCCCGAGCGTGGGCGAGCTCGGCGATCACCTGGCGGTACATGACGGCATCGGCGCGGGCCTCGTACGGCGAGCGGCGTTGGACGGCGATGTCATCGGGGAAGTCGTTCGGCCACGCGTGGAGCGCGATCGACACGACGGGTGTGGACAGCGCGGCGGTGAGCTCGTCCAGTGCGGCTGATGTCGCCCGCACGGCCGATGCTCGCACGCGTGCCACCAGTGCGGCCGTCGCCGCGACATCCAGGCGGCTGCTGTCGTAGTGGATCGGTGCCGGTGTGATGCCGGGCTCGATCAGCTCGATCCGGCGCCGGTCCACGACCTCGTGGTCGGCGGATGCGGTGACGGCGACGGCCCAACCGAAATGATCGGCGATCCCTACGTGCATGCCCCCAACATTCGCCGGCCTCGAGCGGAGACGAGGAGTGGGGAGTAG
This sequence comes from uncultured Acidimicrobiia bacterium, assembly GCA_963774635.1. Lineage (GTDB taxonomy): Bacteria > Actinomycetota > Acidimicrobiia > Acidimicrobiales > Ilumatobacteraceae > JALZMG01. The sequence continues at coordinate 15,683 of CAVZFS010000002.1, forward strand.
CACATGTGCTCATCGCTGTCGAAGAGCTCGAGGGTCTGTTCGAGTGCATCGGCGTCGATCACGCCCATCGTGAGCATGGTGTCGCGCATCCGCGCCAGCACTGGACGGAACACGGGGGCCAGGTCGCGCATCCACGACGGCCTGACGTAACCCTCCGCCGAAACGTCGGCGAGACCGATCGAGCGGAGCACCGGAAGCAGCCGGCTGCCGTACGAGGGCTCGACACCGCTCGACCTCAGCACGCCCCGCACCGCATCGTGCACCGCCGTCCAGGCGGCGTGTGCCGGGACGATGGTCTCCATCGGCTGGATGTCGTAGTCCTCGACGACGAGCCATCCACCGGGCCGCAGCGCGCGGGTGAGCTTGGCGGCGATGACATCACGCTGGGGCAGGTGCTCCAGCACGAGCCGGGCGTGGATCAGGTCGTAGCCCGATTGCTCCAGCGGGTCGACGATCACGTTGTGGTAGCGCACCTCGAGGTTCGCCGCGCGAACGGTTCGAGCCCCGTCGTCTCGATGTCGGTGGCGACGACGTGGCCGGCGGCACCGACCTGCTCGAGCAGCCACGAGGCGACCGATCCGGTGCCTGCCCCGATCTCGAGGCAACGCCATCCGGCGAGATCCCCGAGCTCCCCCACGTTCCGGAAGGTGGCTTCTTCGACACTGCTGAGCCCGGGCCCGAGTGCGCCTTGCGCGAGGCAGCTGGCTCGTGTGCCACGCCTCGTGCCTGCAGGGCGCCGACGGCGGGTTCGGGAACACCGTCGTGGTGATCGAACCGGCGAACGCAGCCGAGATCGCGCCGATCATCGTCGAGGCCTACGACCTCACCGAGCGCGAGCAGCAGATCACGCGACTCATCGCCCGGGGTTTCGCCACCAGCGACATCGCCACCGAGCTCTTCCTGTCCGCACACACCGTGCGCGACCACGTGAAGTCGATCTTCCAGAAGGTCGAGGTGTCGAGCCGAGGTGAGCTCGTGGCCAAGCTGTATGCCGACCACTACGAGCCGCTGCATCTCCGGCACACTCGGACCACCGAAGCGAGCTGACCCGCAGTCCGGTCAGAACCAGGTGTTGCACCACGGCGAGACGGGCCACGCCAGGACCCCGTCGGCGACGGCGACGGAGCCGGGCACGTGCTCGTCGAGCCACCCGGCGGCGTGCAGCGTGGAGAGCCGGATGCCGCCGAGGCTCGCGGCGCCGAGTGCCTTCACTGGGAGCGTCAGGTCGGCGGAACGGGTCGTCGCGTCACATGACACCCCCGACGGCGAGGCATCGAGCTCGAAGCGACCGGCGGACAGCTGCTGGTCGTCCACGACTTCGAGGACGACGCGCCCGGCGGTGGTGTAGTCCCTGGCAGCCAGCAGCGCAGCCACGTCGAGCGGACGCACCCAGAGGAAGTCGCGAGCGCCGGACGGCTTCGCGGCCCGGGCGTCGGTGAGCAGCCATGGCAGCACGTCGTCGACCGGCCGATCGACTGCCTTGACCGTCGCGATCAGGTCGAGCTCCGTGAGGAACCGCCACAGCCGGGCCTCCGCCGCCGGAGTGGCACCGCACAGGTCGGCGACGTCGGCGGTGCCGTTTGGCCGGCCGTCCGTCGTCCTGCTCTCGACCTTGTAGCTGGCCCACGCCTGGGCGACACCGTCGTCATCACGGCACAGCAGGCGAAAGCCACCCCAGGGCTTGTCCTCCGGCCGTCGACGCAGATCGGCGAGGGCGTCCCAGCGGAGATCGTCGCGACCGATCATCCCGGCGCGGTCCAGACGCACTCGCTCGTAGATCGCCGGGGCCTCGGTCCGGAAGGTGGCGTCATCGACGAACTCGACGGATCCTGCACCCGGTTCGGCGAAGCGGGCGGTCGCGTCGAGCTCGAAGCTCGTCGACATGGTTGCCGGGCCGTAGCCGAAGCGACCGTAGATCGGCCACTCCGCAGCGATGAGGACGTCAGCCACCTCGCCGCGGTCGCGGCTGGCCACGAGATCGTCGGTGATGATGCGCGTCAGCAGACCCTGGCGGCGGTGCGTCGGCCGGCACGTCACCGCAGTGACGGCCCCAGCGGGGATGACACGGCCGCCCGGCATCGTGAGCGGAGTGGGGAAGGAGTGGAACGTGGCGACGATCGTCGAGCCGTCGAACGCTGCGACGACTCGATCGAGTGGCGTCAGCGTCGCCTTCACCCACTCGGCGTCGTCGACGACGTCGGTCTGATGGAAGCCGGCCATGATGGCCCGGCGGAAGGCCAATGCCTCATCCGGCGTGATGGATCGGATCGTCACGGTCACGCCATTCGACCGTACGCGGCGTCCTAGCCTCCCCCGCCATCGATTCGCCGCCGTCTCACAGCACGCCGCCCTCGTCCGTTGCATCACGTGTGACGCTGCCGCCGTTTCAAGTGGTGCTCGACGAGCACGGACCGGCGGTGCTGCGGCTGCTGCGCCGCTTGGTCGGGTCAACCGACGCCGAGGATGACTGGCAGGAGACGTTCATCGCCGCGCTGCGCGCCTATCCCCGGCTCCGACCCGACAGCGACGTGCGGGCGTGGCTGCTGACCATCGCGCACCGCAAGGCGATCGACCGCTTCCGGGCGCGTGGCCGGCAGCCGATGCCGCGCGATGACCTGGCGGACTCGGTGGTCACCTCGTCGGATTCGTATGGCGATCCGCACGGCGACGCCGACCTGTGGGCATGGGTGAGAACGCTGCCGGACAAGCAGCGGCTTGCCGTCGGCTACCGATACGGCGCCGACATGGCCTACGACGACATCGCCGTGCGGCTCCACTGCACGCCCGCCGCCGCACGCCGCAGCGTCTTCGAAGGGCTGCGCACCCTGCGCCGCCAGCTGGAGCCCGAGGAGGCCCGAACATGACCACGACCGTGACCGAACAACTCGCCGACGCGCTGGCGGCGCGCGCTGATGCAGAGGGCCTCGTCGACGTCGCGTACCGGACCATGGACAGCCCGGCCGGCACGTTGCTCCTGGCCGCCACCGACGCCGGCGTCGTCAAGGTCGGCTTCGAGTCCGACGACGATGCGCTGGGCGAGCTGGCCGCTCGGATCAGCCCCCGCGTGCTGCAGCGGCCGGCCCGGCTGGACGAGACGGTGCGCCAGCTCGAGGAGTACTTCGCCGGTCGCCGTCGGGAGTTCGAGCTGCCGCTCGACCTCCGCCTGGCGCACGGCTTCCGGCGCCATGTGCTCGACGAGCTGCGCGACGTCGGGTACGGGACGACGGTCAGCTACAGCGAGCTGGCGCAGGCCGCCGGCAACCCGCGAGCGGTGCGGGCCGTCGGATCGGCGTGCGCGACGAACCCCATCCCGATCGTCATCCCGTGCCATCGCGTGCTGCGCAGCGACGGCTCACTTGGTGGCTACGGAGGCGGGCTGCACGTCAAGCGCGCATTGCTCGATCTGGAGCAGCATCCCGCGGCCTGAACGCCGCAACACTGGGACCGTGCTGCGGTGGCTCTGGTTCGGTCTGGGCTGGGTCGCCGTGGCCATCGGATCGATTGGCATCGTGGTGCCGGGGCTGCCGACAACGGTGTTCTTCATCATCGCCGCCGCCTGCTTCTCGCGCTCCAGCCCGCGCTTCGAGCAGTGGGTGCTGACTCGACCCGGCGTCGGCCCGATGGTCCGCGACTACCGCGCCGGTCTCGGCATGCCGCGCAAGGCCAAGGTGGCGGCGATCGTGTCGATCGTCGTGTTCTGTGGGCTCAGCGCGTGGCTGCTCGACCGCTGGTGGGCGCGGGCCATCGTGGTCGGGCTCGGGCTGGTCGGCGTGGGGTGGGTGGCCTTCCGTGTCCCGACTAAGCCGCAGGAGTAGCGACGGCATCCGCGAATTGGGTGTGGTACAGCTCGGCGTAACGCCCACCGGCGGCGAGGAGGTCGACGTGGCTGCCGTGCTCCACGACGCGCCCCTGCTCGAGGACCACGATGGAGTCGGCGGCACGCACCGTTGACAGCCGGTGGGCGATGACGACGGCGGTGCGGCCCTGCAGCGCCGCCGCCAGCGCCTCCTGGACCGCGGCCTCGGACTCGGAGTCGAGGTGGGCGGTCGCCTCGTCGAGGATGACGACCTGGGGCTTGGCCAGCAGCAGGCGGGCGATCGTCAGGCGCTGGCGCTCACCTCCTGACAGCCGATAGCCGCGCTCACCGACCACAGTGCCGAGGCCATCGGGCAGCTCACGGACCAGACGTGCCAGCCGCGCCTGCTCGAGCGCCGCCCACAGCTCGTCATCGCCGGCGTCGGGTGCGGCGTAGCGGAGGTTGGCCCGGATCGTGTCGTGGAAGAGGTGGCCGTCCTGCGTGACGACGCCGACCGTCGACTTGATCGAGTCGAACGACAGCTCTCGCACGTCGACGCCGCCGAGGCGTACCGCGCCGGAGTCGACGTCGTAGAGCCGCGGGACGAGCGACGCCAGCGTCGACTTGCCGGCGCCCGACGAGCCGACCAGGGCCACGGTGTGGCCCGGCGGCACGTGCACGGAGATGCCGTGCAGCACCTCGACGCTCGGCCGGTCGTCCAACACCGCGACCTCCTCCAATGAGGCCAGGGACACCTGCTCCGCGGTGGGGTAGGCGAAGTGCACGTCGTCGAGCTCGACACCCACCGGTCCGTCCGGCACTGATCGGGCGTCCGGTGCTTCCCGAATGAGCGGATCGACGTCCAGCACCTCGAAGACGCGCTCGAAGCTGACCAGCGCCGTGACGACGTCGAGGCGAGCCGTGGCGAGCGCTGTCAGCGGCGCGTACAGCCGGTTGAGCAGCAGCGCCAGGGTGACGACTGTGCCGGGGTCGAGTTCACCCTGGAGCGCCAAGTAGCCGCCGAGTCCGTAGATCAGCGCCTCGGCGAGCCCGGACACCAGGCCCAGCGCGCGGAAGAACACCTCCATCGCCATCGCCGAGCGGACGCCGATGTCGTTGACCCGCTGCGCCCTGGCACCGAACTCGGCGGCCTCCACGGCGGGCCGCCCGAACAACTTGACGAGGGTGGCACCAGGTGCCGAGAACCGCTCCGTCATCTGCGACGTCATCGCTGCGTTGTGACCGGCCGCCTCGCGCTGCAGCCGGCCCACGCGAGCGCCGACCCGGCGGGCCGGGATGACGAACGTCGGCAGGAGCAACATCGCCAGCACGGTGATCTGCCACGACAGCCCGATCATGACGGCCAGCGTCAGCACGAGGGCGATCACGTTCGTGACGACACCCGAGAGTGCCGACGTGAATGCGCGCTGCGCACCGATCACGTCGTTGTTGAGGCGGCTGACCAGGGCGCCCGTGCGGGTGCGCGTGAAGAAGGCGATCGGCATGCGCTGGACGTGATCGAAGACCTTGCGGCGCAGATCGAGGATCAAGCCCTCACCCAGACGGGACGACTGGAGACGCTCGAGCAAGCCGACGCCCGTGTCGAGGAAGGCGACCACGGCGATGACGACCGCGATGCCGACGACGGTCGACACGCCATCGCCCTCGACGATGGCGTCGACGGCTCGCCCGGCAAGGATCGGTGCCAGCACGCCCAGCGCCGCCGACACCGTGGCAAGCACCAGGAAGGTCACCATCGTGCGGCGGTGGGGGCGGGCGAACTCGCCGACTCGCCGCCACGTCCCGCGCTTGACAACAGGCGGATGCTCTCCGTCGTCCTGCATCGCGCTCTGGAGCGCCGACCACGCGCTGAAGTCGCTCATGCGATCGAGGGTAAGACCTCAAGTTCACTTGAAGGCAACCCCATCCGAGTGTTTCGCCCCATCCGAGTGCTGGACCTGGGGCATCCCCCGACCCAACACTCCGATGGACTGAAACACTCGGATGGAACAAGGGCCGTCACGCTTCGGGGGGAGGGGCGAACAGGCCGATGTGGTTGCCGGTGGGGTCGGCGACGTGGGCGTAGACGAGCCCGGGCGGCGTGTTGGTGGCCGGCACCAGGACCTTGCCGCCGAGGTCGACGGTCCGGTCGCACATCGCTGCGACGTCGGAGACCTGGATGCACGGCACGGCGTACGCCGGCGGCGTGCCCTGAGGCAGCGGGCCTCCCGTGTCCTGGATCCCGCCCTGCAGCGTGTGATCCGGACCGGTGGTGATCACGGAGTACGGCCCGTCGACGTCGAACGTCCAGCCGAACATCTCGCCGTAGAACTGCCGGGCGGCGGCTGGGTCGTCGGTGCCGATCTCGAACCAGCTGACGGGGCTTGGGGTGGTGTCGGTGCTCATGCGCCGATCCTGAGACAGCGCGGCGACAACGTCCTGTCGGGAATTACAGGAATGTCACTCTTCGAGCAGGGGCAGGCGCCGGATGGTGTCGGGCATCCCTCCGGCCAGCGACTGGTACTCGTGGTGCGGCGCTCGCTCGTTGGTCGCGCGAGCCGCGGTCACACGGTCGAGACGGAACGATCGCCCGCCGCCGCGGAGACGGCAGAACCCGACGAAGTACCAGGCAACGTCGGAGGCGACCAGGGCAACCGGCTCGACGAGGCGCGTCGTGCCGGCACCATCTCGGTCGATGTAGTCGATCTCGACGACCTGCTCGGCCATCACGGCGTCCTCGATGACCGCCGCCGCCGCACTGCGCTCCGACTCGACGTTGCCGAGGAGGCGAACCCGGTCGACGAGGTGACGAGCCCGGTCGGCGTCGTCCGGCGACATCGCTCCCACCACCTTGCGCAGCGCACTGCGCAGTCGTCCGGCGAACGGGCTGTCGGCGGAGCGAGCGAGCGCCAGCGCCAGCGCCGTCGCCTCGTCCGGGCTGAAGTTGACGGGAGGCAACGTGCGGGTCCGATCCACGGCGTAGCCGCCGCCGGGCCCCGGCGTCGCATAGACCGGGACACCCGCTTCCATCAACGCCCCGAGATCGCGCTCGATCGTCCGCACGCTGACCTCGAAGCGGTCAGCCAGCTGGCGGGCCGTCCGCGGGCGTGGCACGACGGCGCGCAGCTCCTCGGCGAGCGCATACAGCCGGTCCGTCCGGTTCACGGTCAGATGCCGAGCGGCGCTTCGCGAACCTTCGTGATCGCCGCCGCCGGGCCGCGCACGGTCACCTGCGCAACGTCTTTGCGGCCGTACACGAACAGTGCGCACTCGCCGATCGGCCCAGCCACCGTCACCCGGTCGGGACCCTCCCGCGCCGTGATCGTCGGCCGGCCGTCGGGCTCGAACGCCAAGCCCACCGCCAAGCGACGAGTCAGGAAGCGGCCACCCTTGTCGATCCCGTCGGCAAGCGCATCCTCGAGATCGGGGTCGAGGTCTCGCGGCGTGAACGGGCGGTGTGCCCGGCGGATGTCCTCGTGATGAACGAAGAACTCGAGGCTGTTGGCGAGGCGATCGAGTGCGTCGACGCGCAGCGGGCTCCAGCGCGGTGGCCCCTTGCGGACGCGGTCGACGATCTCCCCGTACGGGCGCTCGGCTTCGGTCGCTCGCACGTGCTCGGTGTAGTCCGCCATGAACGAGGTGATCAGGCCGGGCGCGGCGTCCGGTCGCCGGTCGCGCACGACGAGATGGGCAGCGAGATCGCGTGTCGTCCAGTCGCCGCACAGCGTCGGCGCGTCCTGCCCGACCTCGACCAGGGTGTCGCACAAGGCCTGCCGTTCGACCATCGCCGGGGAGGTCACGAGGGGCAGGTTATGGCCGCATGCGTCACCCGGGTGGCGGGTCGTCCACGTATCCCGCCGCGATGCCGAATGCGGCCAGGTTCGGCACGGACGGATGGGTCGCTCCGGCGGGGCCCTTCGTGAACACCTCGAGCACGTTGGCCGTGATCCGGCGGACGTGACACTCCAGCGTGTGTTGACCATCGGCGCCGTCACACAGCGGACCGAGCTTGCGCTCCCACCACAGCGTTCCGGTCGCCCACACTCCCGCACCGGTGCCGCCGTGCGTGTAGTACGTCATGTCGGCGAACGTCGGCCGCTCGCGCACGACGAGCGGCGAGTGGCACAGCACCTGGATGTTCGCCGGCGTCGGCTCCTCCGGCGTCACGCGGTCGTACTCGTTGCCGACCAGTCCCTCCAGTCGATCACCGTTGCGGAGGCCCGTGCCGGCGAACACCCACGAGTCGGCGTCGCCGATGACCATGTCGCCCTCACACGGGTTGGACTCGTAGAAGTTCCCGACCAGGGCGCTCTCCGGATTGCGGGCCGGCTCCTCGCGCCACTCCGACGTGACACGGGCGTCGTCGCCGGTGCCGTACCACGGGTCCGAGTCGGCAGTGCGGTAGTTGACCATCGTTCTGCCCGGGCGGCCGTCGGTCGACGGCTCTAGTCTGATCCGTCGAAAGATCGCGTTGGCCCCGAGGAACATCAAGTTGACGCCCGCTTCGCGCGCCGCCTCGAGAGCCTGGCGCATCTCCAAGGAGTAGTACTCGTCGTGAGCGAGGGAGACGATCGCTTTGTAGCCCTGCGTCGCCTGCTCCGGCCGTGCATGGAAGTCCAAGTTCGTGGTGTAGGCGACGTCGTAACCAAGAGACTCGACGAGTTGGACCAGTTCGAACTCACCGCCGAAGAAGTGACCCGAACCGCTGACCTCGTACGGGCGATCGAAGCTGACGACCTTGGCTCGCGACTCGGCCCGCCCGTCAGGTCCGTAGTACAGACTGGCGCCGCCCCACTCGTTGTACGCCTGCCACGTCGTGATGGAGGAGATGACGAGGAGCTCGGCGGGTCGATCGTCGAGGACGACGAGTGGCACGTACGTCGACCCGCCGTCGTCGGAGTCGATGCGGAACAGGTACATCCCGGGCGTCCAGGACTCGTCGATCGTCACCTCGAAGCTCGGCGCCCACGCGCACTCGATCACGCCGGTCTCGGAATCCCTGTCCGGTTCGACTTGTGCGACGCCGGCAAACGGCCCACCGCGCCACACCTCCCGGGCTCCGGCGCCGCCGTACCAACCCATACGGAAGGCGCGGGCCGTGATCGACGATCCCTCCGTGCTGGCCATGATCGGCACGGTCTGGCCACGCCATGCGCTGTCCACCGCGCAATAGGCGGCGACCTTGCTCGTCACTTCATCCTCGAAAGGGAACGAGTAGTCCAGCGTGCCGGGCTGCTCGTTCTCGGCGCGGATCAACGGTTGGACCGGCACCGGCGCCACATACGTGCCGTCCGGGCTCGATCCGCTTGGGAGCAGCGCGCCGACGCCGCGGACGGCGCCGTATCCCGCCAACGCGAGCAGGCCGCCGACGACCGTGCGGCGACGCCAGTAGACGCCTCGAGACGGCGGCATCGGGTGGTGTGGGCGGGTGGCTGGACGAGCGACGCGATCATCCTGCCCCCGGGCCACGGCCCGGAATGCTACGGCGCCAGCAGCGCGCCGCCGCTGATCCTGGCCGCACGGGGACCTGCGTGGCGACCGTGACCGACGCCATCGTCATCGGCGCCGGACCGAACGGTCTGGTCGCCGCGAATCGACTCGCCGACGCCGGTTGGAGCGTGCTCGTCCTCGAGCAGGCCGACGAACCCGGCGGCGCGGTGCGGACCGCGGAGGTCACCGCTCCCGGGTTCCGCAACGACCTGTTCAGCGCGTTCTATCCGATGGCCGCTGCGTCGCCGGTGCTGCGTGACCTCGACCTCGAGCACTTCGGCCTCCGCTGGACGCACGCCCCGGCCGTGCTCGCCCATCCTCGGCGCGACGGTCCAGCAGCGGTGCTCTCGCGGCAGTTGGACGCCACCGTCGCCAGTGTCGAGCTCGGCGCCGCCGGCGACGGCGCGGCCTACCGAACGATCATCGAGCAGTGGCGCCGGTACGGCGACCCGGTCGTCGAGGCGCTCCTCACGCCATTCCCGCCGCTGCGCGCCGGGGCGAAGCTGGCGTGGGCGGCGCGGCTCGACGGACTGCGCGAGCTGGCCCGCATCGGATTCATGCCGCTCCAGCGGTTCGTCGACGAACGGTTCCGCGGACCCAACGCACCGCTGCTGTTCGCCGGCTGCACCCTGCACGCCGATCTCACGCCGGAGAGCGCGAACAGCGCGTTCATCGGGTGGCTGCTCGTCTGCCTCGGCCAGGAGATCGGCTTCCCCGTGCCGGCTGGCGGCGCCGGTGAGCTCACACGTGCGCTGATCACCAGACTCGAAGCACGTGGAGGCGGGCTGCGCTGTGGCACGCCTGTCGCCCGTGTGCTCGTCCGCAACGGTCGAGCGGTTGGTGTCGCGACTGCCGACGGGACGTCGATCGAGGCCCGCCGGGCCGTGCTCGCCGACTGCGACGCCGTCCGGCTCTACACCTCGATGGTCGAGCCGCAGCACCTGCCCCCGGGGTTGTTCGACCGGCTCGCGCGGTTCGAACGTGGTTCGGCCACGTTCAAGGTGGACTGGGCACTGTCGGCGCCGATCCCGTGGGCCGACCCCTCGGTCGCCCCTGCGGGCACCGTGCACATCGCCGACGACCTCGACGAGCTGGCGACGACATCCCACCAGCTGCGCATCGGTGTCGTGCCGGACCGGCCCTTCCTCATCGTCGGCCAGATGACGACCGCTGATCCCTCGCGCTCGCCACCCGGCACCGAGTCGGCGTGGGCATATGCCCACGTACCACAGGAGATCCGTTGCGATGCCGGCGACGACGGCATCACGGGACGGTGGGACGACCGGGAGCAGGAGCAGTTCACGCGTCGCATCGAACGGCGGATCGAGGCGCTCGCACCTGGGTTCTCCGATCTGATCCTCGCTCGGCACGTGCTGGCGCCCCCCGATATGGAGCGGATCAACCCGAACCTCGTGGGTGGCGACATCGGTGGCGGCACCGGCCAGCTGCACCAGCAACTCGTCTTCCGCCCGATCCCCGGCTGGGGTCGCGCCGAGACGCCGATCCGCAGGCTCTACCTGGCGTCGGCGTCAGCCCACCCCGGCGCCGCCGTCCACGGCGCCTGTGGAGCCAACGCCGCCCGAGCCGCGCTGGCCCACCACCGGTTGCGGCGCTGAGTCCCGTCCGTCCGGGTAAACGTGGGGTATGCCCGCCGATCGGCTGAAGACGTACCGGGCCAAACGCGACTTCTCCGTGACGTCCGAGCCGGCCGGCACGACCCCACCGTCCTCGGACGGCCACCGGTTCGTCGTGCAGCGCCATCGCGCCCGGCGCCTGCACTACGACTTACGACTGGAGGCGGCCGGCGTCCTGCTCAGCTGGGCGGTGCCGAAAGGACCGACCTTGGATTCGTCGGCGCGCCGCATGGCGGTGCACGTCGAGGACCACCCGCTCGACTACTTCGACTTCGAGGGTGTGATCCCAGCCGGCGAGTACGGCGGTGGCGACGTCGTGGTCTGGGATTGGGGAACGTGGACCCAAGTCGGGTCCGACGACCCGCTCGCTGCCGTCGAAGCCGGCGACCTGCACTTCGACCTCGCCGGGGAGAAGCTGGCCGGACGGTTCGTCCTGGTTCGCCGCGGCGGCGATGGCCGCGACTGGCTGCTCTTGAAGAAGCGCGACGAGGCAGCGGTCGCAGGGTGGGATCCCGAGGACCATCCCCGATCGGTGAAGTCGGGGCGCACCAATGACGAGGTCAAGGAGGCGCCCGCAGCGAGCTGGACGGGCAGCGCGAACTGGGCGGCCCCGACTGCCGACGAGCTCGCCGCGCTGGATGCACTCAAACGCGCCGGCGACTGGCGGCTCGGCGACCACACGCTGCACCTGACCAACCTCGACAAGGTGCTGTTCCCACCTCGCGACAAGCGCCGCAAGCCGCTGACGAAGCGAGACCTCATCCGGCACCACGCCACGGCGGCGCCCGTGATGCTCCCGTACCTCGCCGACCGGCCGCTCAACATGCACCGCTACCCGAACGGCGTCGATCGCCCGGGGTTCTGGCACAAGGCCGTCCCCTCCCACGCGCCCGACTGGCTGCGCCGTTGGCGCAACGACGACGCCGATCCAGGGGAGACGACGGAGTACTTCGTCATGGACTCGCCAGCGTCACTGGCGTGGGTCGCCAACTACGGCGCTGTCGAGCTGCACCCGTGGACATCGACGGTCCGTGACACGAAGCGGCCGACGTGGGCCCTGATCGACATCGACCCGGGAACGGACACGACCTTCGAGGACGTGTTGGTGCTCGCTCGTCTGCACCGCACTGCACTCGAACACCTCGGCGTGCAGGCCGGGGCCAAAGTCACCGGCAAACGCGGTCTGCAGATCTGGGTCCCGGTCGCCGACCGCTACACGTTCGCCGAGACCCGCAAGTGGGTCGAGCAGCTGTCGCGAGCGATCGGCGCCACGGTCCCCGAGCTGGTCAGCTGGGAGTGGGAGGTGAAGCGTCGGTCCGGGCTCGCCCGCCTCGACTACACGCAGAACGCCATCAACAAGACGCTCATCGCTCCGTTCAGCGTCCGGGCCGCGACGGGGGCGCCGGTGTCGGTGCCGATCCGCTGGGACGAGCTCGACGATCCCGAGATCCGGCCCGATCGATGGACCATCGAGACGGTCGGCGAACGGATTCGCCAGGCCGGCGACCCGCTCGCTCCGCTGATCGGGATGCAGCAGCGGCTGCCCGCCTTCTCCTGATGCCGGCTGGCCTAGGCCATGTTCGGATCGGGCAGCTCCTCGGCGTTGCTCGACAGCGTGCCGAGATGCTGCTCGATGCGACGCAGTGAGGCCTCCATGCGGTCGTCGCTGTCCTTCGACTCGGCGCTGCCCTTGTGCACGTAGAGCGCGGCGAGGACGACGAACGCGAACAGCTGGAGGAACTCCGATTGCCAGTTCTCGAGCGTCGACTGGGAGAACTCGCCGAGGAAGTCACCGATGCTGGTGTCCTGGCCATGGGCCAGCTGCTCATCCGTGTACACCTGCCACTGGGCGATGGAGTGGGCGATCCACGTGGAGAAGAACAGCACCATCAGCCCGATGCCGAGTCCGAAGTCGCGCCAGATCGAGCGGCCAGGAGTCCGGTTCGCGCGGATGCCGCGCACCATCGTGACGATCAGGAACCCCAGTGACCACACCATGAGTATGAAGGCGACGAGCATCGCCCAGGCTCCTGCGCTCATCGCTCACCCGCCTGTCGACAAGACGAGATCGCTGAGCTCGGCCTTGGTCATCGACGACTTCGCGTCGAGGCCCAGTTCCGTGGCGATGTCGACGAGGTCGTCCTTGGTGGCGTGCTCGAGCGAGTCGGCCAACAGACCAGCCTCGCGCTTGGTCTCGACGAGTCTTCGCGCCAGGTCCGCCTGCTGCTGTTGATCGAGGTCGCGGCGCATCGCTGGGAAGATGTCGTCCTCCTCCTCTTCGACGTGGTGCTTGATGCCGCCCTCCACCATGGCGACGGCGGCCCCGAAACCGGGAGCCGACAGCAGCTGCGAGAGCTTGCCGAGGCCCTCCCGGGCGAGCTCGTGCTCCGTGTCGGCCTCCTCGACCGTCTCGTCGTCGAGGATCCGGCGGGTCAGCGGGTAGACGTGCGCCTCCTCGAACTCCATGTGCAAGGACAGCGCCGCCGTCAGCTGCTCGACGAGGCGTTCGCGCTCAGGACCCGCCTCGGACTCGTCCAACTGATGTAGCAGCTGCTCGACCTGGCGGTGATCGGACTCCAGCATGCTGAACGGATCTGACATCGCATCCTCCTGCGCATCTTCGGGTGGGTGCGATGTACCCCGAGCCAGACGGGCGCTACACGCGGCCGGATCATCAGGCTCCGGGTTGGAACACCACCTTGAATGCCCCATCGCGCTTGCTCTGGAACATGTCGTAGGCCTGCGGTGCTTCAGTGAGCGGCAGGTGGTGGCTGGCGAACGTGTCGACGCCGAGGACGTCACGGTCCGTCAGCAGCGGCAGCAGGTCATCGACCCAGCGCTTCACGTTGGCCTGACCCATCCGTAGCTGGACCTGCTTGTCGAACATCACCATCATCGGCAGCGGGTCGCTCATGCCGCCGTACACGCCGATCACCGAGATCGTCCCGCCGCGCCTGACGACGTCGATGGCCAGCTGTAGTGCCGCCAGCCGATCGATTCCGGAGTGCAACATCAGCTTCTCGGTGACCTTGTCCGGCAGCAAGGCAGTCAGCTTCTGCGCAAGCGACGCACCGCCGGAACCGTGCGCCTCCATCCCCACGGCGTCGATCACCGCGTCCGGGCCGCGGCCGCCCGTCTGATCACGCAGTGCCGTTGCCACCTCCGTCTGCTTCCCGTCGAACTGCCGCAGGTCGAGGACGTCGGCACCGTGGAGCCGGGCCTGCTCGAGCCGCTCAGGCACCAGATCGACGCCGATCACCTTCGATGCACCGCGATGCAGTGCGACTCGACATGACATCGCGCCGATCGGCCCGAGGCCGAGCACGACGACGGTGCCCCGGTCGGGGATCGCCGCGTAGTCGACGGCCTGCCAGGCCGTCGGGAGGACGTCGGAGAGGAACAGGAAGCGATCGTCGGGAGGACCATGCGGCACCTTGATCGGCCCGTATTGCGCCTGTGGCACGCGCAGGAACTCGGCTTGCCCGCCCGGCACCTGCCCGTACAGCTTCGTGTAGCCGAACAGGGCCGCCCCGGTGTCGTACTCGTGGACCTGCGTGGTCTCGCACTGCGATTGCAGACCATCGGCGCACATCGCGGAGTGCCCGCACGCGATGTTGAACGGGACCACCACTCGATCGCCTGGTGCGATGTGAGTGACGGAGCTTCCCACCTCCTCGACGATGCCCATCGGTTCGTGGCCGAGGATGTCGCCTTCGGTCATGAACGGCGACATCACCTCGATCAGGTGGAGGTCCGATCCACACAGGCCTGAGGACGTGATCCGCACGATCGCGTCCGTCGGCTCCTCGATCTTCGGGTCAGGCACAGTCTCGACCCGCACGTCGCGCCGTCCCTGCCACACGGCTGCCTTCATCTCGGCGCCCCTTTCGTCGTCGACCGACTTGTCCATCCCCTCATCGCTGTTGTGCCATACCAGTCGGGAATGCGAAACGCCTCGGTCGGGTACCGATGATCGTGACCGCCCATTCCTCCGTCTGGATCGCCGACGCAGATGCGCCGACCTACGCACCGCTCCCCGGTGACGCCGCCGTTGACGTCGCGGTCGTCGGCGCCGGGATCAGCGGGCTCACGACGGCGCTGTTGCTGCAGCGCGCCGGCCACCACGTCGCCGTCGTCGACATGCATCGCGTCGCCACCGGCACGACCGGGCACACGACCGGCAAGGTGACGTCCCAACACAGCCTCACGTACGACCGCCTGGCCTCGGAGCACGGCGACGACACGGCGCGGGCCTATGGCGAGGCCAACCAGGCCGGTGTCGAGATGGTGGCCGAGCTCGCCGCATCAACGAGTGCCGATTGCGACCTGACCCGCGCCGCCGCGTTCGTGTACACGACGCAACAGGACACGGTCCGCCAAATCGAGGCAGAGGCTCGCACGGCCGCTCGGCTCGGGTTACCGGCTGTGCTCGCCGATCCGGTGGAGGTCGAGGTGGAGCGCGCTCTGGCCGCCGTGCGCTTCGACGACCAGCTGCACCTCGACGCCTACCGCTACTGCCTGGCCCTGGCGGCGGCCGTCGTCGCCGGCGGCGGTCTGGTGCACGAGCACACGCGGGCGATCCGGCTGCGCGAGCGGTCCGACCACGTGCTCGTGGAGACCGATCACGGAACCCTGCGCGCCGAGCATGCCGTGCTGGGCACGCTGCTGCCCTTCTCGGACTCGGGAGGGTTCTTCGCCCGCGCTCGGGCGACTCGCGCCTACGGGTTGGCCGCTCGCATCCATGGCACGGCACCCACCGGCATGTACATCACGGCCGAGCAGCCGACCCGGTCGGTGCGCCCGTGGCCGCACGCCGGCGGCACCGGCATCGTCGTCGTCGGCGAGGAGCACGAGACCGGCACCGATCGCGAGACATCTCGTCACTACGACCAGCTCGAGGAGTGGGCGCGGGCCACGTTCGAGGTCGAGTCGATCGATTACAGCTGGTCGGCTCACGACTACACGTCGGTCGATCGCATCCCCTACGCGGGACGTTCCCCCATGCGTCGACGGACCTGGGTGATCACGGGTCTGCGGAAGTGGGGCCTGAGCAATGCGACGGCGGCGGCGATGGTGCTGGCGGCGGGCATCGACGACGAGCCGCATCCCTGGCAGTCGCTGTTCGAACCCAGCCGGATCGGAGGTGCCCGCGCCGTCGGTCGTCTCGCTCGCGACAACGCCAAGGTCGCCGGCCACTTCGTCGGTGACTGGATCGGCCGGCTGCACGCCGGTTCACTGGACTCGTTGGCGCCGGGTGAGGGCGGTGTGGTCCGTGAAGGCGGCCACGTGTTCGGCGCCTACCGCGACGACGAAAGCGTCGACCACTGCGTCAGCCTGACCTGCACACACCTCGGCTGCACCGTTCGCTGGAACGAGGCAGAGACGACGTGGGACTGCCCCTGCCACGGCTCACGGTTCGGCCACGACGGCACGGTGCTGCAGGGTCCGGCGGTCCACGACCTCCGCCGCATCAAACGCTGAAGACCGTTCTGTCCGTAGCAATCGGTCGTTGTGATGCGATTGCTACGGACAGTTCGGTGATCACCACGCGGCCCCGGCCATTTGACGGGTCGCCGCGTTGAGCCGGTTCCACACGTTGATCTGAGCGATCGCCAGGAGCAGACCGGACAGCGCTTCCTCGTCGAAGTGCTTGGCCGCATCGTCCCAGATCTCATCCGGCACGGCATCGGGGCGGTCGCAGAGCCGGGTGGCGGCTTCGGCCAGCGCCAACGCAGCACGCTCCGCTTCGTCGAAGTACGGGGTCTCCCGCCAGGCGGCGACCCCGAAGATCCGCTCGTCGCTCTCGCCTGCCGTCTTCAGGCTCTGCGCGTGCATCTGGACACACACGCTGCAGCCGTTGATCTGGCTGGCCCGCAGGTTGACCAGCTCGATCAGCTGCGGCGAGAGACCGGTCTTGTGCACTGCCTTGCCGAGTGCTTGCAGTGCCTGCATGGCGTCGGGTACGACAAACACTGGGTGCTTCATCCGTGCTTCCATAGCTGCATCTCCTCATTCGTCACAACCGCCGCGTTTGGCGGGTCAACTGGAATGACCCACCGCAACGGAGGAGTGTGACCGGTGAACGAGGATTTCCTGGCCGCCCAGTTCGACGAGCACCGCGACCGCCTGCACGCCGTCGCCTATCGCATGCTCGGATCAGGGACCGAGGCCGATGACGCCCTGCAGGAGACGTGGCTGCGGCTCAGCCGTTCCGACGCCACGAGCATCGAGAACCTGGGTGGGTGGTTGACCACCGTCACCGCTCGGGTCTGCCTCAACATGCTGCGCGCTCGCCGGACGCGGCGAGAGGACCCGTTGGATCCACACGTGCCCGATCCGGTCGTGCGGCGCGCCGAGGCAGTCGAGCCGGAGCACGAAGCGATCCTCGCCGACTCCGTCGGGCTCGCACTGCTCGTCGTGCTGGAGACGCTCGAACCGCCCGAGCGGCTGGCCTTCGTCCTCCACGACATGTTCGCCGTGCCGTTCGACGAGATCGCCGAGATGCTCGACCGATCGCCGGAAGCGACACGCCAGCTGGCCAGTCGAGCGAGGCGCCGCGTCCAGCACGCGACGGTCCCAGACACGGACGTGTCCCGCCAGCGGGAGGTCGTCGACGCCTTCTTCGCCGCTGCCCGTGGTGGTGACCTCGACGCGCTCGTCTCGGTGCTCGATCCCGACGTCGTGATCCGCTCGGAGGGTGGTGAGGCACGGCCGTATGCGTCGCTGGTCGTCCGCGGCGCGAGGAGCGTCGCTCGTCGCGCCATCGCCTATTCGCAGCCCGGCGCGACGCTGCATCCGGTCCTCGTCAATGGCAGCGCCGGCGTCGTGGTCATCCTCGACGATGAGCTGTTCTCGATCATGGGCTTCACCGTCACCGACGACAAGATCGTCGCGATCGACGTACTCGCCGATCCCGAGCGCATCGGCCGACTCGACCTCAGCGCGCTGGACGCTCGCTGAGTCGCACCCGCCGAGCCACCTTGAACGCCACCATTCCCGCCACGATGAGGCCGATCAGCAGCACGGGCTGCGGGGTGAGGGCGGCCAGCAGCACGAGGACGGCGGCGACCGGCGCGACGTACTTCGAGCTGGCGGCACCAGGCTCACCGACCAGGAAGTGGAGGCTCCACAACGCGAGCAGGTAGACGGCCACGGGTACGGCGACGATCATTCCCGCGCGCACGTCGCTCACGTGGCCGTGACCGGCGGCATGGTCGACGGCGACGGCGAGCCCGGCGCCGACCGCGGCAATCGCGGCGAAGATCACCAGGTGGCCGTAGCCCCACCGGAAGGCGACGCGATTGGACGTCAACAGCTCCGGGACCTGGTAGTCGAAGTAGACCCACCACATCGAGAACACGAGCAGCAGCCCACCGGCGATGATGCCGCCGAGCTCGACATCGAGGCCGCCCTCGTCGAGCACCGTCTGGATGGCGACAGTCCCGGCGAGAATCGACTCGCCGAGCACGATGATCGTGAACAACCCGTAGCGCTCGGTGATGTGGCTCGCGTGCCAGGACGTCGTGCCGACTCGCTCTGCCCAGAGCGGAACGAGCAGCTCGCAGAGGCCGAGCAGCAAGAAGCCGGCGATCTCCCACGGACTGGGGAGGGCGAGCATGGCGATCCAGCCGATCTGGCACGCGGTGATCCCGATGGCGTAGCGGCGCGCGCACGTGCGCCTACCCGGTTCAGCCCCTGCCGACGCGCGCAGCCAGTGGGACACCTGTGCCAGACGCATGACGACGTAGCCGAGGACGGCGACACCGAAGTCGAGGTCCTCGAAGGCACGAGGGATGCCGGCGGCGTAGATCAGCGCCCCCGTCATCTGGACGAACACGATCAGCCGGTAGGCGATGTCCTCGGTGTCGTAGGCAGACGCGAACCAGGAGAAGTTCATCCACGCCCACCAGATCCCGAAGAACACGAGGATGTACTTGCCGACGGGCGCGCCGATGGAGCCACCCTCGGCAAGGGCGTGGTGGAGGCTGTTCGCCGCCTGCGCCACGGCGACCACGAAGACGAGGTCGAAGAACAGCTCGAGCGGCGTCGATGGCCGGTGATCTTCCTCAGGGTCCCGCGGGCGCATCGGGCGTAACCAGCGCTGGATCCCCGACGGATGGATGTGCTGGTAGGTCACGTCAGAACGCTGGCACACCGAGCCGGCCGAATCCCTCGTTCCGGGTACCACCTCGACGGCGGCGGGCGTGTATCGCTCTCCCAGGGCTGAACATGCGCAAGCGGCCGGAGGCGCGAACTACCGTGTGACAACTTGCTGGTGAAGAAGCACCTCAGCGCTCTCGTGGCGGTACTCATCGGTGCCGGAATCGTGACGACGGTGGCGGCACAGTCCCCGGTCGAGGCGAGGCCGTGCGCGTTCCACAACACCCCCAGCCGCAAGTGCCCTCGTCCGCCGCTACCACCTGCCCCACCGCCACCGCCCGTCACACCGCCACCGTCGTCAGGACGGTTCAACCTCCTTCCGCCGGGGTCGGCGCTGCCCACCTCGGCCCAATGCGCGACTCGGGTCCGTCCGGCGCCCGAGGTACGGCAGGTCAACCAGCGGCCGAACCGGTTCGGTGTCATCCCGAACCAGACCCGTGGTGTCGTCGGCGCCTGGACCGATGCCGACCCCGCCAAGGCACCCTTCACGGCTCGCGTCGACGGCAACTTCGTTGGCACGACCGACGAGATCATCCAGTGGGCAGCGTGCAAATGGGGTGTCGACGAGGACTACGTCCGCGCCCAGATCGTCGCCGAGTCCTACTGGGACCAGGTGAACAGCCTCGGTGACTGGGGGACGACGGCAGCGAACTGCGAGCCGCGATTCCCCCTCGGCACCGATGGCCGTAGCGGACAGTGCCCAGAGTCGTTCGGCCTCGGCCAGACCCGCTACCCGTTCATGCGCAGCGCCTTCCCACGCGCCTACGACTCGTCGGCCTACAACCTCGACGTCACCTACGCCATCTGGCGGTCCTGCTTCGAGGGCACCGAGACCTGGCTGAACATGGTGGAACGGGGCCACGACTATGCCGCAGGCGACATGCTCGGATGCATGGGTCGCTGGTTCGCCGGGCGCTGGTACACGCAGCCGGCAATCGACTACATGGCTGTTGTCCAGGGGCATGTGACCCGGCGCACGTGGCAGTCAGCGAACTTCCTCAGCTACAACCCCTGAGCTGTCGCCGTCGCCGGGTCGTCGCCAGACGTCGGTGCGATGCTGGCGGGAATGATCCCTGCCGATCGCTTGGCATCAATCCGGTCACGCTTGCCACGCCACACGGTCCTGCTCGAATCGATGGCTGCCGTCGTCGCCGCTGACGATCGCTGGCGCTTCCTCGAGCTCGGCTGTTCGCTCGGGGCCGGCGGTGGTGACGAGCTCTCGGACGTCGACGCAGGCGTTGGATACGAAGGCATCCCCGCCACCGAGCTGTACACGGTGGCCCGCCGCTTCGCCGAGCAGATCGATACGCCGATCGACTTGACGGTGCACCGCATGGACGGGTGGCCTCCGGACTGGTGCCGGGTTGCCGCTGAGTACCCCGGCGCGATGCAGCTCGATCTCGTGTTCATGCCGGCGGCCAGCCGACGCGGGCTGCCCGACCGCTCGATCGCGCTGGTCGACAAGGACGACCGCCTCGTCGTCGAGGTCACACCTCCCGGTCGCCTTCCACCGTCGATCGACACGGCCCGCGAGTGGGTGGTCCTGGGATGGTGGGCGGTCGCCACCGCCGACAAGTACGTGCGCCGCGGCTCCCTGTTCGAGGCGGTGCAATCCATCGACGAGGCCCGTGCACAGGCGCTGAGGCTGTGGGCGACGGGCCGCCGGGTGCCGTACGCCGTGTTCGGGCTGACCAGCCTGCTCGACTTCCCGCCGTTCGAACTGCCGGACGGACTGGCCGCAACCTATGCCCTCCCCGATGACGCGCAGCTCGTCGCCGCCGCCAACCGGGCCACCGCCGAGCTGCTCAACCTCGCCGCAGTGCTGGCGGGCGACGTCCTGGATGCCGACGTCACCTCGCCGCTGTCCCTGGTCGTGTCCGACCGACTCAGCTGACAGCCCACACGCGACTGAGTCAAACTGACCCGGTGACCGCTCTCGAGACGCTGGCCTGGGGCTATGGCCTGGTCGAGGGACCGCGCGTCGACGATGACGACAACCTCTTCTACTCAGACGTGCACAACGGTGGCGTCTACCGCCGGGCGCCGGATGGCACGATCGACGTCGCCGTGCCCAAGCGCCGTGGCGTGGGCGGGATCGCCCTCCACGCCGACGGCGGCATCGTCGTGTCGGGGCGCAACGTGTGCCACGTCCGGGACGGCGAGAGCCGCGTCGTGTTCGCTCCCGATGCCCCCGGCCTGAACGACCTGTTCGTCGACGCCGCCGGGCGCATCATCTGCGGCACGATGCGCAGCGACCCGTTCGACCTGGACGCGCCACGGGCGCCGGGCGAGTGCTACCTCGTCGACGCCGAGGGCCACGCCATCGAGCTGTACGGCGACGTCGCGCTGACCAATGGCATCGGGTTCTCCCCCGACGGCTCCGTGCTCTACCACGCCGACACCGTCCGCGGTGTGTGGGCGCACGACTACGACGACGGGTCGGTCAGCGGGAGGCGCCTCGTGGTCACCACCGACGTCGTCACACCCGATGGCCTGGCCGTCGACGAGTCGGGCACCGTGTGGGTCGCCGACGTGGGCGGCTCATCTGCGGTGCGAGGCTTCGGGCCCGACGGCAAGGAGCGCGGTCGCATCCCGGTGCCGGCGCAGATGGTGACGAGCATCTGCTTCGGGGGCGCCGACCGCCGCGACGTGTACATCGTCACCGCCGACAACACCGAGGACCCCGACAAGGGCGGCTGCGTCTTCCGCACGCGGGCCGACGTGCCCGGTGTCGCCGTGAACAAGGCCCGCGTCTGACGGCGACGTTCATCGCTCGGGAGGTTCGACGGAACTGCGGCGCCGTCTCCGACAGCAGCTGGCAGAGAGTGCGCCCAGAAGCGCCAGCTCGAGGTGTCGTCACCCGAGCCGCAGGCGGCCAGGGCGAGTGCGGCGGCACTCACGATGACGGTCGAAAGCGATCGGCTTCATGGGGCTTCTCCTTTGGGTTGTGAGTCATCCTGCCGACCGCGGTCGTCGCCATTCGTCAGACGCGCAGCCCCAGCGAGAACGTGAGCAGGCCGAGTGCAGCGATCTCTGCGACTTTCGATCGCGAGATCGCGGTCGGGTCGTAGCCGGGTTCGTGGAAGCCGAACAGCGTCCCGTGCTCGCTGACAACCAGCATCGCGAGCGACATGGTGGCGAGAAGATAAGCTGCGGTGACGAGCACGATGGCGGTGTGGCACAACGGTAGGCGAGGTGTTCGAGCGGAGGAGCAACGTCACACCGATCGCCATCGCCGCCGCGAAGTTGACGACGAACAGCACGCCGATCGTCGGGACCGCGGCATATGGCCCGGTGTACGCCTGGAGGTGAACGACACCGATGACGAGGACAGCGACCGCTCCAACGAGACGGGTGAGGAGCGCGGCCCAGTCGACAAATGCGGGGCGCGACGGGGCCGATGTCGCCGCAGGAGGCACTTCGCCGCTCTGCGGATTCGAGTCGAGGGGCGCAATCGAAGCCGCTGTTACCGGATCCTCACGCACGCCCGGTCCTACCGCAGCCGCATCGATCGCGGATCTGTGCGACCGAGAGATCCGCGACACCGGTGCGAGACGTACCTCAAGATGTGTGGAACGCGTCGGATGAGGCCCTCGTGGCCGGCCTCGCCGCCGGTGACCGGGAAGCCGCCCTCGTCCTGGTCCGACGGTTCCAGGCGCGGGTGTACGGACTGGCGCTGACGATCACCCGTGATCGGGGCACTGCGGAGGAGGCCGCGGAGGACACCTTCCTCAAGGCATGGCGCTACGCGGCCAGCTACGACCCACGACGCGGTCCCGTTGCAGCGTGGCTGCTGAGCATCGCCCGCAACGCCGCGCTCGACCAGGCGCGAGGACGGGGGCGGCGTCGCGACAAACCCGAACTCGAGCCGTTCGACGATGTCCCCGGTGCCGATGGAATCGACAGCCCGTACGAAGAGCTCGCCCCGCTCGCCGCGGCCGTACGAGGGCTGCCTGACGAACAGCGCGCCGTGCTCGATGGCCGCCGTCTACCACGGGCTCACCGTGCGGGAGATCAGCGATGCCTGGCAACTACCGCTGGGCACGGTCAAGACACGGCTGCGGCTCGCCCTGTCGAAGCTTCGTGAACTCTTCGTCGAGGTGGCGCCGTGAGAACACTCGAGTGTGCGGAGCTGATCGACCTGGCATCCTGAGCTCGCGGTCGGCAACCTGTGCGGCGAAGAGCGGGCGGCGGCCATCGCTCACCTCGACTCGTGCCCGTCGTGCCAGCAGGCGGTCAACTCGTTGACCACCGTGACCGACCGCCTGCTGCTGCTGACCCGTCGTGTCGAACCACCCGTCGGTTTCGAGCAGCGAGTGCTTGCCGCACTGCCGACGGATCTCTCGAGCAGGCGCCGGCGCGCGATGCCTCGCCGCAGGTGGGTCACGCTCGGCGCTGCGGCGGCGGCGCTGGTGCTCACCTTCGCTACTGGCGGACTCGGTTCACGAGTCCCAGATCGGACCGAATGCAGGGATCCCGCGGCGCTCGAGCTCGTGGACGAGACGGAGGGTGGTGGGCTTGTTGCTCACGATCAACACGGCCTCGGCGTCGAACGCGGCGTACGACTCCAGGGCGAGCGCGAGGAGGTCTGGCTTGCCATGGCTGGTGGTGTCCCAGATGACGGCGTCGGGCTGGATCGCCTCGACCTCGTCGACGAGGGCGTCGCCATATGTACGCCGCGGATCGCGGGTCGACCACACGAGCCGCGACGGCACGCGGTCGGCGAGGATCTGGCCGAGGCATGGCCCGATGCCGCTGCCGGTGACGAGATACACGACCCGCCGGTACATCGATGCCACCTTGGCCATGGGGGCCACGACGGGAACGCCGCGAACCCACACGTGCGACGGGGGGTCGTCGATGAATCGCCCGGTCCAGTCGCCCGCCCGGGAGATCAGCAGCCGGTACCCCGGCTGCCCGGGTGTGGTCACGGTGGCGAACGCGTGCCACTCACGCAAGGGGCCGAGGCTGATGCCGACTCCTGACGCGTACCGCGGCCGCACGCCGTAGTCGAGGTGCACGATCGCAGCGTGTGAGGACGGACGGATGACCGTCACCGGAACCCGCCGTAGCCGCAGCCACGGCCACGCAACGCTCGCCGTCAGGATCGCAAGGACCCAGACGTGCCAGTCGGTCGCCACGGCGACGAGTGGTTTCGAGGTACCCCGCCCGTCGACGGCCAGGTGGACGGTCAGCACCCAGAACACGGCGATCGCCGACCACCCGCACCACCGGTGTGTCTGCTCGAACACGTTGTGGGCGCGCATGCGAACCGGTGAGGTGGCGCAGACCGTCACCACCAGCAACAGGCCGACCAGCACGAGGCACAGTGCCAGCGTGAGGCCCGTGACGCTGCCCGAGAAGCGAGCCGCCGTCAAGATCGCCACGCCGGTGAAGGCGCCGAGCCACGCCGTCCCGGCGACGGCGCACCCAACGTGCAGCCCGCCGACGTGGTGGACCTTGGAGATGCTCCAGCGGATCCACAACGGCCACGACGGCGATCCTCGCCCGGCGAGCCCGTAGAGGGCGTTGAGGAACGACTGGTTCCTGACGAGAACGGCGACCGTGAGGTTGACGAGCGTCAGCGTCGACAGCGCGGTGAGCGCGCTGCCGTCGGCGAGCTGCCAGGCGCCCGCGTGCACCCGGTCGACGAGCACAGCCAGATTGGCAACGAGAACCGCGGCGATCAAGCGGCGGTAGGGCATCAACCGCGGGTGCTTGGTCGCGACGCGGACGGAGTGCACGCATCGCGCAGCCCCGCTCGCTTGCGACGAGTGACCCCGCGATCAGCTCAGTTGCCGCACCCGTGCCCACCTCCGCCAATACGGCCACATGGGCGAGTCGGTTCGGGCCATGACCGCGGCGCCAGACCGCCGGCCCGAACTCAGCGGGGACGGTGTTCGGTATCCAGACCCGGCGTGATGGTCACGACCCACCCACCCTCGCCGCTGTCAGCGGTGTGCCACACGCCGGGTGGGTTGACAAGCGCCTGGCCGCTGGAGATCTCGACGATCCGCTCACCGTCGTCGAACTCTTGAATGAAGCGGTGAGTGCCCGTACACGCGATCACGATCTCCTCGCCGACCGGGTGGCGCTCCCACACCGTCCACGCCCCCGCCATGTGGAACATCATCACCATCCGTCCATCGGGCCCGTCGGCTCTCGTCGACTGGATGTAGGCGGCCAGGCGTTCCTCCGACCAATCGAAGTCCTCGACGGGTCTCGCCGTGCCGCCTCGTCCGAGATGGATCGGAACCTTCGTGATGTCGATGGTCATGTCGACCATCCTCGTCCCGGTCAGGTTGCGGTGGCTTGTACGAATGGGAGGTGACCGACCGTTGCCTTTCGGCAACGACCTCGCAACCCTAGGCAAGCACCTCGTCGAGCCAGCCGTTGACGACGTCGAAGAAGCGGTCCGGCTCGTCCAGCCACGGCATGTGGCCACTGTCTTCGAAGATCACGAGGTCGGCGCCAGCGATGCGCGAGGCGATGCGGCGCGCCTGCGGCCAGGAGGTGAACACGTCGTGGCGGCCGGCGACGACGAGCGTCGGCGCGGAGATGGCCGAGAGCCGGTCGACCGAGCTCCAGCTGGCGAGGACCTCGAACCCCCGGACCATCGCCGCGGCGTCGAAGATCGTCGCGTCCAGGACCACCGCCAACTCGGCCGGCTCGCGCCGATGCAGGTAGTGCGGCATCAGCTGGCGCACACCGTCCGCCAACGCTTCGTTCGTCGCGGGCTCTGTCGTCAGCAGAGCGACCACCTCCGGAGGCGGCGGCGGGCCCTGTTCGTCGTCGGGATCCTCGGTGGCGCCGAGCTGGCCCGGCGTGGTGTCGATGAGGACGAGGGCGGCCACCACATCAGGGTGTCGGAGGGCCAGCTCCTGGGCGACGAAGCCGCCGTAGGAATGGCCGAGAACGACGACCCGCTCGTCGCCGAGCTGGCGGGCGAGCGCAGCGGCATCGTCGGCCAGTTGCTCGATCGTGATCGTGTCTCGGGGAGGGCGACCGGAGCGTCCGTTGCCCCGGTGGTCCAGGTACACCAGACGCAGTCGCTGCTCGAGCGGCGTCAGCGTCTCCTGGTACAGGGTGTGGTCGAGTCCCAACCCACCATGGAGCACGAGACCCGGCGGACCGGTACCGACGGCGTCGTACCAGATCGTCGTTCCGTTCACGTCGGCCGTGGGCATCGCGCCGTTGTAGTTGGTCGTTCTTGATGCGGCCGGCGAAGGCGCTGGAGCGCCCGCCGTGCCGAACCGGGCGTCCGCCTCTGAACGACGCGGCCCGGCGGCCCGTCGATGCGGCCGGCGAAGGCGCTGGAGCGCCCGCCGTGCCGAACCGGGCGTCCGCCTCTGAACGACGCGGCCCGGCGGCCCGTCGATGCGGCCGGCGAAGGCGCTGGAGCGCCCGCCGTGCCGAACCGGGCGTCCGCCTCTGAACGACGCGGCCCACGGTCGTGACCGGGCAGGATTGCACCGTGGCCGTGAACGTGCTGCTCATCACGCTCGATCAGTTCCGCGGCGACTGCCTCTCGGCGGCCGGCCACCCACTCGTGCGGACGCCCAACCTCGACCGCCTGGCGGCGTCGGGGGTGCGACTCGCCCGCCACTACAGCCAGGCCGCCCCGTGCGCGCCTGGGCGGGCGAGCCTCTACACGGGCATGTACCAGATGAACCACCGCGTGGTCGCCAACGGCACCCCGCTCGACGCCCGCTTCGACAACGTCGCGCTGATGGCGCGTCGGGCCGGCTACCACCCGGTGCTGTTCGGCTACACCGACCAGGCCGTCGACCCGCGGGTGGCGAACGGCCCCGATGACCCCAGGCTGACGACGTTCGAGGGGATCCTCCCCGGCTTCGACATGCTCCTCGACCTGCGGCTTGACCAGGTCCCGTGGCTGGCATGGCTGGAGGAGCTCGGCTACTCCACGCGCCGGCGGGTACGAGCAGGTGTTGGCGACGGAGGGACAACGCCCTGCCGAGCACAGCCTCGCCGC
Source organism: uncultured Acidimicrobiia bacterium (assembly GCA_963774635.1). GTDB lineage: Bacteria > Actinomycetota > Acidimicrobiia > Acidimicrobiales > Ilumatobacteraceae > JALZMG01. The sequence goes on from CAVZFS010000002.1 coordinate 42,756, forward strand.
GTTCATGACCGACCATGTCGTCGAGTGGATCGAACGTCAGGACGCACCGTGGTTCGCCCACGTCAGCTACTGGCGCCCGCACCCGCCCTACGCCGCAGCCGGCCACTGGGCGCAGGCCTACTCGCCGGATGAGGTCGACCTGCCGATCGCGCCCGTTGCCGTGCGCCACCCGCTGCACGACGCCGCGCTGGCCTTGTCGGAGGCGGCCGCGCCGCGTGACGAGGTCGGCGTGCGGGCCATGCGCGCCCAGTACTACGGCATGATCAGCGAGGTCGACGACCAACTCGGCCGGGTGTGGGACGCGCTCACGAGAACCGGCCAGTACGACGAGACAGTCGTCGTCGTCACGTCCGACCACGGCGAGATGCTCGGCGACCACGGTCTCAAGGAGAAGCTCGGCTGGTGGGAGCAGAGCTACCACGTGCTGGGGATCGTCCGGGAGCCGCGACACCGGGAGACCCACGGCACGGTCGTCAACTCGTTCACGGAGAACGTCGACGTCGTGCCGACCCTGTGCGAGGTGATGGGCATCGACGTCCCGGCGCAGTGCGATGGCTATCCCCTCACGCCGTTCCTCCGCGGCGAGGTGCCGCAACGATGGAGGACGGCGGCGCACTGGGAGTACGACTGGCGCAGCCAGGCGATCGCCAGCACGCCGCACGAGTGGCCGTGGGATCGGGCGCTCGAGCGGCGTCACCTCGCGGTGCTCCGCGACGACCACTACGCGTACGTGCAATTCGGCAATGGCAGCTGGCGCTGCTTCGACATCGCCGCGGATCCGACGTGGCGAACGGAGGAGACCGACCCGGCCGTCGTGCTGCCGTTGGCGCAGACGATGCTGACGTGGCGGTCCCAGCACGCCGACCGCATCCTCGCCGATCTGGTCCTCGGGCCTGATGGTGGCGGCCGCTGGCCGCCGCTGCCGGCCAGCTGGGGTGCGGCGCCCTGAGCGCCGGACGGCGTGGTCGTCGCGACGGTCCTCGCGCTGACCTCGGCGGGCCTGCACGCGGGGTGGAACCTCGTTGCCAAACGCAGCGCCGATCCATTTCTCGCACTCTGGGGACAGTTCTTCGTCGCCGCCCTGATCGCCGCCGTCGTGCTCGGTGCGACGCGCAGCCTGCCGGCCGCAGGGTGGGGATGGGCCGTCGTCTCCGGCGCCGTGCACCTGCCGTACATCGTGGCACTCGCGCTTGCGTACGAACGGGGCGAGTTCTCGGTCGCCTATCCCCTGGCTCGAGGCGGCGGAGCACTCCTCGCCGGCATCGGGGGCATCATCCTGCTCGGCGACGAGCTGAACGGGTGGTCCGTCGCGGCGATCGTCATCGTCACCACCGGGATGGCGTTGCTGGCCTTCGGCGCCAGCAGACCGCAGGTCCTCGTCGCGCTGTTCGTCGCCGTGACCATCGGCTGTTACACGGTCGTCGACAGCCACGCCTCCCGCGAGGTCGACGACAACACGTACGCCCTCGCCATCTTCGTCACTGGGGGGCTGTTCGTGACGGTCTACGGCGTCGTCGTCGGCCGCGGCCATGAGATGGCCGGCGCCCTCGTCACGCAATGGCGACGGTTCGTGGGCACGGCCGCGATGAGCATGGTGACCTACGGCCTCGTGCTGGCGGCCGTGCGGCGAGCGCCCGTCGGCTATGTCGCCGCGCTGCGTGAGTCGAGCGTGCTGGCCGCCGCCTTCATCGGATGGCGCTATCTCGACGAGGGAAGTGTGCGCCGCCGAACCACCGCTGCCGCCATCATCCTGGGCGGCCTCGTGCTGCTGATTCTGTCCGCCTGAGCCATCGGCCCCGCTGCGGTCCGATCAGCGTCGCCGGAACGGCAGGTCGTTCACAGCATCCGCGATGCAACGTCCCTGTTGCAGACCGAGCTGGATGGCCGGTCGGAAATGGATGCCGCCGTAGAGCCGCGAGATCGCCGCTTCGTCGGCCGCCTGGCTGAACGACTCGAAGTGGCGGGATGCGACGCCGCGGTTCTCGTGAGTGTGGTCGTCGAACGTGTACGCGTCGCCAAACAGGTCAGCAAGGACAGCGAACGCAGCACCGGACTGCACCGAGTGACCAGAGGTGTACTCGGGGAATGGCGGCGTGGTCAGCAGGGACACCCAGGCCGGATCGATCAAGCGCTGGATGTACGTGACGGGCCGCAGAAGGTTGAAGCGGTACTTGGTGTTCCAGCAGGCGATGAAGGCGTCGCAGACGGCGATGCCGACCTTGGCGTACGTTTCGGCGGCCACCATCAACGATGCGTCCTCCAACCGAAGCACCTGGGTGGCGATGGAGATCGAATGCCCAGGCGGTGTCGCAGTCACCCCGGGGTCATCGGACCAGAAGCGGGCGATCGCTGCTTGTTCGTCGGTCAGGTTGTTGACGGCGTCGAACACCTCGGCCGCGTCGGCGTGGAACGCCGAACCGGGCTGCTCGGAGTACGGCGTGTGGTTCCCCGGTGGGCATGCCCCTCCGTCCGTGACGGCGAGGCAGCGATTCGTGCCCCACAACGGTTGCAACGCTGGTTGGAAACCTGGTGGAGTGGGCTCCCACAAGCCGGCACCGATCGGCGGCTGGTATGAGGGCGAGAAGTTGTGGAGGAACCCGTCGTGACCCCCATCGTCACGCGACCAGCGGAAGACCGCGTCGGCAACCTGTCGACCGCGCTCGACCGACGCGACCAACGTTGAGCACGACAGATCGCGCCGCAAGGCCTGCACGTGTGACGACTCCAGGGCGTCGATGGCTGCGAGGTTTTCCGCGCTGGTGGTGGGAAAACAGGGAGCGCAGGATCTGCGCCATCGCTGCATTCGCAACGGTCGGCCAGTGCGCGCGCCCTCGACCTCTGGGCACTCGCAAGCCTTGGAGCTGTCTCGCCAGCGATTGGACCTGACGGGAGCCAGGCACCACTGACTCGTAGAGCGTCAACCCGACGTAACCGAACGCCCGAGACGCGACCGGTGGGGTGAAGCCCGGCGTCGTGCGCGCCAGCGTGAGCGCCAGATCGAACCACGCCGTCGGGACGACGGCATCGAAGTCCTCCGGTCCGGACGGCCTCGTCGCAGCGAGGATTGCCGGGTTCAGCAGGTCAACGGCGGCCGCCCCACCAACGACGGCGGCACTGGACATGACCTGACGACGCGACAGACGCATGTCGCTCGGTTGATCACCCATCGACGAATCACCTCCTCGAGTCGCGTCTGATTCGACGCCCGGATGTCGATGGATTCCCAGCCCGCGTAACCTGATCCCGTGCCCGCACGTCGCCGCGCGTTGGAGACCCTGCGGGCGACCGACATCGGTCGCACCTTGCATGAAGGTTCCATCCTCGTGCTGCCGATGGGCGCGACCGAGCAGCACGGGCCACACCTGCCGTTCAACACCGACACCGTCATCGCCGAGGCGGTAGCCGAGTCGACCGTCGAGGAGATCGGTGCCGAGGTCGGAGCGTGGACGTTGCCGACGCTGGCGATCACGAAGTCGAACGAGCACGCCTGGGCGGCCGGAACGTTCTGGCTGTCGGCCCGCACGCTGCTCGCCGTGATCGAGGACATCGGCCGTTGCGTGGCGGCAACTCCGGCCCGCCGCCTCGTGTTCCTGAACGGTCACGGCGGCAACTCGGCGCTGCTCAACGTCGCGTGCCGCGAGCTGCGACTGGCCTACGGGCTACAGACCTTCCTCGCCCACCCGAGCGTGCCGCCCGACCACGGCGGAGCGAGCCCGACGGAGGAGCTCGGCATGGGGATCCACGGAGGCTTGGACGAGACGTCGCTGATGCTGCACCTGCAGCCAGACCTCGTCGACCTCGATGCGGGCTTCCGCAACGTCCCCGAGTCGCTGGCATCCGCCGAGCACGTGCGGTTCGGCGGAGACGTCTCGTTCGGATGGCTGTCCAACGACTTCGGCCCGTCGGGCCACATCGGCGATCCGACCGGAGCCACCGCCGAGCGCGGCAAGCTGCTGTTCGAAGCGGCCGTGCGCAGCTTCGGCGATGCGCTCACCGAAGTGGCTCGTTTCAACTTCGGTCAGGATCCGTGAGACTGGAGCTTCGGCGAGCCGTCGCTTCGAGGTGACGACTGACAGTTCCGAGTCGCCCGTGGCAGCGGCGGCGAGCTCGGGAGGCGAGGCGAGCAACTTGGTTGCGAGCCGAGCCCGAGGCATTACAGCAGGGGGACGACTTCCTCCATGTAGCGGGACAGCTGCTCCTCGGCCTCGTCGTACGTCTCTCCGGGGAAGTGTGGGAACACCGTGAGGTAGCGCAGGTCCAGGGCGTCGCGGAACTCGGCGATGCCCTCGGCGACCTCTTCGGCGCTGCCGATGATCCACACCTTCTGCTCGACCGACTCCTCGAGCGTCGGGATCAGCCCGGGCGGCGCCGGCTTCCCGTCGGCACCCATGTAGCCCTTCGACCACCCATAGGGACCGAGGAACTTCCAGAACTCGTCATGACCCGGCCGCGCCCGCTCCCACGCCCGCTCGTGGCTGTCGTCGACCCGGATGTTGAGCACGAGCTGCCGCTTCTCCCCCGGCGCCAGCTCCGTGCCCTGCGCACCCGCGTAGATCTCGGCGAAGCGTGCCCAACGTTGCTTCACGAAGTTGTGGTTGAGCAACCAGAACACGCCACCAAAGCCGCGGGCAGGGACGTGCTCGAGCGTCGGTGGCGAGGTGATCGGCTGCCAGACCTCGTACGGGTACAGCGGCCGGGGCACCAACGTCAGTTGCTCGACCTGGCCGCCGCGGTCGGGGATGCCCGGCGGCGGGAAGTCGAAGTAGGCGCCGTGGTAGCTGAACATCTCGTTCTCGAGGGCGAGCAGGATGACGTCCATCGACTCGTCCATGATCTCCCGGTTGATCCGGTCGGCCTCGGCACGGTCCGGGTTGTCGAACGACCCGACCTGGGACCCGAGTGTCTGCGCCTCGCGGGGCACCGTGCCTCGACCGATGCCGAGCACGCCACGGCCACCCGACAGGTTGTGCATCGTGGCGAAGTCCTCGGCGAAGCGCAGCGGCTGCCACTGCGGGACGATGTGGAACATTGCGCCGATCTTGATGCGCGACGTCCGCTCGGCGAGCACGGCCCCGAACAGCACGGCGTTCGGGATGACCTCGTACCCCTCGTACTGGAAGTGGTGCTCGGTCAGCCAGAACGTGTCGAAGCCGACCTCCTCGGCCTTCACACCGACGTCGAGCATCCGCAGCGCGGCCTGCCACATCTGCTTCTGCGTGTAGCGCCGGTCGGTTGGCGCCGGTGGTCCGGCGCCAGCGTCATCCATCTCGACGCAACCGAACAGGAAAACCCCGTGCTCCATGGGCACCTCCGCGAGATCCGATGCTACTTGGACTCGATCGGCAGATCGAAGGCGACGCGCCGCACCGTGATCGTCGCGACGACCGTGTCCGGCGCCGCGGCGGCAGCCGGGCTCCGCTCCGAATGCGGATGGCGGTCGAACGCCGGCCAGCGGGCGCCCGACACGTCGAGGCGCAGGCGGCTCCCCGGCGGGCAGCGCCACGCGATCGGCCGCAGCGTCACGACGTGCTCCGACGCCACCGCCGGATCGCAGCCGGCGCATCGCATCGCCCCACCGCTGACGGCGCGAGCGCCGTGCTCGTCGGTGACGAGCACCAGCGTGACGACCACGTCGTGTCCGGGGCGATCACACGAGGCGGTCACGGTCGCGACCGCGCTCCCGGCGACCTCGAGCGCCTCCGTCAGCGCCGCCGAGGTGTAGCAGAGCACGTCGCGCCGGTCCTCGGAGGCCGCCTCGTCCTGGAAGCCGACGGCCTCGCCGGGGTACGGCACGAGCGGCTCGACGACCAGCACGTCGCCCGGACCGGGATCCGACGAACCGGCGACGAGCACCCCATCGCCGTGGCGGGAGTTGGCGTTGCCGTGGCTGGTGGCGGTCCAGCGGGCGACCGTGTGCGCGGGCGGCCAGGTGGCGGCGTGCCGCCAGCCGTCGCCGACACAGTGGTACGTCACGCGCTCCCCCGCCGGCACGCGGTCATCACGACCGCAGACCCGCTCGAAGAAGCGCACCAGGCGCTCGTACACCCCCGGCGGACCGGCGTCGGGGCCGAGATCGACTCCGTGATGAGCGATTCCCCACGGCATGTGCGTCCACGGCCCACACACCGCCTCCGCATCCGTCGCCTCGATCAGCCGGGCGGTGCCCGACGAGAAGTCGTCGAAGTAGCCCAGCACCGTGAACACCGGGACGTCGATCGCCGCGAGGTCCGGCCGCCTCGCCGCCCAGTAGTCGTCGTCGCCTGGGTGCGCCAGCCACTCGACGAACCACGGTGGCGGATCGTCGCCGAGCGCCGTCTCGACGGGCAGCGCGGCGACGTCGTAGGCGACCGGGCCGGTGCCCAACTCCTGCCCGGCCAGCTGAGCGCTCCAGAACGCGACGAACGGCAGCCGCAGGCAGCCGCCCTCGTATGTCCAGCCCTCGTACGGGTCGGGGCAGCACATCATCGCCGCCACGCCGCGCAGCGCAGGCGGGCGCCGGGCTGCTGCGTACAGCTGCGCCAGGCCCTGGTAGGAGAACCCGTACGTGATCACCTGCCCGTCGCAGAACGGCAGTCCGGCCGCCCACTCGATCGTCGCCGCGCCGTCGGACCCTTCGTCGACGAACGGTCGAAAGGTTCCCTCCGAGTCGCCTCGACCGCGGCAGTCCTGGACGACGACGGCGAAGCCATGGTGGGCGAACCACGCCGGGTGCGGCAGCACCGGCGTGGAGGCGACCGCCCGCCCGTACGGCAGGCGCTGGAGCAGCACTGGCCAGGGACCGCCGCTCGACGGATGCCAGGCATCGGCGACGAGCGTCACGCCGTCGTCCATCACGGCACGCAGCCCGCGAACGTGCTCGACGCCGGCCGGCGGCACGGGCGTGTCCTAGCACATCAGCGATCGGGCGTGCGGCGTCAGGCCGCGCGACAATGGATGCGCGGACTGATCGGGAGAGAACGAGCCTGCGCATCTTCGACGTGCTCATCGATGGGGCGGACAGGACCCCCGAACGGCGCGCGCTGCACTGGGTCGAGCGGTCGCGGGGACTCAGCTACGCCGAAGCCGTGCAGGCCATGGACCGTGTCGCCGCCGGGCTGTCGTCCCTCGGCGTCGAACGCGGCGACCGCGTCGGGATCTTCGCGCACAACGGTCTGGACTACCTGACCGCCATGTTCGGTACCTGGCGTCTGGGTGCCATCTCCACACTGGTCAACCTGCAGTACTCGGACTCGCTCGACTACTACGTCAACGACGCCGGCCCGCGTGTCCTCATCTACACGGGCGACCACTTCGACACCATCGAGCGCCACCGGCCGAACCTGCCCTCGGTCGAGCACTACGTGTGCTTCGACGGGCCACAGGACGGAGCCGTCGGGTGGGCGGAGCTGCTGGAGACAGCTACCGCTGCGCCCGCCGACCGGGTCGAGGAGACCGACGTCGCCCACCTGTCGTACACCTCCGGGACGTCCGGCGCACCGAAGGGTGCCTGCCTCGCCCACGAGCCGACGATGCGAGCGACCCGTTGCATCGCCGAGCGCCTGCGCATGCGGTCCGACGATGTGAGCCTCGGGCCAACGGCGCTGTCGAGCTCCTACCAGCTGGTCGCCAACCTGCTGCCGGTCCTCCACGCCGGAGGCACGACGTGCGTGATGAGCCGCTGGAACGCCGACGCCGGGTGGGACGCCGCCGAGACGCTCGGGGCGACGGTGCTGGCGGCCAACCCTCCCGTGCTGACCGACATGGCCGACGAGAGCGCCCGCCGTGGGCGACCACCCACGGCGTTGCGCGTCGTCCTCTCCGGCGGTGGGCCCGTGCCGCCCGAGCTGAAGCGCCGCTGGCACGGCGAGCTCGGGATCCCGCTGTGTGAGAGCTACGGCCAGAGCGAGCTCGGCGGCTTCGTCGGGCTCGCCGCCCCCGACGATCCGTTCACGGATGAGCGCCTGCTCTCGTGTGGGCGGCCGCTCCCGGACAAGGAAGTGCGCGTGCTCGATGACGACGGCCGGTCGCTGCCGACCGGCCAGATCGGCGAGCTGTGCCTCCGCGGGGGCTACATGGCCGGCTACTGGGACCGTCCTGAGAAGACGGCGGAGACGCTGCGCGGTGATTGGCTGCACACGGGCGACGTCGGCTACCTCGATACCGAGGGATACGTGTTCATGCGCGGCCGCCTGTCCGAGCGGCTCACCGTCGCCGGAGAGCACTGGTATCCGCGTGACACCGAGGAGATCCTCGGGGGCCACCCGGCCGTGCGGGACGTGGCGTTGGTCGGCGCGCCCGGCGACGACGGCGGGCACCGACCGCTGGCGTTCGTCACACTGCGGACGGGCGCCGACGTGCCCTCCGCCGAGTTGGCGGCGTTCGTCGGTTCGAGTGGCGCTCGCGTTCCTCCCGGCATCGAGGTGCGCATCGTCGACGCCTTGCCGATGACACCGACCGGCAAGATCAGCAAGGCCGACCTGCTCGCCAACGTCGTCGGAGCGGTCGGAGAATGATCGAGCTCAGCGATCCCGTCGCGCCGGTGTCGGTGCACCGGCCGGAGGCGCCGGTGTCGCGCTGGGTCCGCTTCGTTCGCTTCGTGCTTCCCCCGATGGCGGTCGCCGCGGTGGTCATCGGCATGTGGCTGTTCGTCACCTACAGCCTGCTGCGTGAGGACCAGCGTCCGTTCCTGCCGCCGCCCCAGGATGTGGTCTCCCGGGGCTTCCTCGATTGGGACCGCCTGCAGCCGATCCTCGCCGGGCTGGGCCGCACCGCGCTCGTCGCCGTCACCGGCCTGGCCATCGCGTTCGTGATCGGGACGGCGGTCGCGATGGTGATGAGCCTGGCCATGTCGCTGGAGCGGACGTTCTACCCCTACGCCGTGATCCTGCAGACGGTGCCGTTGGTCGCCATCGCTCCGCTCGTCGGGCTCAGACTGGGCTTCTCCGACACCAGCCGAGTCGTGATCTGCGTGCTCATCTCGCTGTTCCCGATCATTGCCAACACGCTGTTCGGCCTGAAGTCGGCGACGCCGTCCCAGCGCGACCTCTTCCGGCTGCATCGCGCCTCGCGATGGACGCGGCTGTGGAAGCTGCAGTTCCCCGTCGCAATGCCGTCGATCTTCGCCGGTCTGCGCATCGCGGCGGGCCTGTCCGTCATCGGGGCGATCGTCGGTGAGTTCTTCTTCCGCGCCGGAGACCCGTCGACAGCCGGGCTGGGCCGCCAGCTGAGCGTCTACCAGAGCCAGCAGCAGACCCACCTCGTCATCACCGCGCTGTTCTTCTCGTGCCTGTTGGGCATCGCCCTGTTCGCCGTCTTCACGACGGTCGGCACGCGGCTCACCAGGAACTGGAGCGACGACCAGCGCCCTCGATCTCAGCTCAGCAAGGGGAGGAAAGCATGAGAACAAGGAGAACCACGTTGATCGCGGCGGCAGCCACCGTCGCCGTGCTCATCGCCGCGTGCGGAGGCGACGACGACGACACCGAGGGCGCCGACACGACAGGCGGCGCAGCGACCACCGCAGGGGCCGCCACGACCGCCGGATCGGAGACAACGCCAGCCGGCGCGGAGACGACCGAGGCTGGCGCGGAGACGACCGAGGCTGGTGGCGACACGTCGGCCGGCGGCGACGGCGAGAGCGTCTACGACGTCGACCTGACCGACATCTGCCCCGACCCGCTCATCATCCAGACCGACTGGTTCCCCGAGCCGGACCACGGCTACACGTACCAGGTGATCGGCTCGGAGGGTGAGATCGACGCCACGACCGGGACGTACTCCGGACCGCTCGCCAACACGGGCATCACGCTCGAGATCCGTGCCGGCGGGCCGTTCATCAACTTCTCGCCGCCGGCTCAGCAGATCTACGCCGATCCGACGATCTTCGCCGGCTACGCGGACACCGGAGACGTCATCCGCAATGCCGGAGGTGAGCAGCCGCTCGTCAGCGTGTTCGCCAGCTATGACAAGGGACCGCAGATCCTGATGTGGGACCCCGAGGTGTATCCGGACATGGCGACGATCGACGACGTGCGGGAATCCGGCGCGACGGTCCTGTACTTCGAGGGCGCGGCGTACATGGACTACCTGCTCGAGACGGGTCAGCTCGATGCCGCACAGATCGACGGGTCCTACGACGGCAGCCCCGGGCGCTTCGTGGCCGAAGGCAACCTCGTGCAGCAGGGCTTCGCGACGAACGAGGTGTACAAGTACGAGAACGACATCGCCGATTGGATGAAGCCGGTCGAGTTCCTGCTGATCCACGACTCGGGCTTCGACATCTACCAGTCGGCGTTGTCGGTTCGGCCCGAGACGGTCACCGAGTACGGCGACTGCCTGGCCGCCCTCGTGCCGATCTTCCAGCAGGCGCAGGTGGACTACGTGACCGATCCCGGACCCATGAACGAGCGGTTCGTCGAGATCGTCACGGAGCTCGACACCTTCTGGCAGTTGAGCACGGAGTTGAACGACGACGCCGTGCAGCGCATGCTCGATCTGGAGCTCGTCAGCGACGCCGGCAACGAGACGCTCGGCGACTTCGACTGTGAGCGCGTCGACGCGCTGATCGAGCGGCTACGCCCGGTGTTCGAGGCGAAGGGCGTCACCATTCCCGCCGATACGGCGTGCGACGACGTGGTGACGAACGAGTTCATCGACGAATCGATCTCGCTGGGTTGATCGGAGACCAGCTCGACTCAGCGGCCGCGGAGACCGGCCTTCCGGTCGCCGCGGCCGCTGGCCGCCGGCCGCGGCGCCGGCGCGTCAGTGGGATCGTTTTGGCCGCCCTGTCAGTGGTCGTGTTCCTCGGCGGCTGGTACCTCATGCGGCAGATCGCGCTGTCGGACCGGCAACGCTTCCTGCTTCCTGCGCCGCACGACGTGTGGAGCAAGGGAATCGTCGACAGTGAAGTGCGCGGCGAGATCCTCGAGGCCACCCTGGTGACGGCCAAGGAGGCCGCCGTCGGTCTGCTGCTCGCCATGATCCTCGGCGTCGCCCTCGGCGCCGCGATGAGCCAGGCGAAGTGGATCGAGCGCTCGTTCTTCCCGTGGGCGATCGTGCTCCAGACGGTGCCGATCCTGGCAATCGTGCCGCTGCTCGACCTGTGGGCGAAGAACAACATCCTCTTCGTCGAGGAGGGCTTCCGGTCACGGATCATCGTGTGCGTGATCATCGCCCTGTTCCCGATCGTCTCGAACACGTTCTTCGGCCTGCTCTCGGCCGATGCCACCCACCACGATCTGTTCACTGCCAACTCGGCGAGTCGGTGGACGAGGTTCCGCAAGCTGGAGTTTCCGGGCGCGCTGCCGGCGATGTTCACGGGGTTCCGCATCTCCGCCGGGCTGGCGGTGGTCGGGGCGATCATCGGTGAGTACTTCTTCCGCGTCGGCGAGCAGGGTCTCGGGCAGCTGCTCGACAAGTTCACGAAGCAGGGCACGTCGGACTACCCGCAGCTCTACGCCACCATCGCCGCCTGTTGTCTGCTGGGAGTCGTGACGTTCCTCGCCTTCGGGTGGTTGGGCCGCCGCGTCGCCCCGTGGCACGCCTCGAACGAACCGCTGCTCGGCTGACCCCATGTCGCGCCCACCACACACATCTGGGTGGCCTCAGTCTCATCCCGCCTTCTGGGTGGCCGTGGTCTCGAATCCGGGACTGTGGCCACCCAGGTAGGACATGGTTCTCGAAGTACTCGCAACGGCACGCGATCAGCCGATTCGGCGGCTGTCCGACACCGAGTGTGACCTGCTCGAGTACGCCGCGCCGCTGACGCTGGCCCGTCGCGAGTACCGCTTCATCATCGGCACGTGGCGGCCGTCCAAGATGTACGTGGTCATCCAGCACCCGGACCGCGTCGTGATGACCTGCACGAGGCAGCAACTCGAGGAGCGCGGGATCGCCATTCCGTAGCCTGGCCCGTCAGCCCATGAGCGCGCGTGCGCACGGGGCCGGCGAGGAGCCGGAGCGCACGCTCCCGGTCCGGACCGAGGACGTGCCAGGCGAGCGGCAGGGCGATCCCCGCCTCGACGAAGCGGCGGAGGCCGGCCGTCACGTCCTCGACCGTGCCCGCAGCTGCGAACGTGTCGATGACCTGATCCGACACGAGCGCGGCGCCCGCCTCGACGCCCTCGGCGCCGACGGCCGCCCGCACGGCGGCGACGTTGTCGACGTCCGCACCTGACGTGTCCACGACGACACCCTCCACTCGAGCCAGGTAGTAGGCGATGACCTCGCGCACCGCTCGGCGCGCCAGCGTCCCGTCTGCATCGACGCTGACGAGGACGTTCGACGAGACCGTGAGCGACGTCAGCTGGCGGCCGGCGCGCGCCGCGCCGGCGGCCAATCGCGGCGACCGCCCATCGGGCATACGGAGCACTGACGAGGGCGCCCAGCTGGACCCCGTCGGCGAACTCGCCCGCCGCCTCCATCATTCGTCCGTTCACGGCGCCGACGTCGATGCGCACCCGCGACGGTGGAACGAAGTCGAGCCGTGATTCGGCATCGGCGGGAAACGTCGTCGGCGTGAACCCGAGCGGTTCACCATCGAGCCACCGCCGCAGCGCCCGTACCGTCTCGACGACGTTGGTGTACGGACGCCAGCCCGGTGGCTCGTAGCCCAGCGCTCGCATCGTCCACTCGGCGGCGCCGACTCCCAGCACGAGGCGCTCGGCACCGCCGAGCTCGGCCAGCGTCCCGGCCTCCATGGCGAGTACCGCGGGGTGGCGGGTCACCGGGTTGGCGATACCGATGCGCACGCGCACACGTCGCGTCGACGTGAGGGCCGCGGCCGCCATCGAGAAGACGGCCCGATGCTGGCGGCTCTCCGGCAGTGACACCTCGTCGAAACCGAGCTCGTCTGCCAGCCGGCACACGGCCAGCGTCGATGCGGCGTGATCCTCGTTGGAGAGCGAGAGGCCGAACCCGGCAGCTCGTGGTTCACTGGTCGTCATGTGGATCTCCTTCGTCTCCGAGGACGAGGCCGAGGGCCCGCTGCGCGAGAGCTACGACCGCCAGGCTCGGGCGCTCGGACACGCGACCGAACTGACGCAGGCGGGGTCGCTGCACCCGCCGCTGGTCGCCGCCCGCCTCGACCTGTATGCGGCGACCGAGCGCTGTCCGTCCTCGCTGACGCCGCACCAGCGCAACCTCATCTCGTTCGTCACGTCGGCGCTCAACGGCACGCGGCATTGCATGAGCCAGGTGACGATCAAGCTGCGCCAGACCGGGCTCGACGACGACGGGATCGTGGCTCTGGCCACCGATCCGGCGGCGCTCGAGCTGAGCGCCGCGGACCGGGCGGTCGTCGACTACGCCACGAAGCTGACGCGGCAACCTGCGGCGATGACCCGCGCCGACGTCGACGCACTTCGGGCGGTCGGGTTCGACGACCTCGCCATCCTCGACATCAACGCACAGTGCGCCCATCTCAACTACGTCAACCGAGTCGCCAACGGTCTCGGTATCGACACGATCGTCGACCCTGATTTCCCGGCGTATGCGGCGATCCCGGATAGCGATCCGGCGGCATCTCACTGATGCGAGCGACCGAGCGCTAGCGAGAGAGCGGCGCAACGCGGCCTGCGTGGCCGGGGAACGCAGTGATAGCGGCCCACCCGGGTCTCTCAAGGCGGGCTGACCGCGCGGAGGATCGCTGCGCTGCGCACGATGTGCCTCGCGGAGCCGGCAACATCGTTCATCGGGAGCAGGAACAGATCGACCGAGGTGGCCGCGGCGGCGATCCTGTCCGTGCACTCGGCGGGATCGCCGGCGATCGCGTAGTGGTCGACCAACGAGTCGGGCAACAGCTCGGCGGCGTCGTCCAGCCGGCCGGCCAGCATCGCCTCCCGCACCGCGGCGACTCGCGCGTCGTCGAGCCCCGCCTTTGTCCGGATCTCCGGCGGGGCATCGAGCGCCATGTAGGAGAAGTGACCGAGGACCTTGCGCCGCTCATCCGCGTCGTAGGCGAGATAGGCCGACCACGCCAGCCGGGCCCCGTGCGCCCGCAGCCGTTGTGCCGTGGTGGCCAACGAGGCGAGTGGCTCGGCCGACAGGATCACCCAGTCCGCCTCCTCGGCGGCCAGCCGCTGGACCCGCGGGCCGCGGCCGGCGACGGCGATCGGCACCGGGCGAGAGGGATCGACCCAGCCCAGCCGGGCCGGTCCGTGCTGGCCGCCGGCGAGGAGGTCCCGGCTCAGCTCCAGCGCCTCACGCAGCGCGGTGTAGGGCTTCGGTGGGTCCAACCCGAGCGGGACGCGCACCCGGCTACCGCCGACGCCGAGCCCATGCCACACCCGCCCTGGCGCGAGTTCGGCAAGTGACGCCGCGGCGGCGGCGCTGGTCACCGGATGGCGTGAGAACGGGTTGGTGATCGCCGGTGCGACGACGAGGTGCTCGGTGCTGAGCACGATGGCCGTCAGCGCCACCCACACGTCACGGTCAGTGCCCTCGTCGGCGACGAAGCACGCCGTTGCACCCTCCGACTCAGCGAGCTGCGCCAGCTCCACGAGCTCCGCCACGGGTCGCACTGGCTCCAGCCACACGCCCCAGTGCACGGGCGGTGTCTTACCATGGATCCGTGGGACCGGAGCCGCTCGTCAGTACTTCCTGGCTGGCGGCCCACCTCGACGAACCAGCGGTACGGATCATCGACTGCCGCTGGTACCTGCGGCCGTTCGACGAGCGTTGCGGCGACGACGAGTACCGCGCCGGCCACATCCCAGGTGCCGTCCATCTGCGATGGGACACCCAGCTCGCCGACCCCGACCTGCCGGCGTCGCTGCTCGCCGATCCCGAGCGTTTCGCCGAGGCGATGGAGACGGCCGGGATCGGAGACGACCACTACGTCGTGACCTACGACGACCACCACGTGCCGGTGGCGTCACGCGTGTGGTGGGCGTTGCGGGTGTACGGCCACGAGTCCGTCGCCGTGCTCGACGGCGGCATCACGGCGTGGCGGCGTGAGGGCCGGCCGATCGACACCGCCGTGCCGACGCCGCAACGAGCGACGTTCACGCCCCGATTGCGTCCCGAGCTGTACGCCGCCAAATCCGATGTGCTCGCCGTCGTGGCCGGCGATCGGAAGGCGAAGTTGGTCGACGCCAGGATGGACCGGGCGTACGACGCGGCATCGGGACACATCCCCGGCGCCAGCCGGCTCACCGGGCTCGGGTTCCTGCCGGACGGTGAGCACTGGATGTCGCCGGCGGCTGCTCGGCAACGCATCGAGGCGGCGGACCTCGCCAGCAGCCCCGCCGAGCCGGTGATCACGTACTGCGGTGGCGGCGTCGCTGCCACCGGGACCGCCCTGGCCTACCGGCTCGCCGGGTTCGGGGACGTCGCCGTGTACGACGGTTCATGGACCGAGTGGGAGGCCGATCCAACGACCCCAAAGGAACCTCATTGAGCGAGGCGGTCGCCGCGCCGGCGAGACGGCCGGCGGTCGTGGTCGGCGGCGGCGGGTCCATCGGGCGGGCCGTCGTCGGGCGGTTGGCCGCCCTCGGGCATCCGGTCGTGGCGCTCGACGTCCGCGGAGGGCCCGACGTCGTCGAATGCGATGTCAGCGACGAAGGGGCGGTGCGGAGAGGCTTCGCCGCCGTGCGGGAGCGTGTCGGTGTGCCGCTCGTGCTCGTGCACGCCGCCGGTCTGACGGGACAGGGAGGCGTCGAGGACGAGGACCCCGCGACGTGGCGGCGGATCCTCGAGGTCAACCTCACATCGGCCTACCTGTGCGTCCGCGAGGTCGTCGCCGGGATGCGCCAGGCTGGGTGGGGACGGATGGTCTTCGTCTCGTCGGTGACCGGGCGCTTCGGTGGCTCGGCGCTGTCGGGCCCGGCGTACGCGACGTCGAAGGGTGGCCTCCTCACGCTGTCGAGGTTCCTCGCCCGCGATCTCGCGACCGACGGCATCACGAGCAACACCGTCGCACCCGGGCCGCATGACACGCCGATGTGGACGGTTCTCGACGCCGAACTGCGCCACCGCATGCTGGCCATGCAACCGGGCGGCGATCGCGGCCCGGGCGATCCGAACGACCTGGCGGCCACGATCGTCCACCTGTGCGGCGAGGAGGCCCGCTACATCACCGGTGCCACGATCGACGTCAACGGCGGCCAGTGGATGGGCTGAGTACGCACTCGAGCGGAAAGGCAAAGCCTTTCCGCGGTCAAGGCTCTCTTCAGGAGCTCGCCGGTAGTCGCGCGCAGGGCGTGGGAGACCTCTCCGGCCAGCGTGGCGAACTCGGGCTCGTAGCGCAGGTCGTGGGCCCGGGGGTACGGGAACGGCACGGTGAACTCGGCAAGGATGCGACCCGGGCGAGCCGACATCACCGCCACCCGCGTCGACAGGAAGACCGCCTCGGTGATCGAGTGCGTGATGAACAGCGCGGCGAATCCCTCGAGCTGGAACAGCCGCAGCAGTTCGTCGTTGAGCCGTTCCCTCGTGATCTCGTCGAGTGAGCCGAACGGCTCATCGAACAGGAACACCTTGGGTTGCAGGACGAGCGACCGGGCCAGCGAGGCGCGCATCTGCATGCCGCCCGAGAGCTGTCGCGGGTAGTGCCGCTCGAAGCCGGACAGTCCGACGAGCTGGATCGCGTCCGCCACGGCGGCCTGCCGGTCGCGGGCCGGCATGTTGTGCAGCTCTGCCAGGAGCTCGACGTTGCGGGTCACCGTTCGCCACGGCAGCAGCGTGGCGTCCTGGAAGACGTAGCCGAGTCGGTCTGGCGCGACGGTCAACGAGCCGGTCGTGTTCTGCTCGAGCCCGGCGGCGATGCGCAACAACGTGGACTTCCCGCAACCTGACGGACCGACGATCGTCACGAACTCCGTCGGCTCCACCTCGAGCGTGATGTCGTGGAGCGCGTGCGTGCCGTCCGGGAACACCATCGAGACACCGTCGAATCGCAACGCAGCCGTCATGGTGGGCTGGGACGCTACGCGACCGGCCGCCGGACGCCCTTTCGCGGCTTCGTTGAAACCATCACTGATGGGCCGAGCACCTGGTCGACGAGATGGCGAACCCTCGACGGATCGAGGGGTTCGGCCGACATCAGCCGGCGCAGGATGATCGGTCCGGCCAACGCCTCCGCCATCAGCTCCGTGTCGAGATCGGCGGGCAGCTCACCGGTCCGCACACCCTCGGCGAGCAGCCCGGACAGCGACAGCCGACCGGCACTGGCCAGCCGGGCGTTGAGCTCCCGCGCCGCCGGGTCGCGCTCGGCGGCATCGATCAGCGTCGGCAGGCACGCCGACCATCGAGAAGCGGCGACGTTCTGAGCCAGGTTCTCGAGCACCGCGATGAGACGCTCGCGCACGCTCCCCTCCGTCGGGACGGGCAGTGTCGGCTTGAGCTCGAGGAAGGCGTCGTTGATCAAGTCGACACGGCTCGGCCAGTGGCGGTAGATCGTGCTCTTGGCGACGCCCGACTCCGAAGCGACCGCTTCGATCGTCAGCTCGCCGTAGCCGCGCTCGATCAAGAGGCGCAGGGCGGCGTCGAGCACGGTGCGGCGAGTCCGCTCGATCCGGGGATCCGGATCCCGTGTCGCCGCCCGTTCCATGTCATCATTCTGCCGCGGGAGCGGCGGCGACGAGCTCGAGCTCCTGATCCACGACCGCGCGCTGCTCCTTGGCGCGGGTGAACGTGTGGGCGACGAGCCCGGCCGCGGCGACGGCGATCGCGACGGAGACCAGTGATGCCACGTTCACGGCCTCCGTGAAGGCACTGGCAGCTCGCTCGACGACGGCGGCTCCTCCGTCCCCGCCGACCTGCGCCGCCGTGCCTGCGGCCGCGCCCACGGACTCCTTCGCTGCGTCGACGGCAGACGGCGGCAGGTCCAGTCCACCCAGGTCGATGTTGGCGCGGTAGATCGAGTTGACGAGGCTGCCGAACACGGCGATGCCGAGTGCGCCGCCGAGCTCCCGGGTCGTGTCGTTGACCGCCGACCCGACCCCCGCCTTGGACATCGGCACCGCGCTCATGATCCCGCCCGTCGCCGGTGCGGCGACGATCGACATGCCGGAGGCCTGCAGGACCATCGAGACAGCGAGCACGAGGTATGGCGTGTCGACGGTGACGAACCCCATCACGGCCATGCCGACGCCGACCAGGACGAACCCGTAGGCCATCGTCCGCCCGCTCCCGATGCGCTCGGCCAACGCGGCGCTGCGTGGTGAGACCACGATGAAGGTCAGCGCCATTGGCAGCGTCGCCAACCCGGCCTCGAGCGGGGAGTACCCGCGGGCGAACTGGAGGTACAGCGAGAACAGGAAGAAGAAGCCGAACATGATGAAGAACGACGTGGTCACGACTGCGCTGCCGACGCTGAATCGCCGGTCGGAGAAGAACTTCAGCGGCAGCATCGGGTGCGGTGCGACGCGCTGCCACCGGATGAAGCCGACGAGGAAGACCAGGGCGACGGCGAAGGAGCCGACCACCACGCCGTTCGTCCAGCCACGCTCGGGCCCCTCGATGATGCCGAACAGCAGGGCTGTCAGCCCGACGAGCGACAGCACGGCGCCACGCGGGTCGAGCGGTGTCGCCTCGTCATCCCGCGAGCGCGGGCTGTAGACGGCGATGGCGACGGCAGTGAGGGCGACGATCGGGACGTTGATGAGGAAGGCTGAGCCCCACCAGAAGCGCTCCAGCAGGGCGCCCGACACGATCGGGCCGAGGGCACCGCCCGCACCGGCGAATCCCACCCAGATGGCGATCGCCCGCTGCCGCTCGTGGGGCGGGAAGATGGCGGTGATCAGCGACAACGTCGCCGGCATCACCAACGCCGCGCCGGCACCCTGCACGGCGCGGCCGACGATCACGATCTCGGCCGTGCCGGCCAGACCGCTGACCAGCGATCCGAGACCGAAGATCCCGAGCCCGACCAGCAGCGCGCCCTTCCGGCCGAATCGGTCGCCGAGCGCACCGGCCGTCAGCAACAGCCCGGCGAAGACGAGGGCGTACGCGTCGACGATCCATTGCAGCATCGTGGCGCTCGTGTCGAGGTCGCTCTGCAGCGTCGGCAGGGCGACGTTCAGCGACGACACCGCCATCACGATCATGACGAGCGACAGGCACAGGACTCCGAGGAGGAACCACCGGCGTTCGTGGACTTCGGGCCGCGCGTACAGCGGCAACGTTGCGTCGGACATGGCGCCTCCTGCGGGGGGTCGGAGTTGCGCTAATGAAACGTAAGCGTTTCACAGCGCTACGTCAACGTTGCACAACGTGACGTGTGCCACCGTCATCAATGCGGCCGGCGAAGGCGCTGGAGCGCCCGCCGTGCCGAACCGGGTCTGCGCCTCTGAACGACGCGACCAGCTCCTGCCGGTCGGTGAGCGGTGAGCGCCGATAACGCCCTCGTCGCTCACCTCGAGAATCACCGCGCCCAGATCAGCGCTGTCAGCTGACCCCGGGAGCGACGACGCCGGCCTCGTAGGCGATCATCACGAGTTGCGCGCGGTCCCGGGCCTGCAGCTTGGTGAGCAGGCGGCTGACGTGCGTCTTCGCCGTGCCCTGCGACATGAACAGGGTGGCCGCCAGCTCGGCGTTGGACAGGCCGCGGGCGACCGCCGCCAGCACCTCGGTCTCACGTGGCGTCAGCGCGTCGAGTTGATGTCGAGCCGGGCTCGGCAGAGTGGCAGTTCGCTGCACGAACTCCTCCACCAGCCGGCGTGTCACCCGCGGCGACAGCAATGCCTCGCCGCCGGCCACCACGCGGACCGCCGCCAGGAGGTCGTCCGGAAGCGTGTCCTTGAGCAGGAATCCGCTGGCGCCGGCCCGCAGCGACTCGAACACGTACTCGTCGAGGTCGAACGTCGTCAGGATCAGGACCCGGGTCGACGCCAGTCGTGGATCTGCGGTGATCCGCCGCGTGGCCTCCACGCCGTCCATCACCGGCATGCGGATGTCCATGAGGACGACATCGGGCCGTTCACGAGCGACGAGCCTGACGGCGGCCTCCCCGTCGGCGGCCTCTCCGACGACCTCGATGTCGTCCGCCGTGCCGAGCAGCACCGAGAAGCCACCGCGCACCAGCGCCTGGTCGTCGGCGACGGCGACCCTGATCACGCCGCCGGATCCGTCTCGTAGCGCAGGTCGGCAGCGACGCGGAAGCCGCCCGACGGTCCGGGGCCGACGTCGAGCGAACCGCCGTAGACGGCAACGCGTTCGCGCATGCCGATCAGTCCGTGCCCACCTGTGCCCCGGCCGTTCGCGCCTCGCCCGTCGTCGGTGACCTCGATCTGCAACCTCCCCGAGGTGCTGTCGAGGCGGACGGTGGCCCGCTGCGCGGCGGCGTGGCGCAACGAGTTCGTCAGCGCCTCCTGCACGATGCGGTAGGCGGCCAGTCCGACACCGGCCGGGACGTCGGTCGTGTCGCCGTCGACGTCGAGATCGACCGGCAGCCCGGCGCCGGAGACGTCCTGAACCAGCCGCGGGATGTCGGCCAGTCCCGGCGCTGGTTCGTACGCCGGCGTCCCGTCGGCGCCGCGCAGCACGCCGAGCAACCGGCGGATCTCGGCCAGGCTCGAGCGGCTCGTCCGCGAGATGTTCTCGAACGATCGCCGCGCTTCGGCGCGGTCGGAGTCGACCACCTTCATCCCCACGCCGGCCTGCACGGCGATGAGGCCGAGGGAGTGCGCGACGACGTCGTGCAACTCCTGGGCGATCCGCAACCGCTCGTCCGCGGCGACTCGCAGGGCTGCCTCGCGCTGTTCCCGATCGAAGGCATCGATGCGCTCACGTCGGGTCTGCATCGTCCAGCCGATCAGCATGGCGAACGCGAACGCCGCTGAGCTCGCGACCAGCTCACCGGCACCAAAGCCCGGCGCATCACCGGCGAGCAGGATGATGAGCAGCACCGCCGTCGCAACAGCGGCCGCCACCACCTGCCGCGGCGGGCACCACGCACCGACGGTGTACGCGCCGAGCAGGAGCACCAGCGACAGCGCGCCTTCCCCGTAGCCGCGCAACATCAGGACGACGACAGCCGTCATGGTGACGAGGTACACCGCCAGCGGAGCCCGCCGACGGACGTAGTACGGAAGCGTGGCCGCCAGGATCAACACGACGGCGAGGCCGTCACGTTCGCGGTAGACGACGTCGGAATCGGTGTCCCCGCCGCCGGTCGTCAGCAGGCCGGCGACCAGGATCAACGTACCGAGGACCGCGTCGATCGCCCAGGGAGGCGCTCGCCCGAGGCGCTGCTGCAGCTCGGTCAGCGATGCTCGTACCGGCACGAGATCGACGGTACTGATCCGGCGCGACGGGCGCATCGGCCTGTGGGCTGAACCTCGCGTACGACTGTGGACGTACGGTCAGCCGCGAGTCGCCGGGCGGAACCGGCGGAGACGGAGGCTGTTGCTGACGACGAACGCGCTGGAGATCGCCATCGCTGCTCCGGCGAGCATCGGGTTGAGAAGGCCGGCTGCGGCGAGCGGGATGGCCGCGACGTTGTAGGCGAAGGCCCAGAAGAGGTTCCCCTTGATCGTCCTCAGCGTGCGTCGCGAAAGCCGGATGGCGTCGCCGGCGACGCGCAGGTCTCCGCGCACGAGCGTGAGATCGCTTGCTTCGATCGCTGCATCGGTGCCCGTACCCATGGCGAGACCGAGATCCGCCTGGGCGAGCGCCGCCGCGTCATTCACGCCGTCGCCCGCCATCGCGACGATCCGTCCGTCGTCCTGAAGCTGCTTGATGACGTCGACCTTGTCGGCCGGCAGAACCTCGGCGATCACGTCGCCGGCACCGATGCCGACCTCGGCAGCCACCGACTCGGCGGCACGGCGGTTGTCGCCGGTGAGCAGCACCGGCCGCAGTCCCAGCGAGCGAAGGTCGGCGATCGCAGCCGCACTCGTCGGCTTGACGGTGTCGGCGACGACCACGACACCGCGAATGGCGCCGTCCCACCCGACGAAGATCGACGTCTTCCCGGCCGTCTCTGCGCCATCCGCGGCGTCACGCAACGCTGTGCCGGGATGCATCGACCAGTCGGCGAGGAAGCGCTGGCGGCCGGCGACGACGGCATGACCGTCGATGACCCCCGTGACGCCCAGACCGTTCGTGCTGGCGAAGGCCTCGACCGTTGCAAGGTCGAGTCCGGCGTCGCGGGCGCCACGAGCGATCGCCTTGGCGATGGGGTGCTCGGACGCGTCCTCCAGCGAGCCGGCCAGCCTCAGCACCTCGTCCCGATCGACACCGTCGGTCGCGACGACCTCGACGAGGGCCATCGTCCCCGCGGTGACGGTGCCCGTCTTGTCCAGCACGATGGTGTCGACCCGCCGGGTCGACTCCAGCACCTCCGGTCCCTTGATGATGATCCCGAGCTGAGCACCGCGCCCGGTGCCGACCATGATCGCCGTCGGCGTGGCGAGGCCGAGCGCGCACGGGCAGGCGATGATCAGCACGGCGACCGCCGCGGTGAAGGCGACCGACGGCGTCTCACCCGTGCCCAGCCAGAACCCGAGCGTGCCGACCGCCAGCGCGATGACGATCGGCACGAAGATCGCGGAGATCCGGTCGGCCAGCCGCTGCACGGGCGCCTTGCCGGCCTGGGCAGCCTCGACGAGCCGGCCGATCTGGGCCAGCTTGGTGTCGGCTCCGACGCGGGTGGCTCGCACGATGAGCCGACCGCCGGCGTTGACGGTGGCACCGGTGACGGGGACGCCGGGCCCGACCTCGACCGGCACCGGCTCACCGGTGAGGAGCGAGGCGTCGATCGCCGACGTGCCTTCCTCGACGACGCCGTCGGTGGCCACCTTCTCCCCGGGGCGAACGACGAAGCGGTCGCCGACGACGAGCTGGTCGATCGGGATGCGCTGCTCCCGGCCATCGCGGAGGACGGCGACGTCCTTGGCGCCGAGCTCGAGGAGTGCCTTGAGTGCCGCGCCGGAGCGTCGCTTGGCACGGACTTCGAAGTAGCGCCCGGCGAGGATGAACGTGGTGACGCCGGCAGCGACCTCGAGGTAGATCAGGCTCGAACCCATCTCCCGGTCCGCGGTGAGCGAGAAGCCGTGCGTCATGCCAGGAACGCCGGCGTCGCCGAGGAACAGGGCGTACAGCGACCATCCGAAGGCGGCAAGGACGCCGACCGAGATCAGCGTGTCCATCGTCGCCGTGGCGTGACGCAGGTTGGCCCATGCGGCGCGGTGGAACGGCCAGGCCCCCCACGTGACGACGGGAGCGGCGAGAGTGAGCGAGAGCCACTGCCAGTAGTCGAACTGCAGCGCCGGCACCATCGCCAGCACCACGACCGGCAGCGAGAGCAACGCCGACACGATCAGCCGCTGGCGCAGCGGCTGGCTCTCGTCGGGTTCGTCGACGAACTCATCGACCCGCTCCGCCGGCCGTGCATCGCGAGCCGTGTAGCCAGCCCCTTCGACGAGCTTGATCAGGTCGTCGACCGACACGCGATCAGTCGCATGAACCCGCGCCCGCGAGGTGGCGTAGTTGACCGTTGCCGTCACACCGTCGAGCTCGTTGAGGCGCTTCTCGATGCGCGCCGCGCACGAGGCGCAGGTCATGCCACTGATCGCCAGATCGATCTCGTTGGCTGGCAGGTCGGTCATCATCGAGGATCAGCCTCCGGCCGTCGCCGTTGCCAGCACGGAGGCGGTCCGGACGACACCGCCGTGCGAGAAGTCGAAGAACAGGGCATAGCGACCGGCCGTCGGCACTTCGACGGCGAAGCGAACCTCCGGTCCGCCTGCACCCACGGCCTCGTCCAACGGGTGGACATGGAGGTATGCGAGGTCACCGTCGCGAATGGCGACGAGGTGCCCGAGTGCGCCGAGGTACGGCTCGAGATCCGTCACCGGCTGTCCATCACGGCTAACCGTCAGCGTCAGCTCGGACTCGGTGCCGGCCACGAGCGCGCCCTCGAAGCGGACCTCGTAGCCGTCGACGGTCGCGACATCAGATGGCTGGCGCCGCTCGGTCGCGGGGCGCGAGCCGGGCACGTCGAGGTCGGCAGCCAGGGTGACACCGTCGCCACCCGCCGGCACGAAGTCGGCGTAGACGCGATGGGAGCCTGACTGCAGCGGCGGGGCGCTGACCCGCCAGGTGCCGTGCTCATCGCGCTCCGGATGCACGTGGGCGTAGTCCACGAGGTCCCGACCGACGATCACGAGGTGCAGCTCCTGTTCGTGCTCGACCTCGTAGTCGGTGAGCGGCGCGCCGTCGGGGCCCTCGATGACGAGCTCCAGGTCGGCCGGTCGCGCTGGATCGACGACAGTCGTGTGCAAGTCGAGCGTGTATCCGTCCTGGCTGATCGCCAGGCCAGCCGGGTGAGCAGCCACGGGTTCCTCCGTGCCCGTGTCGGCGTGTCCGCCGTCATGGGCGGCCGGCGCGCCGGTGTCGGCCGACGGCTCAGGCCCGAACGCGGCGCCCACCGCAGCCCCGGCGCCGAGCACGACGGCGAGGACCACGGCGTACGCGCCGAGCTTCACGGCCGGCGAGCGCAGACGGGCGGAGAGCACCATGGCAGTATACCTCTAGGGGGTACCGGTAAACGACGGAGTGCCACGCCGCTCGGGAGTGAGTCGAACGCGGCGCAGCAGCTGGGCGTTGAGCGCCACGACGATGGTCGACAGGCTCATCAGGATGGCGCCGACCGCAGGCGACAGCGTGATGCCGGCCCAGGCGAGGGCACCGGCGGCGAGGGGGATGGCGACGACGTTGTAGCCGGCTGCCCAGGCGAGGTTCTCGATCATCTTGCGGTAGCTCGCCCTGGAGAGGCGGATCACGCCACCCACGCTGCGCGGATCGCTGGAGGCGAGCACGACGCCGGCCGACTCGATCGCCACGTCGGTCCCGGCGCCGATGGCCAGGCCGACGTCGGCACGGGCCAGCGCCGGGGCGTCGTTGACGCCGTCACCGACCATGGCGACGCTGGCACCGCGCTGCTGGAGCTGGCTGACCGCCTGGTCCTTGTCCTCTGGGAGCACCTCGGCGAACACCTCGCCGATGCCGAGATCACGTCCGACGGCGTCGGCGACCTGGCGGGCGTCACCAGTGATCATCGCCACCTCGACGCCCATCTGCTGGAGATCGGACACGGCCTCGCGGGCCTCCGGGCGGATCTCATCCTCGAGCGCCAGTGCCCCGATGACGTGGTCGTCCCGCACCAGGTGAAGCACCGCCGCGCCGCGGCGCTGCCAGCCATCGATCATCTGCCGCAGGTCATCGGGGACGGAGAGCTGTCGCTCACGCAGCAGGGCCGGCCCGCCGACTGCGTAGCGAACGCCGTCGATGGTCGCCTCGACGCCACGGCCCGTCAGCGCCCTGAACGCCCGCGCCGAGGGGACCTCGCCCCGGCCGCCGGCGGCGGTGACGATCGCCCTCGCCAGCGGGTGCTCACTGTCCGACTCGACGGCACCGGCCAGGCGCAGCACGCGGTCCTCGTCGAGGCCGCCCGTCGCTGCCACGCCGGTGACGACGTGGGCGCCCTTGGTCAGGGTCCCGGTCTTGTCGAACAGCACCGTGTCGATCGAGCGCATCCGCTCGAGGGCGAGGCGGTCCTTGACCAGGATGCCGGCCTTGGCAGACACGGCCGTCGACAGCGAGATCACCAGTGGAATCGCCAAACCGAGGGCGTGCGGGCAGGCGATCACCAGCACCGTGACGGTTCTCACGACGGCGTCGTCGATGCTGCCGGCGACGCTCCACGCCACGAACGTGATGACGGCGGCGGCGACGGCGACGTAGAACAGCAGGGCGGCGAAGCGGTCAGCGAGCGCCTGGGCCCGACTGTGACTGGCTTGCGCGTCAGCCACCAGGCGTTGGATGCCGGCCAGCGCCGTGTCGTTTCCGACTGCCTCCACCCTGACCCGCACCGAGGAGTCGGTCGAGATCGTGCCTGCCACGACGCGGTCGCCTGGTCCCTTGCCCACCGGCTTGGACTCGCCGGTGATCATCGACTCGTCCAGCTCGGCCTCGCCGTCGATGATCGACCCGTCGGCCGGAACCCGACCGCCCGAGCGCACCAGCACGACGTCACCAACCCGGAGCTCGGCGATCGCGACGGTGCGCACGTCGTCGCCGTCGACAACCTCTGCGTCGTCAGGTAGCAGCTCGGCCAACGCCGCCAGAGCGCCCCGAGCCTGGCCGATCGCCTTCATCTCCTGCCAGTGCCCGAGCAGCATGATCGTCACCAGCGCCGCCAGCTCCCACCAGAACTCCAGGTCGAGCCACTCGAAGGTGGTGGCCATCGACGCGACGTAGGCGACGGTGATGGCCATCGAGATCAACAGCATCATCCCGGGCTGGCGGTGGCGGATCTCCATCACGCCGCCGGCGAGGAACGGCCACCCGCCCCACCAGAAGACGACCGAACCGAGCACCGGGCCCAGCCACGACGTCCCCGGGAAGTCGAGCTCGTAGTTGAACCACTCCATGACCGTCTCGCTCGTGACGATGAGCGGGATCGTCAGCAGCAGGCTGATCCAGAAGCGCCGGCGGAACATCTCCGGGTCGTGCCCGGCGTGCTGGTCGTGGCCGGGATGGGACGACTCGTGGTGCACGTGCGCTGTCTGCACGCTCGTGACTATATACCCCCCCTAGGTATAGTCAACAGCGTGTGACACATACCCCTATGGCGTATCCTGACCGACGAGAGGAGCGGTGATGACAGAGCGTGGCTACACGAACCAGAAGGACGACTACCTCAAGCGGCTGCGCCGCATCGAGG
Source organism: uncultured Acidimicrobiia bacterium (assembly GCA_963774635.1). Taxonomy (GTDB): domain Bacteria; phylum Actinomycetota; class Acidimicrobiia; order Acidimicrobiales; family Ilumatobacteraceae; genus JALZMG01. Next base: position 69,403 of record CAVZFS010000002.1, read on the forward strand.
GGCAGATCCGCGGCCTCCAGCGGATGGTGGACAACGACGAGTACTGCATCGATGTGCTCACGCAGGTCAGCGCCGCCACACGTGCTCTGCAGAGTGTCGCCCTCGGCCTGCTCGACGAGCACCTGCGCCACTGCGTTGCCGGCGCCGCGTCGGCCGGAGGCGACGCCGAAGCCGAACGCCTCATCGACGAAGCCACCAACGCCATCGAGCGCCTCGTCAAGTCGTGACGCCACCCGCACGGGTCTAGCCGCAGCCGATCGGGCGGCGACCCGACTCACGCCGGTCAGTCCGGGTCGCGACAGTCCCGGATCCGAGACCAGCGCCACCCAGGAGATCGTCGTCCATCCGCTGTCACGTTTCGACGCCGCGCGGGGTCATTCGAGGTACCGGACCCCCCTCGGGCCACGGCCCGATACCGAGAGGAGATCACGATGCGCGTGTTCGTTGCAGGGGCCAGCGGTGCGATCGGCACCCGGCTCGTTTCCCAGTTGAACGATCGAGGGCACGAGGTGATCGGCACCACGACGTCACCCCGCAAGTTCGAGCTGCTCGAGCGCCCTCGGCGCGACGCCGATCGTACTGGATCTGCTCGATCCTCCCGCCGTGCGCCGGGCGATCCTCGACGCCGAGCCCGACGCGATCATTCATCAGGCGACATGCGCTGTCCGATCCGGACTTCAAGCACTTCGACCGCACGTTTGCCAAGACCAACTGGCTGCGCACGCAAGGGCACCGACGCGCTGCTCGCCGCCGCCAGCGAGGCCGGTGTGCGACCGGTTCGTCGCCCAGAGCTACGCCAGTGCGCTCTACGCACGGGTCGGCGGACTCGGTCAAGACCGAGGACGATCCGCTCGATTCGGCACCCGTGCCGTCGATGCGTGAGACCGTCGCCGCGATGCGGTACCTCGACGAGGTGGTCACCGACGTAGGCGGCACCGTCCTCCGTTACGGCGGCTTCTACGGCGCCTCGAACGATGCGATGGTCGACCCGGTCCGCAAGCGGCAGTTCCCGATCGTCGGCGACGGCGCTGGGATGACGTCGTTCATCCACCTCGACGACGCCGCCGCGGCAACCGTGCTGGCGCTGGAGCACGACGGCCGGCACGTACAACATCGTCGACGACGAGCCGGCCCCCGTGCGGGAGTGGCTCCCCGTGCTCGCCGAGATGCTCGGCGCCAAGCCGCCCCGCCACGTGCCTCGTTGGGTCGGGCGTCTGTTCGCCGGCGAGGCCCTGGTCATGATGCAAACCGAGTCACGGGGCGCGTCCAACGCCAAGGCGAAGCGAGAGCTCGGCTGGAACCTGCGCTATCCCAGCTGGCGTGACGGCTTCGCCGCCTCCTACGCGCCCGCGAGCACGACGACGGCCGCAGGCTGCCTGATTTGCGCTCGGCGCTCCTGTCAGAGATCTGGCTGACGGTTCAGCCGGATCTCTGACCGGGCCTGGCCGGCGGCGGCTCGAGGTCGAAGAAGTTGCGGATCCATTCGGACTTGCGCGGGAGCACACGCACGAGAGGAAGTCCGAAGACGAACTGCGAGATGCTTCCGAAGCGCTCGTAGATCACAGCGTCCAGCGACATCCCGAAGACCATCGCCCGTCCGACGAGGAAGAACGTTCCGAGCGTGACGAGGGTGGTGGCGAGGGCGCCATACAGCGCCGAGGCTCGTTCCAGCTTGTCTGGGAGGTACAGCTGGGCGACCGCCTGCATCCCGGCGAGGACGGCCCCGACGACGACGGCTCCCGGCAAGAGCGCACCGGGATCCCTCGTCGCGCGGGGCAGCAACATCGACATCACCATCCACGCGATGCCATAGACGGCGACGGCAGCGAGGATCGACACGCCCGCGATGGCCAGTCCGTGATCTCGGCGGAAGAGGTTGACGACGGTCGCGACGATGACGATCGTGGCGACGAGACCGACGACGGCGCCGATGACGCGCACCGACGCCTTCGTGGTCACGGGCAGACCGCCAGGAGAGGCAGCTCGCAGACATCATCACCTTGCTCAGCGAACGTCCCGCCCACGCCGTGCCGATCAGGCCGACGAGTGTGGCGATCCAGCGCGTGCTGTCCGGCTGGGACAACGCGGTGTTGATCTGGGCGGCGATCGTCCCGCCGAGGCCGGCGGCATCGTTGACGTCATCCGCTTCGATCCACTGGGTGAGGAACCCGAGCGCGCCGACGACGAACAGCGTCAGCGGCACGAAGAAGAGGAACAACCGGAACGCGAGCGCACTGCCGACGATCGTTCCTGCCGCCTCCCTGTCGCGCTCGTAGATCCGTAGACCGACGTCGATCAGCGGTCGGTCGTGATGCTTCTCGATCAGCTCGTTGACCCTCGACTGCTCGTCGGCGAACCGCTCCCGGCTCCGTTCGACGAGCGCCCGCAGCCCGCCTCCGCTCAGGGCCGCATCGGCGATCGGCGCGACATCGTCGACCGTCGCTGCCGGCGTCGACGGGCGCTCGTCGACTTGATCGCCGTCGTCCATCTCACCGGTCTCGTGTCGTCCTGGTCCCATCATCGCCCAGACTCGATTGTGTCGGACCGTTCGATGGTCCTGGTGCTACACCGTGCGGACCATGCTCGCCGCGCTCGACGCCGATTGTGAGGCACGGGACGACTGGTTCCTGGAGCAGGACGCCAACGCGTGGTCCTCGCTCGCCTACCTCGCCGCAGGTGCGCTCGTGGTGGCGATCGTCGTGCGCCAGGCGTTGCCGCGCGCGTTCCTCGCGCTCGGCGCGCTCGTCGCGGTCGAGGGGGTTGGAAGCTTCCTGTACCACGGAAGCTCGGGCACGCTCGCTCAGTACCTCCACGACGTGCCCTTGCGTCGGGATGCTCGGATTCGTCGCAGGTTGGCACGTCAGCCGACTGCGCCGGTCGACCGACGGCGCCAACGGTGCCCTCGTCGGTGCGGCGGTCGGGCTGGTCGCCGGCGGAATTGCAGCTGCTCTTGGGGTCACCAGCGTGCTGGCGGCGGTCGCGGTGGTGGTCGTCGTCGGCACCGAGCTCGTCGCCCGCCGCCACGGCTTGCCACGAGTGTGGAACGCCGCCCTCATCGTGCTGGCCGCCCTGGCTGCGGCCAGCTGGTGGGCAGGGAACGCGTGACAGCCCGCTGTGCGACGAGCAATCGCTGCTCCAGCCCCACGGCCTCTGGCACCTGCTCTCCGCACTGCTCCTGCTCGGATGGTTCGACAACGCCATGACCGCGACGTCGCCAGAGCGAGCGCCACGGCTGTGGCGCGGCGCCACTGATCGCGTGCTCGGCCTCCTCACCAAGACACTCACGCAGGCCTTCTATCGATCCGTCGAGGTGACAGGCCGCCAGCGCATCCCTGCTGATCGGCCCGTGCTCGTGGTCGCCAACCACGGCAACGGGTTCGTCGATCCGATCGTGGTGGCCTCGGTGCTCGGCCGCCTCCCCCGGTTCCTCGCCAAGGCGGCGCTGTGGAAGGTGATCGTCGCCCGCCCGTTCCTCGCCCTCGCCGGCGTGCTGCCCGTGTATCGCCGGTCCGACGGCGATCGGCCGGGTGACAACCGCGCCATGTTCGAGGCGTGTCACCAGGAGTTGGCCGGCGGCGCCATGGTGGCGATCTTCCCGGAAGGCACGACCGGTGATCGGGGCGGCCTCGACCGGGTGCGCACCGGCGCGGCGCGCATCGCACTCGGTGCCGTGCCAACGGCGCCGGCGCTCGTGGTCGTCCCGATCGGTCTCGCCTTCGAGAGTCGCATCGAGACGCGTAGCGCGGCGCTCGTCATGGTCGGCGAGCCGATCACTCCACGAGCGCTCCACCCCGTCGTGGACGGCGAACCCGATCATGACGACGTGGCGGCGCTGACGGCGGAGATCGCGACAGCGCTCGAGGTGGTGTCGCCGGACTTCGACAGCGTCGACGAACGGGAGGTGATGCGAGCGGCGGCACGTGTCTCCGCTGATTCGCAGCTGCGGCACGGAGCGGCGACGTTCGGCCAGGTCGAGGTCATCGCGCGACGGCTGGCGACGATCGCCAGCGCCGGCCCGCGACCGGGTGACAGACGCGTTCCGGCAGTACGCCACCCAGCTCCAGCTGATCGGGCTGCGGGACCGGGAGCTTGCGCCGCGTGGTGTCTCGGCCGGCCGTCTCGTGCTGTCGATCGTCGGCCTGGTGTTGCTCGGCCCGGTGGTTGCGGTGGCGACGTTGATCCATCTGCCCGCGCTGTTGCTCGTGGTTGGCGCGACCGGCGTGGTGCGGTCGACGGCGACCAAGGGGACGGTTCGCCTGCTCGTCGGTCTGATTGCCGGGCTGCTCACCTGGATCATCGCCGGCGCCGTGCTCGCCGACGGCTTCGGCGCAGTGGTGGCGGGCGCGCTCGTCGCCATCGGGGGCGCCATCGCCCTCGCCGTGTGGACACCGTTGACCCGCCTCGTCGCCACGCTGTGGGGATATCTCCGCGCTCGCGATCGCGTCGGGCTCCTGCCACCCGTGCTGGCCGCACGGGCCGAAGTCGTCGCCGCCGTCGACGCCGCCCTCGAGCCGGCCTGTCGGACGGGTGACCGCCAGCTAAGCCGCCGCTGGGAGCAGAGCGCCCCGGGCCCAGGCGGCGAGCGAGACGGCGCTGAGCACGTGCCACGCGGCATGCCCTTGAAGAAGGCTCTTGGGACGACAGAGCGGGCCGCCCGTGCGGCTGAGCACGTTGATGAACGCGCCGAGCGCGAGGGTGCCGGCGGCGGCCGCCGCCGGTCCTCGTGGGTGGTGGCTCCGGACGGAGAGGGCTTCGGTAGACACCGCGGCGACGCCCAACACAGCGGCGACCGGGTTGGTGAAGCGGCCGCTCGGAAGGACCGGCAGGGCGGCTGCGACCGCTGCGCCGACCTGCACGACTCCCCGAACCAGTCGGTGGCGACCCGTGATGGCGGCGGTGTTGTGGAGGACGACGAGCCCCAGGGTGGCGGCGAGGCTGGCGTCGTGGGCCTGTTGCGCCCCGGGCGGGCACGGACCGTGGTACAGGACGCTGCCGAGGCCCACCGCGCCAAGGAGGCCCCCGAAGGCCACCGCGGCCGGCTGGCCGGCCTGCACACCACGCATCGCCACCCAGCCGCCGCCCGCCACGTACGCCAGGCTGGACAGTGCATTCACCGGCTGGGCGACGAGCCCGGTGCGGATCTCCTCGCAGTCCGACTCGCCGAGGCGGCGACGGCGTCGCCAGGCCGCGGCCATCCGGGTGCGCGTCTCGTCGAGCGCTCGAGGGGCAGTCACCACCCTTACGTCTTACCCGCCTGATGCCAGTCGATCTGGTGCATATCGCATGTTGCCGCAGTGTCGGATCGGTGCGGCAGGCTTGTCGGGTGAGCGGCTTCGACGTCAACGCCGGGCGCGTCGAACGGCTCCGACAGGAACTGGTCGATGAGCAGGTTTGGATCCCGGCGGACCCGGACTTGGCCGATGCGTTGTTGGCCGAGTTGGACTACGCCCGGCATCCACACGCTCACGAAGGCGTTGCACCGCGCTATGGCGCCCTGGTCGTCGCCGATGCTCCTGCGAGTCGACGTCGTCCGATCTCTGAACCTCGTGGAGGTCGGCGGCGTGCCACTCGCGGTCGCGCGGCGCCTCGCCGACGGACGCTCGTCGTTCATCGTGCGAATGCTGGGCCGAAACGACCGGCTGCTGTGCTTCGACCGCACGCACGAATACGAATCGTCGGTGGTGCACCTGGTCACGGCGACCGGCGCGTTCGCCGTGCAACGCCTCGGGACGCGGCTGGGTGCGGCTGGCGACTCCCCAAGGCGTCGCCACTTGGGACGGCATCCGCTGGGCGCAGAAGCTCCTCAGCCCCCACATCGTCGAGCGGATCACGCCGATGCTCCCGGACGCAGATCCCGACGTACTTGCCAACCTCGTCGAGCTCTGCAACCACTGGTTGGGCGCCGGAAGGATCGGTACAGCCATCGTCTGGCGGCTCGACGGAGACGCTCACCAACTCGACGGGCTCGGGTTTCGATCCTCGGTTGACATCCCGCCGCTCGACCTCACGAACCGATCGCATCTCGCGCCGCTGTTGAACGCGCTTTCCCAGTACGACCGAGCCGCGCTCGTCGACGGTGACGGCCACGTCACGACGGTCGGCGTTCACCTTCGGACGTCGGAGCAGTCGCGCCGTGACATCCCGCCGTTCCGCGGCACCCGACACACGTCGGCGCTGAGGTTCTCTGCCGATGCTCCGAACGCCGCCGTGTTCGTGGTGTCGTCGAACGGCACCCTGTCGATCGCTTGGCGGGGTCAACGACTCGAAACGAGCTGAGCAGTCAAGGTCACGACGTACCTTGGCGGCTCCCGACCCAAGGCGACGTCGACGAGATCTCCCACTCGCACATCACGCGCGCTGCGGCGCTGGGCGGCTTCGACGTTTCCCCGCGGCACGAGCATGGTGAGCCCGCCTGGATGGGTCTGGAAGCGCAGTGGCGTGGCGAGCTGCGACCGGCTCTCCGTCAACGCCGGCGAACACGACGCCTGATCGCGACTGCACTTCGAACTCCGTTGCGGTGAATTCGTGCCAGAACCGGCTGAGTCGCCGTCCGCCGAGCGCGGCTGCGGCGAGCAAGCGCGCTGCCTCGGCGCCGGTGCGCGTGGTCACGGCGAACACCCCGAGCTCACCACGATCCAGGTGGCGACGCTGCACGCTCGGAGCCGTGCCGTGCACGTGTACGCATTGTTCGAGACGACCACGGCGATCGCGCCGTCGACCTCGTTGCCGTCTGGAGTTGACGAACTGCAGGTCGAACGGCTCGGCGTGCGTGCCGAGCAGCTCCGGAAGGAGGTTCGTCGTCGTCTCGAGCTTGGCGTCGCGGTAGGAATCCTCCTGGACGACGGCGGCGTACACGCCGAGCGAGACGTTGTTCACGAACAACCGACCATTGACCGTCGCCGTAGTCGACCCGTCGCTCGTAGGCGTCACGAAACGCGCCACATCGACTGACGGGGGTCGTCGCGGTCGAGCCCGAGGTCGAGCGCGAAGTGGTTGCGGGTCCCAGCGCTCACACACACGAAGGGGAGGCCGTGCTCGACGGCGACCGCAGCCACCACCGCCTGCGAGCCGTCCCCACCGGCCACGCCGAGACAGTCGGCACCACGTGCCACGGCGTCCCGGGCCAGCGTCTCGAGGTCCAGACCCGCGTTCGAGCATCACCGTCTCGACGCCCAGTTCGGCAGCGAGCGCGAGCAGCCCGAACCGCTCGACCGTGCCCGTCGCCGGACCACGGGTTGCACAACAAGACGGGCCGACGCGGCGGGCCGTCCGGGCGTCTGCGTGGATCGCGCGCGTGGAGGTCGCGCTCCATCGCCGCCCGGGCGCAGGCCATCGTGACGCCGAGCAGCACAAGAACGATCGCGAGCCGTAAGGCGATCCGGTCCGCTCGAACCGAGCTGCCCGAACGACGGCAACCGCGACGACGACAAGTCCACGCCAGCACGCCGGCTGCGCCGATCGCCCGGCGGGGCAGCGTTCCGTGACGACCCACCAGCCGCCGGCCACGGCGACCGCCAGCCCCACGAGACCGATGAGGAGTCGCCGCCGTGCCGGAACAGCGCCCCGACAACGAATCCCACGAGCGCCGCCGTGCCGACCAGTGCCGCGAGCGCAGCCAGCCTGCGGCGCTCTGAAACGCGATCGCGTCGCAGCCAGTCATGTCGCTCCGATCGCGAATGTCGGCGAGGGCGCTCTCGACGCTGGGATAGAAGTGATCGCGGTCCAGTGTCTCGAACAGCCCGTAGCGCTGCACGAGCTCCTGGAGCCGGCTGCGCAGCTCGACGAAGCGCCATGTGCACGCCTTCGGCGTTGAGCTCCTCGTCCAGCTGTTGCAGCATGCCGGCCGCGGTCACGTCCACATCCGTGATCGCCTCGCACTGCACGACGACCCACGACGGCGACCGCTCCCGCACGAGGTGGCGAACCTGACGGCGGAACGCGCCGGCGTTGGCGAAGAACAGCGGCGCCTCCCACCGGTAGATCACGATGCCCGGCACCTCCTCGGCGGCGTCGTGAGCGTCGACGTCGTGCCAGCCGTCGACGCCGTCGATCCGTCCCAGCACCGCGCCGTGGGGCCACCAGCTGCGCCGGAAGAACAGGAGCACGGCGAGCCCGATGGCCAGGACGATCCCCTCGAGCACGCCCACGAAGATCACGCCCAGCGAGGCGATCACCGAGAGCACCGCCGCCGAGCGCCGCACCCGCCAGTAGCGGGCCAGCGCGCCCAAGTTCAGCAGGGACAGGGCCGCGGCGATCACCACCGCCGCCAGCGCCGACTGGGGAAGATCGGCGAGCAGGTCGTTGAGGAACAGCAGCAGCACTGCCACCACCGCCGCCCCGATCAGACCCGTGAGCTGGCTCTTGGCACCCGACTGCTCGGCAACCGCGGTCCGGGAACCGCTCGTCGACACGGCGAACCCGCGGACCAGCCCAGCCGCGACGTTCGCCGCGCCGATCCCCACCATCTCCTGGTTCGGGTCGACCTCCTCGCCGCGGCGTGCGGCGAACGCCGACGAGGTGGCGATCGTGTCGGTGAGCGACACCAGGGTGATCCCGACCGCGGCGACGAACAGCGGCCCGACATCGGAGACCTGTGTCCACGGCAGGGCCGGTGTCGGGAAGCCACGCGGCAGCGTTCCCACCGTGGAGATCTCTTCGGCGAGCCCGAAGGCCGCTGAGACGACCGTCGCTCCGACGACGGCGACCAGCACCGCCGGCACCCTCTTCGTGAGGTGGGGCAGACCGAGCAGGACGACGAGCACGCCGACGCCGATCACCAGCGCAGGTGCCTTCGTCAGGTCGAGGTTCGACGCGAACTCGCGCAACTCGTCGACGAACGAGTCCGCATCCGTGGAGAAGCCGAACAGCTTGGGGAGCTGGCCGGCGATGATCGTGATGGCCAGACCGTTCATGTAGCCGACCTGGACCTCGCTCGACAGCAGATCGGCGACGAAACCGAGCTTGCCGATTCCCAACCCGACTGCGATCACGCCGACCAACACAGCCAGCATCCCGGCCAACGTGACCGCCGTTTCCGGGTCGTCGGCGGCTGCGAGCGGCACGATCGCGGCGAAGATCAGCGGTGAGACCGCCGAATCGGGACCCAGACACGAGCACCCGCGACGGGCCGAAGATGGCGTAGGCGACGAGGCAGCCGATCGTCGTGTACAGGCCCGTCACCGCAGGGAGACCGGCCAGCTCCGCATACGCCATGCCTTGCGGAACGAGGATCGCCGCGAGCACCAACCCGGCGACCACGTCGAACCGCACCCACTGCCGCTGGTACTCGCGCGCAGCCCGAACGGCCGGGACCCAACGTTCCAACGATGCCGTGTGTTGGCCCACCGAGCCGAGTCCCCCTCCCGTCGTCGCATCGGAGATCAGATCATGCTCGCGTCCATCCAACGGGCCGCACGGTTCTGATGCCGAAGGGGTCACGGATGAAGCGAATCTCCAGAGAACCGCCCGACGCTCGTCACGGCGATGCGTGCGAGGCGAGCCGCCGGCCGCTGATGAACGTCGGCTCGATGCGGACGATGCGCCGTGCGGGCGCCATCGACGTACGGCTCCAGGTGCGCCGCCTTCGCCTTGAGCGATCATGTCGGGATCGGCGACCACCTCGGCCCGGCCCACCGCCAGAACGCTCCAACCGGAGCGATCGGCGGCTTCGTAGTCGTCGACCTCGAATGCGACGACCTCGCCGGCGACGGCGGCCGACAACTTGGAACCGGGTGCCGTCCGGAACATGATCGCTCCGTCGATCACCCGGTAGTTGACAGGAAAGATCGCCGGCAAGGCGCCGAGCGTGATCCCTATCCGTCCGACCTCGCCTCCGGCCGAGCAACGTCCGGGATTCGTCCTCGGTCAAGAGCTCGAGTCCCTGATCCACGATCATCGGACCAGTGTGGGACGGTCCGCATGCACGGCAGTAGGGACCAAGGTCCCGGTGTTGCGGAGCCTTTCGCCCGCACCGAGCGGGCCGTCGCATTCCGAGAATGGCCATCATGTCCGACACGACGACCGACGATGAGGCGCGGCTGGACGCGCTCGAGCGGGACCTCCAGCGCTATCGGCTGAGCCGCGACAGCTGGACGATCCTGGTGCTCGCCGTCGGCTTCCTCGCCGCGCTCGGCAGCTTCATCGCCATCGGCTTCGCGATGCGCGACAACGACGGTGGAGGCACCAGCGCGGCAGGCGCTGAACCGGTGGAAGCCGACCTCTCCGAGTTCGCCATCGACCTGTCCACGGCGAACATCTCGTCGCCCGGGACGATGACCGTCCGCAACAACGGCACGATGGTCCACAACATCGCCGTGCGCGACACCGCGCTCGTGTCACCCGACGTGGAAGCCGGGGAGACCACCGAGCTCGACATCGGCTCCCTGGAACCCGGCACCTACGAGATCTTCTGCACGATCCCCGGCCACACCGAGTCCGGCATGACCGCTCAACTGACGATCGGTGGACGAGGGATCGGCAGCCGAGCGGCCGCCGCCGCCGAGGCAGGTGCCGGTGCGCAATCACGCCGACCACACGCCGACGGCCGAAGAAGGCGCCGCCCAGGACCAGGCGATGATCGAGTCGGTGCTCGCCTTCCCGGCGGCGACCGAGGGGCTCGGCAACCAGCCGCTGTCGCCCGACGTCCTTCCCGACGGCACGAAGCGATTCGAGCTCACCGCATCCGTCGTCGACTGGGAGGTCCGCCCCGGCGAGATCGTCAAGGCCTGGGCCTACAACGGCACCGTGCCGGGACCGCGCATCGACCTCGACGTCGGCGACCACGTGCAGGTCGAGCTGACCAACCAGCTGCCGATCGGCACCGACATCCACTGGCACGGCGTCGACGTCCCCAACGACCAGGACGGCGTGTCACCCATCACGCAGGATCTCGTCGCCAGCGGTGAGACCTACACCTACGAGTTCACGGTCACCGAGCCGGCGATCGCGATGTACCACGCGCACGCCCACGCCCACGAGGCCGTCCCCAACGGGCTGTTCGGAACGCTGTACGTCGGCGACGTCCCGAATCCGGCTGGTCAGACGATCTCGGGCATCGAGATCCCCGCCGACCTGACGGTCGCCCAGGACCTGCCGATGGTCCTCAACGACGCCGGTGTGATCGGGCTCAGCCTCGATGGGAAGAGCTTCCCCGCCACCACACCGCTCACCGCCAACGTCGGAGACTGGATCCGGCTCACGTACTACAACGAGGGCCTGCAGGTGCACCCGATGCACCTCCACGGCTTCGAACAGATCGTCGTCGCCAAGGACGGCGAACCGCTCGACCACCCGTACGCCGCCGACACCGTGCTCGTCGCGCCGGGAGAGCGCTACACGGTGCTGTTCAACCCGACGTCACCCGGCACGTGGGTGTTGCACTGCCACATCCTCAACCACGTCGAATCGGCCGACGGGATGTTCGGCATGGTCACCGCGCTCGTCGTCGAATAGTCGTCGTGCCGCATCCGCTACACCATGTGCATGCCGATGTCCTCAGCCGGAGCAATGCCGGTGGCGACGCTCGCCGCCGATCTCGTCGCCCGCGTGGCTGCAGGACGCCGACCTGTGGGAGGTCGCTCGGACCATGGTCGATGCGGACGTCGGCGCGCTGGCGGTCGGCAGCAGCGACGAGGTGCGGGGCATCGTGTCAGAACGTGACGTGGTGCGTGCCCTCGCCGCCCGGAGAGACCCGGCCACGACGAAGGCGATCGACATCGGGCGCACTGATCTCGTGTCGTGCGATGCCACGGCGACGGTCGCGGAAGTAGTCCGAACAGATGATGGAGAGCTACGTCCGGCACGTGCTTCTCGCCGACGGCGGACGCGTGGTCGGGATCGTCTCGGCGCGCGATCTGCTCGGCGCCTACGCAGCCGCTGAAGGCGCCGCCGAAGCCTGACGCGACTGCTCACGAACTGGGCTGGTCGCGTTTCGCCTTGTCGAGGTGGGTTGCGGCGTACACGGCTGCCTCGGTGCGCCTGGCCATCCCCATCTTGGAGAGCACCGAGGTGACGTAGTTCTTGATCGTCTTCTCGGCCAGGTAGAGCCGGGCCGCGATCTGCCGGTTGGTCAGCCCTTCGGCGAGTAGCTGGAGCACCTCCCGTTCCTGTGGGCTGAGACGGGCGATGAGCTCATCCTCTTCCGGTCCACGGCGAATCCGCTCGAGGACGCGGGCCGTCACCGCTGGGTCGAGGAGGCTCTGCCCGGCGGCGACGCGGCGCACGGCGTCGACGAGGTCACCGGAGCGGATCTGCTTCAGCACGTAGCCGGCGGCGCCGGCCATGATCGCTTGGAACAGCGCCTCGTCATCGGCGAACGAGGTGAGGATGAGGCAGGCGGTACGAGGATGGAGGGACCGGATCTCGCGGCATGCCGGCGACGCCGTTGCCTTCCTCGAGCCGGACGTCGAGGATGGCGACGTCCGGGTCGAGGGCGTGCACCCGACCGATCGCTTCGGCTTCGGTGCTCGCCTCGCCGACCACCTTGATGTCGCTTTCACTCTCGAGAAGGTCCCGCACGCCGCGTCGCACGAGCTCGTGGTCATCGAGCAGGAACACGGTGATGGGGTCGCTCATCACTTCAACCTTCCGAGCTCACAGCTGATTCGGACACGACCGTCCCGCCTCGAGGTCATCGAGGTTGGCGAGCGTGGTCTCCGCGATGGACCGCAACGCCGGCTCCGTGAAGAACGCCTGGTGCGCGGTGAGCAGCACGTTGGGGAACGTCAGGAGCCTGGCGAACACGTCGTCGCGGATCAACTCGGCGGAGCGATCCTCGAAGAAGAGCGGCCCCTCCTCCTCGTACACGTCGAGGGCGAGGCACCCGATGTGTCCTGACTTCAGGCCCTCGATGACGGCAGCCGTGTCGATGAGCGCACCGCGGCCGGTGTTGACCAGCATCACGCCGGGCTTCATCGTCTTGATCGCTGCATCGTCGACGAGATGGAACGTCTCCGGCGTCAGCGGACAGGTCAGGGCCACGATGTCCGCGTTCGACCACAGTTCCTCGAGCTCGACATATCGACACCGAGCGCGACGAGCTCGTCCGTCGACGAACGGGTCGTGGGCCAACACCTGTGCAGCCGAACGCCACCAGCAGCCGGGCCACGAGCTGACCGATGCGTCCGGTACCGACGACACCGGCGGTGGCGCCGTGCAAGCCACGCCCGAGGAGCCCGTCGAGTGCGAAGTTGCCCTCGCGCACCCGGTAATGGGCGCGATGGATGTGACGGTCGGAGGCAAGGATGAGGGCGAGCGTGTGCTCGGCGACGGCCTCCGGCGAGTAGGCGGGCACGCGCACGACGGCGAGCCCCGACCCGCTTGGCGGCGTCGACATCGACGTTGTTGTATCCCGCACAGCGCAAGGCGATGACGCGTACGCCGAGCTCGGCGAGTCGAGCCGACGTCGCGGCGGTCACAACGATCGTTGACGAAGATGCAGACCGCTTCGTGACCCGGCGGCCAGATCCGCCGTGCGCTCATCGAGGCGCACATCGAGATACTCGATCTCGTGCCGGTGCGCGCCGGTTGCAGGCATCGAACGACGCCCGGTCGTAGCGCTTGGCGCTGAACATCAGCGTGCGCATCGGCGTCAACCCTTGGGAGCCCGCCACTCGAGCACCGTCCCACCGGCCGCTCCCGCATGGAGCTCCAGCGTGCCGCCGAGCATCGCCGCTCGGTCATGTCATGTTTCGCAAGCCCTTCCCTGTCGGCAGATTGCCCGCAGGTGGGCCGATCCCGTCGTCAGACACTCTGAGCCGGACGTCACCGTGGACCTCCACTTCCACGTCGACGTGGGTTGCCTCGGCGTGGCGGGCGACGTTGCTCAGCGCCTCGCGCAGCGTGGCCACGAGCTCGTCGCCGACGCGTGCGTCGACGCCGGTGTCGATCGGCCCGTCCAACAGGACGCGGGGCTCGAAGCCGAGCGGGACGGCAGCTTCACGGGCCACCGCCAGCAGCCGGGCGCGCAGGCTGTCGCGACCTGCCTTCGACTGCTCGAGGTCGAAGATGGCGGTCCGGATCTCCTTGATCGTCACGTCCAGGTCGTCGACGGCGCTGCCGATCCGGCCGATCGCCGCCGGCGGGTCGGTGGTCACCAGCCGCACGGTGCTCTGCAGCGACATGCCGGTGGCGAACAACCGCTGGATGACGGTGTCGTGGAGGTCGCGGGCGATCCGCTCCCGGTCCTCGACCAGCGCCAGCTCGTGGACCTTGGCGTGCAACCGGGCGTTCTCGATTGCCACCGCGGCGGCCGCGGCGAGGCCCACCACGAGCTCCTCGTCCACGTCGGTGAAGACCTCGGCCGAGAACTTGTCGGTGAGATAGAGATTGCCGAACACGTCGTCCCGGACGCGAATTGGCACGCCGAGGAACGAGCGCATGGGCGGATGGTGCGGTGGAAACCCGTAGCTGTCCGGATGCTCCGTGAGGTCCGGGAGGCGCAGCGGCTTGGCGTCGACGATCAGCAGACCGAGGATCCCGTGGCCGCGAGGAGGCGGGCCGATCGCCCGGTAGGTCTCGTCGTCGATGCCGACCGTGATGAACTCGGACAAGCTCGTCCGTGACTCGTCGAGCACGCCCAAGGCGCCATAGGTGGCGTCGACCAGATCCGCGGCGGCCGTCACGATCCGTCGCAGCATCGCCGGAAGGTCGAGGTCGGCGCCGATGGTGTTCACCGCGTCGAGCAGGTGACGCAGGCTGCGCGGACCGGCCACCTCGCCCATCAGCTGGCGAGGCTACCGGTCGACGCGAGCGTGAGATCTTGGCCGGTGTCCCGGCGATCAAATGCGCCGGCTTGAGGTGAGCGGTTGCGGACGCTGATCCCGTGCCGAGACGTGACGTTCGGCCGCAGGACTGCCGTCGACGAGATCGGGACCTTCGACCCGAGCGGACCGACAGGGTCGCTTCGTACGGTCGAGTCGAGGTGCCGAACCGGCACCAAGCTCTCAAGGGAGGAATCCGTGACCCTGATCGATCAACCTTCGACCTCGCCGGTCAGCCGGGACGAGGTCCCGGCCGTCGAGACTCCACCTGCGGTGACGCTCCGTCGACGGACGATCGACACTGTCCTCATCGCCGCTGGCCTCGTCGTGACCGCAGTGCTCATCGCCGCCGGCGCACTGCTCACCTGGGGCAGCAACTTCGCCGACGACTACGTCCACGACGAGCTGTCTGCCCAGAACATCCAGTTCCCCGACGCCGCCGCGCTGGAAGAGGACAACCCGGCCCTTGTCGGGTATGCCGACGCCGTCGTCGACACCGGCCCCGAGGCCGAGGCGTATGCCGCCTACATCGACGGTCACCTCGCCGCAACCGCCGACGGCGCCACCTACGCCGATCTCGGTGGCCCGGAGCGTGAGGCGCGCGCCGCGCTCGAGGCCGCCCAGGCCGAAAACGCCGACGAGGCCACCGTCGTCGAGCTGCAGGCGACCTACGACGAGATCTCCGGTCAGCGCAACTCGCTGTTCAAGGGCGAGACGCTGCGCGGCCTGCTGCTCTCGACGTTCGCCTGGTCGACGATCGGGCGCATCGCCGGCATCGCCGCCGTCACGGCGTTTGTCGCCGCTGGGCTGATGTTCGTGCTCGTCATGCTCGGTGTGTGGCACCGCCAACGGGCGGCAACGGCCTCTGGCGCAGTAACCAGCACGGTCGCAGGATCACCGCCCCTCGTCGGTGACGCCAAGCGCCTCGAGGTCTCACCGGGATCTCGAGGCGCAAGCGCGTACAGGGAGCTGCCGACTCAGCCAGCGAGATCGCTCGGGACGACCAGCACCGGCCACGGCGAGCGTTGCACCAGCCGTCGAGTTGTCGAATACCAGTGCGATGGTCCACCAGGCCAGCGGTCGGCGGTCACCACGAACACAGGGTCATCAAGTCGCTCGGCGACCTCGAGCAGCGCCGCCGCGGCGTCGGATGCGTGCACCACCTCGGCGACGGCGTCGATGTCCCGGGCCGCAAGTGCCTCCACGACGGCGTCGACACGCTTTCGCTCGAGACGATCATCGATCGAGCCGGTCGGCCAACCTGCGGCGGCGATGACATCAACGACCCATGGTCGGTTGCCCCCGAAGGTGCGTCGCCACGATTCCATGACCGGCACCGCAGGGCGCGTGTCGTCGCCGCCATCGACACCCGCAAGCAGCGTCATTGCGTCAATCGAAACCGCGTCCGGGACGGCCGGCCCGAGCAGGAGCACTGGTTGAACGAGCCTGGCGAGGACTTCCCCGGTGACGCTGTGACGACCGCCTGACACGAGGCCGGCCGCCGCGGTGCGCATCACCAGCAGCGCGCCCTCACGGCTGCCCACGTGATCGACGATCGCGGCGGCCACATCGTCGCCGACAGCGATGGTCACCCGTTCGCGGATCAGTCGGGGCGACGCCTGTCGACGACGCTCAACCGCACCCGAATCCAGCCATGACGGGACAACGGAGAGCACTTCCAGCGGCACGCGACCGCGACGAGCGAGGTTGCTCGCGACGCCGACCGTGCGGTCTGAGCCTGCGTCGAGGTCGATGGCGACGATCAACGTGTTGAACACGGCCCTCCTTCAAGGTCGACGGCTTGCTCGCGAGTACCGCAGGACCTTCGGCTCTTGCCTCTACCAGCCGCGGCGCTCATCGTGGAGTCATGACGACCCCGAGCACCGAGGCCACCATCGAGTTGAACACGTCAACGTGTCTGGAGCTGCTTCGAGCCGGTGAGGTCGGCCGCTTGGCAGTGTCGATCACTGATCACCCCGACATCTTTCCGATCAACTACGTGATCGATCACGGCACGATCGTGTTCCGCACGGCCGAGGGCACCAAGCTCGCGGCGGCCGTTCTCGGGCGCGGTGTCGCCTTCGAGATCGACGGCTATGACGCTGAGGTCGGTGATGCCTGGAGTGTGGTCGTCAAGGGCTACGCCACCGAGATCGAGCAGCTGCAGGCCTACTTCGACGCTCTCGACCTACCGCTTTTCCCCTGGCATGCCAGCCCCAAGCATCGCTTCGTGCGTATCGAACCGGTCCAGATCACCGGACGGCGGTTCCACGTCGTCGGCCACGAGGCGCGGGACCGAGACCGTTCGACGACCCGTCGCGCCGCACCGGAGTGACTCAGCTGCGGGGCGAAGTGTTCGCCGAAGCAGGCGGCGTCCCAGCATTCGCTCCAGGACACGGGTTAACGTCGTCGCACTCGTGAACAGAGGGAGGACTGATGAACCGACGATTGATGCTCGGCGTCGTAGGGCTGGTGAGCGTGAGCGCCTTGGTCGCCTGTGGTGACGACGACGATGACGGCGCCTCCGAGGTCGCCGAGGCGAACACCGAGTTCTGTGACGACCTATCCGCCTACGGCACCGCGGTTGGCGCCTTCGCCGCGCTCGACCCGGCCACTGCCACGAAGGACGACTACGACTCGGCCGCCGAAGAGGTGAGATCATCGCGCGATGCCATGGTCGAGAGCGCCGGGGAGCTCGCCGAAACGGAGTGGGAGAACCTCGTGACGCAGGTCGACACGCTGCGCGATCAGCTCCAGGACGCACCCGACGACGAAGCGGTTCAGGCCATTCTCGACGAGGCGAAGCCGCAGGCTGCGGCCGTCCAGGCGAGCGCCGCAGCACTGGGCAACGCGATCTGCACGGTCGGTGGGGCCACGACGAGCAGCGGCGGCTGAACTCAGTCAGGGACTGCTCTCGTAGCACCACCGGGGTGCCGCCTCGCCCGACTTGAACCGTCGGGGGCTCACTAGCTGGTGATGGTGGTCTCCTCCGGCCGTAAGGTGATCGTCGGAGCGTCGGTCGTCGTTGGGCTCGGCGCGGGCGCCGTCGCCGGGGTGCCCGTCGTGGTGCTCGTCGTCGAGCTCTGCAGTGTCGTCAACGCGACCCGGAAGGCAGCCAGCGTCGCTGTGTCGACGGCCCCGGTCGGCTCGACGCCGAGCGCGGTCTGGAACGCTTGCAGCGCGGTGGTGAGCTCGTCGCTCCAGACGCCGTCGATCGGACCGGTCCAGTACCCGGTCAACGTGAGCACGGTCTGCAGCGCCGCGGTCTGCGTGAGCTCCTGCTCGGCTGCCTGCTGGCCGAGCTCCGCGAGCGCGTCCTCCAGAGCGCGTTGGGTCGCCGCGTCGACGTACCCGGTCGGAGGGAGGCCGTTGTCGGTCTGCAGCCGCTTGACCGCATCGACGGTCAGCGGGCCGTAGAGCCCGTCGACCTCACCCTCGTAGTAGCCCGCCTGCTGGAGCTGCGTCTGCAATGCCGCGGTGTAGTCGGTCACTCGGGCCACTGCCTCGGCCTCTTGGTCATCGGTCAGGCAGCCGGCGTCGGCGACGAGCCGCAACCACGCGATCTCCAGGGCGAAGGCGGCCGAGTTGTATTCAGCCGTCGCCTCCGTCAGCGGGGTCGCGTCCGTGATTCCCTCTGCCGTCGATGCGAGGTCGGCCTCGGCCTGCTGGATACGGGTGACCGTGGCCGCGGGGACGATCGTCGTCGTGGTCGTCGACTGCGGTGACGTCGCGCTCGTCGGCACGCTCGATGCGACGGCAATGGCCTCGGCCAGAGCAGCCTGAGCGTCGGCCAGCTCCTGCTCGGCGCTCGCCAGGTCCGTCTGTGCCGCGCTGACGGCACTCGCTGCTGATGACACCGTCTCGCGTGGCGCCACCAGGTCGGCCCCCGCGGTGTTGACGTCGCCGACGGTCGCCGCGGCATCGGTGAACAGCTTGCCGTAGCGATCGAGCGCAACGATGTAGTCCTGCGCGCCGGTGCAGAACTGCTGGCGAGCTGCCGTCAGCGCCTCGTCAGCCGCGCGCTGGTTCTCCTCCGCGTCCGCCACCCGGGCCTCAGCCGCCGCCACCGCGTCCTGCGTCGTGCCCGGCGCCGTGGGTGGACTCGTCGCGCTCGCCGCGCTCGTCGGGCTCGTGGAAGTCGCCGCGCCGGTCGACGTTGACTCGCCGGAGTCATCGCAGCCTGCTGAAAGGAGAACGGCGCCGGCCACGGCGGCCGCCAACGCAGTGAACCGCCTTCTCGGCGTCCGGTGCTGCCCGCTCACGAGCTGCCACATCATCGCCCCCCTCATGTACGACGACGCCACGCCGGACCGTAACGGACCTGCACGACACTACGACCATTGGAGCGGCGCCTCGACTCGTTGACTGAGCCCCTATCGTTGCGCATGCTCGCGAGTGACGCGACGTCACCCGAGGACAGGAGACACCCACATGGGCGACAAGCAGGTCGTATTGGCCATCTTTCCGGACGAGGCGGCGGCTGACGCGGCCGCCCAGTCCCTCAAGGACTGGGACAAGCTCGACGACGACGTGAAGTTGAACGCGATCGGCGTCCTCGTGGCCGACGAGAACGGCAAGATCAAGACGCACAAGCTGGGCCGGCGCAGCTGGGGCAAGGGCGCAGGCATCGGCGTGGTGCTCGCCGCCCTCACTCCGCCAACACTTCTCGCCGGGGCCCTCGCCGGCGGCGTGCTCGGGGGACTCCATCACAAGGGACTCGGGATCGACAGCGACGAGCGCGATGAGATCGCAAGTGCGCTCGAGAGCGGACGGGCGGCCGTCGGGGCGCTCGTGGCGGAGACCGAGGCGGCGTCGGTCGCCGACAAGCTCACAGAGCTCGGCGGTGAGATGCACGTGCTGAGCCCCAGCGATGAAGCGGTTGCCGAAGTCGACGCGGTGGCGTCGCAAGTCGAGGCCGCAGAAGCGGCTGAGCCGCCTGCGCCGTCCTGAGACAAACGCGGCTGGCGCGACCTCCGAATCGCGCCAGCCGCCGGCGTGACGATTAGAAGTGTGCGACCGCCCGCACCGGATCAATGTCGAAGGCCAGTAGCCCGCGTTCGGCCACAGGGAGTGCGTTCACGATCTCCTGGGCCGCGGTCTCTGAGTCCGCCTCGAGGAAGAGCACGATTCCGGGCGAAGCGCCGACTTTGAACACGTATTCGGTCACTGTGTGATGCCGCACCAGGTCCCACGTCGAGGATTCGATCTCGTGGTCGGCGACGTATTGCACCAATTGTTCGCGTGATACCCCCTCGGCAAGCCGAGAATTGGCCATGAAACGCACTGTTCCTCCCGTCCGAAGCGGCGTGGTCCTGCGACCATCGTCTCATACGACAGGTCCAACAGTTCAGTGTTCACCCGGCGTTCAGGCGGCGTTCAACGAGCGCTACTGACCGTCGGGATCCTGACAATTTGAGGCGGTCGATGGCGCTCCGCCCGCGTCAGCCGTCGGCCTGCTCCTCGGCCCCTGGCGGAGGCGTGCCGGTGGCGAACTCCCAGCCGACGGCGGCGAGGCGGTTGCTGATCATCTTGGCGGTGGCCAGGCCGATGCCGCCTGCGACCGCCCACAATGCAGCCTCGCGCCACGAGAACCGGCTGCTGCCAGGGTCGAACACCGCAGATGGGGCCTTGTCCTTGTCCTTGCGGACCATCCGGTACGCGGCCTTGATGAGCAACTGTGCGAGGAACGCGGCCAGCGCGCCGCTGGCCCAGGATTCGAGCTTCCACAACCGCTTCCGGCCGATCATGTCTGGCACCCGACGCATGCTCACGTCGAGAACCTACAGCGCTGGCCGACTGGGAGAGGCCAGGCCGCGGCAGGACTTCGAGCTTCCCCCGCCACCTTCAATCTAGATCAGGGGTGGGGTCTTGCTGCAAGGACCTCGAATGTGCTGTGAATGCTCGCCGTCGAGTGACTGACCGTCTCGACGTTGGAGGCAACGAGATGCACACCGACCAGCCGCACTGCTACGTGCTGGGTTTCCAGGAGATCGACCGAACGCAGGTTGCGATCGTTGGCGGCAAGGGAGCGCACCTGGGGGAGCTCTCGCGGATCGAGGGGGTCCGCGTGCCGGCCGGCTTCTGCGTGACGACGGATGCCTTCCGGCGGATCATGGCCGAAGCGCCGTCGATCGACGATCGGCTCGATCAGCTGTCGCGCCTGAACCCGGAAGATCGGGAGGCGATCCACGCGCTCAGCGCGGAGATCCGCCGGACCCTCGAAGGGATCACCATCCCCGACGATCTCGCGGCGGCGATCACCACCGCTGTCGCTCGGCTCGGCGAGCACGCTGGCCTATGCCGTCCGGTCCAGCGCAACGGCGGAGGACTTGCCGTCCGCCTCCTTTGCGGGCCAGCAGGACACCTACCTCAACGTCGTGGGGACGGCGGCGATCCTCGAACACATCAGCCGGTGCT
The DNA here is from genome assembly GCA_963774635.1 of uncultured Acidimicrobiia bacterium. Taxonomy (GTDB): domain Bacteria; phylum Actinomycetota; class Acidimicrobiia; order Acidimicrobiales; family Ilumatobacteraceae; genus JALZMG01. The sequence continues at coordinate 90,579 of CAVZFS010000002.1, forward strand.
GGGCCTCGCTCTTCACCGAGCGGGCGGTGACCTACCGCCTGCGGAACGGCTTCGACGAGCGGAGAGTCCACATGGCCGTGGTCGTGCAACAGATGGTCCTTCCGCGGGCGGCCGGCATCCTGTTCACGGCCGACCCTGTCACGTCGAACCGAAAGGTCGTCTCCGTGGAGGCGGGCTTCGGCCTTGGCGAGGCCCTGGTCTCCGGTCTGGTGAACGCGGACGTCTACAAGGTCCGCGAGGGCGAGGTCGTCGAGAAGGCGGTCGCCGTCAAGCACCTCGCCATCCAGGCCTCACCGGCAGGCGGGACGCACGAAGAGGCGATCGAGCCGGCGCGGCAGCAGCAGCCGGTGCTGACTGACGCGCAGGCCGTGCGGCTCGCGCAGCTGGGCCGGCGGATCGAAGCGCACTTCGACCTGCCCCAGGACATCGAGTGGTGCCTCATCGACGACGACTTCCAGATCGTCCAGAGCCGGCCGATCACCACGCTGTTCCCGATCCCGGCGGCCGGCGACGGAGAGAATCACGTCTACATCTCCGTCGGTCATCAGCAGATGATGACCGACCCCATGAAGCCGTTGGGGCTCTCCGTGTGGCAGCTGACGGCGGGCCCTCCCATGCACGAGGCCGCCGGGAGGCTGTTCGTCGACGTCACCCGGGCGCTGGGTTCGCCGGCGAGCCGCGCCAGTCTCCTGGAGCTCGTCGGGCGATCCGATCCGTTGATCGGGGACGCGCTGCAGACGATCCTCGACCGAGGCGACTTCATCCCGTCCCTCCCGGACGAGGATGCCGATGCGCCGCCGGCTTGGGCCGCGCCAGCCACGATCGAAACGGATCCACCGATCGTCGACGAGCTGATCGAGCGCGACCAGGCTTCCATTGCAGTGTTGAAGCGAGAGATCCGGACGAAGTCCGGATCGGCGCTCTTCGACTTCATCCTGGACGACATCCAGGAGCTGAAGCGAACGCTCCGCGATCCCCAGAGCCTCCAGGTCGTCATGGCGGGAATGCAAGCCGTGTGGTGGCTCAACGATCACCTGCAGGCGTGGCTGGGCGAGAGGAACGCAGCCGACACGCTCACGCAGTCCGTCCCCCACAACGTCACGTCGGAGATGGGGCTGGCGCTTCTGGACGTCGCGGACGCGATCCGCCCGCATCCGGACGTGGTGGCGTTCCTGCAACACGTCAACGACGACGACGACTTCCTGGACGGGCTGGTCGAGCTCGAAGGCGGGCGAGAGGCGCGAGACGCCATGGTGGCCTGGCTCGACGAGTACGGCATGCGCTGCGTCGGCGAGATCGACATCACGAGGCCACGCTGGCGCGAACGCCCCACCACGCTGGTGCCCCTGATCCTCGGCAACGTGAAGAACTTCGAGCCGGGCGCCGGCGCGCGGCGCTTCGAGCAAGGCCGGCAGGAGGCATGGAAGAAGGAACAGGAACTGCTGGAGCGCTTGCGGGCCTTGCCGGACGGGGAGCAGAAGGCGGACGAGGCCAAGCGGATGATCGACCGGGTGCGCACCTTCATCGGGTACCGGGAGTATCCGAAGTACGGCCTGGTCAGCCGCTACTTCGTCTACAAGCAGGCCTTGTTGGGCGAGGCCGAGCGCCTCGTGCAGGCCCACCTGCTTCGGGAGCAGGACGACATCTTCTACCTCACGTTCCAGGAGCTCCACGACGTCGTTCGCTCGAACCAGGTGGATGACCAGCTCATCCACCGACGCAAGGACGCGTTCAGGTCGTATCAAGCGCTCACCCCGCCGCGGGTGCTCACCTCCGATGGCGAGGTCATCGCCGGGGCGTACCGACGCGACGACGTGCCGACCGGCGCGCTGACCGGCCTCGCGGTCTCCGCCGGGACCATCGAAGGGCGAGCCCGCGTCATCCACGATTTGGCGCAGGCCGATCTCGAACCGGGCGACATCCTCGTCACGACCCACACAGATCCCAGCTGGACGCCGCTGTTCGTCGCGATCGAGGGCCTGGTGACGGAGGTGGGGGGTCTCATGACCCATGGCGCGGTCATCGCACGGGAGTACGGCTTGCCGGCCGTTGTGGGGGTCGAGCATGCCACCGAGCTGATCCGGGATGGGCAGCGGATCCGCGTGCACGGCACGGACGGGTACGTCGAGATCCTGGAAAGCGGCGAGGCCCTCACCGCCGAGCGGGAGGGCCTCTGACCAGATGTGCTTGGTGGCGGGGGCAGGATTTGAACCTGCGACCTTCGGGTTATGAGCGATGGCCGGATCGAGGCGTCTTCCCTGGTAGATGCCAATTTTTGCATAGTGGTGGAGCCGTTTCAAGCCTCCGCTGTTTACCGCTGTTTACCGATGGCGTGGTACATCGTTGGTACATCGCGACGCACAATGACAGGCCCGGTCGCGGCCGGGTCGGCAACGTGGTCCGATCGTCTCCTCGGCAGCGTCATGGCTCCGACTCAGGGTCGGCCCGAAGGAGCCCCTTCACTCCGTCGAAGATCGAGTCCTCGGTCGCCAATGGAAGCCTCGCGGCGAGGGCGACCGCAGCGACCCAGCGGTCGGCCTCGTGGTCCTTCCCACCAAGACCGTGGCCGGTCCGCACGGCCCACGTGCGGACGTCGACGTAGGCATCAGTCACCTCATGAAAGGGTGGCATGACGCCGGTGCGAGCAATGAGGCGGTCGAGCACACGCCGTCGACGAGCACCCCAAGCCGCGACCTCGGCGCCAAAGCGCATCTCGGCCACGACCGTGAAGGGCAGGACCCACGAAACTCGCTCGAGTAAAGGCTGCCAACGCGCCTTGCGCTGGGACTCCCGAACTCCCAGCCAGGCACTGGCGATCATCGTGTCAACGACGACCGCCGACGTCACTTCGCTCAAGCCTCCCCGAGGACACGGAAGAACTCGTCCTCATCCTCTGGCGTCAGGTCATCGATCACGAACTGACGCAAGTCCCCCATCGGCTCGATGCCCTGGAGGACTTCGGCGAGGGTGATCGGCCCAGGGCCACTCTGTCGAGCTGCTGTGCTATCCGACATGACCCTCCTCTCGGCCGCGACTGCTTCAGGGTACCGCTACCGTCGAACGCCCGGCCGACCGTCGGCCAGAGTGCGCGGGTCTCGATGACGCCGAGCCAAGGTTGTGCCTGTGGATGAGCGAGCGCCTGACGGTCAGGACGATCTCTCCGCGGAGCTGGCTCGGCTCAGGAAGGAGAACGCTCGTCTCCGTGGACTGCTCGGCCTCGACGAGCGCGCCAGCGGTGGTCACACCGTGGCATGGTCGCCAACACTTCTCGCTGACCGCGCGTCCACACCCCACGTCACCGCGTTGTCGCCGGACAACACCAAGCTGGCGCTGCTGACGTCGTTGTTCGGCGCACGTTCGGATGTGTACGCGACGAGGTGGGAGAACGCCTCGACGGGGAAGGCGGGATGGTCGCCGGCGACACGTGGCGGGTGGTCCCGCCATCGGTCCCGGCAGGACTGTCTTCCGCTCACCGACGAGGTGTTCACGGCCCACCTCCAGGGTCGGGCGACAGTCGGGATCTACCCGCTCCTGCGAGGCGACACGTGCAGCCTGCTGGCGTGTGACTTTGACAAGGGGACGTGGGTGCTCGACGCGCTCGCCTACCTGGACGCTTGCCACGCCAACGGGGTACCGGCGGCATTGGAGCGTTCGCGTTCGGGCAACGGCGGCCACGTGTGGATCTTCTTCGACGGTCCCGTCGCCGCGGCCGACGCCCGGTCACTCGGTGCGGCGCTGCTGCGGCAGGCGATGTCGACGAGGGCTGAGCTGGATCTCACCAGCTACGACCGGTTCTTCCCGTCCCAGGACTACCTCCCCAAGGCCGGGTTCGGGAACCTCATCGCCCTGCCGCTCCAGGGCCAGTCCGCCACGCGCGGCAACACACTGTTCCTCGATCCAACGACGTTGGAGCCGTGGCCGGACCAGTGGGCATTCCTGTCGTCGATGGCCCGGCTGTCACGAGATGCGGTGGCGGAGCTCGCAGCAGCCCTGCGTCCCGTGGATGCCGGGCCGGCGCTCAGCTTCGCCGAGTTGGCCCGCCGCGGCGGACCAGCCCCGCCGCCGGTGATCCGGGTCCGACTCGGGGCCGCATTCTCGATCGACCGGGCCGGTATGCCTCCCGCGGTGATGGCGGCACTCAAGCACCTTGGGTCGATCGCCAACCCCGAGTTCTTTGAGAAGCAGCGGATGCGGTTCTCGACCTGGAACACACCCAGGTTCATCTGCTGCTATCGGGAGGACCTCGAGTGGCTCCACCTTCCACGAGGCCTCACCGAGCGGGTCGTCGACCTTTTCGCCGGTCTGGGATGCCGGTTGGACGTCACCGACGATCGCGTCGACCCGGAGCAGATCGACCTCTGCTTCGGCGGGGTGCTTGGAGCCCAGCAGTCGGCGGCAGTTGACGAGCTCGTCGTGCACGACCGAGGCGTCCTCGTCGCCCCGCCTGGGGCGGGCAAGACCGTGATGGCCTGCGCCGTCATCGCCCACCACCGTGTACCGACCCTCGTCGTCGTCGACCGCCAGGAACTCGTCGCCCAGTGGCGGTCACGTCTCGCCGAATACCTCGGTCTGGAGCCGGAGCAGATCGGCCAGATCGGCGGCGGCAAGGACAAGCCGACCGGCATCGTCGACGTCGCGATGATCCAAAGCCTCGCCCGCCGCGACGATCGATCGATCGTCTTCGAACGCTACGGGCTCGTCGTCGTCGACGAGTGCCACCACCTCCCCGCCGTCTCGTTCGCCGCGTGCGTGGAGCAGGCGGCAACTCGGCGGTGGCTCGGCCTCACCGCCACCCCATACCGGAGGGACAAGCTCGAAGCGCTCATCGGATTCCACTGCGGGCCGGTACGCCACGAGATCAAGCCCGGCGCGATCCCCGGAGCCGAGCTCGTGCGTCGAGAGCTCGTCGTTCATCAGACCATCACCGAAGTGAGCGAGGACGAGGCCACCGACATCCAGTCAGTGTTCGCCGCCCTCGTCGCCAACGAACGCCGAACAGCGCAGATCTGTGGGGACATCCACACGGCCGTCGCGATCGGTCGCACCTGTCTCGTCCTGACGCAGCGGACGGACCACATCGACGCGATCGTCGCACGACTGGCCGAGCTCGGCGACCACGCGCTGGTGCTGCGCGGTGGCCTCGGAAAGAAGGCACGGGCCGCGGTCAGCGAGGCCATCAGTACTCGCGCGCCCGACAGCGGCATCGTCCTGGTCGCCACCGGCTCCTACCTTGGCGAGGGCTTCGATTGGCCCGAGCTCGACACCCTGTTCCTCGCGTTCCCACTGGCGTTCAAGGGACGGGTCGTGCAGTACGTGGGACGCCTCCTCCGCTCCCACGAAGGCAAGCACCACGTCGAGCTCCACGACTACGTCGATGCCCGAATCCCCGTTCTGGACCGCATGCACACCAAACGCCTCCCTGCCTACGCCACGCTCGGATTCGACGTCCCCAGGACCCGCTCGCGCCGACGATCCCAACCACGGCCCATCGGCGATCCGACCGGTCCCGCGCTGACCACAGACTGCACGCTGCGAAACACCGGGTCGCTGCCCCCGATGTCGAGGGACGGGCAGTGACACGACGTCCAGACGTCGAGCCAGTCAACGCCGGCGGGTTTCGGCGCACATGTGGTCGCTCACGGAGTTACGAACGACTGAGACTCGGTGCCTGTCGTGTGCTCCGCCCCGTCTCGCGGCCGCGATCCTTCAGCTCGCGAGGACCAAGTGATCCCGCGCACGAGACAGCCACTCCGGCCGGCCTCTCCTTGATCGATTCTCGGATGCGTGTCTTCGGGGTGGTACATCGACATAGCAAGAGGCCCTTTGTCGCCCGCCAGCTTGATGGGACCACCTTGAGCTGAGTTGCGCCAGTGGGATGGGACCACCCGTGCGCCAGTCATGGGACCACCTCTCGCCGGGATCCACCAGCGCCGGTGCGTTGGCCGGTGCACTTGCCGCGTTCCTGTCGACGGTTCGGGAGGCGGCATGGCGTTCCGGGAGGTGCGTGTGTACGAGGTACGTGAAGTGCTCCGGTTGTGGCTGTCCGGGGAGGGGTTGCGCTCGGTGGAGCGGCTGTCGCAGGTGGACCGTAAGACGGTCCGCCGGTATGTCGAGGCGGCGGTCGGGTTGGGCCTCGACCGTGACGGCGGTGTGGGGCAGCTCACCGACGTGTTCGTCGGGTCGGTGGTGGAGGCGGTGCGCCCGCACCGGGTTGACGGTCACGGGGAGGGGTGGCGGCTACTGGCGGGCCATCACGACGTCATCGCCGGCTGGGTGGCGGAGGATCTGACGGCGGTCAAGGTGCATGAGCTGCTCGGGCGGCGTGGGGTGGTGGTGCCGTTGCGGACGGTGCAGCGCTACGTGTTGAGGGTGTGTGGTCGTGGCCGTGGGCGCGGTCCGACGGTGCGCATCGTGGATGGTGAGCCGGGCGATGAGTTGCAGGTCGACTTCGGCCGGATGGGGTTTATCGTCGACACCACCGGCCGGCGCCGTGTCGTGCAGGCGTTGGTCTTCACCGCCTGCTACTCACGGCACTGCTTCGTGTGGTTGAGCCTGCAGCAGACCACGCAGGCGGTGATCGACGGGTGCGAGGCGGCGTGGGCGTTCTTCGGAGGCGTGTTCGCGACGGTGATCCCCGACAACCTGTCGGCGGTCGTCGATGACGCTGACCCGCTGGGGCCGCGGTTGAACCAGGCGTTCGTTGAGTACGCCCAAGCGAGAGGGTTCCGGGTCGATCCGGCGCGGGTGCGGCGCCCGCAGGACAAGCCGCGGGTGGAGCGCACGGTGCCGTTCGTGCGCAACTCGTTCTTCGCCGGCGAGTGCTTCGTCGATCTGGCCGACGCCCAACGCCACGCCGAGCAGTGGTGCCGGGGGCGGGCCGGGCAACGGATCCACGGCACCACCCAGCGCCGCCCGCTCGAGGTGTTCGAGACCGAGGAGCTGCCACGGCTGGCGCCGCCGCCGGCCGGGCGCTACGACCTGCCGATCTACGCCACCGCCAAGGTCCACCGCGATCATCACCTCGAAGTGGCCAAGGCGTTGTACTCGGTGCCGGGCAACCTCATCGGGACTCGTGTCGAGGTGCGTGCCGACCGGTCGCTGGTGCGCATCTTCCAGCGTGGCCAGCTGGTCAAGGTCCATCCCCGCCAGCCACCGGGCCACCGTTCGACCGACCCCGCCGACCTGCCAGCGGGCAAGACCGTGTACGCAATGCGCGACTTGGACCGGTTGCGACAGATCGCCGCCGGCCACGGTGACGCCATCGGCGTCTATGCCGCAAACTGTTGGACATCCCGCTCCGCGGCCTCCGCCGGCGGCGCCGCGGCCGCCGGCTGCGGCTCGACGGCCTTGATGAACTGCAGCGAGTCGCCCGGCTTCGGCGCCGGCGGCGGCTGACCGGCCGCCGCGGCCGCGGCCGCGGCGCCCTCGCGCTTGTCGGTGACCGCGCTGAAGACGAGCGAGTCGCCGGGCTTGGGCGCGGGCGGCGCGGCGGGAGCGGCGGGCTGGCCGGGCGCCGCGGCGACCGCCGCCGCCGGGCCGGCCGGAGCGGCGGCGAGGCTCGCCGGCGGCTTCCAGTCCGCGGTGATCTCGTCCTTGAAGCCGACGTGGAGATGGTCCTGGTGGTCCGCGTCGGTGAAGTAGCCGGGCCCGGAGATCGCCCACGGCGTGCCGATCTCGTTCGGGCGAATCGCGGGTCGAACTCCTGCAGCTCCATCGCGATCTCGCGCGCGTCGAAGTTCGCGCGTTCACCGGCACGCCGTCGATCGCCGCGATGTCCAGGCCGCGGCCGAAGTGGTGGTTGGAGATCGACCCGCCGGAGGTGAACTTCGAATGGTCGGAGCACATGCAGGTGACCGTGATCTCGTGCTCCTGGGAGAGCTTCGTGAGCACGGCCAGGATGCGCGGGTCGATGCGGCCGGCCTTCACGTCCGCGATGCCGGCGTCGTCGAGCACGATGTTGTCGTTCTTGAGCAGCGCCAGGGCCTCCGGCGAAGGCTCGCCGCCGCTGCCGGTGCCCTCGGCGCCGAACTGGCCGGGGTCGATCGGCCCGCTCGCCGCGGCCGGGGCCGCGGGCGCCGCGGCCGGCTCGGCCACCGCCGCCGCGGCGGGCGCGGCGGCGGGCGGCGGTGCGGCCTGCGCGTCCTTGAGCAGCCCTTCGGCCTCCTCGAGCTTGGTCTGGTAGCGGTAGCGGTACTCCTCGGCGGGGCGCTCGACGTCGGCGATCCACTCGCCGTACCCGCCGGGTCGGCGACGGACTGCCCGGCGGCCTCGCGCGAGGCCTGACCTGCTCGGCGGTGTCGAGGAACCAGTCGATCTGCTTCTGCGGGTCCTCGGGGTAGCCCTCGTACTCGCCCTGGTTCCAGATCCCCACCCGCATCTGGAAGAAGCCGACGCTGTCGGCGTGGCCGAAGTTGAGGTTCTGAAGGTTGGACTCGACGAGCGCGGCCATGACCGGCAGCTCGGGCGGTAGCCGCGCTTCTGGGCCTCCTTGGCCATCCAGGCGGCGAGCTGCTCGCGCGGCGCGTCGTCGCCCGGGTAGGCGTCCGGTCCGGTGATCTGACCTGCGGCGGCGGCCGCGGCCTCCGCCGGCGGCGCTGCGGCCGCCGGCTGCGGCTCGACGGCCTTGATGAACTGCAGCGAGTCGCCCGGCTTCGGCGCCGGCGGCTGGCCCGCCGCGGCGGCCGCGGCACCGCCGCCGCGCTTCTCGGTGATCGCCGCGAACACGAGCGAGTCGCCCGGCTTGGCGGGGCGCCGCGGGCGCCGCGGCCGCGGCCACGGGTGCCGCAGGAGCAGCGGCGGCGGGCGCCGCCGCGGCGGCCGGCATATCGACGTGGCCGGGCGCCGCGTCGTCCCACGCCACGTGCAGGTGATCCTGGTGCGCGCCGTCGGTGAAGAAGCCCGACGCGGAGATCGCCCACGGCGTCCCGACCTCGGTCGGCCGCAGCTCGGCCGGCAGCGCGTCGATCGCGCTCGCCAGCTCGCGCGCGGCGGCGTTCCCCGGGTTGACCGGCTCGCCGTCGACCGTGGCGATGTCGATCCCGCGCCCGACGTAGTGGTTCGACACCGAGCCGCCCGACGTGAACTGGTCGTGGCCGGTCTTGAGGACGCTGAGGCCGACCTTGTTCTCGCGCGAGAGCTCGGTCAGCACCGCGATCATGCGCGGGTCCATCTTGCCCGAGGCGATGTCGCTGCGCGCGCCCTCCGGGAGCTGAGGTTCGGGTTGTCGAGCAGCGCCTTCGTGGCCGCGTCGACGGTGACCTCGGCGCCCGCCGCCGCGACCTCGGGTGCGACGGCCGGGGCAGCGGGAGCCGCCGGTGCGGCCGGCGCTGCGGGCGCTGCCGCGGCGGCCGCCGGCGCTGCCGACTTCTCGACGGGCTTGCCGCCGAGCCGACCTCCTCGACCTTGCCCGGCTCCGTCCCGACGTCCGGGAAGTCGTTCGCGTCCGGCAGGTCCTTCGTGTCCTCGGCGATCTTCTCGACCGCCTCGTCGCGCGCGGCCGCCTCCTCGGCCTCCGGCGACTCGGTGGCGGCGATCTTCGCCGCGGCTTCGCCGGCCTGCTTCTGCGCTGCGGCCTCCTCCGGCGACGCGGCCGCGGCCGGCTTCTCCTTCGGCGGCTCGGGCGCGGCGGCGGCCTCCTCGGGCGCGGCCGCCGGCGCGGCGCCGTTCGCCGCCGCCGCGGGCGCCGGCGCCTCAGGCTCCGCCTCCGCGGGCGGCGGCGGCGCGCTCGGCGGCGGCGACGCGGCCTGCGCCTCGGCGATTGACGGCAGGTGAACGCGGGACAGCACGTCGCCGACCGCGCCGGGAGGTCGTCGAGGTAGGGCGGACGTGCTCCGAGAAATCGTACAGCGCCGACGCCCTCGATCGCGGCCGCCATCAGCACGCCGGCGAGGCTCGAGCGCGACTCGCGCACGTCGAGCGTCTGCATCGCCTTGCCGGCGCCGAGCGCCATCTCGTCGGCGAGCGTCGTCCAGGCCCGCGTCGCGGCACGCCTGCGACCGGGTCGCGCCGGAAGTCCGCCCGGAAGTCCGGGTCGGAGAGCAGGCGCTCGAGCAGCTGGGCGGCGGCTTCGGCCTCTGCGGCGCGAGGACGCCAGTCAGTCACCGCCCCGCCGCCGTGTCGAGGAGCGGCCTGCCGATCACGATCAGCACGGGCATGAACACCGCGATCCAGACGGCGCCATCACCGTCCACACGAGCCGGCGCCGGCGCGATCGACTCGAGCATCGGTCCGGTAGCGCAGCGACATCGCGACGCGAACAGCGCCGCCAGCGCCGACCAGCACGAGGCCGAACAGCGCGTAGCGCGCGAGCACCGGCGAGTCGGCCGCCGCGCTCGCCGCCCGCAGCCGGCGCGCAGCTGCTCGCGCGCGCGCCGCCGCAGCCCCGGCTCGCGCAGCACGTCGACGAGGATGTGGTAGCCGTCGCGGTCGAGGAACGGGTTGAGGTTGAAGAACGCGCCGACGTAGGCGGCGAACGCGAGCTGGAAGAAGATGTCGCGCACGGCGCCCGGCCGGCAGCGCAGGCAGCACGAGCGAGAAGGCGCCGCCGAGCGCGAGGTCGCGACGCCGGCCCGGCGGCGCTGATCGCGATGCGCCGCCGGCGCGGCTCGAACCACGCCTCGGACGTGTCCACGAACGCGTACGGGAAGACGAGCACCAGCTTCAGGCCGGCCCGGTCGCACGCGCCGCCCGAGCGACGCCATCGCCAGCCCGTGCGCCAGCTCGTGGATCGCGACGACGGCGAAGCGCCCGAGCAGGAACACGAGCCCGCCGATGCCGATCTTGCTGCGCGACGACGAACGGCGTCCCGTAGCGGCCGGCGACGAGGTACGGCGAAGACGACGACGCCGGCGACCGCGAGCGCGCCGAGCGACGATCAGCGCGGGCCGCGTGAGCAGCACGCCAGCCGCCGCGCCGGTAGAGCCGCGTCGAACAGCGCGCCGGCGCCGGGCCACGTCTTCTCGCGCGGGCGAGCGAGCCGTCGGACAGGCCGCTGGCGCGCGGCGTCCGGCCGCGCTCGCCCCGCGCCGCCCGAGGAAGCCCGCGCTCGCCGAGCGTCGGCGAGCAGCCGCGCGAGCCGGGCCGGGCCCGGCGGCGCCGAAGCGCTGCTCGGCCTCGCGCGACCAGCTCGGCGAGCGAGCGCGCGCCGTCGAGCAGCTCGAACAGCTGGGCGTCGGCGTCGCGACATCCGCAGGAAGCGGCCGGGCTCGAGGTCCTTGAGCACCCAGCGGCGGTCGCCCTCGGCCGCCTCGAGCCGCTTGAGCGCGTAGCCGGAGCGCACGCGCGGCGCGAAGCCCGAACTGCGTCGCCGGCTGGCGATCGCTCGGCGCGCCGATCGCCGGCATGACCAGGCTCGCACCGGCGCGGACGACGATCGTGCGGCCGGCCT
>CAVZFS010000003.1:0-90713 GCA_963774635.1 uncultured Acidimicrobiia bacterium
TGGACTGGTCCATGCCACACTGTGTGGACCTTGTGTCGGTCCGGCGCCCCCCGTACCGTCACTTGGACCCCCACTCCGCAGGAGCCGCCCGCATGAACTCCACGACGACCGACCGCCCGACGTGGCACTGGCCGTTCGTACCGCCCGCCATCCCGGTTACCCGCGCGCACACACTTCCTCGGCGCCGTGACGAGTCCACGACCGAGCGGCTGGCGGCGCTGTCGCACCGCGAGCTCCAGGTGCTCGGTCTCATGGCCGAGGGCCGCTCGAACCTGGCCATCGCCCGCGAGCTCGTGCTCAGCGGCGGCGCGATCGAGAAGCACGTGACGTCGATCTTCACGAAGCTCGGCCTGCCGCCGTCGCCCGACGACCATCGCCGGGTGCTCGCCGTTCTGGCGTACCTCGAGTCCTGAGCGCCCGGCGCGCGCATCCGAGTGTCGAACCTGGGGATGCCCCAGGCGCAACACTCGGACGGCGTCAAACACTCGGATGGGTCAGATCGTCAGGACGATGACCTGGCGAAGCGGCGGGTGGCCAGTGGCAGGAAGACGGCGACGATGGCGACGCACCAGAGCAGGGCGCGGACGGTGAACCACCCCGCGCTGTGCCCGAGCACGGCCTCGGCTTCGTCGCCGAGGAACAGCGCCCGCACCGACCCGACCATCGGCGTCACCGGCTGGTGCTCGGCGATCGGTTGCATCCAGCCTGGCATCGAGTCGACCGGGACGTAGGCGCTCGAGACGAACACGAACGGGAAGGCCAGGAACGACATGCCCTGCGCAGCCTGCGCGTTGCCGGCGGACAGGCCCATGTAGATGAACGGCCAGGAGAAGGCGAACCCGTAGACCAGGCACAGCCCGACGGCAGCCGCGGCCTCGGCCGGGGAGCCATGGATCCGGAACCCGGTCAGCACGCCGACGGCGAGCGTGATGAACAGCCCCCATCCGACGAGCGCGGTGTCCGCCAGCGAGCGGCCGAGCAGCACGGCGGAGCGCGGGATCGGCAGCGAGCGCATCCGGTCGAGCAGACCGCTGTCGACGTCCGCGGCGACACCGACTGCACCTCCCGTGCCGGTGAACAGCGCGCCCGCCGCAGCGAGCCCTGGGATCAGGAAGTCGACGTAGTCGAGCTCACCCGTTCCGATCGCCCCACCGAACACGTAGCGGAAGATGAGCAGGAACATGATCGACGTCAGCGCGCCGACGACGAGCAGTTGCGGTGTGCGCACGAACTGGCGCAGCGTCCGCCCCGCGAACGTCGCTGCTGTCGCGACGACACCGGCGCGGTTGGTCGGGCGGACGAGCTGCGTCGACGTGAAGTCGACGTCGGCGCTGAAGGTCTCGGGGATCATCGTGATGGTCATGGCAGTGGCTCCTGGTACGTGATCGGCTCGGTCGAATGCATCAGGCGGCGACGCCGGCACGGGCGTCGATGGACTGCGTCGTTGTCGTCGGTCGCCGGACGACCGGTGAGACCGAGGAACACCTCGTCGAGCGTCGGCCGGCGCAGCCCGACGTCGTCGATGTCGATGCGCGCCTCGGCCAGCGCCCGCACGGCGTCGGCCAGGCGATCGGTGCCGGTGGTGACCGGCACGGCAACCCGCCGGGCCGGAGCGTCGACTCGCGGCGGCTCGCTGCCGAGCGGCGCGAGCAGCTGGGTCGCTGCGCCGAGGTCCTCGGATCGGCGGACGCGGATCTCGACGACGTCCCGGCCGGCCCGACCCTTCAGCTCCGCCGGCGTTCCGGTGGCGATCGAGCGGCCATGGTCGATGATCACCACCTCGTCGGCCAGCTGGTCGGCCTCGTCGAGGTACTGGGTGGTCAGCAGCACGTCCGTGCCGGCCTGCACGAGCGCCCGGATGGCGTCCCACAGCTCGATCCGGCTGCGCGGGTCGAGGCCGGTCGTCGGCTCGTCGAGCAGCAGCAACTGCGGTGCGCCGACGAGGCTCGCCCCGAGGTCGAGGCGCCGGCGCATCCCGCCCGAGTAGCCGCGCACCAGCCGGTCCGCCGCTTCCGTCAGCCCGATCTGCGCCAGCACGGTGTCCGCAGCGGCACGGGCGCCGCGGCGGCTGTGACCGAACAGCCGCGCCACCATGATCAGGTTCTCGCGGCCGGTGAGGGCCGGCTCGACGGCGGCAGCCTGCCCGGCGAGGCCGATCGCCTGGCGCACGCGCTCCGGGTGGGCCGCGGCGTCGATGCCGGTCACGCGCAGCGTGCCCTGATCCGGTGCCAGCAGCGTGGCGACCGAGCGCACGAACGTGGTCTTGCCGGCGCCGTTCGGCCCGAGGACCGCCGTCACGGCGCCGGCTGGAGCGACGAGGTCCAGGCCGTCGAGGGCGACGACGGTGCCGAACGACTTGCGGAGGCCCACGGCCTCGATGGTGGGATGACTCATACCGTCCACACTGACAACCGAAAGTGGTCATCGGATGACCACTTCAGTGATAGACCCTTGTCACATGCGCGCCGATCGTCTCGTCGCCACGCTGCTGGTGCTCCAAGCCAAGGGGCGCATCACGGCAGCCGAGCTGGCCGAGGAGTTGGAGGTGTCGGTCAAGACGGCACGACGCGATCTCGAGGCCCTCGCCATCGCCGGCATCCCCGTGTACTCGCAGCCGGGCAAGGGCGGCGGGTGGACCTTGCTCGGAGGCGCCCGCACCGACCTCTCCGGACTGACCGCAGCCGAGGCGCGAACACTGTTCATGATCGCCGGACCGTCCTCGACGGCAACCCCGGAAGCGAAGGCTGCCCTGCGCAAGCTCGTGCAGGCGTTGCCCGAGACGTTCCGGGCCGACGCCGAGGCCGCGGCATCCGCGATCGTGCTCGACCCGGCCGGTTGGGGTGGTACCTCGGCACCCCCTCCGCCCCACCTCGACGTGTTGCAGCGGGCGGTCATCGACGGCGTCCAGGTTCGGCTGGCCTATGCCGACCGCACCCGCAGCGAGTCGGAGCGCACCGTGCACCCGCTGGGTCTCGTCGAGAAGGGTTCGGTGTGGTACCTGGTCGCCAACACCGACAACGGCATGCGCACGTTCCGCGTCAGCCGGGTCAAGGGCGTGACGGTGACCGCTGATCCCGTCGTCCGGCCGGAGCGCTTTGATCTCACCGAGACCTGGCAGTCCGTCGTCGAAACGATCGAGTCTCGGCGGACCAGCACCAAGGCGGTCGTCAACGGGCCGCCGTACGTGATGGGTGGGCTCCGCGCCCAGTTCGGTCCGACGGCGCGCGTGGTCGGCGAGCTGGAGGACGGGCGGGTGTCAGTTGAAGTCGGCCGGCCGACGGCGCGGATGCTTGCCGAGCAGCTCGCCGGCTGGGGCGACGTCCTGGAGGTCGTCGAACCACCGGAGGTGCGCGAGCTGCTGCACCAGATCGGCGAGCAGCTCGTCGCCCGCTACGCCGGTTGATCCCGCGTTCCGCTGCGGCGCCGGTGTTCGAAGTACTGCCGCTCGGCATGCGTGCGACCGGCGGCAGAAGCCGCTGCCCATTCGGCGGCCGCCTCCGCGGTGCGATTCAGGCGTTCGAGCAGATCGGCGCGGGCCGCCCGCGCGTACGGGTAGGCCTCGAGACCGCCGACCTCGATCACCTCGTCGAGGTCGATCAGCCCGGCTGCGGCACCGCGCACGTACGACAGCGCGATGCACCGACCGAGGGCGACCGTCGCGCTCGGTTCGAGCGACAGCAGGGCGTCGTAGAGGGCGACGATGGCGGCCCAGTCGGTGGTCTCGAACGACGGCGCGCGGGCGTGCTCGGCAGCGATCGCGGCCTGCAGCGTGAGCGGTCCGGTCCGCCGCGGCAGCGAGGACACCAGCGCCAGCCCTTCGGTGACAAGCGCTCGGTCCCAGCGCCGGCGGTCGGCGTCGGCCAGGAGGACCTGGTGCCCGTCGCCATCGAGGCGACCGGCGGACCGTGCTTCGGTGAGCAGGATCAGCGCCAGAAGCCCGGCTGCCTCGCTGTCGTCAGGGCGCAGGACGTGCAGCGCCCGGGCCAGCCGCAAGGCGTGCGCGGCGAGCTCGACGTGACGCAGGTCGACGCCCGAGCCGGCGGTGTGACCCATCGTGTACGCGAGGTGGATCGTGCGCCGTACAGCGGGCATCCGCTCCTCCACGGCGAGGTCGTCAGGCAGGTCGATGCCGACGCCGGATTCGGCGACGCGCCGCTTGGCCCGGGTCAGGCGGGCCGCCATCGTCGCTTCCGGCACGAGGAAGGCCGACGCGATCGACGCCGTCGGCACGCCGCAGGCCAGCCGCATCGTGAGCGCCACCTGCGTCTCGACGGCGAGCGCCGGATGGCAGCAGAGCACGACGAGCCGGAGGTCGTCGTCGGAGACGGCCGGCGCACCGATCGACTCGTCGGCGCCGCCGGCGATCGGCTCATCAACCGCCGCGAGCAGCGCGAGGCGGGTTCGTAACGACGCAGCTCGCCGGATCTTGTCGATGGCGCGGCGGCGGGCGGCCGTGAGCAGCCAGGCCTCGACGGAGTCCGGAATCCCCCGCTCGGGCCACGTCTGCAGCGCCAGCATGAAGGCATCGGCGGTCGCCTCCTCGGCGATGTCGACGTCACGCGCCAGCCGCAGCGTCCCCGCCAGCACTCGGCCCCAGTGGGCGCGCTGGGCAGCGGCCGCTGCGGCGGCCGCGTCATCCCGGCGATCAGGCGCCACCGAACTCCCAGATCGGCCGCAGCTCGATGTAGCCGTACGGGGCCGGGCACAGCTCGGCGAGCTGGCGGGCCTGCGCATCGTCGGCGGCCTCGATCAGGTAGTAGCCGCCGACCACCTCCTTGAGATCAGGTGCGGGGTTGTCGACGACGGTGACGTTTCCCGAGCGCGTACCGCGGAGGTAGGTCGCGGTGGACGTCGGCTGCAGCGCTTCACCGCCGAGCATCTTGGCGCCGGCCGCCTCGACGGCGGCGGCGAAATCCCCGTGCTGCTGCATCACGTCGTTCATGGTTGCGCTCTCGGCGTTCTGGTACGCCGACTGGTCTTCGACGATGATCATCAGGTACTTCGGCATGTCGTCATCCTTTCGCAGGCGGTCACGGGATGTGACCAGCATCTTCCTGACGAACGATGGACTGGGAAATCGACATGTCCTTCCGCTCTCGGGCCGCACGCCTTGGGAGGATCACGAACGCCGCCACGAGAATCGCCACCGCCAGGCCGGCGCCGATCAGCAGCGCGAGCCGGATGCCCTGGACGAACGCGTCGTCGGCCGCGGCGAGGAGCTCGGCTCGATCCCGGACCGGCTGGGGCAGCGGCTGGGCTCTACCGATCACCGAGACGACCGCTCGCGGATTGGCGCTGTCGACGACTGCGTCGACCTCGGTCGTCAGGTCCGGCTCCGGCACGTACGGCGCGAACTTGTCGGGCAACGTCGAGGCGATCACGCCCGCCAGAATGCTGCCCATGATGGCGAAGCCGGCCGTCGACCCAAGTGCTCGTTGAGCGCTGAGGATTCCAGACGCCATGCCGCCGCGATCAGGCGGCACCGCCTCCATCGCGGCGTTGGTGGTCGGCGTCAACACGAGTCCCCCGCCGGCGCCGATGAACAACAGGCCGACCACCACGAACACGATCGAGCCGCCGATGCCCGCGGCGAGGATGAGGAGACCAACGATCAGTGAGCACAGCCCCCAGATGATCGGGGGGCGACTGCCGGACCGCACGACGAGCGCCCCGGCGATCGGCGAGAGGATCATGACCGGCAGGGTGTAGACGCCGAGCACGATGCCCGCCTGCGCCGGCTCGTAGTCACGGACGTTCTGCAGGTACTGGGTGGTGATGAGCGTCATCCCGTAGATGCAGAACAACACGACGAAGAGGGTCAGGATGGCCACGTCGTACACGCGGTCGCTGAACAGCCGGACGTCCATCATCGGCTCGTTGCTGCGCAGCTCCACGACGACGAAGCTCACGATCAGCACGACAGCGCCGACGAACAGGCCGATGATCATCGGTGACGCCCAGCCGGAGTGCGGCCCCTCGATGAGCGCATACGTGAGCGCACCGATGCCGGCGATGAACAAGAGCTGCCCCGCGAGGTCGAGGTCTCGCGGGCGCGGGTCGCGTGATTCAGCCACGACGGCCCGGGCCAGCACGATGCCCACCGCACCGACGCCGACGTTGATGAAGAAGATGCTGCGCCACCCGAGCGTCTCGGTGAGAACGCCGCCGACGACAGGACCAAGCGCCAAGCCGATGGAGGCGATGGCCGTCCAGAGGCCGATCGCCTTCGCCTTCATCTTCGGGTCGGGGAATGCGGCGCTGACGAGGGCCAGCGAGGCGACGTTGACGACGGCGGCGCCGACACCCTGAAGACCGCGCCCGATGACCAATACGGGCAGGGAGGGCGCCAGCCCGCACAGCGCCGATGCGACAGCGAAGAGGGCGAGGCCACCGAGGTACACGCGCCGCCGCCCCCGCTGGTCGGCCAGCGTCGCCGCCGACATGATGAACATGGCCATCGTGAGGCTGTAGGCGGCGACCACCCACTGCACGCCCTGCTCATTGGCGGAGAAGTCCTCCTGGATGGCGGGCAGCGCGACGTTGATGATCGTCGCGTCGAGATAGATCATGAACAGCCCGATGCTCGTTGCGAGCAGCGTCCAGCGCTGCTCGCGGGAGAAGGGCTGGCGGGCGGTGGTGGTCGTCACGTCGCTCGTGGCGCAGATCCTCGCGCGTGGCGCACCGGGTCAGCGGAAGTCGCGGCTGGCGTGGATCGTGCTGCCGGGGAGGGTCAGCGGCTCGAGGTGCTCGGCGACGAGGTTGATCACGCCCTCGGCCCGTTCCAGGCGGCCGCGGATCGTCATCGCCGGTGCCTCTCTGGCGACCCGGCGGAACCGTGCCCAGCACCCCTTCGACACCACCACGTTGATCAGCCCGGTCTCGTCTTCGAGGTTGAGGAACGTCGTGCCCTGGGCCGTCATCGGGCGCTGGCGGTGGGTGACCACACCAGCCACGGTCACCCGCGACCCCGGCGTGACGTCCCACAGCCCCTGCGACGTGACGACACCGAGCGCGTCGAGCTCGCGACGCAGGAAGCTCGTCGGGTGACCATCGGGCGCGACGCCAGTGGCCCACAGATCTGCCACGGCCTCCTCGACCGGGGACATCCCCGGCAGCCGTGGGGAGACCGCGCCGGTGACGACGCCGGCCAGGCGGTCCGGCCGCGACTGGGCGACGGCCCCGACGGCCCACAGCGCCTCGCGCCGCGGCAACCCGAAGCACTCGCCGAACAACCCGCCGGTGGCCATCGCCTCGAGCTGCGCCAGGTCGAGGGCGGGGATCCGCCGCACGAGATCCTCCGGATCGCGATAGGGCCCGCCGGAGACACGCTCGGCCTCGATCTGCTCCGCCAGCTCGTCCCCGATCCCCCGCACCGACCCAATGCCCGAGCCGAACGGCAGGCTGAGCAGATCCATCCGAGTGTTTGGCGCCGTCCGCAGTGTCAGAGCTGGATCTTCCCGGGTCGAACACTCCGATCGGCCGCAGACACTCGGATGATACCGGCTCGAGCGTCGCCTTGGCCAAGCGACGCGTTGAGGTCCGGGGTGCGCACGACGACGCCGTGGCGGCGGGCATCGCGGACCAGGGTGTGCGGGCTCCAGAACCCCATCGGCTGGGCGTTGAGCAGCGCGGCGCAGAACGCGGCGGGCTCGTGGTACTTGATCCACGACGACGCGTACACGAGGTAGGCGAACGACACCGAGTGGCTCTCGGGGAAGCCGTAGTTGGCGAACGCCTTCATCTTCACGTACAGCTCGTCGGCGATCTCGCCGGTGATCCCGCGCTCGGCCATCCCCTCGTAGAGACGGCTCTTCAACCGCTCCATCCGCGCCGCCGAGCGCTTCGAGCCCATCGCCTGGCGCAGCTCGTCGGACTCCGCCGGCGTGAACCCGGCAACGTCGATCGCCATCTGCATCAGCTGCTCCTGGAACAGCGGCACGCCGAGCGTCTTGCCGAGGCTGTTCTCGAGCAACGGGTGGAGGTACGTGATCGGCTCCTTGGCCGTTGCGGCGGCGGATGTACGGGTGCACCGACCCGCCTTGGATCGGCCCGGGCCGGATCAGCGCCACCTCGACGACGAGGTCGTAGAACCGCCGCGGCTTGAGCCGCGGCAGCGTCGCCATCTGCGCCCGCGACTCGATCTGGAACACGCCGACGGTGTCGGCGCGACAGAGCATGGCGTAGACCTCGTCCTCCTGCGGGATCGTCGCCAGGTCGATCTCGTACCCGCGGTGGTCGCGCACGAGGTCGACGGCGTAGTGCAGCGCCGACAGCATCCCCAGCCCGAGCAGGTCGAACTTGACGAGCCCGGCCGCCGCGCAGTCGTCCTTGTCCCACTGCAGCACCGAGCGGTCCTCCATCCGCCCCCACTCGACCGGGCACACCTCGATGACCGGGCGGTCGCAGATGACCATCCCGCCGGAGTGGATGCCGAGGTGGCGTGGCGCGTCCTCGACCTGCATCGCCAAGTCCAACACCGCTGCTGGGATGTCGCCCGACGCGGTGCCGTGGTGTTGTTGCTCGGCCATGGTCGTGCGGACCGTGCCCCACCCGTCGACGCGCTTCGACCACGCGTCCTGCTGTCCCGGCGCCGCGCCGAGCGCCTTGGCCATGTCACGGATCGCCGACTTGGCGCGATACGTGATGACGTTGGCGACCTGCGCCGTGTGGTGCCGGCCGTGCTTCGTTGTAGAGGTACTGGATGACCTCCTCGCGCCGATCGCTCTCGATGTCGATGTCGATGTCCGGCGGGCCGTCCCGCTCTGGTGACAAGAAGCGCTCGAACAAGAGGCCGAGCGACACGGCGTCGGCGTTGGTGACGCCGAGGGCGTAGCAGACCGCCGAGTTGGCCGCACTGCCACGCCCCTGGCAGTAGATGTTCACCTCCTTGCAGAACCGCACGAGATCCCACACGACGAGGAAGTAGCCGGGGAAGCCGAGCTGCTCGATGATCGCCAGCTCGTGGTCGATCGTGCGCCACGCCCTGGCCCGCAGCGAGAGGTCCTCATGTGGGGGCGGCCGTTCGCCGTAGCGGTGGCGAGCACCCTCCACGACGATCTGGCGGAGGTACGCCATCTCGCTCGACGCCGTCGGGGCACGGGAACGGCGGCAGCGACGGGGCGACGAGGGAGAGATCGAACGCCGCCGCCCGCCCGATCTCGGCGGCCAGCTCGACGACGCCCGGATAGCGGGCGAAGCGGCGGCGCTGCTCGGCGCCGGAGCGGAGGTGGGCGCCGGCTGCCGCCGGCAGCCACGCATCGAGCTCGGCCAGGCTGCTGCGGGCCCGCACGGCGGCCAGCGCCGTGGCGAGGCGGCGCTGGGCTGGCGTGGCGTAGTGGGCGTTCGTCGTGGCGACGCAGCCGACGTCGTGGCGAGCCGCCAGCTCGGCGAGCACGTCGTTGCGTGCCGAGTCGAGCGGGTCGCCGTGGTCCCACAGCTCGACGAGGACGCGGTCGCGCCCGAACGCCTCGATCAACCGCTGCAGCTCACGGCGCGCCGCGGCTGGACCGTCGTCGACGAGTGCACGCGGGACGGCACCCTTGCGACAGCCGGTCAGTGCCCACACGTCGCCGGCCGTGTTGCGGGCGACGTCGCCGAGCGTGAACTGCGGCGCCCCCTTCTCCCCCGCCAGGTGCCCGAGGCTCAGCGTGCGGGCCAGGCGGGCGTAGCCCTGCGGACCGTCGGCGAGCAGCAGGAGGTGGTCACCGTGCGGATCGGGGGCGTGGCTGTCGGGCACTCGACCCGTCGCCACCTGGGTCAGCGTCTCAGCTTCGTCGAGGAGCACCTGCTGGTCATGCGTCAGGCCTGGCGTGAGCGTGATCTCGGCGCCGAACACCGTCGGCATCCCGACGGCACGGGCGGCCTCGGCGAAGCGGACGACGCCGTAGAAGCCGTTGTGATCGGTGAGCGCGAGAGCATCCAGACCGAGGCGGGCCGCCTCGGTTGCCAGCTCCTCGGGGTGCGAGGCGCCGTCGAGGAACGAGAAGTTGGAGTGGCAGTGCAGCTCGGCGTAGGGCACCGATCCGGTCCGGCGCTCGAGCCCATCAGCTTCGAACGGCTGGCGGCGCCGACTCCACGCCGGGCCGTCACCGCCGGCGTTCCACGAAGGGCTGCCTGGCGCTCGTCCATCCCGGCCGCGCCCGGACAAGGCAGCTTCGAGCTCGCTCCACGTCCAGGATGGGTTGTTGAACCCCACCCGGAGTAGTATCGAACGAAAGTTCTACGAACGCAAGTTCGCCACTTCCAGCGCTTCGAGATTGGCGACGGCTCGCCGTTCCCATGCCGAGGCGCCGCGCTCGGCGCTCCTGCTCGATCGCCCCCGTGATCAGCACATGGGCGCCCGCGACGTCACCCTGCGTCGCCGCCAGCAACCCCAGGCAGCGGTCGACCGTGCCGAGGTAGCCGGCGGCATGCAGTGCGAGGCCAGTACCGCGATGGCGCAACAGCGGTGTCCACAGCAGCTGCGCCAGCACCCGGTCCCCCGCTACCGCGGCGATCTCCGACGCGCACATTGCTACCTGAGGCCACGCTGACCCGACGCTCACGAGGAGCCGGCAGTCCTTGCGGAGGAGGGCCGCCACCTCGACGACCGCATCGACCGCTCCGGCCTCGACACATGCGAGCCCGTAACCGGCGAGCAGCGCCGCAGATGCGCCCGGCGACATTGCCATCGGACGGAGCGAATCGGCGGCTGACCCGAGCTCGCCGTTGACGAGCAGGAGAACCAGCTGTTGGACGAGCGCTGTCGGCTCCGCCACGTCGATCTTGAGTTGGCGACCCAATCGCGCCGCGGCCTCGATCGCCGTCGCCGCGCGCTCTGACTGCCCGACAGCCAGCTCGATCGACGCCTCGAGCGCCAAGGGCCACCAGCGCACATCTGGCCGTGGCAGTTGTTCGGCGATCGCCGAGAGCTCCGCTCCGACGGCGGCGACATCCGAGATGGTTCCGTGTACCCAGGCATCGCGCCCACCAAGGAGGCAGACCGCTGCTCGTGTCGACAGGTCTGGATGGACGGTGGCGAAGCGGCGGAGCTCATCGAGCGAACGGCGGGCCGACCCCGGTCCGGCCTCGACCAGCGTGTCGGCTTGTGCCCGAATGGCCAACACGAGGCCTTCCAGCGCACGGTCCGATCCTGCTCGCGGATCCCGCTCGGCAGCGCCGAGCAGCATCTCGGCGCGCAACCGATCGCCACGCAGCAGCCAGTGATGGGCAGCCCAGCACGCCAGCTGGATGCGTCGCGACGATGCCTCGACCGGGAGCGTCGCCACGAGGTGCTCGGCATCGTCGAGCACCGCACGGCGCTCGTGCCCGCCCGTCGTCAGTGGGCCGGCGGCGAGGATCGCATCGGCGAGGACGAGTTGGTCGCCCGTGGCCCTCGCCTCGTCGATCACCGCCAGCAGCGTCGACCGGCCTCGGCCGACGTCGCCCGAGGCGATCAGCGCGGTCGCTGCAGCCAGCCGCGCCGCCAACGCCCGTGACCCGCGGCCCGCAGGGAGGTCGAGGTACCGCTCGGCGATGCCTGCCGCCGTGGCGTACTCGACATCGTGCAGCAGCCGTTCGATGGCCGCCGCCACTGCCCGGTCCCGATGGGCGATCTGCGCGCCTTGCAAGAGCTCGCCGCAGCACAGCAGCTGGTCGGCGTAGGCGACGACGAAGCGGTCGTCCCGGGCGAGGCCTCGCAGCAGACCATCACGGGCGGCCACCTCGGATGTCGGCGTCAGCTGATGCCGCACGACGTGGCGAACCACGTCGTGGCGGAGATCCAACATCGCGTCCGTGGGAGCAGCGACGAGGCCTTCGGCGAGGAGACGCTCGGCGATCTCCAGCAGTTCGGGCACGTCGCCGTCGCTTGCCCCGGCCAAGACGACGAGTGGGCACGGCCCATCGGCCACAGCCAGCAGCTCGACGAGACGCCGATCCCGGGGCGCCAATGCGGCCACGGCGCCGCTGATGATGGCCTCGAGCCGCGGCGGCTCATGCGCTGGCGACGTGGTCAGCGAGTGGTGGCGGATCAGCTCGGTGGCGTAGAGCGGGTGTCCGCCGGTCGACGCCAGCACCGCGTCGACCAACGCCTCACGGTCGGGGGCGTCGGGGACGAGGGTGCCGACGAGCTCGAGCACGTCGTCGCGCTCGAGGTCACCGAGCTGCACCTGGCGCACCGTGGTCGCCCGCTCGAGCTCACCGCGCAGCTGTGCGGCCGATGGATGGTGGCGCACCGGGCGAGTGGCGGCGATCCATCGGACACAGCCCATGCTCCGCTGTATCACGTCGTACACGACCGCCATCTCGGTCGAGTCCAGCCACTGGACGTCATCGAGGAGCACGGTGACCCGGCGCTCCGAGGCGACGGCCCGCAGGCGCTCGACGAGGTCGGCGACGAGTCCGACGCGCCAACCGTCGTGGTCCTGGGTCGGCGTCGGCGCCTCGAACGGGCGATGCCAGCCGGTCAGCTCGGTCAGTGCATCTGACAGCGCAGGCACGACTGCGATGCCACCCGACAGCGGCCGGGAACAGGCGACGTACACCACCGCAGCGCCATCGCTGCGGTCGGCGACCTCGGCCAGGAGGCGGGTCTTCCCGGTGCCGGGGGCACCTTCGACCCACACGACGGCGCCCGGACGCAGCACCTCGGCCATTTCCCGGTCACGCCCGACGAGCGGATCGCGACGAGCCGGGACGCGAGCTGCACCGACCGGGAGGTCGGCCTCTGCCCCGATCAGCTGGCGTTCAACATCGAGCAGCTCGGCACACGGCAGCACGCCGTACTCGGCGAGGGCCCGTCGCGCCTCGCCTGCGGCGCGCAGCGCTTCGGTGCGCAGGCCCGCCGCGGCGAGGCCGACGACGAGCTGCCGCCAGCGCACCTCGCGGTGGGGTTGCTCGGATGTCGCGTTGCGCAGCCGTGCCAGGTGCTCACTTGCGCAGTCCGCAGCGATCGCCGCGTCGGCCCACCGCTCCTCGGTGCTGGCGACGAGCTCGGCGGCCGCGTTTGCTGCCGGCATCGCCCACAGCTCGTCGGCGACTTCGTGGAACGGACGACCGCGGACCATGGCGAGCGCCGCATCGAGCCGCGCGACGACGGACATGGGTTCGCTGCACGATCGCGCCCCGGAGACCAGCTCAGCGAACTCGTCGAGGTCGAGCCGACAGGCGGCGAGGTTCAGTCGGTAGCCGACGATGGTGCGCTCGACCAGCTCCGCGCAGAAGCTGCGCCGCAGTCGCGACACCTGGTTGCGGACGGAAGCGATGGCGTGCGTCGGCGGGCCGGTGGGCCAGACGCGCTCCAAGAGTTCGCCGTCGTCGAGCGGCCGACCGCGTTCGACGACGAGGGCCAGCAGCACCCGTGCCGCGAGCCCTCCTACTCCCTCTTCCCGGCCCACCTGTAGTGGGCCGAGTACCCGTACCTCGATCTCCAACCAGCCACCCACCCGTGTCCGTGGTGGGCGACAGTATGGCAGGGAGGCTGGTGCCAACCTCAAGGTTCGCGATGTTCGGCGCGGTGAGCGGCTCAGTTCTTCACGGTGAACGTGGCGCGATAGACGATCTCGACGTCGTCGCCGAGGAGGCGGACTCTGGCCACGAGCTCGTGCGTGCCGTTGCGCAGCTTGCTCGTGTCGTAGGCCAGCGCCAAGCCCTTGGAGTCGTTCCCGACGAGGTCGTACTCGACGGAGCTGTCCGTGCGCACCTGCTTTCCGTCGAGGTAGAAGACGACGTCCTTGGCGCCGGTGATGCCGTCACCCTTCGTGCCGAGGAAGACGTACCGCTTGCCCGACAGCGTGGTGCCAGCGAGGTCGGTGGCCTGCGTCCGGTCGTTGCGGCTGCTGACCTGCAGGCGGTGCGCCTGCGTGTCGGCGATCGTGATCGTCGCCGACAGCACGACCGGCGCACCCGTCTTGTATTCCACCTTCGCCGTCACCACGTGCGTGCCGACGGTTAGCAGATTGGACTCCAGCGGGTACGCCCTGCCGTCATCCGCGGTACGAGCGAGGTCGAACTGCTTGTCGTTCTCGACGGAGAACGTGCGGCCCGACTGACTCGGATCGTCGATCCAGAACGTCACCCGCTTGATGTTGCTGATCTTGTCGAGCGGTCCGACGAAGGCGTAGATCTGCTCGCCGCTGCGGAACGTCTGCCCGTCGAGCGGTCGGACGTCAACCTTGCGGCTCGCGTCGTCGCTGACCAGTAGCCGGTTTGTCGTGGTGACGGCTGGTTCGACCTTGATCGTGACCGTGGCGGGGGCCGAGTCACCTTGCCGTCGCTCACGGTGAACGTGAACGAGTCCGTGCCCGTGAAGCCCGGTGCCGGCGAGTACGTGAGGCTCGGGGCAGCGCCCGACAGCGTGCCGTGAGCGGGCGGCGAGGCGACGGTGAACGTCGAGCGGGTCGGCGTCGGGATCGAAGCCGACGAGCGTGACCTTGACCGCCACCCCTTGCTTGGTCGAGACCGTCTGCGCCTTGGCGATGGGCGGCTCGTTCGGTGGCACGACACGACCTCGTTGACGGTGATCGACACCGTCGCCGGCGCCGACGTCAACTCGCCATCACTGACCGTGAACGTGAACGAATCGGTCCCGAAGAACCCCGCCGCCGGCGTATACGTCAGATTCGGCGCCGACCCCGACAACGTCCCATGGGCCGGCTGCGACCCGACGGCGAACGACAACGTCGCACCCTCCGGATCCGACACCCGCCAACACCACCGCCACCGCCACGTCCTCATCCGTCACCACCGACGAACCCGTCGCCGTCGGCGGCTCGTTCGGCGGCACGACCTCGTTGACCGTGATCGACACCGTCGCCGGCGCCGACGTCAACTCACCATCACTGACGGTGAACGTGAACGAATCGGTCCCGAAGAACCCCGCCGCCGGCGTATACGTCAGATTCGGCGCCGACCCCGACAACGTCCCATGGGCCGGCTGCGACCCGACGGCGAACGACAACGTCGCACCCTCCGGATCCGACACCCGCCAACACCACCGCCACCGCCACGTCCTCATCCGTCACCACCGACGAACCCGTCGCCGTCGGCGGCTCGTTCGGCGGCACGACCTCGTTGACCGTGATCGACACCGTCGCCGGCGCCGACGTCAACTCACCATCACTGACCGTGAACGTGAACGAATCGGTCCCGAAGAACCCCGCCGCCGGCGTATACGTCAGGTTCGGCGCCGACCCCGACAACGTCCCATGGGCCGGCTGCGACCCGACGGCGAACGACAACGTCGCACCCTCCGGATCCGACCCCGCCAACATGACCGCCACCGCCACGTCCTCATCGGTCACCACCGACTGCCCCGTCGCCGTCGGCGGCTCGTTCGGTGGCACGACCTCGTTGACCGTGATCGACACCGTCGCCGGCGCCGACGTCAACTCACCGTCACTGACGGTGAACGTGAACGAATCGGTCCCGAAGAACCCCGCCGCCGGCGTATACGTCAGATTCGGCGCCGACCCCGACAACGTCCCATGGGCCGGCTGCGACCCGACGGCGAACGACAACGTCGCACCCTCCGGATCCGACCCCGCCAACCTGAGCGGCACCGCCACGTCCTCATCCGTCACCACCGACTGCCCCGTCGCCGTCGGCGCGCTCATTCGGCGGCACGACCTCGTTGACGGTGATCGACACCGTCGCCGGCGCCGACGTCAAATCGCCATCACTGACGGTGAACGTGAACGAGTCGGTCCCGAAGAACCCCGCCGCCGGCGTATACGTCAGGTTCGGCGCCGACCCCGACAACGTCCCATGGGCCGGCTGCGACCCGACGGCGAACGACAACGTCGCACCCTCCGGATCCGCACCGGCCAACGTCACCGGCCACCGCCACGTCCTCATCCGTCACCACCGACTGACCCGCCGCCGTCGGCGGCTGGTTGACGGTCGGCAACCTCCACGTGCGCGTCGCCGTGTCGCTGACGTCGCTGACCGTGCCCGTGATGGTGTCGACGCCCGCCGTGGTGCCCGGAGTAGCAGAACTCGGCGCGGCCGGCGCTGTCGGTGACGGCGAACCCGGACGTCGGGTTGACGCCGCTGACCGCGAAGTCCATCCGCACGCCGACCACCGGCTCGTCGTCGGCATCGGTCGCCGTGCCCGTGACGCAGGTCGAGGCCCCGACGACCGCGTTGCCGGTCGCCGGTGTGAGCTCCACCTCGATCACTCGGGCGACCTGCGACAGCGAGAGGCCGCCGGTGTAGCCGTAGGAGTCGTCGTTGTTGAAGCCGTAGATGGCCAGCCCGAACGGCCGGGCCGCCGACAGCCGATGCGTGCCGGGCTCGACGGCGATCGCCGCCGCCGAGTAGCCGCTGTCGCCGACCGCCTCGAACTCGGTCACCGGGATGAGCGCTCCGTCCAGCGTGATGCCGGACCCATCGCCCGGAGCGACGACGTTCACGTAGCTCTGCACGAATCCGCTGGCCGGCGTCGTCACCGTGTACGCGTTGAGGAACTGCTCGTACGGCGGGATGATCATCATGAACGGATCACCCGGGTTGCCGCTGAACGTCGAACCGTTGGCGTACTGGGCGACCAGCACCGGTTCGCTCGTCTCGATGAGCGACGACGAGGTGAGGATCCGCTCGTGGACCTGCCCGGCGTCGAGCGTGGCGACGACCTCGTCGTCGATGCGCACTTCGGTGTCGTCGGTGTGGGCGACGATGCGGAACGTGTCGCCGTTCTGGCGTGAGGCGAGGGGCGTGGTGATGAACCGCCGGCCCCACGTCGAGGTCGGCGTGAGCTGCTCCACGAGGTGGTCGCAGTACGGCGTAGTCGGCCGGCACGTTGGTGCAGTTCATGCCGCTGAACACGGCGACCGGCTGGTCGCTCTGGATGCGCGTGCCCGTGCCATCGCCATCGGACTGCGGCAGGACAGCACCTCGCCGATGTCGAGCGACTCGGTGTACGGCTGACGCCCGCGTCGTGGCCGGGCAACGGCACCACGGGGTGATCGTGACCTCGGTGTCGTTGGCCGTGGGCACGACGCTGACCTCGTGCCACGGCGTTCGACGCGTAGCTCAGCGTGCGGTAATCGGTGCCGAGGGCGTCACGGGCAGCGCCAGGAAGGCATCGGTCGTGAACGGGATGTAGTTGAGGCCGTACACGGCGACCTCGTCGTCGGCGACCACACGCACTGCGAGCGGGACCTGCTGGTCCTCATAAGCCCGTGTTCGGCAGCGATGCCTCCGGCGGCAAGCTGACGCTGGTGACCTCGCCGGCCGTGACCTCGAACGGCGTCGAGAAGCCGAGACCGGGCACCTCGACGGTGCCCTCGTGTCCACCGGTGCGGTGACGAACAGCGTGAGCGCGGCGTCGCCGCTGTAGTTCCGGTTGAAGGCCAGCCAGAACTCGCGCCCGCTGTTGGAGATCGGCCCCGTCGTCGCGGCGCGCCGTTCGTCACCGTGACGGTCGCGGGTCGCCGACGTCGAGTCGCCGCTCGTCGTCGACGGTCACGGTGACCGTGTACGAGCCGGCGGCCGCGTAGGCGTGCTCGACCGCCTGGCCGGTGGCCTCGCGCCGTCGCCGAAGTCCCAGCGGTACGAGAGCACGTCGTCGAGCCCGGCGTCCGTGGCGAAGGCCTGGAACGACGTCGCCTGCCCCGGCGACCGGACGTGCCCGGGCGGCGATGCCGCTGATCGACGGCGGGCTGTTGGCGATGACGGCCCTCGTCGTGTCGCTGATCGGCTCGTGCGCGCCCGTCGTTGAAATGCATCGTCGACCGTGACGGTGTACGTGCCGTCGTCGCGGTACGTGTGGGGGATCGGCTGGTCGTCGATGGCCGAGTAGCGAACCTCCGGAGTCGTGCCGTCGCCGAAGTCCCACGCGACAGAGGCGCGCTGGTACTGCGGTCCGTCGAACGGTCCGTGTGAAGCATGACCGGCTGACCCTCGATCCCGGTCACGTCGGGCCCGGCGTCGATGGTCGACGCCTGGACGAGGACCTGCGCCGCCTGCTCGTCCGACCCGCCGTCACCGTCGTCGAGGCGCAACGTGACGGTGTAGGTGCCCGGCTCGTCCCAGACGTGCGACACCGATGCTCTCCGGAGCCGTGCCGGCACGGCGGTCGCTGCCGTCACCGAAGTCCCACGATCCGGTCACCGTGTCGAGACCGCCCGGGTCCTGCACGAAGGCGGACATCGCAAGGGCCACGCCGGGCAGCGCTCGCGCCGGGACGTCGAGCTGGTAGATGACGGGTCGACGTTGACGATCGTCACCGACAGTGAGTCGGAGGCCGTCGCGCCCTCGTCGTCGGTGACCATCAGGGTCGCCGTGAACGTGCCCTTCGTTGCGTACGTGTGGCTGCCGACTGGTGCCGTCGCTCGTCGTGCCGTCGCCGTAGTCCCACGCGTACGAGACGATCTCGCCGTCGGGATCCGACGCGGTCGGGAAGACGGAGAAGGAGCGGCTGGACTCGGCAGCGTCACGTCTGGCCCGGCGTCCACGACCGGCGGCTGGTTGCCGACGACGACCTCGACGGTGCTCGATGCCTGCGCCGTTTGACCGTCGGTGTCGGTGACGGTCAGCGTGGCGGTGTACGTGCCGGCTGTCGTGTAGGTGTGCTGCGGCGTCGGCGCCGGTGCCGGTCGCGCCGTCGCCGAACGACCACGCGTAGCCGGTGATGCCCACTTCGTCGGCGCTCGTCGTTGCGTCGAACTGCACGGCGAGCGGAGGCGCGCCGCCGGCCGGCGTCCGCGTGAAGCGGGCCACCGGCGGCGCGGTTGCCCGCAGCGTCGACGGTCGTCGTCGCTGCTGTCGCCGTCGTCGTCGGTGACTGTCAGCGTGACGTCGACGGTTCCGGCCGCCCCGAGCGTGGTCTGCACGACCGGACCGTTCAACGTCGAGCCGTCCGGGAACGTCCAGACGTAGCGACACGATCGTGCCGTCCGGGTCGCTCGATCCTCGCCGCTGAGTGCGACGGTGAGCGGCGCCGGGCCCGACGGCCGGTGTCGTCGCGGTCGCCACGGCGGTCGGTGGCACGTTCGGCACCTCCTCGGACGACGGTGATCGGCGCGGGTCGTGGAGGCCGTGAGGCCGCCGCTGTCGGTGACGGTCAGGGTGGCGGTGTAGTCGCCCGCCGTCGTGTACGTGTGGTTCGCGGTCGCGCCGGATGCCCGTCGAGCCGTCACCGAAGTCCCAGCGCGTAGGAGGCGATCGGCGCCTCGGCGTCCGCTCGAACCGGAGGCATTGAAGGCGACGGCCAACGGTGCCCGCCCGGACGGACGGCGTGGCCGTGAAGGACGCGGTCGGCGGCGTGTTGGGCGGCGGGACGTCCAGCGCGTTGCGGGCGCCCACGGCGGCCATCTCGCGGGCGAAAGTGTCGAAGTCGGCGACCGCGGCGTCCATGGTGTCAGCGAGCTGGCGCACGACCTCGCGGCAAGGTTTGGCTCGGGTCGAACGTCGTCGAGGACCGGGACGCCAGGAAGTGGGTACGCATCGCGTCGATCTGCGCTCGCGTCGAGTCCAGCGGCCGACAGTTGCGCCAACTCGTCCGCCGTGAACCCCGACTCGGCGACCCGCTCGTGGATCGCGATGATGTCGCGCCCACTCCTCGGGCGTGGCGATCGGCGTGGTGAACGCCGGATCGGCTTCGAGCGCTTGGTCGCGTACGCCCGCAGCGCGCCGAGCGGTCGGCCCGCAGCTCCCCCAGCTGGCCGAACGTGTGGTCGCCGGCGGCCGTCGCCTGCTCGGCGGCGCCGATGGCATCGTCCAGCTCGGCACCGAGGAAGCGCTCGTAGGACGTCAGCGCGACCTCGCCGAAGGCCGACTGGCGATCGAGGCTACTCAGCAGCCGCGTCGAGCGCGTCCGGATGCGGTGTCGTCGATGGCCGCGAAGCGCGGGTCGGCGATCGTCTCATAGTCGGGATCCGGCGGGTCGGCGACGATGTCGGCGTACATCGCGCCGGCCGCGCACGAGAGGTCGTGGAGGATCTCGAGCGCCTTCTCGGAGCCGGTGTTGATCGCGTCGAGTGCGCGTCGGGAACCGCGAAGCGCGAGGCCGAGCGATCGCCGCCGATCGGTGGTGCAATCGTGGCGAGCGAAGCCCGTCTCGCCGCGAGCGATAGGAGTCGTGGCGAGACTTGGCGTCACGCATGGACCCACGGGCGGCGGCCACCTGAGTCGGCGATGTCCTTGATCGGCGAACGCCGTACACGCCAGCCCGAGCCCGATCTGCATCTCCCGGGCGCGTCCTTCCACACGTTGACGACGGCGAGCGCGGCTTCACGCGAGCAGGTCTGGCAGGCGGTGACCGTGAAGAGCTCGCTGCACCGCGGTCGGCATCGCCGAGGGAGTCCTGGAGGAGGATCCGCCAGTGCCGGGAAGCCAGCGACGGCGACTCGAGCAGCGTGATCACGCTGCCGATCCCGATGATGTCGTTCGGGCGTTCCCCATGCCGGCGTGTCGCAGTGCCGTCCGCGGGATCCTCGACGGTGGCCTCGACGACGCACGCCGTGCCACCTCGTGAAGTCGGACCGCACCAGGATGGACAGCGCGTCATCGTCGACGAAGTCGTAGATGTCGGCTCGACCCGTCACCTCGTTGTAAGGGATCGGGATTGTGCAGCGCCGCCTCCACCGCGGCGGCGTGCCGGCAAGGCCGCCGGCGACCACGATGCCCGCCAACAAAGCGGCCACCACGCCGGCGATCCATCGCCGGCGTGGTGTGCGCCGCCCTCCGTCCGCCCGGAACCCCGCCATGTCGCCCCTCCCGCTTGTCCTCGACCATCAATAGCGACGGCGGATAACGAGCCCGTAACGGGCACGTCGTGAGCAGGCGAATGCTCCTATTTGGGTGGGATTCTATCTGGGCGCTGTGAGTCTCAGATTCGAGACTGGCCCCCAGATCGCGACCTCGCACGCTCAGCCGTAACGCGATGTGGGGTCAGCCTGGCGGGGACCAGTCCGGATCGCGGCCGAACGCGGCCAGCAGCCTGGCCTGCGGGTCGTCGGCGGCGACGTCGACGCGCTCGCCGATGATGCCGGCGCCGCGGTACAGCTCCTCGCGCTCGGCGAACCACGACGCAACGGCGGCGACCAGCTCGGGATCGAGCGCCGCATCCCCACCGGTCGCCACGGCGACGTCCCACCCATGGATGAGGTGGTCGGCCGTCAGCTGGGTGAGGTACTCCGCCATGTCCTCGTCGCCGTACGACAGGTGCACCTTCCCGCCGGCCGGCCCGAGCTCGGCGGCCGCCGTGGAGGCCTCGGCGGCGGCCTCGCGGGTCACCGCGATCGGGTCGTCACCGAGCAGGTCGCCGTCGAACTGATCGCCGACCTCGGCGATGGTCCTGCCGACCAGCAGCGGTGCGGTCCAGCGGTTCTCCCCGACGACGTGGTTGACGAGCTCTCGCACGTCCCAATCCGCGCACGGCGTCGGGTCGCCCCACCGATCCCCAGCGATGGCGGCAACCCGCTGCACGAACCCCTCGACCGCCCGTCGATGCAACTCGATCGTGTCCATGACACCCCCCGTCAGCCCTCGGAACGACGGTACCTCGCCAGCTCGGCGACGATTCCCACCAGGCCTGCATCGGCGACCGCAAGTGCATCGTCCCAGCCGAACCACTCGACCTGCTGACTCTCGTGCGGCGGCGGCGACGGATCGGCATCACCGCCGTCGAACAGGTAGCGGAGGTCGAGATGGGTGTGGCCACGGCCGCCGGGATGCACGTCGACGTGCACCAGGTCGGGCGGTCGATCCGTGTGGCCATCGACGAAGCGCACGTCGATGCCGGTCTCCTCGACCGTCTCCCGGCGCGCCGCCTCCCACGGCGTCTCGCCGGGGTCAACGTGCCCGCCCGGCTGCATCCAGATGCCGAGGCGGCGATGGACCAGCAGCAGGATCCCGCGCCGTCCGACGATGAGCGCAGAACCGGTGATGTGCACGGGATCGGCGTGCTCGTCGAACGGGCGGTCCAGCCGGGCAACCTCGGCGCCGAAGCGGGCGATGCTGGCGCGCTCGCGCTCGTCGACCGGCTGGTGGGCGGCGACCGACGCCAGCACGTGAGCCAGGACGGCTTCCTCAGCCACGAGTGGCGACGGTAGCGGCGCTCTACCGTGGGTGTTATGGCTGCGCTCCCCCTGATCGACGTGAGCGACCTGCTCGTGCACGATGGAGATCAGCTCGCCGTCGCTCGCCGGATCGACGCGGCGTGCCGCGACCGCGGCTTCTTCCGGATCACCGGACACGGCGTCCCGACCGCCCGCCTCGCCGAGCTGGATCAGTTGGCCCGGGAGTTCTTCGCCCAACCCGACGACGCCAAGGCAGCCATCGCCATGGAGCGCGGCGGGGTGGCCTGGCGCGGGTGGTTCCCCCTCGACGGCGAGTTGACGTCGGGCGTGCCGGATCACAAGGAGGGCATCTACTTCGGCACCGAGCTCGGCCCGGACCATCCCGCCGTGCAAGCCGGCCGGCCGTTGCACGGCGCCAACCTCTTTCCCGCTCACCCGCCCGGGCTTGGCCCGGCGGTGCTGGCGTGGATGGACGACATGGCGCGCCTCGGCAGGGTCCTGCTGCGGGCCATGGCGCTCGGCCTCAACCTCGATGCGGATTGGTTCGAGCGTCACGTCACGGCCGATCCGACGATCCTGTTCCGCATCTTCCGCTACCCACCTGGGTTGCCGGTCGGCTGGGGCGTCGCCGAGCACACCGACTACGGGCTGCTGACGATCCTCGCCACCGACGAGCACGCCGGACTGCAGGTGGGTGGTCCGACCGGATGGATCGACGTCCCGTCCGAGCCAGATGTGTTCGTCGTCAACCTCGGCGACATGCTCGAGCGGATGACCGAGGGCCGCTATCGGTCGACGCCCCATCGAGTGCGCAACACCGGCGACGCGACACGGCTGTCCTTCCCGTGCTTCATCGACCCGTCATGGGACGCGGTCTGTCCATCGATGCCGCTCGACGGCGCCCCGCCGGCCGACGAGCCGGGGCGGCGATGGGACGGATCCAGTGTTCGCGCCTGGGACGGCACCTATGGCGAGTACCTGACGGCGAAGGTGGCGAAGGTCTTCCCCGAGCTGTCCGAGACCGTCAACCGCTCGCTCACCCGACCGGTAGACGCTCGCTGATGATCGTCGTCACCGGCAGACCGAAGCGCTGACCGACCCGCTGCGGCAGGTCCTTGCCCAGCCACCGGGACATGCCCGGCGGCAGCGTCGACAGGATGATCTCGTGGTGTGGGTTGTCGATCAACACGTCGTCGATCGCCCGTACCGGACTCGCATCCCCGACCACACCGTCGACCTCGGCGCCGATCGCGCTGAAGCGGACGATCGCCGCGTCCATCCTCCGGCGGGCGATCGCTCTGGCCTCGCCTTCGGTCCACGTGGCGTGGTCGTGGGGATGAGTGGCGGGCACGAGCAATGTGAACTCGCACGGGCCGGCGACCATCCGGGCCCGCACGGCCTCCAGCAGCTCGTCACCACATGCCGTCTGGTTGGCGACGACGAGGACCCGACGTGGCTCCATGCGGACCACCTCCTTTGACCCCTTCGCCATCCGTTCTACAGTGGCCGTAGCGGGCCGTCCAGGGGGATGAACCGATGAGGACACGGATGGCGCTGCTGGCGCTCTTCGGCGTGGCGTCGACACTGGCGATCCAAGGCCCGGTCGCCGCGCAACGAGCGCCTGAGCCCGACTACACGATCTTCAACCCGCCGCTCCCGGCGATCTCCGTGGGCGGGCAGCTGAGCAGCGTGCTGCAAGGCGAGCTGCGTGGCGCCGGCTACATCATCGAGGTCCCACCGAACTGGAACGGCGAGCTCGTCATGTGGGCCCACGGCTACCGGGGAGAGGGCACGGTCCTCACCGTCGATCCGCCCGGCTTCGGCCTGCGCCGTCACCTCCTGGAGCGCGGCTACGCCTGGGCGGCGTCGTCGTACGACGCCAACGGCTACGACATCGAGTCCGGGGTGCTGTCCACGAGGTACCTCGTCCAGCACTTCCGGCGCCTGGTCGGGCGCACCGAGCGTGTCTATCTCGGCGGCGTGTCGATGGGTGGGCACGTCACGGCCCGCTCGATCGAGCAGTACCCGTCGCTCTACGACGGCGCGATGCCGCTGTGCGGCGTCGTCGGCGACGTCGAGCTGTTCGACTTCTTCCTCGACTTCCACGCCGTCAGCCAGGCGCTGGCGGGCATCGATGCGCTTCCCATCCCCGCCAACTACCAATCGGTGGTGGTGCCGCAGATCAAGACGACGCTCGGCATCGATGCCGACCCGCCGACCGACGAGCTCGGCGAGCAGTTCCGTGCCGTCGTGACCGAGCAGTCGGGTGGGCCACGACCGGGCGCTGACGCGGCGTTCGAGGAGTGGAAGGACTTCCTGTTCGGGCTCGCCACGCCGGATGACGGACTGCCGCTGGCGTTCAACCCCGGTCGTGTCGGGACGAACGTCGACACCGACTACTCACCGGACGCGCCAGAGAACATCGACGCCATCGTGGAGCGCGTCGAACCGTCCGATCCGCATTCCCGCATGGCGCCGGCGCTCGGTCCGATCGCGCTCGTCGAGGGAGACCCCCGGGTGCCGGTCCTGACCTTGCACGACCTCGGCGATCTGTTCGTGCCGTTCTCGATGGAGCAGTACTACGCCGCAGATGTCGCGGCCAACGGCCAGAGCGACCTCTTGGTGCAGCGGGCGATCAGGGCGCTCGGCCACTGCGAGTTCTCACCGACCGAGGTGCGCACCGCGTTCGACGAGCTCGTCAACTGGGTCGAGAACGGAGTGCGACCCGCTGGCGATCCCGTGACCGATCCGGCCGCCGTCGCCGACCCGAACTTCGGCTGCCGCTTCAGCGATCGGGCGGCCTACGACGCCGGGATCGGTTCGCGCCGCGCCTTCGACCCCTGCCCGCCGGGCTGACGCCTGCGTGCCGGTCACCCATAGCTCGCGGCCACCCACCAGTTGCGGTGCTCGGCGAGGACGAGGTGGGCGGTGCCATCGGCGGTGACGACCTGGAGACGGGCGAGCCGGCGATGGCGTGGCGGCTCCCACCAGCGCTCGTCGAGTGGCCACGGCCCCGCCCAGCCGGTGACGGTCTGGGCGGATCGATCCCCGATCGTCAAGCGGGCAGGAGGCGCGCTCAGCTCGCCGCGCCCGCTGACCCGCACCGGTTCACCATTGGCATCGGTCAGCGTCGCCGCCTGAACTTCGGGCGGCACGACCGCGGGTGAAGGCGCTGGCAGGGACCCCGGCCACGGTCCGCTGAGATCCGGCCGCAGCCGCTGCGCCGTGTCGTCGGGGTCGGTCAGGTCGGTGGTCGACGCGGGAACCCATCCGTAGCGATCCCCCGGCAACCTGCCGCCATGCCACGCCGGCACGAGCACACCGTCGTCGCCGACCATCCCCGCCAGCCGCGTCACGGCGCGAGCCGCCCGCTCGTCGGCGGCCGATGGCCCGCCCCACAGCCGCAGCTGGTCGCCGTCGTCGCCACGCACCTCGTCGGGCGCCAGCCGCAGCAGCACGACGCCGGCCGACACGTTGCCAGCTGCCATCCAGCCGTCGAGTTGCCAGCGCACCCGCTCGACCATCGCCGGAGCCGACAACCCGGCCGCCCGGTACCACGCTCGCTCGGTGCGTTCGCCGTGCTCGGTCTCGGCGGTCACGACGAGCCGGGTGCACACCTGCCCCTCGGTCGCCAGCTCGGCGACGAGCTGGTCTGCGAGGTGCTTGCCGACGAACACCAGCGGCTGGACCTGGACCACCGGGTCGTCGAAGCACTGCTCGACGCGGCGCTCGGGCGGAGGATCTTCCGCGTTGGCCCTGCGGTCGTCGTCGGCCGAGGCAACACGGTGGGCATGGCGGCCAGCCGGCCCGAACCTGGCCAGGACGTCACCGGCCGGCAGCGCCGCCAGGTCGCCGAGGCGGGCCAAGCCCATGCGGGCGAACAGCCCGACGAGCTCCGCATCGGCTTCACCGACGTGCTGGAGCCACGCGACCGGGAGGCGGTCGAGGAAGGCGGCCGAGCCGCCCGGGTCAACGACGATCGGTCCCCGACCACCAGCGGCGCGGCGCGCCGCCACGGCCGAGGCGAAGCGCCCATCGGCCACGCCGACGCCCACGGCGACGGGACCAGCGTGCGCGCGCACGGCGCTCATGAGTTGCTTGGCGAGGCTTTGGTCACCACCGAAGTACCGCGACGGCCCGCGGGCATCGAGGCACAACCATCCGGGCTCCACCACTTCCAAGCGCGGTGCGAAGCGACCGACGGCGCGCACGACGGGCTCGAACGCCCGGGCATCGCGATCGGGGTCATGGTCGAGCAGTACGACGTCCGGACAGCATTGCTGGGCGCTGCGACGGCGCTGACCCTGCAGCACCCCCTGCGGCTGCAGCCGCCGGCGAACGGGCGACGACCCGGTTGGCGTGCAGGACGACGGCCGGCACCTCGGCGGCCACGCCGGCGGCCACGACGGGCCAGTCCGGGCACCAGACAGTGACGTAACGCATGTGCATCAGACGTAACGCTCATCCGGCCGAGCGCAACACCGGTCCTACGTCGACGTCATCTCGCTCCTCGATGGCCGCTACTCCCCCGCCAGGGCCAGGCAGCCACAGCTCCACCTGCCGGGGACGAGGGACGCGCCGGCCGGTGGACGTCACCGTGACGCGGCGCCCGCGCAGGCAGCCCCACCCTTGCTCGACGCCTTCCCACACCGCGGTCGTGGCCTCCAGTGTGAGGTCGAGCGGAAGCGGCCCGCGGCCGGCTGCGCTCAGGCTCGAGCCGACGGCGATCAGGACCGCTTCGCGAGCCTGCACCCGTGCCTGCACGCGCCTGGCGACCGTCGCCGACAGGTGGCGCGGGAGGCGGGTCACGACGACCTCGAACCCGTCGAGCACGGCGCCGACGAGATCGGCCCACTCGGACCGCGATCCGTTGAGGCCCGGATCGACGCGCACCAGGCGTTCGAGCGGGATGCCGAGCTCGACCGCCGCCTCGACCCCCAGCCAGGGCACGTCGACCACTGCCACCCACGCGCCGGCGGTCGTTGGCTCGGCGGCAAGGGCAAGTGCCAACGACGTGGCCGCCACGCCCTGGCACGACACCGCCCGCCCGCGCACAAGTGCGCCATCGGGGAAGAGGGGGATCAACGGGTTGGAGACGGGAAGCGTGCGCTGGCGAGCGAGGGTCGTGGGAGCGACGGCGGCAGCCAGGTCCATCGCCGCCAGCATACGAACGAGTGTTCGTGACGGCAAGTGCGAGGTTCTTCGAACGAACGGCCGGTCGAGCACTAGCTTCCTCATTTGATGGGTCAGCTGGTCGCCGTCGAGCAGAAGCCGAGCCCGCTGCCGGGCGTCGTCCGCTTCGAGCTCAATCGCGCCCTGACCGGCATGGGCCACGAGCGCTTCCGTAATTCCGCCGAAGCCGTTGGACCCACACCAGCTGCCGAACTGGCCCGCCGCCTCTTCGCCACCGACCAGGTCGACGCCGTGCACGTCTACTCGAACATGGTCACGGTCGATCTCGCCGAGGGCCGCACGGCCGACGGGCTGTCCGACGTCGTGCGCAACCTCTACCGCTACTGGTATCCGGGCATGGCGCCGCCGTCATTCGAGGACCTCGAGCCAGCTGCCGACGAAGCGACGGCGACGACCGAAGGCGCAGCTGCGGTGGGGGCAGGAGGCGAGGGCGAAGCGGCGCTCGCCGAGGCGGCCAAGCGGGTCCCCATGCACCTCCTCGAACGCAGCCGTGCCGCCCGCGATCGCTGGAAGGCGAAGCAGGGCTGATCAGGTCAGTTCGTCGAGGTGAGGGCAATCT
Source organism: uncultured Acidimicrobiia bacterium (assembly GCA_963774635.1). GTDB lineage: Bacteria > Actinomycetota > Acidimicrobiia > Acidimicrobiales > Ilumatobacteraceae > JALZMG01. Next base: position 27,754 of record CAVZFS010000003.1, read on the forward strand.
CGTGGCGGACGGCCCAGGCGGCGATCTCGGCGCGGCTGGACAGGCCGAGCTTGGCCAGGATGTTGGACACGTGGACAGCGGCCGTCTTCGGAGAGATGAACAGCCGGTCCGCCAGCTGACCATTGGTCAACCCATCGGCGAGCAGCGCCGCCACTTCCCGCTCGCGTGACGTCAGCTCGCCGTCCGCCCGCGCCGATGCCCCCTCCAACCGCCGGGCCAGTGCCTGCGCACGATCGCGCCGCACACCGGGCCAGCGCCCGAAGTCATCGTCGATGGCACGGCGGATCGCCACCAGGGCCGCCGCCCGCTCGCCGAGTCCGAGCAGCGCTTCGGCCTGGGCCGTGCGGAGGGTCCCGATCACCGGCTTGGCGAGGCATGGATCCGGCTGCGCGAGCACGAGCTCCAACGCCACTGCTGCGCCCTCGTAGTTCCCATCGGCCAGCAGCAACAGCCCGTCGCCGTGGGTTCGGAAGAGCTCGACGGACGGGTGGTCGCGCAGCCATCCGTCGAACACGCGGGTGCGGACGTCTTCGGTCGAGACGCCCAACACCAGGAGGTGCTCGATCAACCCGATGAGGCTGTTCAGGGTTGACGCCGCGTCGTAGAGGGGAGGGCCGCTCACGAGCTCCTCGAACAGTGACGCCCCGCGCTGACGATCGGCACTGGCCGCGGCGAGCGCCACGTCGAGGCGCAGGAAGTGCTGGCGCTTGCCGCTCGGACAGGCCGCGGCGAAGCTGGCGTGCCCTTCAACCGCGTCGGCCAGCCGACCTTCCTCCAGCGCGTACTCGATCTGCGCCGCGGTGACGAGCTTCCGATCGCTGCGGTGTCGGTTCCACCACTGGGAGCCCTCCGCGGAGACTCGGCGCAGCGCCGGCAGATCGCCGGCTCCGAACGCCGCGTCGAACTCCCACAACAACGCCGTCCCGGTGCCCAGCTTGTCGAAGCCGACGCGTCCGCTGACGTCCTGCATCTCGGCGCGCAGCGCCGCCGCCTCGTCCGAGTGGGCCGGCACGAGCTCGAGGCCGTTGTTGATCGCCCGCGTGAGCAGGACGGCGTCACCGGTCCGCCGCGCCGCGGCGAGCGCCTCGTGGAGGGCGACCAGCGACTCGGTGCGCGGGCGGTCCATGGTGATCGCGCCGGCCCGCTCGACGAGTGCCCGGGCTTCGGTCGTCGCGTCACCAGCGGCCCGCGCGTCCGCCAGCGCCCGATCGGCCCACTCAACGCCGGTCGGTCGAGCGCTGATCATGTGCAGCTGGGCCACCGCCGCCCGCGCCACACCGCGCAGCTGGATGTCGTCCAACGACTCGGCCAGCTCCTCGAGGTCGCGCAACGGCGCCTCCGCCGTCTCGAACTCGTCGTGCTCGATGTGCAGACGAGCGACGAAGCGCATGGCCTCGATGCGGTCGAGGACCTCGACCGCCACCTTCAGCCAGCGTGTCGCCATCTCGAGCGCCTCGGACGCGAAGTCGAGGCGCCATGCCGCCTCCGTGGCGACGGCGAGTAGCTCTGGATCGTTCGGTGCCTCGGCGAGCCCCTCGGCCGCCAGCCGCAACGCGGAGAACGTGAGTCCCTTCCGCAGGTAGCGAGTGGCGCCGCGCCTGGCGATCGCCGGCACCTCATCATGACGGTCGGCTCCCTGGGCGTGGCGGGCCAGCGAGGCGTGATCGAGCTCGGCCGCCGTCCGTACCGCCTCGAAGCAGCGCTCATGGAGCCGGCGTCGCTCGCGTCCGAGCAGCTGGTGCACGATCGCGTCGGCCGTGAGGGCGTGGGTGAACCAGAACTGGTCGTCGCTGACCTCGAAGACGACACCTGCGCCGACCAGTGCTCGCAGGTCGGCGAGCAGATCCTCCTCGTCGGCCTCGGTGACGATCAGCAGCGCCTCGAACGATGCCGCCCGCCCGTAGACCGCGAGTGCTTCGACGACGCGCCGATGCCCGTGCTGCAGCTCGGCTACCTGGTGACGCACCGCCTCCTCCAGCGACCACGGCAACTCCGCGTCCAAGAGGTCGGACACGAGAGCCTGCGGCCCGACCACCCGCATCAGCTCCTCCACGACAAACGGGATCCCGCCGCTGCGCCGGTACAGCGCCTCGACGATCGCCGACGACGGCTCGCTGTCGGTGGCCACCGCGATTGCCGAGACCATCGTGGACACCTCGGCTCGTGTCAGGCGTTCCAAGCGGATCTGCTCCACCGCGTGCCTGCGCTCGAGTCGGAGGACCAGCTCGCCACCCGGCTGCCCACGCGAGAGGTCGTTGGGCCGGTACGTCGCCAGCAGGACGAGGTTCGGCCATGGTTGCTGGGCGATGCGGTCGACCACGTTGGCGCTGGCGGCATCGATCCAGTGCAGGTCCTCGACGACGAGCACGGTCGGACCGCGGGCCGTCGCCTCCGCGACCATCGCGAACACTGCCTCGGCGAGGTCGTCACCCGAAAGCCCTGCAGGTCCGAGCGAGGCGACAGCGTCGAGCGGACGTCCCATCGATCCAGGCTGTGCCGACACCCCGATCGTCGTGACCCTCGGAGGCACTGCGGTCAACGCCTCGAGCACGAGTCGTGTCTTGCCGATGCCCGGCTCTCCGGACACCAGCGCGACGGTCGGCTGATCGCCCGGCATCACCTCCGCGGCCTCGACGAGTCCGACGAGGCGTGAGTAGACACCGGCCCGCCCGACCATCACAGGGCTCAAGCCGACGCGTCCGCTCAACACTGTGGTTGAACGTACCGTCGTGGGCAGCGACCTCGATGAGGTGGCACCCAGTTAGTTCCCGAGCGTTCGTACCGCAGTGAGCGTGGGCTGTCGGGCCGAGCGTCGCGCCGCTAGGCGCAGCGAGGCACGCCGAGTAAGCGGAGCGAACGAGGCCATCGACACGTGGCGCCAGAACCTCGTGCGCGCTGACGAGTGAGGACCATCCACATGGCTGACCAACTCCGCGTGGCGGAGGCGGGCGATGTCATAAGCGAGCTCTGGGTGCATGCGAGTCATCGTCGTCACCTAAGGCACCCAGGGACATCGGGTGAACTCCTTATTCGGCCGCAGCACAGCTGATGAGCGCTGTGATCCTGGGCACAGGACGGGCCATCGATACGCTTTCTTCCACGTCATGCGCCTTCCCCGCACCCCCCTGCTGAGCCGGCTGACCGGCCCCGACGTCCCAGGCGTCGTGCTGCTCGAGGCACCGGCCGGGTACGGCAAATCGTGGCTCGTGCGCCGCGCCGCCGGCGAGGGTGCTGTCCGACTGCGCGGCGAGCTCGGCTCGTCGTCCTTGGACGCGTTCGACGACCGCACGCTCGTCATCGACGACGCCCATCTCCTCGACGAGGACGATGTCGACCAACTCGTCGAGCGTGTGGAGACGGCCCCTTCCACAGCCCGCTTGTACGTCGCCGGACGGATGTTGCCAGCGGCCGTCCACGACGTCGCCCAGCTCGTCGACGGGCTGGTCATCGACGCCGACGCGATGGCCCTGACGGCCGAAGAGGTCGAGGCCGAGCTCGGGGAGGAACCGGTCACCTCGGCGCAGCGCATGGTGGAGACCGCCGACGGCTGCGTGCGGATCGTCGCGATGGCGCTCGAGCAGGGACGGCGGCTTCCCGGGACGGACTTCGTCGCGTTGACGACGCGCATCGTCCGCGCCGCGGCGGCCGACGCGCTGCACGTGCTCGAGCCGCGCCAGCAGGCTGTCGTCGGACTGCTGGCCCGCGCGCCGGGCCTGGAGCCGTCGCTGCTGCAGCGGCTGGGGGGCAGAGCGTTCGTGGAGCAGGCGCTGCTCGCCGGCATCCCGCTGCGCCGGCAGGTCACCGGTGGTCTGGAGCTGGCGATGGCGTCGTCGTTCCGGCTGGCTCCGGTCGAACCAGCCGTCGCCGAGGAGCTGAGCGTGGAGCTGTTCGAGCGCGGCAGGGCGATCGAGGCGATCGCCCTGACGCTGGAGGCCGGCGACCACGAGCGGGCGACGAACATGATCATGGGACTCAGCGAGTCGATCACCGACACGGTCGAGCCGCAGGTCCTGCTCGGGCTGCTGGCCCGCTTGGGGCCGGCCACCGAGCGGCAGCCGCTGTTGCTGCTGCGGCGGGCCACCGCGACCCGGGCGATCGGACGGATCGATGCTGCGACTCGGGACATCGACCGGGCGGTCGAGCTGGCCGAGGCAGGCGATCCCGTGGTGCGCCGACGCGTCCAGCTGGAAGCGGCCCGAGCCCGGCTCGCCGAGGGCCGTCGCGAGGAAGCCGTACGGGTCGTCGAGCATGCACTCGTCGATCTCAGCGAGGGAGAAGGTCAGACGTACGCCCGCGCGTACGAGCTGCTCGCGGAGTGCGCCACGACGTCGGATGCCCGGCCGGACCTGCAGCGCGCTGCCGAGTGCTATCGCGTGGCGGCCGCGGCGTGGGAGGGATGCGGCGAATACGCTCGAGCCAGGGCCTGCCGGCGCGACCTCGCCCTCGGTGCATTGGTCCCGCTCGGCCGATACGACGAGGCGCTGTCCCAGCTCGGTCAGCTGCTTGCCTCGACCGACCTCTCCGATGCCGAGCGGTCGATGACGATGCTGTTCGAGGGCTTCGTGCTGCTCAACGCGAACCGACTCGAGAGCGCCGAGTCGCGCTTCCTTCGCGCCACCGACATCGGGTACGTCCAGGAGAATCCGCGACTGATCGCCACGGCGGCGTGGGGTCGCGCCGTCGTCGCGTCACGCCGCGGCAACCGGGCCGAAACGCTGCGCTGGATCGCCGGCGCCGAGAACACGGCGCTCTCGGACGAGGACGACGTGCTGGCCGTCCCGTTCCTGTGCGACGTGACGACCGCCCTCGGTGCGCTCGGCGAGCTGGAGCTCGCCGAGAGGTATCTCACGCGGGCCGTCGATCGACGCTCGGTCTACCCCGATCAGGTCACATCGACGGCGTTCGTGCTGCATGCTCGCCAAGGCGTGTTGGGCGACATCGACGTCGCGTTGCGCGCAACGCCGCCGGCGGACTGGTGGCGAGTGAAGCTGGTCGCCGCATACGCCGCGGCGCGCAGCGGCGACCAGGACCGGGCGCGCCCGCTCCTCGAGGACGCCCAGCGAGAGCTCTTGGCGCTCGGGTTCAGCGACGCCGCCTCGCTCGGTGAAGGTCGCATCCACCAGGAGCTGCACACGTTGCTCCAGCGCCCCCCGGTCGGCGACGGGCGAATCTCGACGCTCGCCCGACGATCGGGGGCACCCGAGCCCGAGGCGACCATCCGCCTTGCCGTCATCGGCGAATCGATGACGGTGTACAACGCGGACAACCCTCCCGTGCGCGTCCCCAGTGGCAACCCCCAACGCCTCGTCGGGGTGGTCGTCGCAAATGGCGGCACGGCCACCTTCGACCAGCTCAGCGAGGCGATCTGGCCCGGTGAAGAGGTGGAGACCAGCCGGACTCGCCTGCGCAACGTGCTGATGCGGCTGCGCCGGATGTGCGGCGACGTTGTCGTGCGCTCCGGCTCGGGTGTTCGGCTGGCTCCGGACGTGCAGTGCGACCTGCTGCAGTTCGAACGGCTCGCCGCCGACGCGCTGGCGTCGGCGCGGGCCGATCCAGAGCTCGCCGGCCGGCTCGCGGAGCGGGCGCTGGACGCCGGCGACGGGACGGTCTTCGTCGACTTCGAATACGAGGAGTGGGCGATGGCGGCGCGGCGCGCCGCCGAGCAGCAGCTGATCGGATTGTTCGATCTGCTCTCGGTGCAGGCCGAGGATGATGGGGACCTGCCGCGGGCGCAGGCGCTCGCCGAACGGGCGCTACGACTGGACCGGTACGCCGACTCTCGCTACGTGCGGCTGGCGGAGTTGCTGACGATGCAGGATCGGGTCGCGGCGGCGTTGGCCGTGCTCGACGATGCGGCGGAAGTGGCACGCGAGATGGGGGGCGCGCTCCCGAGCTCGGCGACTCGCCGACGGAACGAACTGGTGCGCGGGACGGCGAGCGGCCAATGAGCACACTCGTCCGGCTCGCCGGAAGCCGGTCACCTATACGTCGGGTTCGTCTCGCAGCAGGTCGACTCACCTCCCGAGCCGCCGCCGCCGCTTCGCAGCGGCGCTCGCCTACCTAATTGCACGGCCGCTCTCTACCAGTTCCGGGGTCCGACCTTCCGTTGCGTGGTCCGACGCTAGGGACAGACGCGGGGACAAGCTTATCGAGAGTCGCGTGACACATGGCCACATGATGGTGGTCAGTCCGTCCCGGCGGCGTCCCAGGGCGTTCGCGGACGCTGTTCCACGGCACTGCGACTCGCCGCTGGTGTGGTTGACGCACCATGACGCTGATCTCTGAACCCACCTCGCTGTGGTTGGAGCCTCCCTCACCAAGCGTCGTCCCAACGCTCGTCGTCGGTGAAGGCCCCGTCGTCGCGCTCCGCCAGCGACCAGTGATCGCCATGGGCGCACTGCTCGAGCGAGCGGAGATCGACAGCCCACGCCTCGTTTCGGCGGTCGACCTCGCCGGGCAGGCGTGGTGGATCCCGGCCGACGCCGTCTGGTCGGACGCAGCCGAGTCGAGCCAGCCACAGCACCCCCGTCCCACAGGCCTGGCCACTGGTCGGACCCGCGAATCGGCGTTCCTCGCCGGTGTCTCGGACCGTCTCGGATGGGAGGCAGTGCTCGAGTACCAGCGGGGCTGCGACCTCCCCACCCTGGAAGGGGCCCTGGTCAGCGGCGCGGACGACCTTGTCGTGCTCGACGGTCGCCTGGGACACGACATCCCGACCGTCGTGATCGTCAGTCAAGACACCGTCCGCTGGGCGGCCGGTGCGACGTGGGCCGGCGCCCTGCACCGCGGGTTGTACGGCGACGACGGAAATGGCGACGACCGCGAGGAACTGGCCACGTTGGTCCAGCTCCTGGCCCGTCGCAGCATCGCTGTCGTAGCCGTTGACCTGGCCACACCGCTGATTCGGGCCGCCGGTGTGGTGCGCTATTCGGTCCAGCTCCTGGCGCCAGATGACGAGACGGGACGCCCGTGGGACGCGCCATCAGTCGACTGACTTCGTGGCGGCGGTGGTGAGTGGTTGGTCGAGCAAGTCCGCAACGTTCGGCCGAAGTGGCCCGCCCGTCGGGGATGTGAGGTTGTCCGCCCGCCCCTCGCACCTTGGCGGATTGCGGTCCATGCCGTGAACCTCCGCCGCCACCAGTAGCAGCGGGAACATTTCGCCTCGCAACCACAGGTTGCGAGGCGATCTTCGCGTGGCGCCGGCCTGGCGGCCGCCACCCAACCGTCGGGCGATCGACCGGCCAAGCCGGATCGATCGCCGACGGGGGGCCCGGCCAAGGCCTCTGCCCCCGGACCCCCCGCCAGGTCGCTGTCGTTGCTCGTAGTCCCCTACGGTCGGTTGGCGTGATCGGGATCGAAGAATTCCAGACTGAGGTGACGTCGTTCCTCAAGGCCAACGCCGAGGAGAAGCAGGCCGAGGAGCGTTTCGTCTGGGGACGCGGATCCGACAAGGTCTCGATGTTCGAGGAGCGCGACCGGGCTGCTGAGCAGGCGTCGCTCGCCGCCGCCAAGTCATGGCGGGCGACGCGGTTCGACGCCGGACTCGGCTGGATCACCGGACCACCGGAATACGGCGGCCGCCAGCTGTCGGCGGCACACCAACGGGCCTACGACCAACTCGAGAGCTTCTACGACGTTCCCAACCAGTCCTTCTTCGTCATCGGCCTCGGCATGGTCGCCCCGACGATCCTCGCCCACAGCAGCCCTTCGGCCCGGGAGCGCTACCTACGCCGAGTTGTATCGGGGAGATCTCGTCGCCTGCCAGCTGTTCTCGGAGCCCGGCGCCGGCAGCGACCTGGCCAGCCTGCAGACGCGAGCGGAGCGCGACGGCGAGGAGTGGGTGCTGACGGGGCAGAAGGTGTGGACGTCGGGCGCCCAGTACAGCGACATCGGCGAGATCATCGCGAGGACGGACCCTGATCTGCCCAAGCACCAGGGTCTCACCGGGTTCATCGTCGACATGCGGGCGCCGGGCGTGGAGATCCGCCCGCTGCGCCAGATGACCGGTGGCGCCAGCTTCAACGAGGTGTTCTTCAACGAGGTACGGGTGCCCGATGACGACCGCCTCGGCGACGTCAACAACGGCTGGGCTGTCGCCTTGACGACGCTGATGAACGAACGGGCGGCGATCGGAGCGGGCGGCGGCGGCGGTGGCGTCGGCCTCGTCGCGAGGGCGATCGAGATGACCAAGGCCTTCGGGCTCGCCGACGATCCGCTGGTTCGCCAGGCACTGGCCGACATCGTCATCCGCTCGCGGGTCAATGGGTACACGAACCAGCGCGCCCTCGACCGCATTCGTTCAGGGCAGACGCCGGGTCCGGAGTTGAGCATCGCCAAGCTGGCCGGCACGGAGCTCTCGATGCGGGTCACGGACTTCGTGGCGAAGATTCTCGGTCCCAAGCTGATCGCCGACACCGGCGAGTGGGGGACGTACTCGTGGGGGCAGCTCGTGATGGGTGTCCCTGGTCTGCGCATCGCCGGCGGCAGCGACGAGGTGATGCGCAACATCGTCGGCGAGCGGGTGCTCGGCCTTCCGAAGGATCCCGGCATCGACACGACGAGCCCATTCCGAGAGCTCAAGGTGGGCACGCAGGGTCAGAGCGCCTGAGCCAGGAGGTCCGGGAACTCCTCAGGCGTGCAGGCGAGGACGGTCGCGCCGAGCTGAGCGAGCGCCTCGGCCACATGGTGGTCGTGGGCGGGTGCGCCGTCGTCGGACAGTGCCAGCAGGACCAACACGGCGACGCCGTCGCCCACGAGCTCGGCGACGCGAGCTTCGAACACGCCGGGTGGGCCCCCGTCGAAGAGGTCGGTGACGAGTACCAGCACCGTCTCGCGTGGGCGGGTGATCACCCTGCGGCAGTACGTCAGCGCTCCGCCGAGGTCAGTGCCGCCGCCGAGTTGGACGCCGAACAGGACGTCAACGGGATCCGACAACAACGGGGTGAGGTCGGCAACGGCAGTGTCGAAGGCGATCAAGGATGTCCGCAGCGTCGGGAGCCGGGCCAGCACGCAGGCGAACACGGAGGCGTGGACGACGCTCCCGGCCATCGAGCCGCTCTGGTCGATGGCGATCACGACGTCCCGGGCCAGGCTGCGCTGGTGGCGGCCGTAACCGATGAGCCGCTCAGGGATCAGCGTGGAGTGGTCGGGCAGGTAGTGGCGCAGGTTGGCGCGGATCGTCCGCGACCAGTCGATGTCGGCCGCGCGGGGCCGACCGGTGCGGCTGGCCCGTGCCAGCGCCCCGCGAACGGCCTGGCGGGTGCGGTCTGCGAGCTGCTCCTCGAGCTTGGCCAACACATGCGCGACGACCTCGCGAGCGGTCGCTCTCGTCTCCTCGGGGAGTGCCCGGTTGAGCTCGACGAGCAGCGTGACGAGGTGGAGATCTGGCTCGAGCTCGCCGAGGAGCTCCGGTTCGAGCAGCAACTGGCGAAGGTCGAGGCGCTCGACGGCGTCGCGCTGGAGGACCTGGACGACAGGCGTCGGGAAGTACCGCCGGATGTCGCCGAGCCAGCGGGCGACCGACGGCGCCGATCGGCTGAGTCCCGCCGACCGCCCCGTGCCGCGGCCGCTGGGCACCGTCCGGTCGTAGAGCGCCCCGAGGGCCTGGTCGACGCGCTGGTCGTCGCCGGCCAGCCGAACGGCCGTCCCGTCGGCGTCCCCGCCCCCCAGGACGAGCCTCCAGCGGCGCAACCGCTCCGGCTCCGAAACCCGGGCGGTCACGCTCATGCTGCGGCCGGCGAAGGCGCTGGAGCGCCCGCCGTGCCGAACCGGGTCATCCGCCTCTGAACGACGCGACTCAGCCATCACGGCCTGCCTTCCGGGCTTGTGACCGGTAGCCCGAGCATCGCCCGCACGGTCGCCAACGCGGCCAGCGCCCGGACCTCGTCGATGTCGTCGCCCATCGCGGCCGTGCGCTCGACCTGCCCGGTGGACAGCAACAGCCCGAGCTGGCGGCGCTCGGCCGGCTCGAAACCGCCGAACGTCCGGCGCAGCAATGGAACGACGGTCTCGAACATCTCTGCCTGCAGTGAGCCGATCCACGCATCGATGGCGGTCAGCAGCTGCGCGTCGTGCACGAGCACGGTGCCGCTGCCGGCGAGGAACCCCTCGACGAAGGCGGCACCCGTGCCGGGTGCGGTGCCAGGCGACAGGGCGCGGGAGAGCCGACGTTCGACGTGATCGGGTGGCCATCGGCCACCGTCATGCAGCAGCCGGGTCGCCCGCCCCTGGATCGCGCCGTGGACGCGCGTCGCGTCGGCCAGCTGCTCGAGCACGGCGGGAAAGATGCCGTGGCGTGCCGGGTGGTCGACCACGGCCAGGGCCGCCTGGACCGCGCTCAGGCGCTCGACCATGCGTTGCGCCGCGTCGTCGTCCATGGCGACGGTCGCGCGCAACAGGGAGGCGGAGACGCGCACCACGAGCTCGTCGAACACGACCCGCAGTTGCGCTCCTTCGGTACCTCGGGCATCGCCGTAACGCAGGGCAGTGGCCAGCGGCCCCATGGCGTCCATCAACTCCGCGACGTCGGGGGCGTTGGCGGCCAGCTGTCCGAGTCGATGCACGGCCGGACCGATCGCTTGTGGCAGGTCGGCCAACAGCGTCAGCGCGACGATCTCGGTGGCCTCGGGAAGGCGCGTCGCCGCGGCGGCGCGTTCGACCAGCACGGACGTCGCGGCACCGGCGACGGTGGTGCCGTGACCGGCCTGCTCGACGACGCGCACGGACAGCTCCGGATCCCAGGCGACACGCCAGGTCTCGCGGAACGTCCCGCTCGAGCCGCGCCCCTCCTCGACGATGCCCCAAGGGATGCCGAGGGCGACGAGCCGATGCAGCAGGTGAGAACGGCGCCGACCGTTGGGCGTGCGGACGTCGAGCTCGATCGTCTTCAGCACCGGCTCGGGCTTCAGCCTGGCGGCACGTTGGGCGGCGGCGAGGTCGCGCGCCAGCGGGACCTGTGGCGCCTCGGCCGGCACTTCGCCGATGGCGTCTCCGATGACGAGCTCGTCGCGCACGACCTCGAGCCCGCCGAGGACGGCATCGGCGGCATCGAGCACCTCGGCCAGGCCTGGGCGCGGTCGATCGCGAAGCGCGGCCAGCGACGTCGCGACGCGCGACGCAGCGATCAGATGGTCGGGTGAGGCCGGCATGCCTTTGGCCCGCAGCGTGCGCGCCGCGTCGACGAAGAACCGCGACACGCCCTCCGGTCCAGGGTGGCGAAACACGTGGTCGTACCACCCCGGGCTCACGACTCCTGCGCCGTAGCCAGAGGCGCGGCGGAGCCGCCGGTGCGTCCACGGCACCCATGTCACGGCAACCTTGGCTCGGGTCTGACCGCGGAGCGCGGCGGCATCCTCGCGTTCCGTCGCAACATCGGGATCGAGGGCAGGGACGTGCCACGCGCCGCAGACCACCGCCACGACGGCGCCGCCAGCGATGCTGCTTCGGATCTGCTGGCGCATGTGCGCCTCGCGGCGTACGTCGTCGCCACCCGTCGGCACACCGGCGCGTACGGCGGCCATCGCGTCGGCGACCGCGTCGAAGACCGGTTCACCGTCGCCGCGATGCTCGACGAGGTCGTCCCACCACCGCTCGGGATCGCCTTCGCCGCCGGCTGCCGCCAGCTCGGCGAGCGGGTCGATCGGCGACCCGTGGCGAGCGAACGATCGCTCGGCGAGCGTGATTGCCAGCGGGAGGTCAATCGCTTGCAGCTCGACGCCGCGCTCCGCCGCCCACGAGGCGGCTTGCCACTCGGGGCTGAACGACGCCAGCGGTGCGAACACCGCCCGCTCCGGCTCGGCGACGACGTAGCCGAGCAACGCCACAGGTGGAATCAGCCCTCCGTGCCCGATCCAGCGCAGCGCGTCCTGGGCATCGATGGGCGCCTCGACGAGCACGACGTCCGGCTTCAGGTCGTCGAGTGCCCGGCGCACCGAACGGGCCGATCCCGGACCGTGGTGACGGATGCCGAGAAGGTGCAGACGCTCGTGCCGGGCGCCGTCAGGTGAGGTCGCGGCAAGCGTCGTAGAAGTCGTCCCAGCCATCGCGTTCGCGCACCACCCCCTCGAGGTACTCGCGCCACGCGACATCGTCGTGCAGCGGGTCGCGCACGACGGCGCCGACGATGCCACCGGCGACGTCGGTCGGCTGCAGCCTTCCGTCGCCGAAGTGGGTGGACAATGCCAGGCCGTTGGTGATGACAGAGATGGCCTCGGCCGTCGACAGCGTGCCGGTCGGTGACTTGAGGCTGGTGCGGCCGTCAGCGGTGACGCCCTCCCGGAGCTCCCGGAAGATCGTGACGACGCGGCGGATCTCGTCGGCGGCGGCCGGCACGTCGGGCAGTCCGAGTGTCTGGCCGAGCTCGGCGACACGCCGAGCGACGATCGCCATCTCCTCCTCGGCGGTGGCAGGCAGCGGCAGGACGACCGTGTTGAACCGCCGGCGCAGCGCGCTCGACAGCTCGTTGATGCCCCGGTCGCGGTCGTTGGCCGTGGCGATCAGGTTGAAGCCCTGCACGGCTGCGACCTCGGTGTCCAGTTCGGGGACCGGCAGCACCTTCTCGGAGAGGATCGTGACGAGCGCGTCCTGCACCTCCGATGGCATCCGGGTCAGCTCCTCGATGCGTACGAGGCGGCCGGCGCGCATCGCCCGGTACACCGGGCTCGGCACGAGCGCCGCCTCGCTGGGCCCCTCGGCCAGCAGCCGGGCGTAGTTCCATCCGTAGCGCAACGACTCCTCGGTCGTACCCGCCGTGCCCTGCACGAGCAGGGTCGAGTCGCCCGAGATGGCAGCCGCCAGGTGCTCGCTGACCCAGGTCTTCGCGGTACCCGGGACGCCGAGGAGGAGCAGCGCCCGATCGGTGGCCAACGTGGCGACCGCGATCTCGACGAGTCGGCGAGAGCCGACGTACTTCGGGGAGATCGACGTCCCGTCACGCAGCGCGCCACCGAGGAGGTAGGTGACGACCGCCCACGGTGAGAGCCGCCAGTTGGGCGGGCGGGGGCGGTCGTCGACCGTCTCCAGCGCGACGAGCTCGCCGGCGTACTGATCCTCGGCGTGCGGCCGGAGGATGTGCGGACTGGGTTCGCCAGCGCTCATGCCAGCTCCTCCAGCATCTGGTGGCGCGTCTCGGCGAGGTCGGCGAGGAGGTGGACGAGCGAGACGACGGTGTGTGGTGGATCCGCATCGCGCAGGGCAACGGCCAGGGGGTGGCAGGCATCCGGCCGCATGCGGGCCAGGAAGTTCACGAGCACGGCGCGATGGGCGGCGGCGAACGTGCCGTCGAGGACGCCGCCGACGAGCACCGGAACGATCGTGTCGGTGTCGGCCGCCAACAGGGGCACCAGAGATGGTGGCACCGGAAGAGTGGGAGGCTCGTCGGCGACCGCTCGGCGAGGCCGTCCGGCGCGCGGCGCCAGGTCCGGCTGCTGCTCGACGAGCCAGGAGGCGAGCGGGTCGCCGAGCCGCATCACGCGCGACCACCGCATCGCGTCCCCACTGTGGCGTTGCAGGAGACCGACGAGGACGTCGGGGGGAAGGCGCCGGTTGCATGACTCGACGACGGCGAGCCATTCGTCTTCCAGCACGGGCCACTGCGCCACGACAGATCGCCAGCGGCGGGCCGCCGCCTGACTCACCGTCGGCCGACCGTCCGATTCGGGCGGAGCCAACGGCGTGACGGGCGGGCGTGGGCGCAAACCGGCCCTGCGCACCGCGGTGCACGTCGCCACGGCTGCCAGCATGCGGCCCGACGGTGTCGGAGCGGCGCAGTCAGCCACCGCATCGGCGAGCGGGCCAGGCGGCGGGTCCGGCGGGTCGCGCCGATCCGTTCCGAGCAGCGCCGCCGTGACGAGCTCGTGCCAGTGTTCCGCGACGACACTCATCAGGCGGCGCTCACGAAGGACGGGTCGGCGCGGGGACCGACGTCGAGCACTCGGTCGGGCAGGTGGACGCTCAGGGGTATGACCCCGTCGACCGTCCACTCGACGGTCATGGGCACGGGCCGTCCGCCCGATGCGGCCACCACCGTCGCCAGGCCCGGCCCTTCGGCAGCCAGGGCAAGGCTTCCGGTCTCGTCCGTCAACACCCATCTGCCGCCGTCAATCGTCGGCGCCGCCCGCACTGTGCCGGCGACGCGATCGACCCACGGCTCGGCAGCCAGCGCGCTGCCAGCGTGGTCGCACCATCGAGCGATGTCGAGCGCGGGCGGTGCGGCCGCGTCGCCGGACGGTCCGTCGTGGATGGTGCCGATCAGCGCTCGTGTCGAGGGGCCGGGATAGCGATGCAGGTCGGCGCTGAGGCGGCTGCCGATGCGCAGCGACGAGTCGAGTGTCTGGCGATAGGCGGCGAAGGAGAGGACCATCGCCCAGCGCTCGCTGGACTCACCGTAGAGCCACGTGCGGCGCACCTCGATGCGATCCTCGCGGGTGTCGCTGCGACCGGCCACGATCCACTCGTCGGTGTCAGGGACTCCCGACAACACGTCCGCTTGCCGGACCTGCCAGCCACAGGCCGTGGCGACCGCATCGGCGAGCGGAGCAGGCAGGTCGCCGAGGCGCTGACCGGCCTCGGCAAGGAGGTGCAGCACGCCCAGCTCGGCCAGCACCAGCTCGTGCCAGTCCGGGCGGGCGCCCACGAGCCCGGCCATGCGGCGCACCCTGTTGGCCAGGGCGCCGGCCCGAGCATCGGTGAGCCGGGCCGCGAGCGCATCCCACGTGGCGTAGCGGGCGAGCGCCGGGTCCGAAAGGCCTGTCCGCAGCCGATCGTCGAGCCAACGGTCCAGCTCGACCAACCCGTGACGCAGCCGGGCCACCCGCTCGTTGCGGCTGCGATCCAGGTCAGTGCGGCCAGGCGGCTGGTCGGCGACGGCATCTTCAGGCTCGGGACCTGCGCCGTTCGCTGCCGTGGCGGGGGGCGCAACGGCAGCCAACTCCCGGCGGGCGTGAGCCTCGACCCACGTGGTGACGCGCTCTGACGCGGTCGCCGACGGGACTTGACCACGGACCCACATGGCAAGGAGCGCGAGCGCGTGCTTGCACGGCTGCGACCGGCTTGGACACGTGCACCGCCAAGCGACGTGGACGTGGTCGACCATCGTGTCGTAGGGCTCCCGGCCCGAGCCCCGGCAGCGGCCCCACACGGCGTGGTCATCGGCGCCGAGGGCGACCCAGCGTGCCGGCGCGGCCGCCACCTCGGCCGCGACGAATCGGGCCGGCGTCGGCGCGATCGCGATCACCTGCTCGATCGTCCAGGTCACGGCTTGGACCCTACCGAGGGGGTGTCAGCGCGAACGTCGGCCAGCCGATTGACTGGCCGGTCGTGCACCCGGCGACGATCGCTACCGCGTTCGCCACCGTGTTCGTCGCCGAACTGCCGGACAAGACGATGCTCGCCACGATCGTGCTCTCGGCGCGCTTCCGCCGGCCGCTGGCGGTGTGGATCGGCGCCGCCAGCGCATTGACCCTTCAGATGATCATCGCCGCCGCGGCGGGACATCTGCTCAGCCTGCTCCCGGACCGGCTGGTCAGCTCCGTGGTCGCCGTGCTGTTCGCCGTGGGCGCCGTGATCCTGTGGCGAACCGGTGACGAGGAGTCGAACGTCGCCGATGCCACGGCCGACGCCGCACTGGATCGCCGTCCGTGGTGGCGCATCTCGGCCACCGTGTTCGTCGTCGTCTTCCTGGCCGAGTGGGGTGATCTGACCCAGCTGGCGACGGCCAGCCTGGCCTCACAGGGCGAGGCACTCTCGGTGTTCATCGGTGCCGCCGCGGCGATGATCACGGTGGCCGGGATCGGTGTGCTGGCCGGTCGGGCGGTGTTGCGGGTGCTGCCTGAGCACGTGCTGCGGCGCATCGCGGCCGGCATCTTCGCGGCGCTCGCGATCGTGGCCGCCGTCGCCACCATCCGCGGCTGAGCGCATTCGCAGGGGTCCGTTACCAGGCTGTTACCGCATCGTGCGATGAGGAATCGGTCCGCTCGGACCGGAGGGAGCCAACACCATGCAGCAACGACCGTTTGCCGTCGTCCTGTCGTTCCTCGTCGTTACCGCTGCCTGCGGCGACGGAGGCAGCGAGGAGGCGACCCCATCGCCGGCGCCCACGACGACCGTCGCCAGGTCGACGACCAGTGCGTGACGACGACCAGTGATCTGACGACGACCAGTCAGCCGACGATGACCATGGCCGAAAGTACGACCGGTCCGCTGGCCGGCATGGGCGAGTTGGAGCTGATCGAGGACCGCTTCGGTTGGGCCGAGGGACCACAGTGGCTGCCGGACATGGGCGTGCTGTTGTTCACCGACAGTTCGGGAACGATCTACCAGGTCGATGCCGATGACGAGATCTCCGTATTCCGCCAGCCGAGCAACGGCGCCAATGGACTGGCGCTCGATCCCGAGGGACGCCTCATCGCCGCCGAGAACACGAGGCGTCGGGTGACCCGAACCGAAAGCGACGGCACCGTGACACCGATCGCCGAGCAGTTCGAAGGCGTGCCGCTGAACCAGCCGAACGACATTGCCGTGCGCTCGGACGGCACCATCTACTTCACCGATCCCTACTACGGCGAAGGTTCCCGAGACCTCGACTTCCACGGCGTCTTCCGGATCGCCCCCGACGGCGCGCTCACCGCTGAGCGGCGCGGCGCTCTGACCGAGCAGCCCAACGGGATCGCGTTGTCGCCCGACGAGACCCTCCTGTACGTGGCCAACCAGGCCGACAACTTGGTCTGGGTGTTCGACGTCGCCGCAGATGGCTCGTTGTCCGAGGCCCGAACATTCGTGACCATTGAGGACAGCCCCGACGGCATGGCGGTGGACAACGCCGGCAACCTGTTCGTGGCGTCCTTTGGCGGAATCGAGGTCTTCGCCCCAGACGGCACACGCTGGGGCGTCATCCCGGTGCCTAGCACCAACTGCGCGTTCGGTGGTGCCGACGGCCGCACGCTTGTACATCACGCAGCCGGAACGGCTGTACCGGGTGACGTTGGAGAACCCCGGGCCGTACTGACCGCTGTCGTCAGTTCGGCGGGCACGTTTCGCGGTAGGGGCGGTCGTCGAACGCGTCGCGCCATTCGTCCTCGGTGAGGTTGCGGCCGGCGATCGCACAGGCGAACTCGATCCACTGTTCCGGCCGGGTGTCCATGGTGTAGACGGCCCCGCCGGACGAGGCGATCTGCACCGTGTGACCGTCGGCGAGGAACGTCGGGTACATCTCTCCGTCGGCGGGTCGTCCCGGGTGCGCCGTGGTCAGTGGCGCGCCGGTGCGGGCGTCCCAGATCACGATCTCGTTGTCGAGGCCGCCGGTGGCAAAGGTGGCCCCGTCGGGGGCATAGTCCACCGAGAGGATCGGTCCGTCATGACCCACTCTCGGCGGTCCCGCCCACTCGCCCGTCTCGACGTCGAGCAGGCGCACGTCACCGGACGAGCTGGCAACAGCGAACCGCCGGCCGTCCGGCGAGAACGCGCCGGACAGCGGCTCGACGGCGTCGCCCTCGCTGAGCACCCTGCCGTTGTCGAGGTCGACCAGCCAGAAGCGGTCCGTCGAAAGCACGATGGCGGTGCGGTTGTCCGGGCTGGCGTACAGCTTGAGCACTGCGTGATCGAGCTCGACGGGCGTGCCGCGGGGATCAAGCGTCTCGGCGTCGATCGTGTACGTCGTGCCCGTCCGTTCAGCGACGACGAGTCGCTGGCCGTCGCCGGTGTAGGCCAGCCCGGTGATCGGTCCGGCCGCGACGTGCCGTTCGGCGATCACCTGCGCAGTCCGCCAGTCCCAGACCCGGACGGACCCGTCGTCGCCGGCGGCTGGCGTAGAGGGCCCCGTCGGGCCGCCATGTGGTGGGCCCGTCGCACCACGTGCCCTCCTCGACGAGGGGCCCGGCGCGACCGGACCCGACGTCGAGGAACTGCAGTGGTGCACGACCGCCGACCGTGCCGCACCCGGTGTAGGCGACCGCTGCGCCCGTGGGAGACGGCACGGCGACGACAGCCGGCTCCGCCGGTTCGGCGAGCGGGCGGCGGGCGATGAACCGGCGGCTCCCCTCCAGGTCCCAGGTGAGCAGCGTCTGCCGCACCCCGGTGTAGAGCGTGTCGTCGTCGGCACCGAAGGCGAGACCCCACACCTCTGCCGAGTGGCCCGGCAGGACCTCCCGTCGTTGCCCCGTGGCGACGTCCCAGACGATGGCGGTGCGATCGTCCGAGCCCGAGGCGAGAAGTTCGCCGCTGGGAGAGAAACGGATCACCCGAACGAACTCGGCGTGACCCTGCAGCCGTCGGCGCTCGGCGAGGGTTGCGGTGTCGAGGAGCACGATCTCGCTGCCACCGGTGACGGCGAGCAGTGAACCGTCGGGGCTGACCTCCAACCAGGCCGCCGGCGTGCTCACCGAGCGAAGGGGCTGGCCGCTGGCGACGTCGTAGACCGTCAGTGATGGTGGATCGAGGTGGCCGAGGTAGAGGCGGCTGCCATCAGGGCTGAGCGCCAGCTCGTACTCGGGGCCGGGAAGGTCGAACTGCAGCAGAACGGGCCGCTCTGGCGACGCCAGGTCCCACACGGCGACGGCACTGTCCTCCCCGCCGCCGACTCCCTCGAACGTCGCCCCAACGAACCGGCCGTCGCCGCTGTAGTGAGGCGCGGAGACGTACTCGCTCTCGGGGATTGCGCCGAGCTGCACCGGCTGATCCTCGAACGTGGCGGCATCGACGAGGCGCACCGACGGCTGTGGTAGCTCACCTGGTCCGGACGCGGGAAGGTTGGTGCTGATGACGAACTGCGTGCCGTCGGGGTGGAACTCGAACTTCCACACCCGCGTCGTCAGTACGTGCCGAGGAGCCGTCGCGTCGTGGTGTCGTAGAACGACAGGCCAGTGTAAGCGTGCCCCCCTCCGATGACTTTGCCGTCGGGGCTCGCCTCGACGGAGATCAGCGGCGGTCCGTCAGCACGAGTGGTCCCGATCAGACCCGGGCCTCTGGCCATCGCGGCCAGGAGGTTGGATCGGCTGTCGAACGAGTCGTCGAGGCGCACGCCCTCCACGGCGAGCAGCAGCGAGTGGTCGAAGTCATCGGCGAGCAGCGCCTGGGTACCGACGCGGCGGGCGTCGGCGGCGACTGTGGCCCGGTCGGCCCGGTCGGCCTGCCGGAAGGCGAGCAGCCCGGCGACGATGGCGGCGAGGAGCAGCACGCCGACCCCGGCGAGCAACGCTCGCAGCCGTCGGTTGTTGCGTGTCTGCTGACGCAGCCGCACCTCTGTCGAGGCGGCCTCGGCGCGTTCGCGTTCACCACTGGCGTCGAGAAACGCCCTCTCGGTCGGGGTGAGGTCCGGGTCGGCCTGTGTCTGCCACTCGAGTGCCTGGGCGAGCCGCAGGCCGCGGTAGAGCTCGCTGTCCGTGCGATCCATGCTGTCCCAGGCGTCAGCGGCAAGGGCCAAATGGCGAAGGATGCGCTGGCCCTCGACATCCTCGTCCAACCACGTCTGCAGGCGCGGCCAGGCCCTGGCGAGCGATTCGTGGGCCAGCTCGACGGTCTCATCGTCGCTGGTCACCAGGCGGGCGCCGACAAGCAGCTCGACGAGCAATTCGTGTTCGTCGTCGGTGGCGACGGTGCGCCGGGGGACGCGGCTGCGCACCGGTTCGCCCTCCGGCGTGGGCGTCACCAGGCGCAGCAGCAGGTCGCGCAGCAGTGGCCGTTGCTCGACGGGGATCCGGGCGTAGACGTCCTCAGCCGACTTGGCGACGGCGCCACGGATGCCGCCGCTCTCCTGGTAGCCGGCGACCGTGAGCGTGCGGCCTTCGCGGCGCTGCCACGTCTCGTGCATGGCGTGCGACAGCAGCGGGCAGGGCTCCCGGTTCGCCCTCGACCTCTCGGACCAACAGATCGACCAGCCCCGGCTCGAGCAGAAGTCCGGCTTGCCTGGCCGGGCCCTCGATCGCCGTCCGCAGGTCCGGTTCAGTCATCGCGCTCAACAGGTGAAGGCCGGGCTCGACCAGCTTGGCAAAGTCCGGATGCGCTGACAGTTCGCCAAGTCTGTCGGCGCGTAGCGCGACGATCAGCGCTCCGCGTTGGGCATGATCGGCGAGAGCAGCGAAGAAGGCTCCTCGCTCGAACGGGTCATCACAGACCGTCACCGCCTCCTCGCACTGGTCGACCACGAGTACTGCTGCCGGACCCGACGTCGCCAGGACCTCGAGCGCGTCCATCGGGCGCGCCCCAGGGGTGATCACCACGACCCGACGGCCTCGGCGTCGCAGCGCGGCTGCCACGCCGGCACGTACGAGCGATGACTTCCCGCTCCCGGAGGGTCCGACCACCGTGAGCACGCCGACCGCGGTCAGGCGTTCCAGGCATCCATCGATCTCGCGCTCTCGCCCGAAGAAGCTCTCGCTGTCGGCGACGTCGTAGGGCACCAGGCCCAGGTACGGGCAGACGGGGCTGGGCGCGGGCAGGGCGGCCGCCACCACGAGTGACGGGTCCTGCCGGAGGATCGCCTGCTCCAACGCCACCAGTTCCGAGCCTGGCTCGATGCCGAGCTGGGCGACGAGCGTCTTGCGGGCCTGGTGCAACGTGCGCAGGGCATCACCCTGCCGACCGGCCTGGTACTGCGCCAGCGCCAACAACGCCCACCTGCGCTCGCGCAGCGGAGCCTCGGCGGCGCGCGCCTGCGCCTCTGCAAGGACGTCCCGATGATGGCCGGCACGGAGGGCGGCCTCCACGCGGACCTCTTCGACGTCGAGGCATAGCTCGTCCAGCCGGCAGGCCTCGATCCGGCCCGGGTCCCAGTCCTCGAGCTCGCGCAGCGGCGGTCCACGCCACAGCGTCAACGCTTCGCTACTCATGTAGGCGGCGCGGTCGTACTCGCCCAGGGCGAGCAGCTCCATGCCACGCCGAGCCATGCGCTCGAAGCGATGCGCGTCCACCTGGTCCGGCGGCGTCGTCAGGCGGTAACCCGCTGGTGACGTCTCGATGGTGCTGACTCCGAGCACCTTCCGCAAACGGACGACGCAGCCCTGCACGACCTTGTTCCACGTCGGGGGAGGGACATCGCCCCACATCGCGTCGGCCAGCCGCTCGGCGCTCACCACCTCACCGGGTCGCAACGCCAGCACCGCCAGCACGACCCGGTCAGCGCGGCCCGAGTGACCCCGCGTCACCGTCGACGCTGAACGGACCGAGCACCGAGATGCTCACATGGTCAGCGCTGCTCACCGGACCCCCTCCGCCACCAGTCTTCCCGATCCCGAAGGGAGCGCTCGACACCGCCACGGCTCGGCGGCTGCCGCCGAAGCGCCTGGAGGCGCCGGCGTGCCGAACCGGGTCTCCACCTCTGAATAATGCGGCCGGCGAAGGCGCTGGAGCGCCCGCCGTGCCGAACCGGGTCTTCACCCCTGAATCACGCGGCCGGCACTCTGATGCGGCCGCCGAAGGCCTGGAGCGCCCGCCGTGCCGAACCGGGTCTTCACCTCTGAATAATGCGGCCGGCGAAGGCGCTGGAGCGCCCGCCGTGCCGAACCGGGTCTTCACCCCTGAATCACGCGGCCGGCACTCTGATGCGGCCGGCGAAGGCGCTGGAGCGCCCGCCGTGCCGAACCGGGTCTTCACCCCTGAATCACGCGGCCGGCACTCTGATGCGGCCGCCGAAGGCGCTGGAGGCGCCGGCGTGCCGAACCGGGTCTTCACCTCACAACGACGCGGTCGCCGAATCTCATGCGGCCCCGGATGCCTGGACGCGACGCGGGGGTACCATCCGAGCATGGCTGATGAGCGGCTGGCGGGCACCGCCATTGCCGACTCGGTGCTCGCGATGATCGGCAACACACCGCTGGTGCGGATGAAACGGATCAGCGAGCTCGACCAACTGCCCTGCGTGCTGGCCATGAAGATGGAGACCAGCAACCCGGGTGGTTCGTCGAAGGACCGACCCGCCCTCGAGATGATCCGCGCCGCCGAGCACGACGGCGAACTGCGTCCTGGCGGCACGATCGTCGAGCCGACGAGCGGCAATACGGGCGTCGGGCTGGCCATCGTGGCCGCCCAGCGCGGCTACCGCTGCGTCTTCGTCATGACCGACAAGGTCGCTCCGGAGAAGATCTCGCTGCTACGGGCGTACGGCGCCGAAGTGGTGGTCTGCCCGGTTGCCGTGCCGCCCGATGATCCGCAGAGCTACTACTCCGTCGCCGCCCGCCTGACCGAAGAGCTGAACGCGTTCCGGCCCAACCAGTACGCCAACTCGAACAACCCCTTGTCGCACGAGCTGACGACGGGCCCGGAGCTGTGGGAGCAGACGGCCGGGCGGATCACCCACTTCGTGGCCGGCGCGGGCACGTGCGGCACGATCACCGGCACGGCGCGCTTCCTCAAGGAGCAGAACCCGCAGATCCGGATCGTCGCCGCCGACCCCGAGGGCTCCGTGTTCTCCGGCGGCTCGGGCCGGCCGTATCTCGTCGAGGGCGTGGGCGAGGACTTCTTCCCGGCGGCCTGGGATCCTGACCTGTACGACGAGGTGATCGCCATCAGCGACAAGGAGAGCTTCCTCACGGCCCGGCGGGTCTCGGAGGTGGAGGGGATCCTCATCGGCGGTTCCGGTGGCCTCGCCGTTGCCGCAGCGATCCAGGTCTCCAAGCGAGCCAGGCCCGACGACATCGTCGTGGTGCTGAACCCGGACTCCGGCCGCGGCTACCTCTCTCGCGTGTTCGACGACGAATGGATGGCCAACTACGGCTTCACCCGCGAGTGCGAGCAATGCGTCGGCGCTGTGCTCGACACCCGCGGCAGCATGGCCGAGCTGCTGTACGTCAACCCGGAGCACACCGTCCGCAATGCCGTCGAGCAGATGAGGGCCAACGGCATCAGCCAGCTGCCGGTGTGCAAGAACACGCCGCCCTTCGCGGCCGCCGAGGTCGCGGGTTCGGTGGACGAACTGGAGCTGATGGAGGCGATCAGTCGCGACCCGTCGCTGTGGACGACCCCTGTCGAGAAGGTGATGGGACCGCAGTTACCGATGATCGGCATCGGCCAGAAGGTGGAATTGGCGGTCTCGATGCTGGAGCGGGCACCCGCGCTGCTGGTCCTGTCGGGCGGCCGGCCGCTCGCCGTCGTCACCCGGACCGACATCCTGACCTACTTCGAGGCGGTGGCGGCGGAGCGCCGGGCCGTCGGTGCACCCGGTGGCTGAGTCGACGCTCGGCTTCGAAACGCGTGCTGTGCACGCCGGGCAGCCACCCGATCCGACAACCGGGGCCGTGGTGACGCCGATCTCGTTGGCGACCACGTTCGCCCAGGACGGCGTCGGAGGTCACCGCGGCTACGAGTACTCGCGCTCGGGCAACCCGACGCGCGCCGCCCTCGAGACCTGCCTCGCCTCCCTCGAGTCGGCTCGTCACGGGTTGGCCTACGCCAGCGGCTTGGCTGCCGAGGACAGCGTGCTGCGCCTCGTGCCGTCCGGCGGACGGGTCGTCCTCGGCAACGACGCATACGGCGGCACGTTCCGCTTGATCGACAAGGTGTGGGGCCCGTATGGGCTGCAGTGGACGGCCGTCGACCTGACCGACGTCGACGCCCTCCGGTCCGGCTGGCCCGATGGGACGGCGGTCGTCTGGCTCGAGACACCGACGAACCCGCTGCTGTCCTGCATCGACGTCGCCGCGGTGTGCGACGTGGCCCACGGCCACGGCGCGCTGGTCGTCGTCGACAACACGTTCGCCACGCCGTATCTGCAACGGCCGATCGAGCTCGGCGCCGACATCGTCGTGCACTCGGCGACGAAGTACCTCGGCGGGCACAGTGATGTCGTCGGTGGCTTCCTGGCGGTCAACGATGACGGCGTGGCCGATCGTCTGCGCTTCACCCAGAACGCCGCCGGCGCCGTGCCGGGCCCGTTCGACTGCTACCTCGTACTACGCGGTGTGAAGACGCTCGGTGTGCGGATGGATCGTCACTGTGCGAACGCGCAAGCGGTGGTCGAGCTGCTGCTGCGCCACCCAGAGGTCAGTCGTGTCATGTACCCGCAGCTCGCCGACCACCCCGGTCATGCCGCCGCCGCGAAGCAGATGCGCGACTTCGGCGGGATGGTCAGCTTCCGCGTGCGCGGCGGAGTCGAGTCGGCGAAGCGCGTCGCCGCCGGTACGGAGCTCTTCACGCTGGCCGAATCGCTCGGTGCAGTCGAGAGCCTCATCGAGCATCCTGGCGAGATGACCCACGCCTCGGTGGCAAACTCGCCGCTCGAGGTGCCCGACGATCTCCTGCGCCTGTCCGTCGGCATCGAGTCCGCCACCGACCTGGTCGCCGACCTGGAACAAGCACTGGATCGAGCATGAGCGAGCGGAGCGAGCTCATGCCGACCGTGCGAGCGCCAGCTCGCCGGGCGGCGATGGGGTTCGGGGGCGCAGCCCCCGTGATGTCATGAGCGAGCGGAGCGAGCTCATGCCGACTGCCGCTCGTGATGTCATGAGCGCCGTCGACAACATCGAGGTGCCCCTCGTCGTCGCCGCGAACCGCTTGCCCGTCATGCGGTCGCAGTCGGGCTGGACAGCGAGCCCCGGCGGGCTCGTGCGGGCTCTGATGCCGCTGCTGCGAGAGACCGGCGGCACGTGGGTCGGCTGGTCCGGTGAGGCCGACCACGACCAAGAGCCCTTCGACTACGACGGCGTCCGCCTCGAACCGATCGCGCTGTCGTCGTCCGAGGTGCAGAACTACTACGAGGGCTTCTCCAACGACACGCTGTGGCCGCTGTACCACGACGCGCTGCGTGACTCCACGTACAACTTCCTGCACTGGGAGGCCTACGAGGCGGTCAACCGGCGCTTCGCGGACACGCTGGCGGACATCACGCCGGAAGGCGCCATCGTGTGGGTCCACGACTACCACCTGCAGCTCGTGCCGCGGATGCTGCGGGAGAAGCGCCAGGACGTACAGCTCGGCTTCTTCTTCCACATCCCGTTCCCGCCCACCGAGCTCTTCATGCGGCTGCCGTGGCGCACCGAGATCGCCGCCGGACTCGCCGCCTGCGACCTCGTCGGCTTCCAACGGTCCATCAACGCCGCCAACTTCGTGTCGGTGTGCGAGGAGCTCCTCGGCGAGCGGCCGCACGTCGGCTCGTTCCCGATCTCCATCGACGTCGCGGAGCTCGAAGCCGTCGCCGCAGGGCGGGCCACCCGTCAGCTCTCCAACCGGTACCGCACCCGTCTCGGCGAGCCGGAGGTCGTGCTGCTCGGGGTCGACAGGCTCGACTACACGAAGGGCATCAGCCAACGACTCCGCGCCTACCAGTCGCTGCTCGCCGACGCGACACTCGACACGGAGCGCTGCGTGATGGTGCAGGTCGCGACGCCGACCCGAGAGGGTGTCGAGCACTACCAGAACGAGCGCCACGAGATCGAGCAGCTCGTCGGTGAGATCAACGGCGTGCACGGCCGGCTCGGCTATCCGGCACTGCACTACCTGTACCAGTCGCTCCCCCTCGACGTGCTGGTGGCGCTGTACCGGACCGGCGACGTGATGCTCGTGACCCCGCTGCGCGACGGCATGAACCTCGTCGCCAAGGAATACGTGACGACCCGCTTGGACAACGACGGCGTGCTCGTGCTGTCGGAGTTCGCCGGCGCCGCCGACGAGTTGACCGACGCGGTGCTCGTCAACCCGCACGACGAGAAAGCGCTGCGCGACGCCATCGTCAGCGCCGTCGAGATGCACCGCTACGAACGTAGAGAACGGATGCAGCGACTGCGCGAGGTCGTGAGGGGCAGTGACGTGCAAGGCTGGGCAGAACGCTTCCTCGCTGATCTGACAGGGAGCCACAGCCTCGACGTCGACGAGTAGGTGGTACGGGGCAGAGCCCCCGACAGAAGCAGGACGGGATTCGTGAACGAGGAGACGATCGAAGACTTCGACGAGCCGCGTCACGTCGCCGCGATCGCTGCCGCGCTCGAGCGGCCGCTGCTCGTCGGACTCGACGTGGACGGCGTGCTGGCGCCGATCGTCGCCCACGCAGACGACGCCGAGCTCCTGCCCGGCATGCTCGAGGCGGTCGCCGCGCTGGCTGCTCGTACCCCGGTCGCCATCGTGTCGGGTCGCACCGTCGAGGATCTCCGCCGGTTCGGCTTTCCTGACCACGTGGAGATGTTCGGACTGCACGGGTTGGAACGCCGGGACGAACGGACCGTCGACCTCGTGGACCACGAGCAGGCCCGTCTCGACAAGCTCGCCGCCCTCGCCGCCGACGCCGCGGCGCTCGCCGGCGACGGCGCCTGGGTCGAGCTGAAGCCGGCGGGAGTCGTGCTCCACGTTCGAGAGGCCCATCCCGAGGCGGCCGCCAGATCGGCGGACAAGTTGCTGCGCCAGGCCGAGGACGTCACCGGCGCCCACGTGCTGCCCGGACACGGCGTGATCGAACTGCTGGCGCGGACGACGAGCAAGGCGCTGGCGGTGGCCGAGCTGCAGCGCGAGGTCGGTGGGCGCCACGTCGTCTTCGTCGGCGACGACCGCACCGACGAGGAGGTCTTCCGGGCCATCGGCGATGACGGCTGCTCGATCCGGGTCGGCGGCGGCCTGACCGCCGCCCGCTATCGCCTGGCCGGCCCGCCCGAGGTCCTCGAGTTCCTCCACGCGTTGACCGCAAGACTGAGCTGATCAGAGTGATCAGAAGAGCGTCGGTTGCTCCGCGCGGTACATCCGGGTGATGCTGGGCCACGGGACGTAGTGATCCATGAAGATCCATGAGCGTCGGTGGATCACCGACGGGCCGTAGGCCTGCAAGGCAGCCTTGTGGACTGGGCAGGGATAGCCCTTGTTCGTATCGAACGACCAGGGCGGATAGTGCTCGGCCAGCTCTCGCATCTCCCGGTCGCGCACGACTTTGGCGAGGATGCTGGCCGCCGCCACGCTGAGGCAGCGGGCATCCGCCTTGATCCGCCGCGCGACGTGACCAACGTGCGGCGAGACGAAGTCCCACAGACCGTCGACGACGGCGGCGTCCGGGGCCACGGTCAGCCGGGACAGCGCACGCTCAGCGGCCAGCCGCTGGGCGGCCGACATGCCGAGCGCGTCGCACTCGACCTGCGTCGCGCTGCCGACGCCCCAGGCGATGCTCCACGTCGTGATGCGGTCGAACAACTTCTCCCGCTCGACGGCGGTGAGCAGCTTGGAGTCGCGAACGCCGTTGACACGGCGATCTCGCGGCAGGATCACAGCACCGACCGTCAGGGGACCGGCCCATGCGCCCCGTCCGACCTCGTCGACGCCGACCACCACGTCGTGACCGAGCTCCCAGAGCTCCCGCTCGTACGAGCGGGTCGGTGCACGCTTCTTCGAGTTGACCGGCTTCGAGATCACCGTACGACCCAAGCGCCGATGCGAGCACCCGAGCGCGAGCGAGGGAGTGGCTGCCCACGGCCTGCGTGGCCTGGGAACGCAGTTGCGCCTGCGTGGCCGGGGAACGCCGTCACGGTCATCGAAGCACGACGGCCGGAGCGCCGGCCTCGACCATGCCGATCTCGGAGAACCCTGCCGCCTTCAGCCGGTCGGCGATCGCAGGCGAAGCCGCGGCGAGCAGACCGCCGGATGTCTGCGGGTCGAGGCACACCGCATCGAGCGCCGCTGGGCACGTCGAGTCGAGGTGGTCCGCGACGTAGTCGCGATTGCGCGGGTCGCCGCCCGTGCGCACTCCCCGCGCGGCTGCCTCCAACGCGCCCGGGTAGAGGGGCAGCCGGTCGGTGTCGACCACCAGCCGTACGCCGCTGCGCTCGGCGACCTCCCACCCGTGGCCGGCGAGGCCATACCCCGTGACGTCGGTGACGGCATGCACATCCTCACCGAGCGAGACCAGCACCTCCGAGGCGGCTCGATTGAGCTGCCGCATCCCCGCGGTGGCCACCACCTTGTCGTCGTCACTCGCGCCGGCGAGCACCAGGCCTGTTCCGAGTGGCTTCGAGAGGAACACCGCGTCACCGGGTCGTGCGCCCGCCTTGCGCAGCACGCGTTGAGGATGGACGAGGCCTTGCACGGCCAACCCGAACACCGGCTCGGGATTGCGAATGGTGTGCCCTCCCGCCACGGTGCCACCCGCTTCGGCGACGACGGCAGCCGCGGCCTCGAAGATGGCGGCCATCGCTGATCGCGGGAAGTGCTCCGGGAACGCAGCCACGTTGATCGCCAGCACCACCCGTCCGCCCATCGCGAACACGTCGCTGCACGCGTTGGCGGCCGCGATCGCGCCGTAGTCGGACGGATCGTCGACGAGGGGCGGGAAGAAGTCGGTCGTCGAGACGAGCGCCGTGTTCTCGTCGAGGCGGTAGACAGCGGCGTCGTCGAACGGCGCCAGACCGACGACGAGCGCCGGATCGGCGGCCGCCGGCAGCTCCTTCACCAGGTCGGCGAGCACCGCCGCACCCCACTTGGCGGCGCATCCGCCGCACGACGTCCACTCCGTCAGACGCAGGGTGGAGGGTTCAGCCTCGGTGGCGGACGTCACGAGCGCTCAGGCTAGGAGATCAGGGTTGGCCAGAGCACTTCTCCGCTCGCATCTGCAGCGCGCCAGTCCGGATCGATGGTTGGCGCCGTGAGGACGACCTGTGGCCCGTCGACCTGCCACAGCACCGCTGGATGTTGGCCGTGCCAACGCACGGCGAACGACACGGTGGTCTCAGCTCCGGCCGAGAGGCCGTGGGCCTCGAGGTTGGCGCCGCGCCACTCCGGCGGATAGCCCTCGGGGAACAGCACGCCGCCTCGCAAGAGCCGACCCTCGACGGCGGCGACGGCACGCGCGCCGTCGGCGATGGTCGGCGGGCGGGCGGACGGCGATCGGTGATCGACGATTCGACCGAGATCCGCGACCGCGCGCTGCTCACCAGCCGCGGCGAGCACTCGCGCCGCGGCAGCCAATGCCACGTCCACCTCCCAACCCGGCTGGCGGGCCAGCGTCTCGGCGGCCGATGCAACCTCGGCAACCACGTCGCCGACCGGCTCGTGCAGCCGCGCCAGCTCGCCAACGCCCAGCAGGAATCCGACCGGGTCCTCGGCTGGGTCGGGAGGGCCGGCGAGCAGCAGCTCGCAGCGTGCGGTCACGACGGCCTCCTGCAGCGCAGAACTCGGCAGGTCGAGACGGCTGGCCCGCTCGCTGACGGTGACCCAGCCGCGCGCCACCGCCTCGGCTGAGGGCAGACCAGCGGGCAGCCGCCCGTCCCGACGCCCGGCATGAGCAAGGGCGACACGTGCCGACGTCCGATGGCCGATCGGCAACACGATGGTGGTCAGTGGCAGCTCGATGCCCGCGACCGGGTTGTCCGCTGGTGGACGCGTGGTGCGCAGGTCATCCCGCGTCAACGCGCAGGCGAACGGCAACGGCGAATCGTTCTCGACCTCGACGATCGTGAGACCGCCGTCATCAGGTACGGACCACACGCGCTGCACGGCATCCCCACCCGGCACCCGCATCCGGGTCTCGAAGACTGATGCCCCGAGCAGCCGTCGCTGGCGTACGGACGCCTCCGAGGCCGGGCTGTGCCACCGGTCGTCGGCGGCAATGTGCCAATCGAGTCGCGGTGAGCCGTCCCACGGTTCGATCGAGCCGTGCGTCGTGACGTCGGCGCGCCACCGTTGGCCGAGCACCCCCGTCACCCCGTTCATTGCGTTCCCCGGCCACGCAGACGCAACTGCGTTTCCCGGCCACGCAGGCCGTTGCTTGCCGCTCCCTCGCTGGCGCTCGGTCGCTCGCATCGGTTCGTGGTCGCTGGCGCTCGCTCGTCACGCTGACGGGTTGATTCAGCACAGCCGGGACGATACGGACGGCGACCCGTAGTGTGGGCGCCGTGGAGACCGCCGTGCTGGTCCCGGTCAAGGGGTTCGCCGCGGCCAAGCGCCGGCTGGCCGGTCTGCTCGATCCCACGCAGCGCGCCGCGCTGGCCCGATGGCTGGCCGACCACGTCGTGGCCGCCGCTGCTCCGCTTCCCACGTTCGTCGCCTGCGATGACGACGAGGTCGCGTCCTGGGCCGACCGAGCGGGGGCGCAAGTGCTGTGGAGCCCCGGTCTCGGGCTCAACGGGGCCGTCGACGCCGGTCGGGTGACCATCGCCGGCAAGGGCTTCGACCACCTCGTGATCGCCCACAGTGACCTCCCATTGGCCCGCGGCCTGCCCTCCTTGGCGACCCCAGGGACGATCTGTCTCGTCCCGGACCGCCGGCGCGACGGCACGAACGTGCTGGCGATGCCTGTCGACGCCGCCGTGCCCGCGTCGTATGGCGGCGGGTCGTTCGGTCGCCACCTCGAGCTGGCGATGGCCGGCGGCCAACGCGTCGAAGTGCGGCCCGACGCACGGCTCGCCATCGATCTGGACAATCCCGACGACCTCGCTCATCCCGCCGTCGAGCCGATCCTGCCCACGTGGCTGCGAACGATCCTGGCCAACCGCCGCTGACGGGCGGCACCTCCGTGGTGTCGCGCGACCTTCCCGTGCCCGCCTCGGCACTGGCGATCGGCGCGCACCCGGACGACGTGGAGTTCGGTGCCGGCGGGACGCTCGCGAAGTGGGCAGCCGACGGATGCGTCGTCCACCTCCTCGTGTGCACCGACGGATCGAAGGGCACGTGGGACCCGTCAGCGGATCTCGCCAAGTTGGTGGCCGTGCGGCGCGATGAGCAGCAGGAGGCCGCCCGCCGCCTGGCCGGCACCCAGGTCGGCGAAGTGCGCTTCCTCGATCGGGTCGATGGAGATCTGCAGAACGATCGCGCCACCGCCAGCGATGTCGCGAGGATCATTCGCGAGCTGCGACCGGAGGTCGTGCTCGGCCACGATCCGTGGAAGCGCTATCGCCTCCACCCCGATCATCGCCATGCCGGCTGGCTCGTGTGCGACGGCATCGTGGCCGCCCGCGACCCACACTTCTTCCCGGAGCATGGGCTGCCACCGCACCGCCCGTCCCTCCTCCTGCTGTTCGAGGCCGACGAGGTCAGCCACGTCGAGGACGTCAGCGCGTTCGTCGATCAGAAGCTCGCTGCGCTCGAGGCGCACGAGAGCCAGTTCGAATCGACGATGCACGCCGCCGATGAAGCGGAGCTCGAGGCGTTCCGCCAACGGATCCGCACCCGGCTGGCCGAGATCGGCGGACCGCACGGATGCGCGGCGGCCGAGGCGTTCGCTCTGTTACGCGACCTGTGAGAACTGGCCCGGGCGGCGACCCTCGCCCGGCGGTCCCGCGAAGGCCTGAGCGATGGAGATCCACCCTTCGGCCGCTGGTCCACGTACGTCCAGCACGACATCGTCACGATGGCGCCGCTGCGTGACCACGAGGCAGAAGGCCAGCGCGGAGCCGCCCACGAAGTCTCCCGCATCGTCTGGACCCCAGACCCAGAGCTCACCAGACGGCGCGGTGAGCTCGACGCGGACGGGTGTCTCATCGACTGGACAGCCGTTGGCGACGTAGCTGAAACGACGCGCGCCGACGCCGATGTGTGCAACGTGGCGCAGTCGATCGGTCGGCTGGCGCTCCACACCCAGTGCATCGACGACGTCTTGGCCGTGGGCCCACGTCTCCATCAGGCGCGCCGTGATGAAGGAGCGGGCGCCCATGGCCGGCCCGTACCAGGGCACGCGAGCCTTCGGATCGACCGTTCTGGCGTGCTCGACGAGGCGCGCCCGATCACTGCGCCATCCCTCCAGAAGCGCGTCCGACAACAGCCTCCTGCCCTGTTCCACCGACGGATCCGAGCCGTCCTTGACGGCCGCCAGCAGCGACGCGGCATCAACTGCGAACTCCGCAGGATCCGTCAGGGCGAGCAGGGCACGCTGGTCGAAGAACCACAGGTGGCTCAGTTGATCGGCGACCGTCCAGCCGGCAGCCGGTGTCGCGACGGTCAGATCAGTGTCGGCGACGATTCGGTCGAGCGAGTCGTGTTCCGCTGCGAGGTCATCGCAGATGGTGTCCACGCCACCATCTTGACCGACTCCAGGTCCGGGCGAGGCGAGAGCCGCTCGGTCAGCGGGCGGCGACCTTCTTGGCGGTCCGCTTGGCCGGCGCCCTCTTGGCAACGGTCTTCTTCGCGGTCGTCTTCTTGGCCGTGGTCTTCTTGGCCGTCGTCTTCCTCGCCGTCGTCTTCTTCGCCGGCGCCCTCTTGGCGGCCGTCTTCTTGGCCGGCGCCCTCTTGGCAGCGGTCTTCTTCGCGGTCGTCTTCTTCGCTGCCGTCTTCTTCGCCGGCGCCCTCTTGGCGGCCGTCTTCTTCGCTGCTGTCTTCTTGGCCGGCGACTTCTTCGCGGCCGCCTTCTTCATCACCATGGTCGCTGCTTCCCTTCGGATTGATGCGGCGCGACGCGCCGACCCATACGGGTCATGAGTTATGGAACCGGTCGCAGCATCGAACGCGCAAGCATCAATGTTGTTGCAGATGCAATCGAGTCGCTAGACGACCTCTGCGAGCGCGGCGCGAAGCTTCGCTGCGACCTCTACCGCTTCGCCCGGCTTGTACCGCGTGCGGGGCCAGAAGAAGCCGCGCAGCCCGTCGCCCTTCGTGCGTGGAACCACATGGACGTGCAGATGGGGCACGCTCTGGCTCACCACGTTGTTGATCGCGACGAACGTGCCCTGCGCTCCGAGCGCCACGGGCACGGCGGCTGCGACGCGCTGAACGCGTTCGAAGAGCGGCCCGGGGTCAGCGAGCTCAGGCAGCGTGACCACGTGCGTGGTCGGTACCACGAGGACGTGCCCGGGGAACAGCGGCGTGCGGTCAAGGAAGGCGACGACCGTTTCGTCGCGGTGCACGATCTCGGCGTCCGCCTCACCGGACACGATGGAGCAGAACGCACACGCGGCCATCGCGCCATCCTGGCGTGAATTCTTGGTGTCCATCCACCATGCGCCGCCGAGGCTGCGATACAACAAGGCCGTCATGGCGTTCCCCGGCCACGCAGACGCCACGGCGTTCCCCGGCCACGCAGGCCGTGGCCGGCTGCTCCCTCGCTGGCGCTCGGTCGCTTGCAGCGAGCGCCGGGCATGGCGCTCGGTCCCTCGCAATGCCGAGATGCATCACGGATGACCAGTCTCCTCCCCGCCGTCGATACTGACTCCGGTCGTTCGACCCGCACACGGATGGTGCTCGATACGTCTGTCTTGATCGCTGATCCGACGTGCGTCACCAGTTTCGACGGGGTCGACGTCGTGATCCCGCTGATCGTCGTCGAGGAGCTCGACGGGCTGAAGACCCGACCCGACGATGTCGGGCGCGCTGCCCGCACGGCACTGCGAACCATCGAGGAGTTGCGCGTTCGCAATGGCGGATCGCTCGCTGAAGCCGTGCCACTCGGCACCGGCAGCCTGCAGATCGAGCTCAACGGCATCCGCAAGCACCTCCTCGTCGAGCACGGGCTCGATCCGGCCAGCCCCGACAACCGGATCATCGGCGCAGCGCTGGGTCAGGCCGCTCGCGGGCCGACCACGATGGTCTCCAACGACGCTGCGCTGCGCATCAAGGCGGCCCACCTCGGCGTCGCCGCCTCCGAGCACCTGCCGACACGCCGACTCGTCTCGACCCAGGCCGCGGGGTGGTCGACCATCGAGGCCGCCGGTGAGCTGATCGACGCGCTCTACGCCCACGGGAGCGTGCTGGTCGAGGCCGTCGAAGCGGTCACGGTCGGCGAGAACGAGTTCGTCGTCCTGCGTGCCGGCTCGCAGTCGGCCCTCGCCCGGCGCGTCGGTGAACGGTTCATCCTGCTCTCCCACGCCGCGCCTGAGGCGTGGGGTCTGCGGGCTCGCTCCAAAGAGCAGCGCTTCGCGCTCGAGCTGCTGCTCGACCCGTCGATCGAGGTCGTCGCCCTCGATGGCCGCGCCGGCACGGGCAAGACACTGCTCGCCGTCGCCGCCGGGCTGGAACAGGTCGTCGAGCAGGGCAGGTACGAGCGGCTCGCCATCTACCGCCCCCTCGTGCCCGTCGGACGAGCCGACGTCGGGTTCCTGCCGGGCGGGCTCGACGAGAAGCTGGACCCGTGGATGGCGGCCATCCACGACGCCGTCGTCGCCCTCACCGACCAAGGCTCGAACACCGACGCCCGACGCTTGATCGATGAGCTGACCGCGCGCGGACAGCTGTCACTGGAATCGGTCACGTTCCTGCGCGGCCGGTCGCTGCAGCGCCAGCTCGTGATCATCGATGAGGCACAGAACCTCGAGCCGACCACGCTGCGCACGATCCTCACCCGGGTCGGCCAAGCGTCAAAGGTGGTCTTCACCGGCGACACGAGCCAGATCGACGCGCCGTACCTCGGTGAGTCGAACAATGCCCTGGCCGTGCTCACCCAGGCGTTCAGCGGTCAGTCGTGCTTCGGGCACATCACGCTCACGGCCTGCGAGCGCAGTGACGTGGCCTCCCTGGCCGCCGAGCTCCTGTGATCTCTCGGGACTCCCTCGTCGTCATCTCGTGGCGACGGCTCGCCGAACTCTGGGTGGTCACAGTCCCGGATTCGAGACTGACGCCACACAGGTCGGCAGCGGGCGCCCCCTCGTCGGGATGTGACACCCCGCGCGTAGGGTCGTCGTCGTGGCGCTTCCCCGCTTCGCCGTCGTCGACCTCGAAACGTCGGGGCTCTCGAGCAAGCGCCATCGCATCCTGCAGATCGGCCTGGTGACGATCGAGCCGGATGGAAACGTGGTCGACGAGTGGTCGACGCTCGTCCGGTTGCCCTGGCCGTGGAGCAGGATCGGCCCTCGCCGCATCCACGGCATCACGCGCCGCGACCTGCGTCGCGCTCCTCCTGCCACCGACGTGATCCGTGAGCTGGCGGGACGCCTCGATGGAGCGGTGTTCACCGCCCACAACGCCGCCTTTGACGCCCAGTTCCTCGAGCGCGCAGCTGCTCGCTCAGGCGTGCCATTGTCGATCGACCGGCAGCTCTGCACGCTCCAACTCTCACGCCGGCTCGATCCCGACCGGCAGCTGACCCACGGGCTCGCCGACGTCTGCGCTCGCTACGCCGTGCCGCTGCTGCGTCCCCACGACGCACTGTGCGACGCCACCGCCACCGCCGCCATCCTCCCCCACCTCCTCACCGCCAACGGAGTGGTCGATGTCACGGATCTCGACGACCTCTACTCGCCGTATCGGGCGAGCACGCGCTGAGCCACGTCGCCGGCGCGAGACCGCCACTGCTCCGGCGCGAGCACCTCCGCCTGATCCCCCAGCCGCAGCAGCAGGCGTTCGAGCCATCGTTCGCTGGCCAGGGGAAACGTTGCCTCCAACGCCCCGTCGTCGAGCTCGACGACTCGGTCCACCGGATAGCGCTCGACGACCCATGCTGCCGCCGGATCCAACCGCAGCACGACCTGCGGCAGGCCGCCGTCGGCGAACCACTCGACGGATGCGCCCGATGCGGTGTCTTCCACCTCATCGTGCTCGCCGGTGGATGCAAGCGACTCGAAGCGATCAACGCGGAACGTGCGGCGCTCCCCTGACCGCTGATCGTCGGCGATGACGTACCACTCGCCGCGATCGTGCACGACCCGTCGCGGGGTGATCGTGCGCTCGGTGACCTCGTCCCGCGAAGCGGTCCAGTAGCGCACGTCGAGCCGTTCGGCGCTCCGAATGGCTGCCGACAGCACGGCGATGTGGTCGTCGACCTCGGCCGGACGCGGCAACTCCACGACGACGGCATCGTCGCCGAGCGCGGCCGACAGCTTCTGCAGCCCGCGGCCGAGCGGGCCGGTCTCGTCTGCGCCCGGAAGCTGCATGGCGGCTCGTCCAGCGGTCACGAGGGCGAAGCCCTCGGGCGCCGTGAGTCTGAGCGGCTTTGTGAACAGGCGTGGGACACCGACGACCACCACGTCGTCATCGATGAACAGATCGATCAGCTCGTCGACGAACGGCGGGAGGCCGCACATCGCCGCCAGCTCGAGGTCGGCGGCGACCTCGTCGGGCGTCATCCGGAAGCGCTGGGCGACCTCGGCCAGCGGGACCTCGCCGCGCTCCATCAGCCACGGCAGCATGACGAGCAGCCGCTGGAGGCGTTCTTCGGCGGATCGCCTCATGCCGAGCCTCGGCCACGGATGCGGCGCAACCACGCAACGACGTCCTCGCGCACGTCGGCGGGTCCGAGCACCTCGGCGTGCTCCACCAGCCCGAGCACCCAGGACCTGAATGCCGGAAGGTTGGCGCACGGCACTTCCACGTCGATCGCTCCGTCGGCGCGGCGTGCGACCACGCGGGCCGAACCGAGCTCGCGCTCGACGGCGCTGGCCCGGGACCCGTCCACGCGCACCGTCGCGACCGCATCGACGTCCGAATCGGCGCCGATTCGCTTCGGATCGCTCGGGAACGCGTCGCGGGCGTCGAACCCGGGCGGACGGGCGAACGTGGCGTCCTCGACGACCTCGACGTCGCCGGTCATCCGATCGACGCGGTACGTGCGCGGCTCGTCGTGCTCGTGGTCACGACCGATCACGTACCAGAAGCCGTCGCGAAGGAGCAGCCCGTAGGGGTCGAGCCGGCGTTGCTTGCCGCGGTACTCGAACGTCACCGTGCTCCGACGCGCCGCAGCTTCGCGGAGCGTCGGCAACGCCGGAAGCTGAGGCACGGTGGCCGTCACCGCCGCACCGTGCTCGAGGGCGTCGACACCCAACTTCCACAGCGCCTCCACACCCGACGCCGGACGGGTCGCCGCGACGGCGACCTGCAGTGCTCGTGACTCGTCGGGGTCGAGATCGAGGTCGGACAGCTCGTAGCGATCCCGGTCGATCCAGTAGGCGCCCACGCCAGCCGATTGTCCGGTGAGCACGGTCGACTCGATGGGCACCCCGATCGAGCGCAGCGCTGCCTTGTCCCGCTCGAAGGCGGCGCGTCGAGTCGCCTCCTTCTCCGGGTACTGACCGGCCAGCTCGCTGGCGATCTGCACCAACGTCAATGGCTGCGGCGTCTCGAGCAGCAGCGCCAGGAGGTTCGTCAGCCGTTCGACCCGGTCGACGGTCACGACCGAGCGGCGATGGCGCCGCGCACGACTGCGACGACCTCCTCGCCCGTCGCACCCGGCGTGAGCACGCCGGCGACGCCGGCTTCGAGCAACTTCGGGACGTCGTCGTCCGGCACGATGCCACCGACGATCACCGGGATGTCCGACCCCCGCTCACGGACCTTCTCGACGACCAGCGGGGCCAGCGTCATGTGCGCGCCGGACAGCATGGAGAGCCCGATCGCGTCGACGTCCTCGTCGACGGCCGCCGCCGCCACGGTGTCCGGCGTCTGGAACAGGCCCGTGTAGATCACCTCGTAGCCGGCGTCACGCAAGATCCTGGCTACAACCTTCACGCCGCG
This sequence comes from uncultured Acidimicrobiia bacterium, assembly GCA_963774635.1. Taxonomy (GTDB): domain Bacteria; phylum Actinomycetota; class Acidimicrobiia; order Acidimicrobiales; family Ilumatobacteraceae; genus JALZMG01. The sequence continues at coordinate 65,014 of CAVZFS010000003.1, forward strand.
GTCGTGGCCATCGAGCCCAACCTTGGCGACGAGCACTCGATCGCTCACGGGTGCACCCTGGCGATGCAAGTGAGCGAGCGCCAGCGAGCGAACGGCCAACAGCGGCCTGCGTGGCCGGGGAACGCAATGATGTCGCTCATGCCCGGGCGTATTCGTAGAACCCGCGACCGGTCTTGCGGCCGAGCAGGCCCGCTTCGACCATCCGCGACAGCATGGGGGGCGGCGCGTACAGGGGCTCCTTGAACTCCTCGTAGAGGCTTTGCGCGACGGCGAGCGTCGTGTCGAGTCCGATCAGGTCGCACAGGCGCAGCGGTCCCATGGGGTGGTTGCAGCCCTCGACCATGCCCGTGTCGATGTCCTCCGCGGTGGCGAAGCCCGACTCCATCATCCGGATCGAGGACAGCAGGTACGGAACGAGCAGCGCGTTGACGACGAAGCCAGCCCGGTCCTGGCTGCGGATCACCTTCTTGCCGAGCCTGTCGACGGCGAACCGCTCAGCCGTCTCGGCCGTGTCGGGAGACGTCAGCAGGCTCGTCACCAGCTCGACAAGCCGCAGCACCGGGACGGGGTTGAAGAAGTGGATCCCGACGACCTGCTCGGGCCGTGCGGTGGCGATCCCGAGCTTCATGACGGGGATCGAGCTGGTGTTGGTGGCGAGGATCGCCTGCGGATCGGTGACGACCTTGTCGAGACCGCGGAACACGTCGACCTTCAGCGCCTCGTCCTCGACGACCGCCTCGATGACCATCTGGCGGTCGGCCAGCTCACCGAGGTCCGTCGTGAACCGCAGCCGGCCAACGGCGGCGTCACGCTGCTCCTCGCTCATCTTGCCGGACGTCACCCCCCGGTCGAGGGAGCGCATGACGCGCGCCTGACCGGCTTCGGCCGCCGCCGCGTCGATCTCCCGCACGACGACGTCGAGCCCGGCCCGTGCAGAGACCTCGGCGATCCCGGCACCCATCAGGCCGGAGCCGACCACGCCGATCCGTTCGATGTCGCTCGCGCTCATCGTGGCCGGAGCGTACCGGCGCTCTGGACGCGAGATGATGTGCAGATGGGCGAGACGTCGCAGCAGGAGCCGTACCGTCGCGCGTCCAGGGGCCTGCAAGACCGGTTCGACACCCGCCGCCTGGCCGACCGGCTGTACGAGCGCTTCAGAGCCACCTGGACGCTGGAGGAGATCCGTTCCTTCGTCGAGGCGGCGCCGATGTTCTTCCTTGCCACGGCCGATGCCGATGGCCGGCCACAGTGCTCGTACAAGGGTGGAGCACCCGGGTTCGTGCGTGTCCTGGCGCCGATGGAGCTGTGCTTCCCCAATTACGACGGCAACGGCATGTACCTGTCGATGGGCAACCTGCTGGAGAACCCCTTGGTCGGCCTGCTGTTCATCGATTTCGCCAACCCGATGCGGGCCCGCATCTCGGGACGAGCCTCGGTCGACCCCGACGATCCGCTCACGGCGACGTACCCAGGCGCACAGTTCGTCGTGCGGGTCGCCGTCGACGAGGTGTTCCCCAACTGCCCGCGGTACATCCACCGGATGACCATGGAGGAGACATCGGCGTTCGTCCCGGCGGCGGACGGCTCGGCACCGGTCCCCGACTGGAAGCGCAGCGACTGGGCGTGCGACGTGCTCCCGGCGGGCGACCCCGCGCGTGGCTGAGCACGTCCGGCTCTCCCGGCGAACGTTCCTCGCCCTCGGCGCGACCATCGTTGCCGGCGCCTGCTCGTCGGACGACTCGTCGAGCCAGCCGACCGAGGGCGCGACCGATCTGCCGGCGACGACCAACTCGACGACCAGCCCGCCAACGACCGACCCGCCGACGACGCGTCCGGCGACGAGCGCAAGCTCGACCACCGCGGCGCCCACCACGACTGCCGTTCCGTTGGCCGAGAATCCGTTCACTCTCGGGGTCACGGCCGGCGATCCCGACCCGACCTCCGCCGTGCTGTGGACCCGGCTGATCGGCGCCGACCTGCCCGACGCCGTCGAGGTCACCTGGGAGCTGGCCGACGACCCGTCGTTCGCTACGACGTCGGCCGCGGGAACGGCCACCACGCAGGTCGCTGACGGGTACAGCGTGCACGCCGTCGTCGAGCTGGAGGCGCCGGCGTGGTACCGCTTCAGGATCGGCGACTGGACCAGCCCGGTCGGCCGGGTGGCTCCGGCTCCGGCCGGCGCCGTCGATCAGCTGCGCATTGCGTCGGCGAGCTGCCAGCACTGGGAGACCGGCTTCTACGCCGCTCACCGGGACATCGCCGAGTGGGCCCCCGACCTCGTGGTGTTCCTCGGTGACTTCATCTACGAAGGTGCCGGGCAGCCGATCGCCGAGGGACGCGTCCGCGCCCACGATGGGGCGGAGCCCACCGACCTCAGCGGCTACCGGGCCCGCTACGCCCAGTACCTGTCCGACCCGGACCTTCAGGCCGCCAGAGCAGCCGCGCCCTGGCTCGTCATCTGGGACGACCACGAGGTCGAGAACAACTACGCCGGCCTCATCCCGCAGGACCCAGCCGATGCGCCGACGTTCGCGGAGCGCCGGGCCGCCGCCTACCGAGTCTGGTGGGAGCACATGCCCGTGCGCCTCCCGCCGCCCGGGACCGGGGAGTACCCGATCCATCGGGCTCTCCGCTGGGGTGATCTCGCCGACCTCGTGCTGCTCGACGGTCGCCAGTACCGCAGTGACCAGGCCTGCGGCTCGCCGTCCCTGAGCCTCGATCCGCCGTGCCCGGAGGCGCTCGACCCGACCCGCACGATGCTCGGGCCGGCCCAGGAGGAGTGGCTCGGCACCCAGTTCGCCGACGCGACCGCGACCTGGACGGTGCTCGCGCAGCAGACGGTGCTCACCGACCTCCGCTACGGCGAGGCGATCCTCAACTACGACCAGTGGGATGGCTACGCACCGGCCCGCGATCGCCTGCTCGCCCAGGCTGCGTCGGCGGATCGGGTCGTCGTGCTCACCGGAGACATCCACCTCGCAGGCGTGGGCGTGCTCCCAGGCGTCGGCGTCGAGTTCGTCACTGGCTCGATCTCCTCGTCGGGCCTGATCGATCCTGCACTGCAGCCGATCCTCGATTCGTTCGACGCCGTCGTGGCGTCGGAGCTCGCCCACCGTGGCTACACGCGGCACACGGTGACACCGGCAACGTGGACCGCCGAGTACCGGATCGTGGACGACGTGCTCGACCCCGCATCGGCGGTCTCGACGTGGAGCTCGTTCGGCGTCGATGCCGCCGCTCGCGACGTCGTGAACCCGGCGTGAACGCCGCCGCGACTGGAGAGACTGTCTCCATGCGCGAGATCGAGCAGAAGTTCGACGTGTCGGAGGACTTCGAACTGCCGTCGTTCGACACCATCAGCGGCGTCGCAAAGGTCAACGCTCCCGTGGAGCACGACCTCGACGCGACGTACTACGACACCGCCGACCTGCGGCTGGCAACCAGCAAGCTGGCGTTGCGGCGGCGCTCCGGCGGCGACGATGCCGGCTGGCACCTGAAGGAGTCGGCGGGAGACGGCGAGCGACTCGAGACACACGCTCCCCTCGGCGCGGCCGGCGACGGCGTGCCGGAGGAGCTCGCTCGCCTCGTCCGTTCGCGGGCCCGCCGCCGCCAGCTCGTCCCGATCGCCAAGCTGGAGAATCGACGTACCGTCCGTCGGCTGGTCGGCGAGGACGACCACGTGCTTGCCGAGGTCGCCGACGATCACGTCACCGGCACGGCGCTCCTCGGTGCCGACCCCTCGGTCACGGTCTGGCGGGAGGTCGAGGTGGAGCTCGTCGACGGGGACCGGGAGGTTCTTGCATCGGCGGCGCGCCGACTCGAGGACGCCGGTGCGAAGCCTGCGCCGTGGGCGTCCAAGCTGGGCCACGCCCTCGGGGCCACCGAGCCTCCGACGCCGCCCGCGATCGAGCTCGACAGCCGCTCCGACTGCGCGGCAGGTGGTTACTGCCCACCTCGCTGACCAGGTGCAGCGGCTCGTGACGCTCGACCCGCACGTGCGGCGCGATGACGAGGACGCCGTGCATCAGATGCGGGTCGCCACGCGGAGGCTGCGCAGCGCGCTCGCCACGTTCCGCCGGCTGCTCGATCGTGCGGTGACCGAGCCGTTGCGTGACGAGCTCAAGTGGTTGGGCGGCGAGCTGGGCGCGGCCCGTGACGCCGAGGTGATCAAGGAGCGGTTGCGCGAGATGGTGGCCGACGAGCCGACGGCGCTGGTGCACGGACCGGTTGCGGAGCGCATCGACACGACGATGACGCAGCGCTACGCGGACGCCCGGCGAGAACTGCTCGTCACCCTCGACAGCGACCGGTACCTGCAGCTCCTCGACGATCTCGACGCCGTGGCCTCCGGCGCCGTCATCGTGGCCGGCCGTGCGGACAAGAAGGCGAGGAAGGTTCTGCCGCGCGAGGTGCGTCGCGCCAAGCGACGGTGGCGAAGGGACGTCGACGCGTTGGACGACGCCGACGACCCGGACGTCCAGCTGCACGAGATCCGCAAGAAGGCCAAGCGCGTGCGTTACGCCGGCGAGGCGGTGGCGCCGGCGCTCGGCAAGAAGCCCAAGAAACTGGCGGCCCGGATGGAAGAACTGCAAGACGTGCTCGGGCGCCACCAGGACGGCATCGTCACCTGCCGCGTGCTCGAGGGACTGGCCAACGACGCGCGGACCGCCGGCGAGGACACGTTCACGTATGGACGCCTCCATGCCGTCGAGCAGCGCGCCGCCGCCGACGCCGCCGCGGAAGGGCGCGCCCTCCTGGACTGAGCTCTCGACTCCGCCTATCCGCCGATGGTCGACGAGCGCGCGAGCATGGCGAGCATGCTCGCCCACGACTCGGGACCCACTGGCGTGCCGCTGCTGGAGGAGACGATCGGAGCCAACCTCGCCCGCACCGTGGCGGCGCACGGCGATCGTGAAGCGCTGGTTGCCCGCCACCAAGGCGTGCGCTGGACGTACCGGGAGTTCGCCGAGCACGTCGATCGGCTGGCCCGTGGCCTGCTCGGACTCGGCCTGCAGCAAGGCGAGCGGGTGGGCCTGTGGAGCCCGAACTACGCCGAGTGGACGCTGCTGCAGTACGCCACGGCCGAGATCGGCGTCGTCCTCGTCAACATCAACCCGGCCTACCGGACCCACGAGCTGGCGTACGCCCTGAACCAGTCGACGTGCCGGATGCTGTTCGCCGCGCCGTCGTTCAAGTCGTCCGACTACATCGACATGGTCGAGGTGGTCCGCCCGGACGTGCCTGCGCTGGAGCGGGCGGTCTTCTTCTGGGAGGACGACTGGGACGAGCTCGCCGCCGGCATCGGCAGCGCCGGCGACGGCGAGTTGGCCGACAGACAGGCGCGACTGCACCCGGACGACGCGATCAACATCCAGTACACGTCGGGCACCACGGGGTTCCCGAAGGGCGCCACGCTGACCCACCGCAACATCCTCAACAACGGCTACTTCGTGGCCCGACTCCAGAGCTTCCAGGCGGGTGATCGGCTGTGCATCCCGGTCCCGCTGTACCACTGCTTCGGCATGGTGCTGGCGAACCTGGCCTGTACCACCCACGGGGTGACGATGGTGTATCCGTCGGACGCCTTCGACCCGACGCACGTGCTGGAGACCGTCGAGGCCGAGCGGTGCACGGTGCTCTACGGCGTGCCGACGATGTTCATCGCCGAGCTCGCTCACCCGGAGTTCGACCGCTTCGACCTGTCGACGTTGCGCACCGGTGTGATGGCGGGGTCACCGTGCCCCGTCGAGGTGATGAAGGCGTGCGTCGACCGCATGCACATGACCGACGTGACGATCTGCTACGGCATGACCGAGACGTCACCGGTGTCGACGCAGACGCTGCCCGACGACTCGCTCCACCACCGCACGGCGACGGTCGGGAGAGCCCACCCTCACGTCGAGATCCGCATCGCCGATCCGGAGACCGGCGAGACCCTGCAACGTGGCGAGCCCGGCGAGTTCTGCACGCGTGGCTACTCCGTGATGCAGGGCTACTGGAACGACGAGGCGCGCACGGCCGAAGCGATCGACGGCGAGGGATGGATGCACACCGGGGATGTCGCCGTGATGGCCGAGGACGGCTACGTCAACATCGTCGGACGGATCAAGGACATGGTGATCCGCGGCGGCGAGAACGTGTACCCGCGGGAGGTCGAGGAGTTCCTCTACACACATCCGGACGTCGAGGACGTCCAAGTGATCGGGGTCCCCGACGATCGCTACGGCGAGGAGCTGATGGCGTGGGTCCGGCTGCGCCCGGGCGCGACGGTCGACCCGGAGGTGCTGCGCGAGTTCTGCCGCGGCCGCATCGCCCACTTCAAGGTGCCGCGCTACGTGAAGGTGGTCGACGAGTTCCCGATGACGGTCACCGGCAAGGTCCAGAAGTACAAGATGCGCGAACAGTCCGTCGACGAGCTCGGCCTGAAGGTGCCGGAAACGGCCTGACTCGGGGCTTCTGTCCGTAAGAACCGCATCACAACGAGCGATCGCTACGGACGGTTCGGGAGCAACCTCCAGCCGGCGCCGTCGACCTCCTGTACCGCACCGGCGATGCCGGACGCCTTGCCGACGACGCGACGCAGTGACGACAGCTCGTCGGCCAAATCCGCATCGGCGTCGTCGCCGTGGACCACGCGGATCCGCTCGCCGAGGGCGGTGGCGCCCACCAGCGCGCCACGGTGGGCGGCGAGGTGGTCGAGGAGCGTCGCCTGCACGGGCGTCAGCCTCACCTGCACCGGCTCCTCCACGGCGCCCGCCCGCAGCCGCACGGTGAGCGGCCCGATGCGCACGACGCGCACCGGCGTCAGTGGCCCGTTGGAGCGCCGGATCAAGGCGTGCAGCCGGGCTCGCAACAGCCGGTCGTCGCAGGGGACGCGGACGTGGTCGTCAGCGCCGGCGTCGATGGCGGCCATCCACTCCGTCGACTGCCGGTGGTGCGACGTCAGCAGGATCGGTGTCCCGCCACGGCGGCGCAGCTGCTCGCACATCGCCGGCGTCCCCATGCCTGGCAGCGGCACGGCCGCCACGACGGCGTCGACGTCTCCCTGCCCGTACTCGAAGAGCGCCGTCTCCGGAGAGCGAGCCGGTATCACACTGAACCCGCAGCGTGAGAGGGCTGGCGCAAGGCCCGACGTCGCCTGTTCCTCCACCAGCAGCACCGCCGACTGCAGTTCCACCGACTGCGATCCTGCACAACAGACGCGACGATCACGTGACGCTCGCGTGGCAGTCGCGTTCCCGTTCTGTCCGTACAAACCGCATCACAACGAGCGCTTTCTACGGACAGGTCGGGTTCCGCGTCAGAATGCGCGGATGCCTCCTCGCAAGCGGGCAGCCCGGACGCCGGAGCCGCCGCGCCCACGACAGTGGGTCGGCCGCCCGTACCCCCTCGGCGCGTACTACGACGGGTCGGGCACCAACTTCTCGCTCTTCAGCAGCGTGGCCGAAGGCGTCGAGCTGTGCCTGCTCGAGGACACCGAGCAGGGCCTGGCCGAGGTCCGCGTCGAGGTGCGAGAAGTCGACGGCCACTGCTGGCACGTGTACCTCCCGGACGTCCGCCCCGGCCAGCGCTACGGCTACCGGGTCCACGGCCCGTGGGATCCTGATCAGGGCCTCTGGTGCAACCCGGCCAAGCTGCTGCTCGACCCGTACGCCAAGATGATCGAGGGCGACGTCGACTGGGACGTGGCGTGCTTCGGGTACGAGTTCGATGCGCCGGACAAACCCAACACCTCCGACAGCGCGCCGCACGTGCCGCGATCGGTGGTCAGTGACCCGTTCTTCGACTGGGCCAACGACCGCCCACCCGGTCACGAGATGCACGAGACGATCATCTACGAGAGCCACGTGCGGGGCCTGACGATCGCCCACCCCGACGTCCCCGACGACCTCCGCGGGACGTACGCCGCGCTCGCGCACCCGGTGATCGTCGACCACCTCAGCGCCCTCGGCGTGACGGCCATCGAGCTGATGCCGGTCCACCAGTTCATCCAGGATCACCACCTCGTCGAGCGCGGCCTGCGGAACTACTGGGGCTACAACTCCATCGCCTTCTTGGCGCCGCACAACGGGTACACCTCGATCCACTCGAGAGGACCAGTTCCCGGCCACGTCCAGGAGTTCAAGACGATGGTCAAGGCGCTTCACGCGGCGGGCATCGAGGTCATCCTCGACGTCGTCTACAACCACACGGCCGAGGGCAACGACAAGGGCCCGATGCTGTCGCTGCGGGGTATCGACAACCACGCCTACTACCGCCTCGTCGATGGCTCACCCCGCCACTACCTCGACTTCACGGGCACGGGGAACAGCCTCAACGTCCGCCACCCCCACGTGCTGCAGCTGATCATGGACAGCCTGCGGTACTGGGTCACCGAGATGCACGTCGACGGGTTCCGCTTCGACCTGGCCTCGACCTTGGCACGCGAGCTGTACGCCGTCGACCGACTGTCCGCGTTCTTCGACCTCGTGCAGCAGGACCCCGTCGTCTCACAGGTCAAGCTCATCGCCGAGCCCTGGGACGTCGGCGAGGGCGGCTACCAGGTCGGCAACTTCCCGCCGCAGTGGTCCGAGTGGAACGGCCGCTACCGCGACACGATCCGCGACTTCTGGCGCGGCGAGCCGGCGACGCTGGCGGAGTTCGGCTCCCGGTTCACCGGGAGCTCCGACCTCTACCAGGCCGACACCAGACGACCGACGGCATCGATCAACTTCGTCACCGCCCACGACGGTTTCACGCTGACCGACCTCGTCTCGTTCAACGAGAAGCACAACGACGCGAACGGCGAGGACAACCGCGACGGCGAGTCCCACAACCGCTCGTGGAACTGCGGGGTCGAGGGACCGACGGACGACCCGGCGGTCCTCTCCCTGCGAGCCCGCCAGCGCCGCAACGTGCTGACCACGCTGCTGCTGTCGCAGGGTGTGCCGATGCTGCTCGGTGGGGATGAGATCGGGCGCACGCAGCAGGGGAACAACAACGCGTACTGCCAGGACAACGAGATCTCGTGGTTCGACTGGAGCGCCGTCGACCAGGATCTGCTCGAGTGGACGCGGCGCGTCGCCGCGCTCCGGCGCGACCACCCTGCGTTCCGCCGGCGCCGGTGGTTCCAGGGCCGCAGGATCCGCAACATCGAGGACCTCGCCTGGTTCCGACCGGACGGTGAGCCGATGACGGACGACGACTGGGAGAACGGCTATGCACGAGCCGTCGGCGTGTTCTTCAACGGCCAGGCCATCGCGTCGGTCGACGCGTACGGTGGCCGGATCGTCGACGACGACTTCATGGTGCTGTTGAACGCCAGCGACGCGGCGATCGAGTGGACGATCCCGGACAACCCGTTCGCCCGAGACTGGCGCGTCGAGCTCGACACGAACCTGTTGCTCGAGCCGGGTGACCCGATCGCCGCCGGTGACGTGATCAAGCTGGTCGACCGATCGACGCTGGTGCTCCGGGCGGCGGTCGAGCGCACATGACGGCGTCGAAAACACCGGCGCTGCGCGAGCACGCGACGGCGCTCGGGATCGAGACGTCGTACCGCGACGTCCGCGGGCAGGATCACGACACGCCCGAGCACACGCTGCGGCAGCTCTGCGACGTGCTGGAGGAGGATCGCGACACCGCACCGCGGCAGCTCGAACCGGTCATCGTGTCGCTCGCCGGCGCCGGCGGCCCGATCGACGTCGGAACCTCACGCTCGGTCGTGGTGCTGCTCGCCGACGGATCCGAGCTCGTGCTGCCGGTCGATCGGGGATCCGTCAGCGTTCCCCCCGACGTTCCGGTCGGCTGCCATCGCCTGGTGGCGTCCGGCGACGGAGGTGGCTCGGAGGAGGCAACGCTCGTGGTGCCGCCGGCGACGATGCCACGGGCCGATCGCTTCGCTGGCAAGGCCGGCCTGTTCGTGCCGGCGTATGCGCTGTGGGAGCGCTCCGCGCCCTTGCCATCCTTCGCCCATCTCGGCGCTCTGGCTCGGCGCCTTCCGGCCGTCGGGATCGACGTGCTGGCGACCCTGCCGCTGTACGCCGCTTTCCTCGACGAGCCCTTCGACGCCAGCCCGTACGCCCCGGCCAGCCGGCTGCACTGGAACGAGGTCTACCTCGACGACGCCGCGTTGCCGGTTCTTGAGCCACCGTCGCCGCGCGAGCTGATCGATTGGCGGGCGCTGGCTCGCCGGCGCCGGCGCCAGCTCTTGGAGGCCTCCCACGACCTCGACCCGTTCGTGCAGCACGGCGTCGAGCGCTTCGTGGCCAGCTATCCCGATGTCGAGCAGTACGCCCGGTTCCGTGTCGAGCGGGCGGAACCGGGGGACGCCGGCCGACCAGTGGATCTGGTGCGCCGCAGCCACCTGCTCGCCCAGTTCCTGGCCCATCGTCAGCTGGCCGCCGTCGAGGGTGAAGGACGCGCCGCGCTGGCCCTGGACCTGCCGATCGGCGGACACAAGTCCGGATTCGAGACGTGGGCGCACCGTGAGCTGTTCGCTCAGGGGATGACCGCGGGAGCTCCGCCCGACGAGTTCTTCGCCGACGGCCAGAACTGGGGATTCCCACCCCAGCTGCCTGGCGCCGGCCGGCGCAGCGGGCATCTTCTGTGGAGTCGGGCGGTGGCGCGGGCCGGGCAGCACGCCTCGATCCTGCGCGTCGACCATGTGATGGGTGTGCAACGCATGTGGTGGATCCCCGAGGGGTCGAGCGCCAAGGACGGTGCGTACGTGCGGTACCCGCGAGAGGAACTGCTCGCCGTCATTGCCGCCGAGGCTGCGGCGACGTCGACGACGATCATCGGAGAGGACCTCGGCACGGTGCCCTCCGAGGTCACGGACGCGCTGCACCATTGGGACGCGCTCGGGATGTTCGAGGAGCAGTTCGCCATCGGACACGACCACCTGAACAGCATCCCGGCGCGAGCGGTGGCGGGCGTGCGCACTCACGACATGCCGGCGTTCGCCACCGCTGTCGCCGACCATCCGTCGGTGGTCATCAATCGGTACCGCGAGCTGGTCGAGGAGGCCGTCGGGCACCCGGTCGGAGACGGGGCCGGACCGTTGCTCGACGCCGTCCTCGAGCGCCTGGCGGCGAGTGGGGCGTACCTCGTGATCGCCGACCTCGACGACCTCCTCGGCGAACGTGCACCGCACAACGTTCCTGGGCAAGTTCTCGAGACGACATGGCGGCGGCGATTGAGGGTGCCGCTGTCGGACATGCTGTCGGGTGACGTCCGGCGACGTTTGCATTTGCTGAGCAGCAGGCCAGGAACACGATGACCGAGCACGACGACGAGCATCCCAACCCTGTGGGCGAGCTCGATCTCTTCCTCTTCAACGAGGGGACGCACCGCCATCTACACCGCTGCCTCGGGGCGCATCCCGACGAGGACGGCACGTGGTTCGCGGTGTGGGCGCCGACCGCCAAGTCAGTTGAGGTGCTCGGTGACTTCGACGAGTGGAGCGGGCAGGCAATGACGCCGGTCGGCCAGTCGGGCCTGTGGTCGGCGCGAGTCGAGAGAGCTCGCGTCGGGCAGAGCTACCGCTACGCCGTGACCAGCGGGCGGGGCGAGCGCATCGAGAAGTCGGACCCGCTCGCCGCGGCGAACAACGAGCCCCCGTCGACAGCGTCGGTGATCTCCGAGCTGTCGTACGAGTGGGAAGACGACGAGTGGATCACGACCCGACGGCACACGGGGCAGCCGGACGCGCCGATCTCGATCTACGAGGTGCACCTCGGGTCGTGGGGCCGCCATGTCACGCCGGGCCGACGCTTCGCTCGCTACGACGAACTGGCCGACCCGCTCGCCGATCACGCTGCGGCGCACGGCTTCACGCACGTCGAGCTGCTACCCGTCATGGAGCATCCGTTCTATGGCTCGTGGGGCTACCAGTCGACGGGGTACTTCGCGCCGACAGCCCGCTACGGGACGCCGCAGGATCTGATGCGCCTCGTCGATCGCCTGCACCAGCGCGGCGTCGGCGTGATCCTGGACTGGGTTCCATCGCACTTCCCGATGGACCCCCATGGGCTGGCCCGCTTCGACGGCACGTATCTGTACGAGCACGCCGATCCGCGCCAGGGCTACCACCCCGACTGGACGTCAGCGATCTTCAACTACGGGCGCCAGGAGGTCCGGGCGTTCCTCATCTCCAGCGCGCTGCACTGGCTCGACCGATATCACGTCGACGGCCTGCGCGTGGATGCCGTCGCCTCGATGCTCTATCTCGATTACTCGCGCAACGAGGGCGAATGGATCCCCAACCGGTTCGGTGGGCGGGAGAACCTCGACGCCATCGACTTCCTGCGCCAGCTCAACGACGCCATCGCCGCCGAGTTCCCGGATGCGATCACGATCGCCGAGGAGTCGACCGCGTGGCCGATGGTGACGGGGTCGACGGCAGGCGGCGGGCTGGGGTTCACGTACAAGTGGGACATGGGGTGGATGCACGACACCCTGCAGTACCTGCGACGGGAGCCGGTGCACCGGCGCTTCCACCACGACGAGATCACGTTCCGCGGGATGTACGCCTTCAGCGAGCGCTACGTGCTGCCGCTGTCGCACGACGAGGTCGTCCACGGCAAGGGCTCGCTGCTCGGGAAGATGCCCGGTGACGAATGGCAGCGCTTCGCCAACCTGCGCTTGCTGTACGGGCTGATGTGGTCGCAGCCCGGGAAGAAGCTGCTGTTCATGGGCGGCGAGCTGGCGACGTCGAGCGAGTGGGCCCACGAGGGGGCGTTGGACTGGGCGCTCCACGACCTCGGCCGGCACGGCGGGGTGCGGTTGTGGGTCCAGGCGCTGAACCGGCTCTATCGGGAGGAGCCGGCGCTGTCACGAGGCGACTGCGATCCGGCGGGGTTCGAGTGGATCATCGGCGACGACGAGACCCACAGCGTGTTCGCGTGGCTGCGCTGCGACCCGGGTGCAGCCGACGAGAGTGGCGCCGAGCCGGCGCCGCCGGTGCTGGCGGTGATCAACGCCACGGCGACCGTGCACTACGGCTATCGGGTCGGTGTGCCGGTCGGGGGGTCGTGGCGCGAGCTGTTGAACTCCGACGCCGAGCTCTTCGGCGGCAGCGGCAAGGGCAACCTCGGCGAGGTCGAGGCCGAGGACCAGCCGTGGCACGGCTTCGACCACTCGTTGCCGCTGACGCTGCCCCCGCTCTCGGTGACCTTCCTCAAGCCGGGCAGAGCGGCGGTGCGCTAGCCGCCGGCGGTCGAGGGGAGATCGGCGGCGGCCGCGTCGTCGAGCACGACGGTGGTGTCGGTGGTCTTGACCCGGGAGATCGGGAGGTCGCTCGATGATGTGGTCAGCCACGTCGCCACGGCAGGCGCCTTGTCGGCGCCGGTGATCAGCACGACCCGAACCCGTGCGTTGTTGACGACCGGCGGCGTGATCGTCATTCGCACGTGGCCCTGGTACTCGGCAGACAGGGCGACCGGTTCCGTGCGGTTGATCACGGGATCTCCGGGCGGCCACGAGGCGGTGTGCCCGTCGGGACCCATCCCGAGATGGACGACGTCGAACTGGTCCGGCAGCTCCGCCGCGTAACTCGCTGCCGCCTGCTCGAGATCGGCTTCGGTGACCGGCATGATCAGCACGCGGGCGGGGAACCCGACGAGCGCGTCGGCGTTGCGCGCGGCGTCGCCATCGGGGGCCACCCGTTCGTCGACCTGGAAGACGGTGATGTGATCCCAGGCCAGATCGGCGCTGGCGAGCTCGGCCAACATCGGCGGGCCGGTGTGGCCGCCGGATACGGCCAGCGTGGCCCGGCCACGCGCCTCCACGGCGCGGCGGAGGTGGTCGGCGAGGATGTGGGCGACGCGCTCGGACGGATGGTCGTCGACCTCGACGGACGGTTCGCCAGGTGATTCAGCCACGACTCGATCATGGCACGGTTCGCCGTTCCCCTCGCGGGGTACTCGTGTCAACCATGACGACGACGGCTGCGACTGCGGCGACACAGCAGACGGCCCGCCGATGGCGTGAGCCGCTGGGAAGAGCGGGCATCACTGCCCGAGGTGTGCTCTATCTGTTGCTGGGCATCCTGGCGATCCAGTTCGCGCGGGGCGAGACCTCGAGCGACCAGGTCAGCCAGGTGGGTGCGTTCGAAACGCTGGCCGAGCAGCCGTTCGGGAAGTTCCTGCTGGTGGCGATGATCGCCGGCCTCATCGCACTGTGCCTGTGGCGGCTGATCCAGGCGTTCGTCGGGGATCCTGTCGAGGGTGACGAGGCGAAGGATCGCGTCGAGTACCTCGGCAAGGCGGTGATCTACGGCGCGCTCGTCGTGACGGCGATCAAGGTGGCGTCCGAGGTGTGGTCGGGAACGTCTGGGTCGGCATCCTCGACCACGCAGCAGTCTGGTGACGCCCAGAACCAGCAGGTGGCCTGGTCGCTGTTCGAGCTGCCGGGTGGACGATTGCTGGTCGGGATCCTCGGCGTGGCGCTCATCGTCATCGCCGTCTACCAGGCGTACGAGCACACGGTGGAAGCCAAGTTCATGGAGCGGCTGGCGCCGCCAGGCACGACCGCCAAGGGCATCGAAGCGATCGGCCGGATCGGCTACGCCGCCCGCTCGGTCGTGTTCGCCGCCTCTGGCGTGTTCTTCATCGTGTCGGCCGTGCAGTACGACCCGAACCAGAGCAAGGGCATCTCCGGCACGCTCGCCGAGTTCGCCCAGAACTCCGCCGGCCAGATCGTGCTGTGGGGCGTCGCCATCGGCTTCGCGCTGTTCGGCATCTTCTGCTTCGCCGAAGCCGTCTACCGCCGCTCCGCCTGACGACGACTCCCCGGTCCCCATCCATCCGAGTGTTTGACACCATCCGAGTGCTGGAGGTCGGGAAAATCGAGCTCCAGCACTCCGATCAGGCCGACTGCGCCTGGACTCGGAGCCGGTAGAGCGCAGCTAGTTCATCGGCCAATGCTTCGACATCGGCCAGATCACCCTCCGCAACTTGCTCGATCTGCCACCCGACACGGTGGAGGTGACGAACGCGGCCCGCGTCTCGAGCGTGGCCTTCGATGCTGCGATGCTCGGGATGGACGTCGAGTTCGATTCCCCACTGCACGCTCGGCACGGCAAGGTCGATCCTTGCCGATCGACCATTGGGGAAGGCCACCACTCGGCTCTGACGCTCGATCGGTACCCCGCGGCGTTCGAGTGCGTCAGCGAGGACGACCTCCGCATGCGACTCGCCGACAGGATCGCACCCCATTCGGTTCAGCATGTGGGCGAAGTTGCCGGAGCCGGGCCGCGCCGGGTGGCCGAGACGACGATCGATGGCAACCAGTTCGGCGCTCGTGACATGCCCGGACTGGATGAGCTGCTCGACCGCCGAGAGCAGATCCAGTGGCGCGAGGTCGGAAGCGAGGTCGAAGGCCAACCGGGCCGGAGCGGCCACCGTGATGCCGTCCGGGCGGGTCACGCGGTCGACGCTCCGGATGACGGTGGTCTGGCGGTAACGAACGCCGGCGCTGCGAGTGTGGTGCACACCATGGCGCACGGCGATGTGCACGGCAGACATCGGTGGCATGCGACGAAGACCGAGCAGCTTTCCGCCGGTCGGGCCCGTGATGAAGCCGCCGGGATGTCGAGCGGACACGACGGCACATCGCTGCTCGAGCGTTGCCAGGCTCGAGGCAACGGTGAAGACGCCACGTTCGGCGGCGCGCAACATGCCCGCCTCGAGCAGTCGGCGCTGCGTGACCTCGCCAACACCGCATCTGCGCAGCGCACGGGTCGTGATCACGCCGTGATGGTCGGCAAGCCAGCGCAGCGCGCTGGGCGTGAGGTCAGCCACAACAAGTCCTCCTCGGGCGGGATGCCTTCGGGGGATGTCGATCGAGCGTCAGCCTAAGTAGGGGGTGCGCGCATTGTCATCCGAGTGCTGGACCTCGATTTTCCCGGGGCTCAGCACTCGGACGGGCGCAAACACTCGGATGGAAGAGGGTTAGATCGTGGGGACTTCGGTGTGGCGGCCGAAGACGTCGGCAAGGGCGTTCATCACTTCGCCGAGGGTGGCGTACTGCTCGACGGCGTGGATCAGCGTGGGCATCAGGTTGACCTCGGGATCTGCCGCCTCGGTGCGCAGGCGCTCCAATGCGGCGTCGACCGCTGCCTGGTCGCGCTGCTCGCGCACCTGCCCCAACCGCTTCAGCTGCCGGGCCTCGTCCTCGTTCGTGATCTGCAGGATCTCGATCGCCGAGTCCTCGTTGCCCTCCGTGAACCGGTTGACCCCGACGATCGTGCGCCGCCCTTCGTTGAACGCTCGCTCCAGCTCGTACGCCGAGTCGGCGATCCGGCCCTGGAACCAGTTGTCCTCGATCCCCTGGATGCACCCCTCCAGCATCGATCCCCCACCGATCGAGTCGAGGTGGGCGAACAACTCCTCGGCCTGGCGCTCCATCTCATCGGTCAGCGACTCGACGAACCACGACCCACCCAACGGGTCCGCCACGTCGGCCACGTTCGTCTCGTTGGCGATCACCTGCTGGGTGCGCAGGGCGATGCGCACCGCCCTCTCGGTCGGCAACGCCAGCGCCTCGTCCATCGAGTTCGTGTGCAACGACTGCGTACCGCCCAACACGCCTGCCAACGCCTCGATCGCCGTCCGCACGATGTTCACCTCGGGCTGCTGCGCCGTCAGCGACACCCCGGCGGTCTGCGTGTGGAACCGCAACTGCAGCGACCGCTCCGCCGTCGCGCCGTACCGCTCGCGCATCCACCGGGCCCAGATCCGCCGCGCCGCCCGGTACTTGGCGATCTCCTCGAAGAAGTCGATGTGGGCGTTGAAGAAGAACGACAGCCGTGGCGCGAACGCGTCGACCGGCAGTCCCGCCGCCAGCGCCAGCTCGACGTATGCGAACCCGTTCGCCAATGTGAACGCCAGCTCCTCCGCCGCCGTCGACCCGGCCTCCCGGATGTGGTAGCCGGAGATCGAGATCGAGTGCCAGCGCGGCATCTCCGCCGCCGTGAACGTGATCGTGTCGCGCACCAGCCGCATCGATGGCCGGGGCGGGAACACGAACTCCTTCTGGGCCTGGTACTCCTTCAAGATGTCGTTCTGCAGCGTGCCGCCCAGCTGCGCACGAGCGATCCCCGCCTTCTCCGCTTGGGCGACGAACATGGCGAAGATCACCGCCGCCGGCGAGTTGATGGTCATCGACGTCGTGATCGTCCCCAGATCGATGCCGGCGTAGAGGTCCTCCATGTCGGCCAGGCTGTCGATCGCCACCCCGCACCGACCGACCTCGCCCAGCGCCATCACGTCGTCGGAGTCGATCCCCAACAGCGTCGGCATGTCGAACGCCGTCGACAGCCCATCACCGCCGGTGCGGATGATCTCCTTGAACCGCCAGTTGGTGTCATCCGCCGTCCCGAAGCCGGCGAACATCCGCATCGTCCACAGCTTCGAGCGGTACATCGACGCGTACGGGCCACGGGTGTACGGGTACACACCCGGGAACTCGCCGTCCTCTGGCCCGTAGACCGGCTCGAGCGGCACTCCCGACATCGTCGTGAACGTCGCATCGCGCAGCCGAGACGCGTCGTACGCCCGTTTCCACTCATCACGGGGATTCATCTGAGCGAGTTTACTTGGACGTCCAAGGATCGGCGACGTCTTTGGCGAAGTCGCCGGCGCCTTCGCGCACGCGCCGCAACACGGCGTTGATCTGCGCCGCCGCCTCCTCGTCGAGCATGCCGAGCCCGAACTGCACCTTGTTCAGCGGCTCTGTCGCCTCGGCGGCGATCGCCCGGCCCGCCTCGGTGATCGCGGCCAGCACGCGACGACCATCGGCGGCGTCCCGCCGCCGCTCGACCAGCCCCCGCTCCTCGAGCCGGTCGACGGTGTTCGTGATGCTCGCCGGATGGACCATCAGACGCTCACTCATCTTGCCCAGCGGTAGTTGGCCGCGCCGAGAGAACGAGAGCAGCATCAACGCCTCGTAGCTGGCGAACGTCAACCCGAACGGGCGCAGCTCATCCTCGACGGCGGCCAGCACGAGCTGCTGGGCCCGCATCAGCGATGTCGCGGCCGCCATGTGCTCGCCCGCGCCCCAGCGCTCGATCCAGTGATGTTGCGCCTCGGCGATGGGGTCCAGCGGCAGGGCCACGACTGCGACGATAGGCAACCTCACGTCCCCGACGTCGCGAACGTTGTGGGTGACGTGGCCGACATCTCCGTAGGGTCGACGGCCGTGCACGGCGACGCCCACCACGAGACTGCGGTCGGCGTCCGGGCAGCGGTCGCCGCCTACAGCTTGTGGGGCTTCCTCACCATCTACTGGAAGCAGCTCACCGGCTTCGATCCATTCGAGCTGATCGCATGGCGCATCGCCTGCGCCGCCGCGGTCATGGCGGTGATCGTCACCGTCCGTCATCGCTGGGGCGCGCTGCGGACAGCGATGCGCAACCGCGCCATCCTGATGCGCCTCACGGTCGCCGCGCTGCTCATCACCGCCAACTGGACGGCCTACGTGTGGGCCGTCGTCAACGACCGGATCATCGAGACCGCACTCGGCTACTTCATGGCACCGCTGTTCATCATGCTGTTCGGGGTGACGCTGCTCGGCGAACCGGCCTCGAAGCTGCAGCGACTGGCCTTGGCCCTCGGCGCGCTCGCCGTCGTGGAGCTCACGGTGTCGTACGGGCGGCTGCCGTTCATCGCGCTGATCATTTCGTCCTCGTGGGCCCTCTACGGTCTGCTCAAGCGCCGCGTTCCGCTGTCGCCCGTCGAGAGCCTCGCCGGCGAGACGCTGGTCCTGGCGCTGCCCGCCCTCGCCGTCCTCGTCGCCACGTCGGGCGCATCCGACAGCATCCCGGCGACGGCGACCGGTGCCGACTGGGTGCTCGTGGCCCTCACCGGTCTGGTCACCGCAGTGCCCCTGCTGCTCTTCGCTGTCGCCGCCCAGCGCCTGCCGTTCACGCTGCTCGGCGCGCTCCAGTACCTCATCCCGACGATCAACCTCGGGCTCGGCTGGCTCGTCTACGACGAGCCGATGCCGGCCGACCGGATCGTCGGCTTCGCCCTGGTCTGGATGGCGCTCATCGCCGTCACGATCGACCAGGTGCGGCCACCGGCGCGAGCGCTTCGTGACGTCGGTTTCACGCCGACCGGCGGCGGTTAGCCTCCGCCGGCCCATGCGCCGCCACGTCCTGTCGCTCGCTGCGCTCGCGGCCGCCGCTCACCTTCAGCGCCTGCACCGGCCAGGAGAGCTTCCCCGAGGCCGCCGAGCGATTCATCCAGGACGACAACGGGGAGCTGGCCCAGGCCACCGGACGGACGTACGAGGATGCGACCTGCACCGACCCGGAGAACAAGGACGTCGGCACGGAGTTCACCTGCACCGCCGTCGGCTCCGATGGCGTGACGTACAACTTCGTCGGCCGGATCACTGGTCGCCAGACGTTCGAGGTCGGGGAGGGTTCGCCTCCGGTCGCTGCGCCGACTGGCACAACGGTGCCAGGCACCGCCCCAGGCACCACGCCAGCGGCGACGGCGCCGGCAACCACCGTGCCGGCGACCGGCGGCTGAGACCGACAGCTGAGCGCGGTGCGGCATCCGTGCTGCGCTGGCAGACTCGCGTTGTGGACGTCCGGACCGAGGCCACCGACGAGCCCGACGCGGCGTCCGACCTGCCGTTCGACGACCACGACCCGGACCACGGACCACGACGACGACGACGACGACGTCGTCGTCCTCTCGTGGTGGCAGCACCCCCTCAACGTCGTCGCCCTGCTCATCGCCGTCGGCCTGATCGCCGGCATGATCGGCTGGCTCATCGCCGACACGCGTTCCGAACCTGCCAGCAGTGACGTCGACGTTGGGTTCCTGCACGACATGCGCGACCACCACGACCAGGCCGTGCAGATGGGCTACATGTACCTCGCCTTGCCGGACACCGATCCGGCCCTGCGCACCGTCGCCCGCAGCATCATCACCGGTCAGAGCATCGACATCGGTCGGATGATCCAGCTTCTGCGCTCGATGAACGCCCCGGAGGCATCCGAGACCGATGAGGCGATGGCCTGGATGGGCATGCCGACGCCGGTCGCTGAGATGCCCGGCATGGCGACGGAGGCCGAGCTCGACGAGCTCGGCGCGTCGAGCGGCGCGACGGCCGACCAGCGGTTCGTCGAGTTGATGGCCGAGCACCATCGCGGTGGCATCCACATGGCCGAGGTTGCCGCCGCCGACGCTGCCAATGACGAAGTTCGCGCCATGGCCGCAGCGATCGCGGCCAGTCAGGCCGAGGAGATCGGCGAGCTGGAACGGCTCATCGACTGATGACCCGCCGAGCCTGGCGCGCTGGCCTGATGCTCGCACTCGTCGGCTGTGCCTCGGCGCCAGGCGTGCACACCGAGTCGGCGCGCCAAGCAGCCGACGCGACACCGCCGACCGAGCCGCCACCAACGACACAGGCCCCGGACCTCGCGCCGACCGATCCGACCCCGACGACCGCACCGCCACCTCGCGACCTGATCAACCTCGGTGACAACAAACCCGCACGGCCCTACGACGACCTCGTGCGCGCCGCGCTCGAGGACCTCGAACGGTGGTGGGGGGAGCAATACCCGGAGCTCTTCGGCGAGCCCTTCGTCGGCCTCCAGGGTGGCGTGTACGCCGCCTACCCCGAGCGCACCGAGCCGATCCCCGGATGCGGTGGCGCAGGACAGACCACCTACGAGGAGATCAACCAGTACGGCGCGTTCTACTGCGACGAGGGCGACTTCCTCGCCTACGACGACGGCACGGAGGGCGTGCTCGGCGGTCTCGCTGCCGAGTACGGGCCACCGATCCTCGGGGTCGTGCTCGCGCACGAGTACGGGCACGTCGTGCAGGCCCGCCACGACGACCTCCACCGCGGATTGGCGACGGTGATCACCGAGCAGCAGGCCGACTGCTACGCCGGCGCCTGGGTGGCGAGAGCCGTCTCCGGCGCGGCGCCCGGCGTGCCGTTCTCCGACGCCGACGTCCGCACGGGTTTGATCGCCATGATCGCCGTCCGTGACCCGCTCGGCATCGACCAGCTGAGCGAAGGGGGGCACGGCACCGCCTTCGACCGCGTCGGTGCGTTCCAGCTCGGATACCTCGAGGGCGCCGGCCGCTGCATCACGCTGCTCGACGAACCGCTGCCGTTGGTGCCGAACATCTTCGATGTCGGGAGTGGCGACGGCAACGCGCCCTTCGGCTACGGCGACCGCGACATCGGCGGTCTGGTGGTCGGCGATCTGAACGTCTACTGGCCGGCTTCCGTCGACGGCGCCGGTGGCGAGCTCCCCACGCTGAACTTGGTTCCGGTGGCCGGACCAGAGGACGTCACGTGCGACGAGCCGGCCGGGGACATCAGCCTCGGCGCCGTGTTCTGCGCAGCCTCCGGGGAGGTGTTCTTCGACGAATCGTTCGGGGCCGAGCTCTATGACCGCTTCGGAGACTTCGCCATCGGCTACGTGTTGGGCATGGCATGGAGTGAGGCGGTGCAGCAGGCCCTCGGCAGCCCGCTGCAGGGCGAGGAGCGGGCGCTGCTGTCGGACTGTCTGACGGGAGCCTGGGTCCGCGACATCGTGCCGGGCCTCAACTCCAATGGGCCGGAACGTGACATCTCGATCTCACCGGGCGACCTCGACGAGGCCATCCAGACGGCCCTCGTCATCGGAGACGCCGGATCAGCCGACGACGTCGTCGGCAGCGGCTTCGAGAAGATCGCCAGTTTCCGGCAGGGGGTCCTCGAGGGGATCGCGGCATGCACCGCCCGCCTCGATGACTGACTCGGACGTTCACGACCTCGCTGCCCTCGATATCGGCACGAACAGCTTCCATCTGGTCGTCGCCCGCCGGAGCGCAGGCGACCGGTTCGAGACGCTGACGCGCGAGCGCGAGATGGTTCGGCTCGGGCATGGCGGTGGCGACATGAAGGAGCTCTCGCCGGCAGCCATCGACCGCGGCGTCTCCTGCCTTCGCCGAATGCGCCGCATCTCCGACAGCTATGGCGCGACGCTTCGCGCCGTCGCCACCAGCGCCGTGCGCGAAGCGGCCAACTCGCATGTCTTCCTCGATCGAGCACGCGACGAGGCGGGCATCGACATCGAGGTGATCTCCGGCGCGGAAGAGGCCCGCCTGATCCACCTCGGCGTGCTGCAGACGGTGCCGGTGTTCGATCAGCGGATGCTCCTCGTCGACGTCGGTGGCGGCTCCACCGAACTGCTGCTCGGCCAGAAGGGCGAGACGCTGGCCGCGCGCAGCTTCAAGATCGGCGCGGTCCGGCTCACGGACCGGTTCTTCCCCGGCGGGGACATCAGCGGCGACGCCGTGACGGCATGCCGCCGCCACATCCGGGCGATCCTGAGCCACTTCGAGCGGGCCGTCGCCGACCACGGGTTCGAGGTCGCCGTCGCGTCATCCGGTACGGCGGAATCGATCGCCCGCATGGCCCACGCAGCGACGAGCGCTGAAGCGCTGCGCACGTACAACTGTGCTCGCTTCACCCGCGGCGAGCTCGAGTCCGTCGTCAAGGAGCTGCTCCGCCATCGCACGGCCAGCGCTCGAGCAAAGGTGCGTGGGCTCGAACCGGCGCGGGCAGACATCGTCGTCGCCGGCGCTCTCATCCTCGAATCGGTGGCGGCGACGTTCGACGTCGAAGCGTTCACCTACAGCGAGGGAGCGCTCCGGGACGGAGTGCTGGTCGACACCGTCAGCCGGATGGACGCGTCGGGCGCGTCACTCCACCATCTGCGCGACGTGTCGCGACGCAGCATCCAGCAGCTCATGGCTCGATGCGACGACGACCCGTCGCACTCGGCCCACGTCGCGCGGCTCGCCGTGGCCCTGTTCGACGGGCTGGCGGAGGCCCACGGGCTGGACGACACCGCTCGCGAGTACCTGGAGGCCGGCGCCCTGCTGGCCAACGTCGGGCTCGTCGTGGCGCACAGCAAGCACCACCTCCACGCCTACTACGTCATTCGCAACAGCGAACTGGCCGGGCTGACGGACGCCGAGATCGAGGTGATCGCCCAGATCGCCCGGTACCACCGCAAGAGCGAGCCCAAGGCGTCGCACCCCGAGTTCGCCGCATTGTCGGCCCGCGACCAGCAGCTGGTACGGACGCTGGCCGGGATGCTGCGCGTGGCGATCGGTCTCGACCGCAGCCACCGCGGCAACGTCCGTGGCCTCGAGGTCGAGCTCCGCCCGAAGCGGGCCGTCGTGTTCGTCGAGGCGGCACCCGATGCTGACATCGGTCTCGAGCTCTACGCCGCCAACGAGCGCAAGGATCTGCTCGAGGCGGTCACCGGTCTGCGCGTCGAGCTCCTGCCGCGCTGACGGCACGACATGTGCGACGAGCGCCCGACCGTGCTAGCGCACGGTCTGTTCGAGCCAGTCGAAGGCGGCGGTCCAGAACACGATCTGCGCCAGGCCTTCGCAGTGGCCCTCGGCACCCTCCTTCAGGAGGAACCGGCGGAAGGTCTTGGGGCACGTCGAGCGCGTCGAACAGCTGCTGCCCCTGCCCGGTCGACACGAGGTCGGTCTCGTTGTCGGTGATGAGGCTGGGACACGTGACCCGTGGGGCCTGTTCCACACAGGTGTAGCGGCGCATGTCCGCGAGGTAGGCACGCGGCGTCGTCACACCGTGGGTGACCATGCGCGGGCCGAGGAACATCTTCAGCGCAGGGACCTCCATCAGCGCATCGAACTTGGCCTCGGCAGATGGGTCGTCGATCGAGTTCCACAGGTCGCCGAGTCGCTTCTCCATTGCCGGCGCCATGTCGTACTGCCCCGGATCAGTGATCATCGCCGCAAGTCGAGGCTCGCCGGATGCACCTCGCGGCGCCAGGAGCCCGCCCCACGAACGGCCGACGAGCACCACTCGGTTGGCATCGACCTGGGGCTGTGCCAGCAGGAGGTCGACCATGCCGGGGACGACGTTCTCCCAGTCCGGTCGCATTGGTTGGCGGCGGTTGTAGAGCACCTCACCGGTGCCGGGGCCGTCGAGGGCAGCAAGCGCCCAGCCGCGGTCGAGCGCCGGATACGCCGCTGTGTAGAGCTCCTCGGCCGTGCCGTCGTAGCCGCCGACGTGCAGGATCGTGGGGAACGGCCCGTCACCCGCAGGCGCGTAGAAGTACCCGGGTGTCTCGCCCTCGAGGACGGTGCCGGGCCGGGCGAGATGCGGCAACGCCGCCCGGAACGCCTTGACGCTGGCGGCGTAGGCGGTCGTGAGCTCCTTGCCGTCGAGGTCGTCGCGGTGCCAGAAGAACGCCTGGCGGTAGTACTCAGCGGCGCGGAGGTACAGGCTGGTGGCGCTGACGGTGCGGCCAGCGGCGAGCGCACTGTCGGCCTGGTCCGCCAAGCCATCGGCGAAGCCTGACCACGCGGCGTACCAGCTGTCCCGGTCGCCCGGCGTGATCTGTGACGCGACGTACAGGCACTCACCGACGTTGGCCATTCCAGCGTCGCACTTCGCGACGCTGCGCTGCAGCTGACCATCGAAGCCCTCGTCGTCGAAGAACAGTTTCACCACAAGCCTCCCTCAAGATTTCGGGGCATCCTGGCACGCCGGTCGCCCGAATCTGAATCAGACGAAGTCGCCCTGCACGGTGACGATGGCGTCGATGGGCTCGTAGATCTCCTCCGTCACGTCGGCGAGACCCAGCCACGCGACCAGCGATTCCTGGTTCTCGACGCGCAATCGGGCGCAGCCCTTGCTGGCCGGCTCGGGTGGCACGTTGTTGGCGCCGTGGATCGCCTGGCCGCGATGGAAGTAGATCGGCTTGTACATGTTGCCGTTGAGCGGGTTGTCCTCGGCGACGGGGAACTTCGAGCTGTTGTGCCAGCCGTTGTTGTCGAGCGCCGGGTTGTACCGGAAGGGCTGGACGCCCTCCTGGTTGCTCGTCTCCCATCCCGGCT
Organism: uncultured Acidimicrobiia bacterium; assembly: GCA_963774635.1. GTDB lineage: Bacteria > Actinomycetota > Acidimicrobiia > Acidimicrobiales > Ilumatobacteraceae > JALZMG01. The sequence continues at coordinate 89,895 of CAVZFS010000003.1, forward strand.
CACCCGTCGACGTCTTGAAGACGAACGTGATGCCGCCACCTTCGCCAGCGAACATGACCTGGCACGTCTTGTCGATGAGGATCCAGCGCGAGGCCGACGTGACGGCGGCCGCTGGCGGCGCGATCGAGGTCGCCGCCATCAGCGCCTGCTCGTCTGGGCTCCCCGGCTCCATGTCAGCCCGGCTGATCGGAAGGTTCAGCGCCATCCGGGCCGCGCACAGCTGCTGCCGCGTGAAGGATCCGGAGACGCCGTCGACGGCCAACGCCGGCAGGCCAGTGCCCGCGAACAGCGCGTTGAGCTTCGTCTGTTGCGCGGCGACGCCACTCGACTGCACGGCAGGCGTCGCGGCGACCCGCTCGAGTCCGGTCAGGTCGTCGAGGCCGTTGCCGGGACAGACGTCCAGCACAGCGCCGGCCTGCAGCACGTTGGCATCGACGATGGCGTTCTCCGCCTGCAGGCTGGCGACCGTGATCGTCGGGTCGTCGAATCCGTCGGCGATCACACTCAGCGACTCACCAGGCTGCACGACGCGGGCGCAGGCCGGATCGAAGACACCCGCCGGCAACGGGAGCGTCGATGTGGTGGGCGTCGCCGTCGTGGTCGAGCCCGGCACGGTTGTCGTCGTGGTGGACGAGGTCGTCGTCGCTGTCGTCGACGACTCGGCCGCTGTCGTCGCCACTGGCTCGGTCGTCGTGGACGACGTCGTCGACGACGGCTCGGTGCTCGGCGCGTCGGCAGCCTCCTCGGGCGCGATGGTCGACGTGCAACCCGCCCAGAGGAGGCACACGCCGAGCAGCGGAACGATGGATCGAGCCCTCA
>CAVZFS010000004.1:0-24369 GCA_963774635.1 uncultured Acidimicrobiia bacterium
CCGGCGGGAGCGGGAAGGTGGCGATCGTGCGGTTCGTGATGCGGAGCCGCCAGTACACGGCGGCGCTGCGTGCCGTCGACGGGCGGCTGGTGATGTCGACGCTGGCCTACGCCGACGAGGTGGTGCCGGTCGAGGAAGTCGAGGAGCTTGTCGGCCTCGATGAGGTCGACGTGTCGGACCGCGAGGTGAAGATGGCCGAGATGCTCGTCGAGTCGCTGACCGCCGAGTTCGACCCCTCCAAGTACGAGGACGACTACCGGGTCCAGGTCCTCGACCTGATCGCCAGGAAGGCGGCCGGCGAGGAGGTCGAGCTCCCAGCGGCGGCGGGTGAGGCGCCGCGGATCGTCGACATGATGGAGGCCCTCGAGGCGAGCGTGGCGGCGGCGAAGGCCGCCCGCCAGCGGCATCCCACGCGCGCGACCGGCCACCGAGGCCAAGAAGGCGGCGGCCAAGCGGCCGGCCCGCCGCAAATCGGCGTAGCGCCCGAGCGGCGACCCCCGTCCGCTAGTCCTTCTTCAGGATCTTGTGGGCCTTGCGGCGGATCTTCTTGTAGTCCGACTTCGAGAGTTTGCCGGCCTTGCGGTGCTTCTTGGCGAGGCGAACAGCGCTGACCGCGTGGCCCTCGTCGGGCATCGGGTAGTTGCCGGGCTCCTTGCGTGCCTTCTTGGTGCGGGCCTTGTCCGGCAGCCCGAACTGGGACGGCTTCAGGGCAGCGCGCTCGTCGGCGGTGAGCTTGGCCATCAGCCCGGCTCGTCGGCGAGGGTCTATGCGAACGTCACGGTGTTGCCGGACGGGTCGGCCAGCTCGGCGAGTCGGAACTTGCGCACCGATCAGCCGGGCCGGGCGGACGGGCCCGCGAGCGGACCGCGGGGCCGCCTCGCCGCAGAAGTACCTGGTGCGCCAGATCCGGCCCGTGACGGCCCTTGAGACGCAGGGAAACGCAAATCCATTGCACACCTGTTTGCACACCTAGGGTGCGGGCGGGCGGAGCCTGGCGGGAGCTCAGTGCCGTTGACCAGGTACTTTGCGGTGGGGCTAACAAGAATCGAACTTGTGACCTCATCCTTATCAGGGATGCGCTCTAACCGACTGAGCTATAGCCCCGGGGCGGCCGTCGAGGCTAGCTGGCTGAGGTGTCGACCGACTCGGTCGTTCCAGCTTCGGATGCCGGCGGATCGGGATCGAGCGGGGGTGCGGTCGGTCGGCGAACCACGAAGCGACGCATCGGCGAGCTCGTGCGCTCGACGACCTCCTCCTCGAGCACCGTCATACGCACGCCGCCGACGAGGTCGGTGATCAGGTTGAACAGCGTCGCCGCCAACACCGCCGCTCCGGTGAGGCCGATCACGCCGAACAGCCCGGCGATCCAGCCGGCGTGGTAGATCGCCCCGCCGTTGAACTCGAACTCGCTCCATCCGAACGACTCGAAGAACCGCTCGAGGTTGTCGATCGTCCCGGTGGCGTAGGCGACGTTCCACAGCAGCACACCGGCCGTCAGCAGCACGCCGTAGAGGACCAAGTTGAACACGAGCGCCACCTTGAAGACGCTCCACGGGTCGACGTGCCGTACGACCCGCGTGACCTTGCGGACCCGCGGCCGGCGCCCGACGATACGTGGCACCGGCGCCACGTTGTGCGAGGTCATCGACGTCGTGACGTACGGTGGTTCGAGTGGCACGTCCGGCGGGACGGTCGGCACCCACACGGGCTCGGGCAACGTCGCCGGATGCGAGCCGCGTGCCGCCGGCGCGACCGTCACGATGGGAAGCGGTAGCGGCTCGACGTCGGTCAGACCATCGTCGGCCATCGGGATGCCAAACGGCTCGCTGGACGCCTCGTCGTCGAAAATGGCCGGCTGCGCACCGGAGGCATCCACCACGGCGTCGCCACCCTCGACGGTCGGCGCTGGCAGAGTCCCAGCCGCTGCCGCGGCGGCCATGACCACCGTCGGTGGTTCGAGATCGCCGTTGCCCATGGCCCCGGCCCCGACGTCAGAACCCGTCTCCTCCGGAGGCGGCTTGGCGATCAGGCTCGAGGACGTGCCGCGTTGAGAGCTGCTCCCCCGCTCGGGCATCGGGACGCCGTTGGTGAGCTGCGTGGTGCGCCGCTTCGTCGGCGACTCATCACCGTGGTCCCCATGACCGTTCCCGTTCCCATTGCCGTTGCCGGTCGGGTCGCGGTCGCCGTTCACGACGACCTCCGCCGAGGGGTCGACCTCGGACTCAACCGTGCCGCCGGCGCGCTTGCTGGGGGTCACGTCGCGAAAGTGTACGCAAGGACTTCGCGCGAATCGGGGCAAGGAGTCAACTACCTGGCCATGCCTCTTCGCCGCCGGTGGCACGTGCCGTACGTACCGCATCGCCGACCCGAACGGTGACCGTCACCAAGATCCCCTCGTCACCAGCATGGCGGGACCACGTCTCGACGGAGGCTCCGTGGCGGGCGGCCAGGCGGACCGCCGCAGGTCGTCCTCCCTCGAGCGAAGCGAGCGCGGCGGCGTCAGCAGCGGTCTGGGCGCGCGCCACATCGACGACGTCGCCGGCGAATGCACCGAGGGCCACCGTGAGGCTCGCGGCCACGGCGACCAGCGCCGCGACGAGCGGGACCGCTTGGCCGCGGTCATCCCGGATGCGCATCGTTCGAACCTCCCTTGGGCGCGTCGCCACAGCGACGAGACGAGGGCAGGTGCGCTGCCGATGCGCCCGAGTCGAGCCGAGCCGCTAACTCAGTCGTCGTCGTTGGCGAGGATGGCGGCGACCGAAGCCACGGTCTGCCCGTCGTCGAGGTTCATCAACCGGACGCCGGTCGCGGCCCGCCCTTGCGACGAGATCTCACGCACCTCCATGCGGATCGTGATGCCACCGGAGGACACGGCGACGATCTCGTCGTCGATGCCGACCATGAATGCGGCGACGACGTTGCCCTTCTTGCCGGTCAGCTTGATTCCGATGACACCCTGACCACCACGGGCCTGGCGGTTGTAGTGGTCGAGCTGTGTGCGCTTCCCGTACCCGGCTTCGGTGACCATGAGGATGGCGGTGTCGTCGCGAGCAACGTCGACGGAGACCACCTCGTCGTCGGAGCGCAGCTTCATGCCACGCACTCCGGCCGCCGAGCGGCCCATCGGGCGCACGTCGTCCTCGTTGAAGCGGATCGTCATGCCCTTGCGACTGACCATGAAGATGTCGTCGCCTCCGCCGGTCTCGATGACCCGCACCAGCTCGTCGCCATCACGCAGGTTGAGGGCGATGAGGCCGTCGCGGCGGCTCGAGTCGTAGGCGTCGAAGGCCGTCTTCTTGACGGTGCCCTTCCTGGTGGCGAAGAACAGGAAGCGCTCGCCGGCGAAGTCGCGGGTGTCGATGATCGCCTGGATCGTCTCGCCCGGAGCCAGGGGCAGCAAGTTGACGATCGGCATGCCCTTGGCCGTGCGCTCGCGCTCGGGGATCTCGAGGGCGCGCAGCCGGTACACCTTCCCGACGTTGGAGAAGAACAACAGGAAGGCGTGGGCCGTCGTGAAGATCACGTGCCGCACGAGGTCGTCGGTCTTCAGCTTCGCCCCGCTGACCCCGCGGCCGCCTCGCGACTGCGTCTTGAACGAGCCCGCCGGCACCGCCTTGACGTACTGCGCCTCGGTCATCACGACGACGAGCTCCTTGTCGTCGACGAGGTCCTCGATCGACATGTCCCCCGTGTCGAACGCGATCTGGCACACCCGCGGTGTCGCGAACTCCTCCTTCACGGCAAGCATCTCGTCCTTGATGACGCCGCGCAGCTTCACGTCGTCAGCGAGGATCGATTCCAGCTCACGGATCGTGCTGCGAACGTCTTCGACCTCGGTCTCGAGGTCGATGCGCGACAGCCTGGTCAACTGCCGCAGCTGCATATCGAGGATGTCGACGGCCTGGACCTCGGTGAACTCGAATGGCTCGGCCATCAGTCCGGCCTTGGCGGCGGCGGCGTCATCGCTGCCACGGATCAACGCGATCACCTCGTCGATGACATCGAGCGCCTTGATGCGGCCCTCCAAGATGTGCTCGCGGCGGCGGGCGCGGTCGAGTCGGAAGCGAGAGCGGCGGGTGATGACCTCGACCTGGTGGCGGACGTAGCCAGTCAGGGCCTGGGCAAGGTTCAACGTACGGGGAACGCCGTCGACGAGGGCGACCATGTTGACGGCGAAGCTCGTCTGCAGCTGCGTCATCTTGTACAGGTTGTTGAGCACGACGTTGGCGTTGGCGTCGCGCTTGAGGGTGATGACGAGCTCGGTCTCGCCACCCGCCGACGCGTCGTTGACATCGGCGATGCCGTCGAGGTCGCCGGCATCGACGAGCTCCTGGATGCGTCCAGCGATCGCCGAGCAGCTCGTCTGGTACGGGAGCTGGGTGACGACGATCTCCACGCCCTTCTTGCCTTCGTCGATCGTCGCCGTGGCGCGCAGCTTGATGCTGCCGCGGCCGGTTCGATAGGCGTCGAGGATGCCGGCCCGGCCGAGGATGCTGGCGCCCGTCGGGAAGTCGGGTCCTTTGACGAACTGCATGAGGTCGTCGGAGCTGGCGTCGGGGTGGTCGATCAGGTGGATCGTGGCGTCGATGACCTCGCCGAGGTTGTGCGGCGGGATGTTCGTCGCCATGCCGACAGCGATGCCCTGGCTGCCGTTGACGAGGAGGTTGGGGAAGCGAGCCGGGAGAACGACTGGCTGCTCGTGCGTGCCGTCGTAGGTCGGCACCATGTCGACGGTGTCCTCGTCGATGTCAGCCAAGAGGCGCATGGCGAGGGGTGCGAGGCGGCATTCGGTGTAGCGCTCGGCAGCCGCTTCGAAGTCGGGCGATCCGTAGTTGCCGTGGAAGGAGATCAGCGGATGCCGCAGGGAGAAGGGCTGGGCCATGCGCACGAGGGCGTCGTAGATCGCCGAGTTCCCGTGCGGGTGGAAGCGGGCCATCGTGTCGCCGGTGACGCGAGCGCACTTCACGAACGGTCGGTCGGGGCGGAAGCCCTGGTCCTCCATGTCCCAGATGATCCGGCGGTGCACCGGCTTGAGGCCGTCGCGCACGTCCGGCAACGCCCGCGACATGATGACCGACATGGCGTAGTCCAGGAACGAGTTCTCCATCTCGTCCTGCAGCTCGATCGGCTGGATCGGTTCCACGGGAACTTCGGGGGTCACGTCGTCAGGCATGTGCTCACACCTTGGTCACGTCGGCGGGGGGAGTGGGAGACATCAGAAGTCCAGGTTCCGCACGTCACGCGCATTCGTGGTGATGAATTGGCGGCGCATCTCGACGTCGTCGCCCATCAGCACGCTCATCACTTCGTCGGCCAGGGCGGCCTCCTCGACGGTGACCTGCAGCAGCGTGCGAGAGGTCGCCGACATCGTGGTGGAGCGCAGCTCCTGCCAGTCCATCTCACCGAGGCCCTTCAGCCGCTGGAACTCCTTCTTGTGGTTGGGTCGCTCTTCCAGGAACCGGGCCTTCGCGCCGTCGTCCTTGATGTACACCTTCTCCTTGCCGATCTCGGTGGAGTACAGCGGCGGCTGCGCGATGTAGACGTAGCCGGACTCGACCAGCGGTCGCATCTGGCGGTAGAAGAACGTCAGCAGCAGCGTGCGGATGTGGCTCCCGTCGACATCGGCGTCGGCGAGGGCAATGACCTTGTGGTAGCGGGCCTTGCTGGCGTCGAACTCCTCGCCGACGCCGGCGCCGATCGCCGTGATCAGCGTCTGGATCTCGTTGTTCTTGAGCATCCGGTCGATACGCGCCCGCTCGACGTTGAGGATCTTGCCGCGGATCGGCAGCAGGGCCTGCGAATACGGATCACGCGCCGCGACCGCGGTACCGCCGGCGGAGTCGCCCTCGACGATGAACAGCTCGCTCTCCTCGGCGTTGCGGCTGGCGCAGTCCTTCAGCTTGTCGGGCATGCCGGCGCCCGTGAGCGCCGTCTTGCGACGGATCGCGTTGCGGGCGTTCTTGGCGGCGACACGCGCCTGCGCCGCCGACTGCGCCTTCTTCACGACCTTGTTGGCTTCGGTCGGGTTCTCCTCCAACCATTCGACCAACCGCTCGTTGGTGACGCGCTGCACGAACGATCGCATCGGCACGTTCCCGAGCTTGGCCTTGGTCTGGCCCTCGAACTGTGGGTCGCGCAGCTTCACCGAGACGATCGCCGTGATGCCTTCGCGGATGTCCTCACCGAGGAGGTTCTCATCCTTCTCCTTGAGGAGCCCCTTGTTCCGGGCGTACTTGTTGACGACGGTCGTCAGCGCCGAGCGGAAGCCCTCGACGTGCATCCCACCTTCGGTCGTGGAGATGCCGTTGGCGTAACCGTGGACGCCCTCGTAGTAGCCGGTGTTCCACTGGATGGCGATGTCGAGCGCCTGGTTCTCCTCGTCCTCGTCGTCGTAATGGCACACCTTTGCGAACAACGCTTCCTTCGACGCGTTGAGGTGCTTCACGAAGTCGATCACGCCGCCCCTGTACTGGTACGTGACGCGCTGCTCCTTCTCGGGGCGCTGATCGTCGAAGACGATCTCGAGGCCACGGTTGAGGAACGCCATCGTCTGCAGCCGCTCGAGCACCGTGCGGACGACGAACTCGGTGCCCTCGGCGACGAAGATCGTCGGGTCCGGCCAGAACGTGACGGTGGTGCCCGTCTTGCGGCCGCGCCCGGGCGTCGGCCCGACGACTTCCATCTTGCCCTGCGGCTTGCCGCCCTTCGCGAACTCCTGGCGGTAGCGCTGGCCGCCACGATCGACCTCCACGATGAGCCGTTCGGACAGCGCGTTGACGACGCTGACGCCCACGCCGTGCAGGCCACCGGACACCTTGTAGCCGCCGCCGCCGAACTTGCCTCCCGCGTGGAGCACGGTGAGCACGACCTCGGCTGCGCTCTTGCCCTTGTGCGGACCGGACGGATACGGCTCGACGGGGATGCCGCGACCGTTGTCCTCGACACGGCACGCGCCGTCGGCCTGCAGCGTCACCGTGATCCGCGTGCAGAACCCGGCCATCGCCTCGTCGACAGAGTTGTCGACAACCTCCCAGATGAGGTGGTGGAGACCGGCCAGGCCGGTCGAGCCGACGTACATGCCCGGGCGCTTGCGAACCGGATCCAGGCCTTCGAGGACCTGGATGTCCTTCGCGCTGTACTCCCCTCGTGGTCGGGGCTGGCCAGCGGTGGTGTCGTCAGTCGTCACGGAGGGCCTCGATGGGGCGCGAGAGGGGAAACGTGGGCCTTGCAGCGATGTCATTTAGTTTACCAACGGGGTGTCACAAGGAGGCGGACCGGGACGGGGAAAATGCCTGGTCAGCGTTCTGGATGGCGGCTCAACCAGGCCGCCGGCCAGAAGCACGCACGCGCACCTCGACGCGCTCGATGCTGACTCCTGCGACGTCGTGCAGGCGCCGCTTGAGATCATCGGAGAGCAGCCGAACCTGGGTGGCCCACGCGGGGTCCTCGACCTCCACGAGCAAGGCTCCGTGCTCGAGGCGAACGGGCCGCACATGCGCCGCGACGGCACTGCCCACGGCCTCGTCCCAGCGCCCGAACACACCACCGACCTCGGCCCGATCGGCTCCCCCGCGTAGTGCCTGCACCACACCGTCCAGCGACTCGCTGATCCCGATCGGATCGCGGTCGTTCACGACACCCCGGCATCCAGCGGCTGCTCGTCCTCATCGACGACGGCGCCGGCGGTGATCCGCAACGTGCGCTCCTGCGTCGCCGCTGGGGGAACGGCACCGGCGGTCGTGATGACGACCTGTCCGGACGGGAGATGACGCAACAGCGCGCCGGCCCGTCCGCCGTCGAGCTCGGACAAGACGTCGTCGAGCACCAGCACCGGGATCGACCCGGTCCGCTCGGCGATCAGTCGGTGAGCACCGAGACGCAGGGCGAGTGCGAGGGTGCGTTGCTCCCCTTGTGAGGCATGGGTGCGCGCCGGCAGACCGTTGATCGAGAGCACCAGCTCGTCGCGGTGCGGCCCGACGGTCGAGACACCCCGGCGCACGTCGAGCTCACGAGCCGCGGCGAGTGCCGCCATCAGCCCGACCGAACGCCACGGCGGGTCGTACACCAGCCCGATCGTGCTCGTCGTCCCTGCCAGCCAGGCGTACGCGGCAGCGACGTGCGGCTCGATCCTCGCCACCATCGTCGCCCGGGCATGGCCGAAGCGCTCCCCCGCCGTCGCCAGCCTGGCGTCCCACACCTCGAGCGTCGCCGTCGTCGTCTCGTCGAGTCGACCGCCGCACTGACGCAGCAGCATGTTGCGCTGTCGCACGATGCGATCGAGCTCGAGACGGGCGGCGTCGTACTTGACGGCCAGGCCGACCAACGTGTCGTCGACGAACCGCCGTCGATCAGCAGGCCCTCCCTTCACCAGCGTCAGATCGTCGGGTGAGAAGACCGTGACGCGCACGGCTCCCAGCAGGTCGCGGGCCCGCACCAGGCGTTGGCGGTTGATCTGCACCCGGTTGCGCCCACCTGGCACGAGCTCGGCCTCGATGAGGACGAGGCGCCCATCGTCGTCGCGCACGTCGGCGCGCACGATCGCCGCGTTCGCGCCCACTCGGACCAGCGCTTCTGGCGGCGCGGCGCGAAAGCTCGTCAGCGTGCCCAGGTAGGCCATCGCCTCGGCGAAGTTCGTCTTTCCCTGGCCGTTGTCGCCGATGACGACGGTCGTGCCGGACGTCAGCGCGAAAACGGCGTGGCGGTAGTTGCGGAAGTCGATCAGCTCGAGCCGCTCGATGATCACGACCGCCCCGCCATTCCTGCGATCAGGGGACCCGGACCGGCATCAGCAGGTACAGGTAGTCGTCCCTGCCGACGGCCCGGATGACCGCCGGTTTCATCGGGTCGATGGTGGACAGCGTGATCTCCTCGGCGTCGGCCGCATCGATACCCGCGGCCAGGTAGTCCGGATTGAAGGCGACCGTCATCTCCGCACCCTCGTAGCTCGCGTCGATCTCCTCCGAGGCGTTGCCGACGTCCTGCGTGATGGCCGTCAACACGAGGGTCTCGCCGCCGAGCGTCAACCGGACCGGGGTGGCGTCCTGGGCCAGGATCTTCACCCGCCGCAGGGCCTCGAGCAACGCGTCGCGACCAACCGTCAGCACGTTCGGGTGGGAGGACGGCAGCAGATTGCGGTAGTTGGGATACTCGCCTTCGATCAGTCGTGTCGTCAGGCGGGTGCCTCCTGACTCGAACACGGCGTCCCGGGCACCGAGGCGGACCTTCAGATCGTCGGTCCCGCCGAGCAAACGTTGCAGCTCGTTGAGGGCACGGCTCGGGACGAGGACCTTCTGCCCTCTCGCCAGCAGCTCGTTCTCCGGCAGCTCACGCACGGCCAATCGGTACGAGTCCGTCGCCACCATCCGGAGGGCGTCATCTTCGGCGGAGATGAGCACTCCTGTGAGCACTGCTCTCGCATCATCGGTGCTCGCCGCCCTGACGACCTGGCGCAGCGCCTCGGCGACAGCAGACGCCGACAGTGACACGGCGTCCGACGCCGGCTCGGCCTGCACCGGGTAGTCGTCGAGCCCGAGCGGTCGGATGGCGAAGTGCGACCGTCCGGACGTGATGTTGACCGTGTCACCACCGGTGTCGTCGCTGAGCGTGACCTCGACAGCACCGGGCGGCAGCGAACGCACGATGTCGGCGGTCAGCCGGGCGGGGACGACGACTGCCCCGTCGCGGTCGCCCCCGACCTTGACGGTCAGGCGGATCGACAATTCGAGATCCGTGCCCGTGATGGCGAGCTCGTCACCACGAACCTCGAGACGCAGACCCGAGAGCACCGGCAGCGTCCCGGTGCGGCTGGTTGCCGCCCGCCCGGCCGTTGCCAGTGCTTCGGCCAGGACATCACGCTCAGATCGGAACTTCACAGTGCGGCCTTTCCCACTTCGAGGTGGTGAAGAGAGTTGGTAGCAGTAATAGGTGCTGTGGATTGGGGACAACTGCTGGTCCGGGCAGCGTAGAGGCCACGCCGGCGCGCGCTCGCTTGTCCACGGCCGTGCACAGCACGCGGATGACAACGATGTGGTTCGGTGGACGACGGCGAGTTGTCCACGAGGTGGCGCACGCGTGTCCACATGATGACGAGGGGGTGCGCGCGGTCTGGGCCGGCACCCCTCGCTCGGGCAGGTACGTCACGACTTGAGGCGCTGCAGCAGGTCCGTCACCTGGTCGTAGATCTGCTTGCGCTCGCTCATCAGTCGTTGGATCTTCTCGACGGCGTGGATCACGGTCGTGTGGTCACGTCCGCCGAAGATCCGGGCGATCGCGGGATAGCTCAGGTCGGTCAGCTCCCGGAAGACGTACATCGCGATCTGGCGGGCGGTGACGAGCGGCCGCTGCCGGCTCTTGCCCTTCAGCGCGGCGACCTCGAACCCGAGGATGGCCGCGATCTCCGCGAGCATCTCTTCGTCGGTGCGGGGGCGGGGTGTCGCTTCGCGCAACAGGTCGGCGAGGAGGTGCTGGGCCAGCTCGGTCGTGATCGGGACCTGGTTGAGGCTGGCGAAGGCGGTCACCCGGATGAGCGCACCCTCGAGCTCGCGGATGTTGGTCGAGATCTTCGTGGCGATGAGTTCGAGCGTCTCCGCAGGCACGACGACCTCATCGCGCTCGGCCTTGTTGCGCAGGATGGCGAGTCGGGTCTCGAGATCCGGCGGCTGGATGTCGGTGATCAGGCCCCATTTGAAGCGGCCGCGCAGACGCTCTTCCAGTGTGGGGATGGCATCCGGGATGCGATCGGACGAGATGACGATCTGCTTGTTCGCCCCGTGCAGTGAGTTGAACGTGTGGAAGAACTCCTCTTGGAGCCCTTCACGGTTCTCGAGGAACTGGATGTCGTCGATCAGCAGGACGTCGATGTCGCGATAGCGGCGCTTGAACGTCGTGTTGGAGTTGGTGCGAATGGCGTCGACGAACTCGTTGAGGAACGTCTCGGTGGAGACGTAGCGCACTCCGTGGTGTTGGTAGTTGTGGTGGACGTAGTGGCCGATGGCGTGCAGCAGGTGAGTCTTGCCGAGTCCGGCCGCGCCATAGATGAACAGCGGGTTGTACGAGCGCGCCGGCGTCTCGGCGACGCGCAGCGAGGCGGCGAGGGCGAACTGGTTCGAGGCTCCTTTGACGAACGTCTCGAACGTGTACCGAGGATTGAGGCCGGCCTCGTCGAGCAGCGCCGTGCCGTCCGGCCCCGCGTCGAGTCCTCGATCGAGGCGCGTCGGCGCCGTCCGCGTGAGCAGGTCGTCGGAGAGGTCGGTCGACGCCGATGGTGCCACGACGATGTCCAGTCGGCACCCCGGTGCGACGATCTCATCGAGGGCGCCCGTCACCAACGGCAGATACCGGGTGAGGATGCGGTCGCGCACGTGGTTGCTCGGCACGCTGATCTCGAGGTGCTCTCCGTTGGCCGCCAGCGGGACCACGTCTTGGAACGTCGAGTACCAGACGACCTCCGTGAGCTGGTCTCGTAGCTGCTGGGCGACCGCCATCCACACTTGATCGTGGTCGCTCACCTGCATCTCCTGCACCCCGACGAAGGCCAGATCCACACGGTTGTCCACAATCTGTGGACAAGTTCGGGTGGTCGAACGACCGACGCTAGCACGCTCCCCGACGGCTTCGTCACGGGCTCGTCACGTACGCGACACTTTGGATCGGTCGACCAGGTGCGTCGGACACGGTGCGCCGCTGCAGCCGGAAACGTTGCTTGGGAGGCGGTGAGGGCCGTAGCCTGGGCCGATCGGCACGCCGCGCCGCGGTCGCTGTGCCACCGCCTGCGACGACGGCGCCGTGCCGGCACGTTCGCCCATCATGTCCGGAGCCTGCCGTGAAGCGCACCTTCCAACCGAACAATCGCCGCCGAGCCCGCAAGCACGGCTTCCGCGCCCGCATGCGGACACGTTCGGGACGGGCGATCATCAAGGCCCGCCGGCTCAAGGGCCGCAGCCGCCTGTCGGCTTGATCGGTCGGATCCGAGCGCGGCGAGAGTTCGAGACGCTGTCCCGCCATGGTCGTCGCGCCTCGACGTCGACGTTGTGGTGTCGATACGTGGACGATGTCGCGGCCGTCCCACCCAGGGTGGCGTTCGCCGTGGGTCGGTCGGTCGGCCCCGCAGTCACCCGCAATCGCCTGCGCCGGCGCCTCCGCCACGTCCTCGCGGATGACGTCAGGACTTCCTTGCTCAGCCACGGTCTGTTGCTCGTCGGCGCTCGCCCGGCCGCCGTCGAACGTTCGTTTGACGAGCTGCGCGCCGAGGTCGGCGAGTTGCTGATGAGCGTGACGCCATGACACAGCACCTCGTGACGCCGCGTCATGGCCGACTCGTGCGCATGGTCGAGTGGTATCAGCGGGCGATGGAGGGCCGGCCGTCGCCGTGCCGGTTCACACCGTCGTGCTCGAGCTATGCCCATGAAGCGCTGGTCGAGCACGGCACAGCACGCGGCCTCTGGTTGAGCGTTCGCCGGCTGCTGCGGTGTCGTCCGTTCGGTCCATCCGGGTTCGACCCCGTTCCCCCGGCGAAGGATCGCTGAGCGATGTTCGAAGTCCCAGCCTGGCTGCTGTCCTGGTTCTACAGCATCACCCACAACTACATCGCGTCGATCTTCCTGATCGCCGTGGTGGTCATGACGATCATCACGCCGCTCACCCTGAAGAGCACCAAGGGGATGCTCGAGATGCAGCGGCTGGCCCCCGAGATGCGGCGACTGCAGCACGAGTACCGGGGCGATCGCCAGAAGCTCAACGAAGAGATGATGAAGCTCTACCAGGAGCACAAGGTCAACCCGATGGCCTCGTGCTTGCCGCTGGTGGCGCAGATGCCGGTCTTCATCATCATGTTCCGGATCCTCCACGGGCTGACGTACGAACCGATCGGCTCGGCCGCGCCGATCACCCAAGGTGTGCTGGCGGCGACGACCGGACAGACGTCCGTGGACCTCGGCTTCGTCCCTCGGTACATCTCCCACGACAGCGAGCTGTACCAGTCGCTGTTCTTCCAAACCGAGATGAAGTCGTTCGGACTGGACCTCGCCAAGTCACCGATCCAGGCGCTCGCCGACGGGTTCGGGCAGGGACTCGTCTACGCCCTGCTGGTCGTCGCGCTGGCTGGTCTGTACTTCCTGCAGCAGCGCATGGTCGCCGCGCGCGCCGCCGTCAGCCCCACGATGTCGCCGATGCAGCAGAAGATCATGCAGTACCTGCCGGTGGCGTTCGCCTTCTTCCAGATCTTCTTCCTGGCCGGCCTGATCATCTACTACATGTCACAGGCCATCCTGCGCATTGGGCAACAGGCCTACATCACACGCCGCTTCTACGGCCACGACGAGTCCCTCGGTCGCCAGGCCCAGCGGGCCTCGGAAGCGGCTCGGGAGCTGGCGAAGGAGCAAGGTGGCGGAGGAGGCCTGTTCGGCCAGGCCAAGCGGCGCGCGCTACCGGAGGCCAAGGCGGACGGGGCGAAAGGTGGCTCGAGCAAGCCATCCGCACCAGTCGACGCCAGCGGCAACGGCCGCGGAGCCGGAACCTCGAAACGGACCACAGCCCCCAAGAGCCGTCCGACGCCGTCCGGCAAGGGACCCGGCGCACGGCCACCGTCAGGGCGACCCGGCGGTGGGCGCAGCAAGAGCAGCGGAAAGCGACGCCGATGAGCGTCGTCGACCGCTGACGGCGAAATGGGCGAGCGGAGATATCGGAGCTGACGTATGGAATGGGTCGAGACGACGGCGCGATCCGTGGACGAAGCCAAGGAGTTGGCGCTGGACCAGCTCGGGGTCGTGGCTGACGATGCGGAGTTCGAGGTTCTCGAAGCGCCGCGCCAGGGCCTCTTCGGCAGGACGCGCGGGGAGGCCCGAGTGCGGGCTCGCGTCCGGCCGGCGCCGGTACGACCGAAGCAGGATCGACGGCGCAACCGGCGCAACGACAGCGCGAGCAGTGAGACCAGCTCGACCGCAGAGGCCCGGCCGAACCGCCGCGGTAAGCGCGGCGGGCGCGACGGATCGAACGGCCGACCAACGAGCAGCGAGCAAGGACGGGACATGACGACGGACAACCAGCCGCCGGCATCCGAAGAGGAAGCCGACCAAGAGGTCGTGCCGCAGCCTGTACAAGAGGCTGACGTGGAGCAGGTGCGTGAGGCAGCCCTGGCCTTCGTCGGCGGGCTGACCAACGCCTTCGGCTTCGATGCCACGATTGACGCCACGGTCGAGGGCAACGAGATCGAGGTCCGGGTCGATGGCTCCTCGCTCGGGCTGCTGATCGGCCCGGGTGGCCGCACGCTGCTCGGTGTGCAGGATCTGGCGCGAGTCGCCGCGCAGCGGAGGCTCGGCGATCATGAGACCCGACTGCGCGTCGACGTCGCCGGATATCGCGAGAAGCGACGGATCGCGCTGGAGCGGTTCGCCCAGAGCGTCGCCGAGGAGGTCCGCGCCAGCGGCGTCGCCCGCTCGCTCGATGCCATGCCGTCGGCGGACCGCAAGGTGCTCCACGACGCGCTCGCCGAGATCGACGGCGTGACGAGTCGCTCCGAGGGTGAAGAGCCCAACCGCCGCGTCGTCGTCATCCCGGACTATAATGGCCTCGCTCGCTCCGAAGACTCCGCTCGCTCGGCGTGCCTCGCTGTGCCTGGCGGCACGACGCTCGGCCTGACGATTCTTGCTCGCTGCGTCACGAACGCTCGGGAGCTAGCGGTATCCCGTTGGGAGAAGATGACCAACTTCTCGGGGCGCTGGAGTTGTCGCAGCGGCTCGGGATGTTGGGACAACGTCCGCTCCCTGAGGTCATCGAGCACTCCCGCGCATTTGTTGGTGCGCTGGCCACGACGACCGGTACGGTCCTCGACCTCGGCAGCGGCGGCGGTGTCCCGGGACTGGTCATCGCCGTCGACCGACCCGACCTCGAGGTGATCCTCGTCGAGCGCCGCCAGGCGCGAGCGGATCACCTCGTCCGCCTCGTCGGTCGGCTCGAGCTGGGCGATCGAGTGACCGTGATGCCCGTCGACGCCAGGCAGCTCCAGCAGCTCACACCGGTTGATGCCGTTGTGGCCCGCAGCTTCGGGAGCACGGAGGCAACCGTGCGCACAGGCCGGCCCTTGCTGGCACGTGGCGGCCGGCTGGTCATCAGCGAACCTCCGAGCTCGGACCCTGCTCGCTGGTCCCCTGCGCTGCTCGAGCGGTACCGTTTGCAACGTCTCGAGCACCCGGATCGGCGGGTCGCCGTGCTGCGCGACGTTTCACGTGAAACCGACAATGCTTGACCTGCTCTAGTGCGGGCGGCCAGGCTGTTGCGGTTCGCGCCGATCGAAGGACTCGCGATGAGCGCACCCGACCCCGTCACAATGCCCGACATGCTCCTGCTCGCCGACGCGCCAGCCGAGCAAGCGCCGGCCGAGGAGGTCCGCAGCGAGGACGCTCCAGCCGGCGATCCTGCGGGCATCCCGCTCCCGCGGGTGATCGCCGTCGCCAACCAGAAAGGCGGTGTCGGCAAGACGACGACGGCGGTCAACGTCGGCGCCTGTCTGGCCGAGCTCGGGCAGCGAACCCTCATCGTCGACCTCGACCCCCAAGGGAACGCCTCGACCGGACTGGGCATCGACAACCATGCGCTCGAGACGTCCATGTACCACGTCTTGATGCACGAGGTGCCGATCGAGAACTGCGTCGAGCCGACGGACGTGAAGCGCTTGTTCGTCGCTCCGGCGAGTCTCGCCCTCGCCGGCGCCGAGATCGAGCTCGTCCCGGCCTTCAGCCGGGAGACGCGCCTGCGTCGCGCCATCGAAGCGGTGGTCGACGACTACGACTACGTCCTGATCGACTGCCCGCCGTCGCTCGGTCTGCTCACCGTCAACGGGCTCAGTGCGGCCCACGAGGTGATGGTGCCGATCCAGTGTGAGTACTACGCCCTCGAGGGTCTCGCCCAGCTGCTGCGCAACGTGGATCTCGTGCGCCGCAACCTGAACCCCAGCCTGCACGTCAGCACCATCGTGTGCGTGATGTACGACGGCCGGACCAAGCTCGCCGATCAGGTGGTGAGTGAGATCCGCGACCACTTCGGTGACAAGGTGCTGCGGACGATCGTGCCGCGCTCGGTACGGCTCTCGGAAGCACCATCGTTCGGCCAGCCGATCATCACGTTCGACCCACGCTCTCGCGGCGCCATCGCCTACAGGGACGTCGCCAAGGAGGTGCACGATGACTCGACGCAGCGGGCTGGGTAAAGGCCTCAGCTCGCTGATCCCCCCGTCGCAGGAGCGGCCTGCCTCGGCGACGTTGGCCGAGGTGTCGATCGACGAGATCATCCCCAACCCGCTCCAACCGCGCCTCCACTTCGACGAGGAGTCGATGGCCGAGCTGGCTACCTCGATCAGCCACGTCGGGGTCCTCCAGCCGATCCTCGTGCGGCCGGTCGACGGCGGCTACCAGCTCATCGCCGGAGAGCGCCGCTGGCGGGCCGCCCGCCGGGCCGGCCTGACCACCGTGCCCGCCGTGGTGCGAAGTTCCGATGACGTGTCCTCCGTCGAGGAGGCACTCGTCGAGAACCTGCAGCGCGATGACCTGACACCGCTCGAGGAGGCGGCGGCCTACCAGCAGCTGATCGAAGACTTCGGAGTCACGCACGACGACGTCGCGCGGCGCGTCGGCAAGAGCCGCTCGGCCGTGACCAACACGCTTCGGCTGCTCGGGTTGCCGCCAGGGGTTCAGCACTTGCTCGCCGATGGCAAGCTCTCGGCGGGACATGCCAGGGCGCTGTTGGGCACTCCGGATCGGACCCTGCAGGAGCGGCTGGCGCAACAGGCCGTGGCCGAAGGGTGGTCTGTGCGGACCATGGAGGAGTCGATACGGCGAGGCGGCGCACCGGCCGCACCCGTCGAGCCGCGCAGCCAGCGCGACGGCCCGCCCGCGGATGGCGCCGGGCTGCGGCCGGCGACCCGCCTGCGCCCGCCTGGGCTGCTCGAGCTGGAACAACTGTTGGCCGACCTCCTCGACACACGCGTGGGGGTGCAGATGGGGGCGAAGCGAGGAAAGGTGACCATCGAGTTCGCCGACCTCGAGGACCTCGAGCGGATCTACCGGCGGATGGCTGGCGAAGGCTGACTCCAAGCTCGATCCACGGCGAGAATGCGTGGCTGAGCAGGAGGAATGAGACTTGTCCACAGCCTTGTCCACCCCTGTGTGTAAGGCTGGAGATGAGGGTGCCGCTCGAGCGCAGGTGGAGGAAGAGCGTCGGCCTCAGGCTTGGGGTGAGACGGGCTACATCCGAGTCGGCGTCGGCAGTGGTGCTGCCGCCCAGAGAGCCAGCGCTTCGACGACCGCCGCGCTGACAGCGGGTGCTGCATCGACCACGCGCTGCACCGGGCCGAGCGAGCACACGACCGCCGTCATCCGCGTCTCACGCAGGACTTGCAGCCGCATGCCGGTGGACCGTGCCGGATCCAGCGCGTCGACCTCGGCGAACGCGATGCCGATGCGGTCGACCAGCGTGCGACCGCCGGCCGACTCGAAGCCGGACGTGGCGTAGTAGGCCAGCCCGGTCTCGTCGTGTCGGCTCGGTTCGAAGCCGAGATAGACGCTGGCGTCGTGGCGGTTCGCCGTCGCCGCATGGATGGCCGGGTCGAGCTCGTCGACCGTGATGACGTTGGCGCCGTGCTGGCGCAGGCTCTGGGCGACCTGGCGGGTCAGCGGTCCGAGTCCCCCGAACTGCCCGACGACGACGCGCAGGTCGCGCAGTGATGCACCGACGGTGCCGAGCTGCTCGAGCTCACGGATCGCCGCCATGCCGGGGCCCGATCCCGTGCGTGCGCCGTTGATCTCGAGCGCCCGCACGGTCAGCGGCCCACACACGCCGTCGTCGTCGAGCCCGCAGTTGCGCTGGAACTCGACCAGCGCACGTGCCGTGGCCGGTCCGAAGATGCCATCGATCCGACCGCAGTCGAAGCCCAGTCGACCGAGCTGGGCCTGCACCGTGACGACGTCGTCGCCGCGGAGGGACGGGGCGATCAGCTTGAGGTGGCGGTCCCCGAGCCGCCACGACGCCTCGACGAGCGCCAGCCACGTCGGCTCGTCGCAGGTGCCGTGGTCGCGCAAGCCGCGGTCGCGCTGGAACGCCCGCACGGCGTCTTCGGTTGCCGCGCAGTACTCACCACCACCGGCCGCGTCGAAGCCCGCCGCACCCAGGCGGCGCTGGAGGTCGCGTACGGCGTCGCCGCGTTGCCCGCGAGTCAGCGGGAGGAAACGAGGAATTCGTCGAACTCCTGGAGCAGTTGGGCCTTGCCCTTGGCACCGACCAGGCGCTTGTGCACCTCGCCGCCGGAGAACACCAGCAGCGTGGGGATGCTCATCACGTTGTAGCGCATCGCCAGGTCCGGGTTGTCGTCGACGTTCACCTTGGCAATGGTCACCTGGTCACCCAACTCGTCGGCGAGCTCCGTCAGGATCGGTGTGATGGCCTTGCACGGGCCACACCACTCCGCCCAGAAGTCGACGATCACGGGACGGTCCGAACTGTTGACCGTCTCGTCGAACGTGCTGGTGGAGAGATTGGTGATCGAGGCCATCAAAGATCCTTTACGGGAAGCGAAACGATTCTACCGAGTTGCAACGTGGCGACCGGTCCGTGCATTCCATACGGTGTCCCGGTACCCGGCGCCACGGTACCACCAAACCGAACGTCAGTTCGGTTATGGTGAGGCGTGGTGTCGAGCCTCCAGCCACCGCTCGACGTCGATCGCCGCCATGCATCCGGTGCCCGCTGCGGTGATCGCCTGGCGGTACGTGTGGTCTTGGACGTCACCGCAGGCGAAGACGCCCTCGATGTTCGTCGCCGTGGAGCCGGCGGCCGTGACGATGTAGCCGTTCTCGTCCATGTCGAGCAACCCGGCGAACAGGTCCGTGTTCGGGCGGTGCCCGATGGCGACGAACACGCCGGTGACATCGAGGCGGCTGGTCTGGCCCGTGTGCACGTTGCGCACGATGGCTCCCTCGAGCCGCTCGTCGCCGAGCAGGTCTTCGACCACGCTGTTCCAGAGGAACTCGATCTTGGGGTTGGCGAAGGCGCGATCCTGCATGATCTTCGAGGCGCGCAGCTCGTGGCGGCGGTGGACGACGGTCACCTTGTCGGCGAAGCGAGACAGGAAGATGGCCTCCTCCATCGCCGAGTCGCCGCCGCCGACCACGGCGATGTTCTGGCCGCGGAAGAAGAAGCCGTCACACGTCGCGCACGTGGAGAGACCATGCCCGATCAGCCGGGTCTCCGCCTCCAGCCCGAGCATCAGCGACCGCGCACCGGTGCTGACGATCACGGCGTCGGCCTCGTGGAGGGTGTCGCGCACCCACACACGAAACGGGCGGGAGTCGAGGTCGACCTTGGTCGCCTTCTCGGTGATGAACTCCGCGCCGAAGCGCTCTGCCTGGGCCCGGAACTTCGACATCAGCTCAGGCCCCATGACGCCGTCCGGGAAGCCCGGGTAGTTCTCGACGTCCGTCGTCAGCATCAGCTGGCCGCCGGGCTGGTCACTCGAGCTGGAGGGTTCCCCTTCGATGACGAGCGGTTGGAGGTTGGCACGGGCCGCATAGATGGCAGCCGTCAACCCTGCCGGGCCTGACCCGACGATGATCACGTTGCGGGTGGACATGGCCTTCCGATCGTCATTCGTCACTTGTGCGACGCATCATCAGGACCAACCATCCGAGGAGGCTGAGGATTCCACCCATGATGAAGTAGCTGACGTAGACCGCTTGCGCTTCCGACAGCCCGAGGTCGAGCAGGACCTGGAGAGCTCTCGTCATCCCGATGATCACTGAGACCAGGGCGGTGATCGCCACGAACGAGGCGAGCACCCCGTAGACGATGCCGCGCGTGATCTTGACGACTGGCGTCGTGGCGCGGTCGCGAACCTGGCCGACGACGTTCTCGACGGCGTCGGCCAGGTCACCCGGCCAGCGCGGATCGGTCAACGGGTTGCCGGCCATGGCGGCCGACACTAGCGCCCGTTCTCGCGCCGTCACGGTGTAACGCGCAGCACGACCTCGCAGGTCTGACGGTCGACGGCGACGCGTTCTGCTGGAGCAGCGACCTCGTACACCTCGACGTCGACGATCCCGTCGACGGCTTGCACTTGGGCGACGCCCAGGAAGCGGTCGCCGGTGCGGCACAGGGCGTCGGACGTCGCGCTCGACTCGCCCACGACGGCCGGCGGCGCAGCGGCGAACGCGCGGAGATCCTCCGGCGTCACGAGCACGCTCAGACTGGTGGCGACGGTCGTTGCGGCGGCCTGCCCTTCGGCTGCGGTGACTGCGCCAGCGTCCGCGGTCGCGGCGGAGGCCGCCTCGGTTGCTTCGGTTCCCTCGGTTGCCTCCGCCTCCGCTTCGTCCGTCGCCAGCTCTTGTGGCGCCACCAGTGGTGGAGCGGTACCGGCGCCAGAGGCAGCGGCGTCCTCCTCGAGTTGGGTGCGGCCCGCCACCTCCACACTGGCCTGATCGCCGTCGTCATCGTCATCACCGGACCGCAGGACGACGACGGCCCCGCCGACGACGAGCACGACTGCCGCCGCAGCAGCGGCGAGCGGTGCCATCCACCGAGCCCGACGGCGTGCCGCGAGCGACGGGATGGGTGGCACGGCCGCGAGCGCGGCAGCGATCGCTGCATCTCGGCGCGGCTCGTCGGGCGGGGCAGCGACGGCCAGCTGATGGCGGACACCGCGCAGCTCCTCCACGATCGACATGACCACCGGGTCCGCCTCGGCACGCGCCCGTTCATCGGCGGTCAGCTCGCCGTCCACGTAGGCGCTGGCGAGGAGCAGGTGCTCGTCGGGGGTGGAGTGATCGGTCATGGCGTCGGGGGTGGATCATCCTTTCGACGCCCGGTGGCGCCCGTGCGGTTCCCGAGCTGATCGGCCAACTGGCCACGCCCGCGAGCGATGCGCGACTTCACCGTGCCGATCGGGACGTCGAGCACCGCCGCGATCTCGGCATAGTCGAGGTCGGCGACGTCCCGCAGCACCACGGCGACACGGAACTCCTCGGGCAGATCGTCGAGCGCGGCGTCGATGGCCTCCCGTTCGGCGATGCCCTCGAGGTGCCGTTCGGCCATCGGGTCGGCCAGCTCGGGCTGGTCGTGGTCGTCCGTGACCACGTGGAGCGACGGTCGGCGGCGCCTCCTTCGCAGCTCGTCGAGGGCTGCGTTCGTCGCGATGCGATACACCCACGTGGAGAACGCGGAGCGGCCGTCGAAGCGCGGCAGGCCGCGCACGATGCTGATCATCGCCTCCTGGGCGGCGTCATCGGCATCTCGTGTACCACCGGCGATGCGTCGGCACACTGCATGGATGCGGTCGTAGTGGCGTCGCAGCAACTGATCGAGGGCGGCGCGATCGCCCGCCTGGGCGGCCGCGACCAGGCTCCGATCGTCGACGCTGTGCTCCTCCCCGATGCCCGCCGAGCGTACCGACCGCATATCTCGGGCTCGGCTCGCAAGCGAGTTGCTCGCCTCGCCGAGTGTTCAGGCCGGCGTGAACGTGACCTCGTTGATCGACCCGCGATAGGGATAGGCGTCACTGCACCCGGTGTCGGGTGGCAGCTCGCGGAACACGATCAGCAGGTTGCGGACCGGCGTCGGTGCCGTCGCCTCGATCGTGCCGGGCTGTTCCGAGAGCGACTTGGGTGCGATGGGTGGGCCCCAGGCGTCGAGCTGCGCCGGGATCTCGGCACTGGCGGTGGCGAACACCTCGATCTGGAACGGGGCGAGATCGACGTCGAACGACAACGTGCCAGCGGCGTCCTGTGCCAACCCGACGACGAGGCCGACGCCCGGCTTGCCCACCATGAACTGCGACGAATAGCACTGGGTCTCCCAGCGCGTCGCGGGGTCGCCGTCGGCAAGGGCGTCGTCGGCAAGGGCGTCGTTCTCCTCGCCATCGCCGGCGGGGTCGTAGGCGGTCACGGTCGTGGCGAGGTTGGTGCCAGCGGCCGGCACAGATGTCGGTGGCGGCACCACCGCGCTTCCAGCGGTGGTCGTCTGGGTCGCCGAATCTCCGGGGTCGTCAGGCCCGATCGTCGCCCAGAGGATGAGGGCGACGATCACGGCGACTGCGACCAGCAGGCCGATCACGATGAGTGACGTCGTCGAGTTCGACTGCAGCCCTCGCGCCGGTGCCCCACGAAGCCTGGGGCCGGCGTCGGGCGTGTCGTCGCGGCGCACCGGTGGGCGCGGGTTGGGCGGTGTCGCTTCGCCGGGGATCGGCGGGGCCCCCGGCCTCGTGCGGGGCGTCGCCGTGCCAGTCGGTCGCCCGCGTTCGGGTGTGGCGGATCCGTCGAGCGTGACGAGTCCGGACAGATCGACCGCTGGTTCGTCAGCCACCCGCTGGAGCTCGGCGCGCAGTTCGGCGCCGGTGCTCGGCCGGTGGTTGGGGTTGCGGGCGAGCAGCCGGTGGACCAGGTTGATGAGCCCGCGGGGCAGCGTGGGGCGCAGGCGGCCGAGGTCCGTGGGATCGCGCTGCAGGCGAGCGAGCGCCGTGTCGGCGTCGGTCTCCCCGAGGAACGGCACCCGCCCGGCGAGGCACTCGTACAGCACGAGGCCCAGCGAGTACAGGTCGGCCCGCCCGTCGAGCTTGCGGCCGCGGACCTGCTCGGGGGAGAGGTACTTCGCCGTCCCCATCATGACGTTGTCGCTGGTGAGGTCGTCTTCGGAGGTGTCGAGGCCCTTGGCGATCCCGAAGTCGGTCAGCAGGACCCGCCCATCGGGCGTGACGAGGATGTTTCCCGGCTTGACGTCGCGATGGACGAAGCCGGCGCGGTGGGCAGCGTCGAGCGCGGCGGCCACACACGTGCCGATATGGATCGTCAGCTCCGGGCTCAACCTCGTCTGGACGTCGAGCAGTTGGCGCAGGCTCTTGCCGTCGACGAGTTGCATCACGACCGCCTGGCGGTCGCGGTCCTCGAACACGTCGTGCACGGCGACGATGTTCGGGTGGGTCAGCCCTGCGACGGCGATCGCTTCGCGGCGGAATCGCTCGGCGACGACCGGATCGGATGCCAGGCTCGGCTTGAGCCACTTGAGGGCGACCTTGCGGTCGAGGGAGACGTCAGTCGCTACCCAGACCTCGGCCATGCCGCCTTGCGCCAGCCGACGTTCGAGGCGGTAGCGACCGGCCAGCACCACCGGCTGCTCCCCGTGAGGTGGCGTGGTGCTCGAGATGGGGGGTGGAGTGGTCGACGCCGGCATTCCGCAGGGTGAGGCTACCCGTGGGTACCTCGGTGGTCAGGGACGGTCACCGGAGCGCCGAAGCACATCAGCTGTCCGTACGAACCGGGCCGATCCGATCGATCTCTACGGACAGAACGGGTGCTGCTCACGCGTCGGCGCGTGGACGGTCGGTGCGTCGTTCGTCGAGGTGGATCACCGTCGACCCGGCGCTGGCGCGAGCGAGCCGCTGACGGCGACGACGGCGGAAATGGCCGAACCACCACGAGATGAGCACGAGCAGCGCGCCGCCGGTGATCACCTGTCCGAGTCCGGTCAGCGCGTTCACGTGTGCCGTCAGCACGACGGGCTCCGCCACGCGCTGGCCGATCGCCGGGGTGAGCAGCTCGATCTCGATCGACGACGTGCCGTTCGAACGCGTCTCGACAGGGATGAGCACCTCGGTCACCCCGTTCGGCGCGAGTTCGACGGTCTCATCGCCATCGGGGAACGTGAGCTTGGGGGAGCGGGGCTGCACCACGATGCGCAGCGGCTCCTCGGACGTGTTGCGCAGGTTGAGCCGCAACGTGCTCGAGCGCCCCGTGAGGGTGAGGTCGAACGGCTGCGGAGCGACGACCGAGGCGCGCACCGCGTCGGCCTCCGCCGAGACTCGGGCCAGCGTGGCGTCGACCTGCGCATCGGAGAGACCCGTGGACAGCGCCGCATCGAGCTCGGCCCGCCACCGCACGAGGTCGCTGTCGTCCAGGCGCATCGAACCGGCGCTCTCGGCGGACACGCTCGTCAGCTCGACCCGTTGGGCGCGTTCGGTGAGGTCGGGCCCGGCAACGGCCGGGAGGCTGACGGTCTGCGGCGCGCCCTCGACGAGCATCGTGTCGGTCGCGCTGGCGAGCGCCGACAGCGGTGTCAGCCGCAGCTCGGGCACTGACGCAGCCAGCCTTGCCAGCGCACCTGCGACGGCAGGATCGGGGATCGCCAATGCCGGCGTTGCCAGCACGACGCTGCGCCGCTGCGCGGCGCCGAGCTCGCGGCGGGTCGTGAGCAGTTCGGCGAGGATGCGCACGGCGGCCGCCGTCGGCGCGACATCCTCGTCGGCGACGAGCAGCTCACCAGCTGAGGTCCTCACCATCGCCGGCATCGTGCCGGCGTCGTCCAGTGCGACCTCGACAGCAAGCGTCGTGTCGAGGAAGC
>CAVZFS010000005.1:0-34698 GCA_963774635.1 uncultured Acidimicrobiia bacterium
TGCGAACGCGCCGGACAGGTCGGCCAGCATGCCGACGCGGATCGTCGTGTCGTCGACGCCGACGTCCGTCTCGACGCTGGCCGGATCGACCGACGCGCCGGTCTCCTCCTCGGCTTCGGTCTCCTCCGTTGGCGCTTCGGTCTCCTCGGTCGCGGCCTCCGTGGTGTCCCGGGGCTTCCGTCTCGGCTGGCGCCTCAGTGCCCGCGGGCCTCGGTGCCCGCCGGCGCCTCTGTGCCCTCGGCACCGCCGCCGTCGTCGTCGTCGCCGCCGCAGGCCGCGGCGATCAGGCCCATGCAGGCCGCGACGGCGACGTATCGCCATTTCCTTTTCATTTGTCCCCCCCTTTGGGTGTGTTGGTTGTCGATGCACGTTGCGAGCCGGCAGGTCAGGAGCCGGCTCAGTAACTGAAGGGCCAGCCCTTCCAATAGTTGCGGATCTTGACCCAGATGCCGAACAGGCCGAGCGGCTCGAACAACAGGAAGACGATGACCAACACCCCGTAGAGCACAGCGTCGAGGGCGGACACGGGTAAGGCAAAACCGGGCGCGATCTGCTCGGCCGAGACGAAGCCGAAGTCGTCGGGGCCGCTGCTCACGAACAAATCCCAGAACGCCGCCCACGGGCCCTCACCCGCAGCCTGCTCGCTCATCCATTGGGCGAAGTTCTCGATCAACTGTGGGAGCAGGACGACGAAGAACGTGCCCAGCAAGGCACCCGCCGTCGTGCCGCCCCGCCGATGAGCAAAATGGCGATGAACTCCACGGACAGGGCGAGGTTCCAATACTCGGGGGGCAGACGCCCGACGAAGGAGGCGAAGACTGCGCCGGAGATGCCCGCGAGGAACGATGAGATGGCGAACGCGATCAGCTTGTACTTGACCTCGGGTACGCCCATCACCTCGGCGGCCACGTCCCGGTCTCGGATGGCCTGTAAGGCCCGCCCGGTCCGGGGTCGTACGAGGTTCTTCGACACCAGCACGGCCACGCCGAGCAGGGCGAGGCAGAACAGGTACGTCTTGGTGTTGCCGTCTATGTCGAACCACAGCCAATGGCCGTCGTCGGTGAAGGACAGGGCCGGCTCAGCCTCTTTCCACCAGCGGACTCGAGGTCGGGAAGTTGCGTCCGATCTCCGGTTCCCGAGATCTCGGGCAGCACCCGGGACAGATGGATGCCGACGAACACCAGCCCAACGGTGACGATGGCGAGGTACAAGCCGCGCAAGCGGACGGCGGCAGGAGCGATGAGCAGTCCGACGAGCGCGCGGTGATGCCGGCACCCGGTAGCCAGATCCAGATCGGCAAACCGTGGCCCCATTGTCGGGGCCGCCTCGCCGCCGAGATACACCGCCGTGTAAGCGCCGGTGCCCATGAAGAAGGCGTGCCCGAGCGACACCTGGCCGGCCACGCCGGTGAGCAGGTTCGGCCCAGCGCGGCCACCGCGAAGATGACCGCGTTCGTGGTCAGCCGGATCCAGTCCGCGTCGCCGAGGAACCGCACGAAGGGAAGCTGGTTGATGACCGGGAGGTTGAACGGCAGCAGCACCATCACCGTGACCAACAGGGCCATGAGCACCCGCTGCGTCCACGAGGGCAGCAGGCGGTCTCGGACTGGTAGTTGGTGTGGAGATTCGGCGGCGCATACGTCAGACGCGCCGGACCGGGCGAGCCAAAGTCCGTACGGCCCGCTGAGCAGCACGAGCAGCATCACGAGGTAGGGACGACAGCTGGAAGCCGATGCCGAGGTGTTGGTGTACTGGGCGAGGAGGCCCCGGCGAAGACTTCCGCGAGGCCGACGGCGAGCCCGCCGACCAGCGCACCGACGACCGAGTCGAGGCCGCCGAGGATGACCGCGGGCAGCGCCCGGAAGGCCAGCGCGGCGACGGGCCGTGCGTCCCTGCCCGATCGGCGACATCGACGGCGACGGCGACAAGCACGGCGAGTGCTGCGCGGCGCCCCACGCGATGGCGAAGACCCGGCCGACCGAGATGCCCTGAGCCATGGCCGCCTCCTGGTCGAAGCGCGACGCCGCATGGCGATGCCGGTGCGGGTGCGGAAGAAGAGGTAGACCGCGGCGAAGGCCACCAGCGGCGATCACGAGTGAAACCCACGACCAGTAGACGAGCGCGCCGCCGATCTGAACCCAGTGGCCGCCCACGGGACGCCCAGGCTGCGGATGTTGACGCCGCGCGTCGGTGCCAACCGTACGCATCACCGCCTCGAGCCCGAGCGTGATCACGGCGATCGAGAACAGCGGCTCGCCGATCATCGGGCTGATGATCAGCCGTTCGATCCCGGGTCCGAGGAGGACGGCGAGGACCAGCGCGACGGGAGCGAGCCGAACCAACACGACGTACTGTGGACGCCCAACCAGCGGCCGGGTCCTCTCCAGTCGACCAACACCATGTGAGGACTACCTACGACGCGGCCGATCGACGTTGGGCGAAGTTCATCTTCGTCGCCTTGAACACCAGCACGAAGCCAGGGCAAGGAGCGCATAGATGGAGCCCTGGGCGATACCGAGAATGAGGGCGGCGATGAAGCGGTCGACGGTGTGACCGCCGGCGGATCAGCTCGGTTGTCGGGCGATGCCGAAGCGCTGGGCGACTCAACTGTCAGTGTCGTAGGAGAGTATTTTTTTTTTTTTTTTTTTTTTTTTTTTTTTTTTTTTTTTTTTTTTTTTTTTTTTTTTTTTTCACCGGTACATCGACTCCACCAGGTCGCCGAACATGTTCTCGATGGCCGAGCGCTTGAGCTTCTGCGTGGCGGTCAGCTCGCCGTCCTCGTGATCGAGCTCCTTGGGCATCAGCCTGAACTTGCTGATCTGTTCCACCGGGCGAACTTCTCGTTCGTCGGTGACGACACCCTGGATGAGCTCGATGACTTCCGGCTTCTCGGAGAGGTCGCGGTACGTCGTGTAGTCAGGTTGTGCCGCAGGGCCCAGTCGCCCACCGTCTCGAGCTCGATGCCGATCAGTGCCGTGAGGTGCTTCGGCGGTCGCCGATGATCATCGCTTCCTTGATGTAGGGCGATGCCTTCAGCGAGTTCTCGACCTCCGAGGGCGAGATGTTCTTGCCGCCCGACGTGATGATGATGTGCTTGATGCGATCGACGATCCCGAGGTGGGTCTCGTCGACCCACTCGCCGACGTCGCCGGTGCGCAGCCAGCCGTCGTCGGTGAAGGTCTCGGCGGTCTTGTCGGGCTTGCCCCAATAGCCCACGAAGACGCCGTCATGCTTCGTCTGGATCTCGCCGGTCTCAGGGTCGAGGCGTAGCCCCATTCCGGGGTACGGCTCGCCCACCTGCCGACCTTCACTCGACCGACGAAGTTGGCCGTCGCGACGCGGAGTTCTCGGTCATCCCGTAGAGCTCGAAGACAGGAACACCGATCCCGATGAAGAACTCGAGCACCTCGGGAGCGATCGGTGCGGCCCCCGATGCGGCATAGCGGCAGCGGCGCAGCCCGATGCGCTCCTTGAGGGCACGGAACACGAGCGGGAAGCCGATGGCGTAGCGGATCCGGCTGCCGACGGTGTGGTTGCCGCCGTTGGCCACCTTGGCCTTGCCGATCGAGCGGGAGAGCCGCAGGCCGAACCGGAGGAAGCGCTTCTTCAGCCAGCTCGCGTCGTTGGCCGCGAATCAGGACGCCGGCGTGGATCTTCTCCCAGATCCTGGGCACGGCGAAGAACAGCGTCGGTTGAACCTCGCGGAGGTTGGACGTGATGGTGTCGATCGACTCGGCGAAGTTGAGCACGGTGCCGCACGCGACGAGATGCCACGTGGAGAAGATGCGCTCGGCGACGTGGCACAGCGGGAGGTAGGTGATGATGACGTCGTGGGCGTCCGGTGGCTTCCGGCCAGGGAGTCGCTCGGGCAGGCTGACGATCTTTTCGATGGCGAAGGCGGCGTTGGCGTTCGTCAACATGGCGCCCTTCGGCGGGCCGGTCGTCCCCGACGTGTAGACGAGCGTCATCACGTCGGTCGGGCTCGGCCGCCGCCATGCGGGCCTCGACGACGTCACCGTGTTCGGCGCGGTGTTTGCGCCCGAGGGCGAGGAGGTCCTCCCACGCCATCAAGCGGGGGTCGTCGTAGTCCTGCAGGCCGCGCGGTTCGAGGTAGACGCAGGTCGGCCAGCATGCCGAGGGATCGTCGTGTCGTCGACGCCGACGTCCGTCTCGATGCTCGCCGGATCGACCGAGCGCGCCGGTCTCCTCCTCGGCTTCGGTCTCCTCCGTTGGGCGCTTCGGTCTCCTCGGTCGCGGCGGCCGTGGTGTCCCGGGGCTTCCGTCTCGGCTGGCGCCTCAGTGCCCGCTGCCTCGGTGCCCGCAGGCGCCTCTGTGTCCTCGGCACCGCCGCCGTCGTCGTCGTCGCCGCCGCAGGCCGCGGCCACGAGGCCCATGCAGGCCGCCACGGCGACGTATCGCCATTTCATTCTCATCGGCCCCCCCTTGGGGTGTGTTGGTTGTCGAGACAGTTGCGGCCGGCCGATCAGTACGAGAACGGCCAGCCCTTCCAGTAGTTGCGGATCTTGACCCAGATGCCGAACAAGCCGAGCGGCTCGAACAACAAGAAGATGATGACGAGCAAAGCCGTAGAGGATGGTGTCGAGCGCGCTGACGGGCAGCGGGAATCCAGGCCGCGATCTCGGCTGAAGAGATGAACCCGAAGTCGTTCTGGTCCCTGCTGACGAGACCGTCCCAGAAGGAGGCCCACACCCCCGATCCGGACGACTGGTCCGACATCCACCCCGCGAACTCCTCCATGAACCTGGGCAGGAGGACGACGAAGAACGTGCCGACCAGCGTGCCGGCGACGGTGCCGGCACCACCGACGAGCAGGATGGCGATGAACTCGACCGACAGGATGAGGTCCCAGTACTCGGGTGGCAGCCGGCCGACGAACGACGCGAAGACGGCGCCAGCCACGCCGGCGAAGAACGACGAGATGGCGAACGCGATCAGCTTGTGCCTGACCTCGGGCACGCCCATGATCTCCGCCGCCACGTCGCGGTCGCGTATCGCTTGCAATGCCCGGCCTGTCCGCGACCGCACGAGGTTCTTCGCCACGAGGAGCCCGACGATCATCAGTCCGAGGCAGAACAGGTAGGTCTTGGCGTTGCCGCTGATGTCGAACCACAGCCAGTGGCCGTCCTCGGTGAAGGAGATGAAGGGCTCG
Organism: uncultured Acidimicrobiia bacterium; assembly: GCA_963774635.1. Lineage (GTDB taxonomy): Bacteria > Actinomycetota > Acidimicrobiia > Acidimicrobiales > Ilumatobacteraceae > JALZMG01. The sequence goes on from CAVZFS010000005.1 coordinate 5,170, forward strand.
TCCTCCTTCCAGGCTTTCAGCTCGAGCGGCGGGAAGTTCCGTCCCACCTCCGCGGGTCCCGAGATCTCGGGGAGGAGGCGGGACAGGTGGATGCCGATGAAGACAAGCCCGACGGTGAGGATGCCGAGGTACAACCCGCGCACGCGCACGGCGGCCGGCGCGATCAGGAGCCCGATCAGCGCGGCGCAGATGCCCGCGCCCGGCAACCAGATCCACATCGGCAGCTCGTGGCCCCACGTGTCGGTCCCCGACTCACCGCCGAGATAGGCCGCCGTGTACGCGCCGACCCCCATGAAGAAGGCGTGGCCGAGCGACACCTGGCCGGAGACCCCGGTGAGCAGGTTCAGCCCGAGGGCGGCGATCACGAAGATGATCGCCTGCGTGGTCAGGCGGATCCAGTCGTCGTCTCCGAGGTAGCTGATGACGGGGATCTGGTTGATGACCGGCAAGTCGAAGGCCAGCAACACGGCCAGTGCGACGAGCATGGCGATGAGGATGCGCTGTGTCCACGTCGGGAAGATCGCCATCTCCGACTGGTAGGTCGTGTGCAGGTTGGGTCGACCCCACACGTCAAACCCGCCTGATCTCCGGTGTGCCGAACAGGCCGTACGGTCTGATCAGCAGCACGACCAGCATCACGAGGTACGGCACGATCAGCTGGAAGCCGACGCCGAGCGTGTCGGTGTACTCGGCGAGGTAGGTCCCGGCGAAGACCTCGGCGAGACCGACCGCGAGGCCGCCGACGAGGGCGCCGACGACGGAGTCGAGGCCTCCGAGGATGACCGCCGGCAGGGCCCGGAAGGCGAGCGCGGCGACGCTCGCCGTCGCCGTGCCTTGCCCGATCGGCGACATCGATGCACAGATCGCGCCGAGCACGGCGAGCGCCGCAGCGGCGGCCCAGGCGATGGCGAACACCCGGCCGACCGGGATGCCCTGCGCCATCGACGCCTCCTGGTCGTAGGCGACGGCGCGCATCGCGATGCCCATGCGCGTCTTGAAGAAGATGTAGACCGCCACGAACGACACGAGCATGGCGATCACGGTGAACACCCACGACCAATAGATCAGCGCGCCACCGACCTCGAAGCCGCTTGTGGCCCACGGGACGTTGATGCTGCGGACGTTGACACCGATGGCGTCGATCCCGAGTGTGCGGAGCACTGCCTCGAGCCCGAGCGTGATCACGGCGATCGAGAACAGGGGCTCGCCGATCATCGGGCGGATGATCAACCGTTCGATCACGAGTCCGAGCAGCATGGCGAAGACCAGCGCGACGATCAGCGCGCTGAACCACACCACGTACTGGTTGTCACCGAGCCAGCGGCCGGGGACCCGCCAATCGATGAGCACCAGGCTGAGCACGTACGTGCCGACGAGGGCGATCGCACCCTGGGCGAAGTTGACGGTCTGCGTGGCCTTGAAGACGAGCACGAAGCCGAGGGCGATGAGGGCGTAGATCGATCCCTGGGCGAGACCGCGGCTGAAGGCGGCGATGAAGCGCTCGACGTCGGTGCCGCCGGTCGGTATCGGTTCGGGTGGCGGCGCGGTGGCGAGCAGCTGGCCGACTGCAACGGTCAGGTTCATCGGTGAACTCGTTTGCGGGTGCGAGCGACGGAGCGCCAGCGACGGAGCGACCAGCACCGGCCTGCGTGGCCGGGGAACGCAATTACGTTCACCGGTACATCGACTCCACCAGGTCGCCGAACGCGTCCTCCATCGCCCCACGCTTCAGCTTCTGCGTCGCCGTCAGCTCCCCGTCTTCGTGGTCGAGCTCCTTGGGGATCATCCGGAACGTCTTGATCTGCTCGACGGAGGCGAACTTCTCGTTCGTCTGCTCGACGACACCCTGGATCAGCTCGTTCACTTCCGGCTTCTCGGCGAGGTCGCGGTACGTCGTGTACGGGATGTTGCGTCGCAGCGCCCAGTCGCCCACCGTGTCGTACTCGATGCCGATCAGCGCGCCGAGGTACTTGCGGCCGTCACCGATGACCATCGCTTCCTTGACGTAGGGCGAGGTCTTCAGGCTGTTCTCGATCTCCGACGGCGAGATGTTCTTCCCACCGGACGTGATGATGATGTGCTTGATGCGGTCGACGATCTTGACGTAGGTGCCCTCGACCCACTCGCCGACGTCGCCGGTCATCAGCCAACCGTCGTCGGTCATCGTCTCGGCCGTCTTCTCCGGCTTGCCCCAGTAGCCGGCGAACGTTCCGTCGTGCTTGGTCTGGATCTCGTTGGTCAGCGGGTCGAGCCTGAGACCGATCCCCGGGTATGGCTCGCCGACCGTGCCCGAGCTTCATGCGTCCTGGGAAGTTGGCCGTCGCGACGGCGGTGTTCTCGGTCATCCCGTAGAGCTCGAAGACAGGAACACCGATCCCGATGAAGAACTCGAGCACCTCGGGAGCGATCGGTGCGGCCCCCGATGCGGCATAGCGGCAGCGGCGCAGCCCGATGCGCTCCTTGAGGGCACGGAACACGAGCGGGAAGCCGATGGCGTAGCGGATCCGGCTGCCGACGGTGTGGTTGCCGCCGTTGGCCACCTTGGCCTTGCCGATCGAGCGGGAGAGCCGCAGGCCGAACCGGAGGAAGCGCTTCTTCAGCCAGCTCGCGTCGTTGGCGCGAATCAGGACGCCGGCGTGGATCTTCTCCCAGATCCTGGGAACGGCGAAGAACAGCGTCGGTTGAACCTCACGGAGGTTGGACGTGATGGTGTCGATCGACTCGGCGAAGTTGAGCACGGTGCCGCACGCGACGAGATGCCACGTGGAGAAGATGCGCTCGGCGACGTGGCACAGCGGGAGGTAGGTGATGATGACGTCGTGGGCGTCCGGTGGCTTCCGGCCAGGGAGTCGCTCGGGCAGGCTGACGATCTTTTCGATGGCGAAGGCGGCGTTGGCGTTCGTCAACATGGCGCCCTTCGGAGGGCCGGTCGTCCCCGACGTGTAGACGAGCGTCATCACGTCGGTGGGCTCGGCCGCCGCCATGCGGGCCTCGACGACGTCACCGTGTTCGGCGCGGTGTTTGCGCCCGAGGGCGAGGAGGTCCTCCCACGCCATCAAGCGGGGGTCGTCGTAGTCCTGCAGGCCACGCGGTTCGAGGTAGACGATCGTCGTCAGTGCCGACAGCTGCTCGCGCGGTAGCGCCAACACCTTGTCGACCTGCTCCTGGTCCTCGGCGAGGTGCACTTTGGCACCGGAGTCGGTGAGGAGGTACTCGACCTCCGCCGTCGGGTTGGTCGGGTACAAGCCGACCGTGACGCCGCGCACAGCGACGGCCGCGAGGTCGAGGAAGATCCACTCCGGCCGGTCCTCCGACTGGATCGACACTCGGTCACCGACATCGATATCGAGCGCCAGGAGGCCGTGCGCGGCGTCGAGCACGCAGTCCCAGGTTTCGCCCCAGGTGTGCTCCTGCCAGATGCCGAAGTCCTTCTCCCGCATGGCGACCTGGTGGGGCGCACGGCGGGCCCAATCGCGAGCTCGTGAGGCGACCGTGACAGTGGCGGTCCCCGTTCGTTCGCTCGCAGGCGCGAGCACAACCATCAGCGACGCCCCCCTTCCTCCCCGAATCGGCGCTGCGTCTCCAGGGTAGTTCAACCCCGTGGTGTGACGGTCACCACGCCCGGCTCCCCGTCATGATCTGCGAACCATTGACGCTGCGTGACCGGAGGGTTCAGGATGATGGTGAGCCACGGAGCCTGGCGAGGGAGGTAGGCGATGTCGGTTGGACGTCGGATTGCTCTGCTGTTGGCGGGCGTCGGCCTGCTCGTTGGCCTGGCGCCCTCGGGGACGGGCGCCGACTCGCCGAGATCGCCGGAGGTCACGCCGCTGGCCTCGTTCAGCACCCTTGGCTCGGGTAGCACGATCGGTCCGGACGGCGCGCTCGTACGTCACCGACGGCACGGCCGGCCGTGTCCTTCGCATCGATCGGCGCACCGGCGAGGTGGATGTGCACGCCAGCGGCCTGCCGACGCGAGTGGTCGACATCGGCGGCGCGATGGACGTGGTCTTCGTCGGTGCCCGCGCCTACGTGTTGGTCATCTTGGTCGGCGAGGACGTCGGAGGCGATGACACGGTTGGGATCTACCGCATCGAGCAGGACGGGAGCCACACGGTGTTCGCTGACATCGGGGCGTTCTCGCAGGCCAACCCGCCGGAAACGGACTTCTTCATCCCGACCGGGGTGCAGTACTCCATCCAGTCGTACCGGAGCGGGTTCCTCGTGTCCGACGGCCACCACAACCGGGTGCTGCACGTCGATCGCCACGGCGTCGTGAGCGAGTTCGCCACGTTCGGCAACATCGTGCCCACAGGGCTCGAGCTCCTCGGATCCAGAGTCCTCGTCAGCGAGCTCGGACCGATCCCGCACGAGCCGGAGACCGGCAAGGTGATCGCCGTCAACCCACGATCGGGCGCCGTCGACGAGGTGGCGAGTGGAGCGCGCATGCTCGTCGACGTCGAGCGTGGGCCGGGCGGAAGGCTGTACGCACTGTCGCAAGGGATGTGGGACGGCGTCGGTGAGGGGTCTCCGGCCCGGGCGAACACCGGACGGCTCGTCCTCGTGGGTGACGACGGCACGTTGACGCCGGTCGTCGACGGCTCCGGGGCCGAGCTCGTGCTCGACCGGCCCACGTCGATGGATTTCCTCGGCGCCAGCGCCTACGTCGTGTCGCTCGCGGGCACCGTCGTCCGCATCGACAACCTCTGACCGAGGCCCTCGGGCCGACGTTCAGTTCCGCATGTTCTCGAACTGCACCGGGATGCCGAGGTCGGCCGCCTTGATGGCCGCCATCACCGCCTGCAGGTCGTCGCGCTTCTTGCTGCTCACGCGGACCATCTCGCCCTGGGTCTGACTGGAGACGCCCTTCGGCCCTTTCTCCTTGATCAGCTTGTTGATCTCGCGAGCCTTGTCGGAGGAGATGCCGACCTTGATCGTGACGACCTGACGGACCGTGTTGTGGCTCGCTTCCTCGACGGTCGCGTAGTCGAGGCCCTTGAGGGAGACGCCTCGCTTCACGAGCTTCTCCTCGAGGACCTGACGCAGGGCGGCGAGACGATCCTCGCTGACCGTGCGCAACGTGAGGACGAGGTCGTGCTGTTCGATCGATGAGTTGGTGTTCTTGAAGTCGAAGCGAGTACCGACCTCGCGCTGGGCCTGGTCGACGGCGTTGCGCACCTCTTGGTGGTCGACCTGGGAGACGACGTCGAAACTGGGCATCGCGGTGAAGGGTAACGGCCCTATACCATCGTCGGCCGCCCGCGTAGAGCGGGCCAATCGAGGGTCGGTGCCCGAGCGGCCAAAGGGAGCAGACTGTAAATCTGCCGGCATCGCCTACGGAGGTTCGAATCCTCCCCGGCCCACGAGGCGCCTGTCACGTCACCGCAGGTCACGTGACATAGTCGCCGGACGCCGGTTACCGCACGGTAACTGGCGTGCCTCGTTCTCGGCTGCGCTCGTTCGGCTTCCTGGCGATCCTCGCTGTCGCTGGGGTGGTCGACGTGCCCGAGGGCGAGCCGAGGCTCTCGATCGTCGAGCTGACGGCTGGGCAGGAGGACATCGTGGGCTGGGCGGTGGAGCTGTTCGAGGCAGCCGACCTCGAACTGCCGGGCATCACCATCGTCCGCTACGACGCGCCCGAGCGGTGCTTCGGGCGCCGCGCCGCGCACCTCGTCGAGAATGGTCGCTCGGTCATCCGCGTCTGCAACACGGAGACGGGCCCGGCGGCAGAGGACGTCATGCTCCACGAACTGGCCCATGCATGGGACCGTCAGTCGTTGACCGATGAACGTCGGGCCGAGTTCCTCCGGCTACGCGACCTCCGCGTGTGGCGGAGCAACGACACCGTTTGGGAGGAACGAGGAGCGGAGCACGCCGCTGAGGTCATGGTGTGGGGCCTGATGGACCGGCCGTACACGACGCACGTGGACAAGAACAGCTGCGCTGAGCTGCTCCGTGGCTACGTCACGCTGACCCACCGCCAACCACTCCACGCTTTCACCGCGGAGTGCTAGGCCGACGCACCGCGGCAGATCGGATCACAGCATCCGTTGCATCACGGCGACGTCGAGCCAACGGCTGAACTTGCGGCCGACCTGGCGTTCGATGCCGACGAGCTCGAAGCCGCATCGGGTGTGAAGCGCCCGGGAGGACTCGCTTGACGCCTCGATGCGGGCGATCACCGTATGGAACCCGGATGCGGTGGCGACCTCGATGAGTTGCTCGAGGAGCGCCGAACCGATGCCGCGACGTTCGTGGTCGCGCGACACGTAGACGGAGTCCTCGACGGTCGTGCGGTAGGCGGCCCGTTCCTTGTACGGCGACAGCGAGGCGAACCCGACCACGTCGCCGTCGAGCTCGGCGACGATCGCCGAGAAGGCCCCGGACCGCTGGGCCAGCCAGTCCTCCTGCTCGGCCAATGAGCGAGGAACGAGATCGAATGTGCTGGTGGCGGTCGTGACCTCGAGGTTGTAGATCGTGCGCACCGCCTGGGCGTCGGCCGGCTCGGCCAAGCGGATCTCCACCACAGCGGGGACGGTATCGACCTGATGCGGCCGGCGAAGCGCCTGGAGGCGCCGCCGTGCCGAACCGGGTCATCCATTTCTGAACGACGCGACCCAACACGCAACCCCGGCCCGAGCATGCAACCCCGGCCCGAGCACGCAACCCCGCCGCTATGCTCGTGGGCTGGCTCGCGGCAGGCCCGCGCGCCACAAAACGGCCCTCTTAGCTCAGTCGGCAGAGCACAGCCATGGTAAGGCTGGTGTCGTGGGTTCGATTCCCACAGAGGGCTCGACCAGGCTGGTCAGCCCCAGCGGCGGCGTAGCTCAGTTGGTCAGAGCATCCGGCTCATAATCGGAAGGTCATCGGTTCGATCCCGATCGCCGCTACCACTTGTCAGACACCCACACGCCGAGAAGAAAAGGACACCATGAGCAAGGCGAAGTTCGAGCGCACGAAGCCGCATGTGAACATCGGGACGATGGGTCACATCGACCACGGGAAGACGACGTTGACGGCGGCCATCTCGAAGGTGTTGGCGGATCGTGGGTTGGCGAGTTATACGCCGTTCGACGCGATTGATAAGGCGCCGGAGGAGAAGGCGCGGGGGATCACGATTTCGATCGCGCATATCGAGTACGAGACCGACAAGCGGCATTACGCGCATGTCGACATGCCGGGGCATGCGGACTACATCAAGAACATGATCACGGGTGCGGCCCAGGTTGATGGGGCGATCTTGGTGGTGGCGGCGACGGATGGTCCGATGCCCCAGACCCGGGAGCATGTGTTGTTGGCCCGCCAGGTCGGGGTGCCGTCGATCATCGTGGCGTTGAACAAGGCGGACATGGTCGACGATGAGGAGTTGCTGGATCTCGTCGAGTTGGAGGTCCGGGAGCTGCTCACCGAGTACGAGTTCCCCGGCGATGACGCGCCGGTGGTGCGGGTGTCGGCGTTGAAGGCGTTGGAGGGCGACGAGGCGTGGCAGGGGAAGGTGCTCGAGTTGATGGCCGCCGCCGATGATTTCATCCCCGAGCCGGTGCGGGATCTGGACAAGCCGTTCCTGATGCCGATCGAGGACGTGTTCACGATCACCGGGCGGGGCACGGTGGTGACGGGCAAGGTTGAGCAGGGTGTCATCCACACTGGTGACGAGGTCGAGATCGTCGGGTTGCGGCCGACGCAGAAGACGGTGTGCACGGGTGTGGAGATGTTCCGCAAGATCCTTGATCAGGGTCAGGCGGGGGACAACATCGGTGCCTTGTTGCGGGGCACGAAGAAGGAGGAGGTGGAGCGTGGTCAGGTGCTGTGCAAGCCGGGCTCGATCACGCCGCACACCAACTTCGAGGGTCAGGTGTACGTGTTGACCAAGGAGGAGGGTGGCCGTCACAAGCCGTTCTTCAACAACTATCGGCCGCAGTTCTTCTTCCGGACGACCGACGTCACGGGCACGATCCAGTTGCCCGAGGGGACCGAGATGGTGATGCCTGGCGACAACATCACGATGACGGTCGAGCTCGGCAAGGAGATCGCCATGGTCGAGGGACTGCGCTTCGCCATCCGCGAGGGCGGCCGCACCGTCGGCGCCGGCCGAGTCACGAAGATCCTGAAGTAGGAGGTCCCGATGGCGAAGAGCGAGAAGCGCGTCAAGATCACTCTCGAGTGCACCGAGTGCAAGCGGCGCAACTACATCACGATGAAGTCGAAGATCAACGACCGTGAGCGCCTCGAGATGAAGAAGTACTGCAGCCACGACCGCCGCCACACGGTCCACAAGGAGACCCGGTAGCGGCCCCAACCGATTCTGACGACAGTTGGTTGCGCTGAGCGCAACCAAGTCTCCTCAGAATCGGGAGGGGCCCGCCCAGGCGCGCTCCAGGGAGCGCCTGGTAGCCTGACCTCCCCCAACCGAGGGCAGTAGCTCAGCTGGTAGAGCATCGGTCTCCAAAACCGACGGTCGGGGGTTCGAGTCCCTCCTGCCCTGCCCCCGAGACCAACCACCACGATGTCACTCGACGACCTGAACCGCGAACAGAAGCGGCACCTCCGCCGGACCGGCGCCCTCGATGAGAAGGGCGCGCCGACGCGCGTCCAGCGCCAGGCACCTGTCAAGCGGGAGCGGGTCGGCCCTGCCCAGTACCTGGGCGAGGTCCGCGACGAGATGCGCAAGGTGGCCTGGCCGAAGCGGCCCGAGGTCGTCCGCTACTCGATCGTCGTCGTGGTGACGGTGATCATCTACACGGCCCTGGTGGGTGGGCTCGACTTCCTGTTCGGGCTGTTCTCCGGATGGTTGTACGAATGAGTGACGAGCAGGAACGCATCAGCTCCGTGGATGTCGACGAGATCGAGACCCCCGATGTGCTGCCGACGGGTGACGTCGGCGTGCTGGACGAGGCCGATCCTCCCGCCGAGGTCGACCTCACCGTGGTCGACGACGACGCGCCCAGCGTGGTGACCGACGACGACGTCACGGAGGACGACGACGCCGATCCCCAGGCCGTCGATGGCGACGCCGAGGTCGTCACCCTCGCCGACGACGCGACGGCCGCGGCCGCCGAGGAGGAGGAAGAGGCGCCGGTCGAAGAGGTCGACGACCCGTGGACCCGTCCCGGCGAGTGGTTCGTCGTGCACACCCAGTCGGGCTACGAGAAGAAGGTCACCGCCAACCTGCATGCTCGGATCCAGAGCATGAACATGGAGGACAAGATCTTCGAGGTCGTCATCCCCATGGAGGAGGTCGTCGAGTTCAAGGGCGGCCGCAAGCAGATCGTCCAGCGCAAGGTCTTCCCCGGTTACATCCTCGTGCGCTGCAAGATGGACGATGAGTCCTGGTACTGCATCCGCAACACGCCGGGTGTCACGGGGTTCGTCGGGCAGAGCCGACAAGGCCAGAAGCCGACGCCGCTCTCTCGCCGCGAGGTGCGCACGTTCCTCGCCGCCAAGGGCGACGGCGCCGAGCAGGCCGCCCGCGCCAAGCCACGCCTCGAGTACGAGGTGGGCGAGAGCGTGCGGGTCAGAGAGGGCCCGTTCGCCGACTTCTCCGGTGAGATCGCCGAGATCAACGCCGACCACATGAAACTCAAGGTCCTGGTCAACATCTTCGGGCGGGAGACGCTCGTCGAGATGGACTTCAGCCAGGTCGCCAAGCTGTAGGAAGAATCCCCCAAATGGCCCGAAAGCGCGTCGCCGCCATCGTCAAGATCCAGATCCCGGCCGGCAAGGCCAGCCCCGCGCCGCCCGTCGGCACGGCGCTCGGCCCGCACGGCGTGGCGATCATGGACTTCGTCAAGGCATACAACGCAGCCACGGAATCCCAGGTCGGCACGATCGTCCCGGTCGAGATCACGGTCTTCGAGGACCGTTCGTTCACGTTCATCCTGAAGACCCCACCGACGCCGGTCCTGCTGCGGCAGAAGGCCGGCCTCGAGACGGCCTCGCCGGAGCCAGGGCGCCAGACCGTCGGCCGGGTCACCGAGGCCGACGTCGCCGAGATCGCCCAGATCAAGATGCCGGACCTCAACGCCTACGACCTCGAGGCGGCCAAGCAGCAGGTCCGCGGCACCGCCCGCTCGATGGGCATCGACGTCGTCTGACACCAACGGCCCGGCCCGGGAGGACCTCGCCCGGGGGGCATCACACCTCGAGAGGAAGGAACACCATGTCCGGCAAGAAGCTCACCGACGCGCTGAAGGCGTTCGATCGTGACGAGTTCTACACGCCGTCGGAGGCGCTCGGCATCGTCAAGAACCTGGCCAAGGCCGGCTTCGACGAGGGCGTCGATGTCGCCGTGCGTCTCGGCGTCGATCCCCGCAAGGCCGACCAGATGGTGCGCGGCACCGTCGGTCTGCCGGCCGGAACGGGCAAGGACGTGCGAGTCGCCGTCTTCGCCACCGGCGAGGCAGCTGCAGAGGCCCGTGAGGCGGGCGCCGACATCGTCGGCTCCGACGATCTGGCGGCGCAGGTCGAGGCGGGCAAGTTCGACTTCGACGTCGCCATCGCGACGCCCGACATGATGCCGCTCGTCGGCAAGCTCGGGCGGGCCCTCGGACCGCGTGGTCTGATGCCGAACCCGAAGACGGGGACCGTGACGACCGATGTCGGGCGGGCGGTCACCGAGTTCAAGGGCGGCAAGGTCGAGTACCGCACCGACCGCTACGGCAACATCCACGTGCCGCTCGGCAAGGTCAGCTTCGACCCGGCCGCGCTCGAGACGAACTTCCGGGCCGTGATCGACGAGCTCAACCGGGCCAAGCCGGCGGCGGCCAAGGGTCGCTACATGCGCAAGATCACGGTGTCGTCGACGATGGGCCCTGGCGTCCACGTGGACGTCGGCCGCCTACGGCCCGACGTCACTGGCGCGCACGCGTAGAGCAGACGTTCTGTCCGTAGCAATCGATCGTCTTCAGTCGATTCCTACGGACAGTTCGACGCCTTCAGGTCCTCCAACACCGCCATCGCTGCATTGCGGCCGTTGAGGCCGATGACGCTGCCGGCCGGGTGGGTCGCCGCGCCGCACAGGTAGACGCCGCCGCCCGGCGCGCGTGAGGACATCCGTCGCCACCACATCTGATCGGGCATGCACTCACCTTGGAAGATGTGCCCGCCGGTGAGCCCGATACGGGCCTCGATGTCGGGCGGGCCGAGCACCTCGATGTGCTCGACGACGTCGTCGACGTCGCAGTAGCGCCCGATCAGCCCGAGGATGCGTTGCCCGATCTCGGTCCGGCGCTCGTCCCACGTTCCCTCCGCCAGGTGGTACGGCGCGTACTGCACGAACGCCGACATGGTGTGCTTCCCGGGCGGCGCCACCGTCGGGTCGTACGCCGTCTGGAAGTACAGCTCGGCGAAGCCGGGTGACGGGACGCCTCTGGTGCATGCCTCGAACGCCGCCTGCGCCTCGTCCATGGGCATGGCGATCGACACCGGCGCGCCGTTCGGCCAGTCGTCGTGAGGGACAGCCGTCCAGCGGGGCAGCCGCGACAGACCGCAGTTCACCTTGACGACCGGACTCGTCGTCCGCCACGACGCAACGCGCGTCGCGAAGTCAGGCTCGATCGCCGCGCCGAGCAGGCGTCGCGTCACGATCGGATCGGCGTTCGACACGACCGCGCTCGCCCGGATGACCTCGCCACCCTCCAGCACGACGCCCTCGCCCGGCAGGATCTCGGCGACCGGCACGCCGGCGGCCAATGTGGCGCCCGCCTCCAGCGCCGCCTCGGCGATGGCGAACGACACGCGTCCCATCCCGCCCTCGACGTAACCCCATGCCATCGGGACGCCCTCCAGCGTCCCCTGGAAGTGCATCAGCTTGATCGACGCCGTTCCCGGCGAACGGGGTCCGGCCCAGGCACCGATCACGCCCTGCCCGTACAGGGCCTGCTGCAGGCGAGGGTCGTCGATGAAGCGTTCGACGACGTCGGCGATCGACGTCTCGAAGAGCGCGTCGGTCAGCTCCGGGTCGTGCCCGAGCAGCTCGCGCAGCTCGTCCTCGTCCGGCGACGGGCCGACCCACGTGTCGCGGACCCGCTCGCGCAGCGCCTGGCGCATCCGGTCGAAGAAGTCCTCGTACTCGAACTGGCCCTTGATGTCGGCTTCCGAGAAGCCGTTCTCGCGCATCCCGGCGGCGGTCCGCTCGTGGTCGAGGAACTGCCCGTACCACGTGCCGTCGTCGAACGGGCACCACAGTCCCGGGTCGGCGAGGAACACCTTGTAGCCGTGGCGGCGGAGGCCGAGCTCGTCGATGACCCGCGGATCGAGCAGCCCGACGACGTAGGCGCACGGGCTGACAGCGAAGCCAGGGTCGGTGAACGGCTGCTCGAGCGTGCAGGCGCCGCCGAGGCGCTCGCGGCGTTCGAGCACCAGGACCGACCGGCCCGCCTTGGCGAGGTAGGCGGCGCACGCCAGGCCGTTGTGGCCACCGCCGACCACGACGACGTCCCACGTTCCGGGCAGCCAGCTCGGCGATCGGCGCGGGCAGTCCCACTTGCCCCATGGACGCCTGGATGGAGGTCATCGTGCACCTCTCGATGGTGCGAGCGAGCGAGCGCCAGCGAGCGAGCGGCAACCAACGGCCTGCGTGGCCGGGGAACGCAATGACGGTCATGCGTGCAGCGCGGCGGCGAATCGCTCGAGGTTGGCGGCGGCGCGATCGACGTCGTCAGCGGTGTGCTGGACCGACAGCGTCCACTGCTCCATCTTCCCCCACGGCGGCAGGAACACGCCTCCGTTGTGCTGGAAGAGCCAGTGCGCATGGCCGTAGCGGCCGTCGTAGCCGCAGAAGTCCCGGTAGTTGCGGATGCGCACGGGGGAGAAGACGATCGCCCCCTTCGCGCCGTAGGCGCTGACGTACCCGGGGAGGTGGTGGCGGCCGAGCGTGTGGCGGGCCCGCTCCGTCAGCTCCTCACGCAGCTCGTCGATGTGCCGGTACGCCTCCGGGGTGAGCACGTCGAGCAACAGCGCCTTGGCGGCGGCCATCGTGAGGGGGTTGCCGTTGAACGTCCCGACCTGCTCGTAGGTGCCACTGGCGATGACCTCCATCACCTCAGCCGTCCCGCCGATCGCCCCGCACGGGACGCCACCGGCGATCGCCTTCGCCAGGCAGATGACATCGGGCACGACTCCGAAGCGCTCGGTCGCACCACCGGGCGCGATCGTGACGCCCGTCTTGACCTCGTCGAAGATGAGCAGCGCGCCGTGCGTGTGGAGCAGCGCGGCGAGCACGTCGAGGTAGCCGGGCGGCGGCGGGATGACGCCGATGTTCATCATCACCGGCTCGACGATCATCGCCGCGATCTGTCCGGGATGATCGAGCAGCACGCGACGTACGGCGTCGAGTTGGCCGAACGGCACGACGTGCGTCGACTTGGCGATGGCCGGTGCGACGGCGGCGTGCTCGAGGACCGGATGCGGTCGTTCCGCCGGACCCGCACTGGCAAGGTCGGGATAGACGGACACCTGCACGGCGTCGTGGTGGCCGTGGTAGCTGCCCTCGACCTTGATGACGTCGGAGCGACCGGTGGCCGCACGGGCGAGGTGGATCGCGGCGAGGGTCGCTTCGGTCCCCGAGTTGGTGAACCGCCACAGCGGGAGCCCGAAGCGGCGAGCCAACTCTCCGGCGACGGGGATGATGTCGGGCACCGGTTGGGCGAAGTGCGTGCCAGCCGCAGCGCGCTCGGAGATCGCGGCGACAAGCGCGGGATGGGCGTGGCCCACGATCATCGTCCCGAACCCGGCGTGCAGGTCGACGTACTCGGTGCCGTCGACGTCCCACACCCACGATCCGCGACCGCGTTCGAGGAACACCGGGCAAGGCGGGGCGTCCTGCCACGACGACGCGACGCCACCAGGTAGATGGTGGAGTGCTTCGGCGTGGAGCTCGTGGGAGCGGGTGGTCCGGGCGATCAACGCCGCCTCCTGCTCCGCGATCAGGCCGTCCAGGGCGTCACCGGCCGCAACCGGGCTCACCATGGCCATGAGGTTGAACTCTCCTTACTGACTGGTCAGTCAGAAAGGGACCGTAGCAGAGTTCTGGTCGCCGTAGCGCCCTTAACGACTCCAGCCGCCGGCGAGGTAGGCGCGAGCAACGAGTCGCACGAACTGGGCAACCGCGTCTTCCTCGGTGGAGAACGGACCCGGCCGGTAGCCGCGGGAGGCGATGCCGCGCTGCACGCCCTCGCAGGCCGACCAGTCCTGGCGGTTGGTCACGTCCCAGAAGTCCACCGCGAACGCCGGATCGAACCCCTCCTGCTCGACGGCCTCTGGGGCGAACAACCACTGGCACTCGACGGCCGTGCGGCCGGGTGTCAGCGGCTCGATGCGGTGGGTCATCACGTAGTCGGGATGCAGGCTGAGGAGCAGGTTGGGCAGCACCCCGAGGTAGTCGATGCGGCGCCGGGCGACGCCGCGCAGACCACGTAGCGGAACGGTCGGAGACTCGCCGGACAGCGACATCGTCACGGCGTGCGGCATCAGATCCTGCCAACCGCCGACCCAGAACCCCTCGTGGCCGACGGCGTTCTCACCGCTCGTCGGCGGGCTGACGCTGCACAGCTGCGGATGGATGTTCGGGCAGTGGAAGCACTCGTGGTAGTTCTCGACGATGAGCTTCCAGTTCGTCTCCAGCTCGTAGGCGTGCGTCGCCCCGACCACCAGCCGCTCCGGCTCGTAGTCGGCGACCCGCTCCTCGAGGCCGCCGAAGAACGCCGAGAGCGCAGGCGCGTCGCCGGACACGTTGACCATCACCCAGCCGTGCCACTCCTCGACGGCGACGGGGATCAGCGCGTGCTGTGACCGCTCGAAGTCGATCGGGGCGTCGAACCGGGGCGTCGACAAGAGTGACCCGTCGAGCCCGTAGCGCCAGCCGTGGTACGGGCAGTGGATCGAGCGGCCGTGGGCCGTCGTCCCGCACGGCGCCAGTTCGTGCGCGCGGTGCTGGCACACGTTGTAGAAGCCGCGCAGGCGTCCGTCTTCTCCGCGGACGAGGAGGACCGCATCGTCACCGACGGTCACCGCCCGCCGGCTACCGATCTCGGCGAGATCCGCCGAGCGACCTACGCAGGCCCACGCTCCGGCGAACAGGTGCGTCCGCTCCCACGCCAGTACTGCGTCGTCGAGGTAGGCCTCCGCCGGCAGCATGCACCCGGACCCGTCAGGGTCGAGCACCGGCGCCAGCGCCGCCGGATCGATCGGCGCCGCAGATTCTGAGGAGACTTGGTTGCGCACAGCGCTACCAACTGTCGTCAGAATCTTCATTTCCGCCAGCGACGCTTGTCGGAGAGGATGCGACGGGTGCAGAGGAGGGCCGGGATGCCGGTCACGCCGCCGCCGCCGTGGGTCGCCGACGAGCACTGGTAGAGGCCGCGGATCGGAGTCGTGAAGTCGGCGTAGCCCGGCGCAGGACGCATGTGGAACAGCTGGTCGGGCGTGAGCTCACCGTGGAAGATGTTGCCACCGATCAGTCCGTACTCGTGCTCCATCTCCCACGGCCCGATGACCTGGCGGTGGATCACCGCCTGCTTGAAGTTGGGCGCCAGCTCGGTGTAGCCGTCGATGACCCGATCGGCGTACTGCTCGAGCTCCTCGGCGTGCGGCTCCTCCGACCACGTGTCGGGCACCCACTGGGTGAACAGCGACATCACGTGGGTGCCGTCCGGGCACAGCGTCGGATCGAGGGTCGAGGGGATCACGCCGTCGGAGAACGGGCGGGCGGCGGCCCGACCCTCCCGAGCGTCCTGGAACGCCCGCTGCAGGTAGTCGATCGAGTGGCACAGCTCGACGGAGCCGGTGAACCGTTCGTGTGGTTCGGTCCCCGGCCAGGCCACGAAGTCGGGCAGCTCCGACAGCGCCACGTTGACCTTCACCGTGCCCGAGCGGGACCGCCACCGCCGCAAATCGGTCACGAAATCATCAGGCAGCTCCGCAGCGTCGATCTGGCGGAGGAACGTGATCTGCGGATGGGTTGCGGCGACGACGATCGGCGCGCGGAGCTCCCGGCCGTCACGGGTGGTGACGCCGCCCACACGCCCGTTGGCGACATCGATGCGCTCGACGGGCGAACCCGTTCGTACCTCGACACCGAATGACTCGGCGGCGCGCCGGATCGCGTCGGTGACGGCGCCCATCCCTCCGATCGGGTAGCCCCAGGACCCGAGGTGCCCGTCACCGACGTCGCCGATCGTGTGGTGCATCATCACGTAGGCGGTGCCCGGCTCCTCGGGCCCGGCCCACGTTCCGATCACGCCGTTGATCGCCAGCACGCCCTTGACCTCGGGCGACTCGAACCACTCGTCGAGCACGTCGGCGATCGACATCGTGAACAGCCGGGTCGCTTCAGCGGTGCCACGCACATCGAGGCCGCGCAGTCCCCATGCCGTGCGCAGCTGGTCGAGCAGGTCCCGCGGTCGCTTCGAGCCGAGACGTGGCGGCGTCCGCAGCAGCAAGGGCGCGAGGACGTCGGCGACACCTCGCAGCCACGCCTCGTAGTCGCCCAACCGCTCGGCGTCACGTCGGGAGAACTTGGCGACCTCATCGACGTCACGGGACGCCTCGTCGTGGGCGAGCAGGTAGCGGCCGTCGGGGAAGGCGATGAAGCTCGGCCCCATCGGCACGACCTGGTAACCGTGCTGCTCGAGACGCAGGTCGCGGATGATCGTCGGCGGCATCAGGCTCATCACGTAGGAGAGTGCGGTGACCTTGAAGTCGTCACCCCACGGCCGCTCGGTGACGGCGGCGCCGCCGGTGACGTCGCGGGCCTCCAGCACGACGGTGCGCAAGCCGGCGCGGGCGAGGTAGGCGCCAGCAACCAGTCCGTTGTGACCCCCGCCCACGACGATGGCGTCGTACGATCCGTCCGTGCCGACTTGCTTGCTCGCTCGCGGACTCGCTCGGCTCACCATGGTGCGCTACTGTAACTGACTAATCAGTCAGTAAACAGACGCTACGGCCTGGGCGGCGAAGGGGAGACGAGCATGGCGTTCCATCCACGGGAGCGGCGGATGCCGCGACGGCAGTTCATCCGTCTCACGGCGTATGGCGCCGCGGCGGCAGGGCTGGCGCCGACGATCCTCGCCGGCTGTGGCGGCGGTGATGACGCGGCCGAGGAGAACGGCGTGAAGCTGTCACGGCCCGATGCGCCGGTGACACTGCCGACGTTCGACGACATCTCAGCGATCGAGGACGGCCTGCAGCCGGAGTCCGGGACGCTCAAGGTCTACAACTACGAGGAGTACATCTCCCCCGACGTGCTCGCCGCGTTCCAGGACGAGTTCGGCGTCACCGTCGAGGTCACCACGTTCACCAGCATGGATGAAGCGGTGACCAGGCTGGCCTCCGGCGAGGTCGCCTTCGACGTGTTCTTCCCGACCCCCGATCGCATCGGCCAGCTCGCCGCCGGCCAGCTGCTGCAGCCGCTCAACAAGTCGTATCTGCCCAACTTCGAGAACGTGTGGAACTCGCTGCGCGACCCGTTCTACGACCAGGGCAGCGTCTACACCGTGCCGTACACCCTCTACACGACCGGCATCGGCTATCGCATCGACGCCGTCGGCAAGGCACCGGACGCCTACGACAACCCGTACGACATCTTCTGGGACCAGGCCAACAGCGGCCAGGTGTACCTGCTGGAGGATGACCGAGAGGTGTTCGGCATGGCGCTGCTGCGACGTGACCCGGAGGTCGACGTCAACACCGAAGACAGCGACCTGATCGCCGCCGCGCTCACCGACGTCAACGAGCTGACGGAGCTCGTCAACGTCAAGGTCGGTGCCGAGGCGTACACCGTGCTGCCCGAGAAGCGGGCATGGGTCCATCAATGCTGGTCAGGCGACGTGATCAACGCCCAGTACTACCTGCCGGAGGGCGAGTCGATCGACAACATCGGCTACTGGAAGTCGCCCACCGGCGTGATCGGATCCGATGCGATCGCTGTTCTGCGTACCGCGACGAAGCCGGTGCTCGCCCATACGTTCTTGAACTTCATGCTCGACCCGACCAGGGCGATCGAGAACTACGGATGGTTGGGCTACCAGCCGCCCCAGACCTCGCTCGACCCGAACTCCGTCGTGGCCGACGGCTACGTGCCGGCCCACCTCGAGTCGGCGGTCGTGCGGCCCGAGGACTTCGACGAGGGCCAGCAGCTGCTCCAGCTGACGCTCGCCGGCGAGAAGACGTGGGACAACGCCTGGTCGCAGTTCACCGCCGGTGCGTGATCGAGCCGACGGCCGGAACCGGCTGCTCTGGCCGGCCCTCGCCACGCCAGGAGTGGCGTGGCTGGTCATCCTCTTCGTCGTTCCGTTCTACGGCGTGCTCGCCGTCGCCTTCGGTGAGGTCGACCCGATCTTCGGGAACGCCGTGCCGGTCTGGAACCCGCTGCAGTGGGACTTCACGACGTTCGGCGAGGTGCTCGACCGGGTCGTGTCCGGCGACCTCGGCCGCGTGCTGGTGCGCACGTTCGTGTACGTCGGCACCGCCCTTGCGATCTGCTTCCTGATCGGCTTCCCGGTCGCCTACTACGTCGCTCGTCTTGCCGGACGACGCCGCGGCCTGCTGCTGGCCCTCCTGCTCGCGCCGTTCTGGATCAGCTACCTGATGCGCATGCTGGCGTGGGTCAACCTGCTGCAGCCCGATGGGTACGTCAACGACGTCGTCGCGTTCGTCGGCTTCGATCGCGTCGATTGGCTCGACGGGCGGGCAGTGACGGTGATCCTCGGCCTCGTCTACGGCTACGTGCCGTTCTTCATCCTGCCCCTCTTCGCCGCGCTCGACCGCCTGGATCCACGAGTGCTGGAGGCGTCGCACGACCTCGGGATGGGCAAGGTTGCGACGCTGCTGCGCGTCACGCTGCCGATGTCGCGACAGGGGCTGCTCGCGGCGGCCGTCCTGACGGCGCTGCCGATGACCGGTGACTACTACACCGCCGACCTCCTGTCGGGCGCCCCTCGCACGAGCATGATCGGCAACCAGATCGAGTTCTACCTCTTCCGCGGCTCGCAGAAGTCGGCCGGTGCGTCGCTCGTGCTGATCCTCTCGGCGCTGCTGCTGGTCTTCATGTACGTCTACCTGCGCTCCGTCGACCGCGCCTCCAGGGACGTCGCATGACCGATCCGCCATGGCGTTCCCCGGCCACGCAGGCCGTCGATTGCCGCTCGCTCGCTGGCGCTCGCTCGCTCGCATCGTCGAGGGGCACGTTGACCGCGCGGTCGTGGCTCGGGAACCCGTGGCGGCGGCCCGTGTTCCTCGCCACCTACACGTGGTTGTTCATCTGCTGGGCGATCGTTCCGGTGCTGATCGCCATCCAGTTCTCGTTCAACGCGGGGCGCTCGCGGAGCACGTGGCAGGGCTTCTCGTTCCGCTGGTGGTGGGAGGACCCGACGAGCTCGCTCGCCCACGACCCCGACCTCAAGCGGGCGATGTGGAACAGCCTCGTGCTGGCCCTGCTCACCATGGCGATCGCCGTCCCACTCGGCGTCGCGCTGGCGCTCGGGCTGTCGCGCTGGCGGGGTCCCGTGGCGCGCGGGTCGAACCTCCTGATGCTCATCCCACTGTCGACGCCCGAGATCGTGATGGGCACGATGCTGTTCCTCGCCTTCGACAGCCTCTACACGTCGATCCCGCTCGGCCGGACGGCGATGCTGCTCGGGCACGTCACGTTCTCGGTGTCCTATGTCGTCGTGATCGTGCGCGGGCGGCTGTTGACGATCGGCAGGGACCTGGAGGAGGCGGCGCAGGACCTCGGCGCGACGCCGCTGCAGGCGGTGCGCACGATCGTGCTGCCGCTGCTCGGGCCCGCCGTGTTCGCCAGCTTGATGATCGTGTTCGCCACATCGATCGACGACTTCGTGATCTCGGCGTTCCTGTCGGCCGACACGTCCACGGAGACGGTGCCGATCAAGATCTACTCGACGGTGCGCGGCTCGCCGACTCCGGCACTCAACGCGATGGCGACGGCGATGCTGCTGGGCACGATGCTCGCCCTGATCCTCGCCGTGCTGGCACTGAAGGTCTTCCGGCGGGGCGAGCGGGGCTCGGCCGTCGAGGACTTCGCCCGCATCGAGCTGTGAGGGCAGACGACGATTTTGGGGTAGTACCCCACTCATGGCCCAAGTCGCCGTCATCGTCCACACCGCAAAGCGCCTTGGACGGGCCGGTCCGGAGGACCTGCACAAGGCCCTCGCCGAGGCAGGTGTCGACAAGCCCATGTGGTACGAGGTGCCGAAGAGCAAGAAGGCCGCCAAGCCGGCCCGCGAGGCCGCCGAGGCCGGCGCCGACCTGCTCCTCGTGTGGGGCGGCGACGGCTTGGTGCGGCGCTGCATCGACGCGCTGGCCGGCGGCAAGGTGGCGATCGGGATCCTGCCCGCCGGCACGGCCAATCTGCTGGCAAACGGGTTGGGCATCCCGATCGATCTCCCGCAGGCGATCGACGTCGCCCTCCACGGGCGCCGGCGCACGCTGGACGTCGGTGTCGTCAACGACGAACGGTTCGCCGTGATGGCCGGCACCGGGTTCGACGCCGTGATGATCGCCGAGGCGGACAGCAGCAAGGCCCGCCTCGGTCGGCTCGCCTACGTGCGGGCCGGCCTCAAGGCGGCGCGGGTGGATCGGGTGCAGACCACAGTCACTGTCGACGGCCAGCCGTGGTTCCAGGGTGAGACGACGTGCTGTCTGATCGGCAACCTCGGAACGATCTCCGGCGGACTCGTCGTGTTCGAACGGGCCGAGCCCGACGACGGCAGGCTGGAGATCGGAGTGACGACGGCTGACGGCCCGAAGGACTGGGCGCGGCTGCTGACGCATCTGGTGCGGCGCAAGTCCGAGAGCTCACCGTTCGTACGCACCACAAGCGGGCGCGAGTTCGTGATCGAGCTCGCGCAGAAGGTGCCATGGGAGCTCGATGGCGGCGACCGCAAGCCGACGAAGCGACTCGACGTGCGGATCGAGCCAGCAGCGATCGAGGTGTGCTGCCAACCGAGTGACGGCTGAGCGGACGGCCCGGAAGACGCAGGTGGGTGAGCGCCGCTGGAGCGGCGGCGGCGAACTCGGAGGTGAGTCGAGCAGCTTGCCTGCGAGACGAACCTGGTCGAGGCGTCAGGCGGCCTCGGCCTCGAAGCGCCGGTAGTTGGCAAGCTCGTCGCGGCGCAGCACGACCGGCGTGGTGTCGTCGCAGCGGTCGATGATCACGAAGTCCTCGGCAGCGAGCAGCACCAGGGCGCTGATCGCGTCGTCGCCGGCGTCGATCTCGATCACGTCGCCGGTCTCCAAGTGTCCGCTCCATCAATCCCGTGCTCATCTCACACTGCTCCCGAGGTCGTCGTCTGCTATCTCAACGCATAACGACGGTCGTCGGTTCCATTGGATTCGATGACATCCGTCACTCGTGGGCGCGGCGCAGCAGCTCGGCGACCGCCTCCAGCTGGGTCCGCGGGTGGACGAAGGCCAGCCGGCCGGCCGGGTCGCCCCTGCCAGGAGGTCGGCGTGACGAAGGCCAGCCCGTCGGCGAGCGCAGTTGCTGCCCAGGCGTTCCAATCGGCGACCGTCCAGCCGTCGCGCTCGAACAGCACGACGGAGAGCTCCGGGGCCATCGCGAGGTGCAGCGGCGGGCCAAGCTCCTCGATCAGGGCCGCGCGGTCGTTGCGTGGCCAACTCCTGTGCCGCGCGCACGGCCGCCGCGAAGGCGTCGGTGCCATGCACGACGAGGGCGAACCAGAACGGCAGGCCGCGGGCGCGCCGCGTGAGATGGAAGGCGAGGTCGGAAGGGTTGACGTGCTCGTCCCCGAACGCCTCGAGGTACGCCGCGTGCTGACGGTGGGTGCGGCGGGCCGCGGCGGGGTCCCGATAGAGCACGGCAGCGCAATCGAGCGGTGAGAACAGCCACTTGTGCGGGTCGATGACGAGCGAGTCCGCCCGCTCGATCCCCGCGAAGCGCGTTCGCAGCTCGGGCACGCACAGCGCGGCGCCTCCGTATGCCCCATCGACGTGGAACCACAGCGTCGTGTTCGGCGCACACGTCGGCGACACCGGCGAGGTCGTCGATCGCGCCGGTGTTGGTCGCGCCCGCGCTGGCGACCACCGCGCACAGTGGGTGGTCGTGGACGGCCGCACGCAGCTGACCGCCCGTCAGGCGGCCGCGTTCGTCGCCGACGACCTCCACGACATCGAGATCGAGCAGCCGCGCCGCCTGGTGCACGGATGAGTGGGCCGAGGGAGCGGAGGCGATCGGCCAGATCGCCGGGTTTCGCCGTGGCGGCGGCGCCACTCGTCACGGGCGACTGCGAGCCCGCTGAGGTTGCCGGCCGAGCCACCGGAGACGAAGCAGCCGCCGGCGGTCGGCGGCATCCCGGCCTGCTCGGCCAGCCAGCCGACGGCGGCGTTCTCGGCGGCGACGGCGCCGCCGGCCTCCTGCCAGCTCTCGCCGGAGAACGACCATGCCCCGACGACGGCGTCGAACAGCGCTGCTGCTGTCGCCGGCGCGGCTGGGATGTAGGCGAGGAACCTCTCGTGGTCGAGGGCGACGTTGTTGGGCAGCAGGACATCGTCGACGAGCGCGAGCGCGCCGTCGACGCCGAGACCGTCGGCCGTGATCGCGGCGAGTGACGCGACGTCGGCCGGGCGCCGGCGTCCTCCCGAGCGGCCGCTGCGGCCCGAAGTGGTGAGTGATGCGCCGGTTGAGCTCGTTCGGCCAACCGGGCGTGCTCGTCGGACCACCCGTGGAGCTGCATCGCCGCAGCCTGGCAGGGGAGTCAGGTCGGCAGCGCGCGAAGCGCGTCGGCGGGCAGCGTGACAGCGACGGGGGTGCCGGATGGCCAGTCCGGCGGGGACTCGGCGTTGGCGGTCAGCGACTGGAGCGTCTGACCGTCCGGAAGGCGCACGTGGACCTGGGTCGTCGAGCCGACGTACACGATGCGGTCGATCATCGCCGGGAGGCAGTTCGGCCCACCCGGCTCGTCGGGGCTGACCCGCACACGCTCGGGTCGGACGACGAGCTTCACGGCGCCGGCCGCGCCGTCGCCCTGCGCGTCGAGCGTGTACGAACAGAGCTGCACCATCTGCCGGCCGTCGTGCGCCGCCTCGGCGCTGGCATCGAGCAGATTGGCCACGCCGAGGAAATCGGCGACGTAGGCGGTGGCCGGCCGCTCGTAGACCTCGACGGGCGTACCGACCTGGGCAACCTGACCGCCGTCCATCACGGCCAGGCGGTGCGACATGGTCAGCGCCTCCTCTTGGTCGTGCGTGACGTAGAGGAATGTGATGCCGACATCGCGCTGCAGTGCGGCGAGGTCGCCCTGGAGGTGCTTGCGCAGCTTGGCGTCGAGCGCGCCGAGTGGCTCGTCGAGCAGGAGCACCTTCGGCTGCAGCACGAGTGCCCGCGCCAGGGCCACGCGCTGTTGTTGGCCGCCGGAGAGCTGCGCCGGCCGCCGCTTCTCCAGCCCGCCGAGGCGGACGAGGTCGATCACCTCACCGACCCGTCGGCGGCGCTGCGCCTTGTCGAGCGTCGTGCCGTCGCGTGTGCGGTCACGCCGCCACCGCAGCCCGTAGGCGATGTTGTCCTCGACGTTGAGGTGGGGGAAGAGGGCATACGACTGGAACACCGTGTTGACGGGCCGGCGGTGAGGCGGCACGGCGACGAGGTCCTGGCCGTCGAGCAGGATCTGACCACCCGACGGTTGCTCGAAGCCGGCGATCATCCGCAGCGTCGTGGTCTTGCCGCAGCCGGACGGTCCGAGCAGCGAGAAGAACTCCCCGGGCTCGATGCACAGCTCGATGTCGTCGACGGCGACCACGTCGCCGAACGTCTTGCTGAGGCTGACGAGATCGATCTGCCCGCCGTGCTGTCGTGTCAGTGGCACGTTGCTGACGGCGTCCATCCGGGCGACAGTCTGGCCGACGAGCATCGGATGAAGGTTACAGTGGACTGACTGATCAGTCAGTAAGGAGCGTGCGGCCGATGCCGGATCAATCCGACGACTTCCCGAGCGAGCTGTACGGCGCGCCGCTCGAGCGGGCCCGCACGTTGCCGGGTCGCTGGTACGCCGACCCCGACCACTACGCACGCGAGATGAGCGCCGTGTTCCACCGGCGATGGATCGGCGTCGCCTGCGCCGACGACGTCGCAGCTCCCGGTTCATACGTCAGCACGACCGTCGCCGGTGTGCCCGTGCTCGTCACACGTGACCTCTCTGGGACGTTGCGCGCCTTTCTGAACGTGTGCCGCCACCGCGGGTCGCCGTTGGCGGACGGCTGCGGCCACGCCCGCGCGCTGGCGTGCCCGTACCACGGGTGGGTCTACCGCTTGGACGGTTCGTTGGCCCGTGCCGCCGGCGTCGGGGATCCGGTCGGCTTCGACATGGCCGACTTCGGCCTGCGACCGGTGCAGGTGACGACGTTCGCCCGGTCGGTGCTCGTCAACCTCGATGCTGAGGCTGTGCCGTTCCACCCGGGCCCGTTGGCCGCTGGCGTCGCGCCGTACGGGCTCGACGAGATGGAGCTCGGTGAGCGCACCAGGTACGAACGGCACTTCAACTGGAAAGTGCTGCTCGAGAACTACTGCGAGAACTACCACACGCCGTTCATCCACTCGCAGCTCCCGACGAACGGCTACGAGTACCCGATCGCCGTGGCCGGGCCTGCGGTGATCGCGTGGGATCGCCCGCTGGCTCCCCGGGATCGTTCGGAGCGGGCACTGCACGACCACCGGCCCGGCGACGCCGGGTGGGCAGGCGTCGCCGACGTGGCCGCGGACGAATCCTTCAACAACGGCACCTACCTCGCTGTCTTCCCGAACGTGGCCATCTCGTGCTTCGCCGGCTTCGCAGCGACGTTCCGCCTGTTGCCGACGGGTCCGTCCACGACCGTCGTCGAGCGGGAGTACTACTGGCACCGGACGGTCGGGCCCGAGCGACGAGCCTCTGACCTGGCCGCGACGAAGCAGGTCGTCGAGCAGGACCTCGCCATGTGCGAGGCGATCCAGGGCACGTACGACGCGGGGTTGTCAGCGGACGGCGTCCTGTCGACCGAGCACGAGTCAGGCGTCGCTCACGTCCACCAGCTCCTGCTCGGCGCGCTGGCAGGTCGATAGCGTCGCCCCGGTGTCCGGGCCGACCCGCACCCGCATCCGGCCCGATGCCCGGCGCCAGCAGATCCTCGACGCCACACACCGGGTCACGCTCGTGCGGGGCCTGCACGACGTGCGGGTCTCTGATGTCGCCGACGAGCTCAACGTCAGCACGGGGCTGATCCACTACCACTTCACGACGAAGGACGAACTGATCGAGGCGATGCTGCGTGATGCCGCCGAGCGGGAGGTAGCGGCGGTCGAGGCGTCACTGGTCGCGCTGGACACGCCGGAGCAGCGTCTGGCGGCGATCGTCGAGACGTACCTCCCGTCGGTGCGGCGGGACCACTCGTGGGTGCTGTGGATCGATGTGTGGGGCGAGGCGCTGCGCGACGCCAATCTGCGGCGCATCTCCGAGGAGCTCGACGCGGCGTGGGTGCAGCTGGTTGCCCGCGTGATCGCCGAAGGCGTGGCGAGCGGGATCTTCGCCAGCGACGACCCGGTTGCCGCGGCGTGGCGGCTGTGCGCCCTGCTCGACGGCCTGGGGATGCAGGTCGTCCTCCACCACGGCACGATGACCCGAGCGCAGATGCACCGCCACGTCCGCCGCGCCGCCGAGCTCGAATTGGGTTACAGCCTGTAGAGCGGCTGGCAACGACAGTTCTGTCCGTAGCAATCGGCCCGAACGTGTCGATTCCGACGGACAGTTCCGGTTTTCCTCGGCGGTACACTCGCTCAAAACACGGTTGCTCGCCGTAGACCGTTGGTCCGATCGTCCCTGGCGGTCGGGTAATGGGAGTTCCCGCCAACCGAGGTGCACGCCCCACACGTTCGTGGTGCTCGCTCCTGCCGAGCGGCCCCGAACCAGTGAGAGGAGGTGTGCATCGAATGGACAATCCCCGTTCCGAGAAGGTCGCCATCGTCGACGAGATCGCGGCGAAGCTGACCGAGGCCAAGGCCATCTTCGTGACCGAGTACCGCGGGCTCAACGTCACCGCGATGGCCACGCTGCGCGGCTCGCTGCGCAACAGCGGCGCCGAGCACAAGGTGTACAAGAACACCCTGGCCCGTTTCGCCGCCGAGAAGACCGGCCTGACGATCCTGACCGAGCTGCTGGTCGGCCCGACGGCGCTGACGTTCGTCGGTGACGACTCCGTCGCCGCCGCGAAGGCGCTGCGCGACGTCGCCCGCACGAACCCGCAGCTCGTCCTCAAGGGCGGCGCCCTTGGCGACAAGCTGCTCACGGCGGCCGACATCACGGCCCTCGCCGACCTGCCGTCCCGCGAGGAGCTGCTGGCCATGTTCGCCGGCGCCCTGCAGGCGCCGCTCGTCAAGACGGCCGGCCTGCTGCAGGCCCTGCCCCGCAACCTGGCCTACGGCCTCTCGGCCCTCGTCGACCAGAAGACCGCCGCCGAGGCGGCCTGACCCCCACAACCGAAGAACGCAAAGAAGGAAACACACCATGGCAACCAAGGAAGAGATCCTCGACTCGATCAGCGCGCTGACCGTGCTCGAGCTGAAGGAGCTGCTCGACGCGTTCGAGGAGCGCTTCGGCGTCACCGCCGCCGCCCCAGTCGCCGTCGCCGCCGCCCCGGCCGGTGCCGGTGGCGCCGCCGCCGCCGAGGTCGAGGAGAAGGACGAGTTCGACGTGGTCCTCACCGGCGCAGGCGCCCAGAAGATCCAGGTCATCAAGGCCGTTCGCGAACTGACCAGCCTGGGTCTCAAGGAGGCCAAGGATCTCGTCGACGGCGCCCCCAAGCCGGTCCTGGAGAAGGCCAACAAGGAGGCCGCCGAGGCCGCCCGGGCGAAGCTGGAAGACGCAGGCGCCTCCGTCGAGGTCAAGTAACGCAGGCCTTCTGTCCGTAGCGATCGCATCACAACGATCGATCGCTACGGACAGAAGCGTGGCTCAGGCCGCCATTCGGTAGCCCATCCCGCGGACCGTCTCGATGACCCCGTCGCCCAGCTTGCGGCGCAGGTAGCGCACGTACACGTCGACGACGTTGGAGCCCGGGTCGAAGTCGTAGCCCCACACGTGGGACAGCAGCTGCTCGCGTGAGAGCACCTGCCCGGCGTGCCGCAGGAACACCTCAGCGAGCGCAAACTCACGCGCCGTCAGTTCGACGACCCGGTCACCGATCGAGGCCCGCCGCGAGCGCAGATCCAACACGACGTCGCCCGCCGAGAGCACGGTCACCTCGGACGCTCGCTCGTCGCGCAGGCGCAGGCGGATCCGCGCCAGCAGCTCCTCGAACCTGAAGGGCTTCGTCACGTAGTCGTCGGCGCCACCCTCCAGCCCGGCGACCGTGTCCTCGACGCCATCGCGGGCGGTGAGGACCAGCACCGGCATCGTCTCGCCTCGCGCTCGCATCGCCCGAAGCACCTCGTGGCCGTCCATGCCCGGCAGCCCGAGGTCGAGCACGAGGAGGTCGAAGCTGTCGTCTCGGGCCAGCGCCAGCGCGTCCGGCCCGGTCCCGATGGCGACCGTCGTGTAGCCGCCGGCCCGCAGGCCCTTCTCGAGGAACGAGACGATCCGTTGCTCGTCCTCGGCGATCAGGATCCGGGTCATGACGGAGTGCTCCTTGAAGCGGTGTCGAGGTGGTTTGGCGGCGGGAGCGGCCGGCCGGCCAGATGCGACGGCGCCAGGGTGACGGGCACCCGCAGCGTGAACGTGGCCCCACGCCCGGGCTCGCTGTGCACCTCGACGAGGCCGCCATGGGCGCGAGCGATCGCATCGACGATCGACAGCCCGATCCCCATCCCCTCCGGGCGCTGGGCGCGACTGGACGCACCTCGCGCGTGCCGGCGGAACAGCGTCTCTGCAACCGCCGGGTCGACGCCCGGACCGCTGTCTCGCACCCACAGCCGAAGCTCGGCACCTGCCACCTCGCCGCCGATGCCGATCTCGGCGCCATCGGTCGTGTGCTGCACGGCGTTGGCGGCGAGGTTGAGGACGGCCTGCTCGAGGCGAGCCGAGTCAGCCAACACCGTCCACGCTCCGGCCGGCGGGACGCCGTCGAGCGTCCAGGCCCGCGGGCCGAGCGCGCGAACGCGGTCGAACAGCTCCGCCACCAGCTCGCCCGGATCGACCGGGCCGAGGGACAGGAAGTCGGGCTGCTCGGCCTGAGCGAGCAGCCGCAGGTCGCTGACGTAACGGTTCATCCGGTCGAGCTCATCGGTGACGATGGCGATCGTCTCGGCCCGCTCGGCCGGATCGTCGCCGAGCACCTCCAGGTGCCCCCTGGCGATCGTGATCGGAGTGCGCAGCTCGTGCGCCACGTCGTCGAGGAACTGGCGCTGGGCGCGGAAGCCCTGATCGAGCCGGTCGACCATGTCGTTGAACGTGGTGCCGAGCTCGGCCAGCTCGTCGTGACCCTCGACGGGGATGCGGGCCGAAAGGTCCGAGTCGGTGATCCGCCTCGCCGTGCGGGTCAGGTCGCGCACCGGCCGCACGACCCTGCCGGCGACGGACCATGCCACCGCGGTCGAGATCGCCAGGACGCCGAGTCCGGCCAGCACGACCGCCCACACGAGGTCGTTGACCTCAGCCTGCTCGTCGTCGGGGAAGTACGTGACGATGAAGACCCCGGCCGACGCGCTGCCCTCGGTGGGCGGCAGCAACGGCACGGCCAGCCAACGGACCTCCCCGACGGCTGACCCACCGCGGCCCGTCGTCGGTTCCGTGGCGCCCGCCCAGCCGGCCACGAGCTGACGGTCACCCAGCAGCTCCGCGGGCGCGTTCTCGTCGCGCTGGAACGGCCGTCCGTCGACGAGCGCGTAGAACGCCTCGTGCTCCGACGGAACGTTGCGGCGCAGGAACGTGTCGAAGATGGCCTGCACGTCACCACCGAACGGCTGCCCCGTGGCCGGGTTGGTGCCGGCGGCCAGCAGTCGTAGCTCCTCGACCTCCTGGGCGAGCTCGCGCTCGGTCTCCCGGTCGAGGCGCGCCAGCTGGACCTGGCGCACGACCGTGACGACGATCGCCAAGGCGATCGCCAGCAGTACGACCCAACCGACGACGATGCGCACCCGGATGCCCCCGAGGGCGCGCCGCATGCGACCGACGACGTCAGTCATCTCCGCCTCCGCCGTCGTCCCCGTCGCCGTCGTCGCCGCCGTCCTCGCCGTCGTCGTCATCCCCGTCATCATCCCCGCCACCGCCGTCATCGTCTGTACCGCCGTCATCGCCGACCGGCGGCACGGGCGCAGGAGGCGGTGCCTCCGCGGGTGGGGGAACCGGCGGCGGTGGCGGAGCCGGCGGAGCGGGCGGCACCGTCGTGGTGGAGGTTGTGTCCAGCACGATCGGGTGGACCGGCGGCGGTCCCGCCGGCACGGAGAGCGCGAACGCCACCGCGAGGGCGGCGACGCCCACCACGACGGCAAGCAGCGAGGACACGACGGTCGGACGCATGACGCGGCGTCAGTGTGAGCGCCGAGTCCGGCCGGCAGAATGAGACCCAGATGAGAGTCCTCTCATCTTCGGCCAC
>CAVZFS010000006.1:0-66833 GCA_963774635.1 uncultured Acidimicrobiia bacterium
CCCCGCCCGCTCAAGCGGGCACTCTTCGCGCTGGCAACCCTCGGCTCGACGCTGGGCGCCGTAGCCGTCGTCGGCGCGATCGACGCATCACCGGTCAGCGCGGCGCGCTGCGCCACCGCCGGGCACGCCTACCTCACCCAGCCGGGCAGAGTGATCTTCTCCGGCTTCGAAGGCAACCAACAGTTCGGCGTGCCGACCGTGACGTACGCCCAGGGCACGCAGAGCTTCGGTTTGGGCGGTAACGGCATCTCACCAGGCAGCGGCGTCGACTTCTTCGCCTTCGACCGCAACACGGGAGCGCAGGTCGCGTTCGTTCCTGGTCGCCCGGCCCAGTACTACACCAGCACGGCGCGCAGCAACTGCGTGGTCAATGAGAACGGCCCGTTCTTCTTCACCCTGCCGCCCGGCAACTACCGGATCGTGGCGAACTACTTCCCCGGCAACAACTTCCGGCTCGTCAGCGACGTCGTCGCGAACGTGGATGTCTTGCCAGCACCGCCCCCTCCGCCGCCCCCGTTCTGCTTCTTCGACCCAGACCAAGGCAACGTGGTCTGCATCTAACCCTGCATGACCCCCGGCGGACCACCCGCCGGGGGTCGCGGGCTCGCCGGCTCAATCTGGGCCTCGTCTCTGACAGCATCCGACGGGAATCGCGCCCAGATTGCCCGGTGTTTCCAGCCAAGCCGAAGGAGCCCAGGATGAAGCGAGCCGTGTCAGCGCCTGGCGCCTCCGACGTCGCGCAGCGAGGGATCAGCCAGGCCTGTGTGGGCGACGACGTCGTCTACGTCAGCGGGCAGGTGTCGACCGCCACCACGCTCACTGGCCAAGTCGAGGAGGCCTGGGCGGGCGTCGTCGACCTCGTGGAGGCGGCAGGCGGGTCCGCCCGTGACGTGGTCGACCTCACCGTGTTCGTGTGCGGCCTGTCCCCCGACCCCGATCGATCGGTGCTCTCGGCGGCGTGGCGGGCCCTCCAGCCGCTCGTCGACGCGTCAGTCGGCGAGCCCGCCCCTGCGGTCACCGTCATCCAGGTGGCGGCGCTGGCCCGCCCTGCGATGCAGATCGAGATCAAGGGCGTCGCCCACCTCGGCTCTGGTGGACCGCCGGCATGAGCAGCGCTCCCGTGGCGCACGAGGGCGCTCCGCTCGTACGGCGGATCTATCGCTACCCGGTGAAGTCCATGCTCGGCGAGCTCCTGGACGAGACGGCCGTTGACGAGAAGGGCCTCGCCGGTGACCGGGCATACGCCATCGTCGACGCCGAGCAGGACACCGTCGCCTCGGCGAAGCTCCCCCGCCGCTGGGCCCGGCTCTTCGAGCTGCGGGCCGCCTACGTCGAGCCTCCCGCGCTCGGTGAACCGCCCCCGCCGATCCTGATCACCTTTCCGGACGGCTCGACGCGGCGTAGCGACGACGAAGGCATCGACGCCGCGCTCTCAGCCACGCTCGGCAGCCCGGTCCGCCTGGTCAGCGGCGTGCACGACCACACCATGCCGTACCAGGCGACGGAGGACGACGGGACCGTCATCGACACCGAGACGGCCGGCCGCATCGGCCGGCTCGGACCGGCCGATCGCTTCTACGACCTCTCGGCGCTGCACGTGCTCACCACGTCGACGCTGGAGCACCTGCGCACGCTCGAGCCCGCCGCCGACTTCGACGAGCGGCGATTTCGCCCCAACCTCGTGCTCGACGCGGGCACGCCCGGCTTCGCCGAGAACGACTGGGCCGGCAAGGTCCTCGCCCACGAAGGGCTCCGCATCGTGATCGTCCGTCGAACCGCGCGGTGCGTCATGCCGACGCTCGCCCAGGACGGCCTGGCCCTCGACCGCCTGATCCTGAAAGCGATCGCCCGCTTCAACCGTGTGGAGAGTCCCCCGAGCGTCGGCACGAGCCCCTGCGCGGGTGTCTATGCGACGGTCGAAGGCAATGGCGTGCTACGCGTCGGCGACGTGCTCAGGCTCGGCGAGCCCTGACCCGCCTCACGCCGGCTCGTCAGTGCGGGCATGCTCCGGGAAGACCCGCCGGTAGTCCCACGGGCCGGGATCGGTCGCCGATGTCCACTGCGCCGTTTGTTCGAGCGCCCAGCGAGCCCATTCCCCGATGGTGCGTTCGTGATCGACCTGGAACCGCAATCCGAGGTTGTTGAGGTGCAGGCGGTCGGGGAACGGGACGTCGCCTCGTGCGTTCTCGATGGCCTTCGCGTTCAGCTCGACGAGGCGGGCGTCGGCGTTCGCCGCGATTGCCTTCAGCGTGGTCTGCAGCTGCTCGAGCGTCCCGCCGTCGGCGAAGAAGACCTTGACCATCCCCTCGAACTCGAGTGTCGGCGGCGCCGGCGGCTCATCCAGCCAGCGCCGCAACGCCCGTCTCCCCGCCGTCGTGACGGCGTAGACCGTGCGCGGCCGAGCCCCGGTCATCTCACCCTTGGCGATCGCCAAGCGCGCCTCGACGAGCCGCTTGGGTTCGTCGTACAGCTTCCGTTCGGCCCGCGGCCAGAACCAGCCGATCGATCGCTGAACCTGCTTGGCCAGTTCATAGGTCGTCCACGACCGCAAGGCGAGCAAGCCGAGCAATGCGTATGAGGTCGTCGACCGGCTCTCTGTCACAAAGACGAGCTTGACATACTGCCCAGGGCAGTGTCTAATGCATTCGATACTGCACTGGGCAGTATGTACGAACCTGGAGGGATCCCATGTCAACGACCGCCGCACCCGCATCTGTCATCCGTGAACCAGACGTTGGCGAGGTCACGTGGTTCTTCAACGCGCTGATGACGACCAAGGCGACGATGTCCGAGACCTCAGGTGCCTACAGCCTCACCGAGCACCTCGTGACCGCCGCGTCCAATCCCCCGATGCACGTCCAGACCGACGAGGATGAGGCCTTCTACATCCTCGAGGGGGAGGTCGAGCTCGAGGTGGACGGTCAGATCGTCGTGGCGACACCGGGAACGTTCGCACTCGTCGCCCGTGGCGCTGCCCACTGCTTCCGCGTGCTCACCGAGACGGCGCGCATGTTGGTGATCTGCTCGGGCAAGCCAGCCGACAACCTCGAGGACTTCTTCCACACCATGGGCCAGCCGGCCAGCGACCGCGTTCTGCCGTCGCCGGCCGCGCCTGATGAGGCACGCCTCGTCGAGCTGTGCGCTCGAACGGGCATCGAGCTGCGCTGATGCGCCTGCTCGCTGTCGTCGCCCATCCCGATGACGAGTCCTTCGGGTGCGGCTCGCTGCTCGCCCATGCCGCCACGATCGGGTACGACACGACGGTGCTGTGCGCGACGCGAGGCGAGGCGGGCGAGAGTCGCATCGACACCGCCGACCTCGCCGCGCAGCGCGAGACCGAGCTGCGAGATGCCGCCCGCATCCTCGGTGTTCGGCACGTCCGTCTTCTCGGTCACCGGGATTCGGGAATGTCAGGCGATCCAGCAGCGGAAACGCTGGCGGCGGCCGATCCCGAGGTGGTCGTCGCCGAGATCGGGGCGGTGCTCGACGAGTTGCGCCCGGACGTAGTCGTCACTCCGGACGCCAGCGATGGCCATCGCGACCACGTTGTGATCCGCGACGCCACGCTGGCAGCCGTCGGGTCCGCCGAGCACAAGCCGGCATCCACGTATCTGTGGTGCCTCTCCCGTTCGTCGATGACCCGTTGGGCCGATCACATGCGCGACGCCGGCGGCGGCGATGCCTACCTCGCGCTCGCCGAGCTCGGCACACCCGACGAAGAGATCACCACCCTGATCGACGTGTCCGCACACCTCCCGACGCGCTGGCGGGCGATCCGGGCGCACACGAGCCAGGCCAGCCCGTACGACGACCTACCCGACGAGCTGGCTCGAGACTTCCTCGCCACCGACCGGCTACGACTCGTCGCCGGAGAGGACCGGCTCGCAACGCAGGCGCGGTGAGTCAGGGATATGACGACCGAAGGGTCCGTTCGATGCGCAGGAGGGCCCAGCCGACGAGGATCAGGACGATGCCAAGACCGAACGCAAAGAAGGCGACGCCGAAGGCAACGACCGACGTGAACAATGAGGCGCGCAGGAATGATGCGGTCATCACGGTCTCACGGGTCGGGTCCTCGCGATCGAGTTCGGCGTAGGTCAGCCCGCCGCTCGCCTCGAGCGCGTGGTCGTTGATCGCTTCCGCTTCGGCGTACGCGGTGAACGGTCCGTCGACGTCCCAGCCTCCGAGGAACGGCGCGTCCTCCGACACGACGATCTTCTCGTCTGACAGCTGATCGCGCACGACGAACCAGGTGATGACGCCAGCGACGATGAGGAGTGCGCCGACGACCATGACGATGATCGACACCACGCGCAACGGACCTGTCCGCGGTGCCGCCGTTGGCGGTGCCGGCGCGACGGGTGCTTCGTCACCACCCGGCTCGGACGGCACCATTGACGATTCGTCCACCGGCGTGTCCGGTGGTGTCGGCGGTTCGTCCACTGGCTCATACGTCACGTCGTCCTCCTCGATCACGCTGAACACGCACTGGAGGCGCCACGGCCACGCCGAATGATGAGACTATGGCGTCGCCATGTGGTGAGCGGGAATGCTCGAACCTGCAAGCCGCGCCAATCGCGAAGGAGGCTGTCCGATGGCCACGACCGTGAGTACGGCCACGTCGGGGCCTTCACTGCGACGAATCCTCATCCCGCTCGCGCTTGCTCAGTTCATCTGCAGCTTCGCTGGTTCGAACATGAACGTGATGATCAACGACATCAGCGAGGACCTGGACACGACCGTCCAGGGTGTCCAGACGGCGATCACGGTCTTCCTCCTGGTGATGGCTGCGCTCATGATCCCGTGCGGAAAGCTGACCGACCGCTGGGGCCGCAAGCGGTGCTTCGTCATCGGCCTCGGGCTGTATGGGATCGGCGCGTTGATGAGCGCCGTGTCGCCGAACCTGGGAGTGCTGATCCTCGGAAACTCGATCTTCGAGGGCGTTGGCACCTCCCTCTTGATCCCTCCGGTCTACATCCTGACCACGGTCCTGGTCACCGACATCACGTCGCGTGCGAAGGCGTTCGGTGTGATCACCGGGATGGGCGGCATCGGTGCGGCGGCGGGACCGTTGATCGGCGGGCTGATCACCACAGCTATCAGCTGGCGTGCGGCATTCATCTTCCAAGCGATCGTCGTCTGCGTGATCCTTGTTCTCAGCCGCAAGATCGTCGACCCGCTCCCCGTCAGTCGCACTCATCCTTTCGACACACTCGGCGCAGTGCTCTCGGCCGTTGGGCTCGTGCTCGTCGTGATGGGAGTCCTCGCCGCCGACGACAACCTCGCACTCATGGCGGTCTTGCTGGCCGCTGGAGCGATCCTGATCTTCCTGTTCTTCCTGCACATTCGAACGCGCGAGCGCGCCGGTGGCGAGCCCCTGCTGCCGACGGCCGTGTTCCGCAACCGGATCGCCAACCTCGGGCTGGTCACGCAGAATGTGCAGTGGCTGCTGCTGATGGGCACGGCCTTCGTGGTGTCCGCCTACCTACAAGTCGTGCGCGGCTACAACGCGATCCAAACGGGAGTGATCTTCACCGCAGCGACAGGCGGCATCCTCGCCTCCTCGCTCGCTGCGCAACGCCTGGCGACGCGACACTCGCAACGGACCCTGATCATCGCCGGCTTCGTCACGACGATCGCCGGGGTCGGGTTGCTGCTCGCACTTGTTGCGGGCTCGCCGAGCCCATGGGCGTTCTCCCCCGGCCTCCTGCTGATCGGCCTCGGCGTCGGCGTCATGCTGACCCCATCGGTCAACGTCGTGCAGTCCGTCTTCCCCGAAGATCTCCAAGGTGAGATCTCCGGATTGTCGCGGTGCATCTCCAACCTCGGCTCATCGCTCGGCACCGCGGTCGCCGGAACCATTCTCGTCATCGGGCTCGACAAGGGGTCCTACGCCGCGGCGATGATCGTGCTTGCCGTCATCGGACTCGTTGGGCTCGGCGCGACACTGCTCGTTCCATCGTCAGCGCGCCGGCAGGCGGGTTGATCGCGCCCGGTCGAGGTCGCTTCGACGGTAGAGAGTCAGCTGTTCGCCGCCATCACCCACTTTGGTCGATCGTCGACTCAGTCGTGGGCCTCAGATCGTGTCGGCCGGCAGGCCGAGCTTGACCCGCGCGGCATAGAGCAGCGTCTGCTCCGGCGTGAGCGGGTGGAACTTGGCACCGCGGACGTCGCGGTAGCACTGCTCGATCGGTGACGTCCGGAAGAACGAGCTGCCGCCCGCCACCTCCATCGCCAGGTCGCAGACCTCGACGCCTTCAATGGCGATGGTGCGCTTGGCCGACATCACCGCCGCGACAGTCTCGGCGGACGGCGCCGGGTCGTCACCGACGACGGCGAGCGCGCCATCCAGTGCCCAGGCGCACGTCCTCAACTTGTGCTCCATCAGCCCGACCATGCGCTGGATGGACACGTCGTGCACCTTGTCGGTCGCCGCGATCGCAGTCACCGCGTGGTCCTGTGCTGCCTCGGCGACGCCGAGGTAGACGGCCGAGATGACCGGAAAGGCGATGCTGGAGATGACCTGCAGCGGCGGATCCAGGACGCCGTAGGGGCGGTTCGCCAGGACCTTGTCGGCGGGCACGAACACGTCCGTGAACTCGACGTCGTGGCTACCAGTGCCGCGCATTCCCATCGTGTCCCACGTCTCGATGATGCGGACGCCTTCCGCCTTGACGGGGACCGCCATGTTGAGGACGCGCTGACCTTGTTCGGGATCGTCGAACGCGAACATCGTGGAGAACACGTCGCCGGCCGGAACCTGGCTGGCGAACACCTTTCGCCCGCTGACCCGGTATCCGCCGTCGACGGCCACCGCGGTGCCCCGGGGCGTCGTGTAGTCGGCACCGCCGGTCGACACGAGCACGATCGCCTCGTCGGCCACTCGGCGCAACGTCGCCTCGGCTCCGGGCAACCCGCGGCGGTAGCGCCACGCGGTGAACAGCACGATGTGGTGGTGCATCGCTGAGGCGAGTGCCGTCGCGGCGCAGTGTCGGGCCAGCTCACGCTGGGCCATCGCCACCTGGGCGATGCTGGCGCCGTGACCACCCAACTCGGTGGGAACGGCCAGAGCGAGGTACCCGCGAGAGCGCAACACCTCGTAGCTCTCGTCGACGAACGAGCCCTCCAGGTCGTGCGGGCGAGCGTGCACTGCGATCTCTGCCCCGAGCGCCGCGGCCCACTCCACGAACCGCGCGGGATCCGTCGTGGTGGCGTCATCCAACTCGAGGACGTCTTCAGTCATCATGCGATGACCGTACGAACCGGCTCTCCCGATGTCATCGGGAGGATTCCCGGTTCGAGTTCCCGATCGCCGGCGGCAGGGAACGGGGGAGGTGCTGCGGCTCGGTGCCTACTTCTTGCGGGCGGCGGCCTTCCCACCCTTGCGGCCTGCCGCCTTGTGCTGCGCGGTCGTGCCACCCTGACTGCTGTTGCCCTTGCCCGAGTGCGAGGCCTTGCCGCCGTGCTTCGAGGCGTTCGGGGAGTTGGCGATCTTCGCCGCCCGCTCCTTGGACATGCCCTTGTCCTTGAGCGCCTCGTACTGCTTCGTGTTCTTGACGTTGGCCGACTTGGTGGGCATCGCTCCTCCTCATGTCAGGTGGCGTGAACGACGTACCCCACGCGTCGGCAGATCAGACAGACGCGGATTGGTCAGCTGTCCGCCGGCAGCATGCCGTTGGCTCGGAACATGCGGTCGAGGATCTCGCGGACCACAGGCTGCTTGCGCAGGTTGTAGTCCATGACCGCCCCGCCGACTTCGTTCGACGCATCGGCGGACATCCGCTTCGCTTCGGCGTACCTGGCTCGATCGTCGGGATGGTCGCGCAGCCAGTCGCGGAACATGCGGTGACGGATCGGCTCCGGGCTGTCCGGGCCGAAGACGTGGAGGTTGGCGGTCGGCGACGTTGCCACCATCAACCGGTGCTCGTGCCAACGGGGCTCGCGGAGCTGCAGCGTGAACCCCACTTGCTCGAGCGCCGGGACGTACGACGACTCGTTGCCGGCGTCGGCGACGATCAGGTCCATGTCGATGATCGCCTTGGCCGGGAGATCGGGCACGCTCGTGGAGCCGACGTGTTGAAGGACGAGCACCCGATCGCCGAGTGCGCTCCTGACACGCTGCGCCAGCTGCTCGAACTGAGCCGGCCACGACGGATCCGGATCGACGACCACGAGCGGCAACCTTCGGGGCTCGGCCACCCACTCGAGCGCGTCGGGATCGACGTCGTCGTGGCGGACGATGTCCTCGACCGTCGGCGTCACTTCGTCCTCAGCCGTCGACGAACGCCGGTACCCGGTCCTTCGGTCGCCCGATGATCGCCCGATCACCCTTCACGAGCACCGGGCGCTGCATCAATCGCGGATGCTCGAGGAGCAGATCGATCACGGGGTCCGGCGTGGTGTAGTCGTCGGCGTCGAGACCGAGCTGCTTGAAGTAGGGGTCCTTGCGCACCAGGTCGGCCGGCGGGTCCTCGAGGATCTCCAGCAAGTGGGTCAGCGTGGCGCGGTCCGGCGGGGTCTTCAGGTACTGCACGACGTCGTGCTCCGCGCCGAGCTCGCCAAGGGTTGCCAGCGCCTGCTTCGAGGTGCTGCAGGCCGGATTGTGGTACACGGTGATCGCCGCCATCGGGCGGACGGTACCTGGAGCAGAGCGAGATTGGAGGCGAGCATGGCCGCAGAGGAGCTGCTCGAGTCGTGGAACGACACCGAGACGCGTACGCGCCATCGTCGACTTCGTCGACGCGGTTGCGGGTGACGGACCCGACGTCGTCCCGCCGGAGCAACGAGTCGCCGTGTTCGACAACGACGGCACGCTGTGGACGGAGAAGCCGATGCCCACGCAGCTCCACTACATCGTGAAGAAGTGGCGCGAGCAGATGGCGGCTGACCCCTCCCTCGCCGAGCGCCAGCCGTATCAGGCAGTGGCGAGTGGTGACCTCGCGTGGCTGGGGCGAGCGATCGACAAGCACTACTCCGGCGACGATTCGGATCTGCGCCTGATCATCAAGGAGATCCTGCAGATCACCGCCAATCGGACCGTCGACGACTACGCCGCCGAGATCGCCGACTTCTATCGCGACGAAGAGCACCTGGAACTGCAACGGCCCTATAGCGAGGCCGTCTACCAGCCGATGGTCGAACTGTTGCGGTACCTCGAGGCCAACCACTTCACGACCTACATCGTGTCCGGCGGCGAGCGCGACTTCATGCGGCCGATGAGCACGAGCTACTACGGCATCCCGCCCGAGCGCGTCATCGGCTCGTCGACGGGCCTGCAGTACGTCGAGGACGAATCAGGCGGTGACGTCCTCTACGGCGCGTCCTTCGCCTTCTTCGACGACGGACCGGAGAAGCCAGTCCGGATCTGGAGCCGGATCGGTCGCCGGCCGATCATGGCCTCCGGCAACGCCAACGGCGACGTCCCGATGCTGCGCTTCGTGCAGCGGCACCCCCGCAGCCTCAGCCTGCTCATCCACCACGACGACGACACCGACCGCGGCGACACGCCGTACACCTCCGGGGCCGACCAGGCCATGGAGGCCGCCGCGAAGCACGGCTTCGTCAAGGTCAGCGTGAAGCACGACTGGGCGCAGGTGTTCGCGCAGCCGCCCTCCGCGTAGCGCCAGCGGCACGGGGTACGGTCCGTCGCCATGCCGAACGACAAGCCGAACATCCTCGTGATCTGGGGTGACGACATCGGGATCACCAACCTCAGCTGCTACAGCCAGGGTTTGATGGGCTACCGCACGCCGAACATCGACCGTCTCGCCGCCGAAGGGATGATGTTCACCGACTCCTACGGTGAGCAGAGCTGCACGGCCGGTCGGTCGGCGTTCATCACCGGCCAGAGCGTCTACCGCACGGGCCTCAGCAAGGTTGGCGTCCCTGGCGCGCCCATCGGCCTGCAAGCCGAGGATCCCACGATCGCCACACTGCTCAAGCCGCTCGGCTACGCCACCGGGCAGTTCGGCAAGAACCACCTCGGCGATCTCAACGAGTACCTGCCGACGGTGCATGGCTTCGACGAGTTCTTCGGCAACCTCTACCACCTCAACGCTGAAGAGGAGCCGGAACTGCCCAACTACCCACCGGTCGAGGACTTTCCCGAGTTCAAGGAGCGGTTCGGGCCACGCGGCGTGCTGCACTCCTGGGCTACCGAGGAGGACGACTCGACGGACCATCCCCGCTGGGGCCGGGTCGGCAAGCAACGGATCGAGGACACGGGCCCGCTGACGAAGAAGCGGATGGAGACGATCGACGACGAGGTGCTCGAGCAGGGACTCGCGTTCATCGAACGCCAGCACGCCGCTGGCACGCCGTTCTTCGTCTGGTTCAACACGACGCACATGCACTTTCGGACCCACCCCAAGCCGGAGAGCGTCGGGCAGGCCGGCCGCTGGCAGTCGCCGTACCACGACACGATGATCGACCACGACAAGGTCGTCGGGGCGCTGCTCGACCAGCTCGACCAACTGGGCATCGCCGACGACACCATCGTCGTGTACTCGACCGACAACGGGCCGCACATGAACAGCTGGCCCGACGCCGGGATGACCCCGTTCCGCAGCGAGAAGAACTCCAACTGGGAGGGCGCCTTCCGGGTGCCTGAGCTGATCCGGTGGCCCGGCAGGATCCCCGCCGGAGTGGTCGCCAACGAGATCGTCCAGCACCACGACTGGCTGCCGACGTTCCTGGCTGCAGCCGGTGCGCCGGACCTCGTCGAGCAGCTCAAGCAGGGTCACGTGATCGGCGACACGACATACCGCGTGCACATCGACGGCTTCAACCTGCTGCCATACCTCACCGGTGAGGTCGACAGGAGCCCTCGTCAGATCTTCATCTACTTCTCCGACGACGGCGACGTCCTGGCGTTGCGCTTCGACAACTGGAAGGCGGTGTTCATGGAGCAGCGGGCACCGGGAACCCTGCAGGTCTGGGCGGAGCCGTTCGTCCCGCTGCGCGTGCCGAAGATCTTCAACCTGCGCATGGACCCGTACGAGCGGGCCGACATCACGTCGAACACGTACTTCGACTGGATGCTCGACAACGCCTATCTGATATTCGCCGCCAGTGCGGTCGTCACACAGTTCCTGCAGACGTTCAGGGAGTTCCCGCCGCGCCAGAAGGCGGCCAGCTTCACGATCGATCAGGCGGTGGCCAAGTTGGAGGCGGCGCTGACCGCCGGCCAGTAGGCGCGGCCCGCGCGCCTCGCACGAGCTGGCCCGGCAGCTCGCCGGTCGCCTCGCCGTCGGCGAACGTCACCACGCCACGCTTGATCGTCCGCACGTACCCGCTCGCCGACTGCACGAGTCGCCGCCCGCCAGCGGGCAGGTCGCGCACGATGTGGGGCGGGTGGGCCGCGAGCCGCTCGAGGTCGATGACGTTCACGTCGCCGAGGTGGCCCGGTGCGAGCACGCCACGATCGAGCCACCCGACCTGCCTCGCCGTTCGCTGGGTCAGGTGGTGGACCATCAACTCGACGGGCAGCGCGCCCTCGCGTCGCGTGCTCCACAGCGCCAATGCCGTCGTCGGGAAGCTGCCGTCGCAGATCGCGCCGCAGTGCGCGCCGGCATCGCTGAGGCCGATGACGGAGTTCGGGGAGAGCAGCATCTCCCGCACGTCCGAGAGGTCGCCGCGGGCGTAGTTGAACAGCGTCATGTAGAGGAGTCGGCGGCCGTCGTCCTCGACGAGCAGGTCGAGGACCTCTTCGACCGGGTCGACTCCTCGGCGCGCGGCGCGGGCCGCGACGCTGTCGCTCGGAGCGGGCTCGTAGTCGACCGGATCGCCCATCGGGAACAGGCGCTCGAACGCGGTGAACAGCGTCGACATGAAGCCGTCCAGCCCGGCGCCCGTGGCCGCGTGCTCGGCGATGAGACGCCGGCGGCGCTCCGGGTCACGCAGGGCGATCACCCTCGCTTCCAGGTCGAGATCGGCGATGTCCCGGTACGACGGGCACAGGGCGATCGGGTTGACGGTCGCCTGCAGGCCCTGCAGCACACCGATCGACCTGCGGCGCGACCTGCATGCGCAGCGGCAGGTCGTCGGCAACGGCGGCGTCCACCCATCCCGCCATCTCCCGCCAGCGGTCCGGCACGTGCTCGGGCTGCTGCACGGTCATCGACAGCGGACGACCCGTCTGTTCGACGATCGACCGCATCAGGCGCAGCTCGTCGCGGACGAAGTCCTCGTCGGTGCTGAGATAGGCATCGGAGATCATCTGCACCACGCCGCGGTCCCCCATCGCGCCGACGAGTGCGATCAGCTCGTCGGCAGACGAGAAGCGGGTGCCGAGCGGGGCGCCGCGGTTCGTGCGGTGGGCGTAGGTCCGGCTCGTCGTGAAGCCGAGCGCGCCGGCCTCCACGCCTTCTCGGACCGCCGCGGACATGGCGTCGAGCTCGTCGGGAGTTGGCGCCTCGAGCGG
The DNA here is from genome assembly GCA_963774635.1 of uncultured Acidimicrobiia bacterium. Taxonomy (GTDB): domain Bacteria; phylum Actinomycetota; class Acidimicrobiia; order Acidimicrobiales; family Ilumatobacteraceae; genus JALZMG01. The sequence continues at coordinate 12,422 of CAVZFS010000006.1, forward strand.
ATCGGCGCCGCGCTCCCCCATGACGTAGGCCCGCAACGGCGCGTGGGTCACGTGGGTCCCGACGTCGAGCACGAACCGGCGTCGCTCCAGCGCGTCGAGGTACTGCGGGAAGGTCTCCCAATCCCAAGGCAGACCCTCGGCCAACGCGGTGCCGGGGATGTCCTCGACACCCTCCAACATGCCGATCAGCCAGTCGTGTTGTTCGTCCGTCGGGCGAGCCGGGGCGAAACCGACGCCGCAGTTGCCCATGACCAGTGAGGTGACGCCGTGCTCGCACGAGGGAGCGAGGAACGGGTCCCACGTGGCCTGGCCGTCGTAGTGGGTGTGCAGGTCGACGAACCCCGGCGTGACGAGCAGTCCGTCGGCATCGACGACCTCTGCGCCGCGGCCGGCGTCAGCGTGCGCCGCGACGTCGGCGATGATCCCGTCGACGATGCGCACATCGGCGATTGCGCCGGGTCGACCGGTCCCGTCGACGACCAGCCCGTTGCGGATCACGAGCTCGCGAGTCATCACGTCATTGTCACAGGTCGGCACTACGGTCGACGCGGTGAGCGCGCCCCGCCGCGATGGTGAGCGCCTGCACCGCGTCGTGAAGGCGGTCGCCACCCCGGTCTATCGCGGGTGCTGGCGGATGCGCGTCGAAGGGCGATCGAACGTGCCGCCCGAGGGCGGCGTGATCATTGCCGCCAACCACGTCTCGTTCTTCGACTCCGTGGTCCTGCTGCAGGAGGTACGGCGCAGGGCCTACTTCATCGGGAAGGCCGAGTACCTCGACTCGTGGACGACCAAGCACCTCTTCCCGGCGATGGGACTGATCCCGATCGATCGCGAACAGGCCCGCCGCGCGATGGCCGCCCTGGAAGTGGCGGCAGACGTGCTGCGCCGCGGTGACGTGCTCGGCATCTATCCCGAGGGCACGCGGTCGCGCGACGGGATGCTGCACCGCGGCCACACGGGCGTCGCCCAGCTGGCGATGACCACCGGCGCGCCGATCGTCCCGGTCGGGCTGGTCGGGACCGACGAGATCCAACCGGTGGGTGCCCGAGTGCCGCGGCCGTTCAAGCGGGCCATCGTGCGCTTCGGCCCTCCCCTCGATCCCGCCGCCTACGGCGGCTCGCCGCGCCGGCGACGTCAACTCTTGACCGGCGACCTCATGGAGGCCATCCGACGCCTCTCGCGTCAGCCGATGAGCGACGACTTCGGCAGCGCCGAGCCGCCACTCATCCGCGGTGGCAACGAGAGCGTCTACCAGGTCCACACCGTCGGTGCCGTGGCCGCATCGTGGCCACAGGCGGCGCGCTTCGCCGTCGCCGCGTCGGCGTCGAACTTCGAAGACGCTCGTGTGGCGGGGGTGCGCCGGCTGGCCTGCCACGTGCTCGCCGACGGCACCGTACGGTTCGCCACGGAGATGGACGTCTCCGTGAAGTTGAGGGAGGACCGCCGATGAACGACAGCACCTATCACGTGATCGAGCTCATCGGGTCGAGCAGTGAGTCGTGGGAGCTGGCCGCGCAGAACGCCGTGCGCCAGGCCGCGAAGGCCTACCGCGACCTGCGCGTCGCCGAGGTCGTGGAGATGGACGTGCTGATCGAGAACGGGGTCGTGATCGCCTATCGCACGAAGCTGCGCCTCAGCTACAAGTCCGACACCGAACCCTGACGCCGTTCGATGCGGCCGCGATCGACCCCGCGAGGGGACCGGTGTACCCTCGTCGACGGTGTTGGGGCCGGTCGCGTCGTTTGGAGGTGAAGGCCCGGATCGGCACGGCGGGCGCTCCAGCGCCTTCGCCGGCCGCATTCAAGAACGTCTGGTGAACAGGCCGACGATGCGTCGGTCCGGATGGCCAGGGCATGGCGCGACTTGGGCCGGGCGACGGGGAGGACGGCCCAACTCGACCTCCTGGAACTCCTGACCCAGCGCGATGACTGGCGGATGAGCGAGCTGGCGATGGCGCTGCACGTCGACCCTTCCGCGGTGACGAGGACGTTGCAGCGGATGGAGGCCGCCGGCCTGGCGATCCGCAGCGGCGGCAATGGCGACGGCCGCGTCGTCACGGTCCGCGCCACCGCCCATGGTCGCCAGCGCTATGCCGATGTGACGGCCCGCCGGTTGGAGATCCTGGACGAGGTGTTGGGCGGACTGGCGGAAGGCGAGCGCTACCAGCTCGTCGAACTGCTCGAGCGCTTCCTTAACGCGCTCGACGATCGCGTCGCCGCGGAGGCATCGACGCCTCGCCGCTAGCGTCGGTCGTCGTGGCCGACCGTGCGACCTTCGCCGACCAGGCGATGCAGTACGCGCCGCAGCTGTACTCAGCGGCGATGCGGATGACCCGCAATCAGGCGGACGCCGAGGACCTCGTGCAGGACACCTACCTGCGGGCCTATCGGGGGTTCGACAGCTTCACGGAGGGCACCAACCTGCGGGCGTGGCTGTTCCGCATCCTCACCAACGCCTACATCAACTCCTATCGAGCCAAGCAGCGGCGTCCCGTGGAGTCGGACTTGCAAGACGTCGAGGACCGCTACCTGTACCGCCGTCTGGGCGCCCTGGATGCCTTGATGGCCAGCCGCTCGGCGGAAGATCAGCTGTTCGATCTGATCACCGACGACGAGGTCAAGCAGGCGCTCGAGGATCTTCCGGAGAACTTCCGTCTGGCGGTCCTGCTCGCCGACGTCGAGGGCTTCAGCTACAAGGAGATCGCCGAGATCCTCGACATTCCGATCGGTACGGTGATGTCCCGCCTACATCGGGGAAGAAAGGCGATGCAGAAGGCGTTGTTCGACTATGCCCACGCCCGCGGGTTGGCTGGTGCCACGGCCGGAGGCCCAGGGCGAGGAAACGACGATGCCTGACTGCAACGACACACTCCGAGAGCTCGAGGTGTTCCTCGACGACGAGCTCACCCCAGAGACCAAGGACGCGATCCACGCCCATCTGGAGGGCTGCCCCGACTGCCTCGAGGCGTTCGACTTCCATGCCGAGCTCAAGGCGATGATCGCGCACCGGTGTCGAGATGAACTGCCGCCCGGGCTGCTGGAGCGCATCGAACGTTGTTTCGATACAACGATCGACGAATAGGCACTTCCGGCTGCTGAGGCTCTAACGTCGTGGCCATGCCGGCCGTACTCCTCGCCGTCGAAGTCTGGCACTGGTGGATCGGCGTCATCCTGTTCGCGGTGTCGGTCCTCGCCGTGCTCGGCCTCATCGGTAGCTACCTGAAGAACGTGACGGCCCAGCGCTACCCGAACAAACGTCAACGAGACCAGCAGTAGCTCCCGTGCTCGAGGAGCTGCTCGCTCGCTGCTCGTTCTCACCCCCCTCCACGGCCGTGACCTGCGCCTTCTCGGGCGGCGCGGACTCGACGGCGCTCGTGGTGCTGGCAAAGGCGGCCGGACTCGTCGTCGACGCGGTGCACGTGGACCACGGCCTGCGGCCGAGCTCGGCAACCGAGGCCGAGCTGGCCGTGGCCCTCGCCGGCTCACTCGGCGTGCCCGTACGAGTGGTTTCCGTCGAGGTCGGTGACGGACCGAACCTCGAGGCACGTGCCCGGGCCGCCCGCCGCGCCGCGTTGCCGCTCGGCGCGCTGACCGGGCATACGGCCGACGATCGGGCCGAGACCGTGCTCATCAACCTCCTGCGGGGAGCCGGGCTCGACGGACTGGCCGCGATGGGACCAGCACCCACCCGCCCGTTGCTGCAGCTGCGGCGCCGCGAAACAGCGGCGCTGTGTGCTCACCTCGGTCTGGTCCCGATCCACGACGCCAGCAACCTCGACCCCCGCTTCGTGCGCAACCGGGTTCGCCACGAACTGCTGCCGCTGCTCGACGACATCGCCGGGCGCGACACCGTTCCCCTGCTGGTGCGCACGGCCACGCTGGTTGCGGAGGATCTGGCCATCGTCGAGACGGCGGGCGCGGCCGTCGATCCGACCGACGCCAGGGCCGTGGCCGCCGCCACGCCAGCTGTGGCCCGCCGCGCGGTGCGCCGCTGGCTCGCCGGTGAGGGCTACCCGCCCGACGCGGCCAGCGTCAACCGCGTGCTGGCAGTCGCCAGCGGCGAACGCAGGGCCTGCGAGCTGGCGGGCGGACGGCGCGTCGAACGGCACCGCCAGCGGCTGCGCATCGTGACGGACGCAGAGGTAGTCTCGGCGGACGGTATGGGAGCGACGCCGGGCAGAGGTCGCAGCTGATGGCGACCCGCCTGCGTGGTCGATGGGCGCTGGGCATCACGCCTCGCAACTTCACGTGGATCCTCAAGGACAAGCTGGCCATCTGCGAGCGTCCTGGCGGCTACGGCGAGAACCATCGACGCGTCCGCCGACAGGAAGAGATCATCTGGATCCGTGAGAACGGGTTCGGGTGCGTCGTGTCGATCATTCCGGCGCCGCACAACCTGCACAACTACGAAGAGCTCGGCATGCCCTCGCGGCACCGTCCGTTCAACGGAGACGAGCTCGAGGCCTGGTTGAAGGCGTTCTACCGCGAGCTGCACGAGCTCCTGCGGACAGGAACGAAGGTGATCGTGCACGGCGAGGAGGTCGGCGACCGCATCGTCGGCATCATGGGCGGCTACATCCGCTGGTCAGGCCTCGTCGATGACGACACGCAGGCGATCACGGTGACCGAGCGGCTGGCCGGCCGCCAGCTCGACCCGTTCGCGCGAAACGTCATCCTCATCGCACCGCGCCTGCGCTAGCAGGGCGTTCTCCGCGGCGTTTCCGTGCCCTACTTGGACGATGTATTCCCTTTTATCGCTTGACTTTAAGAACGTATGTACGTAGAGTGAACGTATGTACGAGACCGGGGTCGTGGCATTGGTCGCCGAGTTGGCCGACGCCGACCCGGCCGCCTGTGACCGCACCGGACTCGCCGAGCTCGTGTCGACGTCGCAGAAGCTGCGGTCCTGGTTGGACGCCTTCGATGCCCGCATCGCGCTGCATGCCTCCCGTCTCGCCGATGAAGGTGCCTGCGAGCCGCCCTCGAGCTTGTTGACCGGTGGCGGGCGCCGCTCGGCTCGTGACGCCGAGAGTGCGGCCCGGCGGGCCGCCGTGTGCGCCGATCTGCCGGCGGTGCATGACGCCTTGGCGGCGGGGAAGGTGTCGGCCGGGCATGTCGACGCCCTCGCCCGCATGACGCGCCGAACTCGACGACGCGGCACGGGCCGAACTGAAGGATTTGGAGTCGGCGGTGGTCGGCTCAGCGGTGTGATGCCGGTGGAGGCGTTCGAGCGGGAGGTCCGCAACCTCGGGCGGATCCTGTCCCGGGATGACGGGGTGTCGCAGCTCGCTCGACTCAAGCAGCAGCGTTGTGTGCGGCGCTGGATGGACCGGGTCAGCGGGATGTGTCACACCCACCTCCAAGTCGACCCCGAGACCGACGCCCGCATCGCCGCCGCGTTGGACGCCGCCGTCGCCGCCGCCAGATCACAGCTGCAAGGCGACGACGTCGAGTTCGACCACCTGAAAGCCGACGCCTTGGTGGGGTTGATCACCGGGGCCCGCACCACCGGACGCCGGGTTGCTGACCTTCGGTGCTCGTCGATGCCCGCACCCTGCGTCAAGGACGCCACGACGACACGGTGTGCGAAACCGCAGACGGATCCCCGCTCCCGGTGGAGACGATGCGCCGCCACGGCTGCGACGCCACCATCACCCCCATCGTCATCGACAACGACGGTGTCCCGCTCAACGTGGGACGAACCCGCCGCCTCGCCACCCCCCACCAGCGCCGCGCCCTGCGCGTCATGTACCGCACGTGTGGGTTCCCGGGCTGTCAGGTGCGGTTCGAGGACTGCCGCATCCACCACGTCACCTGGTGGGAACACCTCGGCGCCACCAACTTGGACAATCTGCTGCCGATCTGTGAACGCCACCACCACCACGTCCACGAAGGCGGCTGGACCCTCACCCTCAAACCCGACCGCACCATCACCCTGCGACGACCCGACGGCACCCTCCACCACGAAGCCACCACCACCACCAACCACACGAACCACGACCCACGACCACCACCATGACGTCGGGCAGGGTGTTCAGTTGGCGATCAGGCGCACGTCGTCGATCAGCGCTCCCTTGCTGTCGCTGTCGTACTCACGGAACGAGATCCGATCGGTGCCGGTTCCGGGCACCTGGAAACTGACCGTCAGCCATTGCGGCTGCGAGACGTTCTGGCCAGAGCGGGCCACGGTTCTCATCAGGGTGTTGTTCCAGTAGATCTCGAAGCTGTTGCTCTTGGCCACCACGCCGGGGCGCGGTGACTCCAAGAACGACAGCGTGTACATACGCCCGGCCTGGGTCGTCACGACCTGCTCGGCGCGGTTGCCCTTGCCCGATCGATCGAGCTCGATGTTCGACGAGCCTTCGCCGGCCAACATCCCCGAGTAGTTCCGCCACACCTTGATCGCACCTGTCGGGTTGGTCCACCCCTGCAAGTTGCTGACGTTGGCGGCCGATCCCGGAGCGACAGGGTTGATCTCGAACCCGCCATTGACCACGGGGTTGGGAGGCGGCGGAGGCACCGGTGGTGACGTCGTGGTCGTCGTCGCGGGTGTGGTCGTCGTTGTCGTCGCGGGTGTGGTCGTCGTCGTCGACGTCGTCGCTGGTGTCGTCGGTGGTCGTCGACGTGGTGGTCGACGTTGTCGTTGGCGGCGTCGTCGTCGTCGTGGTGGTCGACGTTGTCGTTGGCGGCAGCGTCGTCGTCGTGGTCGTCGTCGTCGTGGTCGTCGTCGGTGGCGGTGGCGGCGCGGTGGGCGCCACGTTGATCTTGACGAACGCCGCCTCGGAAGGCACTCCGGCAGCGTGGACGAACACCATGTAGTAGCCGGGCGGCGTCTCGTGAACGTTGGCCGGCAGCGTGGCTTGCAGCGTCGTACCGGCCTTCGTGAAGGGCAGCTCCATGAAGCGCTGGTCCATGTCGAACGAGTGGGTCACGGACCCGACCTTGACCAGCGTCACGCGAGTGATCGACGCGGCGTCCGGGCTCTCGATGGTCAGCGACGTGGCCGGATCGGTGACGGCCGTCGCCGCACCGATGGTCGGCCGAGCGGCCCGCGTTCCGTCACTGTTGAACAGGTAGGGCGGGAAGTAGATCTCGGCGTTCAGGTTCGTCTCGGGACCCGGTGTCCCGCCGCCCATCGTGATCACGCTGGCATCCGGCAGCAGCAGTGACGTCGAGTGGTACAGGCGCATGCGCGTCGCGGTCGGGCCCGTGGACCACGTGCCCGTACCCGCCGGGTTGAAGATCTCCGTCGTGTACGCCACACCGGTGGCGGCGTTGTTGACGGCACTCCCGCCAGATACCAGCACGCGACCGTCCGCCATCACGGTGGCGTTGCCCCAATGCCGCCCGAACTGGGTCTGCGGCAGCGCGGTGACCTGCGGCGTTGCCCGTTGATGTTGATCACGCTGGCGTTGCGGGAGGCCGCACTCGACGGCCCACCGCCCACCTGCAGGATCCGGCCTGGGGCGAACATCACTGCGGTCGACGACCCGCCGGTGTTGTCGGTGGGGAACGTGCCGAGCGGCGGTGATCGTCCCGGTACCGGCCGGGTTGATGCGGCGCATCGCGCTGTTGGCCAGGCTGAAGACGAGCCCGTCTGGAGCGACGAAGTTCCGCGGATAGCCACTCGAGAGCCCGCTCGTCGACGCCCCGGTGAGCAGCCGGAACTGACCGGCGTTGTCACGGACCTCGGGGAGGTCGGCGCCGCCCGAACCACCCTGGATGTAGACCTCTCCGTTCGGCAGGTTGATCGCCGTGGAGTACCAGCGCAAGCGGTGCATCGACCCGGTGCGCACGAGCGTGTTACTGGCCGGCAGGTACTGGTTGACGTCGCGGTTCTGCGTGTTCGTCTCCGCCGGGAGGTTGTCGCCGCCGTACATCTCGACGTCGCCGTTGAGCAGCACGATCTGGGAGCTGCAGAAGATGTCGGTCTGGGTCCCGTTGACGAGCGTGTTGTGCGACGTCAGGTCCCGTACCGAGGGCCGGGTTCCAGACGTCGTAGTCGTAGTAGGCGGTCTGCACCCCGTTGCGGTCCGTGCCATAGGTGAGGACCCGACCGTCCGGCATCAGCACGGCATGGATCGGCATGATCGGCCATGCGACTTGCGCGCCGAACGAGCCGCGCACCGGATCACCAGTGTCCGGGATGTCGGCGGCCGCGACACGGGATCGCGACTGCAGCTCGAGCTCCTCGGCTCCGCCGATCAACGGTCCTTGGGGCCGGCTCATGGCGACGGCGAAGCTGTTGTCCTGCCCATTCGAGTCGAACGGCACCCGCCGCTCGAGCTCGGCGAGCGCCACCGGCGCTCCGGCCGTTGGAACGGCGACCACCCCCACAAGGATCGCAACCATGCCGAACGCCGCCCGCGCTCGACGATGAGCAGAGTCCGCGCCCGCATTCATCGCCCGTCCCTTCGCCCGCGACGGCGTCCGCACCGCCACGCCCGTGAGGGACCCTACCGCAGAGCGGGAGCGACCGGTCGAGCGCGGAGACGTGCTCGATCGCTGAGACCTCGATCCCTGAGACCTCGATCCCTGAGACTGATCCGTCTCATCGGTAGCGTGGCCGGCGATGGCGGCCGGACGACGAGTGCTGGTGAGCGGCATGGGCGGGGACCTGGGCTCGCGCGTCGCGGTCCTGCTCGAGCGCGAGCCGTGGGTCGGTGAGCTGGCCGGCATCGACATCGATCCACCGCGGCGGCGACTGCACCGGGCCTCGTTCGAGCTCGTGACGGCAACTGACCACGACCGCATCGTGGACATCGTCACCACCTTCGACCCGCACATCGTTGTGCACATCGCCGTCTGGGAGCCGTTCAGCCGGGCCAATCCCGACAAGGCGCGGCAGCTGACCGACGACGCGGCGACGTCGATCCTCGGAGCTGCCGCCGAGTGCCCTTCGCTGGAGTCGATCATCGTGCGCAGCGGTGTGGAGATCTACGGGCGGGCACGCGGGTCTCCGACTCGGCCGGACGAGGACGCGACCATCGATCCGACGAGCGATTACGGGCGAATGCTCGCCGGGGTCGAGACGACCGCCGCGGCCATCGCCCGGCGTGTCGGCGTCACGTTCGGTGCGATCCGGATGGGCACGGTGCTCGGTCCCCACGTCCCGAGCCCGCTCGGACGGATGCTGCGCATGCCCGCCGTGCCGTTCAGCGTGCTCGCCGATCCGCCGTTCGCCGTCGTGGAGGACATCGAGGTCGCCAGGGCCTTCGTGGCCGCCGCCGAACGCCGACTCGCCCAACCGGTGAACGTCGTCGCCAACGGGGCCATCACGGCACTCCAGGCGGCGCGGCGCGGCCGGCGCATCCCCATCCCGCTGGTCGGTCCGGACTGGGAGATCGCCAGGCGCATCAGCGGTCTGTTCGGTGCGCCGATCCCGGACCACGTCATCGAGGCAATGCATCGCGGTCGGCTGGCCGACAATGCGCGGATGGAGGAGCTGGTCGGCTTCCGCCCGACTACCACGACCGTCGAGGTGATCGACAAGCTGTACGAGTGGCCGACCGTGGTTCGCATCCCGGCCCGAGAGGCGGTCGCCTGATGCCAAGAGACGTGAGGTCGGACGACACCTACGAAGCTCGGGTCATCACGCTGCCCGTCGAGCGGGCGACGACCGCAGCCCGCCAGACCGCCGCGACAGCTGCCGCCCGGCAGGTCGCCGCCGTCGGCGCGTGGTCAGTCGATGACTGGGGTCGTGACCCGTACCTCGTCGACGCGACGATCCGGCTCGGCGCGCTGCGCTGGCGGACCGTCGTCGGCGGCGCCGAGCGGCTGCCCGTACGCGCCGGTGCGCTGATCGTCGTGAACGCGCGGCGCTACGCGCTGACTCCGATCTTCACGGCGCTTGCGCTGACCCAGGCGACCGATCGCCCAGTGCGCTTCGTCGGGCGGCCCGACATCGCGCCCGTTGGTCCGTTCGTGCGCCGACTGGGCGGCATGCTCGATCGGCCCGACGAGGTGGAGGGGGCGCTGCGGGCCGGAGAGCTCGTCGTCATGGGCGCCCATCCCGAGCTGCATCCGCGCCGCGTCGGCAGGGTCGATCACCGGCTCGTTGGCGCCGCGGTGGCCACACGCGTGGCGGTGTTCCCGGCGGCCACGGCGAGTTCGCCGTTCAGCCGGGGCGCCCGCGTCGAGGTCGGGACCGTCGCCCGTCCTGGGCGGCGGCGCCGTGGACCGCTCACCGAGCTCGAGCTCGCCGACGCCGTCGAGGAGCGGATCCAGCGCCTGCTCGACCAGCTGGGCGGGGCCCAGACGGGCACGCCACTCGATTGGCTCCCACTGTCAGGCATGGGCGGAGGCTGAGGTGCCGTACACGACGACCGATGACGGGACACGCCTGCACTACCGCGTGACGGGTCGCCGTAGTGGCCCGCCGGTCCTGTTCATCCAAGGGCTCGGTGCCGACAAGCACGGCTGGGACTTCCAACGCCTGGGACTGGCGTGGGCGCTGCACGCCATCGCCCTCGACAACCGAGGGGCAGGCCGTAGCGACAAGCCACACGGCGCGTACACGCTCGACCAGATGGCCGACGACGCCATCGCTGTCCTGGACGACGCCGGGTTCGACACGGTCCACGTCGTCGGCGCGTCGATGGGCGGCGCCATCGCGCAGCTCGTCGCCCTGCGCTATCCCGAGCGAGTGCGCTCGCTGACGCTCGTCTGCACCTCGTGTCGCAACCACGCCTGGCGTCGCGAGCTCTTGGCCGGCTGGGGTGAGACCGCCCGCCGTCGTGGGATGGGATCAATGACCAAGGAGGCGGCCCGTTGGGTCATCGGACCGCGCTCGTTCCGGCGCCTCAACCCGGCGATCGGTTGGCTCGGCCCGCTCGGCTTCGGTCGGCCGACCCACGCCTTCGCCGCTCAGGTCGATGCGATCCTCGCCGCCGACGACGGCCTCGCCGAGGAGCTCGGCGAGATCGCCGTGCCCACACTCGTCGTCGTTGGCAACCAGGACATCCTCACGCCGCGCGGCGACAGCGAGGAGCTCCAGGAGCTGATCCCGACCGCCGAGCTGGTCGTCATCAGCGGCGCCGCCCACGGCCTGATGATCGAGCACGCGTCGACGTTCAACCGCATCCTGCTCGACTTCCTCCAGCGCGCCGAGGAGGCGTGGCTAGCAGAGGACCGAGACGAGCTCGTTCTCGCCGAGGGAGTAGAGCGAGCGGTGGACGGGGACGAGGCGGATGAACTCGGAGAACGAGTCCGCCGGTGAATCGCACGCCGAACGGTCGATGACGTCGGCGTAGGGCACCTGCCAGCCATCGGCGAGGTTGGCGTATCCGCCCTCCAGCGCCTCGATGGCCGGCAGCTCGAACGTGAAGCGCGGCCCCATCTGGATGAGGCGGAAGCTGACGATGGTGTCACCGAGCAGCTGCGCCAGCAGCGCGCACTGACCGACCTCGCCGAGACCGGGGCATTCGTTCGTCCCGGGTGTCCCGGCGTAGATCGCCACCGGCTCCTCCGACGAGCTCAGCACCATCGAGACCTGACCGACGCTGCGGCCGTCGGCGCCGACGGCGAAGTCCTGCACCTGCGTGTCCAGCACGAGGGCGACGACGTCGGCGCGCCGGCTGATCGGTTCCGACGGTCCCACGATCTCGGCGACCGAGTCGTCCCTCGTGAACACGAGCATGACGAAGAGCGTCAGCCCGATGAGCGCGGCGATGGCGGCGACGAACCGCCACGAGAGGACCTGCCGCATCGCCCCGACGCTATCGGCGCGGTCACCACCCGATCAGGCACCCTCATTCTCGGCACCGTCATTCTCGGCACCGTCGGCGCGTGAACGTCAGCCGAGCGAGCGTGCCGCGGTGACCGCCGCTCCTGCGGCCGCCTCACCGATCGCCTCGACGACGTCGTCGGTGTGGGCCAGCCCGACGAAGATCGCCTCGTAGGCGCCGGGCGCCATCGCTACGCCGGCGTCCAGCATGGCGTGGAAGAACGCGGCGTATGCGCCGACGTCGGTCCGCCGCGCCGTCTCGAAGTCGACCGGCGGCGGTACGTCACCGCACACGATGCCGACCAGTGAGCCGACGACGGGGAACTGCGCCGGGAACCCAGCGGCGGCACAGACGTCACGAAGCAGCGCGGCGAGATGGCGAGCACGGGCGGCCAACTCGACATACGCGTCGGGACCGAGCTCCCCGAGCGCAGCGAGCCCGGCTGCGGTGGCGAGCGGGTTCCCGGCCAATGTCCCAGCGTGGAAGACGGGACCGAGCGGCGAGAGCGTCTCCATGATCGCTCGCCGCCCGCCGACAGCGCCGATCGGCAGGCCGCCACCGATGACCTTGCCGAACGTCGTCAGGTCGGGTGTCACGTCGTACCTGCTCTGGGCGCCGCCGGCATCGATGCGGAACCCGGTGATCACCTCGTCGAACACGAGCAGCGCCCCGACGCGATCGCATTCGGCGCGCAGTCCTTCGAGGAACCCCGCCGCCGGTGCGACGACACCCATGTTGGCGGCGACCGGCTCGACGATCACTGCCGCGATCTGCTCGTCGAGCTCGGGCACGACGTTGTACGGAACGACGAGCGTCTCGGCGACCGCACCGGCAGGCACGCCAGCAGTCCCCGGCAAGCCGAGCGTCGCAACACCGCTGCCCCCTGCGGCGAGCAGCGCGTCGGTCGCGCCGTGGAAGTTGCCGTGGAAGATCACGATGCGATCGCGCTCGGTGAACCCGCGGGCCAGCCGCACCGCTGTGCTCGTGGCCTCCGTTCCCGAGTTCATGAGGCGGACCTGCTCGCAGCTCGCCACGCGTGCACCGATGGTCTCGGCGAGCTTCATCTCACGGGGCGTCGGTGCGCCGTACGACGTGCCGTCGCGCGCCGCGGTCGCCAGCGCTGCGGTCACCGCCGGATGGGCGTGGCCGAGGATCACAGCGCCGTAGCTCTGCACGAGGTCGATGTAGCGGCGGCCCTCGACGTCGTAGACGTACGGGCCCTCCGCGCGGGCCACGATGTACGGGCGACCACCGACCGCCTTGAAGGCACGGATCGACGAGCTCACCCCGCCAGGGATGGCAGCGGTCGAGCGCTCGAACAGTGTGTCGTTGGATGGCACGCCGAGCCCGCGGCACACGACGGGGTCACAGCCGGCCGCGGGACAGCTTGCGTCGTCGCAGTACGGGATGTTCACGCGTGGCCGGGGAACGCAATCAACGGCGGCCGGGGCCCTCGGCGAACCATCGCGCGAAGTACGTCAGGATCACGTCGGCACCGGCCCGCTTGATGGCGGTGAGGTGCTCGAGCGCGACCGCCTCGCCGTCGATCCAGCCGTTGGCGTCGGCGGCACGGATCATCGCGTACTCGCCGCTGACGTGATACGCCGCCACCGGCACGTCGACTCGCCGGCGGGCGGCGGCGATCACGTCGAGGTAGGCGAGCGCCGGCTTGACCATCACCAGATCGGCACCCTCGGCGACGTCGAGCTCGATCTCACGCAGGGCCTCACGGGCGTTGCGCCAGTCCTGCTGGTAGCCCTTGCGATCGCCGCCTCCGGCGATCGTGACGTCGACAGCGTCGCGGAACGGCCCGTACAGCCCGCTCGCGTACTTGGCCGAGTAGGCGAGGATCGCCACGTCCTGGAAGCCGTCGTCGTCCAGCGCCCGCCGCAGGTGTCCGACCTGCCCGTCCATCATCCCGCTCGGTGCCACGACGTGCGCGCCGGCACGCGCCTGGGCCAGCGCGGCGCGGGCGTAGATCTCGAGCGTGGCGTCGTTGTCGACGTCACCGCGATCGTCGAGCACGCCGCAGTGGCCGTGGTCGGTGTACTCGTCGATGCACAGGTCGGCGATCAACACGACGTCGTCCCCGACGTCGCCGCGCAGGTCTGAGAGCGCGAGCTGCACGATGCCGTCCGGATCGAACGCGCCGCTGCCGGTCGCGTCCTTCACCGCCGGCACCCCGAACAGGACCACGGCCCGCACACCCAGCTCGGCCAGCCCGACGACCTCCTTGCGAAGGCTGTCGCGGGTGTGCTGGACGACGTCCGGCAGGGAGACGATCGGCTGTGGCTCGGTGATGTCCTCGCGCACGAACAACGGAGCGATGAGATCGGCCGGCCGCAGGGACGTCTCGGCGACCAGCTCGCGCACCGCCGGCGAGCGGCGTAGACGCCGGGGCCGGACGGTCGGGAACGATCCTGCCATGTCCCTCAAGGCTACGAGTTGATCACAGCGACGTGATCACAGCGACGTGATCACAGCGTCGTAGCCAGGATGCGCACCAGCGTGTCGGGATCCGGCGACGGTGCCACCTGCGCGACCGTCAAGCCGCAGCGCCGCGCGGCGCCGGCGGTGACCGGACCGATCGTCACCACGAGTGGTCTCGCTCCAAGGCCGACGGACGCGGCGTAGACCGATGCAGCTGAGCCACTCGACAGCACGACGGCGTCGGCCGCGGCCAGGGCCTCGCTCTCGTCGGCGGTCGGCGCTCGCTCGACCGTGCGGTAGGCGACGACGACCTCCACGGTGTGCCCCGCCGCGCTCAGGCCGTCGGCGAGCGTCCGACCGGCCCGGTCGGCCTGCGCGACGAGCACTCTCGACGGGACGGCGGGGAATGCGGCCAGGAGACCTTCTGCCCGCTCGACGGCGGGAACGAGGTCGACAGGGCGTCCGGCCGCGTCCGCCAGTGCACCGGCTGTTGCCCGGCCGACGGCCGCCAAGCGGACGGTGGGGTGGCTTCGCGCCGCCGGTCCGGCGCGCCGGGCGCCGTTGGCCGACGTGACGACGAGCCAGTCGAACGAGCGCAGGCGGGCGAGCGCACGGCGCAGGGCGGCGCCCCCGTCGGCTGGATCGTCGATGGCGATCAGCGGCACGTGCACGACGTGCGCGCCGAGCGTGGTGAGCCGTTCGCCGAGCGCGCCCGGCTCCGGTCGTGTGAGGGCGATCCGCCGACCGGCGAGGCTCACTGATCCACCGCCTGACGGGCCCGTCGTGCGGCCGCCCGCGCCACATCGTGGTCGACGTCACTGCCCTCGAGCTCGACGGCTTCGGAGAAGACAACCCGATCCAGCACACCACCATCGGCGCTCGAGGCCAGGAACGTGTGCAGCCAGCCGCCGACCTCTGCAGATGGCTCGACATTGGCACCGAGCGGCAGCGAGCAGCCCGAGCCGAGCTCGGCGAGGTACGTTCGCTCGACCTCGACGGCATGACGGGTGACGGCATCGTCGATGCTGCGGACCCGCTCGACCGTCGCGTCGTCGTCGCGGCGGACCTCGATGGCGACGCAGCCCTGACCGACCGCTGGCACGAACGTGGCCGGGTCGAGACGCTGAGCGATCCGCTCCGTCAACCCGAGCACCTGCAGGGCTGCCACGGCCATGACGATCGATCCACCGTCGGGGATCCGTTCGAGGCGGGTGGTGATGTTCCCGCGCAGCTCCGCGAACTGCAGGTCGGGGCGCACCCACGAGAGCTGGGCCTGCCGACGAACCGACCCGGTGGCGACCGTGGCGCCCTCCGGCAGGTCGGTCAGAGATCGGCCGATCAGCGCGTCAGCGGCGTCGCGGCGTCGCGTGAACGCGCCGATGACGAGCTCGTCGTGCGTGGCTGACGGGAGATCCTTGGCCGAGTGCACCGCGGCGTCGGCCCGACCATCGAGCACGGCCTGCTGCACCTCCTTGACGAACACGCCCTGGCCGCCGATCACATGCAGCGGGACGTCCTGGCGTCGATCGCCGGTCGTCTCGACGAGCACGAGCTCGGTGTCGCAACCGGTGGCCCGGAGCGCCTCCGCCACCGCACCTGCTTGCGCACGAGCCTGAGCACTGCCACGCGTGGCCAGCCGCAGCGTGGGCAGCGTCATCCCGTGAGCGTCAATCCGTCAATGCAGGCCGAACAGGTCGCTCACCGCGGCGGCGTTGCGTTCACCCTGCGGCGTGCCGGCATCGTGGCGAAGTCGAACGGACGGCTCGTGGAGGAGCTTGGCGACGATCGCGTGGGTCAACGCATCGACGGCGTCCCGTTGGCCCTCATTCAGGCCGGCCAGGCGATTGGCGAAGCGCTCGAGCTCGCCGACTCGGACCTGCTCGGCCTGTTCGTGGAGCCGGGCGACCAGGGGCGCGGCCTGACGCGCGGTGAGCTCCATGGAGAAGCGCTCGAGCTCCTCGTCGACGATCGCCATGGCGTGCTCTGCTTCACCGGCGCGGAGCGTGAGACCTCGGTCCGCCCAGTCACGGAGGTCGTCGAGGTCGAGCACGGTGACGTCGTCGAGCGCGGTGACGGGACGAGCCACCGCCCGAGGCACGGCGATGTCGACGATCAGCAGCGGGCGACCCGGTTGGTGGGCCGCCTGCACGTCCTCCAGCGTCACGACACTCTCCCCGGACGCCGTGCAGGCCACGACGACGTCGGCTTCGGCGAGCGCCTCACGCAGACGGTCGAACCCGACGGCCGTGGCAGCGACGAGACCGGCGAGGTGCTCGCCGCGGCTCGCCGTGCGGTTGCACACGACGATCGACCCCGCGCCCGCCCGATGGAGGGATGTCGCCACACCGACGCCCATGTCGCCGGCGCCGACCACGAGGACCCGTTTGCCGCTCAGCGACCCGAGCCGGTCGTTGACCATCTCGACGGCGGCGTGGCTGATCGATGCTGTGCCCTGCCCGATCGCCGTCTCGTGGCGGACCCGCTTGCCGACGCGCAGGGCCTGACGGAACAGCAGGTCGAGCGTCGAACGCACACCACCCTCGTCATGGCCGACCTGCCACGCACTCCGGACCTGGCCGAGGATCTCGCTCTCCCCGAGCACCGCGGAGTCGAGGCCGGCCGCCACCTCGAAGAGGTGACGAGCAGCGTCCTCCTCGTGGCGGCTGTACAGGTGGGGGTACAGCTCGTCGGACGAGATGGATCCGAGCTCGCACAGGAAGTCGCGGACGTCTGCATACGCGCCGTGGAACCGCTCGGCGACGCCGTAGATCTCCATGCGTTCGCACGTGCTGAGCACCGCTACTTCGCGCAGGTTGTCCTGCGACGACAAGCGGAGCACGGCCTTCGCGACGTCATCGGGCGCGATCGCCAATCGTTCCAGGACCGACAACGGGCCACTGCGGTGGTTGACACCGATGACGAGGACCGACATGGCAGTTCCAGCCTACGCAGTGGCTCCCCGACGCGGCCCGGCCGATACGGCCTGCAGCGACGGGGCGACGGCGGCGCTGGCGCCGTTGGTCCTGCGCTGCTCGTAGTAGCTGAGGATCTGCAGCTCCACGGCGAGGTCGACCTTGCGCACCATGATGCCCGGCGGCACCGTGAGCACGATCGGGGCGAAGTTCAGGATGCTCGTCACGCCTGCTTTGACGAGCCGGTCGGCGGCCTCCTGAGCCGCTGCTCCCGGTGTGGCGATGACACCGATCGAGGCCTTCGAGGCACGCAGGATCGCCGGCAGCTCGTCGAGTCGGCGCACCCGCACGCCGGCGATGACGCTGCCGATCTTGGACTCGTCGATGTCGACGATCCCCGCAACGGGGAAGCCGCGCTGGCCGAAGCCGCCGTAGCCGGCGAGCGCCTGCCCGAGGTTGCCGGCACCGACGATCACGACTGGCCAGTCGTGGGTCAGGCCGAGCTCGCGACGGACCTGGTAGATCAGGTACTCGACCTCGTAGCCGACGCCGCGGGTCCCGTACGTGCCGAGGTAGCTCAGGTCTTTGCGGACCTTGGCTGCGTTCACGCCGGCGAGATCGGCCAGCTCCTCCGACGACACGTTGATCGTGCCGGCCTCGGACTGCTCGAGGAGGATGCGCAGGTAGACGGGCAGCCGCGCGACGGTGGCCTCGGGGATGCGCCGACCGCGAGTGCCCATGCGCCGTCCAGGCTAGCGCCGCTCGTGCGCATGTTCACAAAGGTTCGTCGCCGAGCAGCTCCGTCAGCTGGCGGTGGAAGTGGACGATGGCACCCTCGAAGCGACCGAATTGGAGCGCATCGTTGGCGCCGCTGGCGAGTCCACGCTGCACGGCGCGGGCCATCTCGCGGTCTTCCTTGAGCCCAACCCGCACGAAGTCGGTGTCCCGCGCGGCCTGCGTGGCACGTGCCTCCTGCGTGCCACTCGCCTCCCCCCGCCGGTTGGCGAGCAGATAGGACACGATGGCCGTCTGGTCGACCGAGATCGGCTCGAGCACCACCATCGACGTGTGGTGCGACAACCGGGCGACGATGACGTTGGGGAAGATGTGCTGGACGGTGGTGAGCATGCCGTCGAGCCGCCGCTCAGCCGGAGGCACGTCGCGCAGCGCTTCGATCCGGCGGAACGGGAACGTCACGCGACTGTGGCGCCCACAGTGCTCGACGACGTTGACGTTGTCGTAGCCGAACGGGAAGAACGTCTGCCGGTGCGTCGCCTTGATGTGATACCCCTCGAGGAAGCCCTCCAGGAACACCTTCCAGTTGACGTCGATGACGTCCTCGTTCGTGCCGAGCAACTCCTGGTCCGCGCCGAGCACCTCGGGGAGGCCGGCCAGTGTCACCGCGTCGATCTCGGTCGCGCTCTGGTCGACGAAGACCACGCCCTGTCCCTCGGCCGTCGCCACGGGCACCAGGCCGTTGGACGCGCGGTCGAGCCCGGGGAAGCCGTACTGGTCGGGGACATGGCGCAAGGCGCCGTCCAGTCGGTACACCCAACCATGGAACGGGCAGACGAGCGAGCGGGCGCAACCGTGCCCGTCCACGAGCGCCGTGCCCCGATGACGGCACGAGTTGCGGAAGGCACGGACCACGCCGTCGTCGCCTCGCATGGCCACGATCGGGGTGCCGCCGGCGACCCTGGCGACGTAGCTGCCATTTGCCGGCAAGGCCACCGACGGGCAGAACGGCACCGGCTGGCGCTGGAGCACCACTTCGATCTCCCGTCGCAGCCGATCGGCCGATCGGTAGTTCGCAACAGGCTCGCACCAGATGGAATCGCTCAGGTCGGTCGTGCCGCGATCGAGATGATCGAGGATCCGCTCGATCAGTGCTCCGTCGGTGAGGAAGCCGGCCGAGCGGTCGGTGAGCAGCGTTTCCACGCGACCAGTCTTACAGACAACGTTCGCAGCGATCAAGGTTTGTAACGAGTGCTGCGCTCGGCACCTGTCGCGACGCGCAGGAACGCCCCCAGGACAGCGCTGTGGGCAGCCTCGAGCCGGTCGTACGCCGCACGCAGGCCATCGGGCGGCCACTCCCCGCCGACCAACTCGCTCGGGAGTTGGGGCTCGGCCGACAGGAAGCGGACCACGGCAACTGAGAGGAGGAATGTGTCGGCGAGAACGGCAGGGTCGCCCGGCTGCAACCAGTGCAGCGCCTCGCCGACAAGCCCTGTGAGCTCGTCGCTCGTCGCGACGAGCACGTCGAGATCCCACACATGCCGGGCGATCTCGAGCGGATCACCGCCACGACCAACCGGACCCTCGATGCTGCCCCGCACGACAACGATGCCCTCGAGCGGCGCGGGGCCGGGCAGGTTCGCCGGTCGCAACCAGGTCTCGGGCCGCAACTCCCCCATCCGGTGTTCCCGCATCGAAGCCCGGAATGCACGGCGGGACGCGTGACTGCGACGTTCGGCCCCCACGATGGCGAACCACCACGTGCCGTCCCACGGCTCCGCGATGAGGTGGCGGGCGGCATCCTGGGTGGCCTGCCGGCGCTGCAGGCGGTCCCCCAGCGAGTACCAGCCGTCGTCGGCGACGACTTCACCGGACGTGGTCATCCGCGACAGCGCCGTCCGCATCGTCCCCTCGGCGATCCCGAACAGCTCGCCGAGCGCCACGATGGCGCGCACTGGCAGTCGGGGAGGATGTGTGCCGAGGAGCGTCGACAGCGCCAGCGAGCGCGCCGTCAACGGATTCAGCCCGAGATCCGGAAGCCGCCGGCGGGCCGTCACGGTGCTCAGGCGATCAGGTCGCGGCGCACGAGCTTCCCGTTGGCGTTGCGCGGAAGCTCGTCGACGAAGAGCACCTTGCTCGGCGCCTTGTACCGAGCGAGGTGATCACGGGCGTAGTCGATCAACGTGTCCTCGTCCACGGAAGCGCCGGGCCTCAGCACGATGAACGCCCTCACGGCCTCACCGGTGTGAGGATGGGGCACGCCGACCACGCCGACTTCGACGACATCGGGATGGGCGCCCAGAACCTCTTCGACCTCGGCGGGGAACACGTTGAACCCCGACACGATGATCAGGTCCTTGGCCCGATCGACGAGGTACAGGCGGCCGTCGTCGTCGCACACGGCGATGTCGCCGGTGCGCAGCCAGCCGTCCGGCGTCAGCACGCGCTCCGTTGCCTCGGGGTCGTCGAGGTAGCCGGCGAACACGTTCGGCCCCTTGACCCAGATCTCGCCGGCATCGCCGACCAACGCTTCGCCACCCTCCTCGTCGACGAGGCGCACCTCGACGCCGTTCAGCACCCGCCCCACAGACCCGAACACCGGCGGCAGCCCGGCCGACGACGTGACGATCGGCGACGCCTCCGTCAGTCCGTAGCCCTCGGCGATGGCGACGCCGAACCGCTCGAGGACGCGCTCGGCGACGGAGACCGGCAACTTGGCCGCACCAGACAACGCCAGGCGCACGGAGGCCAGCGCGTCACTTGGTGCCTCGTCGAAGTGGGAGAAGGCGACCCAGACGGCCGGCGAGCCCGGAACGACGGTGACCTTGCGCGAGCGGATCGACTCGAGCGCCGTGGCCGGGTCGAAGCGCTGCACGAGCACGAGCGAGGCGCCCACCGACAACGTCAAGGCCAGGACCACGTTGAGCCCGAAGATGTGGTACAGCGGGATGACCCCGTAGACGACGTCGTCGGCGGAGACGCGGTTCGTCGTCGACCGCGCCTGTTCGAGGTTCGACAGCAGGTTGCCGTGCGTCAGCATCGCGGCGCGGGGCGCGCCGGCGGTCCCGCTCGTGAACATCAGCACAGCGAGGTGATCGGGATCGACATCGCTCACGGCGACCGGCTCCGCCTCGAGCAGCGCCTCGAAGCTCTCATCGGCGGCATCACCGTCGACGCTGATCACCGAGCGCAAGGCCGGAAGTTGGCCGGCGTCGACGTCACGCCAGCTGGCGGCGGCGCTGCGATCGATGATGGCGACGACAGGTTCGACGGCTGCCAGCTCGCGCTGGAGCTCTGGCGCGGGACTCGTCGGGTTGAGCGGGATGACCACGGCCCCGAGACCCAGCGCGGCGAAGTATCCGACGACGAACGGGTGGCCGTTGCCGCAGATGAGCGCCACGCGATCGCCGTCGACGACTCCGAGGCCGGCCAGGCCGCCGCGCATCCTCGCCACCTGTTCGTTGAGCTCGTCGTACGAGATGGTCTGGTTGCGGCTGATCAGCGCCGTTCCGTCTCCGTCATGCCCCTCGATGACGCGAGCAAGGTTGACCCGCTCGTTCACGGTTCCGCCTCGCTCCCCTCAGATCCTGATCAAGGCGATCACACCGGCCAACAGAATGGCCACCAGCAACAGCGCGATGGCGAGCGTGGTCGCGGGTCGCACGTCGGCGAACGCTACCGGTCTCGGCGCAGCTCGACGGGTGTCGAGATCGCAGCCGGGTGCTGGTCGTCGCTCGAAGGCGCGATCACCACGGCATCGCCGGCGGCCAAGCCGAGCTCAGCGGCCGCCGAGTGGCGATCCAGCGCCAGTGCGTACATCCCATGGGAGTCGAGGATCAGGCCGACCGCGCCGACGCCGAGGTGAGCGAACGCGGCGCTGATGCGAGCGACGTGACGGTCGATTCCGGTCGTCACGGTCCACACCTCAATGTCCGGCCGCAGATCGTCGGCTCCGACGTTGAGCTGACAGTTGCCGAACCGGTCGACCCACAGCACCTCTGCATGGATGCCATCGGGCTCGTCGCGCGGTAGCGGCACCATGCCCGGTAACAGCACGCCTGGGTCGACCGGCGTGCCGAGCTCGCCGAGGTCCACTCCGTTGCACAGATGCGCCGCCGCCGGCGCGAAGACGTCGCGTCCGGCGAACGTGGCGCCCGGAGCCTCGAGCTGGTACTGCGTGTTGGTCAGCTCGACGGCCCGCTCAGCACCGCCGATGATCGCAGCGGCGGGCGCCAGCAAGCCGTTGTCCGGGCCGACCAGCACCCCAGCCCCGCCCGCCACCTCGATCGCCAGCGCGCGCCGTGACGTCCCGACACCAGGATCGACGACGGCCAGCACGACACCCTCGGTCACGTACGGGATGGCTCGCGCCAGCGCCAGTGAGCCGCCGCGCACGTCGTACGGCCGAATCCCGTGGGTCAGATCAATCACGGTGACGTGCGGGGCGAGATCACGGATGACCGACTTGACGACACCGACGAACTCGTCGTCCCACCCGTAGTCCGTGAGGAACGACACCGTGTCGTACCGGCGCGCCATCGCCGCGAGAGAGTACGGCAGCCGGCTCGTTTTCCCTTCTCGGCTGGTGCCGACACCCATGGTGGGTGTCCGGGCCGGCGCGCTCGGGGATGTCGGTTCCGCAGCGCCGGCCCGGGCACCATGGGCGCATGGTCCACCAGCTCGTGATCGTCGGCGGCGGCAACATGGGGGCGGCGTTGGTGCAGGGACTGCTGCGCGCCGGCACGCTCGAGCCCTCCGACCTGGCGGTCACGGAGACGTTGGAGGGCCGGCGCGCCGAGCTGGCGACGATGTTCCCCGGTGTCACCATCGGCGCCGAGATCCCGGACGCGACCGGTGCCGTCGTCGCGGTCAAGCCCGGCGACGTCACCCAGGCGGTGACCGCGACAACACAGGCGGGCGCCCGGCGGATCCTCTCGATCGCCGCCGGCGTGACGATCCGGCGGCTCGAGGAGGCGGCAGGTGCCGACGTGGCGATCGTGAGGGCGATGCCGAACACGCCGGCCCTGATCGGTCAAGGCGCGTCGGCGATCGCCGGCGGCCAGCGGGCCACCGAGGACGACCTCGTCTGGGCGGAAGGCATCCTCGGCGCGGTCGGCACGGTCGAGCGCGTCGGCGAAGCACAGCTCGACGCCGTGACCGCCCTCAGCGGTTCGGGTCCGGCGTACGTGTTCCTCGTCGCCGAGGCCCTGATCGATGCCGCTGTGGCGGCCGGTCTCGCACGACCGGTGGCGACGCGGTTGACGACGCAGTTGCTCGTCGGTTCGTCGGCGTTGCTCGCCGAGCGCGGCGATCCGGCCACGTTGCGGGGGATGGTGACGTCCCCCGGTGGCACGACGGCAGCTGGTCTGGCGGCCCTCGAGGCGCACGCGGTGCGCGCCGCGTTCATGGAGGCGATTCGGGCCGCTACCGCCCGCAGTATCGAGCTCGGAGCATGACCGGCGCGTGAATTACGACACTGTTTTTCGGACGTGACCCTTTTCTCACGTCCTCCGAGGACCTAGTCTGTCGGCGTTGAGACGCGCCGGGACGCTCTCCTGGCTGCGCCGACGGGGCTGGTGCCATCGGGGGGTTGGCACCGGCCCTCGTCGCGTCCGGAAGTCGCGAAAGGCAGAGCCTTCCCGCCGAGGACAAGCCGGACCGACCGTCGACGGTCGGGGGGCTCCGGCGAAGCCTCCGCCCCCCGAACCCCCCACCTGACGTGCGCGAGCTACGTCGCGAAGCGCGATGCGAAGCCGATCCGCAAGAGGCCCTGGAAGACCTGCTCGACCGTGGCGTACAGCGTGCCGAGCACGCGATCGAGCTCGGATTCGCTCAACGCCCCGAGCGGAAGCTCGCCGCGTAGGAACACGGCGTCCTCGATCCCGATCGAGAAGTGCGCGCCCACGAGACGCTCGTTGCGCCGCAGCAGGTGCTCGTACAGCTCGGCGGCGTTCTCCTCCGGTGCCGGCATCACGTAGGTCTCGTAGCGCAGCGTGCGCTGACCGAGCGTGAGCCACACCGTCGTGAAGTCCTTGTCCTCGCCGCGCAATCGGATGTACCAGCGGCGCACGTCGCCCTCGGCCCGCTCGATCGACTCGATCGGCAGGCTCGCGCCGGTGGCGATCGACGCCAGCCATTCGTCGATTTGCCCCTCCAACGCAGCCAGCTCGCCGGGGTCGTAGATGTCGGTCAAGGGTGCACCATGTTGTGGGTGCGAGCGAGCGAGCGCCAGCGAGCGAGCGACCAACAACGGCCTGCGTGGCCGGGGAACGCAGTCACGATCAGGAGCACGCGACGAGGGCCCGCGCCGGCCGCGCCGCCAGATCGGCATAGAGGCGCCGGAGACGCGCCGCCGTGAAGCTCCACGTGAAGCGGCGAGCGCGCACGGCCGCCAGCGGCGCCCATCGCCGCGGCAGCGTTCGGATCAGCGAGCAGCTGGTCGACGGCCCGGGCGAAGCGGGACGGATCTCGACCCTCGACCAGCAACCCGGTGACACCGTCGTGGACGATGTTGAGCAGGCCGCCAACGGCGCTGGCGACGACTGGGATCCCGCAGGCCGCTGCCTCCAGGGCGACGAGGCCGAAGCTCTCGCTACGGCTGGGCACGAGCACGACGTCAGCGGCGCGGTAGTAGCTGGAGAGGATGTGGTGCGGCTGCGGTCGCACGAAGCGCACACGGTCGGTCAGGCCGAGGTCGAACACCAGCTGCCTGGTGCGCGCCACCTCGGCCTCGCCGTCGACACCACTTGCTCCGCCGACGATGACGAGCAGGGCGTCGTCGCGGTGGATCTGAGCGAGCGCTTGGACGGCGACGTCCGGCGCCTTGAGCGGCTGGATCCGACCGACGAAGAGCACGACCGGGCGGTCGGCGGGGAGTCCGGCGGCGCGTCGCGCGCCGTGCTGGTCGCCCGGCGCGAAGAACGCATGCTCGACGGCCGGCGGCACGATCTCGACCACGCCAGCGGGATTCCCGTACAGCCGTCGGAACTGCCGCTCCTCCTCCGGGCAGCTGACGCAGATGGCGTCGCTGCAGCCGATGATCTCGCTCTCGGCCCGGTCACGCCACGAGGGCTCGAGATCACCGCCCTCGGCCTTGACCCGGGCAAGGGTGTGGAACGTGGACACGAGCGGCACGTCCAGATCGTGCTTGAGGCGATGGCCGACCATGCCGCTCAGCCAGTAGTTGCCGTGGATCACGCTGGCACCGGGCCCCGTGAGGAGGTGCTCGCGAACGCCGGTCGTGAACTCGTCGAGCGCATCGACCAGCTCCTCCTTCGGCAGATCGAAGGGCCCTGCTGGCACGTGGACGACGCGATGGCCAGGCTCCACGACGACCTCGGGGGCCAGGCCCGGCCGATCGGCCCGGGTGTACGTCGTGCACTCGATGCCGGCTTGGGCGAGCGCGGACGCGACCTCGCGCACGTACACGTTCATGCCGCCGCTGTCGCCGGCTCCCGGCTGGAGCAGCGGCGACGTGTGGAGCGAGATCATCGCGACGCGTTGCACAGCGGTGGAAACGCTACTGAGTTGGTCAGGTACCACGGCTGGCCCGCCGGGAATGGAGTTTCGGCGAGCCGTCGCTTCGCGGTGACGGCTGAAGAGTCCCGAGTCGCCCGTGGCCGCGGCGGCGAGCTCGCTGTGTGAGCGAGCCTGCGAGCGAACGATCGTGACAGGTGAGGCGAGCAACTTGCTTGCGAGCCGAACCCGAGAATGAAACGGGTCAGCGCCCGATGTAGCTCTCGTACACGTTGAGCAGCGCCTGCTTCTGGTCGTCGGTGAGCAGCGGGTCCTCGGTGATCGCCTCGCGCACGCTCGGGCGCGCCTCGTCCTCGTCCGAGAGGAGACCGGCCCGCACGTACAACGTCTCGGCGCTGATCTTCAACGCCTTGGCCAGCTGCTGGAGGATCTCAGCGGACGGTCGGCGCAGCCCACGCTCGATCTGCGAGAGGTACGGGTTGGAGACCCCGGCCAGCTCCGCCAGACCCCGCACGGACATGCTGGCGATCTCGCGCTGGTGGCGGATGAACTCGCCGAGCTCCTCGAGCCGTTGCTCGAACTCCTGGCGGATCTCATCGGCCGAGGGCGTGCTCACGATCCCTCGACCTGCTGCTCGCGATAGTGCTCCACGAGCTCGTCGGTGAGCGCGTCGAGCTCGGCGAAGACCTGCTGTCGCTGCGCCGAGACCTTCGTCTCGAAGGCGTCGAGGGCCTCCGTCAACGCAGCCAGCTCACCCGCATCGAGCTCGGCCATGCGGCCGAAGCCGTGGTCGGCGCACAGCCGGTCGAGCTCGGCAGCCATCTGGTGATCGCTGAAGTCCTCAGCGGGCCGAGGCGGCCGTCCGTTGCCGCCGAGCAACCGGTCGGCGAGGATCTCGCGCAGTTCGTCAGGATCCGGCGCAGCTGCCGTCGAGCCACGGCGAGCCAGCTCGGAGCGGGCGAGATCAGCTCGACCTTGTGCCACGCGACGCACGTAGGAGACGGCGTCGTCATGCTCCTGCAGCTCCCGGCGGCGGGCTCGCAACAGGTCGAGGTCGGTCACGTCGCTCCGCCGGAGACCGGTGGCAGGACGGCGACTTCGTCCGCTGGCCCGACGGACGTCGACGGCTCGGCGACGTCCCCGTTGACCCAGATGCGACACGTCGACAGGACCTCGACGAAGCGATCGCCGTACCGCTCGCTGGCGGCGCCAAGGACCTCGGCCACGGTGCGCCCGGGCACGTCGTCGCGCCCACGGCCGGCCGCTTCACGAGCCGATGCGAACAGGCGGACGATCGCCACGGGTGCGAGCGTACGGCCCCCAGTAGCCTTCGGCGCTCGTGGCTACGGAGAAGCGCCAGCGCCAGAAGGCGAACCGACAGCTGAAGTACGAGCAGCAGGTCCGCGAGGTGCGCCGTCGCAGCCTCGTCCGACGGATCGTGATCGGGGTCGTCGCCGTCGTCGGCGGCGTGGGTCTCGTCCTGCTGATCGCGTGGGCCCTGAACCGCGGCGACGATGGCGACGAGGTCTCACCGGACACGACGGCAGCCGTCGACACGACGATCGCAACCCCCGCAGCGTTCACGTACGGCACCGGCGCCTGCCCGCCGGCCGAGGTCACCGAGCCGGTCCGGAGCTTCGAGGACGCCCCCGAGCTCTGCATCGATCCGGCGGCCACGTACTCGGCCCGCTTCGTGACCGACCGCGGCGACATCGTCGTCGACCTCGACACCACCGAGGTTCCCGGCACCGTCAACAACTTCGTGACGCTGGCCCGTTACGGGTACTACGACGACACGCTGCTGTTCCGCGCCGATCCGAGCATCGGCATCGTGCAGGGCGGAGGCCAGTCCAACACGGAGGATCCCGGCTACGAGATCCCCGACGAGGGCACCGGGTTCACGTACGAAGCCGGTCAGCTGGTGATGGCCCGTACGGCGGCCCCAAACTCTGCGGGGGGTCAGTGGTTCTTCGTCGTCAACGACGCGGCGGCTGCGCTCGACGCCCAGGGCACGTATGTGGTGTTCGGACAGGTCACCGAGGGCCTCGATGTGCTGGAGGAGGTCCTCGCCCTCGCCGGCGGTCCCGACGGCCAGACCCCGACCGAGGACGTCGTACTCGAGACGGTCGAGATCACGGAGACGTGATCACGGCAGGTCGCCGTGGACCACCTCGGCCTCGCCGACGAGCTCCCAGCTGTCGGGCCGTTTGACCAGAGCAGCTCCGGTCGGCAGCTCCACCACGGGTGTGTCCGCCAGCGACAGCGTGCGGGCCCGGCGGTCGGCACTGCGCGTCTCCGCCATCGGGATCACGGCAACGCCCCGGAGCAACCCGAGACCGAGCGTGAACGCGCCCCCTCGCTGGTCGAGCATCGGATCGCACAGCGCAGTCGCGCTCGAACCGACGCCCGTCACCAGACCTCCGCCTGCGAGGATCTCACCGAGCACGTCGAAGACCGGCGTCTCCTTGAGCGTGCTGCGCAGATGCAACGCCGAGTCGCCGACCAGGTAGGCGGCGCGAGCGCTTCGCACGATCTCGACGGCCCCGGGGTCCTCGGCGTCGTGACGCTGCATGACCATCAGCGCCTCGACCTGCACTCCGAGCCGCTCGCCCCACGTCATCGCGAGTTCGACCAGGTCGGCCGGCTGCTCGAACGCGTCGGCAGTGGGCAGCACGACCACCCGCTCAGCGGCGACCGACGTGAGCAGACGCCGGTCGAGCTCGTCATTGGCGACGAACGGGCCGCCGCCCTGTAGTGCGATGGTCCCGGTCATGGCCGCCGATGGTACGCAGCCGCCCAGCCGACCGAACCGGGCGCCAGAAGCGGCTGGACCGGTTACCCGCCGGTAACTACAGTGGACACATGGGAGACATCCAGCGTGTCGGCATCGTCGGCTCGGGGATCATGGGTGCCGGCCTGGCCGAGGTGGCAGCCCGTGCCGGCTTCCACGTCACGGTCAGATCCCGCAGCCGCGCCGGCGCGGCAGCAGTCGTCGACGGCGTGACGGCGAGCCTCGACCGCCTCGTCGCCAAGGGCAAGCTGGAGGCGTCCGAGCGTGACGCCACGTTGGCTCGGCTCCAGTCGACCGACCATCTGGGGCGTCTCGCCGACTGCGATCTCGTCATCGAGAGCGTGGTCGAGGACCTGGCCACCAAACGCGAGCTGTTCGCCGAGCTGGAGCAGATCGTCAAGCCCGATGGCATCCTCGCCACCAACACCTCGACGCTGCCCGTCGTGGAGCTGGCCATGGCGACGGAGCGACCCGACCGCGTGTGCGGGCTGCACTTCTTCAACCCGGCACCGATCATGAAGCTGGTCGAGGTGGTGCGTCCGATCACGGCCAGCGACGACACGATCAAGTCCGCCACGGCCTTCGCCACGACGTGCGGCAAGGACGCCATCGAGGTCGGCGACCGGGCCGGGTTCGTCGTCAACGCCCTCCTCTTCCCGTACCTCAACAACGCGGTGCGGATGCTGGAGAACGGGACGGCCTCCCGGGACGACATCGACACCGCCATGCGGGGCGGCTGCAACTTCCCGATGGGCCCGCTCGCGTTGCTCGACCTCGTCGGACTCGACACGTCGCTGTCCATCCTCGACGCGCTGTACGAGGAGTTCCGCGACCCGAACTACGCGGCGGTGCCGACCCTGCGGCGGATGGTGGCCGCCGGGCTCCTTGGCCGCAAGACCGGCAAAGGCTTCTACCAGTACTGATCAGCCGCAAAGGCGGGTTGGATGGGGCGGATGACGGAGCGACGACCGGTGGAGCCACCGGCCAGTCGATGGATGCTGCCGCACCCGGAGGACGCGGACTCCGACGGCATCGTCGCCATCGGTGGCGACCTCGAACCGGGCACGCTGCTCGCCGCCTACCGCCGCGCGCTGTTCCCGATGCCGTACGGTCGACGGCACGTTGCCTGGTTCTCACCCGACCCTCGGGCCATCATCCCCCTCGACGGTCTCCGCGTGAGCCGGTCGCTGCGCCGCAGCATCCGCCGTTTCGAGGTCCGCCAGGACGAGCGCTTCGCCGAGGTGATGGTGCGCTGCGGCAATCCCCGCCGGCCGGGGGGATGGATCACTCCCCGCTTCGTCAAGGCGTACGAGCGACTGCACCGTCTCGGTTGGGCCCACTCCGTCGAGTGCCTCGACGACGACGGTCAGCTGGTCGGCGGTCTCTACGGGGTGCGCATCGATGGCCTGTTCGCCGGAGAGTCGATGTTCCACACCGCCACCGACGCGTCGAAGGTCGCGCTCGTCGCGCTCGTCGACTGGCTCAACGACACCGACGGCCGGCTGCTCGACGTGCAATGGATGACGTCGCACCTCGCCTCGCTCGGCGCGGTGACGATCTCTCGCGACGAGTACCTCGACCAGCTCGCGGAGGCGCTACAACCATGAACATGCCGGATCGGCCGTGGCTGATGCGCACCTACTCCGGCCATTCGACGGCCGCCGCATCGAACGAGCTGTACCGCACCAACCTGGCGAAGGGCCAGACCGGGCTGTCGATCGCCTTCGACCTGCCCACGCAGACGGGATACGACCCGGACGCGGTGATGGCCCGTGGCGAAGTCGGCAAGGTCGGCGTGCCCATCGCCCACCTCGGCAACCTCCGCACGTTGCTCGACGGCATCCCGCCGGACCAGATGAACACGTCGATGACGATCAACGCCACGGCGGCCTGGCTGTTGGCGTTGTACGTCGCCAACGCAGAGGAGCAGGGCACACCGCCAGCGGAGCTGCGCGGCACGACCCAGAACGACATCGTCAAGGAGTACCTGTCCCGCGGGACCTACATCTTCCCGCCCGAGCCGTCGCGGCGCCTCATCGTCGACATGATCGCCTGGTGCGCCGAGCACGCGCCCTCCTGGAACCCGATCAACGTCTGCTCGTACCACCTTCAAGAAGCCGGCGCGACGCCTGTGCAGGAGATGGCGTACGCGTTGGCCACGGCGATCGATGTGCTCGACGCCGTGCGTGACTCGGGACAGGTCGAGCCGGACCGATTCGGTCGCGTGTTCGCGTCGATGTCGTTCTTCGTCAACGCCGGCATCCGGTTCGTCGAGGAGCTGTGCAAGCTGCGGGCGTTCACCGAGCTGTGGGACCGGATCGGTCGTGAGCGCTACGGCGTCGAGGATCCGAAGCATCGTCGATTCCGCTACGGCGTCCAGGTCAACAGCCTCGGCCTCACGGAGGCGCAGCCGGAGAACAACGTCCAGCGCATCGTGTTGGAGATGCTGGCCGTGACGTTGTCCAAGCAGGCCCGCGCCCGCAGCATCCAGCTGCCGGCGTGGAACGAGGCACTCGGGCTACCTCGACCCTGGGATCAGCAGTGGTCGTTGCGAATGCAACAGGTCTTGGCCTACGAAAGTGACCTTCTCGAGTACGAGGACCTGTTCGACGGCTCCCACGTCGTGGAGGCGAAGACCAGCGAGCTGCGCGACGCCGCGCAGGCCGAGCTGGACGAGGTGCTCGCGATGGGGGGCGCGTTCGCCGCAGTCGATGCGCTCAAGGCCCGGCTCGTGGCATCGATGGCCGTGCGGACGCGACGCATCGGCTCGGGCGAGCAGATCGTGGTCGGTGTCAACCGGTTCACGGAGACGGCGCCGTCGCCGCTGGGCGGCCAGGGCGCGATCCTGCGCGTCGACTCCACCGTGGAGGCGGAGGCGATCGCTGATGTCGAGCACTGGCGGGCGGCCCGTGACGCCGCCGCCGTCGAGACCGCGCTGGATGAGCTGCGGCGTGCTGCCGTCGACGGCCGCAACGTGATGCCGGCATCGATCGCGCTGGCCAAGGTCGGCGGAACGACCGGCGAATGGGGCGCCGTCATGCGCAGCGTGTTCGGCGAGTTCCGCGGTCCTACCGGCGTGGCCGGCGCCGTCGTCGCCGCCGACGGCCTGCGCTCGGTCGCCGAACGGGTCAAGGCGATGCCCGGCGGACCACCCAAGCTGCTCGTCGCCAAGCCGGGCCTGGACGGCCACTCCAACGGAGCCGAGCAGATCGCCGTCGCCGGGCGCGACGCCGGGATGGAGGTCGTGTACTCAGGTATCCGCCTGACAGTGGAGCAGATCGCAGCCTCCGCACGCGACGAGGACCCCGACGTGATCGGACTGTCGATCCTGTCCGGATCACACCTCGAGCTCGTCGCCGAGCTCCTCGCGCAGCTGCGCGAGCTGGGTGTCGACGCGCCCGTGGTCGTCGGCGGGATCGTCCCCGACGAAGACCGCGCGCAGCTCGCCGCGGCGGGCGTCGCCGCCGTGTACACGCCCAAGGACTACGACGTGGCGAAGATCATGGGCGAGATCGTGGATCTGGCGGAGCAGCACCGTTCACGTGCGTTCCCCGGCCACGCAGGCCGTCATTAGCCGCTCGCTCGCTGGCGCTCACTCGCTCGCACGTGGGAACGGGTGCAGGGACTCATCGAGAGCGACCACGTCGGCGAACGTCTCCGCCTGGCGACAGACGGCAACGTTCCCTTCCTCCTCGAGCAGGATCGCCGGCTTGGGGAACGAGAACGTCGTCGAGAACGGGACGAAGTAGGCGCCCGTGTCCATCACGGCGAGCACGTGGCCAGGCGCCAGCTCCGGCAGCCGCCAGTTGTTGTACAGCACGTCGGCCGGCGTGCAGATGGGGCCGGCGAGGCGATAGGGCGTCGTCGCCGGTGCGCCCGGGGCACTGACGCTGAACAGCTGGTGGAACTCGCCGCGCACGGGCTCCGCGACGTTGATGCCGGCGTCCAGCACGGCGTGGATGAGCGGACCGTCGTCCTTGACGTCCACGACGCGAGCCAGCAGCAGCTGCGCGCTGGACGTGAGAGCCCGTCCCGGTTCGAGCACCACGCTCGGCACGGCGAGCCCGAGCGCTGTGAAGTGCTCCGCTGTGGCGCGAGCGGCGAGCGCTGATGCCTCGGCGATCGTCATGGTCGCCGCAGGATCGGGCGCCAGCAGGTCGGCGCCCAGGGCGCGATTGAGCCGGAACTGCCGCGTCGGGATCGTCTCCACCGTCGGGCACGCCAGGCTTCCACCGAGATCGAGCACGGCAGGGTGCCAGCCCGTCCGGGCCCGCAATCCATCACAGAAGGCGAGGACGTCGGCGACGAACGCCCGCATCGTGGCGTCGTCGCGGATGGTCAACCCACGATGGAAATGGAGACCGCGCAACGCGACGAACGAGTCCGCGAGCGCCTGGCGCACGGCCGCATCGACGTGCGGAGACCCAGCGTCGATGCCGAACTGTCCGCCCCACATGCCGGGCAGGGCGATGCGGATCCCGAGGTTGACGACGCGATTCCGCTCGGCGGCCAGGCGGGCGATGAGGCTGGCTTCCGAAGCGGAGTTGGCGTTGACGAGATACACGTCGTGCTCGATCGCCTGGAGGATCGATTCCGATGACTTGGCCGGTCCGTTGTAGATGATCCGCTGGCCCGGCACCCCGAGCTCGATCGCCAGCCACAGCTCGAACGGCGAGATGACCTCGGCACCGATGCCTCGCTCGTGCAGCCGACGCAACATCGCGGGGACGGGGTTCGTCTTGTACGAGTAGAAGATGTCGGCCCCGTCGCCGGCGCGATGCGGGGCGAGTGCGGATGTCGCCGCCTCGTCGAGCAGCGCGGCCCGAACGAGGTGGACCGGGGTGGCATGGTCGTCCGCCACCGCCAGGAGATCGACGGCGCCCGCCCACAACGAGCCGTTGGCGCCGATGGACAGCCCCCACGTGCTGAGCGGCAGATCGGAGCGCCGCGGCTGGCGACGGAGGATGAACGGCCCGACGTGCTGCTTCAGCAGCCGGGTGAGCTGTCTCCTCAAGCCATCACCAGATGATCACGTCCTCCGCGTCCTCGGGGTGGACGCTGGCGTTGGCGAACGCGTCGGGGCCGAGCTCCACGTCGCGCACGAACGGGCGGATCAGCGCTCGCGGGTGACGCAGGTGAGAGAGGCCGAAGAGGATGCCCGGCACCGGATCTCGCCACTCGAAGGCAGCCCCCACCTTGGAAGCCTGGGCCCGCCCGAGGGCGTGCCCGACGATGTGGCGACGCTCGGGACCGCGCACGACGCGCACGATGAACCCGACGTACGACGCGACGGCATCGTGCCAGAACTCCGGCGGATGCGCTCTCGGCGCGGCGACCGGCAGGCGGATGCCCGTGACGGTCTGGTACCAGAGCCGCGGCAGGTCATTGCCACGCGCCATGTCGAGCGACATCTGCCCGAAGCCGCGCGGGTTGAGGTCGATCGCCCAGTGCTCGCCAGAGCTCCGGTCGACGAGGACCTCGAGCTCGAACAGGCCCGACCCGAGCACCGACCGCACGGCATCGATGGCCGCTGGCATGAACGGCGGCTCGGGCACCGGTTCGAACATCGTGCCGACACCGAACCGGCGCGGCGCTTGGCTCACCTTGCGGGAGCAGGCGACGGCGACGAGCTTCCCATCCTCGTCGAGGCAGCCGCACACGCTGATGACGTCAACCGAGCCGGGCGTGAAGTACCGCTGGAGGACGGGCCAGGGCAGCTCCGGGATGTGCCGGAGGGCGGACGAGTTCCCGGCATCGATGGAGTACGGGACGAATCCACGCGCCAGCTCCTCGTCCGAGCGGACGACGGCGCCTCGTATCGTGCCAATGCCGACGTGCGAACGAGGCTTGAGCATCAGCGGGTAACCGATTTCCGCTGCGGCGGCACGAGCCTCTGCGAGCGTCACTGGGAGCGCGGACGGTGGCGTCGGGAATCCGACCTCCTCCATCGCCACAGCGAAGCGCCCCTTGAAGAGTGACGTCCGCACCCCCTCGAAGGGTGGATGACCGGCATCAGCGCTCTTGCGCCCCAGCCGCGCGAGCGCTTCGCCGACAGCGAAGCTGATGTTGTCCGACGTCGGCGCAACGAGATCGATGGAGCCGCGCTGGAACTCGTCGGTGAGCCACTCGTTGAACTCGTCCGAACGAGCTGGCGATGGACAGTGGCGCACGCCGCTCGCATGGAACGAGAAGCGCCCACCGTCCCTGCGCCGATCGCTGAACGCGATCACGGGCACGCCGGCACGGCCGAGCGAGCGGAGGAAAGCCACGCCGGGCGGGAGCCCGGGATCGAACACGGCCACCTGGCGGTAGCCCTCGGGACTGATGTGCGGGCCCCGGTTGATCCACAGCCGCCGCGGGGGCACGGTGGTGGGATCGGAGGTACCGGGGATGGGCGGAGTCATGGGCTCAGGCGTCCCCGCGGGCGCGCCGCACGGAGGCTCAGACTGTAACCCGTGGTCGCTCGCGGGAGATCCAGGCCTCCAGCGCGTCGCCGGACTCGAAGCTGGTGATCAGCGCGTAGCGCGGGGCATCGCCCGGGTGGACGACGACATGCCACAGCCGCTGGGTGTCGACGACGAACCGGGCGCCTCGGTGCAGCGGCAGGCGCACCTCGGTGGTGGGGTCCGGCAGACCGTCGGCACCGCTGTCCATGAGCAGCATGTAGCTATCGGGGTTGTCGGTCAACTCGAGCCATGAGCGCACGACCCAACCCTCGTCGTCGGGGTTGAACCGGTTGTTGTCGTCACGGTGGACGGAACGGATCGCCTCGTCACGCTGCTGGGGTTCGAGCTTGATGACGCGGACGCGACCGAAGTTGGCGCCGACGCCGTCGACGTAGCGCCGGATCGTCGGTACGAGCGCGGCGTTCGACGTCCAGAGGGCGTCCTTGTCGGTCTTGCCCTTGTCCCAGAAGCCGCGACAGTCGAGCTCACCGTCAGCGGAGGCAATCGGTGCGAAGTTCGTGTCACCGCCGCTCTTCCAGTCCATGTACTCGAGCGCCAGGTACTCGGACTCGGGCACGGTGAAGTCGGCGTCACGAAGGGCGACGAAGCCGCGCTCGGCCAGTTGAGGCAGGCGATGGTGGGGCGTGTCGAGGGGGATCTTGACGCTCCAGTGATCGGAGCGTGGCCAGAACGACGTCACGCGGGGCGAGTCTATGGAGCGAGCGTCGGCACCAGCGGGAGCGCGGTGGACGGCGGGATGGTCGTCGGTCGCGGCAGCGTCGTCGTCGTGATCTCCGACGGCAGCGGAAGCTGGATCACCTGGCCGGCGAGCAGCACATTCGCGTCCGTCATGCCGTTGGCCTGCATGATCGCCTCGACTGGGAGCCCGTGGGCTCGGGCGATGTCGAACAGGGTGTCGCCGGGCTGGACCTCGTAGAACCGGGGCGCGGTGGTCGTCGTGAGCAGCGTCGTCGGGACGGTGCTCGTCGTCTGGATCGCCGGCAGTGTCTGGTTTGCTGCGGTGTCCGGGTCCTCGTTCTGGCAAGCCGCGACAATGACCAACAGCACCGCCAGAGCGACGGTCGCGCCCAACACCCGCGATCGCACTGCTGCATCGTACTGTCCGGCCCATGGACGTAGATCGCGTCGTTCAGAGGTGAAGCCCGGGTTCGGCACGGCGGGCGCTCCAGCGCCTTCGCCGGCCGCATCATGAACGTGGACCGCGTTGCGAACTTCCCCGGCGCCAGGGCGCCGGACCGCGCGTGGCGCATCGATGCCGACGGCGTCGGCCTGGCCGCCTACGAGTGGGGCGACCCGGCGGCGCCGCCCGTGCTCTGCGTCCACGGGGGATTCGACTTCGCCCGCACGTTCGACGTGTTCGCGCCGAAGCTGGCCGACGCCGGGTGGCGGGTGGTCAGCTGGGATCAGCGCGGCCACGGCGACAGCGATCGAGCCGAGCTGTACTCGTGGGACGCCGACCTGCGCGACTCGCTTGCGGTGTTCGACGAAGTCAGCCCTCACCGCCCGCTCCCCGTCATCGGGCACTCCAAGGGCGGCGGCATGATGATCCAGCTGGCCGACGCCCAGCCGTACCGGTTCTCGCACATCGTCAACCTCGACGGCATTCCGTACCAGAGCCGCATTCCCGACGTCGCCGAGCACACGCGCACGAAGATGATCGCGAGCGAGATCGCCGGATGGCTGGAGCACCGACGCGGCACGGCGACCGCCGAGCGCAAGCCCGGGACGATCGACGAGCTCGCCGAACGGCGAGGCAGGATGAACCCTCGGCTGTCGAAGGACTGGCTGCGCTACCTCGTCACGGTTGGCGCTCGCGAGGACTCGGACGGTTGGCGATGGAAGATCGATCCAACGATGCGCTTCGGCGGTTTCGGCCCGTGGCGACCGGAGTGGGCCGTGCTCCGCCTCCCCGGACTGGCCGCCCCGTTCCTCGCCGTGCTCGGGCGGGCTCCGGAGGCGATGGGCTGGGGCACCGAGCCCGAGCGCGTCCTGCCGTTCCTGCCGCCGGGCGGGCGGTGCGAGATCCTCGACGACGTCGGTCACTTCGTGCACATCGAGCAGTCCGATCTCGTCGCCGCGCTGGTGCTCGAGCATCTCGGAAGTCCGCGATGAGCGCAGGGCCGACCGTGCTCCGTCACAACCGCGTCGACCTGGTGCTCCACCAGCTCCGGCCCGGCGACGGCCGTCCGCTGTTGCTGCTGCACGGGCTCGGAGAACGCTCGCCGGCGGATGTGCCGTCGTGGCTGGACGGGTGGACCGGGCCGATCGCTGCTCTCGACTTCACGGGCCACGGCGACTCGACGATCCCGAGCGGCGGCGGCTACACGGCCGAACTGCTGCTGGCCGACGCCGACGCCGCCCTCGCCGCCCTCGGGCAGGCCACGGTGTTCGGGCGCGGTCTCGGCGCCTACATCGCGCTGCAGCTGGCCGGGGCTCGCCCGGCCGACGTCGTCGGTGCGGTGCTCG
The DNA here is from genome assembly GCA_963774635.1 of uncultured Acidimicrobiia bacterium. GTDB lineage: Bacteria > Actinomycetota > Acidimicrobiia > Acidimicrobiales > Ilumatobacteraceae > JALZMG01. The sequence goes on from CAVZFS010000006.1 coordinate 49,424, forward strand.
GCGACGGTCCGGGGCTCGCCGGCGGCGCGACGTTCCCGACCTCGCAGAGCTTCTTCATGTTGCCGCAGGCGGACGGCCCGCCCGATCCGTATGCCCTCGCCGAACTGAGCCGTGATCTGCGGCCGCCCGACTACGCCGCGGCATTCGTTCGCCTGGCCTTGGCCGGCTCCCACCTCGAAGAGCCCATCACGGTGGTCGCCGTGTTCCGACCGCCGTGGCTGGAAGCGGTCGCCGCCGAACCAGGTGTCGCGCAATCCTCGATCGGCGAGGCGTTGACGCGGTACAGCCGGGCCTGACGCCGTCGCGGCATACAGTCAGGACGTGACCTCGTGGGTCCTCGGTGCGGCGGCGTTCGCCGCGATGGAGCCGGTCACAGCCGCCACGCATCGATTCGTCATGCACGGCATCGGCATCTGCCTCCACCGCAGCCACCACCGCCACGCGTCCGGACGGCTGGAGGCCAACGACGCCTTCCCGGTGATGTTCGCCGCCCTCGTGTGCCTCGGGCTGTGGATCGGCTTCAACGCACCGCGGTGGTCCGAGCTCGTGCCGATCGGCGTCGGCATCACCGCCTACGGCGCGGTCTATGCGCTGGTCCACGACGTGTACATCCACCGCCGGCTGCGGTTGTTCGGCGATCGTCGGTTCGCGGCACTCGATCGGCTCGCTGGCGCACATGCGCTGCACCATCGCTTCGGCGGGGCGCCGTTCGGGATGCTCGTGCCGGTCGTGCCGACCCGCGTGCGCCGATTGGAGGCCCAGCGGAGAGCCAGGCAGGTGAGACGCCGGAGCGCAGCGGAGGCGGCGAGCACGGTAGGCGAGGCGAGCAACTTGCTTGCGAGCCGAGCCTGAGATGTTCAGATCGGGAAGCGCTGCCTGATCCAGTCGGCGAAGATCGGATCGACGAGCTCCGCCCGGCCGTTGTCGGCATGCAGGTGACCCGAGTCGAGTAGTGACTGGCGAGCGTGCTGGGCCGCCCCGTTCTTCAGCTCGAACAGCTCGGCGGCAGCGCCGAACGGGCTCCCACCCCAGGCGATGATCCGCAACACGTCGCGCTCACGTGCTGGCAGCGACGAATACAACCGCTCCAGTCCGGACGCGGACACGCCCGCGCGCGTCGGCCAGCGCGACAGCCCAGGTGTCGTCGTCGGCGGCAGCGCCCGGAGGAACCAGCCGCCACGCCGCATCGGCCAGTTGCATCGAGCGCTGGGGATGGCCGCCTGTCAGCTCGGCGATGCGGAAGCCGAGGGTGCCGGCGTGCCGACCGGTCTCCGCGAACCCATCCGACACGATCGCCACGACGTCGGCACGAGCGAGCGGGCCGATCGCGATGAGGTCGGCCTGGGCGTAGAACGGCTGCTGCTGGTCAGAGAACAGCGCGCGCATCATCGATGGCTCCGATCCGGCGAACACGATCCCGAGCCGGGTGTAGTGCGGCTGCAGATGCGTCCGCAGCAGCCCAGCCGCGCCATGGACCCGGTTGATGCCGGCGAACTCGTCGAACACGAGCAGGACGGGCGTCTGCGCGGCGAGCTTGGTGACGACTTCGAGCTGGGCGTGCACCGTGAGGAGTGGATCGGGACGTGAACTGGCCGGTTTGCGCAGCTCGACGCGGACCAGGCCGAGGTTGAGCTCGACGCCGGCGGCGAGGCGTCCGATCCGCTCGTCGACGGCGCCGAGCGGCGCGAGGGCCATGTCGAAGCGGGCGGCGAGATCGGCCATGGACGAGACCTCGTAGAGATCGACCCACACGACGACCGTGCCTGCCGCCGCGACGTCCGCGGCCACGCGGCGCAGGACGCTGGTCTTGCCGAACCGGCGTGGTCCGAGCAGCGCGGTGAGGCGATGTTCGCTGACCCGCTCGACGAGATCGGCGATCAGGTCGTCGCGACCGCGCACCAGCGTCGGATCGAGCGGGCCCTGATACGGGAACGGCGAAACATCCACGGCCTCATGGTACTGCCTGGCCGTACCTTTTTACTACTGTTTTACCGTATCTCACACCGCCACGGGTAGTTACTGAGCCGCCGCGAAGATTCGCCGCCGTGGTCGACGAGCGCCAGCGAGAGGGGCGAGCGCAAGGAGAACGCCGTCCTTGCCTTCGCCGAGAACGTCGTCTATGTCGGCATCGCCGTGCTGCTGCTCGTCGCGGCGGGGGTCCTCCTCGTCGTTGCCGCGGATCAGCTGCTGGACATCCGTGACGGACTGGGCACCGAGCCCATCATCGAAGTGCTCGACACCCTGCTGCTGGTCTTCATCATCGTCGAGCTGCTGTCGGCCGTGCGCCTCACCATCGTCGGGCGAGCTCGTGGCCGAGCCGTTCCTGCTGGTCGGCATCATCGCCTCGATCAAGGAGATCGTCGTCCTGTCGGTCAAGGCGGCCGAGGCGATCGGCGAAGGCGAGGTGTTCCGGGATCAGCTGTGGGAGATCGCCGTCCTCGGCGTGGTCGTCGTGTTGCTCGGAGGCACCGCGTGGCTGCTGCGCCTGAAGGAGCGCGAACCCAGGGAGGGTGAGTCAGCAGCCGACGCCGCCGACGCCTCGAATGCGTCGGATCGGCGGGAGTCCCATGAGCGTCGACAAGCAGCTGGCGGTGGGATTGCTGGGGCCGTTGTCGGTGACGGTCGGCGGCCGCGACGTGGTGATCAGTGGTGCGCGGCGTCGCGACGTGTTGATCCGGCTCGTGCTGAACGCGGGTCATCCGATGGAGTCGGGCCGCTTGCTGGAGTCCGTGTGGGAGGGGCGCCGGCGGAGGCGGCGAACAGCCTGCAGGCCCATGTCGGATATCTGCGCCGCCAGCTCGGTGGAAGTCGCGTGCTGACGCAGGGTCGGGCGTACCGCCTCGACATGGACGGGGTGACCGTCGACTCCGTGGAGTTCGAGCGGGAGGTCGCGGCCGCACAGGTGGCGGTCGACCATGCGCGTCCGGGCGAGGCGGTCGAGCTGGTTCGTTCGGCGCTGGCTCGGTGGCGGGGTCCGGTGTTGATCGATGTGGTCGATCATTCATGGGGGCAGGCCGAGATCGCCCGGTTGACGGAGCTGCACGGTCGCGCCCACGCGCTGTTGCTCCAGGCGTTGCTGGCGAGCGGGCGGTACGACGAGTTGGTGGTAGCCGGCGAGCTGGCGGTCTCCGAGCATCCGTTGCGAGAGGAGTTGTGGCGGTCGTTGATGCTCGCTTTGGCCCGCTCGGGTAGGACCGCGGAGGCGGGACGAGTGTTCCGCCGCTATCGCGCGTGGTTGGGCGAGGAGGTCGGACTCGAGCCGAGCGTCGAGCTGTTCGCGCTGGACGCGGCGATCATCTCCGGCGTCGAGGCTCCTCGTCCGACGCCAGCCGGCGGGCGGGCGCCCAGTCAGTTGCCGCGGCCGGCGTCGACGATGGTCGGTCGCGACGATGAGCTGCGCCGGCTGAGTGAGGTGATCGGTGCGCCGGGGCTGATCACGTTGGTCGGGCCCGGCGGGGTCGGCAAGACGAGGATGGCGCTGGAAGTCGCGCGGACTGCGGCGGCGGAGCGTCCCGACGGAGTGTGGTTCGTCGATCTCGCGCCCGTCGGCAGGCCGGCGGGCGTGGCAACAGCGGTGTGCAAAGCCTTGGGGTTGCCGGCTCGGCGCAGTGCCGCCATGGAGGAATTGGAGCGAGCCGTGGCTGGTGGGCTGCGGGGCTTGATCGTGATCGACAACTGCGAGCACGTCCTCGACGCGGCAGCGGACCTGGTGGCCAGGATCCTGCGCCATTCGACGTCCGTCGTCGTGCTGGCGACGAGCCGCCAACCGCTCGATGTCGCCGGCGAGCGGGTGTGGCCGCTTCAGCCGTTGCCGATCGGGGTCGTCGGGTCCGGCGGCGCCGTCGATCTGTTCCTGCGCCGCGCCGCTGACGCCGGGGAGCAGATCGACCCTGAGGCGCACGCCGCGGTGGGTGTGATCTGCCAGCGACTCGATGGGTTGCCGTTGGCGGTGGAGCTCGCCGCAGCACGGGTACGGGCGTTGGGTGCGGACGGGTTGTTGACGTCGTTGAGTGAACGGCTCGATGGGCTGGGCGGGGGGCGCCGAGGCACGCCTCGACATCAGACGTTGCGCGCCGCCGTCGAGTGGTCGCTCGATCGGCTCAGTCCCCGCCAACGGCTCGGGTTCGCCCTCCTGTCGGTCTTCTCCGGTGGATTCGACCTGCGGGCCGCCGAGACGGTGCTGCTGGTCGAGGGGTTCGATCGGGACGAAGCGGCCGATCTGATGGTGGAGCTCGTCGGCCGATCGATGGTCGAACCCGTGGCGATCGGCCACACCCGTCGGTACCGGCTGTTGGAGACGATGCGCCACTACGGATCGGAGCTGCTCGACAAGCACGGCCCGGACGCGGCCCGCCACGCCCATGCCGAGCACTACACCGACCTGGCCGTTGCGCTCGCCGCGCTCGCCGCCGGACCCGAGCAGGACATCGCCCTGGAGCAGTACGAGCTGGAGCTCGCCAACGTGCGGGCCGCGTTCGAACGGAGCCTGGACGCCGACGACATCGGGCGCGCCGGTCGGATCGCCGAGGTCGGCCAAGCACTCGGCCCGTACTGGCTCGACTTCGAGGCGGTGGCCTGGGCGGAGGCCGCGTGTGAACCCGCCAAGGCGCGGCGAGAGCCGATCGCGGTCACGCTGATCGCGATCCGCGCCTACGAGACGTACCTCCGTGGTGACCTGTGGAGCGGGCTCGCCCAGATCGCCGAAGCCGAACGGCTGGCCACCGACTGGGCGCTTCCGATCCCGCTGGCCGTGCGCGAGATCAAAGCCGACCTGCTGACGCTGCACGATCCGGCGGCCGCCGCCGCCGTGTACGACGAGCTGGCGGCTGACGCCACCGCGCAGGGTCTGGCGCACGTCGTCGCGTTCGCCACGTGGGCAGGGGTCCTGGCACGGCACTACAGCAGCCCCAGAGACGTCGAAGCCGATGCCCGCCACGCCGTCGAGCTGTGCAGGGCCCAGGGTCAGCCATCGGCGTTCGCCACGTCCCTGTGCGTGCTCGCGCTCGTCCTGGTCGAGCGCGATCCCGCACAGGCGCTCCAACTGCTCGACGAGGCCTCCGAAGTCGCGCCGATGCGTGACCGGTTCATCCCCTTGCGGATCCACCTGGTCCGCGCCCGCGTCGAGATCGAGTTGGCCGAATCGTCCGCCGGCCCGATCGCCGCGTCGGCGATCACGGAGGTGTTCGACGAGGTCGCCCGAACAGCAGACGTCGCCAGCCGCTGGCAGCTCTTCGCCATGGCTGGCTACTTGCTGGTCCACCGGCCCGCCGCCGATGTGGCCACGGTGGTCGGCATCTTCGAGGCTCGCGGCGTCGAGAACAACCGCCGCCAATGGCTGGACGGCGTCGCCCGAGCACGCGACGAGCTCGGCGGCGACACGTTCGAGCAGTTGGTCGGCGGCGGCGCGGCGCTGAACGACGACGAGGCCATCGCCTTCCTCTGCGGCCGCCCCTGAGCCTTGCCGCCGCCGCAATGGCGTTTCAGCGCCGATTCAGCGCGTCGGCGGAGCATCACCTCCATGCGAGAGGGAGTGAGCGACGTGACAACGACGAAGATCACGGCCACGGTGGCCGCCCTGGCCCTGGCCCTGGTCATCGCCGCGTGTGGAGACGACCCGCCCGACACGCCCTCGGCGGCGACCACGGCGGCGTCCAGCGACGCGACATCGGCGTCCACGGCGGCGTCCAGCGACGCGACAGCGGCGACCACGGAACCGGCGTCAGCGACTCGACATCGGCGACCACGGCGGCGTCCAGCACGGCCCCAGCGACCGGGATCGACTGGAGTCCGTGCGATCCCGGGTTCGAGTGCGCCAAGGTTCCCGTCCCGCTCGACTGGAGCGACCCGACCGGCGAGCAGATCGAGCTGGCCGTCATCCGTTATCCGGCCACCAAGCCCGACGAGCGAATCGGGTCGATGTTCTTCAATCCCGGCGGTCCTGGTGACACCGGGGTCGGTCTCGTCCTCGACAGCAGTTCGGACCTGTCGGAGTGGGGCGATGGACGGTTCGACATCGTCTCGTGGGATCCGCGTGGCACGCACGGCAGCTCCCCAGTGCACTGCTTCGACGATGACGCGGAGGAGGCGGCGTTCTGGAAGGACGTGGTCGTCCCATACACCGACGACCAGTCGGCCGCCTTCCAGCTGAAGATGGAGGACTTGGCGCAGCGCTGCGGCGAGGAGATGGGCGAGCTGCTGTCGCACATCTCGACCGCCGACACCGCCCGCGATCTCGATCGCCTGCGGGAGCTCTCGGGTGAGGACCAGCTCACGTACGTCGGCTTCTCGTACGGCAGCATGCTCGGCCAGACCTACGCCAACATGTTCCCGGAGCGAGTGCGGGCGATGATGCTCGACGGCATCGTCGACGCCGTCGAGTACACGGCGAGCGCCGAGGCTCGGGCGGCGAACAACGCCTCGTCCACCGATGAGGTCTTCGATGCGTTCGCCGAGCTCTGCGACGAAGCCGGCCCGAGCCGCTGCGCCCTCGCCGGCCATCCCGGTCAGACTGCAGCACAGCGCGTGGACCAGCTGTTCGAGACGCTGCGCACGGGAACGATCCCCGCACCCAACGCCGATCCGCCGGGCGAGCTCGTCTACAGCGATCTGCAGCTCAGCTCGTTCTCGAACCTGCGCAACCCGAACCTGTGGCCGGCCTGGGCCGAGCAGCTGAACGCCGCCGCCGACGGTGACGCCTCGGAGCTGAAGACGGCAGCCCAGCAGTGGCAGGCACCGAAGAGCTGGGCCGAGTCGACGAAGTCGGCGGCCATCTCGTGCCTCGACGGTCCGGCCGAGGTCTCCTCCACCGACTGGCCCACCGTGATCCCCGAGCTCGACCAGATCAGCAGGTGGGAGGGGGCGATCCAAGGCTGGTGGCTCTGGGCGCCGTGCGCGTCGAACTGGCCGGCCCACGAGCGATGACCGCTACGCCGGCCCGTGGGACGCCACGACCGAGACACCGATCCTGGTGATCGGCACCCTCCACGACCCGAACACCGGCTACCAGAACGCCGAGCGAGTCACCGAGCGCTTTGGCAACGCCGTGCTGCTGACCCACGACGGCTACGGGCACGTCAGCGACAAGGACCACAGCACGTGCATCGAGGAGTGGCGGGTCAAGTACCTCGTCGACCTCGAGGCCCCGCCGGCGGGGACGGTCTGCGCCGCCGACCAGAAGCCGTTCTCCGGCTGACGTCAGAACGCGTGGTGCTCGAAGTCGCTGAGGCCGAAGAAGTCCTTGACGTAGGCCACGGCCCGGTCGTCGTCGAACACCTTGCAGGTGAACAGGACGGTCGGACACGAAGCGCGGCCCGGTCCACACGTACACGCTGATCCCCGAGTCGATCAGCGGAAGGAAGGCGTCGTAGCCCTCGTTCTCCTCGCGTCCGAGGCCCGACGGAGCGAAGATCACGGGTCTGCCGTAGGAGCGGAGCTCGAGGTGGGCGGCAACGCCGTGCAGGAACTCCTCGACCGTGACCTCGTCGACGTCTCTCGTGAAGTACCCCTCGACGAGCAGCCGCTGACGGAGGATCTCCGGCGCGAACCCGGGCATGCCCGAAAGTCTCTCACGGGTGCAGCGGGTCGACGCCGTCCCACGCGCCCTCGCTGCCGTAGGGCTCGAACCGAGCGAACAGCTCCTCGCTGTACCAGGCCTCGGCACGGGTGCGGCGCATGACGTCGGCATGGTCGGGGGAACGGGCGAACGCTCGGACGTCGTCGACGCTGCGCCACAAGCTGAACGTGCCGAGTCGTCCGACGGGCGCCTCTCCCATGCCCAGCGCGCCGAGCAACCCGGTGGCGCGCTGCAGCTCGGCGTTCACGGTCGGGCTGGCGCGAGTGAACGAATGCCACGCCCGCCAGCGCACGGAGGCCCGCGTGATCACGGCGATCGGTCCGGCGTCCGATCCCGCTTGCAACGCGGGGAGCACGTCGAAGCCGTGCCACGTTCCGTGACCGCCGACGGCGCGCAGCCGGACGTGCCACGCCTCCTCGGCCCGGGTCCATCGATCGGCGATCGCTGACTCGCGAAGGAACACCTCCAGGTCTCGCTCGCGCTCCCACACCGCGAACAGCGCAGTGCGTCGGACGTCGACCGACGTCGCCGTGTTCGATCCCCGCCCAGTGCCGAGGAGGCGCCAGAACGCCAGGCCAGGAACCCGTCGCAGGCGGCGGCGGTCGGTGGCCAGCCGTGCGAGCGCTCGTGCGCCGCGCCGCTCCCGCACGAGGTGGAACGATGCGATGCCGGTCATCGTTCGACATGCTGGCAGCCGTGATCGCTCGAGTAGCCGGCACCGCGGCCGTCGGTTACCTGCTCGGGTCGTTTCCGACGGCCGACCTCGTCAGCCGGGCGCAGGACGTGGACCTGAGGAACGTCGGCGATCGGAACCCGGGTTGGTGGAACGCCCGTCAGACGCTCGGGCGGCGGAGTGCGGTGCCGGTCTTGGTCGGCGACGTCGCCAAGGGGTGCCTCGCGGCAGCAGCGGGGCGGGCCATCGCCCGGCCAGGGCAGTGGTGGATGCCGTACGTGACCGGCGGCGCGGCGATGGTCGGCCACGCGTGGCCGATCTTCGCCCATTTCCGCGGTGGGCGCGCCGTGGCCACGTTCGGCGGTGTCGCCGCGGTCGCCTCACCCCGTGCGCTCGGCGTGGCGCTGGGCGCTGGCGGCGCGACCTACGCCGCGACTCGATCGATCGAGCGCGCCATCCAGCTCGCGTACATCGCCTTCCCACTCGGCCAACTCGTCCTCGACGGCGCTCGCCGAACGGCCGCCACCGGCGCGTTGATGAGCTTCGTGGGGCTGCGCTTCGCTATGAGCTGAGCTCCATGAGGCCGCCCAGCGTCGGGGCGAACCCGCAGGCGTCGACGTAGAAGGTGCGCAGCTCCTCGTCGAAGCTCACGTGGAGGAAGTCGCACCCGGCGCGGCGGGCGCCATCGCGGGCGGCATGGACGAGACCGACGCCGACACCACGGTGGCGGGCATCGGCGGACACCATGACGTCTTCGAGATACGCGTGCACGAGGCCATCCCACAGGACGTTGACGAAGCCGACGAAGCGCGACCCGTCGCGGGCGACCACCCAGCCGAGGCTGTACCGGTCGCACAGCTCGACCCAGTTCCACTCGGACTCGTCGTACAGCCGGGTCTCGAACGCTTCCGCATGCACGGCGTGGATCTCGTCGTTCGAGAAGGCGCCGCGCCATGCGTACGTGATGTGGTTGCCATCAGACACGTGCACTTCTTAGCGACCCCGTCCGAAGTGTGAGTCACGTCACGCAGTACCGAGATCCGCACGCTGCGCTCACAGTTCGCAACTGGCAGAGTGTGAGTTGCAGACAACAGGCCGAGGCAGAGCTGGAGGTGAGCATGTTCGTGCAGGTGATCGAGGGCCGAGTCGCTGACCGGGAGGCGCTTCATCGGCAGATGGATCGGTGGCACGCCGAGCTGCGGCCAGGCGCGACCGGATTCCTCGGCAGTACCGCTGGCGTGGCCGACGACGGCAGGGCGCTCTGCTTTGCCCGTTTCGAGTCGGCGGCGGCGGCGCAGGCCAACAGCTCGCGCGTCGAGCAGGGACAGTGGTGGAGTGAGACGGAGGCGTCGTTCGACGGGGACGTCACGTTCATCGATTCCGAGGAAGTCGATGAGTTCAGGGGAGGCGGATCCGATGACGCCGGGTTCGTGCAGGTCATGAAGGGCCATGGTGTGAGCCGCGATCGCACCCGGGGAATGGACGAACGGTTCGAGCAGCACGGTGCCGGCTTCCGGCTCGATCTGCTCGGCGGGCTGAGGGTCTGGACCGGACCTGACCGTTACGTCGAGGTCGCCTACTTCACGAGTGAGGCCGATGCGCGAGCCGGCGAGCAGCAGGAGCCGCCGGCCGAGCTCGCTGATGCCATGAAGGAGTTCGAGGAGCTGAGCCGCAACATCGAATACATCGATCTCAAGGAGCCCTGGCTGTACTGACCGGACCCGCTAGGCCGGCGGTGCTGAATCGGGATCGGGATACAGCGAACGCTCGGCCATGGTGATGAGCATTCGTGCCACGTCGTCGGTCGTCATGCCACGTCCGCTGTAGAGGGCGTCGAAGCTGTCGAAGCTGGCGAGCACCCAGAGGATGTTCGCCGCATCCTCGATCGTGACGTCGGCACGCAGGAGATCCTGTTCCGCCAGTCGCCGCGCGAGGTGCAGCATCCCGCCCCAGCGCCGCACCTCGAGCCGGTTCATCGCGCCGCCGACCGATTCCGGATCGAGCGACGACATCGAGAAGAGCGCATTCGCCGCGTCGCGGAGCGCGGCGAAGATCTCCACTCCCGCGTGGAGGCCCCCACGAAGGTGCTCTCGAGCGTCGGGGTGGGCGACCGCCTCGGTCAGCCGGGCCAACCCGGCACGGTCCCAGAGGTCTGTGGCGAGCGCGTCGAACAATCCGGCCCGCGAGCCGAAGATCAGGTAGACCGTCGAGCGCGCCACCCCGGCGCGCGTTGCGATCTCTTCGATGCTGATCGGCTGGGTTGGCGCATCCCGCAGCCGACGCTCGAGGGCGTCGAGGATGCGCCGCCGCGTCTCCTCGGCGGACTCCGCCCGCAACCGCTGCTGGTACTTCCGCGTTGCCATCCGCACCCGAGCCTACATTTCACTTGACAATGTGTCCATCTGAAGACATTCTGTCGTTTGAAAGACAGCATGTCCGATGGAGTTGCGATGATGACGGTGAAGATCCCCCTCGAAGTTGACGTACTCGTGGTCGGCGCCGGTCCTGCCGGCCTCGCCGCGGCGATCACACTCGGGCGCTACGGCGTCGACACCCTGCTCGTCGAGCAGCGCGTGGAGCCCTCCTTCCTCCCGCGGGCGACTGGCCTGAGCACGCGCACGATGGAGCTCGTGCGCACTTGGGGCCTCGAGCACGAGGTCCTCGCCGGCGGCGTCGAGGCCGACGTGTTGCTGTGGGAGTGCGAGACGTTGTCGCAGGTCGCCGCGGGCCGCCCTCACGAGGTTGGCTATCCAACCCGCCAGCAGGCGGCCGTCGTCAGTCCCTGCGCACCCGGCGTCGTACCGCAGGACTGGTTGGAGCGCGTCCTTCGCCGCCACATCGACTCACTTCCGACCGTGCGACTCGAGCTCGGCACCCGCGTCGTCGCCGTCGACGAGGCAGTCGGTGCGGTGCAGGTCACGCTGCACGACCCGCACGGTCACCGGCAGACCATCCGAGCCAGGTACCTCGTCGCCGCAGACGGCGCCCACAGCCCGATCCGCCGCATGCTCGGTGTGGAGATGCGGGAGTGGGACGGTGCGTACGGCGGAACCCAGGTCCTGTTCCGCGCCCCGTTGGCGCGACTGCTCGGCGGTGTCCGATACGCGTTGTACGCCGTCACGACGGCGGCTGCGCCAGGCCTGTTCCTGCCGGCTGGTCGCGGTGACCGGTGGATCTACGGACCGGCCGATGTCGACCACCCGCCGGACCTCGACGCGACCCACCTGACGGAGCAGATCCGCATCGGTGCCGGATTCGCCGAGTTGCAACCGCGGATCGAGCGCATCGGGCCGTTCCACTCGCCGGGCCAGTTGGCGGTCCGGTTCCGCGCCGGGCGCACCTTCCTCGTCGGTGACGCCGCCCACCGTGTGACACCACGTGGCGGGACCGGGCTGAACACTGCCCTGCAGAGCGGTTACGACCTGGGCTGGAAGCTCTCGTGGGCGCTGCGCGGCTGGGCGCCGCCCGAGCTGCTCGACACATACGAGGTCGAACGCCGAGTCGTCGCGGAGCACAACATCGTCCGCTCGACCGATCCGCAGGGGAGTCGCCGCCCCGTGCTGGATGAGCTCAGCGTGGACCTCGGCGGCCGCTTGCGGCATGCCTGGCTCCCGGCGGAGTCCGGCCGGGTCTCCACCCTCGATCTGCTCGGGCCTGGATGGACGCTGTTCACCGGGCCGTCCGGCGACGGCTGGACTTCCGCCGCGCCATCGACTGCAGCGCCCGTGACCATCCGTGCCCTTGATGCGATGACGGCCCGCACCATCGGTGTGCACGGCGACGGTGCACTGCTCGCCCGACCCGACGGCGTGCCGAGCGCCCTCTGGACCAGCGCAGCTGGTGCCGCCGACCTCCGCGGCACCGTAGGTTCTGCCTGGTGGACATCGTCCGCGACGAGCTGCGCGAGGACCCGACCGTCGACATCACCACAACCGGTCGCCGCTCTGGTCAACCACGCAGGATCGAGATCTGGATGCTCGACATCGACGGACGGTTCTTCATCACCGGAACCCCCGGACGGAGGGACTGGCTGGCCAACCTGATGACCGAGTCCCGCTTGACCGTGCACCTCAAGCAGCTCGCTCACGTCGATCTCAGCGCACACGCGCACATCGTCGGGGACGAGCCGACCCGTCGACGAGTCCTCGAGCACCTCACCGCGCGCTGGTACCGATCGCAAACGCCCGTCGACGAGCTCGTGGCATCCGCACCGATGGTCGAAGTGACGTTCGAGCCGCCCGCCTGAGACACTCAGGCCAGAGTCGTCACGCCAGAGAGGTCAACGCGGTCCGTCGACGATCGGCGCCGGATACTCGAGGGCGCGGCGGATCGATTCGTCCAGGTCCCACGGCCTGTGGACCGCAGCACCCGGGATCGGTCGCAGCTCCGGCACGTACCGTCGGACGTAGTCACCATCGGGATCGAATCGTTCGGCCTGGCGCAGCGGGTTGAGTCGGCGGTACGGGCGCGTGTCGTTACCGGTGCCGGCAACCCACTGCCAGTTGCCGGAGTTGTTGGCGACGTCACCGTCGACGAGCCAGTGCATGAAGTGCGCCGCGCCGTGGCGCCAGTCCAGACCGAGGTTCTTGACGAGGAACGACGCCGTGATGAGTCGGGCGCGATTGTGCATCCAGCCTTCCTGCTGGAGCTGGCGCATCCCGGCGTCGACGATCGGATACCCGGTGCATCCGGCCTGCCACGCGGCGAGATCGGAGTCGCTCCGTCGCCATCGCTGGCCGCTCGGCCGGTAATCCTCCGAGCCCAGTCGAGGGAAGGCGGCCAGCACCTGGTGGTAGAAGTCGCGCCAGCAGACCTGGCGCACGAACGCTTCAGCGCCCTCCCGGCCCTCGAGACGTTCGACGAGCTCCAGCGGGGAGATGCAGCCGAAGTGCAAGGCGGCGCTGATGCGCGACGTGGCGTCGGCCACGAGGTCGTCATGCAGTTCGCCGTAGTGCTGCAGCCACGAGGCCGTCCAGCTACGCAGGTGCTTCCGGGCATCCGACTCACCGCCGGAGGGCCGGCCGGGCGAGGGCTGCTGATCGGTGAGCTCACGAAGTTCCGGCACCGCATCGGATGCCAGTCCCTCCGGCACCCGGACGCGTCGCGGTGCCGCGTGCACTCCACGACGCGGCGCTCGCTGCCACGCCCTCCAGTACGGCGTGAAGACGCGGTAGTGATCGCTCCCGGCCGGCCGCAGGAGCTCTGACGGGACGGCGGTGACGCCCGGACACCGGTGCAGCGCGAGTCGCTGCGTCTCGCACGCCACGGCCAGCCGCTGGCCGCGCCTTCGGCCGTACGGCGTCACGTCGCCGGACACGAAGACCGCGCTCGCGCCGTTCTGGTCAGCGATGCGCATGGTCTCAACGACCGGATCACCGCGAGCGATGACCAGTGCGCCGCCCCGGTCATGCAGCTTCGACCCGAGGTCACGGAGGCCGTCGAGGAGGTACGCCGTGCGGTTCGCAGATTGTGCGGTGAGCGTGCTGTCGAGCACGAAGAGTGGGACGACGCAGTCGGCCGTGTCGAGCGCGCCAGACAGCGCAGGGTGGTCGTGAACGCGAAGGTCGCGCGTGAACAGGACCACCGCGCAGTCCATCTCAGCGATCCCGTCCCACCGCCGCCGCCGCGAGCTCGCACAGCGCGCTCCTTGCTGGCTCCGGAACGTTGCGCAGGGCGGTGATCGCAGCGTCGTGGCCGGCACGGATCAGTCCCTCGACGGACGCGAGCGCGCCATTGGTGATGACGATCTTGCGGCAGTTCGCGACCGCGTCGTCGTCGACGTCACGATTGCCCAGGGCGCGGTCCAACGCAGCGCGCTCGCGTGGCGTCGATAGTGCGAGGGCTCGGGAGATCAAGAGCGTTCGCTTGCCGGCGCGGATGTCGTCGAGGCAGCCCTTGCCGGTCCGCGCCGGGTCGCCGAACAGCCCGAGGATGTCGTCGCGCATCTGGAATGCGACGCCGATGGCGTCGCCGTACGCGACCAGTGCGCGCTGGAGATCCGGTCCGACGTCGTCGGCGATGGCCAGCCCGAGCTGCAGGGGGCGGGTCACGGTGTACCGACCGGATTTGAGCAGCGCGATGCGGCAGGCGGTCTCCGGATCGGCTGGTGGGCTCCCGTCCAGGCAGAGGTCCAGGTACTGGCCGGCCATCACCTCGATGCGCAGCGTGGTGAAGACCTCCCGAAGCCGGGCAGCTGCGGCCGCTCCGACGGGCGCTGTGTCGAGCAGGCGATCCGCCCAGACGAAGGCCAGATCGCCGGCCAGGATTGCTGCGCTCGTGCCGAACCACGCCGGGTCGCACGCGCCGCGTTCCATCGCCTGATGCGTGAACGTGTGCGTGGCGGCAGCTCTCCCGCGTCGCGTATCGGCGCGGTCCATGACGTCGTCGTGCAGGAGGGCGAAGGTGTGCAGCATCTCGACGGCTGCCCCGGCGTGAATGGCGGCCTGTTCATCGCCGCCGCCAGCGGCCCGATGACCCCAGTAGACGAAGGCCGGGCGCAATCGCTTCCCGCCGGCGGCGACGAGCTCCATGACCTCCGCGGACAGTGCGTCGAGACGGCGGTCGAGCGCGCCGAGCGCGTTCGCCTGCTCCTCGACGAAGCACCGCAGCACGTCGTCCACGCGCTCGCTCATCGAGGCCGCACGGTCCAGCACGCTGATCATCTCGCCCCAATACGCTCCGGGCAGTGGCCACTTTGCAGGAGGACCTGACGATCAGTGCCGTTGCCGCCGAGACGGGGATGAGCCCGGAGGTGCTGCGGACGTGGGAGCAGCGGTACGGGTTCCCGGTCCCGGCGCGCCGAGCGAGCGGCCACCGCCGGTACAGCGCCCGGCACGTCGCCCAGATTCGACAAGTACAGCGCGACCGCGGCGCAGGCATGTCCTTGGAAGCCGCGATCGCACGGACCCAGTCGGCTGCCGATCAACTCGAAACCTCCATCTTCGCCGGCCTCCGTCGCCGGTGGCCCGAACAGTCGGTCCAGGTGCTCTCGAAGCGGGCCATGGATGCCATGAGCCGCGCGATCGAGGACGAGTGCCTGGCGCAAGCCGGACGGCCAGTGCTGATCGGGTCGTTCCAGCGCGAGCGCTTCTACCGGCAGAGCGAACGACGGTGGCGCGAACTCGCTCGTACGGCTTCGTGGGCCGTCGTGTTCGCCGACTTCCCGACGACCCGGTCGCCCCGCGGCGCAGCCACCGAAGTGGCGATCCCCGGCGACGATCCCTTGCTGCGTGAGTGGGCTGTCATCGCCGCCAGTCCGACCGCGTCGGCGTGTGTCGTCGCCGTCGAGCTCGCGCGTGATGAGCGTGACGGACGCGGCCGCAGGTTCGAGGCGCTCTGGAGCGTGGATCCGTCGGTGGTCGGGGACGCCGTTCGCATCGCCGCTGGCTTCGCCATGGGGGTTCCAGGCGCCGACGCAATCGCGGAGTCGCTGCCCGCCACGGCGGACGTGTCCACGGTGCTGCGTCACGCCGGCGCGCTCGTCAATCGCACGATCGCTTACCTCGACCGCTGACCTCCATCGCACCATCTTTATCGCCGTGTCGCGCTTTCCTAAACAGGCTGTAGAGATTTTGTCGAAGTTCTCGGGTCGAACGTCTCAGGTCGAATGTGTCAGTAAATGCGTCCGCGCCACCGCGACCGGCGTGCGAGCAGGCCGCTGCCGAGGGTGACGACGGCCGGACCGTCGGCAAGCGGTGACAGCCAGTAGGCGACACCACGTGGTCGATAGGCGTGACGAGTGCCGATCAGCGTCCCGAGACGTGCGGCGAGCAGCACCGCGTCGAGGCGATCGGCGCGCCCGACGACGACCCGCAGGAGCGGCATGGCCTGGGTGACCACCACGGCGGCGAGATCGCTGGTGCGCCGCCACCACGGATCGACACCGGGCAGGGACAGGGATCGCCCCCAGCCGCGCCACGCCTCCCGAGCCGACTCGAACATTCGCACGGACAGCAGGGACGAAGCATCGAGGAATCCGACGGTGAACCCCGCCGTCGCCATCGAGCGGACCAGCGCCACGTCCTCGACCGTGTGGTGCCCGACCGGTCCGAACCCACCGGCGGCGACGAGGGTCTGGCGACGGAACACCATGCACTGGCCGTTCCCGATCAGACGATGGACCGGCCCACCCGATGGCGAGGCCCGCACCAGCAGCGTCGTCAAGAGCGCTGGGTGCAACCAGCGCAGCGGCGCACTCGGACACTCGAAGTGACCGGCCACCGTGGCGAGGTCGAGACCACCCGCCGCACAGCGCGCCACCAGGGCGTTCGGCAGCGCGGGCTCTGGTCGCGTGTCGGCGTCGAACGTGACGATCCAGTCTCCGGTTGCCGCTTCCAGACCCTGCTGCAAGGCCCACGCCTTGCCGACCCATCCGGCGGGCAGCGGGCGGCCGACGATGACGGACGCCCCGGCGTGTGACGCCAGTTCCGCCGTGGCGTCGGTCGACTCGTCATCGACGACGAGCACCTCGGACACACCTGGAGCTCCGACGACGGCCTCGAGGAGTGGCTCGAGCCTCGACGCCTCGTCGTGGGCAGGAACGAGCACGCTGATCGACCCATCCACACCGCGCGCTGGGCAGCTCGATCGACGGGCGCCAGCGGGCGGCGCGAGCCAGACGGGTCAGCGCAGCAGCCGCCACCAGTGCACGGATCAGCGTGCCGACGGGCATCACGACGCAGCTGACGCGACGAGGTCGGCGACGATGCGGCCACTGATCGCGACCAGCGGCAGGCCGCCGCCGGGATGGCTGGACCCACCGACGAGGTACAGCCCGCGGCAGCGTGTCCGATTCGCCGGGCGCATGAACGCCGCCCGCCATCCGTTGGACGACGTTCCATAGATCGCGCCGCCGGGTGCGCCATATCGCGCCGCGAAGTCCGTCGGCGTGAGCACCTCGGACCACGCCAGCCGTGGCCGTAGGTCGACGCCCCGAGCGGCGAGCAGATCGAGGACACGCGCGCGCTCGGCGGCACCGTCGAGCTCGATGCCCGCCGGTGCGTTCACGAGGATGAACCAGTTCTCGTCGCCGGGCGGTGCCTGCGACGGGTCCGTCCGCGCCGAGACACAGGCGTAGATCGTCGGCGCACCGGCCATGCGACCCGCCTCGAGGGAGGCGAACTCGGCGCGATCGTCGGGCGAGAACCACACGTTGTGATGCCCGA
>CAVZFS010000007.1:0-83338 GCA_963774635.1 uncultured Acidimicrobiia bacterium
TGTCCCAGGCGCAGGCCGCTGGAGCCTTCGCCGTGGCCGGGGCGGGTGTGGCGGCCGAGCCACAGCAGCGGGCGGCCGTCGATCCAGCGGGCGTACTGCCACGCCCGCGGCACGACGACGCCGCCGCGCGACACCTCCTCGTCCTCCAGCACCGCCGACTCGGTGGCGATCGCGCCCTCGGGGTCGCTGGCCGGCAGCCGCTCGAGCGTGATGTCGTCGCCGGCCGGCGTGCGCCGCGGCAGGTACGGGTACCAGTTCGTCGGCACCGGCGTCGCCAGCCGGTAGACGAGCTCGGCGTCGCCGAGCTCGGTGACGTCGACCGGGACCCGGGCCACCGACGCCGGCTGGGCGTTGCGGTAGCGGTCGATCGGCGTGCCGAGCGGGCTCGGCGTCGTCCGCTCGACCGCCCACACCACGTTGGCCATCTCGTCGCGGAAGAACGCCACCTCCTCGATCGGCGGCCCCGCCGTCGTGGCGCCGAGCGTCGGCGGGACGAACAGCGTGTCGAGGTCGAGCGGCTCACCCGAGACGGCCGTCGTGCGGTACATCGACCACGGCCGCTGGAACGGGTTGGTCCGGGGCCGACCGTCGGCTCGACGTCGGACACCACACCGAACGTGTCGCGCACCCGCATCGACGTGATCGTCACGACCGACCCGACCGGCACCTCGAGCGGCAGGACGAACCAGTCCTCGCCGTACACGAGGGCGAAGTCGGTCAGCAGCATCCGCACGATGTCGGTGCTGCCGGCCTGCACGCTGGCGAAGTTGACCCGGCCGTCCTCGATCTCCCAGTGGCGGTGGGCGGGCATGCCGGGATAGCGCAGCGGGACCGGGATCACGGCGTCGAAGCGGGTCACCGTCGACACCGGCGTGGTCGACGGGCCGAGGTCGACCGACGCGTCGACGTCGAGGTCGGGCCAGTCGAGGTGGCCGTCGTCGAACGCCGTCGCCACGAACGTGACCTGGTCGGCGACGCCGCCGGCCGCCGCGGCGAAGCGGTGCTCGAGGCGACGCGGGTCCCACGCCGCCGGCGCCGCCGAAGCTGCCGCCGGCGGCGGGCTCGATCGAGCAGCTCGTCGTACCACGCCAGCCACCGCTCGACCACCGGCCGCACGGCCGCGTGGTCACCGGGGAACGAGGCCGGCAGCCCGTTCAGCCCGCCGTCCGACCGCGGTGTGGCGCCAGCGCCGCGGCGACGGCGTCGCCGTCGACGGCCCGGCCCGAGAGCAGCACGGCCGCCTCGGCGCCGAGCGGGTCGGCGATCGGGTCGAGCGACGGCGGGACGACCAGCCGGAACTCGCCGTCGCGCAGCCCGGCAGCGACCGATTCCAGGTCGGCAGCCCGCAGCATGCGCACGAGCTGGGCACCGGTCTCGGCGGCCAGCCGCCGGTGCCGGCCGGTGAGGCCGCGGACGCGCTCCGCCTCCACGACGGGCTCGAGGGGCAGGTCGCCGGCGCGTAGTCCACGGCGTCGACGGCACCGTCGTCACCGGGCCGCATCGCGACAGCGGCACGGCGCGGTGCTCGATGCGCACCTCGATCGGCGTGCCGGCGTCGTTGCCGTCGAGCTCGCCGAACTGCCACTGGCGGTGCAACAGCCACAGCGGGTCGGCGATCGGCGCCGCCAGCGACACGCTCAGGTCCGACGACTGGTCGACCGGCTCGAGCCGGGTCCAGGTCACGATCGAGGCAGCCACGTCAGTCCTTTCCCAACACGAGCTGGGCCGGCCCGAGGCGGTCGGCCAGGCGGTCGAAGTCGATCGACGGCACGTTGTCGGTGACGTCGAACGGTAGGTACAGCGCCGGCAGCACCGCGCCGACGCCGGGGAGCTCGGCCATCGTGACGCCGCGCAGCCGAGCCAGATCGAGCGCCTCGTCGATCGATGCGAGCACGAGGTCGAGGCTCCACGGCCGGTCGACGCTGACGTCCGGCGGTACGGCGAGCAGCGCCACCTGCGGCGCCCGGTTCGACGGCGCGTCGTAGTGCAGCGCAACGCCCGCCGTCTCGGTCGCCATCGGCACCTGCTCGGTCCAGGAGTCGACGACGAGGACCCCCACCGGGCCCGTGAGCCGCGCCCGTCCGGGCGTGTGCACGACCGTCGCCACCTGCACGTGGGTCGGGCGCCGGGCCGCCTCGAAGGGCAGCGCCGCCCACTTGTCCGTGTCGCGCAGCGGCCGCTGGACGACGGACCACTGCGTCGGCGTCGAACCCACCGGTCGCCGCCTCGGCGGCGACGAGGACGTGCCAGAGCGCGTCGAGCTCGGGCCGCACGCGGGCCATCCGCGTCATCCACGTCGTCGCCGCCAACGGGTCGTTGCCGGTGAGACGTGTCTGACCGACCTTGCGCAGCGCCCTCGTGAGCTCGGCGTCGTCGGGCACGCGGATCACGCCGAGCACCGGCCACAGCTCGCCGAACACGGTGCTCAGACGTCGTCGGGCGGCGGCCTCCCGGTCACCAGCGCCGATGGCGTCGAGCTGGCTGATGCGCAGCTGCGCGGCGGCGGCCACCGACGTCGCAAACGTCACGGCGTCGGTCGACGCCGGATCTCCGTCCGGCTCGGTGAACAGTGCCGCCGGCGGCACGGCGCCGGGCAGGCCGGCGCGACTGACCTGATCGAGCGCCGCCCGCAGGCGACCGGTCTTCGGAACGGAGACCGCGAGCGCGGCATCGAGCCGCTGGGTGACGGTGCGCAGGCGCTGCTCGGCACGCGTCGCTCGGCGCTCCAGCTCATCCACGTCGACGCCGCTCGAGCCACCACTGTCGGGCACGGCGAACGTCCGGGCGTCACCGGGGCGCGCCGTACGCAGCACCCTGGCGATCGCACTGCACATCGACGTCAGCGCACCGAGGCCGAGCGCGCCATCGGTGTCGGCGAGCAGGTCGATCCCACCACCTTCGGGGACGTCGATGCGCCCGGCGAGCACACGCCCGACCCGCTCCTCCAGCTCCGTCGGTCGGTCACCGCCTCCGCTCACGGCAGCAGCCAGCAGCGCCAGCGGTGACAGCCCGAGGTCGGTCAGCGTCACGACCTCGACCGGTCCAGCCGTGCCGTCCGCGGCCACGCCCCTGCCGGAGAACCCCCAGCCGGTGGGCTCGCCGAGCAGCTGGGCGACCCAGGCGTTCGACGCGAGGCTCGCCCTGCACCCTCGGATCGTTGGCGGACAGCGTCCGCCACGCCGCGCTCAGCTGCGGCGCACCGATGGCGACGGCGCAGCGCTGGACGTAGGCGTGGGACCGCCGTGGCGTCGCCGTGACGTCGGGTTCGGCCGGTGCCTCCTGGCGGTCGAGGAACCGGGTCGCCGCCTGAGCCCGCTCCGGATTGGCGGCCAGCGTCTGGTGGACGGCCTCGGCCAGCACGACATCCGCCACGGCGTCGTAGGTCGAGGCCAGCGCGGTGAACTGCACCATCATCCGGTCGACACGTGGGTCGTTGATCGGCAGGCCGACACGCTGGGCGACTCGGAACACGAACGGCGGTGGCACGGGGTCGATGAACACCGACGGCCACGCGTCGAGCAGGTCGGCAGCGTTGACGACGTCGTGCGGCGGCGTCGCCTCGACGGGTTGCGTCGCGTCCTCGGCCGGCTGCCGCAACGGGAACTCGCTGCGCAGGGCGAGGATGAACAGCGCGAGGTCCTCCTCGCGCAGCGCTCGCTCGAGCTGGTAGCCGAGCAACACCGACAGCGGCACGCCCTCGCGCACACCCCGCATCAGCGCCAGCGCCGTGCGCACCCGCGCCGAGCTGACGTCGACGTCGAGGCGGTCGATGCTGGGATTGGCGAGGCGTCCGCTGCGCAGCACACCGGCCGTCGCGGCGTGGGCCAGCGACGGTCCTGTGACGTAGCCGAGCGAGTCCGGGGTGGTCTCCGGCCGCAGCCGCTCGACACAGCCGTAGCCGCCGAGGTGAAGCCCCGGACCGTGGGTCTTGCGGGTGACGCGTAGCTGCCGGCTGGCCAGCGACGTGTACCACGCGTCGAGCCGGTGCGAGCAGGCGTCGAGGTGGGCTCGCAACGCCACGTCGACCTGGGCCGGATCAGCGACAGCCAAGGCGGCGAGGGCGTCCTGGAACTCGAGCAGGTCGTCGAGGTCCGGGCCGCCCTGCTGCTGGCGGCGATGGACCTCCTCCAACAGCGTTCGCCCGCCCAGCTGGGCGACGGGAGTCGTCACCAACGTCTTCGGATCCGGATCGCTGACGCCCCCGGCGATGCCGGAGATCTCGGGCGTCCGCCAGGCCACCGCGGCGACCTCGGCCGGCAGGAAGCGCCGGCCGATCCGCGCCGCCGTGAGATCCAGCTCCTGCACGGCGGCGAACGTGACCAGCGCTTCGAGCAGGCTGTCCGCGTCCGCGGCCTGGCTGAGGACCTCGCGTGCGTCGGCGCTCGTCGTCAACTGGCGCACCGCATCGAGACGGCTGGGGTCGCCAATGATCGGGACGCGCAGGGAGCGCGGCTCGGGCCGCACGACGAACGGCACGAGACGCGGCTGCTCGACGACGTCGAGGGCATCGAGAAAGCCGATCGAGCGCACCGCGCTCTGCAGCTGCTGCGTCGTCCCGAGGCCGCCGGCGGCATGCCCGAGCAGCGGCCCGAAGACACGGCGGTACCAGACGCGCATCGTCCAGGGCGACCGCTGGAGGACGGCGAGCAGCGCCTGTTCGACCTCACCTCCGGTGGCGAGCCGCGGGACCTGGAAGATGGAGCGCTGCCAGAGCGGGCGGAGCGAATCGAGGAGTCGACCGAGGCGGTCGCCGAAGCCCTCGGTGCCTCGCGGCGCGGTGGCCATCACGGGCAACACCCCGAGCGGTTGGCGGCCGACGCGGAGCGTCCCGAGTGGGCCGAGTGGTTGGAGGAAGTTCCGGCAGTGGTCGCGAGCCTCGTCCAGCGTGGCGTCGTCGACGACCGGATGGAGCAACTGATCGGCGAAGTAGCCGAGCGTGGCGTCCCACGTGGCGCTGACGACCGCTGATGCGACGCGACCGATGACGTGATCGGCGCCCGAGACCGCCGCCCACACGTCGAGCGGGAGACCGAGCGCCTCTGCCAGCTGGGAACCGGCCGACCACTCGCGATCGACGTCCGGCGGTGGCAGCGTCGGGTCGGGTACATACGTCGGCGTGGTCGATGTGGCGTCGAGGTTGTTCGTCGGTGTGCCCGGCGGCAGGAAGGCGAAGCCATCGGTGACGGCGTGGTCGGCGAGTAGTGAGGTGAGCTCGTCGCGGCCGTCCCCCGGCCGGACCCCGATGACGAACAGGCGACTGAACTCGTGGGGCAGCGAACCGCCGAACACGTCGGCCGCCGTGATCGTGACCGCCATTCCGGCCTCGCGCGCCTGGCGGTAGTCAGCGGTCCATCCGAGGTACCGGTCGATGACCTCCTCGGTCGCCAGCGGCGGTCCGTCGGTGGTCTCCGCGGAAGCCAGGAGGTTGGGCGCCACGGGATGGTCGAACCACTTGCGCAGCACCTCGACCCCGTCCTCGTTCCGGCCGACGATCACCCATCGCTCGGGAAGGGCGCGCAGTGCCATCGGGCTGTCGATCGAGGCGTCGCGCGTGGGCACGTCGGGGAATACGGGATCGGCCGGCGGGGCGTTCGTCGGCGTCATCCGCGGACGAGGTGAGCGGCCCGAGGCGCCCGCACGCCCCGAGTCAGTTCCGTCCACGCCGCGGCCTGGCGTTCGGCGGCGTCGGGACCGTCGCCCCAGCGGTGCCGCCAGTAGGTCTTGGCGATCTCCACCTCGCCGTCGGTCAGCGCCGGCTGGTGCGCGTCGACGTGGATCTGGTCCGGATAGACGCGCACGCGCAGCTCTGTCGGTGCGTCGGGCGGCCCGATGTAGCGGGTCTCGAGGCGCACCGGCAGCAGCGCCAACGGCACCGGATCCAGCGCGGTGATCGTGGCGTCGCTCATGCTCGCCTCGGGGGCTGCGCCCCCGGAACCCCATCGCCGTCCGGCTGCGCTGGCGCTCACTCGGCCGGCAGTGCGCTCGCTGCGCTCGCTCACGGCGCCGCCACCGGAAGGAGGAGGCGGTCACGGTGGAGGGCGACGCGGATCGGCAGCTGCAGCAGCGCCGCAGCGACACGATCGGACGTGCCTGGCGTCCCCGGCAGCGTCGTGACGTCCACGTGATCACCCACCGGCATGTCCTCGATGTCGAAGCCGAATCGAGGCGCCGTGAGCTGCTGCTCGAGCACGAACCACCACTCGGCAGCGGCCAGATCCGCGGCGGTCATGTCGAAGCCGACGAAGTTCAGATCTGGCGACAGCCGCCCGGCGAACACCGGGCGACCCTGCCGCTCGACCTCGGAGCCGGGCTTGGCCCGCGTGCCCTTCACGGCGTACACGACCATGTCGGGATATCGCCGCAGGAGCTGCCCGCGCAGCAGCAGCACGATCTGCTCGTTGGTCGTGCCCGCGGCGGGCGACAGCCGAGGCGGTGCGCCGGCGGTTGCGAGCGGCTGGTCACGCGGCCACTGGTGCACCGGGACGATGTCGACGCTGCCCTCGTCGCGGTCCCAGAACCGTTGGAACGGCGTCCCCCGCTGATCAGTTGGATAGACCCGCCACAGCAGCTCGGCGTTCATCTCGTGGTTCATGCCGACGAGGAACGCCGCCGTGAACCCGGGGTTCGTCTGCAGCAGGATCGCCGTGTCGGCCTCGAGCCCGTCGGCCGACGGCAGCATCCACCCGCCCCCGAGCGCGTCGAGCGCGCTGTACGTCGCCTCCGGCAGGATCGGGAAGGCCATGATCCCGGCGAACGGGTCGACCGGCTGGGGTGCGACGACCATCGACGCGACGCGCCGCCCCACGGAGCGACGTGGGTCGAGCCGCTCGAGCAGCTGCAGGCCGAGAGCGGCGACGTCGACGCCCACGAAGGCGACCGGCTGAGGCGCACGATCGACGGCTTGTGCCATCGAGGCCGTGGCGCGATCGAACGCAGTGGTAGCCGTCTGATCGGTCACCCGGATCGGCGGGCGGATGATCGGGATGCCGCCGCCGCGTCGCCTCGGCCGTCCGGTCACCACGTTGAGCACGGCCGGCAACTCCGACGGGGGGAAGAACGGCAGGGTGCGGCCGCCGAGGTCGGGCACGATCCCCGTCTCCGGAACGAGCCGGCCGACGGTCGCCTGCGTCGTGCGACCCTGCAGCCCGAGCGGCCCCAGCGGCACCCCACCGGCGGGGTCGTTCGGGTCGACGTTCAACCGGTCGCGGTCGCGGAGGCCGACGATGCCATCGGGTGTCGGCGGCATCGTCTCGACGAGGGCCGCGCCGCCGGGCCCTGCGGTGAGGGCCAGCATGCTGGAGCCGTCTTGGAGCCCGTGGGCGCGCACGGCGCGCTTGACGGCCGGGCGCTGCATGCTGGCCAGCCGCCGGAAGGCGGCGGCCGTCGCCCCGGTGGGCACGCTCGATGTGCCGATGGCGACGCGCATGCTCATGGTCGACGCTGCGGTGGGATCTGCAGGGGTGGCCGGCAGGACCGGCGCCATG
Source organism: uncultured Acidimicrobiia bacterium (assembly GCA_963774635.1). Classification (GTDB taxonomy): domain Bacteria; phylum Actinomycetota; class Acidimicrobiia; order Acidimicrobiales; family Ilumatobacteraceae; genus JALZMG01. The sequence goes on from CAVZFS010000007.1 coordinate 7,485, forward strand.
GCCTGCAGCAGCCGGTCGGCAGGGAGCGAGGCGACGTGGCGCTGCACGAGGCGCCCGAGGACGGCAGCCGCGAGCCGTGCTCGCGCGGCCAGGTCGTTGGCGTCCCGGACCCGACCGACCTGCCGCCACGCGGCATCGACGTAGGTCTCCTGGTTGCGACGCACGACCTCGGCACCGAGGCCAGCGGCGATGCGGTGTCCCACCGTGCGGTTGAGCTCGCCGAACCAAGCGTCCTCCGCCGGCGGCAGGGCGTGCTCGTCGGCCGCCCACTCGCCGTACAGCGGAGGCGGCAGCTCGGACGTGTCGCGCCGCCCCACGACGGCCGCCAGCCGAGTCGTCAACTGCGCCGGCTGCGGCGGCAACGGCGTGGCGGCCGGGCCGGTCGGGCGCAGCGCTCCGAACATCGTGATCGCCCGCGACTCTTCCGGGAGAGGCGGGACGTCTGGGTGGGCGGCGGCGGCGAAGATGCGCCGCCGGCCGAGCGCGGGCGGGGCGTGCTCTGGTCCGTGCAGGCGCTCAGCCATCGACTCGATGTCGTCGGCGACCGAAGTCGCGAACTCCCAGAAGTGGTACATCGGCAGCTCGATGGATTCGACCGTCGAGAGGTTCCACGCCGGCGCGAGCGCGTCGCCGATCGGCTCTCGCCCCAGTCCACGCTGCACGCCGTGGTTGAAGGCCGGAACGACGGCCGCGAGGTAGCGGGTGTTCGGCTGCAGTAGCCGGGAGCTGACGAGGCGGCTGAGGTTGCGGTCGGGATCGAGGTCGAGGCTCTCCGGTGGCAGCGAGCCCTCCTCTTCGAGGATCTGCCCGTGCGCCCACGCCCACGAATCAGCGAGGTCGGGCAATTCCCTGGCGGCGTCGGGCTCGGGAATCCCGAGCACCGGGAGGGGCGCACCGGGCTGCAGCGAGACGGTCACGCCGTCGGTCTTCTCGACGACGATGAGCACGCACCACGGGCGCAGGCGATCGCCCGCCGCCTTCCCAGGAGTGAACATCCACGGGAAGTCGGGCGGGTCGAAGTCGATCGTCACGAGGTAGTTGGGTTCGCGGTCGGTGGCGCCGGCCGCCGGATCGGTACGCAGCACGGCGCGACGATCGATGCCGGTGATGTCTCCCGGTCCGTACAGCGCCAGCGTCGTCGTCGCCGGGACGCCGCCGACGTCGAGATCCACGGCGAACGACGGCCGCGGCGGCAATGCGACGTTCGGCCCGTCGGGCGTGGTGATCCCGTGGGCCAGCCCACGCCGAGCCCACGGCAGGAAGCGGTACACCGGGGCGGTCATTGGTGGACCACGAGTTCGTGAGCTTCCAGCACCAACTGCCCGCCGCCCGCCCGCTGGGCGGCGAGCACCGCCGACGATGCCTCGACGTCGCTCAACGCCACAGCCGGCGCCAGGTCGACGTGATCGACGACGACGACCGGGGGCTGGCGCACATCGACGAAGCGATCGGGCGCCGCCGCCCCGAGACGGACCTGCTGGCGCAGCGGCGAGGCGGCGGCCTGACCTCTCGCCACGTGCCAGCCGAGGTGGCCGGTGGGGAACGTGATCGGGTCGGGCGGCGGTGGCTCGACGACGTCGAGGGGTGCCAGGTTGATCGGCTCGAACTCGAACGTCGCGATCGTCCCGGCCGGGTTGGTCTGCCCCGGCGGCTCGATGCGGGCGCCTGCCGGCAGGGACTCGAAGGTCTTCTGCGTCAGCCGTTCGTCCTCGGTGAGGTCCTGGAATCGCGCCCGCGGGAACGGCGCCATCGCCGGTGCCGGGGGCGGGGCGAGCACCCCACCAACCCGCGCCGCGTCGATCGAGACGACGGTGCCGGGCGCCACCGGCCGGCCGTCGACGTGGTCGAGGCGCAGCCCGAGCGGAGCCACCCGCTGCGACACCGTCAGCGTGCCGAGCGGATGGGCCAGCACGTCGGTGGTCGGGGTGCTGGCCAGCGTGACGAGCGCCTCGCCGCCCTGGGGCAGCTGAGTGCTCCAGCTCGCCGGCTCTTCGAGGGCGGCGCGCACCAGCGCCGCCGCATCGACAGCCGGCACCGGCGGCAGCGACCGCTCGTCGCCCCACGTGTGCTCGAAGTCGACCGTCTTGTCCCACCACAGGACGGAGAACGTGGCCTCACCGGCGGCGTGCCAGACCTGCAGCTCGTTGCGGTCGAGCACGACATCGGCCTCGACCGACATGAGCGTGTGACCACGCCAACGGATCCGTACGTAGAGGCCGAGCTCGACGCTGAAGCGGCCGTCGTCGTAGGCGATGGCGTCGAAGTGGACTCGGCCGTCGAGGTCGACGGGCCGAGCTCGGCGACGATGGACAGCGCCGCGCCGAGCTGCCAGCTCGACGCCGTGATCGCAACGTACGCCTCGAGCGTGAACGTCACGCTGCTGCCGACCTGCCACCGCAGCCGCGAGACGGTCCAGCCTGGCGGGCATCGCCGGCGGCAGGTCGGTGAAGGCCGGATGGAACCCACCCGCGGAGATGGCGAAGGCGGGGAGGTTCCCCGTACCGATGCGGATCAGCAGCGAGCCGCTGAACTCGACGCCGCCGAGCTTCGAATCGCGCAGCCGGGCGTCGATGGCGATGAGGCCGGATTCGTAGTCGTAGTCCCCGAGCACGTCGGCGGTCAGCTGGACGAGCCTCGGCGCGTCGACGTCGAGCGGTGGCGCGGTGGCGCGGACCGTGCCGAGGATCGTCAGGCGGGTGAAGCGGAAATCCCCACCGCCGAAGGCGCCGGCGAACTGCGCGAGCACAGCGAAGCGGCCCGTGACGATCGCCGGCGTGCCCCAGTTGATCTCCACCGTCGGGCCGACGACGAGGCCGCTGGGTTCGATGGGGAACACGGTGCGCAGCCGACCGAGGATGCGCGGCGCGTCCTTCACCGGGTCGGCCGGGAACAGGATGTCGTCGTAGACGTTGGTGCCGAGCGATTTCCGCAGCTCGTCGACCGAGGCCCGGTGCTGCAGGCCGATGATGCCGCCGACCGCGCTGATGTTGAAACCGAGGCCGATCTGCCACGGCGAGTGGCGGAACTCGGCGAACAGGAGCAGGAGGAACGACCAGCCGGCCGGCTCGGGCGCCTTGGTGTTGACGAGGCCGATGGCCTTGATCGTCAGACCCTTGAAGGACAGCTCGAGAACCCCGGCGTACTCACCCTTGTCGGGATCGAGGCTGAGGAAGCCACCACCGCGGATCGACTTGGCATCGATCCTCACGCCGATGCCGGTGGGCGGCTTGAACCCGAAGTCCCAGTCGAGCAGGCCGAGGTTCGGCTCGACGCCGCCGGCCCGCAGATCGAGGCTCATCCCGATGCGGTCGAGCGTCAGGTTGAACGGGCCGATGTCGAGGTCGACGCTGGTCGACAGCTCGAAGCTGGTCGACCCCTCGCCGGTCGGCCCGCGGCCGATCGCGAACCGGCCCTTCTGGATCCGGAACGGCCCGAAGCGGGTCGTCTTGGGCGGAACCTCCGCTTCGACGCCGCCCGACGTCGTGCCGATGCCCCCGGGGGCCAGCATCAACCCGCGCGGTGCGCTCGGTCCGGGCGGCGGGGCCTGCTGCGTGGCGAACGGCCCGCCATCGATCCGGAATCCGTCACCATCGAGCACGAAGGCGATGTCGAAGGCCGTCTTCAGCTCGCGGCTGAGCGAGCGGATGAAGGCGTCGCCTTCGGTGAGCGCGAGCGAGAGGTCGACCGCCTTGATGTCGAGGCGGATCGCCGGCTTGGCGGACACCTCGGCGCTGAGGGCGAAGGTGTCGGTCGTGAGGTGGACGCCATCGCGCTCACCGAACTCCATGGCCTTGTCCTCGGGCCGGCCGAATGACGCCGTCGCCCGGACCACGGTGCCGAGCGCGAAGTCCCATCCCTGGCCACCGACGTGGGTGACGTTCGTGTTGGCCGGCGCCTCGAGCCCGATCGTGAACCGCCCGCTCGTGAACGCTGCTCCAGCTCCGATCGCGAAGTGCCAGCACGTCGGGAACTCGGGGAACAACGGGTGCGGGATGACGCGGAAGCTGGGGAGGTAAATGACGGTGAGCGCGAGGTGGCCGTCGAGCCCGGACGTGCCCGCCGGGTCGGCGTCGATCGCATCGATGGTGAGCGCGCCGACGGCGAGGTGGTCGTTGAAGCTGCCGCTCCCCTTCAGCTCATCCGAACCGGCGACCGGCAGCAGGTCCGGCTCGTAGCCGTAGCTGGCGAGGAAGTTGATCGTCTCGAACTTCTTCACCGCCGCGGCAACGGCGATCCCGATCCCGACGAGGTTGCGGATCTGCTGCCGGGCATCTGGCGTCTCGGTCGTGTCCGACGGCGCCGCCGAGGGCCCGCGCAGCAGGTCGATGGACCGGAAGATGTCGATCGCTTCGACTTCCTCACTCGATTGGGTGAGCGGCGGGCGGGCCGTTGCGCGCACCAGCCCGGCGGTCAGTCCGCTCGCCCTGGCGATGTTGTGGGCGAGCGGCCAACGAGCCCGGATCGACTCGGAGGCACCGATCTGGCCGAGCAAGAAGAACGCGTCCCACGCTGCGTCACCGACGACTGCCGAGCCCGCGGATGAACTCGATGATCAGGCCGACGGCGTTCTTGACCTCCTCGACGGTCGCGTCGAACGCGGCCTTGTCGACGTCGACGGCGGAGCCGTCGGGATGACGCATGCGGATCTGCTGACCAGTGGGCAGTTGGGCCTGCGGGTCGGCATCTTCCGCGAGGCCGAGATCGGCCCGGATCTCCTTGCTCAGCTCGGGATCGCTGAACGTGTCGTGGATCCAGTCCACGGCGTCTGCGACGACGTCCATCAGTGAGACGAGCGGGTTGGTCATCGCTCAGCCGTCGATCTTGAAGAGGTCGGGTGGGGTCGCCTCAGCGGGCGTGCGGAGCACGACGCGGTGGACCGTGTGTGGGCCGAACGTGACGGTCGGCTCGGGTGGCCGGCCGGGGGGCAGCGGCTGATCCTCCTCCACGGCGTTGAACTTCACGATCGACGTCGCCGTGTGGATGCGGTGCTCGACTCGGCGGCTGTCACCCGTTCCCGCGAACTGAACGGTGCCGAAGTTTGGTTCGAACACGATCCGCCGCAGCATCGGGGCGCCCTTCTTGACCCGCTCCTGATGGACGGTGGCCACGGCCCTGAGGTGCTGCGGGATCGTCGTCGCCGGGGCGTCCGCTGGGACGACCGGTGGTCGGATCGCATCCGGGAGGTCGAGCCGCTTCGTGGTCGTGTCGACGACGGCGAGCAAGCGCCAGCTCCAGTCCGGCAGCTTGGTCGGCGGGATCCGCGCCTCGCGCGGCCATACGGCACTTGGCACGAGCGCAGGTCGCTTGCGCAGCCGGGCGCGCCGCGCCAGTGGCAGGGCAGACCGGTCAGCGACGAGGTCGGTCACGTCGATCTCGTTCCACGCCAGCCGCTCGACCGGCACCTCCTCGGCCCGCTGGAGGTTCCCGCCGTGGCGGGCGATCTCCTCGACCTGCGCCTTGAAGACGTTCTTCGACGCGCTCGACGTGCACTGCACGAGGCGCTTCGGATCCGCGTTGCGAGCCCAGCGATCGAGGCTGATCGTGCATCCGTAGTGGACGTCGCCCGACAGGATCACGACGGCCGGGTACATGGCGAAGCGGGCGAGCAGGGCCTCGAAGCCGGGCTCGTTCGCCGACCAGCCCTCGCGGTCGTACTTCTCGGCGCCACGTTCGACACGGTTGTCGCACCCAGCAGCCTTCTGCGGATCATCGAGATCGCCCGGCACGAACCCCGGGATCTCGCCGACGTGGCGACCGTGCTTGAAATCGATGACGAGCTGGGCCAGCGGCTGACCGAGCTGCTCGATGACCGCCGGCCCGAACACGGGCACGGGCGAGACGACGATCAACACCTCGTTCGTGTCTGTGCTCGGACGCTCCGGGAGTTGCTCGTCGAGGTTGATGACGAGGTTCGGTGCCTCGAGGGTCACGTTGCTGACGTCGCGATGGGTGCGCGTGTCGAGCACGACGACGCTGTGGTCCTGCGCCTTGACGGTGAAGTTGAAGCGCACCCGTTTGGGCTGGGCCGTCGTCGGCGCGTCGAAGCCGAGCAGTACGTCGAGGTCGGCGGTCGTCGCCGGCGTGGGCGCCGTACCCGGGGCGACGGCGGCCGGGATGACGTCGAGCACCTTGCGTCCCGGCTCGTCCGTGGCGAAGTGCGCCGGGTCATTCCCCCACGCCTGCATCAGCGTGAAGGCGGCAAGGCCGTTGCGGACGATGAAGCGACCCCACTCCCGCCCGTAGACCCGGGTCGCCCAGCGACCGTTGAGGTTCCAGTCGTCGGCCACCTCGTGGTCGTCGAAGATCATGTAGGTCGGAGTGTTGGCGAGCACCTGGGCGACAGCAGGGCTCGAGGCGGCGTAGCGGGCGATCTGGTGGGCGCTGCGGTTGAAACCCTTGGCCGTCTTGCCCTCGTCGTTGTCGGCCGAGCTGCTCCACTGAGCCTTGAGGGCTGGCTCGTTGGCTGGTGTCGGCTCGATGTCACCGGGCTTGCAGAACCACGGCCGGTTCAGCCACGGTTTGATCGCCTCGTCGGGCTCAGGGGTCGTCGCGAACGCCTCGGCGAACGTCGGCACGGCTCGCCAGACGCGCGGGCTCCAGGCCAACAGGTAGTGGGCAACGAACTCGGGGAACGTGATCAGGTGGTTCTGCGTGTCGCTGCCGGTGAAGCCGGCGAGCTGCCAGAGCAGCCACTTGCGGCGCATCGCCGGCAGGTTGGCGATCGTGCCGGGCAGGCCGGCACCGGTCACCGGGGTCGAGCCGGTTCCGCCGGTTCGCGGATCCGGCGGGAAGCCGGGCAGCGACTGGGCACCCGACAACTCGGCTCCCACGGCGGCGACGAGTGGCAGGAACGGTGTGGCGATGTCGTCGGCGTAGATCTGGTCGCCAGTGAGATGCAGTTGGTGTGGGCGGGTGGCGTCGTTCTTGACGAGTTCGACGACGCCTGGCAACACGTCGACAACCCCGCTGCCCGGACGACGACAGCTGGCGTGGGCGAGGCGTAGGCCGGCCGCCGGTGTGGGCGGCTCGGTCGGCGCGAAGGTCGATGGCGGGGCGAGGAACGACGGCAGCTTGTCCTTCTCGAACCCAAGAGCGCGATGCAGCGGAGCCTCGGCCGCGACGTTGGTGATCCTCGCCGCGGGGTCCTCGTCCTCGAGGAGCTTCTCGCCGCGTAGGTCCGACGTCGTACCGCCGGCGAGCGCGAACTTCAGGTCGTACGAGTAACGCTCACCCGCCCGCAGCGGTGTGCCCGACGTGTCGACGGTGACGACGACGATGTGCAGACCGGTGCCGATGGCGCGTGTGGCGAGCTGGCCCTCGGCGAGCGGCGGGGTCGCTGTCGGGCACCGGGCGCGGACTTCTCGCCGTGCCAGACGCGGGCGGTGACGGTCGCCTGCTCGCTGAGGGCGACCCAGAAGGAGCAGGCGGCGGTATCGACCCGCCGGACGATCGGCCCGGCCAGCACGCGTGGCAACGCCATCGAGGCCCCTCCCTTTCTCGGCCGTGAAGCATCGCGCGCTCCGGCTCCGTGCTATGCAAGCTGGTAGTGGATCGGCCGCACGTGCTCGTTCTGGCTGCCGCCGTCGTCACCGTCGTGGCGTCCGCGGCGGCCATCGGCGCGGCTGCGACATCGAGCGACAGCGATGGGCCGAACGCAGTCACGACGACCGTGCCTGGCGGATCGACGGTGCCGCCGACCGGATCGGCAACGGTTGAGATCCGTGACTTCGCCTTCAACCCCGCCGAGTTGACCGTGCAGCCAGGCACGGTCGTCACGTGGACCAACGGCGACAGCGAGACCCACACCATCGAGTCGGACGACGGCTCGTTCTCGTCGCCTGATCTGGACAGCGGCGCGACGTTCTCGTTCACGTTCAACGAGCCTGGGTCGTTCCCATACATCTGCGGCATCCACACGTCGATGCACGGCACCATCGTGGTGGAGGGCTAGGTGGACCGGCGGGATCTCGTCGCCCGATGCGTGGCGGCGGCGCTCGTCCTGGCCGGCGGCATCGTGCACCTGCGCCTGTGGCTCGACGGCTACAGAGACATTCCCGACAGTGTGATCGGTCCGTCGTTCATGGCCAACTTCATCGCGTCGGTGGTGGTCGCGATCGCCCTCGTCCTGTGGCGGCACTGGGTCGTCGTGGTCGCCGCGCTGGCACTCGTCAACGGCACGCTGCTGGGATTCGCGTTGAGTCGCACCGATCGCGGGATCTTCGACTTCACCGAGCGCGGCTTCGATCCCTCGCCGGAGGCGGTACTGGCACTGGTGTTCGAGATCGGCGCAGCCATCGTGCTGCTGTGGTTGCTGTACCGCGTGCTGACCGACGACGACGCGCGTCGTTCGTCGTTTCCTAGCGTTTCCGTTTCCCTATTGCGACGCGCTGCGTTACGGGATGTGTAGACGAGGAGAGGGGTTCCTTATGTCTGGGCGGTCATCTGTTCAAGTGGGCGCGTTCGAAACGCGCCCTCGTCATTGTCATCGCGCTTTTCGCGCCTGTAGTCATTCCGCTCGGGGGGGCGGCGTCGGCAGGGCTGCTGCCGACCTCGAGCACGGTTCGCGACTGGAACGCTCACACGTTGAACGCGTTGACCAACGCCGCTACCGCAGCCGGTTCCGGGCGCCGGTCAGACTCCGCCGGTATCGGCACTGCACATGGCGATGGTCCAGGGTGCCGTGTACGACGCGGTGAACTCGATCGACGGCGGGCACGAGCCGTACCTGGACGGGCTCCCGCCGGCAGACCCGGCGGCGTCGCTCGATGCGGCCGTCGCCACCGCTGCCCATCACGTGCTCGTGGGACTGGGGATCGCCCCAGTGCCGGCGCTACCGCAGGTGGTCCGCGACCGCCTCGACACGCTGTACGCCGACGTCGCTGGCCGCGATTCCCGATGGTCCGGCCAAGGACCTCGGCATCGCCGCCGGCGCTTCCGCCGCGGCGGCGATGCTGGACGCAGCGCACCGACGACGGCCGGTACGCGCCGGACATTTCGTTCCCCGAGGGACTCGAGCCTGGGGAATGGCGTCCGGCACCTCCCGTTGTTCGTCAACGACCCGTTCGCCTGGGTCGCGCAGGTCGAACCGTTCGTGCTCGACGAGCCGTCGCAGTTCCAAACGCAGGGTCCTCGCCCGCTCGCCAGCGGCGCGTACGCCAACGAGTACGACGAGGTCAAGGAGCTCGGAGCGGTGAACAGTGCGCGCAGCCCCGAGCAGGAGGCGGTCGCGCAGTTCTACACCAACAACGTCAGCCCCGTTGAGCTGTTCAACCGCACGTTCCGCGACATCTCCGCGTCCGAAGGACTCACCATGGTCGAGGAAGCGCGGCTCTTCGGGATGGTGAACCTGGCTACAGCTGACACGCTGATCAACTGCTGGAGCGACAAGGAAAACTTCGGCTTCTGGCGTCCGATCACCGCGATCCACGAAGGTGACAACGACGGGAACCGCTTCACCGTCGGCGACCCGACGTGGGCGCCCGCTCCAGCCAACACCGCCGTATCCGGACCACACTTCGGGGTACAACTGCGCGACCGGGGCGATGATGTACACCGGGAAGGCCTTCTTCGGCACGAACGACATGAGTTTCAACGTCGTCAGGCCCAACGTGCTAACGGTGGGCACGGTGACGCGCCCCTACGAGCAGTTCACCGCCGTCATCGACGACACCATCGACGCCCGCGTGTGGCAAGGACTCCACTTCCGCTCCGCCGACGTCCAGGGAGCGCGGATCGGCAGGGACGTCGCCCGCTTGGCTGTCCACGCAGTTCCTCCGTCCCGTGCGCTGACAGCGTTCAGGAGATCGCCCAGCGGATCGTCCGCGTGATGGCGTCGCCGGCGCCGCGCACGACGGTGGCCTCGGCGATCGGCAGCCATGGAAGTCGCAGCGGCCAGCGGGCCCAGCGCGGGAGGAGCGACACGGCGGCTCCTGCGATCAGCAGATAGGCGCCGCGCAGGTGCAACGGCAGCGGTGGGTTGAGGACGAGGTAACGCGCCGCTGCCCTGGCCTCCGTCGTGGTCGCGAGCTCGGGCCGGTACGACTCCAACAGCCGCCTGGCCTCGGCGACGCTGTCGGGGACCTTGTCGGCGCCGAGGGCGCGTGCCACCTGGCCGGCCTGAGCGACGTATTCGTCGCGCTCGGCCGCCGCCAGTGGCGCCGCCCCGTACCGGCTGTGGGCACGGAGGAAGGAACCAACCTCGGCGAGATGGACCCACGACAGCAGGTGCGGATCGAGCGCCGAGTACGGCCGCCCGTCCGGGGCGACGCCGTGGACGTGCTCGTGCACCGTCTTGACGACGTCGATCTCGTGCTGCGCGTCGTGGACGGATCCGAACGTCGTGATGGCCAGGAAACGACTGGTTCGGGCGAGGCGGCCCCACGGATCGACGCGGTAGTCCGAGTGCTGGTCGACGCCGGCCATGGCCAGCGGATGCAGTGACTGCAACAGCAGCGCGCTCAGCCCGCCGACGAACATCGACGCGTCCCCGTGGACGCGCGTGATCGGGCTTCCCGGCTCGAACCATCGAGCGCCATCGGGATCGCGCAACCGTTCCCGGACCTCGACGCCGTCTCGGCCGGCGACGCGCTCGAAGATGGCGGCGCCGAGCGACTGACGCACGCCGACCACGAGGTCATCGATCGGCAGGTTGCTCACAGGTCCATTCTGCCGATCAACTTCGGTCTCGGCGGTCTGCTCAATCGAGCGTCCAGCCGAACAGGCCGCCGGGGCCGCCGCCCGCGTAGCCGCTGTACAGCGCGAGCAGCGCCCCGATCACGATGGCAAGGATGAGACCGGGCCATTCACGGCGATCGAACGGAGTCGGGTCCGGACGGTCCGGCGCCATCAGGCGGACACCGACCCACATGCCGAAGACCCAACCGATCGGGTGGGTGACGTCGTACAGGTGCCCTGAGAACAGCAACGGCCCGGCCAGCCAGACGTTCTGCCACCATCGCACGCGGCGACGCCACGGTGAGGCGAGATAGCAGGTCCAGGCGCCGAGGCAGGCGTAGCAGCCGTTGGACGTTCCGAAGTCGACGGTCGACGTGACGGTCCTGGCGAGCACGTTGCCGGTGTCCTGGAACGGGACGAACAGCGCAATCCCGAGGAGCACGGCGACGACTTGCCCAGCGAGCAGGACCAGCAGCGCGCGCAGGTGGCCGGCAACGTGCTCGTAGGCGGCGACGCCGAGCAGGATGAGAGTTGGTCTCGGCACGGCGAGGTCGTCGACGAGGACGAATCCCGTGAACACCGTCCACCATCGGCCGTCCTCGAACGCAGGGAGACCGAATCCGAGGTTGTCGATCTCCGCCGCCGTCGGATCGCCGCCCAGCATCGCCCGCACGACGAACGTCGCCAGCAAGGCACGACGTACGTCCCGATCGCGACGCAGTAGCGGACCGGCAGCTGGACGAGCGTCCGCGCGACGGCCGATCCTGGCTCGCTCACCGCCAATGCACCGTGGGCTGCGCCCCCGGACCCCATCGCCGAGCGGCTCGCTGGCGCTCGCACACCCGGCGCGGGTGAGCTGAGCTCACCCGCCAATACACCGTGGGCTGCGCCCCCGGACCCCATCGCCGAACGGCTCGCTGGCGCTCGCACGCCCGGCGCGGGTGAGCTGCGCTCACCCGCCCGACAGCGCGAACACGTCGTCGTCCTGCGGGACGGTCACGTCGTGCTCCAGCGCGTCGACGTCGTCCAGGAACCCATCCGGAAGGGCGACGCGGATCGGTCCGTTGGTGTGGCCGCGCCGGATCCGCTCCCCGCCCGGCACGACCGTCATCTCCTGGTCGAGCCCAGCCACGAGGTCCTCCAGCTCCGCGAGCGACGACACCTGGGCGAAGCATCGGCGGACGTCGCCACCGACGGGGAACCCCGTGAGGTACCACGAGGTGTGCTTGCGGAACGCCCGCAGCGCGACTCGCTCGTCGCCGTGGTGGGGAACCAACGAACGAGCGTGCTCGACCATCACGTCGATGACGACACCGAGCGGCCGCGGGCCGCTGACCGGTCGGCCCGACAGCGCGTCGACGAGATCACCGAACAGCCACGGCCGGCCGAGGCACCCGCGCCCCACGACCACCCCGTCGCAACCCGTCGTCCGCATCATCGCCACGGCGTCCGCGGCCTCCCAGATGTCGCCGTTCCCGAGCACCGGGATCGACGCGACATGCGCCTTGAGCTCGCCGATGGCGTCCCAACGAGCCTCACCTGCGTAGTGCTGCTGGACGGTCCTGGCGTGCAGCGCGATGGCCACGACGCCTTCGTCCTCACAGACCTCACCGGCGCGCAGGTGGGTCAGCAGCCCGTCGTGGAGGCCGAGGCGGAACTTCGCCGTCACCGGGACGCCGTACGGCGCGGCGGCGCGCACCGCCTCACGCACGATCGCCCGGAGCAGCGCGGGACGAGCCGGCACCGCGCCGCCACCGCCTTTGCGGGTCACCTTGGCCGCTGGGCACCCGAAGTTGAGGTCGAGGTGGTCGACGACGCCGGTGTCGCAGACGTGGCGGACGGCCCGGCCCATCATCACGGGGTCGGACCCGTACAGCTGGAGGCTGCGCGGGTGCTCGTCGGGGCCGAACGTCACCATCCGATCGGTCTTGGCGTTTCCATGGACGAGCGCCGTCGCCAACACCATCTCGTTGACGTAGATCAGATCGGGGCCGAACCGGCGGCACAGCGCACGGAACGGCGCGTTCGTGACGCCCGCCATTGGCGCCAGCACGACGGGCGCCGCCGGCACGAACGACCCGATCCGCAGTTCCACCGGCCCGAGGGTACGCATTTTGATGCGGCCGGCGAAGGCGCTGGAGCGCCCGCCGTGCCGAACCGGGAGCTCGCCTCCGAACGACGCGGCCCGGCACGGCTGATGCGGCCGGCGAAGGCGCTGGAGCGCCCGCCGTGCCGAACCGGGAGCTCGCCTCTGAACGACGCGGCCCGGGCAGCCTCCGCTGTAGCGACCCCGGCGGTCCTGCCGTCCGCGGCGGCCCGGCGGTCAGCCTGCGAAGATTGCCGGCGATGACCAAGAGCGATTGGCGGCCGGCCTGGCTCGCCGAGGCGGCGCGGCATTGGAACCCGGCCGCCATGGTGTCCCCTTCGATGATCGACGCGATGCGGCCGGTCGCCGACCTGTTCGGCTTCAAGCCGGCCGTGATCGGCAAGGAGCTGCTCGACGCCGCCGCAGCTCGGCTCGTGGGCCGTCGGCTGACGATCGTCGCTGGTGACCAGGAGATCTCCCTCGTGGTGCGGTCGCTGCAGGTCGAGCGGGCGCCGATCGGGTTGACGATCGGGCAGCTCGGTGACCTCCACATCGAGGCCGAAGACGTCCTCGTGCCCGACGGCGTGCGGATCGCACACCTGCGCCTTGACGTTCGGAACCTCCACGTCCAGCCCACGTCGAAAGGTGCCACCGTCGTCGCCGCACCGATCCGCTGGCGCGCGGTGCTCGACCAGGACGTCGTCACGGACGAGGTGGCCCGCCGGGCGTCGAAGTACGAGGTCGAGCTCGGCGACGCGGGCACGGCTCGCGTCTACCGCGTGGGTCATCGCTCGTGGGGACACGTCGACGTCGTTCCCCGCGTGGATGGGAGCACCCTCGTGCTGGATCCGACCAGCGTTGGCTTCTGGCGCTGGAACCTCAAGACGATGGCGAAGCTCCTTCGGGTGCGCCGGTTCGAGTTGCCCGAGGAGCTGGCGTTCGTCCACATCACGAACGTCGGCATCGAGGATCGATGCGTCGTGGTCGAGGGCGTGTACGAGGAGTGGCGGACGACGATCACGGCCCGCCAGGTCGAGGAGCTGTTGCGGCGGATCCACCGTCACGACGGGACCACGTTGCACGTGCCGTTCGACGCGGGTCCACCCGGAGACGAGCCGAGCGCCGCGACAGCGACGGTGGTCAGTCCGTGACGAGGCGGAGGTTCGGGTAGGCGCCGACTTCGAGCGAGGTCGGGCCGTCGAGACGCAAGCGATGCCAGCCAGCAGCGGCGATCATCGCCGCGTTGTCGGTGCACATGGCGCGGCTCGGCAGGAAGCCGCGCAACCCGTCCTCGGTGCAGACGTCCAGCAACCGTTCGCGCAGCTCGGAGTTGGCGGCGACCCCGCCCCCGAGCGCCAGTCCCTTCGCCCCGACGGAACGGGCCGCCTTGCGAGCCTTGTGCACCAGCACATCGACGACTGCCGCCTGGAACGAGGCCGCGACGTCGGCGGTCTCCGCATCAGGGTGGGCGCGCACGTGGTTGAGCACCGCCGTCTTGAGCCCCGAGAAGCTGAAGTCGAGGCCGTCGTCGCGCATCGCGTGGGGAAGGCGATCGCGACGGGGTTCCCGCTTGCCGCGGCCCGCTCGATGGCCGGACCACCCGGATAGCCGAGGCCGAGGAACCGGGCGACCTTGTCGAATGCCTCTCCTGCGGCGTCGTCGATCGTCTGCCCGAGGACGCGGTACTCGCCGGGCGCGGTCATCTCGACCAGCAGCGTGTGGCCACCCGACACGAGCAGCACGACGATGGGCAGCTCCATCGACGGGTCATCGAGCAGCGCCGTGTAGAGGTGGGCCTCGAGGTGGTTCACCCCCACGAACGGCACGTCCCAGGCCAGTGCCAGCGCCTTGGCGGCCGACACACCCACCAGGAGGGCGCCGATCAACCCGGGTCCGATCGTGCAGGCGACGGCGTCGATGCGCCGGTCGTCGACGCCGGCTTCGACGATGGCGCGGGCGATGACCGGATTGAGCAGATCGAGGTGGGCCCGGCTGGCGATCTCCGGGACGACGCCACCGAACGTCGCGTGCAGCTCGATCTGCGAGCTCACCACGCTCGACAGCACATCGCCACCGCCCATCACCAAGGCCGCCGCCGTCTCGTCGCAGCTCGTCTCGATGCCGAGGATCAACGTTTGCGGCCCAACATCGACATCGTCATCCATGAGCGGGTCCGTTGGCTCGATCATCGCTTGAGTTCCGCCAGCCGGTGGGCATACGCCTCGGACTGGATGTCGTGGCACCACATCACGATGGCGTCCTCGGTCCCTTCGTAGTAGCGGGTTCGCACGCCAACCGGCACGAAGCCGAACGTGCGGTACAGCTCCTGGGCGCCGGCGCTGCTGGCGCGCACCTCGAGCGTCCACCCACTGCAGCCCCGTTCGATCGCCGCCGCGGCGAGCCGCCCCAACAGCCGGGTGGCGATCCCTGTCCTGCGGTACTGCGGGTGCACGACGATGTTCGTCACGTGCGCCTCGTCGACGACGAACATCAGGCCGGCGTAGCCGACGAGCGTTCGGCCGCGCCGGGCGATCAGGTAGTAGCGGGCGCGGTCGCGGACCTGATCGAGCTCGTCGTGGAACACCCTCTCACTCCACGGCTTCGGATAGGCGGTGCGCTCGATGGCGAGCGCCTGACCGACGTGGCGATGACGCATCGTCTCGATGGCGATGCCGCCGGCGCGTGGCCGGTCGAGCCGGCGGCTCAGCATGTTCACGTCACGCCTCGGCTGCCCGCGTGACGTGGCTCGCGCGGCGCGCCCAATTGATCTGGGCGTCGGGCTGGCGGAGGTAGATGGGCCGGATCTCCGCCGGGCTCACCCAGTCCTCACGCAGCGCCTTGGCGTGGGCGAGCTGGACGAGCGGACCGGCGGACGGATACGGGTCATCGGCGATCTCGCAGTGATAGCCCTCGAGGATCTGCGTCCGGTACCGCAGCGCACCGTCACCCACGCACAACGCCTCCTGGCTGCGCGCCAGGAGGTCGGCGACGAGCTCGTCGACGGGTCCGACCCGCGGCGCGACGACCTGCTGCATGCCGCCGGGGACCGGGCGGTACATGGCGTAGAACAGCTCACCCTTGCGAGCGTCGATGACGGGGACCACGAGTGGGTCCGACCGTCGGTGGCGGAAGGCGAGGAGATCGAGCGATGAGATGCCGATCATCGGCAGGCGCAGCGCGAGCGCCAGCGCCTTCGCGGCCGACAGCCCCACGCGCATGCCGGTGAAGAGGCCGGGACCGACGTCGACGGCGATGAGACCGAGCTCGTCGAGCCCGATGTCGGCCTGAGCGCACACGAACTCGACGGCGGGCGTGAGGATCTCGGCGTGGCGCCTCCCGCGGGCCACCTCGAACAAGCCGATCACACCCTCGTGGCCACCGAGGGCGACGCTGACCTGTTCCGTCGCCGTTTCGATGCCCAGAATCAACATTGGCGGCTCAACATTGGCGGCTCATCAACGTGCTCCGCTCACCGCATCCAGCCGCTCGTCGCGTCGCACAGCGCGCTCCATCGCCGGGACCAGCCCGGGCCGACGGCGCCGATCGTCACGAGGCGCGCCTCGTCGTCGTCGTCGACCGCGCCGAGCTCCACGATGAGGTGCTCACCGAACGTCGACTCGACGACGTCGCCCCACTCCACGAGCACGATGCCGTGGTACTCGGCGAGCTCGGCGAGCCCGAGGTCGGCCACCTCGGCCAGCTGGTCGAGCCGGTAGAGGTCGGCATGGTGCAGGATCAACCCGCCGACCTCGTAGCTGTGGACGAGGGTGAACGTCGGCGAGGTGATCGGCTCCGTCACGCCGAGGGCCCGTCCGAACCCCTGGGCGAACGCCGTCTTGCCGGCCCCCATCTCGCCGGCGATCAGGATGATGTCGCCGGGGCGCGCCAACCCGGCAAGCGCCGCCGCCACCCCGTGGGTGTCGTCGAGCGACTTGGCGCGCAGCACCAGGCGGGCGGACGGCGACATGACCCCGCAAGATTAGGACGTTCCATGACGCGGCCGGCGAAGGCGCTCCTCGTCCAGCATTCTGGTCACACGTTCAACCAGAACGCTGACCGAGACGAGCCCGGACATCAGAGCAGCAGGCGGGGCACGCGCGTCGTGATGCCGCACGTGATCTCGTACCCGATCGTGCCGAGGTGCGCCGCCCACTCCTCCGCAGTGATCCGCTCGTCGCCCTGGCGGCCGATCAACACCACGTCGTCGCCGCGCTGCACCGGGTCGTCGCCGCAGTCGACCATCAGCTGGTCCATCGTGATCGAGCCGATGATCCGTCGTCGCTGTCCGCCGATCAGGACGTCGGCAACGTTGGACAGGTTGCGGCGCACGCCGTCGGCGTAACCCACCGGCACGGTCGCCACGTTGGCCGCTGCCGGCAGTCGGTAGCGCAGCCCGTAGGACAGACGCTCACTGGCCTCCACTCGCTTGACGAAGGAGACACGTGACTTCAGGGTCATGACCGGCCGCAGCTCAGCGGCGAGGTGGTCGACGCCGGGGCCTGGCGAGATGCCGTAGAGCGCGATGCCGGCGCGCACGAAGGAACGGCGCGCGCCTGGATGCGCCATCGCGCCCGCCGAGTTGGCGACGTGCACCATGGGCACGGGAGGCAGCCCGGCCAGCGCGGCGTCGAAGCGGTCCAGTTGTCGTCGGGTGTACGGATCATCGACCTCATCGGCGACTGCGAGGTGGGTGTACACGCCGTCCAGCCGCAGCCAGGGATGGTGGGCCGTCGATCTCGGCGACCAACGCCTTGGCCTCAACCGGGTGGGCGCCGACGCGGTGCATCCCCGTATCGATCTTCAGGTGGACGCCGAGACCGCGGACTCGCAGCGCCGCCAGTGCCTCGATCGACTCGAGGGTCGTCACCGTCGGCGTCAGACCATGGGCGGCGAGGGCCGGCAAGTCGTTGATCGGCTGCTCCGACAGGATGAGGATCGGCACGTCGACGCCGGCCTCGCGGAGGGCAACACCCTCCTGTGTCAACGCCACGCACAGTCCTTCGCACCCGGCGGCCACGGCAGCGGGACCCACGACGAGCGCGCCATGGCCGTAGGCGTCCGCCTTGACGACGGCCCACACGGCGGCGGGCGCGGCGAAGCGCCGCATCACACCGACGTTGTGGTCGAGCGCCGTCAGGTCGATCTCCGCCCAGGCCCAGCGCGCCGCCGCGGTCTCAACGATCACGTCAACTGCTCCAGCACGAGCGGGATCGCCTCGAGCAGGTCGCTCGCCACGAGGCCGACGGGTGGGCCGAGCCGAGCCGCCTCGCCGTGGATCCACGCCCCGGCTGCGGCCGCCCGCAGCGGAGGTACACCGCTCGCCAAGAGCGCGCCGATCACTCCCGCCAGCACGTCTCCGGTCCCAGCGGTGGCGAGACGGGCATCGCCGGCAGTGGCGACGAGAACGGTTCCCTCGGGATCGGCGACGACCGTCGAGGGGCCTTTCAACAGCACGACCACGCCGAGGTCAGCGGCGAGACGGCGGGTCGCGTCGAGTCGGTCGGCGTCGGGTCGGCGGCCGGCAAGCAGCCCGTACTCGCCATCGTGCGGGGTCAGGACGGTCGGGTCGCGACGGCCTCGCAGCAACGCCGCGGCGCCGTCATGATCCCACGCCAGCGCGAACAGTCCGTCGCCGTCGACGAGCACCGGCACCTCGGCGCCCGCAATCGTGGCCCTGACGGCTGCCACGGTGTACTCCTCGCGGCCCAGCCCAGGACCGATGATCAGCGCCTGGAACCGGTGCAGATCGGTCAGCACTGGTTGCGCCCAGTCGAAGCCCGGTACCCGCTTGTGCACGATCTCGACAGGCGTCACCGGCTCGATGCCCGGCGACGACAAGGTGACCATCCCGCTGCCCGCCCGCTGGGCGGCACCGGTGCAGAGGTGGGCGGCGCCCGTCATCCCGGGCGAGCCGGCCACGGCCCGCACCGCCCGCGACCACTTGTGGGCCGTCGGTGGGCGCGGGCGCCACCACGCCTGCACGTCGACGGCCTCGACGAGGTGGGCGCTCGCGCCACCCGTGTCGAGGCCGATGTCGGCAACCTCGACCTCACCGGCGAGACCCCGTCCCGAGCCGAGCAACAAGCCCGGCTTGAGTGCGGCGAACGTCACCGTGCGGTCAGCAGGAAGGGTTCGACCGCGCCGCTCGCCGGTCAGTCCGTCCACGCCGCTCGGCAGGTCGACGGCGAGGACCGGCGCCGCGCCGACGTGCGGGGCGTCCCACGTGCCCTTGAAGCCCGTGCCGAACGCGGCGTCGATCACGAGGTCGGCGGGTGGCAGCCGCGGCGGGCACGTCGCGACGTCGAAGACTCGAACGGTCATGCCGTCGGCCCGCAATCGCTGCGCCGCAGCACGACCGTCGTTGCCGTTGTTGCCCTTGCCGGCGATCACGTTGACGACTCGCCCGTAGCCACCACCGAGCATGCGGCGCGCCGCCCGCGCCACCGCCGCGCCAGCCCGCTCGATGAGGACGTCGACCGGCTCCGGTGCAGCCGCATCGATCGCCGCCATCTCCTCCGGTGTGACGATCGGGATCACGGCCCAAGACCCTACGAGCAGGCCCCGGTGAACCGCTGGACAGGGGCTTCCCCTCGGACCGGAAGTGGTTCACGATGGTGGGATGACGGCCGGTCGGATGACCCTCGACCTGGATGCCGGGCCGTGGACCACGACCACCTTGGCGATGGCGCGAGATGTGGCGGCGCAGGGTCACATGACGATCGAGGTCGCGTCGATGTCCCCCCGCCCGGCGCCGGCGTCGCTGGCGTCGGCGTTGAGCGTCGTCATCGACCGTCCGGTCGCTGCATACGCCATGTGGTCGGGCAGCACGCTCGTCGCGACGTGCCGTCCGCCGGGCCGGCGTGAGCCGGTCGGGGTACCGATGCTGCTCGGCGGCCGGCGGCTGGCTGGCGGAAGCAGCATCGCTCGCTTGGTCGTCGGCGTCGACAGTGCGGACGTCAACTCGATGACTGTTGTCGAGACAGCGTCTGCACTCGCCGCGACGGTCGGCGCCACGCTCACGCTCGTGGAGATCCTCGAGCCGCCCGGCGAGGACGTCGACGTCCCTGATTCGGCCCACCTCCACCACGTCGGTGCCCGCTTGGCTCGCCCGCCCGACGACTACGACACCGTGCGGTCGTCGGAGCCGGGCCGCGCGCTCCTGCGCTACGTCGGGCACCGGACGGACACGATCATCGTGCTCGGTTACGCCATCTCGCATCGGCGACGCCTGCTGCGCCGTGTGCTCCGCAGCGCCCGCTGCCCCATCGTGCTCGTCCCGACTTGAGCCTTCTGTCCGTAGGAATCACGTCACAACGATCGACTGCTACGGACAGAATGGGTTGCGCACGGAGGGAGGTGCGCAGTGGGGGCGCGGCTGGGGAAGGTGTTCGTCGCCTCGCTCGCCTATCTCGCGTCGTGCTTTGCGTTCGTGCTGGTTCGCGACCGCTGGCTGATCGCCACAGTCATCGCGCTGGTGGCGATCCTCGCCACGGCGATCCTCCTGCCGAAGACGGTCGTCACTCAGGTTGTGGCGACCAAGTCGAGGCTGATGCGATGGTTCCTCCTCCTCGCTCCGCTGATCCTCGGCATCGCCTTGTTCTTGGTCTACGTGCTCGCCGACGAACCCGACGGGTGGGGGTTCTTCGGAGTGGCCACCGCCTACATCGGCGCTGGCGTCCTCGTCAGCTTCACCCGTCGGCACGAGCGAGTGTCGCGTTGGCTTGGGGTCGGCCTCGTGGTGTCGTGCGTCGGCGCGTTCGTGGCCGGCCTCGTGGGGCTGGCACCCAACTCGCCGCTGTGGTCGATGGTGCTGATCGGCGCCGCCGTGCTGGTGGCGCCGGCCGCTATCAGCATCTTCAGCGCATCCGCCAACCGGTGGATGATGAAGGCACGAGCCACGACCGTTGGCGATCGCCGCTGTCATCGGCGTGGTCGCGTTCGCAGTTGCCGTCGCCTTCGTGTTCGCCTTCTTCGAGTCGTGGCGTTACCCGCTACTGCTGGCGATCGCAGTGTTCATCTTCGCCGTAGCGGTGGCCGCCCGCTCCAACGCCGACATCGCCGTGCTGCTGGTCGCGGTCGCCACCGTCTGGACGCTGGCCAACCAGACGACGCCGGTCGACGACCAGCTACGCGCCGATTCCGGAGAGCAGGTCATCGTCGCCCTCGGTGACTCG
Source organism: uncultured Acidimicrobiia bacterium (assembly GCA_963774635.1). Lineage (GTDB taxonomy): Bacteria > Actinomycetota > Acidimicrobiia > Acidimicrobiales > Ilumatobacteraceae > JALZMG01. Next base: position 28,419 of record CAVZFS010000007.1, read on the forward strand.
TTCACGTCCGGCGAAGGAGCCGATTCGTATCTGGAGGGGACCAACAGCAACCGCCCCGAGGACAACGAGTGCCGCCGCGCCCCGACGGCCTACGCCGCTCGCATCGTGCTCGACGAACAGGAGCACGACACCGCCCTTCCGGACGACCTGATCTTCCTCGCCTGCTCCGGCGCCGAAGCATCCGAGATTCACGAGGACCGTCCGGGGCGACGGCCGAGCCAGCTGACCCAGCTCGCCACCATCCTCGACGACGCCGGCGGCGTGGCCGTCGACCTCGTCGTGCTGAGCCTCGGCGGCAACAACGCCGGCTTCGGCTCGATCGTCCAGTCCTGCCTGGCACCCGGAAATTGCGCCGAGCTCGGACCAGCCTTGCTTGGCAACCTTCGTGAGATCGAGGACGACGTCGGCAACGCCTTTCGCGCAGTGCGCGAGGCGCTTCCGGGCGTGCCGGTCGTCGTCGTGCCGTACCCCATTCCCGTGAGCGAGCGGCGCATCTGCGACTACACGCCCTTCAGGGACGAGGAGCACCAGTTCGTGCACGTGTTCGTCGAGGCGCTCGACGACGTGCTGCAGCAGGAAGCCGAGGAGGTCGGCTTCCACTTCGCCGATGGCGTCCGCCAGGCGTTCGGCACGGAGTACCGGTTGTGCGACGGATCCACCGACGAGGTTGCTGTCAACTTCGTGGACCTCCACGGAGTGTTCGGCACGCTCGAGCACAGCGCCAACCCGTTCAACTGGCTGCACAACAGCATGCATCCGAACGACCTGGGACACGAGCTGATGCAGGCTGCGCTGTCACCCACGCTGCAGGTCGTGCTGGCGACTCCAGATGCGCCGGCGAGCAACGTCATCGACTCCGACGACGCAGCGGTCCAGGAGATCCTCACCAAGTATGCGAACGGACCCTGCCAGGGGATGATCGGCGACGAGCTGCAGGACTGCGCCAACGACTGGACGCTCGCGAAGACGTCGAGCTTCCTGCTCAAGAGCTTGCCGGTCGTGGTCTTGCTGATCGGCGGCGCCTGGCTGCTCGCCCTTCAGGTCATCCGATGGTGGCGAAGGCGCCTCGGTCTGAACGAGCCTGGCGGATGACGGCCCTATTCGGCGGCGACGATGGCGACCGCCACCGGACCGTCGTGGCTGATCGAGAGATGCCACCGGGTGACGCCTCGGTCGACGGCCAGTTCCCGGGCCCGGGCGGTGACGTGCAGACGCGGCTGGCCGGACTCCTCGACCTCGACCCACACGTCATGGAACCCGAACGCACCGAGCCCGAGGCCGAGCGCCTTCATCACCGCCTCGCGGGCAGCGAAGCGCGCCGCCAGCGAGGGCACGGGGTCGGCCTTGCGATCGGCGTATTCGAGCTCGACGGTCGTGAACAGCCGCTCGCGCATCGAGGGTGTCCGCGTCAGCGACGTCCGGAACCGCTCGATCTCGACGACGTCCAGCCCAATGCCCTTCATGACTCGGCTCGCTGTTGCTCGCCCGCAGGCTGGGCCGCTGCCGGCGCCGAGGGAAGCCGCCAGCGACGAGGCGACCCGGCTCGCAGGAGGAGGCAAAGCCGACGACGAGCCGGCCGATCCGGTAAGGCCGGCTCTTCGAGCTCGCTGAGCAACCTCTGGTTGCGAAGCGAAACATCATGCCCCGCCAGTGCTCCGCGGCGTCGGAGATCGGATCGATCAGCAACTCGTCGACCGGCAGCTCGCCGAGCAATCGATCGTCGAAGGACCCCTCGGTCTCCGTCACCCAGTCGACCAGGCGGTCGTAGCGGTGGTCGTACCCGACGAGCACCGAGCGCATCGTCGCCGCGTCGAGGCGGTCGTGGAACCGGACGTGCAGCAGCGTGATCCCGGTCGTCGCGTCCGCCTTCACCTCGGGGACGAGGATCACGGTCCTCCCGTCGCGGCGGCCACGGGACACGAGCACCTCCCGTTCGCTGGCGACTCGCCGCTTCGTGCCGACCAGCACGGGGGTGCGGTCCACCCGGGAGGCGATGTTGTTGCTGATGCCGCCCCGATCGACAATCGTCAACATGGATCCTTCGATGCCGTACCGGGTGAACCCCGTGATCTCCGCCACGGCTGGGTCCAACGCGGCGAGCACCTTGAGGGTGCGGTAGCTGAGGACGTCGCGCCCGGCGCCGGCATCGAGAACTGCCCGCACCAGTGGCCGATCGACCACGCCCTCGTCACTGCGCGAGATGCCGACGGTGACGGTCTTGGCCTGGTGCTTGATGGCGTCGATCGGACGCGTCAGCTCCTCGATCGCCCGTGTCAGCGCCACTACCAGGTCGTCGACGAGGGCGGCCGGCGACCCGACCTTGCCGGACCCGGCCTGGTACTCCTCGACCGGACGCGCCGACGCCACGTCGCGCAGCAACCCGGTCAGGCGCACCGCCGTGCTGGCCTCGAGATGGCCGTCGTAGCGTTGGCTGCGCAGATCGTCGAGGTAGTGATCGGCGGGACGACGGATGTCCTCCTTCACGCGCACCAGCACACCGTCGGCCGACGCCTCGCTGGCCACGGCCCGTTCGATGACCTCCCGGGCCTGGCGCAACGGTCGCGCCAGGGCGTCGATGGCGAGCGCCGCCTCGTAACCGAAGAGGTGGCCGGCCATCGCCGACAACACGAACCCCAGCGCCGGATCGATGGGCGGTACGCCGATCACCGCGGCGGCCGGGTACCTGGCGTCACCGTCGTCGGCGATGACGATCGGCGTCGCCTTGTGGGCCCGGAAGATCGCCACCTCCTTGCCGACATCGTCGGCGGTACTACCGGCCAGCCCGGCTGCGCACACGAGGATCAACGGCTCGGCGGACAGGTCGATGTGCTTCTTGTCCTCCGTCACGTCGCAGGCGATCGACTTGTAGCAGAGCTCGCTGAGCTTGATGCGAACCTCTTCGGCAGCCACCTTGTTCGAACCGCTCCCCACGACTGCCCAGTAGCGCTTCGAGGGCGCGTACCGCCGCGCCGCGTCGGCGATGACCGTCCGCCGAGCGAGGACCTCCCGCAGCGCATCGGGCAGGTCGAGCAGTGACGTGAGCAGGGCGTCACGACGGCGATCGTCACCGAGTCCAGCGGCCTCGCTGATCGCACACGCCAGCAGCACGCCAGCCGCGACCTGGGCGTAGAACGCCTTCGTCGATGCCACGCTCATCTCGACGTCTCGGCCGTCGGACGTGTAGAGGACACCGTCCGCCTTCTCCGTGAGGTCGCTGGAGCGACGGTTGACGATCGACAGCACCGCCGCTCCCCGCGCCCGCAGCAGATCGACCGTGCGGTTGGTATCGGTGGTGGTGCCGCTCTGGCTGATCGCGACCACGACGGTGTCGCTCATGTCCAGACGCAGGCCGAAGCCCGACAGCTCGGTCGCCGTCGTGGCATCGACGTCGAGCACACCGCCGCACAGCTCGTCGAGGATCGCCGCCATCGACTGGCCGGCCACGGCCGCCGTGCCTTGCCCGATGACCCGGATTCGCGTGATGGAGCCGGCGGCGAGCCGCTCAGCCACGGCCCGCGGGAGTGCCCGCTCGCCGACGACGGCATGGCGTTGACCATCTGGCCCGGCGTGGACCTTGCCGCGCAGCGTCTTGGCGAAGCTGTCGGGTGACTCGGTGATCTCCTTGAGCAGGAAGTGGGGCGCGTCGCCCCGATCGATGTCGCGCGTGGTCACCTCGGCGACCGCAACGTCATCGACACTGACGGGCTGCGCCGACCCGTCGTATCCCTGACGCTCGAGGCCCTCCAGCGTGCCCGCCAGCCGGCTGTCGAGCGAGACGAGCTGCCCAGCGTGCTCACCGTCGAGGCGAACGTATCGATCCGTCTCCTCGACGACGCCGTACGGCTCGCTGGCGACGATGTAGCGGTCCTCGGCGAGTCCGATGTACACGCCCTGGCCGCTGCCGTGAAGGGCGAACACCAGCCGCCAGGGCTCGTCCGCTGCTGCAGCGCCGATCGCAACGGATCCCTCGAACGACGAGACGGTCCGGCGGAACGCTTCGAACAGGTCCGGCCCGGTGCCGGTCGGCAAGGCCTGGGCGTGACGAGCGATGAGCGCCGGGATGACCTTGGCATCGGTCGTGATTGGGCCCGGGAAGCGCAGTCCGTGTGCCACGCGGAGGTCGGCGTGGTTGTCGACGTCGCCGTTGAGCACCGCCACGGTGTACGGCGGAATCGTGCCGCCTGGTTGCTCCAGCTCGAAGCTGTCGACCGGATGGGCGTTCGGCTCGGAGATGATCCCGACGCTCGCCCAGCGGGTGTGCCCGAGGACGGCGAGCTGGGCTCGTTCGCCGCGCAGCGCCATGCGCAACAGGGAGTCGGCCTGCACGGCCGCCCGGAGGCTCGCCGTGTTGTCGCCGAGCTCGCCGATCTCGGCTGCCGCCTTGTACACGATCGACAGCGACGGCCCGACGATGCGGGCAGAGCCCGATTGGAACAGCGGATCGTGCGAGCGCTCGGCCAGTGCCGCGGCGACGGCCGGGTCGGTGGGCGTGAGATCGTGATCCCAGACGGAGACGTGCAGACCGGCGGAGTCCCTGCCCCGCACCTCCATGCGATCGATCGCCGACAGCGCCTGCTGGATCGACAGGTATCCGGCCAGCGCGGCAGCGCCGGCGTCCCGACCGGCGAGCTCGGCGACCGCCCTCACGGTGCGCAGGCGGTCCCGACGCAGCGCCCACAGGACATCGCGCAGCTGGATGGCGCCTCGGTTCGCCTCCTCGAGGCCGTCGATGTCGTCGACGTCCGCTTGCTCGGCAATCGCCGCCAGCTGGGCATCGACCTCGCCGGCGTACGCCTCCAGCTGGTCCAGCCGGGCGGTGATCCCGGCGGTCAGCTCATGGCGGTCGACGAGCGCGAGGACGCCCGGGACGCCGCGCAGCAGCGCATCGACGGGGCGAAGGATGGATGCGACGTCAGCCGGTCCCACAGTGCGAGCGCCGAGCGCCTCGTCGAGCGCGCCGAGCAGCTCGCCGGCCAGTGGGATCGGCCTCGTTGGCGGTCGGCTCAGGACGCCGACGATGCCGCACATGGGCGGCCAGGCTACTGACGGGGCGCCGCTCCGGCCGGGCAGCGTCAACCTGCGGCGCGCACCGCCTCGGCCAGGCGATCCGCAGCCGCCTGGGCCGACGCCTCGGTCGGCGCCTCCACCATCACTCGTACGAGCGGCTCCGTTCCGCTCGGTCGAACGAGGACCCGACCGTGGTCGCCGAGCTCCGCCTCGACCGACGCGATCGTCTCCGCCACACGATCGGCGGCGTCCGGCACCGGCACGTCGACGGGCACGTTGACGAGCACCTGGGGGAGCCGGATCATCGCCGCAGCAGCCAACTCGGCCAGCGGCACACCCGAACGCTTCACCGCGTCGGCCAGCACGATCCCGGTGAACAGACCGTCGCCGGTCGTCTCGTGGTCGCGGAAGATCACGTGACCGCTCTGCTCGCCGCCGAGCGAGAACCCACCGGCGTCGAGCGCCTCCAGCACGTACCGGTCGCCGACAGGCGTGACGAGGACCTTGATCCCCGCCGTCTCCATGGCCAGCCGGAAGCCGAGGTTCGTCATCACGGTCACCACAACGGTGTGTTCGCGGAGCCTGCCACGGGCCAGCAGGTCGAGCGCACAGATGGCGATGATGTGGTCGCCGTCGACCAGCGCCCCGGACGCGTCGACCGCCATCAACCGGTCGGCGTCGCCATCGAGGGCGAGTCCGAGGTCGGATCCGTGGGCCCGCACCGCCACCGCCAGCGAGGTCGTGTCCGTCGCGCCGCAGCCCTCGTTGATGTTGCGGCCGTCAGGCTGGTCGTGGATGGCGATGACGTCGGCGCCGGTGCTGGCGAGGACGCGTCGGGCGAGCCCGCTCGCTGCTCCATTGGCAGCGTCGACGACGATCCGCATCCCGTCGAGGCGGCGCCCCTCCAAGAGCTCGAGCAGGTGGTCGCGGTAGGCCGGGCTGTCCTCCACGTCGACCAACTGGGCCGGCTCCATCGTTGGCATCGGCAGGTTCACGACGTCGGCCTCGATGCGCTCCTCCAGAGCGTCGGGGAGCTTCGTGCCGCCGCGGTCGAAGAGCTTGATGCCGTTGTCGCGGTACGGGTTGTGCGACGCCGAGATCACCGCCCCCAGGCAGCCGCGCCGAGCAGCCTCGAAGGCGACGACCGGCGTCGGCACGACGCCGAGACGGTGGACGACGACTCCCTCGCTGGCGAGCCCTGCGACGAACGCTGCCTCGAGCATCGCCGTGGAGACACGGGTGTCCCCGCCGACGATCGCCTCGGTGCCGCCGAGGATGCGGGCGGCGGAGCGCCCGAGGTCGAGTGCGAACGACGCAGTCAGGTCGCTGTTGGCGATCCCCCTGACACCGTCGGTTCCGAACTTCACGCCCAACGTCCGGACGCTCAGTTGCGGCGGCGCGAGTCGGCGCGGCGCGCGCAGTGCATCAGCGCTTCGTGAACTGCGGCGCCTTGCGGGCCTTCTTCAGGCCGTACTTCTTGCTCTCCTTCTTGCGCGCGTCGCGCGTCAGGAGTCCGGCCTTCTTCAGCGTGGCGCGGCTGTCCGGCTCCGTCTGGGCCAGTGAACGGGCCAGGGCCATGCGCAGTGCGCCTGCCTGTCCGCTCACGCCGCCGCCGATGATCGTGGCGTCGACGTCGTAGCGCTCCGTGGCCTCGAGGAGGCGGATCGGCTCGAGTGCCTCCATGCGGTGCGCCGGGGTCGTGAAGTACGACTCGAACGGCCGCCCGTTGACGGTCACCACACCGGTCCCGGGGCGCAGGCGGGCACGAGCGATGGCCTCCTTGCGGCGGCCGGTCGTCTGGGTCAGCGGCAGAGCCATCAGTTGCCTCCAGGGTCAGCGGGCCCGGGCCGCTGACAGGTCGAGTGGCTGCGGGCTCTGCGCGGCGTGAGGATGGTCGGGGCCGGCGTAGACCTTGAGCTTGGTGAGCATCTGACGGCCGAGTGGGCCCTTGGGCAGCATGCCCTTGACGGTCTTGCGGATGGCGTCGGCCGGCTTGCGCGCCAGCAGTTCGCCGTAGCTCTCCGACTTGATGCCCCCGGGGTAACCGCTGTGACGCCAGACCCGCTCGCGATCGGCCTTGCCGGCGGTCAGCACGACCTTCCTGGCGTTGACGATCACGACGTGGTCACCGGTGTCGAGGTGCGGAGCGAAGGTCGGCTTGTGCTTGCCGCGCAGCAGGCGGGCGACCTCGGTGCACATGCGGCCGAGGACCAGGCCGTCGGCGTCGACGACGTGCCACTGGCGCTCGATCTCACTGGCTTTCGGGCTGTAAGTACGCATGGGAAGAGAGACCCTTGATCAGGAACCCGGTGATCCTACCGGTCGTGCCGCACCGCTCCCCACCCGTCCGAGGGTTTGGCGCACCCCCTCCGGGGCCCGAAAACACTCCGGTCATGTGAAAACCTCGGATGATGAGCGGTGACGTGGTGCAGCGGACGGTGACGGTGACGGGGACGGGGAGCTCCGACGTGCGGCCGGATCGGGCCACGTTGTCGCTCGGCGTGCAGACCAGGCGCTCGTCGGCCCAGGGCGCGATGGGTCGCGCCGCCGAACGGGCCGACCACGTCGTCGGCGCACTGCGCGAGGCCGGCGCCACCGACGCTGACCTGCGCACGAGCGGTCTCAACCTCTGGTACGACCAGTCCGACGGCCACTACGTGGCGACGTACTCGCTGACGGTCGGCGTCGAACTCGAGCATGTGGGCCGATACCTCGATGTCGCGGCGACCGCGGGCGGCGACGAGTTCCAGCTCAACGGCGTGTCGTTCTCGGTGTCCAACCGGGACGCCTTGGTGGCCCCGCTCCGCGAGGTCGCACTGGCCGACGCCCGCGCCAAGGCCACAGCCCTCGCCGCTGCGGAGGGCGCCAGCGTCGGGCGGGTCATGGCCATCGTCGAGGGAGGTGGCGGCGGCGCCATCCCGCTTCCTCGCGGCGCGATGCGGGCCATGGCCGCCGCCCCGATGGAGCCGGGCACCGAGACCCTCACCCTCGACGTGACGGCGACCTACGAGCTGCTCGCCACGGACTGACTCTCCGGGGCGGGCACGCCGAACCCGTACGGCAGCTCCAGTCGATGTGCTGCCATCAACGGCTCGTTGGTCAGGAGCTCGGCGATCGGACCGTCGGCGACCACTCGACCCTCGTCGAGAACGACGGCCCGGTCACACAGCTGCAGGCCGTACGGAAGGTCGTGGGTGACGAGCACGACGCTGACATCGAGCTCGGCCACGATCTCCGCCAGCTCCCGCCTGGCCACCGGGTCGAGGTTCGATGACGGCTCGTCGAGCACGAGCACGTCGGGCTGCATGGCCAACACGGTCGCCAGCGCGACACGGCGGCGCTCCCCGAAGCTGAGGTGGTGCGGGGATCGGCGCGCCGCCGCACTCATCCCGACGATGTCGAGCGCCGTCGCCACGCACGCTTCGAGCTCGACACCGCGCAGCCCCAGGTTCGCCGGACCGAACGCGACGTCTTCGCGGACGGTCGGCATGAACAGCTGATCGTCCGGATCCTGGAACACGATGCCGACGCGACGCCGGATCTCGCGCAGGTTCTCCTTCTCGACGCGCAGCCCACTGACGGTGACCGCTCCGAGCTGGGGCGTCAGGATGCCGTTCAGCGTGAGGACGAGCGTCGTCTTGCCGGCGCCGTTCGGACCGAGCACGGCCACCCGTTCGCCCCGCTCGACGGTGAGATCGATGCCGTGCAACGCCTGGTGACCGTCCGGGTAGCGGTACACGACGTCGCGGAGCTCGAGCGCGGGAGCGGTCATCGGATGCTCCAGGCGATCGCGGCGATGGTGGCTCCGATGGCCGGCCAGAGCAGGCACACCGCCCACGCCCGCGCCGTCGCCGCAGTGCTGCGATCGGGCATCGTGCCGGTGTAGCCGCGTGACTCCATCGCGAGGTAGACCCGTTCCCCCCGCTCGTACGACCGCACGAACAACGTCCCGGCCGTGGACGCGAGCGCACGCACCTGGCCGACCCGTCCACCGCCACCGCCGCGGGACTCCCGGGCGATGTTCATCCGCCGCACCTCGTCGCCGAGGACGTCGGCGTACCGGATCATGAAGGCGGTGATGCCGACCATCACCCGCGGCACGCGCAGCCGCTCGAGGCCGCTGAGCAGCTGCGGAATGGACGTCGTCGAGGCGAGGACCACTGTGGCAGCGACGCCGATGGTGCCCTTGACGACGATGTTCCAGGCGGCCCACAGCCCAGGCTCGGAAAGGCTGAACCACAGCACGTCAACGCGGGGTTGGCGACCGACGATGGGCAGCAGCACGGCGAACAGCAGGAACGGGACTTCGATGACGAGTCGCTTGGCGATCGACCACAGCGGCACGCCTCCGATGAGCGCAGCCAGCACGACGAGCGACGCCTCGACGCCGAACGCCCAGAACTCCTCACGTGGCGTCGCCACGACGGCGAACACGAACAGCACGGTCGCCGCCAGCTTGCACTGGGGTGGGAGCCGGTGGAGAGGGCCCTCCTCGTGGATGAGGAGATGCCGGTGCGCGCCGCCCACGTCAGGTCCTGCGGCGCACGAGGTAGACGAGCCCCGCGCACAGGATGAACGTGGCGGCGACGCCGAGCCCTCCGGCGATCCAGGTCGCCACCCACGTGTTGTCGACACCGCTCACGCCGTAGTCGGCCAAGGGGCCGTCGGCGAGGGCGTGATCCGTCATCCCGTTGTCGATGCCCGTGTCAGCCGCCACCTTTTCGAGGCCGTCCGGGTTCGGGTTGGCGTTGGGGGCCAGGACGATCACGAGCGTCAAGGCTGCGGCGAGGCCGATCACGAGGAAGGCGACATATGAGATCCGCCGGTTCACGACCGCACCGGCTCCAGTGCCCACTCCTCGGTCGGCTGCCTGATGCCCCGGGCGCCGTAGACGAGGTCTGGCCGCAAGCCCATCACCGCGCCGACGGCGAGCATCGTGATGATGCCCTCGCCGATGCCGATCAGGGCGTGTACACCGAGCATCGCGGTAGCCACCGATCCAACCGAGACCGCGTCGTTGCCGCCGAGCGCGTACTCGCCCACGAAGACGAGCGCGGCGACGATCGGTACGAGGAAGCCCGCCAGCCCGGAGGCGGCGGTCACCGACCACTGCGTGTTGCCGAGCGCGCGGCGCAGCAGCAGGAAGATCCCGTAGCCGACGAACGTGCCGGCCAGCGCCATGTTGACGATGTTCAGGCCGAGCGCCGACAAGCCGCCGTCGGCGAACAGCAGGGCCTGGACCACGAGCACCACCGACACGGCGAGCGCCCCGGCCCACGGGCCGACGAGCACACCGGCCAGCACACCTCCCAGCAGGTGGCCGCTGGTCCCGTTGGCGACCGGGAAGTTGATCATCTGCGCAGCGAACACGAACGCCGCCACCAGGCCGACGATCGGGATCTCCCGCTCGGCCAGCGTCGCCGACGTCCGTCGCAGGCAGAGGGCGATGCCGCCGATGGCGATGACACCCGCGAGCAGGGACGTCGGTCCGTCGATGAACCCGTCCGGGATGTGCAGTGCCAACATGGCATCTCTCCTCGTTGCTGCTCGGCCCCAACCTAAATGCGACCCAGTCGCAAATCAACCCGGTGTTGGTTCGGAGCCGCGGCGGCCGCGGATTGAGCGAGCGAACAGGATCTCTCGATCAGACGCAGGAGGCGCAGCGGCCGACGATGGCGAAGTGCGACCCGTCGAGCACGAAGCCGAACTCGTCGGCCAGCCGCTGGCGGGCAGTCTCGAAGACGTCGCCGGGGACGGCGTAGTGCCGGTTGCAGACCTCGCACACGAGGTGGCGGATGTCGTCGGCGTCGGACTGCTCGTAGATCGCTGGGCCGTGGGACAGGTGGACATGGCGCAACGCACCGATCTCCTCGAGCAGCGCCAGTGTGCGATAGACGGTGGCGACGTGCACGTCGGGAAGCGCGGCCGCCAGCTCCTCGGCCGTGAACGACGGGCCTTGGCGGCGCACGGCGTCGACGACGGCCTGCCTCGTGCGGCCCACGGTGTGCCCGGCGGCGCGGAGGCGCTCGACGACCTCCTCAGGCTCGACCAGCCGGCCTGGGTGTGCTCGGCGGACCGTCGTCATCGCCCCTCCAATCGTTCTGTCCGTAAGGATCGCATCACAACGAACGATTTCTACGGACGCGAGCGGCGGCCGGGCGAGCGAGCGCCAGCGAGCCGCACGGCGATGGGGTGTGGGGCGCGAGCCCCCACAGTATTCACGGACAGAACGGATAGCCGACCTCCCACAGCGTCAGGCCGTACGGCGGGGCGACCTGGCCGGCGGCCTCGCGGTCGCGGGCCACGAGGATGCCACGCACGTCGCCGGGCGAGGCCTTGCCGAGGCCGACGTCGACCAGCGTGCCGACGATCGAGCGGACCATCTGGTGGCAGAACGCGTTGGCGCGGATCTCGAAGCGCAGGTGGTGCTCGTCGTCGTCGAGGGTGCTCCATCGTGCCGAGGTGATGCGCCGTACGAGCGACCGCTCCGGATCGCCGTCGTCCACCTTCGGTCGCCGACAGAAGCTCGTGAAGTCGTGCTCGCCGATCAGCGGATCGCACGCCGCCTGCATCGCCCAGACGGCAAGGGGCTGCGCCACGAACCACGCCCGACCGGCGATGAGCGGATTCGGCGTCGGCGCGTTCCACACCTCGTAGCGGTAGTGCCGCCAGTTCGCCGAGAAGCGGGCGTTGAAGTCCGGGCCCGCCCAGCACGCGTTGCGAACGGCGACCGAGGGGGCCAGGAGCTTGTTGAGTCGGCGCACGAGATCCTCGAGGTCGATCTCGGCAGGGAGATCGGCGGACACGACCTGGCCCCAGGCGTGCACCCCGGCGTCGGTTCGACCGGCTCCCGTCAGCTCGACGGGACGTCGGACGACCGTGGCGATGGCATCGCCGAGCGCACCTGCCACGGTCGGCACGCCGGGGTTCGGCGCGAAGCCGCGGAAGCCGGAGCCGTCGTAGGCGACGGTCATGCGAACGCGGCGGGTCGGTGCCGCTGCCTCGCTCACATCGAGAGCATCTCACCACTGCGAGCGACCGAGCGCCAGTGAGGGAGCGACCATCAACGGCCTGCGTGGCCGGGGAACGCAATGATTACGGTCCGGCGGCACCATGCGGATCGCCTCCTACAACGTCCAGAACCTCTTCGCCAGGGCGCGAGCGCTGAGCATGGAGACGTGGGCCGCCGGGCGACCCGTGCTCGAGGCCCATGCCCAGATCAACGAGCTGTTCCAGCGCTCCACGTACTCCGATGCGACGAAGCGGCGGATCATCGCCCTGCTGGAGGAGCTCGGCCTGCTGCGGTCGGACACGGCAGAGTTCGCCCGGCTGCGCGTCATCCGTGGACGGCTGCTGCGCCGCCCGCGCGACGGAGACGTCGAGGTGGTTGCGTCGGGGCGGGCGGACTGGATCGGCTGGGTCGAGCTCACGATGGGGCCGCTCGACGACCTTGCGATCAGCCACACGGCGATGGTCGTGCGCGACGTGGATGCCGACGTGCTCGGGATCGTCGAGGTCGAGGATCGCATCACGCTCGCCCGCTTCTCGGACTCGCTGGTCGACGTCGGCGGCATGCCCTACGAACAGGCGATGCTGGTCGACGGCAACGATGACCGGGGCATCGACGTGGGCGTCCTCCTCGGCGCGGGCCTCACGTTGGAGCACCTGCGGACCCACGTCTATGACCGTGACGACGAGGGGATCGTGTTCTCCCGCGACTGCCCGGAGTACCACCTCCGCACGTCGGGCGGCGAGCGGGTGGTGGTGCTCGTCAACCACCTCAAGTCGAAGGGCTACAGCGAGCCGGGCGACCGCCTCGGCAGCCGACGCCGGCGCCGCCAGGCCACACGGGTGGCCGAGATCTACGCCGGGTTGCGCGAGGAAGGCGCCGATGCGGTCGCGGTGGTCGGCGACCTCAACGACACGCCGGACAGCGACGCGCTGGCGCCGTTGCTGCAGGAGACCGATCTGCGCGACATCAGCACCCACGCCTCGTTCGACTTCGGACCGCGTCGAGGCACGTTCCGCGGCAACAACGAGCCCGGCAAGCTCGACTACGTGCTGCTGTCACCGTCGCTCTGGGAGCGCGTCGCCGGCGGTGCAGTGTTCCGCAAAGGCGTCTGGCACGGCCCACGCACGGAGAACCCGTGGGAGCTCTATCCCACGCTGACCGCAGAGGTGCACGCGGCCAGCGACCACGCCCTGATCTACGCGGACATCGACCTCGAATGACGCTTCTGTCCGTAGGAATCGATCATTGTGATGCGATTCTTACGGACAGAAGGCGCTACACGAGCTCGATCCGCGCCATCTCCGCGCTGTCGCCCTGGCGGGCGCCGAGCTTGAGGATGCGGGTGTAACCGCCGTTGCGGTCGACGTAGCGGGGAGCCACGTCGTTGACCAGCTTGTGGGTCATCTCGCGGTCTCCGAGGTAGCCCTGGATCTGGCGGATCCGGTGGACCCGCGTCGATCCCTCGTCCTGGGCCTTCTTGGCCTTGGTGATCAGCTTCTCGGCGATCGGACGCAGCGCCTTCGCCTTGGCCTCGGTGGTCACGATCGCCTCGGCGGCGAACAGCGACGCCGCGAGGTTGGCCATCATCAAGCGCTCGTGGGCGGCGCTGCCGCCGAACGAGCGGGACTTGCGTGGGGTCGGCATCGTGGGCTCCGGGTCAGCCGCGCAGCGACAGGCCGCGCTCGTCGAGCTTCTGCTTCACCTCGTCGAGGCTCTTCTGCCCGAAGTTGGTGATGTTCAGCAGGTCGTCCTCGGTCTTCGTGAGCAGCTCGCCGACGGTGTTGATCTGGGCCCGCTTGAGGCAGTTGCTCGGCCGCTCGGAGAGATCGAGGTCCTCGATCGGCAGGTCGAGGTCCGGCGAGCTGGCGCCGGCGTCGGCCACCTCACCGAGCTCGAGGCCCTGGGGCTCCTCGCTCATCGATGCGACGAGCTCCGCCAGCGAGCGCAGCGTGGCGCCGGCCGAGGCCAAGGCCTCGCCCGGGGTCACCGAGCCGTCGGTCTCGATGTCGAGGACCAGGCGGTCGTAGTTCGTCGACTGCTCGACGCGGGTCGGCTCGACCTCGAAGGTGACGCGCCGGATCGGCGAGAAGATCGCATCGACGGGGATCACGCCGATCGTGCGGTTCTCGGTCTCCCGGTCGCTCGAGGAGTAGCCGCGGCCCTGCTCGACGGTGAGGTCGATGGCCAGACGGCCCTTCTGGTTGAGCGTGGCGATGACGAGGTCCTTGTTGAGCACCTCGACGTCGGCGGGGCACTCGACGTCACCAGCGGTGACCGGTCCGGCGCCCTTGGCATCGATGCGGCAGGTGACGGGGTCGGGCGACTCCGACGTGACGACGATGTCCTTGAGGTTGAGGATGATGTCGGTGACGTCCTCGGCGACTCCGTGGATCGTGTCGAACTCGTGCAAGGCGTCGTCGAAGCGCACCATCGTGATGGCCGCGCCGGGAATCGACGACAGCAGGGTGCGGCGCAGCGAGTTGCCGAGGGTATGGCCGAAGCCCGGCTCCAGCGGGCCGACGGCGAAGCGCTGCCGGTTGCCCGACTCCTCGCCGATGGCTTCGATGGTCGGGCGCTGCATGACCAGCATGGAGGGCAGGTCCTTTCCTACTTGGAGTACAGCTCGACGATGAGCTGCTCGCGAACGGGGACGTCGATGTGGTCGCGCTGCGGGAGGTCGCGCGCGGTGACCTGCTTGCCGCCGTCACCCGATTCGAGCCAGCCGACGAGCGAGCGGTCGAGGGTGTCGATGTTGTGTTGGATCACGATCATGTTGCGGGCCCTCGGGCCCAGCGACACGACGTCGCCCTTGCGCACGCGGTAGCTCGGGATGTCGACCCGCTTGCCGTTGACCTGCACGAGGCCGTGGTTGACGAACTGCCGAGCCTGCGGGCGGGTGGAGGCCCATCCGGCCCGGTAGGCGACGTTGTCGAGGCGCAGCTCGAGCAGGCGCAACAGGTTCTCGCCCGTCGGGCCGGCGAGCCGGTTGGCTTCCTCGTAGGTGCGACGGAACTGCCGCTCGAGGACGCCGTAGATGTACTTCGCCTTCTGCTTCTCCTGCAGCTGGAGCAGGTACTCGCTGCCACTGTTGCGCCTGCGGGTGCGGCCGTGGGCGCCCGGCGGGAACGGCCTGCGCTCCAGCGCCCGGCGGCCCTTCTCGTTCTCGAAGATGTTCGTGCCGAGGCGGCGGGAGAGCCGGACCTTGGGACCCGTGTACCGAGCCATGATCAACCCCTCCGGCGCTTCGGCGGCCGGCAGCCGTTGTGCGGCACCGGCGTGACGTCCTTGATCGACGTGACCTCGATGCCGGTGTTCTGAATCGATCGCACCGCAGTGTCACGGCCAGAGCCGGGGCCCTTGACCTGCACCTCGGCGCGACGCAGACCGTGCTCCATCGCCGCCCGGGCGGCCCGCTCGGCAGCGAGCTGGGCAGCGAACGGCGTGGACTTGCGTGAGCCCTTGTAGCCGACGCCGCCCGACGACGCCCACGCGATGACGTTCCCCTCCGGATCGGTGATCGAGACGATCGTGTTGTTGAACGAGCTCTTGATGTGCACCACGCCGGTGGTGATGTTCTTGCGGTCGCGACGCCGGGGGCGACGACCTGCTGGCTTCGGCTTGGCCATCGCTTACTTCCTCACGGCCTTCTTCTTGTTGGCGACGGTGCGCTTGGGTCCCTTGCGGGTGCGGGCATTGGTGTGGGTGCGCTGACCGTTCACCGGCAGGCCCTTGCGGTGGCGGATGCCCTGGTAGCACCCGATCTCGATCTTGCGCTTGATGTCCTGCTGCACGTCGCGGCGCAAGTCGCCCTCGATGCGCAGGTTCTCGTCGACGTAGGCACGGATCCGTGACACCTCGTCATCGGTGAGCGCCGACACCTTGGTGTCCCGGTCGAGGCCGAGGTCCGTGCACAGCTTCTGGGCTGTCGGCTTGCCGATGCCGAAGATGTACGTGAGCGAGATCTCCAACCGCTTCTCGCGGGGGATGTCGATGCCGGCAATTCGTGCCACGTGTTGTCTCCCCTCAGCCCTGACGCTGCTTGTGGCGCGGGTTCTCGCAGATCACCATGACGCGACCGTGCCGGCGGATCACCTTGCACTTCTCGCACATCTTCTTGACGCTGGGTCGGACCTTCATGGCTGCCTGCTCTACTTGTAGCGATACGTGATGCGGCCTCGGGTGAGGTCGTAGGGCGTGAGTTCCACCTGCACCTTGTCCCCGGGGAGGATCCGGATGTAGTTCATCCGCATCCGACCGGAGATGTGCGCCAGCACCTTGTGGCCGTTGTCGAGCTCCACTCGGAACATGGCGTTGGGGAGCGACTCCAAGATCGTGCCCTCGAGCACGATGGCGTCTTCCTTGGGCTTGGGCAGGACGGACTCCTCACCTGCGGTGTGGGCCCCGTTCCACCCCCGCATTTGGCGGTGATGGCGGCTGGGGCACGGACGAACGGAACGACCGGTCTGGCGACAGACCGGCACCCCATGGTAGCTGGACCTGGGCCTTCTCCCACCCTGGGGATCCGGCCGGCGAGCCCGAGCCCGGAAATGTGCTGACCTAGCGCCATGGCAACGGAGCGGCTGGTGGTGGACGTCCTGGACCCCGACCTCTACCGCACGAATCCCCACGACCTGTGGACGTGGATGCGCCGCCACGAGCCCGTCTACCGGGACGAGCGCAACGGTCTGTGGGTGTTGACCCGTCACGCCGACGTGATGGACGTCGAGCGGCGGTCGACCGTCTTCGTCAGCGGCCAGGGCTACCGGCAGCACTGGGCGCCCGAGGAAGCGAACATGATCGCCCAGGACGACCCGCGCCACCGCCAGCAGCGCTTGCTCGTCCAGCACCGGTTCACCAAGGCCGGGGTGGCGGCGCAGGCCGATCAGGTCGTCGCCTTGACCGACGAGCTGCTCGACGGGCTGGTCAGCCGCGTCGCCGCCGACGGCCAGGTCGACGTCGTCGAGCACCTGGCTGCACAGCTCCCGGCCCGTCTGACGTGCCGCCTGCTCGGCTTCCCCGACGAGATGTGGCCGCAGGTCAAGTCCTGGAGCGAGCGGCTGATGCGCACCGACGACCGGGACCGATCCGGCCGGGCGTTCCGCGAGTTCTTCGACGCCAACGTCGAGTTCGCCACGGCTCTCGGGCCGGTCGCCGCGCCGAGGATCGGGTGCCCCGCCGACGAGCGCAACGATCTCGTCTCCATCTGGGTCAACGCGCGGATCGACGGGGAGCCGCTCCCGCCCGAGTCGATCGTCCACGAGGTCGGGCTGTTCATCGCCGGCGGGGCTGAGACGACGCGCACCGCCATCAGCCACGGTCTGCGTACGTTCTGCGATCACCCGGACCAGTGGGACGACCTGGCCGCCGACCCGAGCCTCGTGCCTGGCGCCGTCGAGGAGGTCCTGCGCTGGGTCACGCCGCTCAACAACTTCTTCCGTCGCGCCGTGGCGGACGACACGATCGGTGGCGCGGGCGGGCATCCGATCGAGCGGGGCGATCGGATCCTGCTGCTCTATCCCTCCGCGAACCGGGATGAGGCGGTGTTCGACGACCCGTTCCGCTTCGACATCCGCCGGTCGCCGAACCCGCATCTCTCCTTCGGCTTCGGCACCCATCTCTGCATCGGCGCCAACTTTGCCCGGACCACGCTGGCCGCCGTCGTCGGGGGCCTCGCCCGCCGCGCCACCAACCTGCGCCCGGTGAGCGAACCCGATGTCGAGCCGAACATCTTCGCCCGCGCCGTCCGCCGCTTCGACCTCACCTTTGCGTCACGCTGAGCCCGAAGTGTGAGCTCAGCGGCCCGAAATCCGCGCGTTCAGCTCACACTTTTCGTCGGGGCGGTGTCGATGGTCACGGTCAGGCGCCGGAACACCTCGTCCGGATGGCCGACCCCGTCGATCACCACGAGCCGGTCTTGGGCGTCGTAGAACTCGATCAACGGCTCGGTCTGGGACTCGTACAAGTCGAGTCGACGGTTGACCGCCTCGGGTGTGTCGTCGGCCCGCTGGCGCACGTCGCCTCCGCACACCTCGCAGATCCAGGGTTGGCGCTCCAGGCCGGTCGCCGTGTAGTTCGTCCCGCAGTCCCGACACACCCGGCGGGCCGAGATGCGGGCGAGCACCACGTCACGCGGTACGTCGAGGTCGATGACGACGTGGATCGGACGGTCGACGGTGATCTTGTCGAGCGCTTCCGCTTGGGCGACGTTGCGGGGGAACCCGTCGAGGATGTACCCGCGCGTCTCGGCGTCGGGCCGGCGCAGCCGGTCGTCGACGATGGCGATCATGATGTCGTCGCCGACGAGACCTCCTGTGTCCATGATCTCCCTGGCCGCCGTGCCGACCTCCGTCCGCTCGCGGACCGCGGCCCGCAGCATGTCGCCGGTGGAGATGTGCGGGACGACGTAGTGGCGCGAGAGACGCACACACTGCGTTCCTTTGCCGGCCCCCTGGCGGCCGAGGATGATGATCCGAGCTCCCGGGATCACGACTCACTCGTGCGGACGTAGGCACCCGGAGCGCCAGCGGAGGGTGCCGGCACGCCGGCCTGCGTGGCCGGGGAACGCATCTACTTGAGGAATCCCTCGTAGTTGCGGAGCATCAGCTGGCTGTCGATCTGGCGCATCAGCTCGAGGGCCACGCCGACGGCGATCAGGATGCTCGTCCCGGCGAAGCCGAACGTGTTGATGTCGGCCGCCCACAGCAGCAGGTACGGCAGGATGGCGATGATGGCGATGAACACGGCCCCGGGCAGCGTGATCCGGTTGACCACCTTGGCCAAGTAACGCTCTGTCTGCGGACCCGGACGCACACCCGGGATGAACCCGCCCTGGCGTCGGATCTGATCGGCCTGACGCACCGGGTCGAAGGCGATCGAGTTGTAGAAGTAGGCGAAGGCGATGATCAACGTGGCGAACAGCGCCATGTAGACGAGGTTCTGGCTGTTGATGATGTACTCGTCGACCCAGTCCGCGATCGTGCCCCGCCAGCCTTCACCGCTGCCGAGGACGTTCGAGAAGATCACCGGCAGCAGCAAGATCGAGCTGGCGAAGATGATCGGGATGACGCCCGACTGGTTGACCTTGAGCGGGATGTACGTGTTCTGTCCGCCGTACATGCGGCGGCCGACCACACGTTTGGCGAACTGCACCGGGATCCTGCGTTGTCCGAGCTCGACGAACACGACGGAGACGATGATGGCCAGGGTCAGGAGCACGATCAGGACGAACCAGATCCACTTGTTGACCTCGATGATCGACCAGTAGCCGTACGGCAGGCCCGAGACCACCGAGGCGAAGATGACCATCGACATGCCGTTGCCGATGCCGCGCTGGCTGATCAGCTCGCCCACCCACATGAGGAGGGCAGTACCGGCGACGAGCGTGGCGATGACGAGGTAGCCCCTCGGCCAGATGCCGTCGGGGAGCAGCGGGACGTCAGGAGCGGCTGCGGCGGCCGAGAAGAAGGCGGTGCCTCGTCCGGTCCCGAAGATGAACACAAGGCCGGTCGCCTGCAGTGTGGCCAGGGCGATCGTGACGTAGCGCGTGTACTGGGTGATCTTGCGCTGACCCACCGCGCCCTGCTGCTGGAGCTCCTCCAGCTTGGGGATCACCACCCCGAGGATCTGCATGATGATGCTGGCCGTGATGTACGGCATGATCCCGAGGGCGAAGATCGAGAAGCTCTCGAACCCTCCGCCGGAGAACAGGTTCAGGAACCCGAGCG
The DNA here is from genome assembly GCA_963774635.1 of uncultured Acidimicrobiia bacterium. Taxonomy (GTDB): domain Bacteria; phylum Actinomycetota; class Acidimicrobiia; order Acidimicrobiales; family Ilumatobacteraceae; genus JALZMG01. The sequence goes on from CAVZFS010000007.1 coordinate 48,162, forward strand.
CGCCTTGCGTGTTGGCGGCCGAACGGATCTGGTCGACGGCCAGCGGATCGATGCCCGGCACCCTGATCGCCACACCGAACCGGTAGACGACGATCATCGCCACCGTGAACAGGATCTTGTTCCGGAGGTCCGGGATCTTGAAGACGTTCTTCAGGTTGGAGAGCACTCAGCGTGATCCTGTCTGGCGGGTGGGAGCTCGAAAGCGTCCGATCACCTGTTCGTGAATTGGTTCCCCTTGACGGGTGGGCGTCCAGCCCGGTTCTCGGCGCGGAACGGGAGGGGGACGAGCGTCAACGTACCGCCCGCCGCCGTGATCGCGGCCTCGGCGGCCTTGGACACGGCATGGGCAGAGACGTCGAGCTTGGCCGACAATTCGCCCCTCGCCAGGATCTTCACGTAGGCGTCCTTGCGCAGCAGCCCGTGGTCGATCAGCACCTGCGGATCGACGACGCCACCTTCGACGACGCCGGACAGCTCCTGCAGCGTGTCGAGGTTGATGGCGTGGTACTCGACGCGGAACGGGTTGTTGAATCCCTTCAGCTTCGGCACCCGCTGCTTCAGCGGCATCTGTCCGCCCTCGAACCCTCGGGGGACGGTGTTGCGTGCCTTCTGGCCCTTGGTGCCACGGCCGGCGGTCTTGCCGCCCTTGCCGCCGATGCCACGGGCGAGGCGCCTGCGGGCGCGGCTGGCGCCACGCGGCGGGGAGAGTTCGTCGACGCGCATGACTACTCAGCTTTCGTTTCTTCTTCGGCCCTCGAAGCGGCTGGAGCCGCCTCGGGCCGAACCGGGTCTTCGCCTCTGGACGACGCGTCCGGCCGGGTGGTCTCGTCGCTCGAGTCCTTGACACTCACGAGGTGCGGGACGCGGGCGATCATCCCGCGGATCTCGGGACGATCGGGGAGGGTGTTGGATCGGCCGATGCGGCCCAGGCCGAGGGCGCGCAGCGTGCCACGTGTCTTCGGCTTCGTGCCGTAGCCCGAGCGGATCTGGGTGACGGTGATCGAAGAACCGCTATCGGTGACCGAGCCGCGTCGTTCAGAGGTGGACTCCCGGTTCGGCACGGCGGGCGCTCCAGCGCCCTCGCCGGCCGCATCATGAACGTCAGTCATCGTCGGGCTCCTGTCGGGTGCGGCGCCGCTGGCGCTCGTTGTAGGCCTCGAGCATCCCCTTGGGCACGAACTCCTCGGCCACCAGGCCACGCCGGGCCGCCACCTCGTCGGGTCGCTGCAGCGCCTTGAGGCCCGCCACGGTCGCCCGCGCCACGTTGATGTGGTTGGCAGAGCCGAGCGACTTGCAGAGGACGTCGTGGATCCCGGCTTCCTCGAGGATGATGCGGGCGGCGCCACCGGCGATGACGCCGGTACCGGGAGCGGCCGGCTTCATCAGCACCCGGCCGGCGCCGGTCACGCCGATCACCGGATGGGGAATCGAGCTGCCGGCGAGCGGGACGTCGAACAGGTTGCGCTTGGCCTCCTCGGTGCCCTTCTGGATGGCGAGGGGCACCTCCTTGGCCTTGCCGTAGCCGAGCCCGACCCGGCCGTTGCCATCACCGATCACCACGAGCGCGGTGAACGAGAAGCGCCGACCACCGCGCACGACCTTGGCCACGCGGTTGATCGTGATGACGCGCGACTCACGCAGACCGCCCTCGGACGAGTCGGAGTCGCGGTATTGAGAACTCGAATAGGCCATCTAGAACTCCGATCGAAGGTGCGAGCGCTCAGCGAAGGCGCGGCCGGCCGCGGAACGCAGTGGACGGCCAAGAACTCCAGACCGCTTCGCGGGCCGCCGCTGCCAGTGCAGCGATGCGGCCGTGGTAGAGGAAGCCGCCGCGATCGAACACCACCTGGCCGATGCCGGCGGTCTTGGCCCGCTCGGCGACCAGCGTGCCGACGCGTGCGGCAGCCGCCACGGATCCCCCCGAGCCGGCGCTGCGCTGGTCGGTCTCGACTGTCGACGCGGCGACGAGCGTGCGCCCGGTGTCGTCGTCGATCACCTGGGCGACGATGTGCTTGTTCGACCGGTGCACGGCCAGCCGCGGGCGCTCCGCCGTGCCGTGCAGCTTCTTGCGCACCCGTCGGTGGCGCCGCAGGCGCGACTCCCGGCGGATCTGAGCGGTGTCTGCCATGGCTACTTCTTTCCAGCCTTACCGGCCTTGCGCAGTACGCGCTCGCCCTGGTAGCGGACGCCCTTGCCCTTGTACGGCTCCGGCTTGCGAATGGAACGGATCTCGGCGGCGACCTGGCCGACGACCTCCTTGTCGATGCCTGTGACGACGATCTGCGTCGGCACCGGCACTTCGAACGCGATGCCCTCCGGCGCGCGGACGTTGACCGGGTGGCTGAAGCCGAGCGCCAAGCGGATCGCGTCGGGGCCTTGCGCCTCGGCGCGGTAGCCGACGCCGACGATCTCCAGTTGCTTGCGGAAGCCGTCGGTCACGCCGACGACCATGTTGTTGACGAGGCTGCGGGTCAGCCCGTGGAGCGCTCGGTGCTCGCGTTCGTCGTCGGGGCGAGTGACCAGCAGCTGGCCGTCGTCCTGACGCACGGTGATGTCGGGTGGCAGGCGGCGCGACAGCTCGCCGCGCGGACCCTTCACGGTGATGTCCCGGTCGTTGATCGTGACGTCGACGCCGCTCGGGATCGTGATCGGAGCTTGACCGATTCGTGACATCTCAGAGCCTCACCAGACGTAGCACAGGACTTCGCCGCCGACCTTGCGACGGCGCGCCTCGCGATCGGTCATCAGTCCATGGGACGTGGACAGGACAGCGACACCGAGGCCGCCGAGGACGCGCGGCACGCTGTCGGCCTTGCGGTACACGCGTAGACCGGGCGTCGACACGCGGCGCAGCCCGGAGATCGTGCGATCGCGGTCCGGCGAGTACTTCATCTTGATGGTCAAGACCTCGCCGACACCCTTCGGCGACGGTGCGACCTCGTAGCCGCCGATGTAGCCCTCGCGCTGCAGCACGTCGGCGAGCGCGACCTTCTGCTTCGAGGACGGCATGCGGACTTCCTCGTGCATCGCCGTGTTGGCGTTGCGCACGCGGGTCAGCATGTCGGCGATGGGATCAGTCATCATCTCGTTCTTGCTCCCTCACCAACTCGACTTCGTCAGGCCCGGGATCTCGCCGGCGTGGGCCAGCTCGCGCAGGCACACACGGCACAGCCCGAACTTGCGGTACACGGCGCGGGCGCGGCCGCAGCGGCGGCAGCGGGTGTAGGCCCGGACCTTGAACTTCGGCTTGCGGGCCGCCTTGTTGACGAGTGCCTTCTTCGCCATATCGATCACCTTCTCTTGCCGCGAACAGGACCACCGCGACGGCGGCTGCGTCGCGCCTCAAGGACGGGTGCGTTGGGATCCTCGGTCTGCCGGAACGGGAACCCGAAGGCGTCCAGCAGCGCTTTGCCAGCGTCATCGTCGATCGCCGACGTGACGATCGTGATGTCCATGCCCCGCGGCGAGTCGATCTTGTCGTAGTCGATCTCGGGGAAGACCGTCTGGTCGTTCAGGCCGAACGTGTAGTTGCCGCGGCTGTCCCACGACTTCGGCGGCAGTCCGCGGAAGTCACGGATGCGCGGGATGGCGACGGCGATCAGCCGGTCGAGGAACTCCCACATGCGGTCCCCGCGGAGCGTGACCTTGGTGCCGATCGACTGGCCCTCGCGCAGCTTGAAACCGGCGATCGAGTGCTTGGCCTTCGTGACGATCGGCTTCTGCCCGGCGATCCGGGTGAGATCGGCGACGGCGCCCTCGAGCAGCGACGGCTGTTGCGTCGCCCGGCCGACGCCCATGTTGATGACGATCTTCTCCAGCCGTGGTACCTGCATCACGTTGTCCAGCCCGAGCTGCTGCTGCAGGCGGGACTTGATCTCGTCGTTGTACCGCTGCTTGAGGCGCGGCACGGTGCGTTCCATCACGGCGGGCCCAGCGCCTTCGCCGGCCGCATCTGTCGTGCTCTCGCTCATGAGATGACCTCGGTCTTGCCCTGGCCGGTCTTCGCGGACGCGGACCTTCTTGCCGTCGCGCAGCTCGTAGGCGACGCGCACGCGCTTGCCCTTGTGGACGAGCATCACGTTGCTCGCGTGGATCGGCATGTCGCGATCGATGATCCCCGCACGGTCGTTGGCGCGGCGTGGCTTCGCGTGCTTCGTGGCAACGTTGATGCCGGTCACGAGCACCTTGTTCTGGGTCGGCAGGACGCGCTGGATCTCTCCCCGCTTGCCCTTTTCCTTGCCGGTGATCACCTCGACGGTGTCGCCCTTCTTCAACTTCATCGTGTACCTCCCGAGCGGGTCGAGAGGACGGTGCCCCGCCGAGAGCGGCCGGTCGATCGGCTGGAACTCGGTGCGGCGGCACGCCGGCTCATCGAGCTCGGCGAGCAACCTCTGGGTGCGAGCCGAAACATCACAGAACCTCGGGAGCCAATGACACGATGCGCATGAAGCGGCGGTCGCGGAGCTCTCGGCCGACTGGGCCGAAGATGCGCGTGCCGCGCGGCGTGTGGTCGTCCTTGATCAGCACGGCGGCGTTCTCGTCGAAGCGGATGTAGCTGCCGTCGGGGCGGCGCTTCTCCTTCTTCGTGCGCACGACGACGCACTTCACGATCTCGCCCTTCTTGACGCCAGCTCCGGGGATGGCGTCCTTGACGGTGCCGACGAAGATGTCGCCGATCGAGGCGTAGCGGCGGCGCGTGCCGCCGAGCACCTTGATGACGAGCACCTCCTTGGCGCCGCTGTTGTCAGCGACACGGAGCCTGGATTCCTGCTGAATCACTTCGCCCGCTCCAGGACGTCCGTGACCCGCCAGCGCTTCGTCTTCGACACCGGCCGGGTCTCCATCACCCTCACCCGGTCGCCGACGTTGACGTCGTTCGCCTCGTCGTGGGCGTACAGCTTCTTCGTCTGCAGGACGAACTTGTTGTACTTCCGGTGGCGGACGCGCTCGACGACGGCCACGACCGCCGTCTTGTCCATGCCGCTCGAGACGACCACGCCCTCTCGTGTCTTACGAGCGGAACGGGACGACGCCGAGCGGCGCCGGTCAGAGGCTGGTTCCCGGTTCGGCACGGCGGGCGCTCCAGCGCCTTCGCCGGCCGCATCTTGTACGTCTTCACTCATGACTTCGCGGCCTCTTCGATCTCGCGCTGGCGGATGAAGGTGTTGATGCGGGCGATCTGGCGACGCACCCGCTTGATCTCTGCGGTGTTGTCGAGCTGGCCGGTCGCGTTGCGGAAGCGCAGGTTGAGCGCCTCCTGCTTCGACTCACGCAGCTCGTCGATGAGGGTGCCGAGGTCCATTTCGGCGAGGTCGTTGGTCTTACGCGCCATGGGAGTCCCCCATCCGATGCGAGCGACCGAGCGCCAGCGAGGGAGCGGCTACCAGCGGCCTGCGTGGCCGGGGAACGCAATGAACGTCCATCAGATCGAGTCCTCTCGACTGATCACGCGAGCCTTCATCGGCAGCTTCTGGATTGCCTTGTTCATGGCGATCCTGGCTTGCTCCTCGTTGGGGAACGAGAGCTCGAAGAGGATGCGGCCGGGCTTCACGACGGCGACCCACAGCTCGGGGTTGCCCTTGCCGGAGCCCATGCGAGTCTCGGCCGGCTTCTTCGTCACCGGCTTGTCGGGGAAGACGTTGATCCAGACCTTCCCACCGCGCTTGATGGCGCGGGTCATCGCGATACGGGCGGCCTCGATCTGGCGGGCCGTCAGCCAGCCCGGCTCGAGGGCCTGGATCCCGTACTCGCCGAAGGCGATCTCCGTCCCACCGGAAGCCAGACCCTTGGTCCGGCCGCGCTGGTGCTTGCGGTGGGCGACCTTGCGGGGCATCAACATGACGTGGCCCTCTCAGTCCTCTCCACGGAAGTGGGGCGTCTCGTGGCCGTCGTGGGTCCGGCGGGCGATGTCTTCTTCCTCGTCGAGCAGCTTCTCGAGCTCGGGATCGGCTTCCTTGAGCAGCGGCTGCGTCTCCGGCTCCGGCTCGGCCTGGCGCCGGGCGGCGGAGGACACGACCCGCCGCGGCTCGCCGGCCTGACCGGACGTCTCGCCGACGGCCATCGCCGCCTCGCGAGCGATCTTGTCGTCGGTGGCCGACTTGTACGGGAGGATGTCGCCCTTGTAGAGCCAGACCTTCACGCCGACGCGGCCGCTACCGGTGCGGGCCTCGCGGAAGCCGTAGTCGATGTCGGCGCGCAGCGTGTGCAGCGGCACGCGGCCCTCGCGGTACCACTCGGTGCGGCTCATCTCGGCACCGCCCAGGCGTCCGGAGCACTGCACGCGGATGCCGAGCGCGCCCGCCCGCTGCGCGTTCTGCACGGCCCGCTTCATGGCCCGGCGGAAGGCGATGCGGTTGGCCAGCTGGTCGGCCACGCCCTGGGCGATCAGCGCGGCGTCGAGCTCGGGGCTCTTGATCTCGACGATGTTCAGCTGCACCTTCGGGTTGCCGGTGATCTTCGTGATGATCGCCCGCAGTTCGTCGGCCTGTGCGCCGCGGCGGCCGATCACGATGCCCGGGCGAGCGGTATGGACGTCCACACGCACCTTGTCGCGGGTCCGCTCGATCTCGATGCGCGAGATCGCCGCCGACTCCATGCGGCGCATGATCGCTTCGCGGATCTTCCAGTCCTCGGTGAGGTAGTTCTTGTACTCGCGCTCGCTGAACCAACGCGACTTCCAGTCGGTGGTCACACCGAGACGGAACCCATACGGGTTGATCTTCTGGCCCATGAACTCAGCTCTCTTCCGTTGCCGGAGCTGAGTAACCAGCAGCCTCGGCGTGCTCAGGGGTGTCGAAGAACACCTCGGCGATCGTCACCTCGTAGTAGCGCCCGCCCGGCTGGTGGTACAGCATCGAGTTGGCGTTGCCCTTGATCGGGTAGCCCTCAGGGATCGAGCCGTCCTCCGGCGGCAGCACGCCGCCTTCTGGAAGCTCGACGTCCTCAGGCCGCTCGCCTTCGGCTTCGCTCGGCTCCGACCTCGTCGCTGGCGACTTCGTCGCACGACCTCGTCGGCAGCAACCTCGTCGGCCACCACCTCGGTGACGTCGACGGCGCCCTCGTCGGCCGCTCGGCGTCTCCTCCGGCAGTTCGCCTCTCGATCGGCTCGGCGCCTTCACGCAGCGCCTGGGCCCTCGTTCGGCTGCGCTCGACGCGGTCACGCCGCGAGCGACCGGTCCCGCTAGGACGGCGCCGACCTGCGGCCTGGCGCGCCTCCTGGCGGGCCTGCAGCACGTCGAGGCGCTCGTCGCTGAGGCGCGTCACGACGACGGTGATGTGGCACGTGCGCTTGCGGATCCGGGTCGCCCGGCCCTTGGCTCGCGGCCGGAACCGGCGCAGCGTCGGGCCCTCGTCGGCGTAGCAGGCCACCACGAACAGCTCGTCGGGGTCCTGCTCGTCGTTGTGCACGGCGTTGGCGACGGCGCTGGACAGCACCTTGCGGACATCCTGGGCCGCGTCGCGAGTGAGGAACTGCAACACCTCGTCGAGCGCGGCGCACGTCGAGCCCGCGGATGAGGTCGAGCACTTCGCGCACCTTGGACGCCGAGCCCTTCACGTACTTGGCGGTCGCCTTCGTTGTCACCCGGTCGTCGGCGATGAGCAGCGCACCGTCGTTGAGCTTCGGTCCGACCATCAGCGCCTACCCTTCGCGCCCTTTTCCTGGCCGGCGTGGAACCGGAACGTGCGGGTTGGGCTGAACTCACCGAGCTTGTGGCCGACCATCGACTCGGTGACGTACACCGGCACGTGCTTGCGGCCGTCGTGGACGGCGATGGTGTGACCGACCATCTCGGGGATGACCGTGGAGCGGCGCGACCACGTCTTGATGACCCGGCGCTCGCCGGCCGCGTTCTGGGCGTCGACCTTGCGCAACAGGTGTTCGTCGACGAACGGGCCCTTCTTCAGGCTGCGGGACATGGACTACCTCCGACCCTTTCCGGTGCGACGCCGGCGGATGATGAGCTTCTGCGAGGGCTTGTTCTTGTCGCGGGTCCGGCCCTCCGGCTTGCCCCAGGGCGACACGGCCGGACGGCCGCCCGAGGAGCGCCCCTCGCCACCGCCGAGCGGGTGGTCGACTGGGTTCATGGCGACACCGCGGGTCTGCGGCCGGACACCCTTCCAGCGGTTGCGCCCGGCCTTGCCGACCTTGATCAGCTCGTGCTCGGCATTGCCGACCTCGCCGACGGTGGCCCGGCAGTCGATGAGCACGCGACGCATCTCGGTCGACGGCATGCGCAGTGTTGCGAAGTCACCGTCCTTGGCGACGAGCTGCACGGCGATGCCGGCCGAACGGCCGATCTTGCCTCCCTGGCCCGGGCGCAGCTCGACGTTGTGCACGGTCGTGCCGACCGGGATGTAGCGCAGCGGCAGGGCGTTGCCCGGCTTGATGTCGGCACCTTGGCCGCTCTCGACGTGATCGCCCACCCGCAGGCCCCGCGGCGCCAGGATGTAGGCCTTCTGGCCGTCGGCGTAGTGGAGCAGCGCGATGCGGCAGGTGCGGTTCGGGTCGTACTCGATCGCCGCGACCTTCGCCGTCACGCCGTCCTTGATCCGCTTGAAGTCGATCATGCGGTACTGCTGCTTGTGACCGCCGCCCCTGTGGCGCGACGTCATGCGGCCGTGGACGTTGCGGCCGCCGGTCTTCGGCTTGGGGCCGATCAGCGATTTCTCGGGCTTCGACTTCGTGATCTCGGAGAAGTCCGAGACGGTCTGGAAGCGCCGAGCTGGGCTGGTCGGCTTGCGGGAACGGATACCCACGACGACCTCAGTTCTCGAACAGCGGGATCTCGCCCGCTGTCAGGGTGACGATGGCCCGCTTGCTGTCGGGCTTGGAGCCGATGCGGTTCGTGCCGCGGGTGCGGCGACGCTTGCCCTTGCGGTTGAGCGTGTTGACCTTGCGGACCTCGACGCCCCAGATGGCCTGGACGGCGTCGCGGATCTCGGGCTTGCTCGCCGACGGGTGCACCTTGAACGTGTAGACCCCGGCCTCCATCAGGGCGTAGGACTTCTCGGAGACGACCGGGGCGAGGATGATGTCGCGCGGATCTTTCATGCTGAATGGTCTCCTTCGCTCGAAACTCGCTCAGGAGACTCCGCCTCGTCGCTGGCCGCAACATCGGTCTCGCTCGCCTCCGGCTCGCTCGACTCCGGCTCGTCGCTGGCGCTTCCCTCGCCGGCTTCGGGCATCACGCTCGCTGCGTTACCGGCCGAAGCGGTCGCGTCCTCGGCCTCATCGCTCGCCGGCACGCTGTCGTCGTCGCGGGGGCCCTCGGCTGGGTCCTGTGAGTGGACGATCGGCTCGTCCTCCCGCTCCTCTTCGGTATCCCGAGCGCCCTCGGCCGGGTCCTGGCTCGTCGCACGCTCCGTCACGGTGTCTCCGGCGGGGCGCCCGTCACCCTTCGGCAGGTTGCTCTCGCTGAACACGATCCAGTCGTTGCACAGGACGTCGTAGGCGTTGAGCTCGGTGGCCTTGATCAGCTGCACCTCGGGCAGGTTGCGGAACGACCTGGCGACGGCGGTGTCGAAGCTCTCGACGACCACGAGCACACGTCCCTCCAGCCCGAGCGCGGCGAGCGCCGCCTTGGCGTCCTTCGTCTTCGGAGCGCCGAGCCCCCAGTCGTCGACGACGACGACCTTGCCGCTGGCCGCACGGTCCGACAACGCGGAGCGCAGCGCCAACTTGATCATCTTCTTCGGAGTGCGCTGGACATACGAGCGCGGCTTGGGACCAAGGGCGATGCCGCCGCCGGCGAACTGCGGTGACCGTGTCGACCCCTGGCGGGCGTTGCCCGTTCCCTTCTGCCGGTACGGCTTGGCGCCGCCGCCTCGGACCTCGCTGCGCGTCTTCGTGCTGTGGGTGCCGGCGCGGCGGTGGGCCAGCTGCGCCGTGACGACCTGGTGCATCACGGACACGTTGGGCGCGATCCCGAACACTGCGTCGTCGAGCTCGATGCGCCCGGCGTCCCGACCGGCCGGCGTCTTCAACGTGATCTCGGCCATCAGGACTCCCTCACCGGCTGCTTGGTGGCGTTGCGGACGAGGACGACACCGCCGTTCGGCCCGGGTACCGAGCCCTTGATCAGCAGCAGGTTGCGCTCGGGGTCGGACTCGACGACCTCGAGGTTGAGCGTCGTGACCTGCTGGTGGCCCATCTGACCAGCCATCCGCATGCCCTTGAACACGCGGGCGGGGTAGGCGCAGGAACCGATCGCCCCGGGTGCCCGGTGGTGCTTGTGGTTGCCGTGGCTGGCACCTTGACCCTTGAAGTTGTGGCGCTTCATCGTCCCGGCGAAGCCCTTGCCCCGGCTGACGGCCGTCACGTCGACCTTGGATCCTGCGGCGACGCTGTCCACGGCGATCTCCTGGCCGACCTGGTAGCCATCGACGTCCTCGAGGCGCAACTCGACGAGGCGATGGCCCGGATCGACCGACACCTTGGCGAAGTGGCCGGCCTCGGGCTTGTTCAGCTTCCTGGCGTCCCGGTGGCCGTAGGTCACCTGGAGGGCGCTGTAGCCGTCGCGCTCGGGCGTCTTGACCTGCACGACACGCATGGGCTGGACGCGCAGGACCGTGACCGGGACGATCCGGTCATCGACCCACTTCTGGCTCATGCCGACTTTCTCGCCGACGATCGCGGTGGTTGCCATGGCGGCTGGTTCCTTGCTGTGGTCCCGAGCGGCCGGAAGCCGCTCATGCAAGTGCTCCGCAGGCCACTGGCCGGCGGAGCACCAAGATGGATTGTCGCCGTGCGGTCCCCGTCACCGGGCGCACACGGACATCGGTTGCGAAGCGTTCCGGGCCCGGGAATGGTATCGGCACGCAGGTCAACCCGGCAACCGGGCGTGGTATCGCATTCTGTCCGTAGGAATCGATCGTTGTGATGCGGTTCCTACGGACAGAAGCGCTAATCCGGGACGGTCGTCTCGGGCGGGCGCTCGGCCAGCACGACGCTGAAGTGCTCCTCTTCCCCGTCGCGCACGACGACGACCTCGACCTCGTCGCCGGGCTCCCGGTCGCGCACGGCGGCGATCACGCCGGCGACGCCATCCGTGGTCGATTCGTCGATGGAGATCACGACGTCCCCGGTTTCCAGCCCAGCGTCCGAGGCCGGCGAATCCGCCGAGACCTGCGTGATCAGCGCGCCCTGCCCACCGTCGGAGCGCTCGCCGAGGACGACGCCGAGGAAGCCTTCGAGCCGCGGGTCGCCCTCCCCTTGCTCACGCAGTGCGGCGAGCACGGCCTCGACCTCCTCGATGGCGATGGCGAAGCCGACGTTGGTGGCGGCGGTCGAGACGTCACTGCGGGCGACGGCCGTGTTGATCCCGATGACCCGACCGCTGGCATCGACGAGCGGTCCACCGCTGTTCCCGGAGGAGATGGCGGCATCGGTCTGGATCAGTCCGTCGAGCGCGCCCTCGTTCTGGGTGATGAGCGTGCGATCCAGCGCCGAGACGATCCCCAGCGTGACCGACGGTTCGCCGTCGAGGTCGAGGGCGAACCCGATGGCGACGACCTGATCACCGAGCGCCACCTCACCTGGCGGGGCGAACGGTGCGACCGGCAGGTTGGAACCATTGATCTTCAGCAGCGCGAGGTCGTTGCCCACGTCGGAGGCGATGAGCTCCGCCTCGGTCGGCTCGGTGTCGCCCGCCAGCCGGACCCTGATCTCCGTGGCGTTCGCGATGACGTGGGCGTTCGTGAGGATCTCCCCGTCGGGGGAGACCACCAGGCCGGTCCCGACGGCTTCGCCGGTCACCCCGGCTTCGATGTCGACGCTGATCGTCACGACCGACGGCCCGACCGCGGCGGCCACCTCGGCAACCGACAAGCCGTCTTCCGCATTGACGCGTCGGGCCGGCACGACGGTCGTGGTGCTGCGGGCCGATGATTCCTGGTCCTCGTCATCGAGAGCGGCCCCGAGCAGGGCACCACCGAACCCAGCGGCGAGGGCGGCGATCCCGGCGATCACGACCACGGGCCAGCCCCGGCGACGCGGTGCACCGGGCGGGGCCGGCGGCCGCGGCCGCACGCCGGGCGCAGGCGGCGGCATCACCGACATGCCGATTGTCTACCCCGCCGCCGGCGTCGACGGACCGCGAGCCTCAATCTGGGAAGAAGACGAGCTGCTGACCGTCGACGACGAGGAAGAGGATTCCGTTGTCGAGCACGACCGTGGCCGGTCCCGACAGAGCCTGCACGAACTGCCGCTCGACGCCCTCGGCGACGCCGTCACAGCTGTTGTCCGTGAGGTCCAGGCCGTCGAACGTGATCTGGTCGCCGCTCGTCGTGTACTGCACCGACCCCGTGTTGCAGCCCGCATCGACGAACGCCGTCCCTCCCTCGAAGCTGATCCCGGGGTCGCGCATCCCCCTCGGGACGGCCTCGGCGGCGTCGGCCCCGATGATGAAGGCGTCGAGCGTCCACTCGCTGCCGTCGATGAACAAGCCGACGTCGATCGCTGGCACCGTGGTGGTCGGCGCCAGGGTCGTGGGCGGCAGCGTCACGGGCACCACCGCAAGCGTCGTGGTCGACAGCGCCGGCGGGATCGTCGTTGGGTCGGTCGCCGATCCAGCGTCGTCGCACGCACCGCAGCCAACCGCCAGCGCCAGGGCCAGGAGTCGCTTGCTCACCCCGCGCGGTAGATCAGGCCGCGGTCACCCTTGGTCAGCGTGAGCTGATCGGAGTCGATCTCGTAGGTGACGGTGCCGTCGAGCACGGCGATGACTCCTGCCTCCTGCTCCGCCGCCAGCGGCTCACACGCGCGGCGGGTGAGGGCGATCGGGGAGAACGTGATATCGGTGTCCGTGGCCTCGTAACTGCCGAAGCCCGTGTTGCAGCCCGTGTCCACCGCGACCTGTCCGGCCTCGAACGTCAACGTCGCCGGAGGCGCGGCGAGCGACGTGACAGCGCTGGGGGTCCTGATCGACTCCAGTGTCCACGTCGGCCCTTCGAGGGACTGATCCGGCTCGGCGACCGCGGCGTCGGTCAGCGTGATCGACGAGGCGCCAGCGGTCAGCGTCAGCGTGTCGCCGTCGAGCGACGCCACCGGTTCGGACGTGAGGAACGACGACAGCCACGTGTCCTGGTCCATCAATGCCGCTGGTTCGCAGGCCATCATCGTGGACGCCATCTGACCGACCATGAGGACGTCGCCTTCCAGCGCCCAGGTCCCGGCGAGCTGGTTGCAGCCGCCAGTGGCACCGAGCTGATCGCCCTCGAACGACAGCCGGACCTGTGTGTCCGGCACCAGCTCGTAGCCGACGACCTCGGTGGAGACGAACTCCCGCCCATCGAGCTCGATCGGTTCCCCCGCCGCCGCCGTGGAGGTCGTCGTCGAGCCGGCCGCCGTCGATGGCGGCGTGGTCGAGGCGGTCCCCGCCGCCTCGCTCGCCGGCGGAGACGTCTCGGTCACTGCATCGGGCTCGTCCTCGCCACAGGCGACGACGAACAGCACAGCGAGCGGGACGGCGATCAGACCTCGGATGTTCACGCGGCAGAAGACGCTAAACGAACGGCGTCGACCCTGCGTGTCACGGCGGGGGCGCTACGACGCCTGGATCTTGATCTCGATGTCGACGCCGGCGGGGAGCTCGATGCGTTGGAGGCTGTCGATCGTCTTGGCGTTGGGGTTGACGATGTCGATCAGCCGCTTGTGGATGCGCATCTCGAAGTGCTCGCGGGAGTCCTTGTCGATGTGCGGGCCGCGGATCACCGTGTAACGGTGCTTGGCCGTCGGCAAGGGGATCGGCCCCCGCACGGTGGCGTCCGTGCGGGTCACCGTCTCCACGATCTTCTTCGTCGACTGATCGATGATCTCGTGGTCGAATGCTTTGAGACGTATGCGGATGGATTGAGCCACGACAGCGCGCTTACTTCAGGATCTTCGTGACTCGGCCGGCGCCGACGGTGCGGCCGCCCTCGCGGATGGCGAAGCGCAGTCCCTCGACCATGGCGATCTCCTTGCCGAGCTCGACCGTCATCGTGATGTTGTCGCCAGGCATCACCATCTCGGTCCCCTCGGGCAACTGGATCGTGCCCGTGACGTCGGTCGTCCGGAAGAAGAACTGCGGCCGATAGTTGTTGAAGAACGGCTTGTGACGGCCACCCTCCTCCTTGGTCAACACGTACACCTGACCCTCGAAGTTGGTGTGCGGCGTGATCGAGCCCGGCTTGCACAGCACCTGACCACGCTCCACCTCCTCCTTCTTCGTGCCCCGCAACAAGGCACCGATGTTGTCCCCCGCCTGACCCTGATCAAGGATCTTGCGGAACATCTCCACACCCGTGCACACCGTCTTCTGCGTCGGCCGCAACCCGACGATCTCGACCTCGTCACCAGTGTGGATGACACCCTGCTCAACCTTGCCCGTCACCACCGTGCCCCGCCCGGTGATCGTGAACACGTCCTCGATCGGCATCAGGAACGGCTTGTCCAGATCCCGCACCGGCTCGGGGATGAAATCATCCGCCGCGGCCATCAACTCGAGCACCTTGCCCTGCCACGCCTCGTCGCCCTCCAACGCCTTCAACGCCGACACCCGCACCACCGGCGCGTCATCGCCGGGGAACTCGTACTCGGTGAGCAGCTCACGGACCTCCAACTCGACGAGATCCAGCAACTCCTCGTCGTCGACCATGTCCGCCTTGTTCAACGCCACGATGATCGACGGCACCCCCACCTGGCGGGCCAACAACACATGCTCCCGGGTCTGGGGCATCGGACCATCCGTCGCCGCCACCACCAAGATCGCCCCATCAACCTGGGCCGCACCCGTGATCATGTTCTTGATGTAGTCCGCATGCCCCGGCATGTCGACATGCGCGTAATGCCGCTTGTCGGTCTCGTACTCGATATGCGCGATCGAAATCGTGATCCCCCGCGCCTTCTCCTCCGGCGCCTTATCAATCGCGTCGAACGGCGTATAACTCGCCAACCCACGATCCGCCAACACCTTCGAGATGGCCGCCGTCAACGTCGTCTTCCCGTGGTCGATGTGACCCATCGTCCCGATGTTCACATGCGGCTTCGTGCGCTCGAACTTCGGCTTGCTCATGGCTCGCTCCTGGTAGCTGGCTGGAGGTGGGTTGTCAAAGGGCGCTGGTGGCGGCGAGTCAGTCGCCGCGCACCCGCTTGATGATCTCGGTGGCGATGCTTTCCGGCACCTGCTGGTAGCTGTCGAACTGCATCGTGTACGTCGCCCGGCCCTGGGTCCGGGAACGGAGGTCGGTACTGTACCCGAACATCTCCGACAGTGGCACCTGAGCAGTGACGACCTGGGTGTTGCCCCTCGCCTCCATGCCGCCGATGCGGCCGCGCCGGCTGGAGAGGTCACCCATGACGTCGCCCATGTACTCCTCGGGTGTGACGACCTCGACGGACATGATCGGTTCGAGCAGCACCGGGTGGGCCTGTTCGGCAGCCTTGCGGAAGGCCGCCTGCCCGGCGATCTTGAACGCCATCTCCGACGAGTCGACGTCGTGGTACTGGCCGTCGACGAGGCTCGCCTTGACGTCGACCGTCGGGTAGCCGGCCAGCACGCCCGAGTCGAGCGCCGACTGGATGCCCTGGTTGACGGGCTGGATGTACTCGCGCGGGATGCGGCCACCGCTGATCTTGTCGTCGAACTCGTAGCCGCCGCCCGGGTTGGGCTCGAGGCTGATCTTCACGACGGCGAACTGGCCTGAACCGCCGGTCTGCTTGACGTGGCGGTACTCGACGGAGGTGACCGGCTTGGTGATCGTCTCCCGGTAGGCGACCTGCGGCTTGCCCACGGTGGCCTCGACGGTGAACTCCCGCTGCATGCGGTCGACCAGCACCTCGAGGTGCAGCTCGCCCATGCCGGAGATGACGGTCTGGCCAGTGTCGATGTCCGTGCGGACGCGGAACGTCGGGTCCTCCTCCGACAACGACTTCAGGGCCTTGCCCAGCTTGTCCTGGTCCGCCTTCGTCTTGGGCTCGATGGCGACGTGGATCACCGGCTCCGGGAACTCCATGCGCTCGAGCACGATCGGGTCGTGGCGGTCGCACAGCGTGTCGCCGGTGGTCGTGTCCTTGAAGCCGAGGCCGGCGACGATGTCGCCGGCATAGGCGACGTCGAGGTCCTCGCGCTGGTTGGCGTGCATCAGGAGGATGCGACCCAACCGCTCCCGCTTCTCCTTGACCGAGTTGTAGAGCTCGTCGCCCTTGTTGATCGTGCCCGAGTAGACACGGAAGTACGTCAGCTTGCCGAACGGGTCCGAGACGATCTTGAACGCCAGTGCGGAGAACGGAGCCTTGTCGTCTGCCTCGCGGGTGACGATCTCGTCGCCGCGCAGGTTGGTGCCCTGCGTCGGAGGGATGTCGAGCGGGCTGGGCAGGTAGTCGACGACCGCATCGAGCATCGGCTGGACGCCCTTGTTCTTGAACGCCGATCCGGTGAGCACGGGCACGAAGTGACCCGCCAGCGTGCCGATGCGGATGACCTTCTTCAGCTCGGCCTCGGTCAGGGGCTCATCGCCCAGGTACTTCTCGAGCACCTCGTCGTCCTCACCGGCGACGGTCTCGAGCAGGCGGTGACGCCAGTCGTCGGCCTCGGCCTGCTGGTCTGCGGAGATGTCCTCTTCGTGGTAGGTGGCGCCCTTGTCGTCGCCGTCCCAGATGATCGCCTTCATCTTGACGAGGTCGACGACGCCCCGGAAGCCGCCCTCCGAGCCGATCGGCAGCTGGATGACGGCCGGAATGGCTTCCAGCCGGCTCTCGATCATCTCGACGGTGCGAAAGAAGTTGGCGCCGGTGCGGTCCATCTTGTTGACGAAGCACATGCGCGGTACGCGGTATCGATCGGCCTGCCGCCAGACGGTCTCGGTCTGCGGCTCGACGCCGGCGACGGAGTCGAAGACGGCGACGGCGCCGTCCAGCACGCGGAGCGAGCGCTCGACCTCGATCGTGAAATCGACGTGGCCGGGCGTGTCGATGATGTTGATGCGGTGGTCGTTCCAGAACGCGGTCGTGGCGGCCGACGTGATGGTGATGCCACGCTCCTGCTCCTGGGCCATGTGGTCCATGACGGCGGCGCCTTCGTGGACCTCACCGATCTTGTAGGTCTTGCCGGTGTAGTAGAGGATGCGCTCGGTCGTCGTGGTCTTGCCCGCGTCGATGTGAGCCATGATCCCGATGTTGCGATAGCGCTCGAGGGGAAACTCACGCTTGGCCATAGTCGATCACTCTCCACGTCGCTGAACGACGCACGGACACACGAAGAACCCGGGTGCCGAGCACCCGGGTCAGGGCCCTGATGGGCGGAGTCCCATGTTACCGGGGAGCAGGTGTTACCGCACGGACGTTCCCCTCGCCGCTCGCCGCGCGAGCGGCCTCGAGGCGCGCCGTCGTCAGCTTGCGGCCGACGAGGGCGGCCAGCACCAGCTGCGCCACGCCGGCGATGATCCACGGCGCCCGCAGGGCCACCTCGCGAGAGAACGGTCCGTCCAGCGCGGCGACGAGAAGGCCGCCGAGCAGGCCGCCGATCGGGATGGCGCCCCACCCGAAGAAGCGGTAGACGCTGTTGACGCGCCCGAGCAGCCGGTCCGGGATCACGGACTGCCGGAAGCTGACCGTGATGACGTTCCACATGATGGCGGTGTAGATGTAGATGGACGTCAGGAGGGCGGCGATCAGCCAGGACGACGTGAAGCCGGTGAGGGTTGAGGTGGCGGCTCCGCCCCACAGCGTCAGCGCCAGCGTGCCCCCGGAACCGAGGCGCTTCGACACGGCTGACGCTGTCCAACCGCCCACCACACCGCCGATCGCCCCTGCCGTGGACAGCAGGGCGAACTCGGTGACCGACGTGGTGAGGACCTCTTGGGCGAACAGGACGATCAGACCCGTACTCATGGCGCCGAGCAGGTTGAGGACGCCGAGCGAGATCGCCAGCGTGCGGATCACGTCATGGCGCCACAGCCAGCGGAAGCCTTCGGCCGCCTCGTTGCGCCAGGGCCGCCGCTCCACGATCTCGGCGCCGGCGGCGGGCGGGCGGGGCGTCACGACGATGGCGAACACGAGCGCTGCGGATACTGCGAACGTCGCCGCGTCGAAGAACAGCGGCAGGGCGAAGCCGACGAGCAGCAGCACGCTGGCCAGCGGCGGCCCGATGAACTGGTTGGCCACCAACTCGGCTGAGTACATCCGGCCGTTGGCGCGTTCGAGTTCCGGCTTCTCGACGATCGCTGGCATGAACGTCTGAGCGCTGTTGTCGTACAGCACCTCACACACGCCGAGCAGCAACGTGGCGACGATCACCGCGACGTACAGCAGCCACTCAGTGCCGACGACCTGCTCGACCTCGTCAGGCGCTGGGATGGTGCCCTGGCGGGCAAGGACGGCGGCGGCGACGGCGAACGTGAGCACGGCGCGCACCGCGTTCGCTCCGACCATCAGGGTGCGGCGATCGTGGCGGTCGGTGATCACGCCGGCCGGGAGCGTGAAGAAGAGCCACGGCAGGCGCTGAGCGACGGCGACGAGGGCAATCAGCAGTGGGCTGCGGGTGATGGCCGATGCCAGCCACGGATAGGCGACGACTCCGACCCCGTCGCCGAGGTTGGAGATCGTCGTCGCCGCGAACAGCTTGCGGTACTGCGGCCCCAGGGACACGAACCGAGCGTAAAACCCTTCGGGATCAGCGGCCCTGGTGCAGGTACTCGAAGAGCGCTTGGTTCTCCGTCTCCAGCTGGCCGAGGCGGGCCTTCACGACGTCGCCGATGGAGACGATCCCGGCGAGCAGGCCGTCGCCATCGAGCACCGGCAGGTGGCGGATCCGCCGCTCGGTCATCGAGACCATCAGCTCCTCGACGGAGTCGTCCGGCGCGCACGTCACGACATCGACGGACATCGCCGATGAGATCGTCCGCCCCAGAGCGCTCGATCCGTGGGCGGCGAGCGACCGCACGACGTCGCGCTCGGAGATGATGCCCTCGATGCGCTGGCTGTCGGCCGAGACGACCAGCGCACCGACGCCATGGTCACGGAGCTTGGCTGCAGCGTCGGCGAGCGAGGCGTGTTGGGCGATGGTGGCGACGTCTGATCCTTTACGGGCGAGGATCGATTGAACGTTCACTGCGTTCCCCGGCACGAGACGACATGGCGTTCCCCGGCCACGCAGGCCGCTGATAGCCCCTCGCTCGCTGGCGCTCGCTCGGTCGCATCTGTGGACGAGTTGAACGTTCATCCGAATGTGCCCCCTGGCGTCGAATCGACTTTCTCGCCGCGACGCTGCGGCTACCCCCCGCTCGCACAGGGTAGTCCACCGTCGGAAAGCGCTCTCACGCTGCAACAATCAGGGCATCGGACCCGGCACGCGCACCGACGACCTGGCTGGAGCTCCCCTGGACGCGGACGCGGACGGGCGGCGTCGCCTTCGACGGCGTGTCCATGACGTTCCCCGACGGCACCCGCGCCGTCGAGGAGGTGACGTTCGGGGTGCGGCCCGGTGAGTTCGTCACCGTCGTCGGCCCCTCGGGCTGCGGCAAGTCGACACTGCTGCGGATCGCCTCCGGCCTGCTCGCACCGACGGGCGGGCGGGTCGACATCGACCGAGATCACCTCGGGTACGTGTTCCAGGACGCCACGCTGCTCCCTTGGCGGACCGTCCGTCAGAACGTCGAACTGCTGGCCGAGCTCCGCGGCGTCGACACTGCCGAGCGGTCGAGATTGGCCCAGGCGGCGATCGACATGGTCGGTCTGACCGGGTTCGAGGGCCACTACCCGAAGGCCTTGTCCGGCGGCATGAAGATGCGTTGCTCGCTGGCGCGCACGCTGGCGATGCGCCCACCCGTGCTGCTGTTCGACGAGCCGTTCGGCGCGGTGGACGAGATCACACGCGAGCATCTCAACGACCAGACGCTCGATCTCTTCCTCTCGGAGCGGTTCGCCGCGTTGTTCATCACCCACTCGGTCAGCGAGGCCGTCTTCATGAGCTCGCGGGTGCTCGTGATGTCGCCGCGGCCGGGCCGGATCGTGGCCGAGATCGAGGTGCCGTTCGGCTATCCGAGGTCGCCTGACCTTCGCTTCGAGCCGGCGTTCGGCGCGCTCAGCGGACAGGTCTCCAAGGCCCTTCGCGGAGGCCGCGGGTGACGGACACGGAAAGCCGCCCGGTCGTCGCGACGGCTGACGGCGACCCGGTGGCCGCCGCCTCGTCCGTCGGCTTCACGGCGCCGACCGCCCGCCGGGAGCGCTGGCCGGCGATCGTGCTCCCCCCGATCATCCTCGGCGCCGTCATCATCGGTGCCTGGTACATCGTGTCGTACCTCGTGCTGGCGCCGCGCCGGCGGTTCCTGCTGCGCCCACCTCACGAGGTCCTGCAGAACGGGTTCCTCGACTGGAACGTCGTGTCGGAGATCCTCGACGGACTGTGGTCGAGCGCGCAGGTGGCGTTCATCGGGCTGGCGATCTCGATCGTGCTCGGGATCAGCATCGCCGTGGTGATGAGCCAGACCAAGCTCTTCGAGCGGGCGCTGTTCCCGTACATGGTGATGCTGCAGGCGATCCCGATCCTGGCCATCGTCCCGTTGATCGGATTCTGGTTCGGCTACGGGCGGCCGTCCCGTGTGTTCGTCTGCGTGATCATCTCGCTGTTCCCGATCATCGTGAACACCCTGTTCGGGCTGCAGTCAGCCGATCCGGCGATGCACGACCTCTTCACGCTCGAGCACGCAGGCCGGCGGACCCGGCTGCGCAAGCTGATGTTCCCGGCCGGCCTGCCAGCGATCTTCGCCGGATTGCGGATCTCCGCCGGCCTCTCGGTGATCGGTGCCATCGTGGGCGACTTCTTCTTCGGTCGTGGGCAGCCCGGCATCGGCAAGCAGCTCCAGCGGTACGCCAACAACCTCGACGGAGAAGAGCTGTTCACCGCGGTGATCATGACCTCACTGCTCGGCGTGGCGGTCTTCTTGTTCTTCGGCTGGCTGCAGAAGCGGGTGATCGGCAAGTGGTACGAACCGGCGGCACGATAAGAGGTCTCATGCACCGTTTCCTGACCCGATCGCTGATCGTCGGCGTCGTGATCATCGCCGCTTGCAGCGACGACGACGGCGAGGCGTCGAACGAGACCACGGTCGCGCCGGGGACGACTGCCGCCACCAGTGGGCCGACCACCGGTGACGTCGAGCCCGTCGACCTCGCCGCGGTCTGCCCCGATCCGCTGGTGATCCAGACCAACTGGTTCCCCGAGGCGGAACACGGCGGCCTGTACGAGATGGTCGGCGAGGGGTACACGGTCGACACCGATCAGCAGGTCGTGCGCGGTCCGCTCGTCGCCGGCGGGCAGGACACCGGCATCGACATCGAGCTCCGTACCGGCGGGCCCGCAATCGGCAACCAGCCGGTCTCCGTGCTGCAGTACACCGACGACGGCATCCACCTCGGCCACGCCAACACGGAGGGCCAGATCCTGCGCTACGAGGAGACGCCCGTGCTCGCCGTCGTCGCCCCGATGGAGATCAACCCGCAGATCATCTTCTGGGACCCCGAGACGTATCCGGATGTCGAGACGCTGGCCGATCTCGGCGAGGAGGAGATCACGATCAACGTCTTCGAGGGCGGGACGTTCACCGAGGTCTTCGTGGCGGAGGACATCTGGCACGCGGACCAGATCGACCCGTCGTATGACGGCAGCCCAGCCCGCTTCATCGCCGAGGACGGCGCCATCGCCCAGCAGGGCTTCGCGTCGGCCGAGCCGTACACGTACGAGCACCTGGAGGACTGGGGCAAGCCCGTGCAGTACCAGACCCTTCACGACGCCGGCTTCGAGGTGTACGCGCAGACACTGGCGATCGTTCCCGACCGGCTGGAGGAGCTGCGTCCGTGCCTCGAGCTGTTCGTGCCGATCGCCCAGCAGGCCGCCATCGACTACATCGGTGCGCCGGATCGGGCCAATGCCATCATCATCGACGCCGTCACGCAGTACGACGACTTCTGGACCTACGACGAGGGCCTCGCCCAGTACTCGGTCGAGACCCAGCGGGAGCTCGGCATCATCGGCAACGGACCGGACGGCACGCTGGGCAACATGGACGAGGCGCGGGTCCAGGGCGTCATCGATCAGATCCGTGACGCCGGTCTCGAGGTGCCCGAGGACCTGACCGTCGCCGATCTCGTCACGAACGAGTTCGTCGACCCGAACATCGGGTTATAGCGAGCCCGAGATCGGGTTATAACGGAGGTACGGACGTCGGAACGGGACTGCGCCTCACGATGACGGCGGCGATACACGCGCGCTTCGCGCACCGGGTGGACGGTCTCGTGCACAGCCACCCGTGGAGCATCGAGGCAACGGTCGAGGGGCCGGCCGACGCAGCGATGGTGATGCCCGCCGACGACCTGGAGGCGATCCTCCACGGGCTCGTCGAGCCGTGGCGCGGCAAGTACCTCACCGACACCGACGTCGGGCCGTGGAAGGGCTACCAGCCGCTCCTGTGGGATCGCGAGCCGACCGTCGAGGAGATCACTCGGCGATTGTGGTGCCAGCTCGACCAGCTGGTCCCGGGGCTGGTGTCCGTCGGCCTGGTCGAGTCGACCGAGTTCGACCGCTGCCGGACCGTGCGCCTGACCCGGCAAGCCTGACCCGCAGGCTGACCAGGTTGTCCGTCAGCGCAGGTAGCTCTAACCTCTAACTGCTCTGTGCTCGGGTTTCGGTCGACTGGTCGGCCCAGCGCAGCGGCAATCTGGATCGACTCCGAAGAGGTACGCGTGCCGACAATCCAGCAGCTGGTCCGCCAGGGCCGCAGCTCGAAGATCACCAAGAGCAAGACGCCGGCCCTCAAGGGCTCACCCCAACGGCGTGGCGTCTGCACCCGCGTGTACACGAACACTCCCAAGAAGCCGAACTCGGCCCTTCGCAAGGTCGCCCGGGTCCGCCTGTCGAGCGGGGTCGAGGTCACGGCCTACATCCCAGGTGAGGGGCACAACCTCCAGGAGCACTCGATCGTCCTCGTACGCGGCGGCCGCGTTCGCGACCTTCCGGGGGTCCGCTACAAGATCATCCGGGGTGCCCTCGACGCCGCCGGCGTGAAGAACCGCAAGCAGGCGCGCAGCCGATACGGCGCCAAGGCTGACAAGTGAGCGTTGGGGAGTAACGATGCCACGCAAAGGTCCGATCACTCGTCGCCGTCTCGTTTCTGACCCGGTCCACCACTCGGCGCTGGTCACGCAGATCGTCAACAAGGTGATGCTGCGGGGCAAGCGTGGCTTGGCCGAGCGGATCGTCTACGACGCGATGGACTTGATCAGCGCGCGCACGGGCGAGGACTCGTTGACCCTCGTGAAGCGAGCCGTCGACAACGTCAAGCCGCCGCTCGAGGTCAAGAGCCGCCGGGTCGGTGGCGCGACGTACCAGGTCCCGATGGA
The DNA here is from genome assembly GCA_963774635.1 of uncultured Acidimicrobiia bacterium. Lineage (GTDB taxonomy): Bacteria > Actinomycetota > Acidimicrobiia > Acidimicrobiales > Ilumatobacteraceae > JALZMG01. The sequence goes on from CAVZFS010000007.1 coordinate 71,536, forward strand.
AGTCCGGTCGCCGCGCAACAACACCTTGGCCATCCGCTGGATCGTCGACTTCGCCAGGGCGCGTCGCGAGAAGACGATGGCTGAGTGCCTCGCCGCCGAGTTGATGGATGCCGCCAACGGCCTCGGCGCGGCCATGAAGCGCCGCGACGACATGCAGAAGATGGCCGAGTCCAACAAGGCGTTCGCCCACTACCGCTGGTAGGCCAGGCTGAGCTGCGAACCGAGTTGCTCGCTTCGCCTCCGAGCTCGCAGCCTCGATTCGCTTCGAGCGTCACCTGCCTCGGCGCATCCCGGGGCATTCGCGCAGCCTGCTGGGCGCTGAGCCTGGGCGTTACAGCAAGACCCACTCCGTCGAGGCGACATGGCCTCCGTCGAGGTCGTCGACCGTGATCCGCACCGGTCCGGGAGAAACCTGCTCGAACGTGAAGCGACCCAGGCGGTCGCTCAGCTCCTCGATCACCCGATCGCCGACCGTCAGTCGCACGGCGTACGCACCCGGCGGGATCAACTGGCCGACGATGCGCCGGGAGGCATCGTCGACCACCATCACCTCTATTTCGACCCCCGGAGCGCGAAACGTGAGCTGCCGGGCGGTGTCCTCACTGCGGACGCCCGTCAGCTCGACTGCGGAGTCGAACACCAGCTCGGCCAACTCCTGGTCGATGGTGCGCCAGGTCCACGCTGCCCTGGCCCCAGCGACCACCCGATCGGGCACCGGTTCGGCGGTCCGCAGCGCACGGCCGACCAGGTCGAGCAGTTGGTCGTCGGTGGGGGTCATGACAGTCCTTCTTTCGGGTTGAAGCCAGGAGGGAGGAGCCGCTTGAGGCGCTCCAGACACCGCGCCCGGGTCGGCCCGATGCTCCCGATAGGTCGGCCGAGCATCTCGGCGATGGTCTGGTAGTCGAGGGGAGGTACGGCGCAGAGCAACCGCATCAGCTGCTGGTCTTCCGGGGAGAGCTGACCGAAGGCCCGCAGTACGGCAGCCAACGTGGCGTTGTCGGACACTCGTTCTTCGACGGATGGGGTCGTCTGCTCGGTGTAATCCTCGATGGACGACTGAGGGCTCAGGCGGCTGTTCCCCCTGATCACCCGCAGTGCTTCGTTCCGTCGTCGTCGTGGCCAGCCACGACGCCAGGCGTTCCGGTTGGCGGATCCGGCTGGCGTGCTCGGCGAGGCGCAGCCAGACCGTCTGCACCACGTCGTCGGTCGCCGCCGATGAGAGCCGGTACGAGCGGGCCACCGACCAGACGAGGCCCGCGAAGCGGTCCACGACCTCGTCCCACGCTCGCTCATCGCCATCGATGACGCGACGCAGCAGCTCCTGCGCCTCCACGGGCAGGGAGCCTACGTCCGGTCGTCTTCCGCCAATGACGACGATCCTCACGGCTACGTGAGCTCGCGCACGGGTTCCTGATACCAACGGCACGGAAAGTTTTCGGTATCACTCGCCGGCGTCATGGATCTCGATGGGGTTGGGATGAGTCAGGCACCGATGACGACGAACGCTGCTGCCGTCGGATCGAGCTCCTCGCCACCGGTGCGGACCGTCGCCAGCGCGGTCGGGGCGTCCGTCCCCGCGATGAGGCGGCGGTGCAGCCGGTCCATCACGGGAACGACGGCGATGTCCGACACCGGCGTCAGCGGGGCGACGACCGAGCTGGCGCCGTACGACATGAGGGCGCTCGCCAAGCCGAGCAGGGCGCCGCCCCGCAGGGTCGCACCAACGGCGGCATTGCAGGCGGACAGGACGAGCGTCTTGGGAAGCGGTCGACAGCGGCCGAGGTCGTAGACCGTGAGCGGGCCGTCGGCCAGTGTGAGTGTGGAGAACAGCGGGTTGTCGGCGCGGAACGATCCGTGACAGGCGAGATGGCCGACATCGGCCCGTGCGAGTTCGGCGAGGCAACGCGCCGCCGACGCGTCAGCGCCGACGAGCGTCTCGGCTCGGGGGTACAACTTGGCGAGCGCCTGCACCTCGGCCTCGGCGTGGTCGAGCTCCGGCCCGGCGATCAGCACCGCCCGGTCACCTCTGCCGTCGCGCCGGTTGGCGATCGCCCAACCCGTCAACGAAGGGGAGACGGAGATGGGTCGTTGCCCGACGTGGGGCAAGCCGCTCCACGGCAGCCCGTGGAGCGCGCCCGTCGGGACGATCACCAGCGGCCGACCACTCTGGCGCACCCGTGCCGGCACGACGTGCTCTTCGAGGTCCGCCGTCACGTCATCGAGCGCCGCACGCGCTGCTGCCCGAGACGCGACGGAGCCCTGCGTCCGGTTCAGCCGGTGCAACGTGAACGCGCACGAGTCGATGTGGGCGGCCAGTCCATCGGCCGCTCCGAGGTCGTGGAGCACCGAGCGCCCGCCGATCACCGACACGGCGTACAGGCGACCGTCGAGGTTGGCGTATTCGACGAGCGCCCGGTCGCCCAACAGCGAGAGCGACTCGCCGATGGTCAGCTCCGTGACCTCACCCCCGGCCGGCGCCCGGCGGGCGTGCCAACGGATGCGCCGTTCGAGCGCCGCCCGCTCCCGCTCGAAGTGGTCGGTCGGCGCCCCGGCGCTGATGGCGTCCTGGTGCTGGGCCGTCACCAGTCGCAACCGCGCCAGCAGGTCCGCCAGGACCTCGTCGTCGGGCGGTTGAGCGGCGGGGAGCAACGACACCGTGCGCCTCGTGGCTTCGAGGTGGGCCAGGAGCTCGCGCGCCCGCCGATCGTCGACAGCGAGTTGGACGCCGATGCGGGCGAGACCGATGCTCGACGCCGCGGCGAACGCCCGGAGCTCGATGGCGCCGAGGACTGCGTGGTGGTCGTTGAGGATCCGGACGCCCTGGTTGACCGCCCGACGCGCCCGTTGGGGCCGGCCGCGCAACAACTCCAGGGAGGCCGTGATCCGCAGGGCAGCCGCCCGCTGGACCGCGGAGCTCCCGGCGGTCCGGCCTGCTTCGGCCAGCAGCTCGCCGGCCCGCTCGGCGTGGCGCAGCTCGATGTGCAGCTCCGCGGCGTCCAGGAGGAGGCGGTCGGCTTCGAGGTGGTAGCCGAACCGGTGGAGCGTTCGGGCGTTGGCCGCCATCTGCTCGGCGAGCCTCGAGCTGCGACGGCTGGCCCGCCGTGCACGCAGCAGGACGGATCGGGCCAGTGCCGCCCAGGCGGGGCGGTCGTGCTCGATGAAGTGCCCGACGCTGCGCTTCGCGGTGTCGGCCGCGCCGGTGATGTCGCCACTGGCGAGGTGGGCCTCGGCGGCGACGAGCAGGCTCTCCGCCAGTTCCAGGTCTCCCTCGGTGGCCTCCGACTCGATCACGGCGCGGTCGGCCGCCTCGACAGCCTCCTCGAGCAGGTTGGCCTGCAGGAGCGTCCGGGCGTGATCGAGCCGCACCGAGCGGGCGAACGGTCCTTCGTATCGGGCCTCGGCAAAGCAGGCACTGGCGCGCTCGAAGGCGTCGAACGCGGCGGGCAGATCACCGACCAGCGACTCGACGTGGGCAAGGTTCTGGTGGGCGATCGCCGCCACCAACGTCTGGCGGAGTCCGATGGACTGTTCGACGGCTTGCTCGAGATGGACGCGGGCCTCGGGCAAGCGGCCGAGCTGGGTGAAGAGTGCGCCGAGGTTGACGTGGACTCGCGCCTCACCGAGCTCGTCCGCGGCGCCGCCCAACACCTCGAGGGCCGCCTCGTAGGCGGCCAGCGCGGCATCGAGCTCACCCTGCTGGTAGAGGATCACCCCCCGCTGGAGGTGGGAATGTCCGAGCGCGGCGCCGCCCATCGCCGGCTCGGAGACGTCGAGGATCGCCAGCGCGTTGGCCAGCTCACCCTGATACGCGACGACCAGCGACAGGGTGGTGGCGATGCGCCCGGCCAGCACCAGGTCGTCCAGGGCGGCCGCCGTCTCCCATGCCCGTTCGAGATCGACGCGCGCGGCGCGCAGGTCGCCGAGCTCGCGGCGGGCCATGCCGAGCGCCCAACGGGCGATCGCTCGAGTCCGGTCGTCCTCGGCGGCACTGAGCATCGCCAGCGCCCGCTCGAGGACGCCGCTGGGATCACGTTGCACGGCACGGACGAGCGCTTCGGCCTCCTCGACCCGTCCGGGCATCGACTGGGAGCGTACGGCCCTAGGTCGTCATTGACGCTCGCTGCAATCATGCAGGGATGGACCCGCTGCCTGAACCTGAGGTGTTGGATTTCGATGGCCCACTCGGGGCGTACGAGGAGGCGTTCGGGCGCCGGCGCATCGCCGCCGCCATGGACGAGCGCGGCAGAGTGACCTTGGTCCGCCCGCACGCCATCGTGATCGACGTCCCGGAGGGAACGCAGCGGGCGCTCGACAAGGCCCGCAAGGCGATCGATGCCGACGACGAGGTCGTGCTGATGCCCGAGACCGGCGCCAAGCCGGCGGGCCGGATGCTGGCCGCGCGCATCGACGGCTACGACGCGAAGGTCGATGGGAAGTGGCGAACGGGCGACCTGCAGGGCCTGCTCAAGAAGTTCAGTGCGCAGGGATTCCACGCGCGACCGACGCACGTCTACTCGAGCGGGATCATGGGCACGCCCGGAGTGATCGGCAGTCCCGGCGTGATTGGCAGCCCCGGGGTGATCGGCAGCCCCGGAGTGATCGGCAGTCCCGGGGTGATCGGCAGCCCCGACTTGCTGTCGAACTCGGCGCGCCCGGCCCGTCGTCCGGAGCTCGGGGAGCCTCTCCGCATCAGGGGCCGCGAACGGCCCAACGTGCTCGTGCTCGACACCGGTCTGCACACGGCGAAGGGGAAGCCCGAGCATGCTGATCTCGTCGACTGCGCCGTCGTCCACCAGCCGTGGCTGGATCCCTCGACGCCAGGGGCGTGGGACGACGAGGACGAGCCCGACGACGACCACCGCGGCCAGCTCGACCATCAAGGGGGTCACGGCACGTTCATCACAGGGATCATCCGCCAGCTGTGCCCCGATGCCCGCGTGCACCACGCCGGTGTTCTCTCGAGCTTCGGCGATGGCGACGACGTGTCGGTGATCGCCGCCATCCAGCGCGCCGACGGCTGGGATGTTCCGATCGACATCGCCGTGATGAGCTTCGGTGCGTACTCCATCGGAGACCGACCGCCGCCGATGACGGCGACGATCAACCGGCTGCTTCCCGACGCGCTGGTCGTCGCCTCGGCGGGGAACAACGCGTCGCGACGGCCCTTCTTCCCCGCCGCCCTTCCCGATGTCGTCGCTGTCGGTGGTCTCGACAGCGCCGGGCGAGCTCCCTTCTCGAACTACGGGCCGTGGGTCGACGCCTGCGCACCTGCCGTGGACGTCGTCAGCACGTTCTTCACGGACTTCGGAGCGTTCCACGGTTGGGCGGCGTGGAGCGGAACGAGCTTCGCCGCCCCGAAGGTCGCCGGCGTCATCGCCCGGGAGATGTACCTGAAGGGCATCTCGGCGAAGCAGGCGTGGGCCCGCCTGAAGAACTATCAGCGCTTCCACTTCCCCGACCTCGGACAGGTCTTCAACTTCTGACGCGCGCGCTTCTGTCCGTAGGAATCGCGCATTGTGATGCGATCCCTACGGACAGAACGGGGGTTGGGGGGTCGTTCAGGCGGTGACGTCTCGTCGCTTCAGGGCGATCGCGCTGATGGTGGCGGCGATCGCCGCGTAGACACCCAGGGTCACCATCGCCCGGGTGGTCGAGATCTCGGCGCTGGCCGGGTTGATGAGCGCCCGCAGCACGAGGCCCGGGAAGAACTGCTGGCCCGGTGTCCAGCCGTCGCCGATGACGTTCTCGATCGGCCCGGCCCAGACGAGGCCGATGCCGACTCCAATCGGCACGGAGCGGGCGAGCACGCCGATCACCGTCGCGATCGCGGCCCAGCCCGCGATGAAGACGACGAGACGGCCGTAATCCTCGAGTCCGGCGCCGAGCGCATCCATGGTCGTCCACCGGTCGACGTTGATGCCCTGCCCGGGAGCGATGATGCGGGCGGTCACCCAGCCGATCGCAGCGGCGACCAGAGCCAGCACGGCGGTGAAGCCGATGATGGCGGCGAGCTTGCCGGCCAGCACTCGGCCACGGGCCGGTTGCTGCAGCAGCATCGTGCGGAACGTCCCGCGGGTCAGCTCGCCGGCGACGGTGGCGATGAACACTGCGAGCAGGAACACGGCGCCGAAACCGGCGGTCTGGGCGAAGACTGCGGTGCCGCCGCCGGCGTCGGCGAGCGCCTCGGTGGAGAGGAGCCTGACGTCACCCGGTGGCCCGCCTGGGGTCGCCGGCTCGGCGAGCAGCACGCCGACGATCGTCATGACGATGGCGAACAGTGTCGTCACCCCCAGTGCGATCGCGACGAACCGCGGGCGGGTCAGCTTGACGAGCTCGGCACGGATGGAGCGGATCATCGGAGGCCTCCTTCGACGAGGGAGAGGTAGCGGTCTTGCAAGTTGGCTCGCCGCTGTTCGAGCTCGGCCAGCACGAGCCCGTGTTCATGGGCCAGGCGGTCGATGCTCGCGGCGAGCTGTCGGGGGTCGTGGCCGTTCACCGCAACGAGCACACGCTCGCCGTCGATGTCGGCGTCGTGCCCCTCGGCGAGGAGCAGCTGGCCGAGCAGCTCGACGTCGGACGAGTGCTCGGGAGCAACGGCAACGGTCGTCGCGGCGCCACCGACGAAGTCGGCGGACGGCCCGGCGTAGACACCGGTGCCCCGCTCGATCACCACGAGCCAGTCGCACACCTGCTCGATCTCGCTGAGCAGGTGCGAGGAGACGAGCACGGTCCGCTCGGTCGACGCGATGTCGGCGATGAGGGCGCGGATCTCGCGCATCCCGACGGGGTCGAGGCCGTTGGTCGGCTCGTCGAGGATCAGCAGCTCGGGATCGCCGAGGAGGGCGCCGGCAATCCCGAGCCGCTGCTTCATGCCCATCGAGTACTCGCGGAAGCGGTCGTCGGCCCGGTCGGCCAGGCCGACCTGCTCCAACACATGCGGGATCCGCGAGGCGTCCCGATTGCCCATGGCCGCCAGGACGCGGAGGTTCTCCGTGCCCGTGAGCCCTGGGTACATGGCGGGACCCTCGATGAGCGCTCCGACACGGGGGAGGAAGCTGGCCGGCTTGTCGAGCGGGTGGCCGAGGACGGATCCGTAGCCAGCCGTTGGCGAGACGAGGCCGAGCAGCATCGCCATGGTCGTCGTCTTGCCGGCGCCGTTCGGCCCGATGAACCCGGCCACGACGCCACGCGGCAGCTCGAAGTAGAGGTCCTCGACGGCAGCCCGGCCGCCGTAGCGCTTGGTCAGGCCCTCGACCGTCACCGCTGCCGGCGACGTGGGGGCGGTAGCTCGTGATGTCATGCCTCCACCATCCGCCTCGACGACGTCGCGGGCATCGCCCCCACGTGGAGATTGCACGTACACGATGTACGTAGAGCGGCGGGGGGTTCGGGGGGCGGAGGCTCCTGCCGGAGCCCCCCGACCGGCGATCGATCCGGCTTGGCCGGTCGATCGCCAGCAGGTTGGGTGCCGGCCGCCGGCCGGCTCATCGCGCTCGCTTTGCAAGCTTCGCTTGCAAAGCGAAACGGGCTCAGGACGTCTGGACGAGGCCGCTCTGGTAGGCCATCACGACCAGCTGGGCGCGGTCGCGGGCGTGGAGCTTCATCATCGCCCGGCTGACATGCGTGCGGACCGTTGCCGCACTGACGACCCACTCGGCGGCGATCTCGTCGTTCGACAGGCCTTGGGCGACGAGCGCCACGACCTCCCGCTCGCGGTCGGTGAGGCCGGCCAGCGCGGTCGGACTGGTGTCGCCCCGGCTCGGTCTCGACGTGAACTCGGCGATCAAGCGGCGGGTCACGCCCGGCGAGAGCAACGACTCGCCGGCCGCGACGACGTGGACGGCGCGCACCAGCTCGGCCGGCTCCGTGTGCTTCACGAGGAAGCCGGCGGCACCCGCTCGCAACGCGTCGAAGACGTACTCGTCGAGCTCGAAGGTCGTCAGGATCAGGACCTTCACGTCCGGCAGGTCCGGGTCTTCGCTGATCGCCCGGGTCGCCTCCAAGCCGTCGACGCCGGGCATCCGGATGTCCATCAAGACGACATCGGGCCGCTCCTGTCGCACGAGCTCCAGCGCTGCTGCGCCATCTCCCGCTTCGCCGACGACCTCGACATCGTCCTCGGCGTCGAGCAGCACTCGGAACCCGGCCCGCACGAGCTGCTGGTCGTCGGCGATGACCACGCGGATCACGACGTCACGCTCGCCCCGGCCACGAGACAGACACCGCGAATCCACCGCCGGGGCGCGGGCCGATCACGCTCTGCCCACCCGTCGTGTTCGCCCGCTCACGGATGCCCTGCAGGCCCCGTCCGCCGTTGGCGGCCACAGCAACGGCGACGCCGCGACCGCGATCGGCCACCTCGGCGTCGAGCTGCCCATCGGGCCGGCGGGCAACCGTGACGACCGCCTGATCCGTCGAGGCGTGACGGGCGACGTTGGTCAAGGCCTCCTGGACGATGCGGTAGGCGGCGGTCGACACCGCGGGCGGCACGGCCTCGAGGTCGCCGCTCACCTGCAGGTCGACGTGGAGCCCGGCTCGCCCGGAGCTCTCGACGAGCTCCTGCAGCGACATGAGGTCCGGAATGGGGTGCCGCGCCGCCGCGTTCTCGTCGCGCAGCACCGAAAGCATCGCCGTCAACTCGTCGAGGACATCTCGGCTGGCCACACGGATGGCCTCCAGCGCCGCCGCGGCCTGCTCGGGATGGCGGTCGATGACGTGGGCGGCGACGCCCGCCTGCACGTTGATCGTGGCCATCGAGTGAGCGACGCTGTCGTGGAGGTCGCGGGCGATCTGCAGACGATCATCGGCCAGTCGGCGCTCGAGCTTGGAGGCAACCCGCTCGCGGCGGCCACGCCACGCGTCTGCGGCCAGCACGGCCGCAGCGCTGAGGCCGGCGAGCGCCAGGTCGTCGACCCCGAGCCCGGGGTCGACGGCGTAGCGCAGACCGCCGAGGAAGAGGACCATGGCAACCGCCGCGAGGTAGCCGATCCGTCGCTCACGGGCCGACGCGAAACGAGAAGAGGGCCACGAGCCCCGTCAGGTAGACCGGCCCGCCCGGGTACTCGCGGAGGATGTAAACGGCGAGCCCAGCCGTGACGATCAGCAGCGTGGCCAGCGGCCATCGTCGGCGCAGCAGGAGGGCGGCCCCGCAGACGACGACGATGACGTAGGCGAGCGCGTCGGTCGCCCGCTGGCCGGCTTCGGGCTCGATGTGGAGGGTGCCGATGATCCCGACGCCGGTCACGACCGCGGCGACGCCGACGAGCCACAGCCACCACGGAACCTCATCGGACACGCCGTCGATGGTACGGAGCGGCGCCCGCCGTGACGTCCACACCACGTGGAGCCCGGCGCTACGACCAGCGTTGAGAATTCTGAGGAGACTTGGTTGCGCTCAGCGCAACCAAGTGTCGTCAGAATCGGTTTTCTCAGTCCTCGGCGGGGACGGCCTCGGTCTCGTAGGTGCCGGCGATCCCGGCCAGCCAGGCGGCCGGGTCCTCCTCGGCGTCGCTCGAGTAGAACGTCATCGGCTGGTAGTCGGGAGCCTCGATGGCGAAGTCCCGGTACCGCAGCATGCCGGTCCCGGCCGGGATCAGCTTGCCGATGATGATGTTCTCCTTGAGGCCGATCAGGTTGTCGGCCCGGCCGTCGATGGCGGCCTCCGTCAACACCCTGGTCGTCTCCTGGAACGACGCCGCCGACAGCCACGACTCCGTGGCCAGCGACGCCTTCGTGATGCCCATGATCTCCGGCCGACCCTCGGCAGGGCGCGTGCCCGCCTCGACCATCCGCCGGTTGGTGTCCCGGAAGACCTTCGCATCGACCCGCTCGCCGGGCAGGAAGTCGGTGCCTCCGACCTCCTGCACGCCGATGCGGCGCGTCATCTGGCGCACGATCAGCTCGATGTGCTTGTCGTGGATCGACACACCCTGGTCGCGGTACACCTTCTGGACCTCCTCGACGAGGTACAGCTGGGTCTCCCGGATCCCCTTGATGTCCATCAGCTCCTTCGGATCGAAGGGACCGTCGGTGATCGGGTCGCCGGCCTTGACATCCTGGCCGTCCTGGACGATCGGGCGGGCGCCGATCGGCAGCACCATCTCGTGGTCGCCGCCCTCGTCATCGTGGACGGTGACCTGGATGCCCTTGCCCTCGTCCTCACCCATCCGGACCACACCGGTCACCTTGGCGAGGCGGGCGGCGCCACGCGGCGTGCGGGCCTCGAACAGCTCGACGACGCGGGGCAGACCGCCGGCGATGTCCTTGCCGGCGACACCGCCGGTGTGGAACGTCCGCATCGTCAGCTGCGTGCCGGGCTCGCCGATCGACTGGGCGGCGATGACGCCCACGGCCTCGCCGAGCTCGATCTCCTTGCCGGTCGCCAGCGAGCGCCCGTAGCAGATCGCGCACACGCCGAGCTCGGCGTCACACGTCAGCACCGAGCGCACGCGCACCCGGTTGGTCTCCGGGTCATCGCGCAGCTGGACCAGCTCCTCGTCGCCGACGATCGTGTTGCGGGTCAGCGTCGTGCCGTCCGCCAGGGTGATGTCGTTGAGGAGGGCCCGGCCGAACAGCTTCGTCTCGAGGTAGGTGCGACGGCTCGGCGTGTCCGGCTCGACGTGGTCGACCCAGACACCGAGCGTGGTGCCGCAGTCCTCCTCGCGGACGATCAGCTCCTGCGCCACGTCGACGAGACGCCGCGTCAGGTAGCCGGAGTCGGCTGTCCGCAGCGCCGTGTCGACGAGACCCTTGCGGGCACCCGGCGTGGCAATGAAGTACTCGAGCGTCTCGAGGCCCTCACGGAAGTTCTTCTTGATCGGGCGAGGGATCATGTCGCCACGGGGGTTGGCCACCAGGCCACGCATGCCGGCGATCTGGCGCATCTGCGTCATGTTCCCGCGGGCACCCGACCCGACCATCATGTCGATCGGGTTGAAGCGCTGGGCCTTGAACTCCTTCTCCATGGCCTGCTGGACCTCGGTGGTGGCGTCGGTCCAGATGCGGACCTCCTGCTGGCGCCGCTCGCCGTCGGTGATGATGCCCCGCCGGAACTGCGACTCGACCTTGTCGGCCTGCGCCTCGTAGCCATCCAGGATCTCCCGCTTGCGAACGGGCGTCTTGACGTCGTCGATCGAGACGGTGAGGCCCGACTGCGAGGCGAAGCGGTAGCAGAGGTTCTTGATCGCGTCGAGTGACGAGGCGATCTGGGCCTTGGCGTAGTTGTCCGACAGCCGCTCGACGATGACGCCCATCTCACGCTTCTTGACGACTTCGGTGATGTGGCCGAAGCGCGCGGTATAGTCGTCGGGAAGGGCGTCCTCGAAGAGGGCGCGGCCGACGGTCGTCTCGAACCACTGCTCTCGGTCACCGTTGGGACGCATGGTGATTTGGGCGTGCAGCGCCAGCGCCCCTCGTCGTAGGCCCGCAGCGCCTCCCACAGGTGGCGGAACACGCGACCTTCGCCGGGAGCGCCGGGCGTGTTCTCCGTCAGGTAGTAGGCACCGATGACCAGGTCCTGGGTCGGCGTGACGATCGGGCGACCGGACGCAGGCGACAGGATGTTGTTGGCCGACAGCATCAGGACCCGGGCCTCTGCCTGGGCCTCTGCCGACAGCGGCACGTGGATGGCCATCTGGTCGCCGTCGAAGTCGGCGTTGAAGGCGGTGCACACGAGCGGGTGGATCTGCAGCGCCTTGCCCTCGACGAGCCGCGGCTCGAAGGCCTGGATGCCGAGGCGGTGCAGCGTCGGCGCCCGGTTCAGCGGCGCGGGGTGCTCCTTGATGACGTCCTCGAGGACGTCCCA
>CAVZFS010000008.1:0-50361 GCA_963774635.1 uncultured Acidimicrobiia bacterium
CTCGGGTTCCGCCCGGAGGCCGAGCGCGACGGCCCGGTCCATGTCCTGGGCCGCTTCGGGGAGGCGGCCGGCGAGGAGCAGGAGGCGTGCACGGTTGTCGAGCGTCTTCGTCAGCGGGCTGAAACCCGAGCCATTGTCGACGCCTTGGTCGGGGTCGTCCGCACAGAGCGCCAGGTCGCGTTCGGTCCCGGAGATCCCTCGGCCAATGGTCCCAGATGGACCAGCGGTTCCGGCGGACCGAGCCAGCTGGCGGCCTGAACGTCGCGGTCCCCGGTCTGGTCGGCCATCCGGGGCCGCCCTCGAGGAAGCGGTCGAGTCCGCCCCGCGGGTCGCCCCTCCAGAGCTTGTTCGATCCGGACGTGGCTACGACCAGGGCGAGCAGGTCGGGATCGCCCAGCTGTTCCGCCCGGGCGCGGCCTTCGGTGTACAGCCGTTCCGCTTCATCGGGAGCCATGCCGGTGCGGGCCCCGAACTGGCACAGCCTGGCGCGGGCCCAGATCCCGACGTTCAGGCTCTCATCGGTCTCAGGGACGCCCTCGAGCAGGTCGATGGCGGCTCGCCAGCGACGTTGCGCTTCGCCGAGGTCGCTGCGCAGCGCCCAGTATCCCGGCTTGGAAGTTCCAGCGGGCCGCTTCGACGGGCCGCCCCGCCCGTTCCCAGTGCCAGGCGATCAGTCCGGCCCGTTCACCCCCACGCTGTTCATCGTTTGTGAGCGTCTCGGCCACCGCCGTGTGCAGCCGCTCCCGTCGCTCCGCCAGCAGTGAGCCGTAGGCGACTTCCTGGGTGAGGGGGTGCCAGAAGCGGTAGTCGCTACCGGCGGCCGGCCGCCTCCTGGAGCAGCTCGGCGGCGCACAGACCCGCAGGGCCTCGTCGAGCACGTCGTCGGTGAGCCGCTCACCCCGGCCAGGACCGCCTCCGCGAAGGTGCGGCCGATGACCGCGGCCGTCTGGAGCACAGCCTTGTGCTCGGCGGCAGCCGGTCGATCCGGGCCGCCAGCGACGCCTGGACGCTCGGGGGAACCCGGATCTGTGCGAGCGGACGGGTGAGGCGGTAGGCCCCCGGGCCGCCGGCCAGGGTGCCGTCTTCGACGAGCGCGCGCACGACCTCCTCGACGAAGAACGGGTTGCCGCCGGTGCGTTCGATGACGAACCGGGAGCGGCGCCAGCGAGGGGTCGTCGCCGACCAGGCCGTCCAGCAGGTCGCCCACCGCCTCGTCGCGAAGCGGGGCGAGCGGCAGCTGACGGTAGTAGGAGTGACGCATCCAGCGGCGGAGAACTCCGGGCGGAAGTTGGTCACCACCAGCGTCCGCGACCCGGGAAAGGACTCGATCAGCCGCTCCAGGAAGCGTCGCTCTGCGGGTCGAACCAGTGCAGGTCCTCGACGAGGAGGACGAGTACTCCCGCTCGCTGCGCCGGGCCGTGATGCGGCGCAAGGCGTCGAAGATCCGGCGCATGCGGACCTCGGGCGCCAACACCGGGGCGGGGCGGTCGGGATCGGGCACCTCGAGGAAGTCGAAGATCAACGGGAGAATCTGGTCGAGAGCGGGGTCGAGGGCGAGCAGGCGGGCCGCGATCTTGTCGCGAGCGTCCTGAGCGGTGTCGGTGTCGGTGATGCCGAAGTAGTCCCGCAGCAACGCCAGGATGGGCAGCAGCGGAACCTCCCGGCCGTGGGAGACGCCCGCCGTCCGCCGCACCGTGATGCCCCGGGCGGTCGCCGAGCGGCGAACTCCTCGCACAGCCGGCTCTTGCCCACCCCGGCCTCGCCGACGACACCGACCACCTGGCGCGGCCTTCGTCGCCCCGGCGAGAGCGTCCTCCAACGCAGCCAGCTCCCGCTCCCGACCGACCAGCCGCGAGGCACCCAACGTGGCCGCCGCCCGGGCGATCGGCGGCGACGGCCGGCCTGCCCAACACGTAGACGCCCAGCGGATGCCGCGACTCCTTTCACCGTCTTCGGGCCGAGGTCCTCGAGACCGAACCAGCCCTCGACCAGCCGGGCCGTGTGCTCGGTCAGATACGCCCGACCCGGCTCGGCCATCGCCTCCATCCGCTGGGCCAGGCCCACGGTGTGACCGAGCGCGGTCGGGTCGAGCGTGACGCCGTCGCCGACTCGGCCCACGACCACCTCGCCGGAGTTGAGCCCGAGCCGAACCTGGAGGTCGACGTCCTGGTCCCGGCGCAGCTCCTCGGCGTAGGCGGCGATCGCCCGGGTGATGTGCCAGGCGGCATGGCAGGCTCGCCGGGCGTGGTCCTCCTGGGCGACCGGGGCCCCGAAGAGGGCCATGATCCCGTCGCCGGTGAACTTGTCGACCGTTCCCCCGAAGCGGCGCACCTCCTCGGCGAGGATGTCGACGAAACGGCCCATGATCCGCGCCCAGACCTCGGCGTCAAGGTGCTCCTGCAGGTCCATCGACCCCTACACGTCGGCGAAGAGGACGGTCAACTGCTTGCGCTCGCCCTCCCCGCCGATGGTCTCCGCCCTCGACAGCAGTGGACGGGGACGTGGGGGCCATCACGGTGAGCGGGGCACCGCAGTCGCCGCAGAAACGTTCCCCGGGCTCATTGGCCGCCCGACACGCCGGGCAGGTCGCAGCGGCCAGCGTCCCACCGCACTGCGCACAGAACCGGCGACCCTCCCGGTTCTCGGCCCCACAGGTCGAACAGATGGTGCTCATGTCAGCTGGCGGCGGCAAACACCACAACGGCCATCGTGCTGCCGGCGCTGCCCTCAGCATCGCGCATCCTGAACCGCCTAAAACCTGCCCACTCTGAGCGTGCCTACGCCCCGACTCGCACCCAACAGCGTGGGTGCCCCGCGTCTCTCGCCCAGACCACGCGTCCGCGATAAGCGCGTCGGCGGCGATATCACGCGCCTGGACGCGTGCCGTCAGCCGTCCCGACGCATCGGTCGATGACCCTCGCGACCTGCAAGCGTTGCGGGCAAACCGTCGACAATGACCGCGCCCGAACACGGTGTTGTGCGAGTAGCCCCCGAGCTGTGAGGCGGAGCGCCGACCGCTCAAATGAGCCTCGCCAGAGAACCACACGGGCACACCGAACGCGGACGCCCTGTCCGATATTCGCGGGGATAACGCCCGACGCCAGCATCCTCGAACGCCGGCTATCCGGCGCACGTCGAGGCGATCCGCCCGAGCGGTGTTGCGCTCGCTAGCAGGGTCCTGACTGGTCAGCGAAGTTGCCCTCAGCCGGTACCGAACATCAGCACCGAATCGCAGTCGCTCTAGCAGCGAAGCCGCGCCCGAACGGCATGTACGTGCCGCTTGTCCGTCGTTCTGCCAGAACTGTGCGAACCCGGTCATCCAGACGAGAGAAGACGGGCCTTCTCGCGGTCAAACTCGTCCTTGGTCAGTAACCCCTCGTGAAGGAGTTCTCCGAGCTTCCTCAATTCGTCGGCAACACTGGCCGGCTGCGAGCCCACGGTCGCTTTTGACCTGCAGGGCCAACCGGCTCGGATGGAAGCGCACTCGACACCGCTCCGAGCAGCTCGCCAGCAATCTTGCGCACCCGCGCCTGGTCCCGCCCTCCCATTGTCTGCCACTTCGCTAGACCGATACCGAGATCCGACTGCCGGAGCCGTCCGGCACGACCGAAGCGGACAGGTTCTGGCCGTACGTAGCTGCCGTCATGCCCGTCTTGAACTCCGCTCGCATCAGCGTGTCCTGGTATCGACACTTCGTGACACTCGGGTGGCGCTCGATTGCGTTGGTGTAGCAGTGGCCACACTGTCGCTGGCGATGCACCGACGTAAGCGTCGTCGCTCGCCTGCGTTCCGCCGAACCACCCCATTTGCCACAGGCTATGGCCAGACCCGACGAGCTCGGTCAGTCTCGCTCCGACAGCACCGAACGCCGGCACATAACGCCGTTTCGCCGTAGACGTCCCCCCGAGTGGTGGGCTTTGAGGTAGTCGGCAAGGGTCCACCAGTGGGTGGGCCATCGGCGTGATTCTCGGTGTGTTCCAGCAAGACCACACGAAGGAGATCCCACACCGATGGCCCTGTCTGAGTCTGTCGTGTCCGAACTCTTGGACGCGTTCCGTGCCGGTGAAGGCGTCGATCTGATCCGCGACGCCGTGCAGCTGGTGCTGCAAGAGCTGATCGAGGTCGAAGCGACCGAACAGATCGGCGCCGCCCGCTACGAACGCGCCGACACCCGGATCACTGAACGCAACGGTGCTCGACCCCGGTTGTTGACCACCCAGGCCGGCGACGTCGAGTTGCGCATCCCCAAGCTGCGCAAAGGCAGCTTCTTCCCGAGCATCTTCGACTGCGCCGACGGATCGACCAGGCGTTGTACACGGTGGTGATGGAGGCCTACGTCAACGGCGTGTCGACTCGCGCCGTGGACGATCTGGTCGACGCCCTCGGGGGCACGTCGGGGATCAAGAAGTCCCAGGTGTCGCGCATCTGCGGCGGGCTCGACGACGTCGTCGGTGTCCGCGCCCGCCGCTTGGACCACACCGAGTTCCCCTACGTCTACCTCGATGCCACCTACCTCCACGTCCGCAACCAGACCTCACAGGTGTGCTCGATGGCGGTCGTCATCGCCACCGGCATCACCGCTGGTGGCGAACGCGAAGTCCTCGGCGTCGACGTCGGCGACTCAGAAGACGATGCTGTCGCGGCTTCCTCAAGAGCCTGCGACAGCGCGGCCTGAGCGGGGTTCGACTCGTGATCTCCGATCAGCACGCGGCTGGTCGCCGCCCTGCGCCGCTCGTTCCAAGGCGCCAGCCATCAACGATGCCGCGTTCACTTCCCCGCAACCTCCTGGCGTTGGTGCCGAAGTCCCATCAGGACATGGTCGCCGCATGTGCCGCAGATTTCGCCCAACCGAGCGACACCGTCGCCGCCACCTGGGAACAGGTCCGCGACCAGCTCGGTCACCGGTTCCCCAAGATCGCCGTGCTGATGGATGACGCCAAAGCCGAAGTGCTCGCCTTCACCGTCTTCCCCGACCTCACTGGACCAAAGTGTGGTCGACCAACCCCTGGAACACGTCAACAAGGAAGTGAAGCGCCGCGCCCGCGTGGTGGGGAACTCCCCAACGAAACATCAGTGATCCGCCTCGGTGCCGTCCTCGCCGACATTCACGACAAGTGGCAGGCCGGCGACCGCCGCTACCTCTCCGAAGGCTCAATGGCGCCGCTCTACCCCGAGCGCGAGACTCAAGACGTCGCCCAACTCACACCCAGCGACCGACACCGGATCACCTCGAAGCCCCCACCCGACGGGACGCAGCCGATAGTTTCGACCGCTGGCCGGCGGACGTACAGATCGATTTCGTTGCCCTGCGAAGCGGTCCGCGAACCTCGCGGTGAGGACGTCGGTGCAGAGCCGTTGGTGAGTACACGGACGTGGCGGTCTATGATGCAGCACACCGGGCCGGTGCCGTGGCGATGTGTCGAGCGCAGCGTGAGACGGGCCGGACCGCTCATCCACTCTCGTCGAGAGCTTGCTTCTCGCACGCATGGCGAACTGTTGGGAGTGAACTGGGTGCCCTCGCTCGACGAGGTGGCGGCTGCGCTGGACGCCGGCGACCGAGTGGTTGACATTGCTCGATGGGCTGGCTGTACTCCTCGATCGATCCGCAACGTGGCGCACCGTGGCGGGCTGGCGTTGCCGCAGGCTCGCCTGGCGTGAGTGTGTCAGGCCCGCCTGACTGATGCGGCGTGGTCGCGCGACTGCGTCGAGCAGCGTGGAGTGTCCCCTAGCGGCGTGGCTGTGGAGCTCGCGGTCGGTGTCCTCGAGGTGCACACAGCGCTGACTGAGGCCGGTGTCGTGTGGACGGGCCGACGACCGCCGACGGACCGGCAGCTCTTCGTGAAAGGCTGGCTCGCTGAACAGTTCGCTGCCGGCGGTTCGGTGCGGAGCATCGCCGAGACGGTGGGTCTGTTCGGCCTCCGCCGTTCGTCGTACGTGCCACCGTAGGAGTAGCCGTAGTCGCCGGTCGCTCCGCTGAACGCGAAAGGCCCCGCCACCAGTCGGTGTTTGGCGTGAGAACGCCCGTGCCGCCGCTGACCCCGTTGGTGAACGTGAAGGCGATGCTGGCGGACTTGCCATCGGTGCTCACTCCGCAGGTGTAGTCCGTCGTGAGGCTGTGGACATACGTCCCGGTCGAGTAGGTCGTGGTGTCGATCGTGCCGGTGGTGGCGGCGGAGGCCGAGCCAGCGGTGAGGGCGATCGGCGCGATCACGGCGGCAGCGGCGAGGCCGCCGAGGATGAACTTCTTCATGGTGTTTGTGTCCTTCTGGTTTGTGAGGTTCGTTGCTCCGGTTGCCCCGTTGGCTTCCGGTGCTGGGTGCGGCTGCTGTGTGCACCCGACTGGTGATGACAACCTACGGACCTACCGTGGTATTCCATGAACTTTGGTGTGAGGAGGACTAAGGTCCTAGTTCATGCGCATCACCATCACCCCGGGCCGCGGCCGGATCACGGTCGGGCCACCGGGCGGCCCCAGCGAGACGATCCCCGCCGCGGTGACCGTCACCATCACCGACACCGTCCCCTACGACGTCGAAGCCCGGCTCGAATGGTCACCCACCGTCGGCAAACTCGCCGTCCGCCGGGTCTGCTGCACCGCCCTGCCCGGAGGCGACGACGTCTCACCCGCTGGCATCGCCCGCATCGCCCTGCGTGACACCGTCCAGACCGCCCTGGAGACCGAGTACCTCGGCGGCACCGGCTGGCCCGGCCTTCTCGCCAAGCACGGCGACCACGACCCGCTCTCCGTGGACGCGTTGATCTACCTGCTCGCCGTGGCCTTCCAAAGCCCGAAACCCACCGCCACCGTCGCCCTCGCCCGTGGCCTGTCACCCGCCAGCGGACCCAAACGAGTCCTCGCCGCCCGCAAAGCCGGACTCCTCCCCGACACCGAACCCGGCAAACCCGCCGGAGCCTGACCCCACGGACGGGCTGGTCGGGGGTGGTCACAGCACCACCCGCCGTAGACGTAGGTGGCGTGGTCACCTGGCAGCCGGTCGAACGTGTCGACCGTCGCCGTCACGTCGACGTGGTGTGGTCGAAGTCCTCGCGGGTGCCGTCGAGGCGCGCAACGGTCCCCCACGCCACGGATCCGCCGCGCGAAGATGCCGCCGCTCAGTTCGCGTGACTTGCGCAGCAAGCGTCGCCGCGCCACGTGTTTCGGCCTTCGTTGAACGCAACGATGGCAATCACGAGCCCAACGACCGGATCGGCCCATGACCATCCGAACACGCTGTTGACGAGGAGGCCGACGAGCAAGACACCGACAGGTACGTGCACAGCAGGGTCTGCTTCGAATCCGCGACTGCTGTCGCCGAGCCCAGCTCGCGGCCAGTCCGCCGTTGCGCGTACGACAGGAACGGCATCACCAGACAACGACACCGCAGCGAGCACCATGCCGACGACCGAATGATCAGCTTCGTCGCCGCGCCGAGGAGGGCTCGGATGGACTCGAACGTGACGTACGTGGCGAGCGCGAAGAACGACCAGGCGATGACACGCAGCGCGGTGCGTTCGCGGGTCTCGGGATCGTGGGCGGAGAATTGCCAGGCGACGATCGCCGCCGAGCTGACCTCGATGATCGAATCGAGGCCGAACCCGATCAAGCGGTCGAAGAGCCGCGACCGTCCCGGCCGCGATGGCCACGATCGCCTCGACGACGTTGTACGTGATCGTCGCTGCGACCAGCAGCCGGACTCGCCGAGTGAGCACCGAGCGGCGCTCGCTCCGACCGGCCGGGGCGGCAAGACCGACGGTCTGGTCAGCGCAACACGACTCATCGCACGTGCCGAGCGGAAGGCGCGCCGCCGCCGCCGCGTCGGCCGCCATCAGCAGCACACCCGTCCTCATCGCCCGCCGGGCAGACGGACGCGTCGGTGATCAACATCAAGCTGAGTAGCTCGCCCAAGGCGAGGCCGAGCCTCGGGTCTGCCAGCTCGTAGCGCATGCGACGGCCTTCCGGCCGTGTGTTGACGAGACCACAACCGCGTAGGCACGACAGGTGATTCGACACGTTCGCCCGAGTCAGATCAAGGTCAGCGGCGAGCTCGGACGGAACCATCAGCCCGAGGTGGTGCCGGCGATCCAGGTGAAGGGCTGCGTGGTCCCGGATGGGGTGGTGTGGGTCTCGTCGTGCGTTGCGGCAATCGTGGCGGTGGGGATGGCGGCGAGGATCGTGTCGCCGAGTTCGTCCTTGTCGTAGCGGCTGACCGGGAGGCCGGAGCAGTGGTCGGGGCCGTCGCTGGCGAACGTTCCGATGATGAACAGGCCAGTCGGCGCGAGCGCGTGGGCGAGGCGGCGGAGGTAGGTCGTGCGATCCGCGGGGTCGGTGATGAAGTGGAAGACGGCCCGGTCGTGCCACAGGCCCCATCGGCGTGTGGGTGTCCACGTGAAGATGTCCGTCGCTACCCAGGTCACGATGGCGGGGTCATCGAGGCGGCGGCGGGCGAGGTCGAGCGCGGCGGGTGACACGTCGAGGACCGTGACATCGGTGAAGCCCCGGTCGATGAGTTCGTCGACGAGTCGGGAGCTGCCGCCACCGACGTCGATGACTGCGGCGGACGGGTCAACACCGAGCGCGTCGATCAGCTCGAGTGACACGTTCGGGCGCGCCTGATGCCAGGAGACCTGCTCGTCGCCGATCTGTTCGTAGCGTTCGTCCCAGTAGCGGGCGCGGTCGTGCGGCGCGGTGCCTGCGGTCATGCGTCGGTGGTGACGGGCACTCCGTCGGCCCGCCATTCGAGGATTCCTTCGGCGGCGAGGCGTGCGTCGTAGCCGTGCTCGATCAGGAGTCGGACGGCTCGATGGGAGAGCACGCAGTAGCGGCCCCGGCAATAGGCGACGACCTCGACGTCGGTTGGGATCTCGGCGAGTCGGGCTGGCAGCTCGTCGAGTGGGATCGACACCGCGCCGGGGAGGTGACCGGCGTCGTACTCGTCGCTCGGTCGCACGTCGACGACCACGACCCGGCCGGCAACCGACGCGGCGAGCAACTCCGCGCGGTCCATCAGCCGGATCCCGTCGGTGGGCAGTGCGGACTCGAGCTCGGCGCGGACGTCGGGCCGATGGGCCTCGGCGACGGCGCACAGCTGCGTGACGAGCGCGGCGACGTCGGGGCCGGCCAACCGATAGATGATCCGGCGGCCGTCGCGGCGCGACGTGACGAGCCCGGCATTGCGGAGGCCTTGCAGGTGCGCCGACGCGGTCGTGACGTTCAGCCCGGCGACGCCGGCGAGCTCGACGACGGGGCGTTCGCCCTGCGCCAGCAACTCGAGCATCTTCAGTCTGCTTCCGCTGCTCAGCGCGAGGCCGACCCGGGCCACCGCGTCGTACAGATTGCGCGTTGACACGACCCAATCTTCTCATGTTCCATCGAACAATGGAATAACTTCGTGTCGACTGATCGAGGGGATGCCCGTTCCTGCGACCGAGGAGGAGGCCGCCGATGGCGGTTGATGACAGCAGCAGCGGGCGGGCCGGTGATGGCACCGATGTCCTGCCCGACGCCGAGGTGTTGCGTTCGCAGGTGCGTGACAAGCACCGCCAGGTCGCCGTCGCGCCGGCCGATCGGTATCACTTCCACACCGGGCGCCCGCTCGCAGCCCGGTGGGCTACGGCCAGGTCGGTCCGTCGGGCCGAGTGGTGGGTGTCGACATGACCGCTGAGATGCTCGCCAAGTCGCGCCAGACCGCCTCGGCACTCGGGTTCGACCACGTCGAGTTCCGCGACGGACTTTCGGAGGCGTTGCCGGTAGAGGACGGCTGGGCCGACGTGGTGATCTCCAACGGGGTGATCAACCTGTGTGCTGACAAGCGGGCTGTTTCGACGAGATCCGTCGCGTGCTGCGACCGGGCGGCTGGATGCAGTTCGCCGACATCGCCAATGGCCGCCCCGTCCCGGTCGAGGCGCTGCGCGACCTCGACTTGTGGACCGGTTGAATCGCCGGCGGGCTGCCCCGTGCGGGCTGGCAGACGATGCTCGAGCAGGCCGGCTTCACCGACGTCGTGATCGGCGAGCCGGTCGACACGTTCGCCGGCGCAGACGGCGAGTCCAACGCAAGGACGTTCGAGGTGTTCGGATTCGCGTTCCTGGCCCGCCGCCCGTGACATCGACGACGGGCCGGCGACGATCCAAGATGTGCCCGTGACGCCCGTCTGGTCCGAGGTGCCGCTCGACGCGGCAGCGCGGGCGGAGTTGCAGCGTCGCACCCTGCGCGCCTTGACGTCGGGCCAGATCGTCGGCGCCGCCGCGCTCGGCATGTGCGGTCACGGTCGGCGCGTTTGTGATCCAGGACATCCTCGGTCAGGACACACCGTGGGCCGGTACCGCGACCGCGACGGTCACGATGGGAACCGCCCTGATGGCGCAGGTGCTGTCGACGGCGGATGCAGCGCCGTGGGCGCCGACCCGGGCTGGTGCTCGGCTACGCCGGCAGCGGCAGGCGGCGGACTATCGCGGCCGTCGGCGCAGAGCACGCAGTCACTGGCGCTCTTCCTCGTCGGGTTGTTCGTGTTCGGGAACGGACAGGCCGCGAACCTGCTCGCCCGCTACGCGGCGACCGATCTCGCCGAGCCCGACGAACGCAGCCGGGCGATGAGCCGCATCGTGTTCGCGTCGACGTTCGGCGCCGTGCAGGGCCATTGATGATCGGACCGACCGAACACGCCGGAGAGGCGTGGTTCGGACTCGATCGCTACGGCGGGCCGTGGCTGTTCTCCGCTGCGTTCTTCGTCGTCGCCGCGCCGATCACGGCGATCCGGCTGCGACCCGATCCGCTCATCGCCGCAGGCGGCGTCCTGGCCGGCGGATCGGTCGGGCCGACCGCTCGAATTGGGCTCGACGATGCAGGTCGTCAGCGGCCATGCCGGCGCCCGCCTCGCCGTGATGGCGATGGTCATCTCACAGGTGACCATGGTCGCGGTCATGGCGATGACGCCGGTCCACCTCAAGCTGCACGGACACGAGGATGTCAGCCAGTACGTGGTGTCGCTCCACATCGCCGGCATGTACGCCTTCAGCCCGCTCGTCGGCCGCTTCAGCGACCGGCGCGGCCGCATCACCGCCATCGGCGTCGGCGCCGTGCTGCTCGTCGCAGCCACGACGATGTCGGCCCTGTCCGGCGACGTCGAGCAGTTGCTGTTCCCCTCGTTGTGGCTGCTCGGCATCGGTTGGAACTTCGGACTCATCGGCGGCTCCAGCCTCCTCATCGAGAGCGTCCCGTCACGACAGCGCGTGGCCGTCCAAGGCACCGCCGATCTCGCGATGAGCTTCTGCGGTGGTATCGCCGGGTTCGCCTCCGGTTTCATCCGACGCGCGGTCGGCTTCCACATCCTTGCCACCCTGGCCACCATCGCCGCCGGCCTGCTCCTCACCGCAGCGGTCTCCGCACACATCCGCTCACGAACTGCATCCGCCCAGCTCGCAGCTCCCAGCCCGGCGGCGGACTGACCACGCTCAGAAGACTGCGCCCTCGAGCAGGCGGTGGGACATCGACACGACAACGTCAGGAGGAACAGATGGCCGCAACGATCGGACTCGTCCTGGACTGCGCTGACCCCCACGGCCTCGCTGCGTTCTGGTCCGAGGCCCTCGGGTACCACAACGCCGGCTCCGCCGGTAGCTACGTCGTGCTCGTCGCCCCGGACGGCGACCGTCCGAAGCTGCTGCTGCAAGGGGTTCCCGAGGCCAAGACGACCAAGAACCGGATGCACTTCGACATCGAGACCCCCGACGTCGACGCCGAAGCCGCCCGACTCGAGGCAATCGGCGCCCGTCGGCTCGAACCGAACGCCCGGAACGAGCACGGCACTCGGTGGGTCGTGATGGCCGACCCGGAGGGCAACGAGTTCTGCGTCTGCGACGACGGCGCCGGGACCCGAGTCACAGCCACAGCTCGCGGATCAGCACGACCACGGAGGACACCGCCGAGGTGATCCACACCGCGGTGCGTACGTGGCCCTTGTCGACCGAGTTGATGACGCGCCGGGAGAGGAGGAACCCGAGTGCGGCGGCCGGTATGAGAGCCAGCCCGGCCAGCGCGTCCTCGCCGTCGAACTCACCGAACGCGGCAAGCGTGAGGATCGAGATGAAGCTGCCGACCACGAAGAAGGCCGAGAGGCTGCCGCGCAGCGTCCGGCCCGATGCGTCCTGATAGACGAGCGCGATCGGCGGTCCCCCGATGGCGGTCGTGGTGCCCATCACGCCTGACGCCGTCCCGGCAGCCACGAAGTTGGAGGTCGACGGGCGCACCCGCCAGCCCGACATGCTGATGCCGATGGCGACGAGCACCATCACGGCGAAGAAGATGCTGAGCGACGACGTCGGCAGCGACGCCACGAGCGCCGCGCCGGCGATGTTGCCGAAGATGCGACCGACGATCGCCCAGCGGACTCCGTGGAAGTCGATGCCGACGTGGTCGCGGATCATCACGGCCACGGCGAGCACCGTGCCAACGAGGATGACCGGACCGGGCAGCAAGTCCGGAGCGGCCAGGGCGAGAAAAGGGACGGCCACCAAACCGAGCCCGAACCCCACCGCGCTCTGCACGACGGCCCCGGCGGCCACCGAGAGGAGGACGACGATGACGGCGCCGGCCGTCACGCTGCCCTGTCGCACGAGGTCATCGATGGCCGTTCGTGCACCCGTCGACTGTATACCGAGGGCTTGAACCGGCCACACCTTCGGCCAGGTCCACTCAACCGCCGTCGCCGGCGCGCCCCTCCCGCAGCTCGGCGAGGCCGCGGGCGCTGAGATCCCATCGCTCGAGGTCGGACAGGTCGTCGGTGGGCAGGTAGGCGAGCGGTGACAGCGGGATCCCGAGCGAGTCCGCGCTGTGGTCGGCGAGGGAGAAGGCAGCGGCCAGCCGGTCCTCGACGGCGTGCGAGCGGACCAGCACCAGCTTCAGCGAGTGCGCGGTCGTGCCCTCCACGACGAGCAGGGAGGCGCGGCCGTCGCGGGCCAGGTTGGCTCGTGTCCTCCGGCTGGCGAGAACGACCCGCACCTCGCCGGCGTCGGCCTCCACCTCCGCGGGAGAGCAGGCAGACGTGCGGGAACCCCTCGTCATCGACGGTCAGGAACGGCAGCGCCGCCTCCTGTCGTCCGGGTACCGGCAGACCCGTGAGCTGCTCGACGACGGCGGGCGGGATCACGACCATCGCCGGAAGGCCTGATGCTCGATCCCGAACTGGTCGAGCACCTTGCCCGCGGTGTGGCGGAGGAGGTCGTCGATGGTCGAAGGCTGGTGGTAGAAGGCCGGGACCGGGGGAAGCACGGTCGCGCCGGCGAGCGTCACCGCCTCCATGTTGCGGAGGTGGATCAGGTTGAGCGGCGTCTCCCGGGTCACGAGCACCAACCGGCGGCGTTCCTTGAGGCAGACGTCGGCGGCCCGCGAGAGCAGCTCGCTCGTGTTGCCGGTCGCGATGGACGCCAACGTCCGCATGGAGCACGGCATGACCACCATGCCCATCGTGAGGAACGAACCGGACGAGATCGACGCGGCGAGGTCGTCGGGCTCGTGCACGACGTCGGCGAGGGCCGCGATCTCAGCGGGGTCACGCTGCAGCTCCAACTTGATGCTGACCGCCGCGCCCCGGGACATGACGAGGTGCGTCTCGACCGACGGATCGTCACGCAGCAGCTCCAGCAGCGTCAGGCCCAGGTGAGGTGCGCTCGAGCCGGAGATGCCGACCACGAGCCGGCGGGGCGGGCTCATCGCTCCTCCCGGCGCTGGGATGCGAGGGGTAGGGTGGCCTGCCGCCCGAGGCCGAGGTGGGGAGCCCAATGACGGACACCGTCGAGAACGACAACATCGGGAGCCCCCCGACCGGGCCGGTGGCACGGTTCCGCCCGGTCGCCGTGGAGCGCCTGTCGGACGGGGTGGTGGACCAGTTCCGTGAGATGGTCCTGCTCGGTGAGCTGGTGCCCGGCCAGCGGCTCCCGAACGAGCGGGAGCTGGGCGAGATGTTCGGCGTGAGCAGGAACTCGGTGCGCGAGGCGCTGCGTCAACTGGAGCTGCTCACGTTGGTCGAGCGGCGCCGCGGCGACGGCACATACGTCCGCCAGCTCGACCTGGTCCAGCTCATGGCGCCCTTTGGTGCGATCATCGCTTCGTCGGCCGCCGCCGTGGACGACGTACTGGAGTTCCGGCGGACCTTCGAACCGGAGGTGGCTGCGCTGGCCGCAGTCAAGGCGGACGACGACGGGAAGTCCCGGCTGCGCAGTTCCCTGCGCGACTTCGACAGCGCGCTCGGCGCTCGCGGTGCCGACGTTGCCGACGTGGACTTCCACTTCACGGTGGCGCTGGTGACGCGCAACGCAGTCGTGATCGGCGTGCAGCGGGCGGTGATGGAGCTCATGGCCCACTTCCGGGCGCAACTGGGGCCGGCCAGCTACGACGGCACCGTCGCGGCAGCTCATGGGCACGGCGCCATCGTCGACGCCATCGTCGAGGGAGACCCCGTCCGGGCACGTCATGCGGCGGTCTCGCACCTGCACGACGTTGCGGCGCTGCTGCGTGACGCAGATGCCGAAAGCTAACACCGGCCCGTTCGACCGCCGGCGCAGTGGCAAGCGAGCCGCACGGGATATAGTATACCGTTGATGCAGGATGCCATGCCCGGTGCCGGCCGGTTCGGCATCGTCGGCGGTGCCGCGGTCCCGCATGCGCCCCAGTTCTTCACGCTGCCCGACACCGAGGACCACGACCAGGTCGAGCGGGTCCGCGTGGCGATGGCGCGGGTGGGCGCCGACCTGCTCGCTCTCGAGCCAGACGTCGTCGTCATCGCCTCGAACGACCACCTCGAGAACTTCTTCCTGCACTGCGTCCCGTCGTTCACCGTCCACTGCGGCGCGTCGGTCGCCGGCTCGTTCGCCGGCCGCGACTTCGAGTTCCCGGTCGCCAGCGACATCGCCCTCGACCTCGTCAGTCGGCTCCAGGCCGTCGGCTTCGATCCCGCGTTCAGCCACACCGCCGCGATCGGCTACGAGTTCGGCATCCCGCTGACGTTCTGCGAGATCGGCACGTCGATCCCGGTCGTGCCGATCTACGTGAACGCGTACGTCGCCCCTCAACCCTCGAGCGAGCGCTGCTACAACCTCGGTCAGGCCCTCCACCGGTCGCTCGCCGCAGCCGGCGTGCGGGCCGTGATGATGGCGAGCGGCGGGCTGTCGCACTACCCGGGCACCGACCGCTACTCGCACCCCGACCTGACGACCGACAGTGACGTGCTCACCCGCATGCGGGCCGGGAACCTGCGGTCGCTCATCACGTTCGACGACGCCGCGCTCGACCGGACGGGCAACGTCGAGGCCCGGTCCTGGCAGATCCTCGCCGGTGCGCTTGGCGAGCGCGTGCCGAACCACTTCACGCAGGAGTCGTCCTGGCACCACGACTATGCGGTGCTCGGCTGGACCACGGGCGAGCAGCCCGCCGCGGCGGAGCTCCACTACCCACCGATCGTCGCCGAGCGGTTGGTCCTCTCCAGCGCTCTCTATCGGTTGCGCATGGAGGCGCCCGTGCGCAGCCGCTTCCTGGACGACCCGGCGGCGTTCGCGGAGGAGCTCGGGCTCGACGCCGACGAGAGGGCCGCGCTCGAGGCGCTCGACGAGGCCCAGCTCCAGAAGCTCGGCATCCACCCGCTGCTCGCCTTCCTGGCCCGGCTGCAGGTCGACATCGATCGCCGGACGCGCGCATGACGCGGACGCTCGGCGCGGGGGACGACCTCTGGTCCCCGTGGATCGACGGAGGGGAGGACCGCTCGAGGGACCGTACGAACGTGCCCTCGGCCTCGCCCTTCGACGGTGAGGTCCTCGCCCGCGTGGCGCAAGCCGACGAGGACGATGTGGACCGTGCCGTCGCGGTGGCCGATGCGGCGTGGCGAGCCCATCGACGGACGCCCGGGCACGAGCGGGCGGCGTGGTTGCGCAAGGCCGCCGACCTCGTGGAGGCCGCTTCGGACGACCTGGTCGACACGCTGATCGCGCTCGTCGGCAAGCCCCGCCGGCTGAGCGCGTTCGAGGTGTCGCGAGGCGTCGCCCTCCTGCGGCAGTGCGCCGAGGAGATCAGCCGCCTGCACGGTGAGAACCTCGCCCTGGACGGCGTGCCGGGCGGCGACGGGCGGTGGGGTCTGACCCGCCGGGAGCCCTATGGCGTCGTGGCTGCCATCACCCCGTTCAACGCACCCGTCAACCTCATGCTGCAGAAGGTCGCGCCGGCGCTCGCCGTCGGCAACGCGGTGATCGTCAAGCCGGCGCCCGAAGCTGCCGTCGTCGCGCTCCAGCTCGCCGAGGCCATCAACGGCGCCGTGCCGTCGGGCCTGCTGTCGATCCTCCCCGGCGGCCCCGAGGTTGCGCTCCGCCTCGTCAGCCGGCCCGCCGTCCGGGCCGTGAGCCTGACCGGAGGCGTTGCCGCCGGCGAAGCGGTGCGGGCAGCGGCCGGCATCAAGCCCGTTTACCTCGAGCTCGGCGCCAACTCCCCGAACATCGTGTGCGCCGATGCCGACCTCGAACGAGCGGCGAAGGAGATCGCCGGCGCGGCCTTCGGCGCGAGCGGCCAGCAGTGCATCTCGGCGCAGCGGGTGATCGTGGAGCGACCGGTCGTCGACACGTTCGTCGAGCTCTTCGCTGCTGCCTCGGCGGCGCTCGTCGTGGGTGACCCGACCGACGCAGCCACCGACATCGGCCCGCTCGTGAACGACCGCGCCGCCGAGCGGGTGCGGCGGCACCTGGACGATGCCGAGACGCGTGGCGGCAAGCTCGTGCTCGACGGGCGCGCCGAGGATCTCTGCTTCGGGCCGAGCATCGTCCGCGACGTCCCTGACGACGCACTGATCCTCCAGGAAGAGGTCTTCGGCCCCGTCGCCGCGGTCGTCCCCGTGGACTCGGTCGACGAGGCGATCGCTGTCGCCAACGCCAGCGATCTCGGCCTCCAGGCCGCCTGCTTCACCGCCAACCTGGCGACCGCCATCCGCGTCGCCGAGGAGCTGCAGGCGGGATCGGTCTGGATCAACGAGCCGACGCGCTTCCGACTCGACACGTATCCCTTCGGGGGCTACGGCACGAGCGGCATCGGGCGCGAAGGTGTGCGATATGCGATGGAAGCACTCTCGCAGCTGAAGTTCATCGGTCTGCGGGCGACGTAGGAGGACACACGTGGCAAAGGACTTGCACAGCTTCATAGCGGAGCTCGAGCGGGATCATCCCGACGACATGATCAGGGTGAAGAAGACCGTCGACCCGGCCAAGCACGAGATCACCGCGGTCATGGAGCTGCTCGCGCAGCAGCGGGGTCACCACCCGCTCGGTCTGTTCGAGCGGCCGCTCAACCTGAAGGGTGAGGAGTCCGACATCCCCGTGCTCATCAACGCCTTCGCCACACGCGAGCGCTGCGCGTACGCGCTCGGGGTGCCGCGAGAGGACTCGAAGCTGCCCCTCAGCCTCGCCTTCTCGAAGATGGGCCTCAACCCCGTGCCGCCCGAGGTGATCGACGCGGCGTCGGCACCGGTCAAGCAGATCGTGCAGACGGGCGACGACATCGACACCCGCGAGCTCCCGATGGTGACCCATTCCGAGGGTGACTACGGGCCCTGCCTCACCATGACGCTGGCGATCAAGGATCCCGAGTCAGGTGCCTACAACGCGGCGTTCATCAAGGCCTTCTACGACTTCGAGGACACCAAGCGGCTGCGCATCACCATCCACTCGACCGACAGCGAGCGGGCGCTGAAGTACTACGAGGATCGCAACCTGCCGATGCCGATCGTCGCCATCCTCGGCCACCATCCCGCGTTCTACCTCGGCACGATGGGCCTCACTGCCTACGAGAGCGACGACTACTCGAGCATCGGCAGCTTCCTCGGCGAGCCGCTGCGGCTCGTCCCGTCCGAGACGTGGGGCGAGGACTTCATGGTCCCGGCCGACGCGGAGATCCTCATCGAGGGCGTCGTGCCACCTCACGTCCGCATGATCGCCGACCCCTTCGGCGACATCACCCGGCAGTACCAGGCCCAGACGCTGCGGCCGGTCATGGAGGTCACCGCGATCACCCGCCGGAGCGATGCAATCCTCCAGGACGTCTTCGCCGGCCATCGCGACCACATCACCGTCGGGCAGATCCCGAAGGAGGGGACGCTCTACAACACGCTGCGCAAGCGGTTCGGCGACATCGTCACCGCCGTCCACATGCCGTACTCGGGCTGCGGTCGCCTCCTCTGCTACGTCTCGATCAACAAGAGCAAGGAGGGTCAGGGCAAGGCGGTGGCCCTGGCCGCGATCCAGGAGTCGTGGACGTTCCAGACGGTGGTCGTCGTCGACGACGTGATCGACGTGTTCGACGAGGCCGACGTCGTGTGGGCAGCGCTCGTGAACGTCGACCCGTCGCGGGACATCGATGTGATCCACAACATCCCGAACGTGTTCACCACCTCGATCGGTAGCGCCAAGGTGTTGATCGACGCCACGCGGCCACACGACCGGACGATCCCGCCGATGAACCGCGTCCCCCAGGATGCGATGGACCGGATCAACCTCGACGACTACCTCGACGAGCAGTACCGGAGCCACCTCGACGCCGACCTCGAGGACGAGTAGATGGAGCGGACCTTCACGGTGACGTGTACCTGTGGGCACTCGTTCCCGGTCGACTACGAGATCCGCTTCGCGGACGTCGAGCTCGAGTGCCCGGCGTGCCGCCGCAAGATGCGCGTCGAGGAGGCGGCCAAACTCGACGAGCGCTGGGGCTAGAGGCTCTGCGGAGAGGCAGGTCGGCGCGAGCTCGGTAGGCGAGGCGAGCAACTTGCTTGCGAGCCGAGCCCCAGACTCAGTAGCCGAGCACCGCGCCACCGTCGACGCGCACGACCGTGCCGGTCACGAAGCTGGCGCGGTCGCTGCAGAGGAACGTCACGACGTCGGCCAGCTCCTCGGCCCGGCCCACCCGGCCGGCCGGGATCATCTCGACGTGGTGGGCACGCACCTGCTCGGGGCTGAGGCCCTGTCGCTCGGCCAGTGACTTCTCGAACCGGCCGAGCGCCGGCGTGCCGAACTGCCCGGGGACGACGACGTTCACCCGGACCGCCGGCGCCAGCTCGATCGCCAGCGAGCGGGCGGCGGCCGCCACCCCGCTGCGGAACACCCCGGAGAGGGCGAGGTCCGGCGAGGTCTCGAGCACGGAGCGAGCCGTGATGTAGGCGATCGCGCCGGCGCCACTGGCTTGCAGGTGGGGGATGGCGGCACGGGTGGCGACGAGAGGCGGGCGCAGAGTGGTGCGGTAGGCGGCGTCCTCGTCGGCGCCCGTCACGTCGAGCATCCCGCCGGGGCGGGCGCCGCCGGTGTTCATCACGAAGATGTCGAGGCCTCCAAGCCCGCCAGCCGCGTCGTCCACGATGCGCTGCGGCTCGCCCTCCTCCGCCATGTCGCCGGTGACGGCGATCGCGTCCGGCAGACGCGATGCGATCTCGGCGGCGGCATCGGCTCGCCGCCCGACGATCGCCACCCGCGCACCCTCGGCGGCCAGTGACTCGGCGACGGCGAGGCCGAGGCCCGAGGTCGATCCGAACACCAGCGCTCGCCGGCCCGTCAGCCCGAGATCCATGAGGAGGCCTTCCTGCTGGAGCGGTCGGGCCCGCTCCAAATTGTCGACTGCATGTGGTATACAATAGGCGAAGTCGTCAGGAGCGAGGAGGGTCGGATGGGGTTCGAGCAGTCTGCTCGCGATGCCGGCGTCAACATCGACATGCAGACGATCCGCGCCGGCAACTTCGACCTGGTCGTCGACGTCGACAACATCGCCTACGTCTCGGGATCGATCGCCCTGCGCGACGGTGGCATCGCCTACCCGGGCCGACTTGGCGAGGACATGGACATCGAGACGGGCCAGGCCAGTGCGCGCGGCGCGGCTGAGGCCATCCTGGCCGCACTCCACCAGCACCTCGGCTCGCTCGACCGCGTGGTCCGGGTGGTGCGCCTCACCGGCTACGTGTCGAGCGCCCCCGGGTTCGGTGACCAGCCGAAGGTCATCAACGGCGCCAGCGACCTGATGATCGCTGTGTTCGGCGACGCCGGCCGCCACGCCCGCTCGGCCATCGGCGTCGCCGCACTGCCCCTCGGGGCGTCGGTCGAGGTCGAGGGCATCTTCCAGATCGGGCGCTGACGCCCGCCGCACACCACCAGGAGCAACCCATGGCTGACGCCATCGAGGTCAAGACGATCACGCTGGAGGCCGCCAAGCGGGTGGCCGAGGGCGCGGTGGCCGCGGCCGCCGACCAGGGAGCGGCGATCGTCGCCGTCATCATCAACCCGTTCGGCCAGGTCGTCGTGGTCCATCGCATGGACCACGTCGTCGAGCTGGCGCTCGAGAACGCCACCGCCAAGGCCAACGCGGCACTGACCTTCAAGCGCAGCACGCGCGCGCTGTCGGACTACTTCCAAGAGGACAACTCGCTCGGCCCGCCGATGACGGCACGTGGCTCCATCCTCGCCGTCGAGGGCGGCGAGCTGCTCACGGACGCCGACGGCACGGTCATCGGCGCGATCGGCGTGTCGGGCTCCAAGCACGTCATCGATCACGCCATCGCCATCGCCGGCGTGCAGGCGCTCTCGGGGTCGTAGGGACGGATGGCGGTCGACGGCGAGCCCGCGATCGACGGGGCGGAGCCCACCGGCCCGCTGGCCGGTGTGCGAGTGGTCGAGCTCGGTCAGCTCTTGGCCGGTCCGTTCTGCGGTCAGCTGCTGGGTGACCTCGGCGCCGAGGTCATCAAGGTGGAGGACCCGGGCCGCGGCGATCCCATGCGCGAGTGGGGCAGGGTCAAGGCCAAGGGCGAGGCGCTGTGGTGGCCGATCATCGCCCGCAACAAGAAGTCGGTGACGCTCGATGTCCGGACGCCGTCGGGCCAGGCCGTGTTCCGGCGCCTGGCGGCGAGCGCCGACATCGTCGTCGAGAACCTGCGGCCGGGGACGCTCGAGCGGTGGGGGCTCGGCTACGACGTGCTCTCGCAGTCGAACGCCGGCCTGATCCTCGTGCGCGTGACCGGGTTCGGCCAGACGGGGCCGTACGCGGATCATGCGGGCTACGGCTCGATCGGCGAGGCGATGGGTGGACTGCGCTACGTCACGGGTGATCCGGAGACACTGCCGAGCAGGGTCGGCATCAGCATCGGTGACTCGCTGGCCGCGATGTTCGCGACGATCGGCGCTCTCTCCGCGCTGCACGCCCGGGAGCGCACGGGCATCGGCCAGATCATCGACTGCGCGCTGTACGAGGCCGTGCTGGCGGTGATGGAGTCGCTCGTCACGGAGTACGACGTCGCCGGCCACATCCGCGAGCGCACCGGCTCCATCCTCCCGAAGATCGCGCCGTCGAACGTGTACCCGACCTCTGACGGCGAGCTCGTCGTGATCGGCGCGAACCAGGACACCGTGTTCCGCCGACTGGCCGGCGCCATGGGGCGGCCCGAGCTGGCGGACGATGCCCGCTTCGCCACCCATTCCGCGCGAGGTGAACACCAGGCGGTGCTCGACGACCTGATCGCCGAGTGGAGCGCGACGCTCCCGGCCGACGACCTGATCGCCGCGTTGCGGGCGGACGGCGTGCCCGTTGGACGGATCTACCGTGCGCCGGAGATGCTCGTCGATCCGCACTTCCAGGCGCGGGAGTCCATCACCCGCGTCAAGCACCCGACGCTGGGTGAGGTGGCCATGCAGAACGTGATGCCCCGGCTGTCGGCCACACCCGGGTCGATCGCCTGGTGCGGTCCCGAGCTCGGACAGCACAACGATGACGTGTATCGCGGCGTGCTCGGCATGGACGATGCGGAGCTCGACGCGCTCGTCGCAGAAGGAGTGGTGTGACGATGACCATCATTGCGTTCCCCGGCCACGCAGGCCGTCGCTGGCCGCTCGCTCGCTCGTCGCTCGCATCGTCGGCAGGGTAAGGACGACCAGGACCTCCACGACGACTACAAGGGGGCTGGGTTCAGCGGCCGCCTCGGGTTCGGCCGCAAGCCGGCCCTGCTGGTGATCGACTTCGCCAAGGCCTACCTCGACAAGACCTCGCCGCTGTACGCCGGTGTCGAAGACACGCTGGCCTCGACGTGTCGCGTGCTCGAAGCGTCGCGGGCGGCCGGGATCCCGTGCATCTTCACGCGCGTCGTGTTCGAACAAGGCCTGTTCGACGGCGGCATCTTCTACCGCAAGGTCCCCGCCCTCTGGGTGTTCGACTCCACCTGTCCGTTCGGGCAGCTCGCCGACGACCTGGTCCCGGAGCCCGACGAGCTCGTCATCTCCAAGAACTATGCCAGCGCCTTCTTCGGCACCTCCCTCGCCGCAACGCTCACGGCCAGCGGCATCGACTCCGTCGTGCTGACGGGCGTGACCACGAGCGGTTGCGTGCGCGCCACCGGCGTCGATGCCATGCAGAACGGGTTCGTGCCGATCGTCGTCGAGGAGGCGGTGGGGGACCGCGACGAGCGGCCGCACCGGGCCAACCTGTTCGACCTCGGCGCGAAGTACGCAGACGTGGTCCACGAGGACGAGGTGATCGACTACCTCAAGGACCTCTCGTCGTGAGCCGGCTTGTCCAGATCGTCGACGTCGCGCCGCGCGACGGGCTGCAGAGCGAAGCGGTCGTGCTCCCGACGGAGACGAAGATCGAGCTCGTCGACCGCCTGGTCGACGCCGGCATCCGCCGGGTCGAGACCGTCAGCTTCGCCCGCCCGGACCGGGTGCCGCAGATGGCCGACGCCGAGGCCGTCATGGAAGCGCTCCCCCGCGACAACGGCGTCAGCTACGCCGGGCTGGTGCTCAACGAGCGCGGCGTCGATCGGGCCGTCGCCGCGCGCGTCGATGAGATCAACGCCGTCGTCGTCGTCACCGACACGTTCAGCAGCCGCAACCAGAACACCACGACCGAAGGCGCCCTGGCCGCATGGTCGGCCGTCGCCGAGAAGGCGGCCGCCGCAGGCATCCCGGCGGCGGTCACGATGGCGGCGGCGTTCGGCTGCCCGTACGAGGGCGAGGTGCCCGTCGAGCGCCTGGTGCAGGTGGCAGCCGCGGCCGCCGAGGCGAACCCGACGGAGCTCGTCCTTGCCGACACCATCGGCGTTGCGGTACCGAGCGACGTGCGGGAACGGGTGGCGGCCGTGCAGGACGCCATCGGCGACGTGACACTCCGGTGCCACTTCCACAACACCCGCAACACGGGGATGGCCAACGCCTACGCCGCCGTGGAGGCCGGCATCGGCGTGCTCGACGCCAGCCTCGGGGGCATCGGTGGCTGCCCCTTCGCGCCGCGTGCGGTCGGCAACATCCCCACCGAAGACCTCGTCTACATGCTCGAGCGGGCCGGCGTGGAGACGGGCGTGTCGCTCGAGCGGTTGATCGCCGCCGCCGAGTGGCTCGGCGAGCAGCTCGGCCGGGGCGTCCCCGGCCTGCTGTCGCGGGCAGGACCGTTTCCGCCCGCCCGGGAGTTGACGGCGAGGGCGTGACCGTGACGCGCCGGTCCTCGGCTGTCGGGACGCGGGGGATGGTGGCGTGCGACAACGCGCTCGCCACCGCCGCCGGCGTCGAGATGCTCTCGGCCGGAGGCACCGCAGCCGACGCCGCCGTCGCCGCCGATGCCGTGCTCGGGGTCGTGCAGCCGATGTCGACAGGGTTGGGCGGCGACGCCACTTGCCTCGTCGCGCTCGGCGGCGCCATCGAGGCGTTTCAGGGGACGGGCGCAGCCGGTGCCGGTCTTGACCCCGAGGCGTTGCTCGGAGCGGGCGCGCTCGATCCACGTGACCCGCGTCTGGCCGTCGTGCCAGGGGTCGTCGACGCGTGGGCCCACCTGCTGAAGCACCACGGCCGGCTCGGGTTGGAGCAGGTGCTGCAACCGGCCATCCGCCTTGCCGGCGACGGCGCCCCCGTCATGCCGGTGGCTGCCGGCGCGTGGGCCCGGTTCGGACCGGAGC
Source organism: uncultured Acidimicrobiia bacterium (assembly GCA_963774635.1). Taxonomy (GTDB): domain Bacteria; phylum Actinomycetota; class Acidimicrobiia; order Acidimicrobiales; family Ilumatobacteraceae; genus JALZMG01. The sequence goes on from CAVZFS010000008.1 coordinate 23,937, forward strand.
TCCGCCACGATGGCGCGCGGGCCACGTTCTTCCGGGACGGCCGGGCGCCGGCTCCACTCGGTCGATTCGCCAACCCGGCGCTGCGGGCCAGCCTCGAGCGGGTCGCGGCGGGAGGTCCCGACGCGTTCTACCGAGGCGACATCGCCGAGACGATCGCCCGCACGATCCAGGCCGCCGGCGGTGTGCTGTCGATCGAGGATCTGGCGTCCCATCGGGGCGAGATCGCCCCACCGATGACGCTCGAGCTCGACGAGCACGTGCTGGTCGAGGTCGGCCCGCCCAACGGTGGCCTCATCGTGCTGCTGGCCGTCGCGCTCCTGCGCCGCATCGGGCGCGGCGGTGACGAGGTGGCGCGGGTGGACGACGCCGTGCGGGCGATCGAGAGCGCCTTCGAGGTCGTGTTCGGGCGGGTCGGTGATCCCCGTGTCGTCGAGGCGGTCGCGGACGAGCTGCTGGGTGCCCAGCACGTCGGCGACCTGGCCGATTCGTTGCGTGCGCGAGCCCTCGCGGCGCGGCAGGACCGGGCGGGCGGGACCGTGGTCGTGACGGCCGCCGACGAGGACGGTCGCGTCGTGAGCTGGGCATCCAGCCTGTTCCAGGGCTTCGGCTGCGGTGTGTGCCCCGAGGACCTCGGCTTCTGTCTCAACGATCGCGGCCTCGGGTTCACCGCCGAGGCCGGCCACCCGAACGCGCCGGCGGCGGGCAAGCGGCCGTACCACACCGTGATGCCGGCCATGCTGACCGGCGCGAACGGCAGCCCCGTCGCGGCGTTCGGGTTCGCGGGTGCCGACATGCAGCCCCAGGCTCAGGTCCAGCTGCTCGAGCACGTCCTCGCCGGCGTTGACCCGCAGGCGGCGCTCGACGCGCCCCGCTGGCACACGGCCGGTGGAGGCCGTCTCGAGCTGGAGGACGGCTGGCCCGACGCACTGCCCGGTGCCTTGGCCGAGCGCGGCTACGCCGTCGAGCGTGCGACGGGCGCGGTGTTCGGCCGGGGTCAGCTGCTCGTCGTCCACGACGAGGGGTGGTACGTCGGCGCGGCGGACGGTCGTGGCGACGGGCTGGCCGCAGGTTGGTGATCACAGTGCGCAACCAATGGAAAGCCGGGTCGCGTCGTTCACGAGGCGAGGACCCGGCTCGGCACGGCGGCGGCTCCAGCCGCTTCGACGGCCGCAACAAGAAAGGAGCCTCGATGACCGAGACCCATGAAGAGCACGACGACAACCCCTTCGTCGCCGCGCTACCCCCCGGAAGCTGGGCCTTCCACTACATGCTGCGCACGAAGCCCGGCAAGGCCGCTGAGTTCATGCAGGCGTTCCACGAGTGGGACTACTCGGACCAGAACATCGTCCACCAAGCGGAGGGCATGGTCCACGAGGGGATCCTCTACCAGAGCGAGGACGACGAGAACCGCTTCTACCTCATCGGGATCTGGAACAACCGCGAGAGCCACAAGGAGGTCGTGGCCAAGGTGCGCGAGATGCACCCGGCATGGCTCGATCTGCTCGAGACACCGCTCGTTCCTGAGTACCTGCAGATCATCGGCTAGCGCCGCGTAGGCCGGCGGTGTCGGCGCGGAGCTGAGCCACACTCGCAGAATGGTGCGGTTCGACCTCGAGTCACCGCGTCGCCGGAGCGATCTCGTCCATCGCAGTGTCGTTCTACAGCTCCAGAGCCGAATCGTCGATTCAGTGACAAGAACGGACGACGTCCACCGGGTGGCTCTGCGTGTGGACAGTATACAATCATCGGCACATGCGTGGTCCGAGCCCGGAGGTGCCGTGACCGTCAGCGATTTCGACCTCGACGCGAAGTACCGCCAGACGGAGGGCACGATCCTCCTCACCGGCATCCAGGCCCTGATCCGGGTCACCCTCGACCAGCACCGCGCCGACGCCGCCCGCGGCCTGCGCACGGCGACGTTCATCTCGGGCTACCAGGGCTCGCCGCTCGGCACGCTCGACCTGACGATCAAGCGCATGCTGCCGCTGCTCGCCGAGCACGACATCCGGTGGCAGCCGGGCATCAACGAGGACCTGGCGGCCACGGCGGTGTGGGGCACCCAGCAGCGGGCGCTCGGTCGTCTCGCTCGCCACGACGGCGTCCTCGGCATGTGGTACGGCAAGGGTCCGGGCGTCGATCGCTGCGGAGACGTGTTCAAGCACGCCAACTTCATGGGCGTCACGGACAACGGCGGCGTGCTGGCCGTCGGCGGGGACGATCCGAGTGCCAAGTCCTCGACGCTGCCGACGGACTCCAACCCGACGTTCTACGACGCCCTCATGCCGATCCTCTACCCCGGCACGATCCAGGAGGTGCTCGATCTCGGGCTCCACGGCTACGCGCTGTCGCGCTACTCCGGGCTGTGGGCCGGGCTCAAGATCGTCACGAACATCGCCGACGGACTCGCCACCGCCGACGTCGGCCCGGACCGGATCGTCCCCGTCGATCCCGGGCTGCTCATCGACGGCCAGCCCTGGCGCCACGTCCAGCGTGACGGCCTGCTGGCGCCGATCAGCCTCGAGCAGGAGAAGGAGATCTTCTACGGCCGGCTCGAGGCGGCCAAGGCATACGCCGCCGCCAACGGCGTCAACCGCATCGGCGGCGCCACCGGCTCGGCGTGGCTGGGCATCGCGGCATCCGGGCGCACGTACCACGAGGTGCTGCAGGCGTTGTCCGACCTGGGTCTCACGGAGGATGACCTGCGCGACCACGGCGTGCGGCTCCTGCGCCTCGGCATGATCTTCCCCCTCGAGCCCTCCATCGTGCGGACCTTCGCCAGCGGTCTCGAGGAGATCCTCGTCATCGAGGAGAAGCGCCCGTTCGTCGAGATGTTCGTGCGCGACATCCTCTACCCACTGGCCGAACGGCCTCGCGTCGTGGGCAAGCAGGACGCCGATGGCCGCCTGCTGGTGCCCGCCGACGGCGAGCTGACGGCCGATCGGCTGGCGCCACTGCTGGCCCGCCGCCTCTCGGCCAGGTTGTCGTCGAGCGCGCTGGAGGCCCGCCTCGCCCTGCTCGAGTCGGCGGCGGCTTCGGTGCACGACCCGCTCGTCGCCCGCAAGCCGTTCTTCTGCAGCGGCTGCCCGCACAACCGCTCGACCCAGCTGCCGGAGGGTTCGGTCGTCGGCGGCGGTGTCGGCTGCCACGCCATGGTGCTGTGGATGGACCGCGATGCCGTGAGCATCTCCCACATGGGCGGCGAGGGCGCCCAGTGGATCGGCCGCGCCCCCTTCACCGACCGGCCCCACATGTTCCAGAACATCGGCGACGGCACGTTCTTCCATTCGGGGAGCCTCTCGATCCGCGCCGCCGTGGCGGCCGGTGTCAACATCACGTACAAGCTCCTGTACAACGCGGCCGTCGCGATGACCGGTGGGCAGGACGTCGAGGGCGTCATCGCGATCCCCGAGCTCACGAGGGCACTGGCTGCGGAGGGCACCAGCCGGATCATCGTGTGCAGCGACGACCCGGAGAAGTTCGGTCGCGACGCCAACTGGGCGCCCGGGAGTGACGTGTGGGCACGAGACCGCCTCGACGAGGCCCAACGCGTGCTGCGCGACACGCCCGGCGTGACGGTGATCATCTACGACCAGCAGTGCGCGGCGGAGAAGCGCCGCGACCGCAAGCGCGGCCAGCTGGCGACGCCGACGACGCGGATCTTCATCAACGAAGCCGTGTGCGAAGGCTGCGGCGACTGCGGCGAGAAGAGCAACTGCCTGTCCGTCCACCCGGTGGAGACCGAGCTCGGACCGAAGACGCAGATCCATCAGGCGTCGTGCAACTTCGACTACACGTGCGTGGAGGGTGACTGCCCCTCGTTCCTCGAGGTCGACATCTCGGCAGCGACGCAGCGCGAGCCGGCCGACCGTCGCGCTCCGGACATCGAGCTCGTGGAACCGGCGGAGCGGCCGGGGGTGGACGGTTCGTTCTCGGTGGTGATGGCCGGGGTGGGTGGCACCGGCGTCGTGACCGTCAGTCAGGTCCTCGCGACCGCCGCGCTGCTCGACGGCTTCGACGTCGCCGCGCTCGACCAGACCGGTCTGAGCCAGAAGGGCGGTCCGGTCGTCTCCCACGTCCGCATCACCGAAGAGCGCGACGAGGGCGTGCCGGCCATCGGCGTCGGTCACGCCGACTGCTACCTCGCATTCGATCTCGTCGTCGCCGCCGACCCGAAGCACCTCGTGCGGACGCTGCCGGACCGCACGCTTGCCGTCGTGTCGACGAGCCATGTGCCGACGGGCCAGCAGGTGTCGCATCCCCAGACGCCCTTCACCGATCACGACGAGCTGGCCGCAGCCATCGCCCGGTCGACGCGCAAGGACGACAACGTCTGGTTCGACGCCAACGCGCTGTCCGAGCAGCTGTTCGGCAGCCACATGCAGGCCAACATGCTCGTGCTCGGAGCCGCCTACCAGGCCGGAGGCCTTCCCGTGACCGCGGCGGCGGTCGAGCGGGCGATCGAGCTGAACGGCGCGGCCGTCGAGGCAAACACGCAGGCGTTCCGCTGGGGCCGCGCCCTGGTCATCGACCCCGCGTACGGCGCGGCGGGCCGGCACCGACGAGCCGGATCGCTCGCACTGCGGGCCACACCCGAGGCGCAGGCGCGCGCCGCGTCGCTGGTGCACAACGTGGCGCTGCCGGCCGAGGTGGCAGCGCTCGCCGAGCTGCGGGCCGGGGAGCTCATCGACTACCAGTCGGAGCGCCTGGCGAAGAGCTACCTCGACCTCGTCGCACGGACCGCCCGCCGGGAAGCGCAGGTTGCGCCCGGTCAGCACCGGCTGGCCGACGCTGTGGCTCGCTACTACTTCAAGCTCCTCGCCTACAAGGACGAGTACGAGGTGGCCCGCCTGCATCTGCGACCCGAGCTCGACGAGGCGGTCGTCGCCACGTTCGGGGAGGGGACGCGCGCCAGCATCCAGCTCCACCCACCGTTCCTGCGGGCGCTCGGCTGGAAGCGCAAGATCAGCTTCGGCCCATGGTCGGCGCCGGCGCTGAAGACCCTGCGCTCGATGCGCCGGGTTCGCGGCACGCCGTTCGACCCGTTCGGGCGCACGGCGATCCGCCGCCTCGAGCGGGAGTTGCCCGAGGAGTACCGGACGATGATCGACGAGGAGCTGCGCACGTTGTCGCCCGACACCTACGAACGAGCGGTCGCACTGGCGACGCTGCCCGACGTCGTGCGCGGCTACGAGGAGATCAAGCTCCGCAACGTCGAGCGCTACCGCGCCGAGGTCACCCGCCTCAGAGACTCCGACGAATCCGAGGCTGGCGAGCGCCGGTGCGGACCGGCGGCGGCACTCGGATGGGTGCAAAGTCGGAAGCTTGGCTGCGAGACGAACCCCAACATTTACGTTGAGCTGACCGTCTTCACCGGCAGCTGGCTCTCCATCAGGCTGATGCCTCCGGCGATGTGCTCGCGCATCAGGCGGGCGGCGAGCGCGGAGTCCCGGGCTTCGATCGCGTCGAAGATGGCCTGATGGTCCTCCCACGTCGTGCGGCGCTCGTCTTGGAGCACGAGGAACGTCAGCTCCGCCTGCTGGCGCAACGAACGGAGCACGCCGGTGAGCACGTCGTTGCCGGCCGTGCGGCCGAGCGTCTCGTGGAACTCCCGGTGCGCCTCCGCCGCGGCGAGGTTGTCCCCGGCACGCTTGTGGGCGATGCCGCGGGCGATGCAGTCCCGCAGTTGCTCGAGGTCGTCAGAGGTGCGCCGCTGCGCGGCCCGCTCAGCGGCGAGTGCCTCGACGACGCCCCGCACCTCCTCGATCTGGCGCAGCTCCTGGACGTCGACCCGCGCGACGTAGGTGCCGCGCCGCGGGATCACGTACACGAGTCCCCGGGCCTCGAGCCAGAGCATCGCCTCGCGGACTGGGTTGCGGGAGATGTTGAAGTCCTGGGCGATCTTGCCTTCGTAGAGGCGCGCGCCCGGCTCGAGCTCGCCGGTCACGATCATCTCCCGCAGACGCGCCGCCACCGCATCGCGCAGGCGGAGGTGTTCGAGCGCTCTTGGCGGTGCCGACGTTGACTGCATAACGTCGACTGTATACATTCGACGCACCATGAAGGGAGTCGGGCGACCGTGACCACGGACGAGGGCGGCGAGCCGCAGCAGCTCGCGAAGAGCGGGCGACGCAGGATCACCGAAGCCCTGGACCTCGACGTCCCCACGAGGCAGTGGCGCTGCAACCGATGTGACCACGTCCTCGGCGACGCCAGCCGGAACTACAAGGAGTCCTGCCTCCTGTACGACCGGGACCCCGCGAGATCCACCTACCGTTCCGCGAGCCGACACCGTTCAGCTTCAGCCCCGACCCCGAGTGGTGCCGGATCATCGAGTTCTACTGCCCGAGCTGCGGCGTGCTGTTCGACGTCGAGTACCTGCCGCCCGGGCATCCGATCACCCACGACATCGAGATCGACCTGGACGAACTGACTCGCATCGAACGGGGTGCACAGTGACCACCGCGGCGAGCGAGGCCGAGAACCTCGTCAACCTCGACATCGGCGGCACGTTCACCGACGCCTACCTCGTGGTCGACGGTCAGCACGTGACCGGCAAGTCGCTGACCACGCACGCCGACCTGGCCGATGGCCTGCTCGGCGCCGTCTCGGATGCCGCGGCCAAGGTCGGGCGGTCGCTCGACGAGGTGCTCGGGGCGGCCGAGGTGGTGCGGTACTCGACGACGGTCGGGACCAACGCGCTCATCGAGCGGGTCGGTCCGCGGGTCGGCCTCATCGCCACGGCCGGGCAGGAGGACACGATCCACGTCGCCCGCTCCCGGTCGTGGGCCGACGGGATGCCGCTCGAGGTGCAGCTCGACCGGACCCGCGCGCAGCGCCCGCCCGACCTCGTCCCCCGTTCGCTGCGCGTCGGCGTGCGGGAGCGGATCGACAGCGAGGGGCACATCGTCCTGCCGCTCCAGGAGGACGATGTGCTGGAGGCCGTCGACCACCTCGTGCGCCAGGGAGTCCGCGCCATCGCCGTGTGCCTCAGCTGGTCGTTCATGAACCCGGTCCACGAGCAGCGGGTCCGCGACGTCGTGCGTCGCGAGTACCCCGAGTGGACCCTCGGCCGCTGCCCGGTGCTGCTCTCCTCGGAGGTGGCGCCCAAGCTCGACGAGTACCGGCGCACGATCACGACCGTCATCTGCGCGTTCCTGGCTCCCGAGACCGAGGAGCACGTGATCGACCTGTCGAACCGCCTGCGCTCGCTGGGCTACCGCAAGCCGATCCTGATGGCCCGCAACATCGGCGGCGTGGCGTCGTCGTCGCGCACGACGGCGCTCCACCTTCTCGGATCCGGCCCGGTGGCCGGGCTGTCGGGTGCCGCCCTGATCGCCCGGGTCTACGACCGGAACCGGGTCATCACGGCCGACATGGGCGGCACGAGCTTCGACGTCGGGCTCGTGCTCGACGGCCACGACCGCAACTACGAGTTCGATCCCGTGATCGACCGCTGGCGGGTGCACCTGCCGGTGCTGGCCAACTACTCGATCGGGGCGGGCGGCGGGTCGATCGCGTACGTGACCGATGAAGGGGAGCTGCGGGTCGGTCCGCGCAGCGCCGGCTCGGTACCGGGCCCGGCCTGCTACCAGCAGGGCGGGACGGAGCCGACGGTCACCGACGCCGACCTCGTGCTCGGGTACCTGGATCCCGGCTACTTCCTCGGCGGCGGGATGACCCTCAGCGAGCGTCACGCCCGGCGTGCCATCCAACGCCGCGTGGCCGATCCGCTCGGCCTCGAACTGGAGGAGGCCGCGCAACGCATCCGCCGACTCATCGACGGCACGATGGGCCAGGAGATCTACCGCCAGACGGCGCTGAAGGGTTACGACCCGAGGGAGTTCACGATGCTCGCGTTCGGCGGCGCCGGGCCGGTGCACACGTGCGACATCGCCGACTACAGCGACGTCAGCAGCATCCTCACCTTCCCGCAGGGCAGTGAGTTCAACGCCTTCGGCGTGTCGACGATGCCGGTGCTGCAGAGCTACGAGCGCACCCGCGCCGTCGAGCTCTACGACGGCGACGCCGTCGCCGAGGACGGCGAGGACTTCAACGCCGTCGTGCGAGATCTCGTGGAGCTGGCCGAGCGGGACATGGCCGAAGAGGGGTTCGCCGCCGACTCGTGCACGCTGCGCCTCGAGCTCGACATGAACTACGGCGGCCAGCACCACACGGTCCGTCTCGAGTCGCCACGGATGTACGTGGAGTCCGAGGCGGACATCACTGCCGTCTGCGACGAGTTCAACTCGGTCTTCGCCACCACCTACGGGCATGGCTCCATCCACCCTCAGGGTGGCATCTACGTGCAGCTCTTCCGGGTCGTCGCCTCTGCTCGTGGCGCCCAGGTCGGCGAGCTCGTCGGCGCACACGCTGGCCCGGGAGGCGATTCGTCCGAGAAGGGGACCCGGCGCGTCTGGTGGCGCACAGCCGGTGACTGGGCGGACACACCGGTGCTGGAGCGGTCGCTGCTGGCGCCCGGTTTCACCATCGAGGGTCCCGCCCTGTTGGAGGACATCGACACCGTCGTCGCGGTGGCGCCCGGCTGGTTCTGCGAGCTCGACGAGCGCCGCACCGGATGGCTCAGGAGGCTCGACTGATGCGCAAGGCTCCGGAGCTGGTCGACGTGGCGGACCTGGACCTGGAGACGCGGGTCGCCCACTTCGCCCGCCCGCTGCTGCAGAAGAGCCCCGGCATCGATCCCGAGGTGCTCACCCGCGACGTGCTCGAACCGGCGTCGGAGCTCGAGCTGGCGGGAGCAGGGCGGCTCGACGAGGTCGACCTCGAGATCTTCCTCCACAAGCTCGACTCGATCATCGACGACGGTCGGGACGTCTGCAAGTACCTGAGCATGGCGGAGATGCTGCAGGCCGGCGACCTCGGCGTCGGCGTGTTCACGGCGAAGGGTGACCTGGCCGGGATGTCGACCGGCGTCATCCTGCACGCGCTCCTCCACTACGGACCGGTGAAGTACGTCCTCAAGTACTACGTCGACGACCCGACCGTCGGGTTGGAGGACGGCGACATCTTCTTCTTCAACGACCCCGACGGCGGTGGCGTGCACACGTACGACCACTTCCTGATGATGCCGGTCTTCTGGAAGGACGAGCTGCTGGCCTGGGTGGCCTGTGGCGGGCACCAGGGCGAGACGGGATCGAAGTCGCCGGGCGGGTGGTCGCCCCAGATCCGCAGCCGGTACGAGGAGGGGTTGCACATCACGCCGCTGCGGGTCGGCCGCCGGTTCGAGTTCCACACCGACCACCTCGACTTCATCCTCAACTCCGTCCGCACGCCGCGGCAGAACTCGCTCGACATGAAGGCCCGCCTCGCGGTGTGCGTGCGCATGCGCGAGCAGCTCCTGCGAGAGGTGGAGCGGCGGGGACCGGAGTTCGTCGCCGCCGGGCTGCGCCGGTCGATCGAGCAGTCGGCCAGGCTGGCCCGCGAGCGCATCCGCGCCTTCAACGACGGCACGTACCGATCGACCGTCTTCCTCGACACGATCGGCATCGACGACGGCTTGATCCGCGTGCCGGTCACGTTGCACAAGCGCGACGACCGACTCACGGTCGACCTCACCGGCGCATCGCCCGAGCCCGGCATCGGTCCGTTCCACCTCCGCTGGCACCTCGCCCGCGCCGCGTCCGCGGCCGCGTTGTTCCCCACGATCTTCCGTGGGCTGCGTTGGTCGATCGGGCTGTTCGAGCCCATCACGCTCACCTGCCCGCCCAGCATCCTCAACGCGCCGAGCCGCGACGTCGGGACCGGGTCGGGCAGCCACACCGGGCGGGTCGTCGTGCAGGGCCTGTTGCTGGCGGCGATGCGGATGCTCCACGACAGCCCGTTCCGCGAGGGCGTGGCCGCGCCGTTCGCGGAGAACCTGCTGCTCATCCAGTTCGGCGGCACGGGCAAGGACGGCCGCCGGATCGCCGGTGGGCCGACCAACGGGAACGCCACTGGCCAGGGTGCCCGCTTCGACCTGGACGGCGAGCACAGCGCGGGGTTCTTCTGGGCGATGGTGGTCGACTGCCCGGGTCCCGAGGAGCAGGAGCGCAAGTTCCCGTTCCTCTATCTCTTCCGCAACCGCTTCGATCGCGACGTGGCCGGCATGGGGAAGTACCGCGGCGGCGTGGGCCTCACCGACTGCTTCGTGATCCACGGGACCGAAGGCCTGACGTTCAACTCGGTGGGCACCGGCGGCAGGTTCACGAAGAACTACGGGCTGTTCGGCGGCTACTCGGGAGCGGCACAGCCGCGCATCCTGATCCGCGGCTCGAACGTCCGCGAGCTGATGGCTGCCGGCGCACGGGACCTGCCGATGAGCGTGCGGGAGCTCGTCGACGACCGCGTCATCGAGGGCAGCTACGTCTTCGGCCACCCGAACAGCGAGGGTGAGACTTGCGGCGACGACGACGTGTTCGTGCTGGCTCGCGGGTGCGGCGGTGGCTACGGCGACGCGCTGGAGCGCGAACCGGAGGCCGTGCTGGACGACGTCGTGCAGGGCGTCGTCTCGGCGGACACGGCTCGCGCGATCTATGGCGTCGTGCTCGACGGGCGCGGCGACCGGGTGGATGCCGAGGCCACCGAAGACCAGCGCGCTGCGCTGCGGGCCGAGCGCCTCCAGCGCGGTCGGCCGTACGAGGAGTTCGTCGCCGAGTGGTCCGCCCGCCGCCCGCCGGACGAGGCCTTGCAGTACTACGGCGACTACCCGATCCCGCGCCAGGTGGTCGATCTCCGCGCCTATCCCGCCGGCGGCGCCGCATGAGCGGCGTTCCCCGGCCACGCAGGCCAGCGCGTATGGTCGCTCCCTCGCTGGCGCTCGGTTGCTCGCATTGGATGTGGACCAGTGGCTGAGTTGCTCGCGCTGGCCTCCCCGGAGCTGTGCGCGGCGGCGCTGCGGCAGCCGGCGCCGACGTCGCCCGAGGATGCCGTGCGCGTCATCGGCGAGGGTGCGACGGCCATGAGCCTCGACGTCGTGTGCGCGCCGTGGGACCACGAGGCCGAGGTTGCCGGCGTGCGGGCGATGCTCGACGCGGGCGCCGCCGGCGACAGCGACCGGTTGGACTGGGCCGGCACGGTCACCGGCTGGCTGGTCGCCACACCGGACCACCGCCCCGTGATCGGCGTCGTGTCGGGCCCGCTGTGGCTGTCGGCCGCGGTGCGGCGTGAGGCTCCCGAGCTCGATCCGCAGGACGCGCTCGACGAGGCCTCGGACTTCGTCGCCGCCCGCGTGCGGACGCTGTGCGAGCTCGGCGTGGCGGAGGTGGTGGTGCTCGAGCGCGGTGACGAGGTCGTGGCGGAGCCGGGTGCGGCGGCGGAAGCGCACACCGCGATCGCCCGGCTCGGTCGCCACTTCGGGGTGCCCGTCACCCTCGTCGCGTTGGACGACGCAGTGCCGGCCGAAGATCTCGAGTACGAGCGTTGGGTGTCGCCGGGCAGGGGCGCCGGCGGTCTGGCGCTGGTCTCGGCGGTGTCGCTCCAGAGCGGCGCGGCCGGGTCGTTCGACGGCGTGGAGCGCGTGGTGACGGACTACCTCCGCGCCGACGTGACGCCGGGGGCGGTCCGCGATGTCGCGAACACCGTTGCCGGCACGGGGCGGAGGAGCTGACATGTTCACCGTCGGGATCGACATGGGCGGCACGTTCACGGACGGGTACGTCTCCGACGGCGTGCGGACGACGGTGTGCAAGGTCCCGACGACGCACTTCGACCTCAGCCAGTCGGTGGTCGGGTGCCTGCGTCGCGCCGCCGAGGACTTCGGTGTCGAGCTGGAGAAGTTCCTGGCCGATGTCGATCTGCTGCGGATCGCCACGACGATCGGCACCAACGCGGTCGTGGAGGGCACGGGTGACGCGGTCGGCGTGATCGTGGAGCCCGGTGCCGAGCGCTCGCTCTACGGTCCGGCGGTGACGTCACCCGCGGAGGGCGTGTTCGTCGAGGCCGATCACGTCCGGGGTGTTCCGATCGACGGTGACACCGACGAGTTGCTGCGGCACTGCCGTGAGCTCATCGGCGTGGGCGTGCGGCGCGTCGTCGTCAGCTTCCGTCGCGGCAACGACCGCGCCGAGCAGGATCTGCGCCACGTCGTGGCCACCCGCTACCCCGAGCACTACCTGCGCTCGATCCCGCTGTCGATCGGTTCTGAGCTGTCCTCCACGCCCGACGATGAGGTGCGAACGAACACCGCGATCCTCAACGCCTACGTCTCGCGACCGATGGCCAAGCTGCTCTACCGGACCGAGGGCCTGCTCCAACAGGAGGGGCTGCGTGTGCCGGTGATGGCCGTGCGCTCCGACGCCTCAGCCGGCCGCGTGGCGCGCACGACAGCCATCGCCACGTACAGCTCGGGCCCGGCGTGCGGGCTCTCGCTGGTGGCCCGTCTGGCCCATGACTACGGCGACCACCTCGCGCTCGGCTTCGACATGGGCGGCACCACCCTCGATCTGGGTCTCGTCGTCGACGGTGAGTACCCGGTCGACGCCACCCCGGAGCTGCGAGGCGTCCGGGTCGCGCTGCCGGTGCCGCGCATCACGTCGATCGGCCTGGGCGGCTCGTCGATCGCGGCGGCGGGGAGTGACGGTGGATCAGACGTGACGGTCGGCCCCGACAGCGCAGGCGCGATCCCAGGCCCGGCGTGCTTCGGACGCGGTGGCTCGGCGCCGACGGTGACCGACGCCGACGTCGTGCTCGGCTTCCTCGCTGCCGGCGACCGCTTCGGCGACGAGATCGAGCTCGTCGAGGGCCCAGCGCGTGGAGTGCTCGAGTCGGTGATCGGCGGCAGCGCCGAGCAGGCCGCGGCGCGCGTGCGGGCCGCGGCCGACGCCAAGGGCGCGGCAGCGGTGTCCGCGGTGCTCGCCGACGCCGAGGTGGCGGCCACCGATGTTGTGCTCTACGCGTTCGGTGGGGCCGGCGCCCTGCATGCGTGCGGCGTGGCGGAGGCGGCGGGCATCACCCGGGTCCGCTCGTTCCTGTTCGGGTCGATCTTCAGCGCCTCCGGCGTGGCCAGCGGCGACGTGCGCCAGGTGGTCGAGGCGGTCGTGAACGACGGCGACGACGCCGCGGAGACGGTCGCCCGGCTCGTGCGCCGCGCCCGGCTCGACCTCGACGCAGAGCTGCTCGACCCGACAGCCGCGACGTTGTCGCTCGTCGTCACGACATCGGACGACGAGCGCCTGTTCGCCGGCTCGGGCGACGAGATCGTGGACGCCGTCGCCGCTGTCCGCGGCCAGGAACGCGACGGATGGCGACGCCTCGCGCTGATCTCCACCGTCACCGTGCCCGCCGCGCCACCGATCGAGGTCGAGCCCTTCGACGGCGTCGCCACTCGAACCGTGCGTTGGCGCGACGAGCCCATCGAGACCCCCCTGCTGGGCGTCGGCGCGCTGCGCGGCGGGGCGACCGTGACCGGACCCGCCCTCCTGCATCTCGCGGGTGTGGTCCACGCCGTCGCCCCAGGCTGGACCGTGCGCCTTGACGAGCGGGCCAACCTCGAGTGGAGTCGGACGTGACCGACGTGCTCGACGGCGTGGCGATCGTCGGGATGGCCGAAACGAAGGTCGGCAAGCTGCCCGGCCGGTCCGCCATCGACCTGCAGGCCGCGGCCGGCCGGGCCGCGGTCGCCGACGCCGGGCTGACCAAGAACGACATCGACGCGGTGTTCAGCTTCTCCGGCTACTCCCAGGCGATGCTGATGCACGCGGCCCGAGTGGCCGAGCACCTCGGCATCCGCCCGGAGGTCACCGCCCAGATCGATGTCGGCGGGCCCGGCACGCACCACTCAGCGGTCATGGCCGCGGCGGCGGCGATCCGCGCCGGGATGTGCACGACCGCGCTCTGCACGTTCGGTGAGAACGGGATCTCGGTGCGCACGGCTGGTCGCGGACGAGCGCCCGGCACGCTCACCGGCGGCGAGGACTTCGAGATGCCGTACGGGCTGCTGGCCATGATCAGCCAGTACGCCCTACTGGCCCAGCGCCACGTCCACCGGTACGGGACGACGAGCGAGCAGATGGGTGCCGTCGCGGTCACCTCGCGCTACCACGCCTCCCTCAACGAGAACGCGCACAAGCGGACGCCGATCACGCTCGAGGAGCACCAGGCCTCGCCGATGATCTCCTCACCGCTGCGCTTGCTCGACTGCAGTCTGATCTCCGACGGCAGCGGGGCCTTCGTGGTCACCAGCAAGGAGCGGGCACGGGACCTTCCCCGCCCACCGGTCGAAGTGCTCGGCTGGGGCATGGGAACGACGCACCACATCGTGTCGCAGGCGCCCGACGTGTCCGAGCTCGGCTCGTGGGAGGCGGCCCGCCTGGCCTATGCCCGATCGGGGCTGACCGTGGACGACCTCGACGTCGTCTACGTCCACGACGCGTGCACGGTCAGCACGCTGATGGGGATCGAGGCGCTGGGGATGTGCAGCGAAGGGGAGAGCGGTTCGTACGCGGCCGAGGGCCGCTTGCAGCTCGGCCATCCTCGGCCCGTGAACGTCCACGGCGGGATGCTCTCGCACGGTCACGCCGGCGGGGTGTTCCACTTCCTCGATGCGGTGCGTCAGCTGCGGGGCGAGGCCGGGCCTCGCCAGGTCGAGGGGGCACAGGTGGCGGCGGTCACCGGCAACGGCGGCGTGCTGTCGACGTTCAGCACGATGTTCCTGGCGAGTGGGCGATGAGCGCCGGGTCGGGCTCGGACTACGCCAAGCCGCTCCCGTCGCTCGGCGACGAGGTGACGGCGCCCTATTGGCAGGCGGCCGCCGAGGGCCACCTCGCGCTGCCGCGCTGCAAGGACTGCGCCACGACGTTCTTCTATCCCCGGCGCGCGTGCCCCTCCTGCTGGTCGGAGGACATCGAGTGGATCGATGTCGCCGGCACGGGACGCGTCTGGAGCTTCACGTGGGTGCACGTCGCCTTCTACGACGACGCGTGGAAGGACGACGTCCCGTACTGCGTGGCCATCGTCGAGCTGGACGAGGGCGTCCGCCTGGTGAGCTCGCTGACCGGGGTGGAGCCGGGACAGGTCGAGGTGGGCGACGCGGCGCGCGTCGTGTTCGACCCCGTGACCGACGACGTGACCCTTCCCCGGTTCGAGGTGGTGCGGTGACGGCGCACGACCTGTGGTCGGTGGTGCTGGACCACACGGGACGGCACCCGGACCGGATCGTGCTCGACTTCGACGGCACGACCTCGACCTGGCAGCAGCTCGTCGACGCTGCCGAGCGCTGTGCCGCCGGGCTGGCCGCGGCCGGCATCGAGCGGGGCGATGTCGTGTGCCACCTCTCGCCAAACGACGCCGAGGTCGTCGTCACGACCCTCGCGCTCATCCGCCTCGGTGCCGTCGAGTGCCCGGTCAACGCCGGGCTGCGCGGCTCGCAGCTGGGTCACGTGCTGCGCCACTCCGGTGCGACCGCGCTCGTCGTCGACGGTGAGCTCACCGAGCGCCTCCACGGCGTGCTCGACGACGCCCCGGCCGTCCGCCTCGTCGTGCGCCGCGGGGACGGCGACGTCCCGGCCGGACCGCGCGTCCTGTCCTACGACGAGGTCCGCGAGGGCGGGCCCGCGGCGCCCGCCTACGTCGCGCCGCGTCCCGCAGACCCGCTGTGCATCGTCTACACGTCGGGCACGACCGGTCCCGCCAAGGGCGCGGTGTTGCCCCAGGGGTTCCCGATCGAGCAGGCGAAGATCAAGATGGAGGCCTGGAGCCTGGGCCCCGACGACGTGCTGTTCTCGACGCTGCCGCTGTACCACGTCAACGCGCGGTTCTCGACCTTGGCCACCGCGCTCGTGTCCGGCAGTCGCGCCGCCATCCAGCCCGGATTCTCGGCCGGTTCGTTCTGGGACGCCGTCCGGCGCTCGGGCGCGACGGAGATCGGGACGGTCGGCGCGATCTCGAGCATCCTGCTGCTGCAGCCCGAGTCACCGCGCGACCGCGACCACCACGTCCGGATGATGCACGGCGCCGCGGGCATCCCCGTCTCGCGCCGCCAGGAGTTCGAGGACCGCTTCGGCCTGCGCCTCGTCACCGGCTTCGCGATGACCGAGACCGGGCACTTCTCGACGACGACACCCGACGACCCGCGCCGCTACATGGCGTCGGGCCGGCCGGTGCCGCAATTCGAAGTCGCGATCGTCGACGACGACGACCAGCCGGTCGAGCAGGGTGGCGTCGGCGAGCTCGTCGTCCGGCCGCGCCGACCCAACGCCATGATGAGCGGCTACCACAACGACCCGGCAGCGACGCTCGCCGCGTTCCGCAACCTCTGGTTCCACACCGGTGACCTGGCCCGCTTCGACGAGGAGGGGTACCTCCACTGGATGGACCGGCGCAAGGACGCCATCCGCAGGCGGGGCGAGATGATCTCTTCGACCGAGGTCGAAGCGGTCGTGGTCGAGCACCCGGCGGTGGCAGAGTGCGCCGCCATCGGCGTCCCCTCCGAGCTGGGGGAGGAGGACGTCAAGCTGGTGGTCGCAGCCCGCCCGGGTCACACGATCGACCCGCATGAGCTGGTGAGCTACTGCGCCGGCCGCTTGCCCGACTTCGCTGCGCCCCGGTACGTCCAAGTCGTCGCCGAGTTGCCGAAGGGCGCGACCCACAAGGTCGACAAGGTGCGGCTCCGCGCTCCCGAAGCAGCGGATGGCACGGTCGATGTGACGGTCGGGCGACCCGGATGACGGGCACGGCGGCGCCTCCCGTGGAGGCCAGCCTCCTCGAGCGCGGGCCGTTCCAGGCGATGGTCGCGGCAGTTGCTTCGCTCACCGCCTCGGCGCTGCCGGCGTTCCTCCTCGGCGCGCTCGGCATCCAGGTCACCGACGACCTCGGGTTCAGCAAGACCCAGCTCGGGGTCGCCATCGCGGCCTTCTATCTGGTGTCGGCGATCGGGTCATTGCACGCCGGCGCGCTGTCGGACCGGATCGGGCCGCGCCGCTCGCTGCTCCTCTCGAACGCCGTGAGCGCGGTGTGCCTGCTGGCCGTGGCGACGCTGGCCAACGGCTTCGCCGCTCTGCTCGTCATCATGCTCTTCGGCAGCGTCGGGCTGATGGTCTCGGGGCCGGCCACCAAGGTCCTCGTGGCGAGAGAGGTGCCGGTCTCGCAGCAGGGTCTGGCCTTCGGCATCCAGATGAGCGCCATCCCCTTCGCCGCGTTGCTCGGAGGGCTGGCGGTTCCTACCATCGGCCTCACCGTCGGCTGGCGCTGGGCCTTCGCTGGTGCCGTGCTGATCCCGCTGCTCGGCGCCGTGACGCTGCCTCGCGACCGGGCCGCCGTCGCCGCGACCACCCCCCGTCCGGCCGGGTTCGGACATGTCGACTTCCGCCCGCTGATCGTCCTCGGCATCGCCGCGGTCATCGGGGCCGCGGCGGCGACGACGACGGCATCGTTCTTCGTCGTCACGGGTACCGAGGCCGGGTTCAGCGAGGGAGTGGCGGGGGTGATGCTGTCGGTCGTCAGCGGCCTCGTCATCGTGCTGCGGATCGGTTTCGGTCGCGTCGCCTCCCGCTGGGAGTCGGCTCACCCGTACGCCGTCGCCGGCCTGTTCGTGGTCGCCACCGGCGGCTATCTGCTGTTGGCGTTGGGGCTGAAGGCCCTGTTCCCGATCGGCGCCTTCCTCGCCCTCTCGTTCGGGTGGGCTTGGACCGGACTGCTCGTCTACACCGTCGTGCTGCACCACCCGACGGCACCGGGCCTGGCGAGCAGCGTGATCGTGGGTGCCATGAACCTCGGTTCCGTGCTCGGACCACTGGTGTTCGGGTTGGCGATCGAACGGCTGACCGACTCCGCGGCGTTCGCCATCATCGGCGCAGGTACGCTCGTCGCCGCCGGGGCATCAAGGCTGGGGATCGAACGCCTGTCCCGCGAAACCGCACCGGAGTCGTTGCGGACCGCCTGATGCGGCCGGCGAAGGCGCTGGAGCTCCCGCCGTGCCGAACCGGGAGTTCGCCTCCCACACGGATCGGTCACACGGGCCGATAAACGCAGAAACCCCGCCTGGGACTTGTAACCCGGTCAGGCGCGACCGTATTGTATACAAACGTACCCGGGGGAGGTCATGTGGCCAGATGGTTGTTTCGACGAATCGTCGCAGGGATCTTCGTTCTGTGGGCCGTGTCGTCGATCATCTTCCTGGTCACCAACGTCTTCACGGACCCTGCTGCCGTGTCGCTGCCGCTCGGCGCCTCTGACGAGCAGCGCGACCAACGACGCGAGATCCTCGGCCTGAACCGTCCGCTCGTCGAGCAGTACGGGGACTTCCTCGAGGGCCTGGTGACGTTCGATGTCGGGGACTCCTTCTGGCAGGAGCGTCCCGCCTACGACATCGTCCTCGAGCGGGTGCCGAACACGCTGCGTCTGGTGGGCGCCGGCATGTCGTTCGCGCTGATCGTCGCCATCCCCTTCGGCCTCCTCGCCGCCAGGTGGGAGAAGAAGTTCCCCGACGGCTTATCCCTCGGGTTCTCGTTAGCCACGATCAGTGCACCACCGTTCTGGGTCGCCTACCTGCTGATCATCGTGTTCGCCGTGAACCTCGGGTGGGTGCCGACGTCGGGCGACGACGGGTTCAAGAGCATCATCCTTCCGGCGATCGCGCTCGGTTTACCAAGCGCTGGTCGATTAACGCAGATGCTGCGAAGATCGACGCTCGACGAGATGCACCAGCCCTACGCGCTGACCGCGGAGTCCCGCGGGTTCTCCCGCGGCTACACGATCCTCCACCACTCGTTCCGCAACACCGGCGCGGGCTTCCTCACCCTCAGCGGTTGGGAGATCACCCGCATGCTGACCGGCTACTCCGTGGTGATCGAGGTCGTCTTCGCCTGGCCCGGAGTCGGCCAGCTCGCCTTCCAGGCCGTGGAGCAGAAGGACCTCATCTTGTTGGAGGCCTCGGTCCTCATGCTCGCCCTCATGGTCGTGGTCACGAACATCCTCGTCGACGTCCTTCGTCGTGTCATCGACCCGAGAGTGGAGCTCGCGTGATGCTTGACTTCTCTGAACCGCAGCGGAGCGCAGCCGATGCTTGACATCTCCGAACCCCTTTTCGAGACGAGCCTCGAGGAGGCGGCGTCCGTCGAGCTGCCGCGACGCAAGGAGGTGTGGCGGCACCTCAAACGGTCCAAGGTCGGGATCGCCGGCTGCATCATCACCGGCGGGTTCATCCTCACCGCCATCTTCGGCCCGATGCTGCCGTTCATCCCGAACCCATCGCAGCAGGATCTCGAGGCACGGCTCACGCCGCCGGTGCTCTGGGGTGGCACGTGGGAGCACGTTCTCGGCACCGATCAGCTCGGACGTGATCTCCTCGCCCGCATCATCGAGGGCGCCCGCGTCTCGTTGCTCGTCGGCCTGTCCGCGGTGGCGCTGTCGGCCATCATCGGCGTGACGCTCGGGTTGATCGCCGGCTACAAGAGTGGCCTCCTCGACACGGTCATCACGAGCGTCGCCGACATCCAGATCGCGTTCCCCGGCGTGCTCGCCGGCCTGATCCTCGTCACGGCGTTCGGACCGGGCGTCGGGCTCGTGATCATCGTCATCGCCATGTCCGGCTGGATGGTGTTCACACGCGTCACTCGAGGGTTCGTGTTCTCCCTCAAAACGTCGCTGTTCGTCGAAGCCGGCGAGTTGACCGGCGCGAAATCGGCGCGGATCATGCGCGTCCACCTGCTGCCGAACCTCTACTCCTCGCTGGTGACGCTCGCCGTGCTCGAGTTCGCGGCCGCCGTCCTCTCGGAGTCGGCGTTCTCGTTCCTCGGCTTCGGTGTGCAGCCGCCAGGGACATCGTGGGGCCTGATCATCGCCCAGGGCCGCGACTACATCACGAACGCGTGGTGGATCGTCACGTTCGCGGGCTGTGCGATCGCCCTCGCCGTGCTCGGCACCAACCTGATCGCGCTGTGGCTGCAGTCGTTCGGCGACGTGCGCGGCCGTGAGCGGACCCTCCTCGAAACCCCGGGCGCCGGAGCATGACCATGCACGAGCAGACTGTGCAAGTGCAGACGACCGGACGAGTGGCCACGATGACCCGGGGATCGAGCTCCGGGAAGGTGCACGACCGCAACGAACGGCTGCTCCTCATCAACAACCTCACCATCTCCTTCCCGACCAGTGACGGCGTGATCAACGGCGTGGACGACATGACCCTCGCCGTGGGCTCGCACGAGCGGGTCGGCATCGTCGGTGAGTCGGGCTCCGGCAAGAGCGTCATGGGCCTCGCCATCCTCGGTCTCGTCCAGCCGCCGGGGCGGATCACGAGGGGCGAGATCCTGTGGAAGGGCGAGAACATGCTCGACCCGGCGGTGCAGTCCCGGGTCCGGGGCCGGGAGATCGCGATGATCTTCCAGGACCCGATGGTGTCGCTGAACCCGTTGAAGACCGTCGGTGCCCAGCTGCGCGAGGTGCTGGTCAAGCGGGCCGGCGTGAGCCGCGACCAAGCGAAGGTGCGGGCCGCCGAGCTGCTCGAGCTCGTCGGCATCTCCCAGACGAAGGACCGGCTGAAGCAGTACCCGTACGAGTTGTCCGGCGGGATGCGCCAGCGTGTGATGATCGCCACCGCACTGGCCGGCGACCCGGCGCTGCTCATCGCCGACGAGCCGACGACCGGACTCGACGTCACCATCCAGGACCAGATCCTGAAGCTGCTCAGGGAGCTGTCCGAGGAGCTCGGCGTCTCGATCCTCATGATCACCCACGACCTCGGCGTCGTCGCCGAGTTCTGCGACCGGGTGCAGGTCATGTACGGCGGCCGCATCGTCGAGCGGTCCCCGATCGATGCCTGCTTCGCCACGCCCAGCCATCCGTACACCCGTGGTCTGCTGGCCTCGGTCCCCCGCGTCGACAGCACGGTCGAGACCCTGATCGGCATCCCCGGGGAGCCGCTCGACCGAGCAAAGCTCCCGAAGGGTTGCGCCGTTCTGTCCGCGGTGCACCGAGGCCATGGACCGCTGCCGGGACGAGGTGCCGCCGTTGCTGCGCACGCACGTCGACCGCCATTGGGTGGCCTGCTGGAGGCGCCAGGCGGAGGAAGAGCAGCTGGCGAGCTCATGAGCGCGGCGAAGGAGCTCGAGGTTGTCCCGATCATCCGGGCCGAGGGCCTGACCGTCCACTACAAGCGGCGGGTCGGCAGTCGCATGAAGACGGTCCACGCCCTCGACGACTTCGATCTCGAGGTCTTCCCGGGGGAGACGGTCGGGCTGGTCGGCGAGTCCGGCTGCGGCAAGACGACGGCCGGTCGTGCGCTGCTCGGCGCCGTCCCGGCCACCAGCGGCAAGGTCTTCTACAACGGGCGGGACATCACCCGCTTGCGTCGCAGCGAGTGGCGGGCGCTGCGCAAGGACGTCCAGCTGATCTTCCAGGACCCGTACTCGGCCCTCAACCCGAAGCAGAGGATCGGCGACAGCGTTGCGGAACCGCTCATCGTGCACGGCATCGCCCGCGGCGCGGCGCTTGACAAGAAGGTCAAGGAGCTGCTCGAGCTCGTCGGTCTGCCCGCGTCAGCGGCGAGCAAGTACCCGCACGCGTTCTCGGGCGGACAGCGCCAGCGCATCGTGATCGCCCGCGCCCTCGCGCTCGAGCCGTCGTTCATCGTCGCCGACGAGGCCACGTCTGCACTCGACGTGTCGATCCAGGCCCAGATCGTCAAGTTGCTTCGGCACCTGCAGCGCGAGCTCGGCCTGTCCTACCTGTTCATCTCCCACAACCTGGCCGTCGTGCGCCACATCTCCGAGCGGGTCGCGATCATGTACCTCGGCAACCTGGTCGAGATCGGGAACCGCCATGACATCTACGACACGCCGCGCCACCCCTACACCCAGGCGCTGCTGTCGGCGGTGCCGATCCCGGACCCAGCGGTGAAGAAGAACGGGCAGGTGCTCGAGGGTGACATCCCGAGCGCCCTCAACCCGCCGCGGGGCTGCCGCTTCAACACGCGCTGCCCCCTTGCCATCCCGCGCTGCTTCGAGGAGCGGCCACCCCTGACGGAACGGGCACCCGGTCACCTCGTCGCCTGCTGGGTCAACTGATCAAGTCTGGGGCTCGGCTCGCAAGCAAGTTGCTCGCCTCGCCTATCGAGCTCGCCGTCGCTGTCACGGGCGACTCCGGGCTCATCCGACGTCACCGCGAAGCGACGGCTCGCCCGCCTGGCTTCCGCGTGGCCGGTTGCGACGGACAGAACGGAATAGGGCCGTGACGCCGCGTCAACGCAGGATCGCGTTCTCGTACCTGTTCGCCGTCTATCTCCTGTGCGGGATGGCGGAGACGCTCATCTCGCCGCTGTTCCCACTGGTTCGCAACGACCTCGGCCTGGTCGAGGCGCAACAGGCCACGCTGCTGGCGACCGTCGCCGCCTGCATCGCCATCTTCAACGTGGTCGGCGGCGCATTGGCCACGCGGATGGCCGACCGTCACCTGGTGCGGATCGCCGCCGCGATCCTGAGCATCGGCCTGCTCGTCACCGGTGCGTCGGTGTCCTTCGCGATGATGCTCGCGGGCCAAGCGCTCGTCGGCGTGGCGTTTGGGCTGTTCTATCCGTCCGGGCTGGCCAGCATCGCCCGGCTGTACGAGGCGGCTCGGGGTCGGGCCATCGCCAACTACGGCCTGGCCTACTCGATCGGCCTCGCCATCGCCGCCGTCGCCGCCGACGTCGGTGACGCCAGCTGGCGATGGGTGTTCTACAGCTCGGCCATCGCCGCCGCCGGCCTGGTGGTGTGGGCGCCGCGGTGGACGGAGGCCGGTCCGGACACCGAGCAACACGCGCTGTTCCGCCAGCTCCGGGCGTACGCCCAGCGGCGCGAGTACCGGATCTCCGGGCTGGTCACGATCACCGGCCTGGCCATGCACTTCGTGGTCATCGGGTTCGCGCCCGTGCTCTATGTCGACCGGGGCGTCTCGTTGACGCTCGTCAGCCTGCTGCTCGCCGCCGGCCGGCTCGGCTCGATCCCCGGCAAGGTGCTGAGCGGCATGCTCTACGACCGCTACGGCGGGATGTGGGTGGCGAGGATGCTGATGCTGGTCGTGCTGGCGCTCGGCATCCCGATGCTCCTGCTCCCGGGCGCCGCTGGTCTGGTCGCTTTCGTGCCCTTCGTCGCCGTCTCGGCATCGGTGTTCCCGATCGCCAACACCTTGCTCGTGGCTGCCCTCCCACCGCGCTCCGCATGGGGCATCGGGACCTTCCGCTCGGTGATGCTCGGCACGTCAGCCCTGCTGTCGGGCGCCGTCAGCGTCCTGCTGCACTACGTGTCGGTGCCGGCGGTGATGCTCGGGGCACTCATCGTGCCGGCGCTGGCCGCGCTCGTCATCCACCGCGTGATGGGGGTGGCGGCGGAGGAAGCCCGTCGCTCAGGACGGGGCGAAGTGCCGCACGGAGACGGCGATGTGCTCGCGGCAGGAGGTCGCGAGCAAGCGACGAGTCGCCTTTGGCGACGGCGTCGCGGATGGCTGAGTGCTCCTGCCAGGTGATCTCGCCCCGCTCTTCCTGCAGCACGGAGAAGACGAGCTCGGTCCGCTGGCGCAGTGGCGACAGCGCCCGCTCGATGTACGGGTTCTGTGCGGCGTGCTCGAGCGCGATGTGGAAGTCCCGGTGGTAGGCGGCGGCGGAGACCTTGTCGCCGGACTTCGTGGCCGCCAGCCCACGGTCGATGCACTCTGTGAGCTGCCTGACGTCGGCGTCGGTGCGCCGCTCCGCCGCCAGCTCGGCGGCCAACGGCTCGATGACCGAGCGCAGCTCCTGGATCTGGCGCACTTCCTCCACGTCGATGCGGCTGACGTGGGCGCCCTTGCGCGGGATCACCTCCACGAGACCGGTGGCCTCGAGGGAGCGGATCGCCTCGCGCACCGGGTTGCGGGACACGCCGAGCTGCTCCGCGATGTGGCCCTCGATGAGCCGCTCGCCGGGCGCGAACGTTCCGTCGAGGATCATCGACCGGATGCGCTCCGCAACGACGTCACGGAGGGGCCGGTGGTCGAGCACGTTTGTAGTTATCGGAGGCCTCGAGTTCCCCGGTCGGTGCCGGACGACGCCCTTGTGTACCACGCCCGCTACCAGAACGAGGGGGATACTGTCCTCGTCCTGCTGTATGCAACATACAGTATTGCGGCGGGGGGAACCCGCGAAATCGAACCACAGCGTCCGGGAGGCCAGAGAATGACGACGTTGATCACGGGTGCGGGCATGATCGGCTCCCTGGCTGCGGGTCGGATCGTCCGTGAGCGGATGGAGCGCCCGGTGCTCTATGACGTGGGCTTCTCGATGCAGAACCTCTCCGAGCGCCTCGATCCCGACAGCGTGGAGATGGTCAAAGGCGACGTCACCGACGTCGGCCACCTGGTCGACACGATGCGCCGCCACGACATCGACCGCGTGATCCACACGGCGTCGTTCCTCACCCGTGACGTCATCGCCCGGCCCTACGCCGGCGTCCGCGTGAACCTCATGGGGACCCTGAGCGCGCTCGAAGCGGCCCGCATCGTCGGAGTGGACCGCTTCGTCTTCTGCAGCTCGCTCGTCGTCACGATGGGTCGCAAGTCGGTCGACAGCGCCGTCCCCACGACCGGAGGACTTCTCGCTCAAGGTCGTCAGCGAGTACCCCCCGTCGCTCTACGCCTCGATGAAGCTGGCCTCGGAGTGGCTGTGCCACTCGTACACCAGTGACTACGGCGTCGACGCCGCAGCCGTCCGCTTCGGTGGTGTGTTCGGGCCGTGGCACGGCGTGCCCGGTGGCGGGCCGAGCAAGCTCCTCAAGTCGCTCATCGAGTGCGCCTTCACGGGGGTGCCGTACCAGATCGCCGCGCCGGACCTCGATCGCCAGGGCATGGACTACACCTACTCGCCCGACGGCGCGCAGGCGATCGTCCGCGCCGCGTATGCGGAGCGCGTACCCAACCGCGTCTACAACGCGACGATGGGACAGCTGCACACCATCCGCGAGATCATCGAGGTGATCGAGAAGGTGTCGGACCGGCCGCTCAACGTGGAGGTCGTCGATCAGGACTCGATGACGAAGTACGGGAACCCGACGAGCGAGATGGACCTCTCGCGCTCGGTCGAGGAGATCGGGTACAAGGTCGAGTACCCGATGGACAAGGCTGTCGCCGACTACCTGCAGTGGCTGGAGCGCACCAGCGCAGCCGCGATGAGCCGACCGCTGAGCGTGCCAGCGACTCGAGTTCGGGCAAGCCGCTCGCTTCACGGTGACGAGCGTGGGGACCGAGACGTTCGGGACAGCGGCGGCGAGCTCGGTCGGCGAGGCGAGCAACTTGCTTGCGAGCGGAGCCCAGAGTGAACGACCGGCCACGCGTCATCGACGGTGACGGCCACGTCCAGGAGGACTCGTCCCAGATCGTCGAGTTCCTCCCGCCGGACTACCGCGACATGGCCCTCGAGACCCCCCGCAGCGTCGGCCTCGTCCCACCCATCGTCGGGCTGTTCCCGCCGCTCGACCACCTGCACACCAGCTTCCGCCATTCGGTCGTGAGCTTCCACGGACGCGGCAGGGTGACGCCGGCGGAGTGGCTCGCCTTCATGGAGGGTGTCGGGATCGAGCGCACGGTGCTGTACCCCACCGCCGGCCTGTCGTGTGGCGCGATCCCCTACCCGGAGGTGGCGATCGTCCTCACCCGCGCGTACAACGACTGGCTGGCGGCGACGTACGTCCAGGCCGACGCCCGCTTCAGCGGCATGGCGCTGCTGCCGATGCAGGTCCCGGAAGCCGCGGTGGAAGAGCTCCGGCGGGCGGTCGAGGAGCTCGGCTTCCGCGGCGCGATGCTGCCCTCGAACGGACTCAAGGGGCACCTCGGCTCGCGCGAGTACTGGCCGGTGTACGCAGAGGCGGAGCGCCTCGGGTGCTGCCTGTCGGTGCATGGTGGCAACCACCAGGGCCTCGGCATCGACCACCTCGACGTGTGGCAGTTCGTCCACGCGCTCGGGCACCCCGCCGGCCAGATGATCAGCCTCGCCGGGCTGGTCGCCAACGCCGTGTTCGACCGGTATCCGGGCTTGCGCATGGCGTTCCTCGAAGGCGGCGTGAGCTGGTTCCTGACATGCCTCGAGCGGTTCGACTCGTCGTGGGCCAGCTTCCGCCAGCTCGACCCGGACGGCCGATTCCCCCGCATCCCGGCCGGCACGAAGGTCAGCGAGTACCTCATGGCCCACATCGACGCCGGCCGGATCTTCGTCGGCTGCGAGGGCGACGAGCTCGGCCTCGGGCCAGCAGTCGGGCTGATCGGCTCGACCCCGTTCTTCTTCTCGTCCGACTTCCCGCACGAGGTCACGGAGGAGACGTGTCGCGAGGAGATCGACGAGCTGCTCGAGCACCCCGACCTGACCGCCGCGGATGCCGCCGCGATCCTGCACGGCAACGCCGAGCGGCTGTACCGGTTCCCGGAGCTGGTGACCGCCGTCAGCGGGGAGAGGACGGCGACGGGGTCGCGATGACCGGCGCGACCGTGTGTCGCCGCG
>CAVZFS010000009.1:0-35644 GCA_963774635.1 uncultured Acidimicrobiia bacterium
ATGCCGGCGTCGTCGCGCTGGCGAAGTCGCTGGCGCTCGACCTCGGGCCGCGCGGGATCACGGTCAACGTCGTCAGCCCCGGGTGGTTCGAGTCGCCAATGGCGAGTGGCTTCATGGCCAACGAGCAATTGGAAGCCGAGATCCTCGGCCACACCGCACTCCGGCGGTGGGGGCAGGGCGAGGACCTGCTCGGTGCGTACCTGTTCCTGTGCTCCGATGCGTCGGCGTTCGTGACCGGAACGGTGGTCACCGTCGACGGGGGGTACCTCTGCGCATGAAGGCGCTCGTCTGGCACGACCGGGGAGACCTGCGCATCGAGGACGTCCCCGAGCCGCCCGATCCGGGGCCCGGGGAGGCCGTCGTGCAGGTCGCGTTCTGCGGCATCTGCGGCACGGACATCCACGAGTACACCGACGGGCCGGTGCTCATCCGCACCCGCCCGCACCCGCTGACGGGGGCGGTACCGCCGCTCGCGCTCGGCCACGAGCTGTCCGGCCGCGTCGTCGCGCTGGGCTCGCCCGTCGAGGGGCTCGACACCGACGCCCGCGTGACCGTCGACCCCTGCTGGACGTGCGGGATCTGCTACTGGTGCCGGCGGGGCGAGTACCACATCTGCAAACTGGGCGGGGCCGTCGGCCTCGCATCGAACGGGGCGCTCGCCGAGTACGTCACGGTGCCCCTGTCGGGCCTCGTGCCGCTGCCCTCGAACGTCGACGACCGCATCGGGGCGCTGGTCGAGCCGCTCGCCGTCGGGCTCCACGCCGTGACACGTGGCGGCGTCCGCCCGGGCGACAACGTCCTGATCTCAGGGTTCGGCCCCATCGGCGCAGCAGTGCTCCTGTCGGCCGTTGTCGCCGGCGCGGCGACCGTGCTCGTGAGCGAACCCCTGCCGGGACGGCGGGCGTCGGCGCTCACCCTCGGCGCCAGCGACGTCCTCGATCCCGGCGAGCTCGACGTGCGCCGCGAGGCGTTCCGCCGCACGGGCGGCATCGGCCCCGATGTCGTGTTCGAGTGCTCGGGAGTCCCCGCGCTGCTGCCCGCTGCGATCTCGACCGTGCGCAGAGGCGGCCGGGTGGTGGTGACGACCGTCGGGCACGGTGCGGGAGAAGTGAAGACGAACGACGTCGTGCTGTACGAGCGCACGGTCATCGGCAGCCTCGGCTACCAGCACGACCTGCCGCGCGTCGTCGACCTGCTGGCCAGCGGGCGCCTCTCGGCCGACGCGCTCGTCACCTCGGTGGTCCCCCTCGACGAGGCCGTCGCCGGCGCGTTCGACGTCCTGGTCGCCGATCGCGGGTCGCAACTCAAGGTGCTCGTCGAGGTCGGAGGTTGACGTGGACTTCGCACTGACGGACGACCAGCAGGCGCTGAAGCAGCTCTGCCACGACTTCGCGGCAAAGGAGATCGCGCCGCACGCCGGAGAGTGGTGGGAGCAGGAGGTCTTCCCCTCGCACGTCTTCACGGCCATGGGCGAGCTCGGCCTGATGGGTCTGCTCGTGCCGGAGGAGTACGGCGGCACCGACGTCGGTGCGGTCGCCTATGTCGCGGCGATGGAGGAGATCGGCGCAGCTGACCAGTCGGTCGCCGCGGCGTGGAACGCCCACATCACGATCGCCAGTCTGCCGCTGCTCGCGTTCGGGACCGAGGAGCAGAAGCAGCGCTGGCTGCGGCCGCTGGCCGAGGGCCGCCGGCTCGGTGCGTTCGGGCTGACCGAGCCCGAGGCCGGCTCCGACGCCGCCGGCATCCGCACCCGCGCCGTGCGGGACGGGAACGAGTGGGTCATCAACGGGAACAAGATGTTCATCTCCAACGCGGGCACCGACATCTCCCTCGGCGTGACGATCCTCGCGATCACCGGTCAGAACGAGGACGGCTCCAAGCGGTACGGGTCGATCTTCATCCCCGACGGCACGGCCGGCTACCGCAAGGGGGAGCACCTGAAGAAGGTCGGGTGGCACAGCCTCGACACCCGCGAGCTCGTCTTCGACGACTGCCGCGTGCCGGCCGACCATCTCATCGGCGAGGAGGGCCATGGCCTGCGCCAGTTCCTCGACGTGCTCGGCACGGGCCGCATCTCTGTCGCCGCACTGTCGCTGTCGCTGGCATCAGCCGCGCTGGCGATGGCGCTCGAGTACGCCACCCAACGCCAGCAGTTCGGCCGGCCGATCTCGCAGTTCCAGGCGATCCAGCACAAGCTGGCCGACATGGCCACCGAGGTCGAGGCGGCCCGCTGGCTCGTCTACCGCGCGGCGTGGCTCTACGACGCCGGCCTGCCGTACGCCAAGGAGGCGGCGATGGCCAAGCTCTACGCGTCCGAAGTCGCCAACCGCGTCGTCTCCGAGGCAGTTCAGGTGCATGGCGGCTACGGCTTCATCCGCGAGTACCCGATCGCCCGCTTCTACTGCGACGCCAAGATCCTCGAGATCGGCGAGGGCACCAACGAGATCCAGCGCAGCGTCATCGCCCGCGCGCTCGGGTGCTGACGTGACCGACACGAGCGACACCGACCAGACCGGTTTTGAATCCCGGTCAACACCGAAAACGAGGGTGAATCCGCCGAAGAATCGCGAGCACTCAGCTCGCGAGAATTCTCTGGCAGATTCACCCTCGCAAACGAGCTTGACCGGGATTCAAAACCGGATCGCGCATGGCACGGGCACCGTTCACCGGCGCGACGAGGGACACGTTGCGTGGCTGGTCATCGACAACGTGGCGCGGGCCAACTCGCTCTCGTCCGGCGTCGTGCAGGCGTTGCGTGCCCACCTGCTCGAGGCAGGCCGTGACGAGCAGGTGCGCTGCATCGTCATCGCGTCGGAGGGCGCAACGTTCTCCGCCGGCGCCGACCTGGCGACGCTCGAGGACAGCGCTCGTGAGCTGCTCGAGCTCGACGTGTTCGGGTTGTTCGAGCTCATCGAGCGGGTCGAGCGCCCGGTCATCGCATCGGTGCAGGGCGCGGCGCTCGGCGGGGGTTTCGAGCTGTGCTTGGTCGCCGACCTCGTCGTCGCCGCCGACGGCGCGACGTTCGGTCTCCCCGAGACGAGGCTCGGCTTGGCGCCCGGCATCGCGCTGATCCGACTGCCCCAGCTCGTCGGCCGCCACCGATCCAAGGAGATCGCACTGACCGACCGGCGGTGGACGGCGGCCGAGGGACTCGACCTCGGGTTCGTGAACCGGGTCGTGCCGGCGGCGGAGCTCGACCGAGCCACGCGCCGCCTGGCAGAGGAGGTCGCCGGGCGGGCGCCGCTGGCGGTACGGCTGGTGAAGCGGGGCTGCAACCACCCCCTCGGCGGTCCGGATTGGACGCTCGTACGAGAAGGGATGGGAAGGTTGTTCGTGTCCGAAGATCTGGGCCGCGGGCTCGCCGCGTTCCGCGATCGCAACGATCCGGACTTCGAGGGCCGGTGACGAATCAGGAGAGAGGACCACAATGGCCAAGTTGACGTTGGACGAAGCTCGCCAGATGGTGCGGGCGGGTCTGGAGAACGCGAAGCAGCAGGGCGTCGGCATGGCGGTCGCCGTCGTCGACGCGGCCGGCTACCTCGTCGCCTTCGAGCGGGCCGACGACGCGCCGTGGATCGTGTCCGAGATCGCGTGGCGCAAGGCGAGGACATCGGCCGCGTTCGGCAGGCCGAGCGGCGACCGGGAGCAAGCCTGGGCCGAGCGGCCCTTCTTCGCCGGCAGCGTGATCGGCCTCGGCGACTACGTCGTCGGCAAGGGCGCCGTACCGCTCATCCACGACGGCGAGGTCATCGGGGCGGTGGGCGCCAGCGGCGGCCACCCCGACCAGGACCTGATCGCCGCCGAGGCCGGGGCGGCAGCGCTCGGACGGGCGTGACACCGACCGGTCCCGCAGCTGCCGGCGTGGCGTCCGGGCACCCGCTCGCCGCGGCGGCCGGCCTCGACGCGCTGACGGCCGGCGGCAGCGCGGTCGACGCCGCGCTGTCCGCGGCGTTCACACAGTGGGTCGTCAACGCCCCGCTGTGCGGGCCGGGAGGCGACCTCGTCGTCCTGGCGGTCGACGACGATGACGTCGTCTGCTACGGCGGCTGGTCGCGCATTCCGATCGGGCTCGATCCCGCGGCGGACCTGACGTCCAGCGGTCCGCTGGCGGCCGTCGTGCCAGGCGCGCTGCGGGGTGCCGAGGCCGCCTGGCGAGGTGCGGGGCAGCTCCCCTGGCGGGAGCTGTTCTGCGGCGCGTTCGCCGCGGCCGAAGGCCACGAGGTGACGCCGTGGATGGCCCGCATCTACGGCGAGGTCGCGCGCCGGGGCAACGGTGCCGCCATCGGACGCATCGCCGATCAGGACGGGGTGCCAGAGGCTGGCGCGGTGCACAGCTTCCGTCGCCTCGCCGGCACGTTGGCCGTCGTGGCCGCAGGCGGCCCGGCCGTCTTCTACGAGGGCGAGCTGGCGGCCCGCATCGACGACGCCGCACAGGCCGACGGCGCATGGCTACGTCAGGCCGACCTGGCCGAGATGGCGGCCGTCGTCGAGCCGGCCGAGCGCGTCGAGCTGGGCGACGTGAGCCTGTGGCTGACGCCGTTCCCCAGCCAGGCGTCGATCACCGGGCGCATCCTCGACGCCGTGGCGGCAGGCGACGATCCGGCGTCCACCGCGTTCGCCGACGTGGCAGCACCGCTGACCGAGCGCCTGCTCGTCGAGCGCTGCACGGTCGGGCTCTCCGGCACGGCCGTGTCCGTCGCCGCCGACCGCGACGGACGGTCGGCCGCCGTCGTGCACTCGCTGGCCGGGACGCAGTTCGGCTCGGCGTGGGTGGCCGGCGACACCGGCATCGCGTTCGGCAACCGGGTCGGCACGGCGCTGTCGACACGCGCCGACCTGCAGGCAGCAAACCCCCGGCCGGGGGAAGTGCTGCCACACACCCTCAGCGCGGCGCACGCACGCGTGGCTGACCGGACGATGACCGTCGCCACGCCCGGCGGCGACCGGCAGGTCCAGTGGCTGGCCCAGGCGGTCCAGCGCTTCCGGCACGGCCAGTCCACATCGGACATCGCGACGGGAGCCCGCTGGTTCGTCTGCCCCGAGGGCGACCGGTTCGGCGTGCCTGCCGGCATCGGCTCACCGTGGTACGCGTTCGCCGAGCCGGGGATCGACTGGTCGCGCGATGCTCAGTGCGCCGGCTACGAGGTCCGCCCGGTCGACAGCGTCGGCGGCGGCCTGCAGCTCGTCGTGCACGATGGGCGGTCCAACGAGTTCGCGAGTGACCCCCGGGCCGGCGGCGGGGTCGCCGTCGAGGAGCGCTGATGTACCTGACACTCGAGTTCGCCGAGGAGGGCTGGGCCGCGCGCACCGCGGCGGAGATGGAGGCGTTCGCCGACCAGCACCGCGACGAGCTCGTCAGCTGTACGCGCGAAGGCCGGTTCCCTCGCGACATCTTCCTGGAGATGGGCAAGCGCGGCTGGGTCGGACCACTCACGCCGACGGAAGAGGGCGGCGCCGGTGGCGGCGTCGCCGAGTACTGCGTCGTCGAGGAGGAGGTCGCGACGCCACGCGCTCGTGTCCCCGCAGATCTCGATCCAGGGGCAGCGGTGGCTGCTCGACTGGGGCACGCCGGAGCAGCGGGCCCGCTACCTCGGTGGCATCGCCCGCGGCGAGCTGATCTTCTCCGAGTCGATCTCGGAGCCGGGCGTGGGCTCGTCGATGAAGCTCATGCAGACCCGCGCCGAGCCCGACGGTGACGACTGGATCCTGAACGGCCGCAAGACCCACGTGAACCTCGGCCACCAGAGCGACGTCACGCTGGTCTATGCCGTCACCGACGCCGGATTGACGGCGTTCCTGGTGGACACGGACCTGCCCGGGGTGACGACCGCCCAGACCGACCCGATCGGGCTGCGGCTCATCCCGACCGCCGATGTCGAACTGGTCGACGTGCACGTGCCCTCCGGCGCCGTCCTCGGCGAGGTCGGTCGCGGCATGGACACGTTCTTCTCGACGTTCAACATCAGCCGGCTCGGCAACGCCTCCGAGCTGATCGGCTTCGGCCGCCGCGCACTGACCGAGGCCCTGCGCTACGCCGAGCGCCGCCAGGTCGGCGACCACGTCGTGACGTCCTTCCAGGGCATCCAGTGGACGGTGGCCGACTGCTATGCCGAGTTGTACGGCGCGTCGCTCGCCCGCGATCGGGCGGCCACGCTGGCCCAGCGCGGCGAAGAGCACGCGCTGGAGACCACATTGGCCAAGAAGCTGGCCATCGACGCGTCCGAACACGCCGTCAACGAGGCCTTCGCGCTCGTCGGTGGCCACGGGCTGTACACGGACACCGACTTCGGTCAGCTCCTGCACGACATGAAGGTGCTGCGGATCGCCGGTGGATCGCTGGAGGTCCTGCGGAACTACGTGGCGCGGCAGAGTCCTGGGCGCGGAGCGCTACGAGGGCTTGGCGTGATCCTGGGGACCAACCTCACCGGGCTCATCCTCGACCGGGCGGCCCGCCGCCCCGAGGCCCGCTTCGGCGTGACCGACGCGCCGGTGACGCTGGCGGAGGCCGTTGCCCAGGCGCGGCGTACCGCCGCCGGCCTCGCCGCAGCCGGCATCGCCCCGGGGACGCGTGTGGCCGTCGTCGGCGAGACCTCGACCAGCTACCTCCTGACGTGGATGGCGCTCGTCTTCGCAGGCGCCGAGCCAGCGCTGATCAATCCCACCTATCCCGCCGATCTGCTCGACGAGATGATGGCCGACCTCGAGCCGGCGGCCGTCGTCTGGCTGCATCGCGAGCCCGACGGCGCGGTCGCCGGGAGCGTCCCTCATCTCGACGCCAGCGATGTGGCCGCCGACCGCCTCGTCGTCGTCGGTGGCGGCCCGGTCGCCGGGAGCAGCGGGGACGACCTGCCCGGGCTCGCCCGCCGCCCGCTCGACGTCGCCGGATACATGCACACCTCCGGCACCACGGGCGTGCCCAAGTTCTGCATCCAGACCCACGAGTACTTCCTCCGGCTGGGCCGCTTCATCGCCGACTCGATGTGCCTCTCGGCCGTCGACACGGTGTTCGCTCCGCTCCCGATGTTCCACATCAACCCGCTCGGCTACGGCGTGGTGGGCGGGCTCACGGGCGGCGCGGACGTGCTCGGCACGACGCGGTTCTCGGCCAGTGGTTTCTGGCCGCTCGTGAAGGAGCTCGGCGTCACGGCCATGTTCCTGCACGCTCCGCCCGTCGAGATCCTCAAGCGGGCGACGACCGCCACCGATGCCGAAGGGCACCAGGTGACGCGGGTCTTCTTCGCTGACGGCGAGTTCCTCGAGACCTTCCGCATCCCGCTCGGCTTCTCGGCCTACGGCTCGACCGAGGCCGGTGGCCTGTGCCACATCTGGACGTGGCGGATGGGCGACCGGGCCGACATCGCCGAGGGCATGTCGCGCTACGGCGGCCACTCCCGCCACGACGTCCACTGGGCCGTGCTCGACGACGGCGAGATCGTCGTCCGTCCCGAGGGCGACGGCGTGTTGTTCTCCGGCTACCGCAAGCGCGAGGCGGTCGTCGCGCCGGTGGCCGAGGACGGCTGGTTCCACACCGGGGACCTCGGACGCGTCGACGCCGCGGGAAACCTGATCTTCATCGAGCGGCGGGCGGAGTCGATCCGGGTCAAGGGCGAGTACGTCCCGATCGGATTCGTGGAGCAGCAGTTCGCAGGACTCGACGGCGTCGACGACGTCGCCATCTGGCGCCGCAAGAGCGAGCTCGTCGACGATGAGATCGTGCTCTATGTCGTCACGGACGACGTGCCCGTCGACGCCATCCGCGCCGTGTCGGCCGACCTGCCGCCGTTCATGCGACCGAGCTGGGTCGCCCGCATGGCCGCCCTGCCCAGGGACACCGGGGTGGGCAAGGTGCGGCGCCGGTTGCTCGACGACGGCGATGCGCTGGAGCTGCTCGCCCTGTGATCACCGGGATCGTCGACTTCCATGTGCACTCGGCGCCGAGCCTGGCGCCGCGCCACACCCACGACCCGGACACCGCGATCGCCGCGCACGACGCCGGCGTGGCCACGCTCGTGCTCAAGGCCCACGAGGGATCGACGGCCGAGCGGGCGAGCCTCCTCGGCGACGGCGCGATCGGCGGCGTCGTGCTCAACTCACCGGTCGGCGGCGCCAACCCAGACGCGGTGATGGTGGCGGCGCGCCTGGGTGGGCGGGTCGTGTGGATGCCGACCATTTCCTCGCTCGTCCACAAGGCCGCGCACGAGAGCCCCGAGCTGACGGCCCACAAGGGCATCAGCTTCCGCGCCGTGCCGGTGGTGGACGGTGACGGCCGTGTGCTGCCGGACTGGTTCGACGTGTTCGCCGAGGTCGCCGCCGCCGACCTGATCCT
The DNA here is from genome assembly GCA_963774635.1 of uncultured Acidimicrobiia bacterium. GTDB lineage: Bacteria > Actinomycetota > Acidimicrobiia > Acidimicrobiales > Ilumatobacteraceae > JALZMG01. Next base: position 8,327 of record CAVZFS010000009.1, read on the forward strand.
CGCCTCCGGCCACCTGTCCCTGGACGAGACCGTCGCGGTGTTCAGCGCCGCCCGCAGCCAGGGTGTGCGGCGCTTCCTGGTGAACCACCCGATGATGAACTTCCTCGGTTGGCGCGACGAGCACGCCGAGTCGTTGGCGCAACTCGACGCCGCGCATCGAGGTCGGTGTGCTGGCGGACATCCTCACGGAACCCGGTCGAGGCACCGAGCACCTCGCCAACTGCTACCCGCACGAGCTGCTCGTGTTCGGCAGCGACCTCGGCCACGCCCACTATCCGACCGTGCAAGAGGGCCTCGCCGAGTGGACGCAGCGCCTCGTGCCGGTGCTGGGCGAGGACGCTCTGGCCGACGTGATGACCCGCAACGGCAAGGAGCTGCTCGAGCCATGAGACGGATCGCGGTGCTGCCGGGCGACGGCGTGGGCCCCGAGGTGATCGAAGGTCCCGTCGCGCTGCTCGAGCGGCTGGCGGCGAGCGGTGTCGTCGAGCTCAGCGGCCCGTGGCCCGTCGGCGCTTCGTCGTTCGGGGCCGAAGGCGAGGGCCTGCCGGCCAAGACGCTGGCCGCCTGCGACGAGGCGGACGCAATCCTCTTCGGCGCCGCCGGCGAGCACCCGGGGGTGCCGCTCGAGGACTACCGGCCCGAGCACTCGCTGCTGACACTGCGGGAGCACTACGACCTGCGGATCAGCATCCGGCAAGTCCTGGCTCGCGGGAGTCGGCCGATCACCGTCGTCCGCAACCTGCTCGGCGGCGCGTACGGCTCGGCCTCCACCCGCAAGGAGAGCGACGGCACGCAGCCGGCCGCGGACGAGATGATCCTCACGCCCGGGCAGATCGAGGAGCTGGCCGAGATCGCCTGCGACCTCGTCGAGCATGACGATCAGGCCCGCCTGCTCTCGGTCGACAAGGCCAACCTGTTCGCCACGAGCCGGCTCTGGAGGCGCGTGGTCTCCGAGGTCGCCGCCCGTCGCGGCGTGCCGGTGCGCCACCTCTACGTCGACCGCTGCGCCTACGAGATCGCGCATGACGAGATCGCCGGCGACGTCATCCTCACCGAGGGGATCTTCGGCGACATCCTGAGCGATCTGGCCGCCGGCCGGGCCGGGTCGATCGCGCTGTGCGGCTCCGCCGGCGTCCATCCAGGGCCTCCCGTCCGGGGTCGCTGCGTCGGGTTGTTCGAGCCAGTCCACGGCTCTGCACCGCGCCACGCCGGTCGCCGGCGGGTGAACCCGGCTGGGACCTACCTCGCCACCGCTGCGCTGCTCGAGTGGTTCCCCGACACCGCCGCGTACGGGCGGGTCGTGCGCCACGCGCTCGACGACGTGCTGCTTTCCGGTCCCCTCACGTACGACTTGGCGCCCAAGGGCGGCCCCGTCGCATCGACCGACGAGTTCGCCGCCGCCGTGACCGCACGGTTCGACGTGCATCTCGCCGCCGGCCCCGATCCCGAGGAGCGTTCGTGATCCACCTGGACGACGCCGCCGTCGAGCGCTACGGCGACCTGCCGGCGATCACCGACGGCCTGATCGATGCCTGGAAGCAGCTGGCCGCCGGCCAGGCCGCCACGTCGGTGCGGGTGCGCACTGACTCGATCGACAAGCTGATGGCGAGCGGTATGGCCGCCGTCCTTCCGAGCCAGGGCGTGGCCGGAGGAAAGCTGTATGCCACGCACAAGAACGGGTTCGACTTCCTCATTGCCCTGTTCGGCGCCGAGGGTGGCGTGCTGGCGACGATCGAGGGACGCGCCCTCACGGCGCTGCGGACGGCCGCCGCCACGGGCGTCGCCGTGCGCTACCTGAAGCCCGAGGGTGCGACCGTGGCCGCCCTGTTCGGCACGGGCTACCAGAGCACCTGGCACGCCCTGGTTCTCCAGCAGGAGCTGGAGCTCGCCGAGCTGCGCATCTGCGGGCGGACGCCGTCGGCCGTCGACCGGTTGGTCGCCTGGTCGAAGGATCGGGGGATCCCGGCCGTTGCCGCCGCGCCGGACGAGGCGATCCGCGACGCGCAGGTCGTCGCCGCCGTCACCGCGTCCTACGAGCCGGTCTTCTCCGGTACCGGTCTCGCCGCCGACGCGCTCGTCTGCGGCGTCGGCTCGACGAAGGCAGATCGCCGCGAGCTCGACGCCGAGACCGTCCGCCGCGCCGACCTCATCTACACCGACAGCGTCGAGGGAGCCAAGAGCGAGGCGGGTGACCTCGTCGGCGCCGCCCGGGACGGCGCGCTCGACTGGGACCGGGTGCACGACATCACCGATGCGCTCACCGGCGTGTCGGGGCGCACGCCCGAGACGGGGATCGTGCTGTTCGAGTCGCAGGGCATGGCCCTGCAGGACGTGGCCGCGGCCGCGATCGTCTACGCCCGCTGCAGCAGCGAGGCCGAAGGAGAGGAAGAGGGACATGGCGAATGATCTTGCAGAGATCCTCGACGTCGAGCGCTCGGCGTTGTTGGTCATCGACGTGCAGAACGACTACATCCACGAGGACGGCGCGCTCAGCAAGATGGGCAAGGACACGACGCCCATCCGCGCCATCGTGCCGAACGTGTGCGAACTCATCGATCTGGCCCGCCGTGTCGACGTGGTGCGGATCTTCGTGCGCCAGACGCACTCCCACTGGTTCAACACCTCGGGCTGGTTGACGCGGGGCGCGGCGCCGGGGTCATCGCGCCTCAGCGCATTCCGCTCGTCGAGGACGGATCCTGGGGCGCCGAGTTCTACGCCATCGAACCCCGCGAGGACGAGCTGGTCGTGACGAAGCACCGCTACTCGGCGTTCGCGTACACCCCGCTCGAGTTGGCCTTGCACGCCAAGGGCAAGGACACGGTCGTGCTCTGCGGCGCGACCAGTGACGTGTGCGTCGAAGCGACCGCGCTCGATGCGGTGATGCGGGGCTTCCGCCCGATGCTCGTCGCCGACTGCGCCACGGCCGCCGATCCCGCCGTGCACGCATCTGCCGTCCACGACTTCGCCGACCACATCGGCACCGTCGTGCAACTGGCCGATGTCACTGCAGCGTGGTCGCCGCCCGCCACCGCCCGCGCCGTCTGACGCGGAAGCAGTGTCTCTTTAGGTCCTGAGCGGATAGGCAGATCCTTGGGCGGGGGGTTCGGGGGGCGGAGGCTCCGCCGGAGCCCCCGAATGCCGATCGATCCAGCTTGGCTGGTCGATCGGCTGCATCTCTGCGGTGCCGGCCGAAGGCCGGCTCATCGAGCCGAGCGGGAAGGCTTCGCCTTTCCGCTCGAGGCTTAGCCGTGCGCAGCTGGCCGCCCGGGCCGAAGGACTGCTGCGGGCACGCCGCGCTTCAGCGAGAAGTGCCCGTCGATCCCCCGCCACGGCTCGGTGACGGCGTCACGGGCGAGCGCGATCGTGCAGCGACCGGGGCGGTCGAAGGTCGTGCCGTCCTGCTGGTAGCCCGTCGAGGTCCACGTGACCATGGCGATCGCCATCAACCGGTCCGGCGACGTGTGCACGCGCAGGTCATCGGTCGTCAGGCGGAAGTCGGTCATCGTGGGCCACACGTTGCGCCACTGCTCGTTGACGAACTGCTGCTTTCCGACGACGACGTCGCGGAACGAGCTGAAGCTCACGACGTCGTCGTCGAACTGCTCGGCGGCGTCGTCGAACTCCAAGGCGGCGACGTGATCACTGAACGTGTCGACAAAGGCCTTGACGGACGCGTGGTCTTCCGGCGTTGCATCGAAGCTGGTCACGAACAGAATATTGTATACGAACCCGCGCTACCCCGCGAGATGGAAGATGCTGTCGATCTCCACCGAGGCGCCGAGGGGGAGCTCGGGCAGGCCGATCGCCGAGCGGGCGTGCCGGCCGGCATCACCGAAGACCTCCAGCATGAGGTCGCTGGCGCCGTTCATCACCTGCGGCTGGTCGCCGAAGTCCGGTGCACTCCTGACGTAGCCCGTCAGCCGAACCAGCCGGGAGACCCGGTTGAGCGACCCGAGTGTCTGGTGGACCGAGGCGAGGATCGTCGCACCCGCGCCGCGCGCGCTCTGCTGGCCGGCGGAGATGTCGAGGTCGTCACCGAGCCGTCCGGGGTAGGCAGCCCGGGCGCCGTCCCAGGCGATGGAGCCGGCCACGATGAGCAAGTTGCGCACGGGGATCGCGAACTCGTAGCTCCCGACGGCGGCCAGCGCCATATCGAGGTCGACGCCCGCGTCACGGGCCCGCGCTTCGAAGTCCATGGTGTGCGCCGCGGGCGCCCCTAGTCCCCGTTCGCCGACTCGCCTTCGGCGGCGGCGGCGGCGCCGCCAAAGGCAGCGATCAGCTCCTCTTTCGGGATGCGGTCGTGGCGGCCGTAGCGCGCCGTCAGGATGCAGAAGCGGCGCCAGGCAACGGTCTCGACGTCGAACTGGCTGAACCGCTCGATCCGGTCGTAGCGCGTGTTGGCGAGGAACACGGCGTCCTGCAACCCGAAGTTGCGATGGTTGATGAAGCGGAACGTGATCGGCCAGCGGATCTTCTTCGTGAACGCGCGCGTCGTCGCGCGCTCCGGCCAGAAGGCTGTGATGTAGAACTGCCGCGTCTCGTGCTCGTCGATCGGCACGCACCAGCGGGTGTACATGTTGTCGCCCCGCGACAGACGGATCATCCCAGGCAGGTGTGGTCCGGTGCCCCATTCGGGGTCGTCGGCGACCTCGCCTGCGCTCTCGGCGAACGTGCCGGATGCCGTCCCGAGCTGCCTCAGCCACTTCAGGCCGCGCGTCCGGAACAGCGGCGCCCAGTGGCGCCGCCACTCGTGCTTGGGCCAGTACCCGCCGACACCTTCGATCCATTCGCGGTACGGCCGCGCCGCGGTCGACCCGTCGTCATACGTGTCGAGCCGGACGCTCCCACCCGTCGTCACTGGTCGGGCGCCGCGATACGAGATCTTGATCCACGGGATCATCAGCAGAGCGAGCGAGTTCCGGTGGGCGTACGACACGTGGTTGTCGTTGAAGTTCTCGAGCGCGGGACGCCAGTTGGCGGGCCAGATCGTCACGTCGTTCATGACCAACGCGTTCGGGTCGAACAGCTCCGGCATCAGGTCGACGGTGGGGTCGCTCGGCTCCCCCTCGCCCATCCAGACGAACACGATGTCCTTGAGCTCGCAGACTGAGTACGACTTGACCGACGCGTGCCCGGGCACAGCAGACGTGGGGCCTTCGGACAACACGGCGACGCACGTGCCGTGCTCGTTGTAGGTCCACCCGTGGTACGGGCAGGACACCGTGCCCTCGTAGAAGCAGCGGCCCTGGGAGAGCGCCGCGCCCCGGTGCGTGCAGTGGTTCTCGAGCGCGGCGATGCCCTGCTTGCCCCGGAACACGCAGAGCTCGTGACCGAGGAGCTTCACGAGCACCGGCTTGCGACGTGGGACCCGTCCAACCGCGATCAGCGGGTACCAGTACTCGGTGAAACCGAGGGCGGGGATGCCGTCGCGCGGGTCGGGCTTCCCGACGGCGTTGTTGATGGCGCGGATGCGCTCGATCGGCTGCTCGCGGGTCTCGTGCCGGGTGTCGGCCCGCCGTGTGCTGACCCGGTGCTCGGTCTGGCTCACGATGTCCCCATTCGCCGCAGGGTGGTTCTGCATACCGTATACCGACTCGGGCGGGCTGTCCTGGTCCGCGAAATGGCCGTATATCAGCCAATTCGCGGACTTTGAGCGACCTGTCGTGCGAGGTAGCTCGTCACCACCTCGGTGAAGGCGACCGGCTGCTCCCGGTAGCAGTAGTGACCTGCCTCGTTGAAGATGTGCATCTCGGCGATCGGGACGCTCGAGAGCACGAGCTCCATGCACGGTACGCCGCAGCGTTCCATCGTTGCCGAGGGGTCATTGAAGCCCCAGGTGACCAGCGTCGGGCAGCGCAACCCGCCCGAGCGGATCATGGCCTGCGCCTCCTGCTGGCGCTCGACGAGGTCCTGGCCGAACTGCCGCCCGAGCCCGGCCGTCCACTTCCCGAGCGCCTCCAGCGACTTCGGCAGCGACGCCGCTGTCGCCATCACCTCGACGAAGTCATCGTCGACGTGGTCCCCTCCGAACGAGTTGACGGTGACGAGGTAGCGCACCTGGTCGCGCATGTCGGGCAGGGCCGCCGCTTCACGGTCCCACGCGTCATACTGCGGGTTCGGTGGGGTCATCAGCGTGGAGCTGTCGACGATCACGAGCGAGAGGGCGAGATCCGGGCGTTCCAACGCGATGCGCGTGGTCGCGTAGCCGCCGCGGGAGTGGCCCATCAGGTGGGCGCGCTCGATGCCGAGCGCGGCGAGGAAGTCAATGCCGTGTTGGACGACCGAGCCGATGACGTAGTCGGCATCCGTCGGGGGGTTGTCGGTGAAGCCGCACCCGATCTTGTCGATCGCCAGCACGCGGTACGTCTCGGCGAGCGGGCCGATGACCGGACCCCAGTCGTCGGCCAGGCAGTACCGCCCGAAGTTGCCGCCGTGGATGAGCAGCATCGGCTCGCCCGTCCCCGCCTCGAGATAGCGGGTCCGCACCCCTTGCACGTCGACGAACTTCTCCTCGTACACCTCGACCTCCTCGCGCCGCGCCGTCCGCCACGACACGTTGGCGGTGCCTGGGATATTGTATACCGTAGGGCCGTGACGTGGCCCGAGGCCGGCTGAACGACGTGGAGCCCATCGAGTCCATCGAGCCCGTGGAAGGCGCAGACGAGGATGAGGCGCCCGACGCCGAGCACCCGCGGCGTCCCGTCCGGGCGCTCGTGTCGTCCGTGTCGGCGCAGACGGGCGCCATGATGCCAGCCTTCCTCACGGGCGCCCTGGCCCTCCAACTCCGGCGCGACCTTGGGATGAGCGACTCGCTGCTCGGCGCCGCCGTCGCCTTCTTCTTCCTCGTCGCAGCTGTTGCCTCGCCCCACGCCGGTGCGCTCACCGACCACCTCGGAGCGCAACGCTCCCAACGGATCGCCAACGGCCTGGTTGCTGCCTCGCTGCTCGGGTCGGCGGTGCTCGTCTACAACTACGTGACGCTGCTCGCCCTGCTCGGCGTCGGCGCGGCGGGACTCGCCATCGCCGGGCCCGGAACGAAGGTGATGGTCGCCAAGGGCGTGCCGCTCAACCGCCACGGCGTGGCCTTCGGCATCCAGGCGGGCGCCGTCCCGTTGGCGTCGCTGCTCGCCGGGCTGACCGTCCCGACGATCGCGCTGCCGTTCGGGTGGCGATGGGCCTACGTCGTGGTCTGCGCGTTGCCGATCCTCAGCTTCGTCATCGCTCCGCCGGTCGGCGCGGCGGTGCGCGTTGCGCAGCGCGCCGCCCGCCGCCTGGCCGACATCGACTACCGCCCGCTGGTCATGCTGGCGCTCGCTGCCGCGTTCGGCTCGGCCGCAGCGACGACGTTGGCCGCCTTCTTCGTCTCGGCTGCGGAGGAAACGGGCATCTCCGAGGGACTGGCCGGCGCATTGCTCTCGATCGGGAGCGCGCTCGTCGTCGCCGGCCGGATCTACGCCGGCCTCAACGCCGACCGGCGAGGAACGGATCCGCTCCGTTCGGTTGCCGCACTGATGGCGTTCAGCACGCTCGGCTACCTGCTCACGGCGAGCAACTCGCCCTACCTCATGCCGATCGGTGCGCTCTTCGCCCTCGGCGCCGGCTGGTCGTGGAGCGGTCTCATGGTGCACGCCGTCGTGCGGCACTACCCCACCGCCCCGGGAGCAGCGACCGGGATGGTGTCCGGCGGACTGAACGTCGGTGGCGTCGTCGGTCCGCTGGCCTTCGGCCTCATCGTCCAACATGTGTCGTATCCGGTGGGGTTCATCGCCACCGCGGCATCGACCCTGCTCGGCTCCATCGCTGCCGTCGCAGGTCGCCGGCGACTCGAGGCCTCCTCCGCCACCGCTGCGGCCTCGCCGCCAGTGCGGTCAGTGTTCGGCGAGCAGTGATCCGAAGCCGCTCACGGCGTCCTCGATGCCGTGACGACGCAGCGCCTCCCACACGAGCACGGTGTTGACGTGCAGGACGGGCTTGCCGAGCCAGCACTCGGCCGCCGCTGCCAGGCGCGCCATGTGCAGGTTCGTGCCGAGCTGCATGATCAACTCGGCGCGGTCGGAGTCGTTGGCGGCGATCGCGTCACGGATCGCGCGAGGCGAGATCGATGCGATCGCGACCGTGCTGGTCGACAGGAACGTGTGGTTGGCGACGACCTCGACGTCGTGCTCCTCGAAGTACCGGACCGCTTCGTCCTGCGCCTCGCGCTGGAACGGGCTCAGCACGACGATCCGCTCGGCGCCGTAGGCGCGCGTCGCGGCCAGCAGCGCCGAGGGGCCGGTGCTCACCGGGAGCTCGGTCAGCTCGGCCAGCCGATCCCGCACGGCCTGGTCGCCTTTGGCGCCCCCGTAGAACGCGACGGCCGACATGCACAGCGACAGGTGGTCCGGCCGGCAGGTGACGAGGTTGGCGACGGTGGGTTCGAGCGCATCGAGCATCTGCCGGGCGAGATGCTGGTAGAGCGCATCGGTGCTCGTGTCGGACTGGGACACCAGCAGGCGACCGGCGTGGGCGGTCACGCCGCGCGGCAGCATGGTCGCGAACTCCGGCTCCACGACGGTGTTCGTGGAGGGGAACATCGTCCCGATCTTGAGGCGCTCGGTTGGCAGCAGGCCCACGCATCGTTCTTACCGCGTTCTGCTCACGCAGAATGAGGTCAGATGGCAGAGCGAGGCGACTACCTGATCCGAGACGGCGCGATCGTGTCGGTCGATCCCACCATCGGTGACCTCGCCCGTGGATCGGTCCTCGTCCGTGACGGCGTGATCGTCGACGTCGGTGAGGGCGTCGACGACGTCCACGACCGTGACGCCGAGGTGATCGACGCCTCCGCCATGCTCGTGATGCCGGGGCTGATCGACTCTCACCACCACATGTGGAGCGCCCTCGGCAGGAACTTCCTCTCCGAGGGTTTCGAGTACTACCCGGCGAAGTGGGCGACGTCCGCGGCCTACGAGCCCGTCGACTTCTACAACAGCATCCTCCTCGGCCTGGTCGAGTGCGTCCGCGCCGGCATCACGACCGTGCACAACTGGTCGCACAACACGCGCACGCCGGCTCACGCCGACGCCGAGCTGTCGGCCCACCGCGACGGGCTCGTGCGGGCCCGCTACTCCTACGGTCACCGCGACCTGCAGCCGGACGAGGAGGCGCTGGAGTTCACCGACATCGATCGCGTCGCGACGACGTGGTTCGGCGCGGATCAACCGCTCGAGGGCCTGGTCCACCTCGGTGTCAACCTGCGTGGACCGGACGCCGGCCTCGAGCCGGTCTTCCACCGCGAGATGGACGCCGCCCGCAGCCGCAGCCTGCCCGTCTCGATCCACGCGTCACAAGGTCCGACGACGAGGATCAGCGGTCCCGACTTCGACGCCCGGGGCTATCTCGGTCCGTCCATGCTGCTGTGCCACTACCTGCCCGCCACGGCGGAGGACCGGGCGGCGATGGCCCGCACGGCCACCCCGCTGAGCTGGGCGATGCACTCGGAGCTACGCCTCGGCGAGGCCGGCGATCCGCGCACCGCGCTCCTCGCCATGGTGGACGCCGGTGTCGACGTGTCGCTGTCGACGGATGCGACCTCGCTCGGGCCCGTCGACTTGTTCGCCGCGATGCACGTGGCCTGGAGCCTCGGGATCCCGTGGGCGCAGACCGACAGCGCGGACTTCGCTGCGCTGACGTTCCGGCAGTGCATCGAGATGGCGACCATCAATGGCGCGCGCGCCCTCGGGCTCGGCGACGTGACCGGGTCCATCACGCCTGGCAAGCGGGCCGACCTCATCCTGATCCGCAGGCACGACGTCAACGTGGCACCCGTGGTCGACCTGGAGGCGACGATCGTCCGCTCGGTGACGCCGGCCAACGTCGACACCGTGCTGGTCGACGGCCGGGTGCTGAAGCGCGGTGGCGACCTCGTCGCGGTCGACGTCGACGAGGTGGTGCGCAACGCCGAGACGTCCGCGCTCGCCGTCCGGACGCGGGCCGGCGGCCGACTGGCGCCACGGCGGGAGATGCCCTGATCGGCGCCCCAACCGAAGCAATTTCGTTGGGGCCGAGCGGTCCTCTGTATACAATCTGAGCAACGGCCACGCCGGGCCGGGACTGGGGAAATGACGTGACAGAAAGCGACGGCACCATCTCCGGCGGGCACCTCGTCGCCCGTGCGTTGAAGAACGAGGGTGTCGACGTGATCTTCACGCTCTGCGGCGGTCACATCATCGACATCTACGACGGCTGCATCGACGAAGGCATCGACATCATCGACGTGCGCCATGAGCAGGTCGCCGCGCACGCCGCCGACGGCTACGCCCGGATGACCGGCCGGCCCGGCGTCGCTGTCGTCACCGCCGGCCCTGGCACCACCGACGCAGTGACGGGCGTGGCGAACGCCCTCCGAGCCGAGAGCCCGCTGCTCCTCATCGGCGGCCAGGGTGCGCTGTCACAGCACAAGATGGGCTCGCTGCAGGACCTGCCCCATGTGGACATGATGGCGCCGATCACGAAGTTCGCCGCCACGGTCCCGAACACGGCGCGGGTGGCGGACATGGTGTCCATGGCGTTTCGCGAGTGCCTGAACGGGGCGCCCGGGCCGTCCTTCCTCGAGATCCCCCGCGACATCCTCGACGCCAAGGTCGATGCGTCGACGGCGCGGATCCCAGAGCCCGGCCGGTACCGGGCCTCGACCCGCTCGGCCGGCGACCCCGACGACATCCAGCGCCTCGCCGACATCCTCGTGGCCTCCGAGCGGCCCTGCGTCCTGCTCGGCAGCCAGGTGTGGACCTGCCGTGCGGCCGACGCTGCTCACGAGTTCGCCCGCACGCTGAACATCCCGGCCTACATGAACGGCGCCGGCCGCGGCACGTTCGCCCCCGGCGATCCGCACCACTTCAACCGCACCCGCCGCATGGCCTTCGATCAAGCCGACGTCATCGTCATCGTCGGCACGCCGTTCGACTTCCGCATGGGCTACGGCCGCCGCCTGCGCGAGGACGCCACCGTCGTCCAGATCGACATGGACTACCGCACGGTCGGCAAGAACCGCGACATCTCGCTCGGCATCGTCGGCGACGTCGGTCTCGTCCTGCAGTCGGTCACGGCCGCCGCCAGCGGCAGCATCGACAACGGCGCCGCCGGCCGCAAGCCGTGGCTGGAGGAGTTGCGGGCAGCCGAGGAGAAGGCCTACGAGAAGCTGCTGCCCGAGTTCCTGTCCGACGCCGTTCCGGTCAACCCCTATCGCGTGGCCTACGAGCTGAACGAGTTCCTCACCGAGGACACGATCTACGTCGGCGACGGCGGCGACGTCGTCACCGTCAGCGCCCAGGCGGTGCTGCCTCGCGGTCCCGGCCGGTGGATGGATCCAGGCCCACTCGGCACGCTCGGCGTCGGCGTGCCGTTCGCGATGGCCGCGAAGTACGTCCACCCGGAGCGGGAGGTCCTCGCCTACTTCGGCGACGGCGCGTTCTCGATGACGGGATGGGACTTCGAGACCTGCGTCCGGTTCAACCTCCCGTTCCTCGGCGTGGTCGGGAACAACTCGGCCATGAACCAGATCCGCTGCGGCCAGATCATGAAGTACGGCGAGGAGCGCGGCGACGTGGGCAACCGGCTCGGCGACGTCCCGTTCGACAAGTTCGCGCAGATCCTCGGCGGGTACGGCGAGGAAGTCCGCGAGCCGGGCCAGATCCGCCCAGCGCTCGAGCGTGCCCGCGAGGCGGTCGCTTCCGGCACCCCCGCGCTGATCAACATCTGGGTCGACATCGACGTCTGGGCCCCGGGTACGCGCAACCAGACGATGTACAAGTAGTTCACGCAGCAACCGGTCGGGCGAGGGGGAGACGAGCTCCAATGGAAGACAACGCCGGCAAGGCACTCGAGGGTTACCGCATCCTCGACATGACCCACGTGCAGATGGGCCCGTCAGCGACGCAGCTCCTGGCGTGGCTCGGCGCCGATGTGATCAAGGTGGAGCTGCCGGGGCGCGGTGACATCACGAGGGGTCAGCTGCGCGACGTGCCCGACGTCGACAGCCTCTACTTCACGATGCTCAACTGCAACAAGCGCAGCATCACGATCAACACCAAGACCGAGCAGGGCCGTGCGATCTTCACGGAGCTGATCAAGAACTGCGACGTCCTCGTCGAGAACTTCGGTCCGGGTGCGCTGGACCGGCAGGGCTTCAGCTGGGAGCGGGTCCACGAGATCAACCCCCGCATCATCTACGCGTCCGGCAAGGGCTTCGGTCCCGGTCCGTACGAGCACTGCAAGGCCTACGAGACGGTGGCGCAGTCCACGGGCGGCGCGATGGCGACGACCGGCTGGGAGAACGGCCCGCCGACCAGCACCGGCGCCCAGATCGGGGACTCGGGGACCGGCATCCACCTCGTCGCCGCGATCGTCGCCGCGCTGCTCCAGCGGGAGCGGACCGGGCGGGGCCAGCGGGTCGAGGTCACGATGCAGGACGCGGTGCTGAACCTGTGCCGGGTCAAGCTCCGCGACCAGCAGCGGCTGGTCCACGGTCCCCTCGACGAGTACCCGAACGAGTCCTTCGGTGACACCGTCCCCCGCTCGGGCAACGCGTCCGGTGGCGGGCAGCCTGGCAATGCGCTGCGGTGCAAGCCGGGTGGTCCCAACGACTACATCTACGTCATCATCCAGCCGCAGGGTTGGGAGCCCCTGATGAAGCTCGTCGGGCGCGAGGACCTCGTCGATCACCCCGACTACTCCACGCCGAAGGCCCGGCTGTCGCACCTCGACGAGTGCTTCGCGCTGATCGAGGGCTGGACGATGGGGCACACGAAGTTCGAGGCGATGGAGATCCTCAACGACGTCGAGGTCCCGTGCGGTCCGATCCTCGACACCAAGGAGCTGCTCGAGGACGAGTCGCTGGCCGCTCGCGGCATGATCGTCGAGGTCGAGCACCCCGAGCGGGGCGTGTTCAGGACCGTCGGCTGCCCGCTGCGGCTGTCGGACTCCCCTGTCGAGGTCACGACGTCACCGTTGCTCGGCGAGCACACGGACGAGGTGCTCACGGAGCTCCTCGGCATGACGCCGGAAGAGATCGCCTCGGCACGCGCCACCGGCGCCGTCTGATCGGAGCTCACGATGACGACAACGACCCGTGACATCGTCACCCGCGCCCTCGCGGAGGGCCATCAGGCTCTGACGCCATCCGAAGCGCGAGCCGTCTGCGAGGAGTACGGCATCGCCGTGCCCGGCGACGCGCTGGCCACGTCGCCTGCGGAGGCGGCGCGAGCGGCCGCCGCCATGGGCTTCCCGGTCGTGCTGAAGATCGTGTCGCCCCAGATCCTGCACAAGACCGAGGTCGGCGGCGTGCGTGTGGGGTTGACGAGCGCCGCGGACGTCGAGACGGCGTACACCGAGATCGTCGAGCGAGCCCGTGCCGCCGTGCCCGACGCCGAGATCGAGGGCGTGCAGGTGCAGCAGCAGGTCGAGGGCGGTCTCGAGGTCATCGTCGGCAGCGTCACCGACCCGAGCTTCGGACGGCTGATGGCGTTCGGTCTCGGCGGCGTCCTGGTCGAGGTGGTCAAGGACGTGACGTTCCGCCTCGCCCCGCTGGCCGACGGCGAGGCGCAGTCGATGCTCGACTCGATCAAGGGCAGCCAGCTCCTGCAGGGCGTCCGCGGGTCGCCGCCTGCCGACACCGCGGCGCTGGTCTCCACGATCGAAGCCGTCTCCCGTCTCGTGACCGACATCCCCGAGATCGACGAGCTCGACCTCAACCCGGTGCTCGCGCGGCCCGATGGCGCCATCGCCCTCGACGTGCGCATCACGCTGCGGGCCGAGCCGCCCACCCCGCCGTACCGGCCGACGTCTGACGAGATCCTCGCCGTCATGGAGCGGATCATGAAGCCGCGGGCCGTGGCCGTCATCGGCGCCTCGGCGGAGGACGGCAAGATCGGCAACTCCGTGATGAAGAACCTCATCAACGGCGGCTTCCCGGGTGAGATCTACCCCGTGCATCCCAAGGCGGACGAGATCCTCGGCCGCAAGGCCTACCCGAGCGTGGTCGACATCCCGGGCGACGTCGATGTCGCCGTCTTCGCCATCCCCGCCCGGTTCGTGGCATCGACCCTGGCCGAGCTCGGCAAGAAGAGCGTGCCGGCCGCCATCCTCATCCCGTCCGGTTTCGCCGAGGTGGGCGAGGTGGCACTGCAGCAGGAGCTGGTCGAGGCCGCCCGCGCCAACAACGTGCGGGTGATGGGGCCGAACATCTACGGCTACTACTACACACCGAGCAACCTCTGCGCGACGTTCTGCACGCCCTACGACGTGAAGGGCGCGACGGCGCTGTCGTCACAGAGCGGCGGCGTCGGCATGTCGATCATCGGCTTCAGCCGCTCGACCGGCATGGGCGTGTCGGCCATCGTCGGCCTCGGCAACAAGGCCGATCTCGACGAGGACGATCTGCTGACGTACTTCGAGCAGGACGACAACACGCGCGTCATCGCCATGCACGTCGAGGACCTGAAGGACGGGCGCTCGTTCGCCGAGGTCGCGAAGCGGGTGTCGAAGACGAAGCCGGTCATCGTGCTGAAGGCCGGGCGTACGGCGATGGGTGCGCGGGCCTCGGCCTCGCACACCGGCGCGCTGGCCGGCGACGACAAGGTGTACGAGGACGTGCTGCGCCAGTCGGGCGTGATCCGGGCGCGGTCGCTCAACGAACTGCTGCAGTTCGCCCGGGCCCTGCCCGTGCTCCCCACACCCAAGGGCGAGAACGTCGTGATCATCACGGGCGCCGGTGGTTCGGGCGTGCTGTTGTCCGACGCCTGCGTCGACAACGGGCTGCAGCTGATGACCATCCCGGACGACCTCGACGCGGCGTTCCGGAAGTTCATCCCACCCTTCGGCGCGGCCGGCAACCCCATCGACATCACGGGTGGCGAGCCGCCGAGCACGTACCAGAACACGATCAAGCTCGGCCTCGACGACGACCGCATCCACACGCTGATCCTCGGCTACTGGCACACGATCATCACCCCGCCTCCGGTGTTCGCGGATCTGGTGATCGCCGCCGTCGACGAGGCACGGGCACGCGGCATCGAGAAGCCGATCGTCGCCTCGCTGGTCGGCGACACGCAGGTCGAGGAGGCCTCGGAGAAGCTGTTCCACCACGGCATCCCGGCGTACCCGTACACGACCGAGCTTCCCGTCGACGTGCTCGGGGCCAAGTACCGCTGGGCCCGCGGCGCAGGACTCCTCTAGGTCAAACCGTCCGTAGGGATCGATCGTTGTGATGCGATTTCTACGGACAGAACGGAGTCCTCAGGCGGGATAGGCGGCGAGGGCGCGGGCCGCCGCGGCGATGCGATCCGCCGACACGACCAGCTCGGTCTCCAACGGCTCGCTGTACGGCAACGGCACATCCGGGGTGGCGATCCGGCGGACCGGCGCCCGCAGCACGTCGAAGGTCTCCTCGCCCAGCATGGCGGCCATCTCCGCGCCGGCGCCGAATGAGCGGCTGCACTCGTCGGCGACGAGCACCCGACCGGTCTTGCGGGCCGAGCGCACCAGCGCGTCGGTGTCGAGCGGGCTGAGCGAGCGGGGGTCGACCACCTCGACCGAGATGCCCTCGGCGGCGAGCGCGTCAGCTGCGGTCACCGCTCGCGGCACCATCACCGACATGGCCACGATCGTGACGTCGTCGCCTTCGCGACGGACGCGGGCTCGGCCGAACGGGATCGGCGGTGCATCGACGTCGACGTCCTCCTCGTCTCCGAACAGGACGGGATGGGTGATGAACACGGTCGGGTCCTCGCTGTGCAGCAGCGACCACCGCAGCAGTCCGTGCACGTCCGCCGGCGAGCTCGGCAGCACGACCTGCAATCCGGGGACGCCGGCCAGCATCGCCTGAGGCCGGGCCGAGTGCTGCGCCGCGCCACCGCCCCGGACGCCGGCCATCGCGTAGAACGTCACGGGCGCGTGTGACGCTCCGGCGGTCGAGTAGCGCAACGTCGCCGCCTCGTCGACGATCTGGGGGAAGGCCTGGTACAGGAAGTCCGCTGTGCTCATGTCGACCATCGTCCGGCACCCGGCCAGCGCGGCACCGATGCCCGCACCGGCGATGCCGAGCTCGGACACCGGCTTGTTCACCACACGGTGGCCGAACGCAGCGTCGAACTCGCCGAAGGCCTCGCGGGCCGCGACGTTGAGGCCGACCCAGCCGTTGCCGATGAAGATCAGCTCCGGATCCGCCCGCGCGACCTTGACCAGCGCGTCGGCCATCGCCGCGGCATACGTGAGCTTCATCGGCTGACCTTCATTGGCTGACCTGCTCGCGGTCGGCGACGACGTGGTCGCGGGCGGTTGCCGGATCGGGAAACGGACTGTCGAGGGCCTCGCCGGCCGCCGCGTCGATCCTCGCCACGACTGCCTCGTCGATGGCGCGGATCTCGTCCGCGCCCGCCGTACCCGCGGCCACGATCGCCGCCACCTCCCGAAGGATCGGATCGGCCCGCGCCGACCACTCCGCGAGCTCGATCGGCGGTCTCCTGTCGAAGGCCCACGCGAGGTCGGTCTCGCCGCCGGTCATCGCCGGCCACAGGTCGTAGTTGCCCGGCCAGCGGTCGAAGCGGACCTCCACGAACCTCGGCTGCTGCTGCGCCCGCACCTCGGCGACGAGCCGCAGGAACAAGGTGTCGAGCTCCTCCACGTCGTCGCCACCGACGCTGACCGACGGGATGCCGAACGAGGCAGGCGCGGCCGTGAGATCCTCGTTGCTCAGCCGAGACGACGGGTACTGGCCCGGCTTGCGCTTCTCGTGGGCGATGCTGTTGTTGTCGCACACGAACAGGATCGGGAGCGACCACAGCACGGCCAGGTTGACCGACTCATAGAACGCCCCCTCCTCCAGTGCCGCGTCGCCGAACAGCGAGACGACGACGGCGTCGCCCGGCCGGCGCGAGAGCGCCAGCGCGGCACCGACCGAGAGCGGGATGCTGCCGCCGACCAGCGCGGAGGTGACCGGGACGTTGAGCTCGGGCGCGGCGACGTGCAGCGTGCCGCCCCGACCGCCGTTGTAGCCGTCGGCTCGCCCGAAGATCTCGGCGAAGATCCGTGCCGGATCGGCGCCCCGGGCCAGGAGGTGGGCGTGGTTGCGATGGGTGGTGAACACGTAGTCGTCCTGTCGCAGCCGCCCGCAGCTGGCGACAGCGCCCGATTCCTGGCCGATCGAGACGTGGAAGTGGCCGCGGAACGCGCCGGCCTCGTGGAGCCGCACGAGGCGCTCCTCGAAGCGGCGGATCAGCAGCATCGCCTCGAGCCGCGCGAGGCGATCGAGGCGATCAGACGGATCCATCGGTTCCTCCGTTCATGATGCGGCCGGCGAAGCGGCTGGAGCCGCCGCCGTGCCGAACCGGGTCCTCGATTCTGAATGCGATCGCCCGCGATGTGCGGCCGGCGAAGCGGCTGAGCCGCCGCCGTGCCGAATCGGTCCTCGCCTCCGAACAACGCGACCCGGCTCTCCACCTCCTCTTTGGGATACAGTCGACAGTACGCCGGATCGAGGGGTAAGAGCGAGGTCCGATTCGAGGAGGGCCGCGATGACCAAGCTCACGAGGCAGGAGTGGGACGACCGCTACGCCACCACGGAGCTGATCTGGGGCGCCGAGCCGAACCAGTTCCTCGTTCGCGAGGTCGCCGACCTACCCGCCGGCACGGCCCTCGACCTCGCCACCGGTGAGGGCCGCAACGCCATCTGGCTCGCCCGCCGGGGCTGGGAAGTCACCGGCGTCGACTTCTCCGCCGTGGCGCTGAGCAAGGGCCGCGAGATCGCTGCCGACCTCGAGGTCAGCATCGAGTGGGTGGAAGCCGATGTGATCCGCTACGAGCCGGAGCCCGCCGCGTACGACCTCGTCACGATCCTCTACCTCCACCTCGAACGCCCGGCCCGCCGGAAGGCGCTCGCCGCGGCCAGCCGCGCCGTGGCCCCCGGTGGCACGCTGCTGATCGTCGGGCACGACCTCGACAACCTGACCCGCGGCTATGGCGGCCCCCAGGATCCCACTCGGCTGTGGGTCGCGGCGGAGGCCGTCGAGGAGATCGTCGGGCTCGAGATCGAGCAGGCCGGACAGGTCGTACGGCTGGTCGACACGGATGCCGGCACGGTGGAGGCGATCGACACGCTGATCCGCGCCCGGCGCGCCGACGGACGCGTCTGAGGCCACCGGCCCCGGCATGGTCCTGCAGCTGCGGAGGCGGGCAGCGGCGCGCGACCGCGCGTCGGACCTGCCCGTGGCCGAGATGGTGGTCGTCGGCGTCGCCGTCTTCACCATCACCGCGCTCGCCTTCTTCCGCGTCGCCATCCTGCCCTCGATCGGCGACGACCTGGCGATGTCGACCGCGCAGCTCGGCTTCTTCAGCGCCGCCTACGCCGTCGGCCGGGTGCTGACCGACCTGCCCGCAGGACATCTTGCCGACCGCCTCCCGGTCGTGTCCGTCATGCGCCGGGCCGCCTTGGTCGTGGCGCTCGGGAGCCTGCTGCTGGCGATCGCCCCGGTCAGCGCCGTCGGCTTTGCGGGGATGTTCGTGCTCGGCATCGGCACGGCGCTGGCCAACACCAGTGGCGCCACCTACTTCTCGACCGTGGCGCCGGTGTCGCGCCGCGGCCTCGCCGTCTCGGGTTTCGCCGGCGCCCAGCTGGGTGGCCAGGCGTTCGGGCCGGCCATCTCCGGCGCGCTGGCCACCCTGGGCACGTGGCGCACGTCAGAGCTGGCGGCGGTCTTCATCGCCATCGCCCTCGTCGTCGGGACGTACTGGGGGCGCGTGACGATGGTGCTGGCCGCCCACGCCCACCGCAGTCGCAAGGGCGGCGACCGCACCGGGACGTGGACGATCACGTGGCCGATGCGGCTCGCGCTGAACTCGATCCCCTTCGTGATGTTCCTCACGATCGGGTCGATGATCCAGACGCTGGCCCCGATCATCGGCAAGGACGAGTTCGGCCTCACGCCTGGTCTCATCGGCCTCGCCGCCGGCCTGGGTGGTCTGTGCCGCTTCGCCGGCGCACTGGTCGGCGGCCAGGTCGCCGACCACCTCGGCCGCAAGGCCGCGCTGGTACCTGGCCTGGTGCTCCAGTCGATCGGCGTCGCGCTGCTCGCGGTCGGAGATCAGGTCGCCATCTGGGTCCTGTCGATCGCGCTGCTGTCGCTCGGGTCGATCGGCACCTCGGTCGCCATGGCGGTGCTGGCCGACGTCGCCGAACCAGGGACGCTCGGCCGGCTGCTCGGCCGCTTCCGGTTCTGGGGCGACATCGGATTGATCGTCGGACCGATCCTCACCGCCTGGCTCTACGACGCGTACGGCAAGTCGGCCGCGGTGCTTCCCGTCGCCGGGTTGGTCGCGCTGTCCGCGGTGGCCGCCATGGCGTGGGTCCCCGAGACTCGCTGGGGCACCGGGCGTCGGCCGTCTGCCGCCTGAGCGAGGCCTTTGCTAGATTGGTCCAGTCATTCTACCAATCGCGTCTGAGGGGGTTCCCCGATCGCCAAGCGCCTTCTCGATCTGTCGGTGACGGTCGACGAGCACACGAAGAGCCCGCCCTCCACCGACCTGCGTGTCGAGATGACGCGCTACAACCGCGGCCCGGGCTTCTGGCAGGTCACGGCCGTGTCCCAGAGCCTGCACACGGGCAGCCACATCGACGCCCCACTCCACTGCTACGAGGACGGGCTGACGACCGCCGAGATCCCCCTCGAGCGGGTCATCGGCGAGGCAGTGCTCGTCGACTGCACCAAGGTCGGCGAGAGCGAGCCGGTCGACGTGGCCGTGCTCGAGGCAGCCGCCGCCGACGTCCGTGAAGGCGACATCGTGCTGCTCCACACCGGGTGGTCAGATGAGTCCTGGGGCACGTTCCCCGACTACTTCACCCGGTCGCCGTTCCTGACGCCCGAGGCGGCCGACTGGCTGGCCCTGCGCCGGCCGAGTGCGGTCGGCTTCGACTTCTTCGAGGAGTACTGCGCCCGGCTCGAGGACTTCACGTCGGAGGACTTCATCTGTCACCGCATCCTGCTCGGCGCCGGCATCCCGCTGCTCGAGGGGATCATGAACCTCGGCGAGGTCGGGCGCCCGCGCTTCGACTTCTACGCCCCCTTCTACAAGATCGCCCACTGCGACGGCGCGCAGGCCCGCTTCTTCGCGTCGGTCTGAGCCGCCGCCTCGAATCCCCACCGCCACCTGCATGAAGCCGGCCGCATTCGACTACCACGCCCCCACGACGCTCGACGAGGCTCTCTCGCTCCTCCAAGGGGCCGAGGACGCCGACGCCAAGCTCCTCGCCGGTGGCCAGAGCCTCGTCCCCACGATGAACCTGCGCATGGCCCGGCCGGCGATCCTCATCGACCTGAATCGGGTGGACGGGCTGGAGGGCATCCGCTGCGACGACGGCGAGTGGCGCATCGGCGCCATGACTCGTCACACGAGCATCGAGGACTCGCCCGAACTGGCCACGCACGTCCCCGTGCTGCCGGCCGTCGTCGCCCACATCGGCTACCGGCCCATCCGCAACCGGGGCACCGTCGGGGGCAGCCTCTGCCACGCCGACCCGTCGGCGGAGTGGCCGTTGCTGGCCCGCCTGCTGCACATGGACATCGATGTCACGTCGGTCCACGGCAACCGCACGTTGGCCGCCGACGACTTCTTCGAGGGCATCTTCACCACCGCCATCGCGCCCGACGAGCTGCTCACTGCGGTGCGCTTCCGCCTGCCGACACCGACGTGGCGATGGGGGTTCTCGGAGTTCGCCCGCAAGGCGGGCGACTTCGCCGTCGCCGCAGCCGGGGTCGTGCTGGCGGTGGACGGCGCGACCATCACGGACGCCAGCGTGGTCGTCGCCGGCACCGGCCGCGAGCCCCTGCGGCTCGACGCCGTCGAGGCGGCGCTGGCCGGCACGGCGCTCGACGACCATCACGTGGACGACGCCGTCCGCCAGGTGATCGTCGAGACGGCGAGCGGGCTCGACGTGATCGCCGATCTCCACGCGCCCGAGGCCTACCGCCGGCGGCTGGTCGGCGTGCAGGTGGACCGGGCACTGGCCCAGGCCCGTCGCTCACATCCCGAGGAACAGAGGAGCCGATGACACGGCGCACGGTGACGCTCTCCGTCAACGGACAGCGCGAAGAGATCCTCGTCGAGCCACGACGCCTGCTGTGCGACGCCCTGCGCGACGATCTCGGGCTCACGGGCACCCACATCGGGTGCGAGCACGGCGTCTGCGGGGCCTGCACCGTCATGGTCGACGGGCGAGCCGAGCGGTCCTGCATGACGTTCGCCGTGCAGGTCGACGGCGCCGAGATCCGCACGGTGGAGGGCCTGGCGTCCTCGACCGGCGAGCTGTCCACCCTCCAGCAGGCCATGTGGGACCACCACGGACTGCAGTGCGGCTTCTGCACGCCCGGCGTCCTCATGGCGATGACCGACCTGCTCGAGCGCCAACCGCAGCCGACGCGTGACGACATCCGCACCGCGCTGGCAGGGAACATCTGCCGCTGCACCGGCTACGAGACGATCGTCGACGCCGTCGAAGCGGCCGCCGCGGCGACGGGTCCGGCTCGATGAGCGAGCGAAGCGAGCTCCATCAGCACAGTGACGTGCCGGTCGAGCCGCGCTACGTCGGCCAGGCCATCACACGTCGGGAAGACCCGCGCTTCCTGCTCGGACGAGCCCGGTACGTCGATGACGTGCGGACCCAGGGGACCCTCCACGCCGCCTTCGTCCGCTCGGACGAGGCGCACGCCCGGATCCTCAGCGTCGACACGTCGGCGGCGGAGGCGTTGGACGGTGTCGTCGCCGTGCTCACGGGCGCAGAGGCGGCGGAGCACTGGTCGCCCATTCGCTACGACTCCACCTTCGGCGGGTGGCAGGGCTCGGAGTACTGGCCTCTGGCGCCAGACAAGGTGCGGTTCGTCGGTGAGGCGATCGCCGTCGTGGTCGCCGTCGACCGATACGTGGCCGAGGACGCCGCCGAGCTCATCGGGGTCGAGTACGAACCGTTGCCGCCGGTGCCGACCGTCGACGCGGCGATGGCGCCCGGCGCGCCGCTCATCCACGACGGTTGGGACGACAACTGCTTCCTGCGCCGGCACGTCGAGACCGAGGGGTTCGAGGACGTCATGTCCGAGTGCCCGCAGCGCAGGACACTGCGGCTGGAGATGAGCCGGCACTCGGGCATGCCGATGGAGACTCGCGGATGCCTGGCCGAGTGGGACGACCGCAACGAGCGGATCGTGCTGCACTGCTCGACGCAGGCGCACTTCAACCTGCGCAGCGGCGTGGCCGAGGTGCTGCGGGTGCCGGAGCACGAGGTGCAGGTCATCGCCCCAGATGTCGGGGGCGGCTTCGGCATCAAGCATCCGATGTACCCCGAGGAGATCGTCTGCTCACTGCTGGCCAGACGCCTGCGGCGGCCGGTCAAGTGGATCGAGGACCGCCGCGAGCACATGCTCACGGCCTGCCACTCGCGCGAGCACTACCACGACGTCGAGGTCGGCTTCGACGACGACGGCGTCGTGCGAGCCCTCCGCGCCCGCATCGTCGTCGACTGCGGCGCCTATTCCATGTGGCCCCTGACCGCCTCGATGGACGCCGGCATGGCGCTCGGCATCCTTCCGGGCCCGTACCGCATCCGCAACTACTTGGTCGATGCGTTGTCGGTCTCCACGAACAAGTGCCCGCTCGGGGCGTATCGCGGCGTCTCGCGCCCTGCGGCCTGCTTCACGATCGAACGGACGATGGACGCCGTCGCCGAGGCCGTCGGGATCGACGGCGCGGAGGTGCGACGGCGCAACCTCGTGCGCGCCGACGAGTTCCCCTACACGTCCGTCACGGGCATGGTGTACGACTCGGGATCGTTCATCGAATCGCTGGAGAAGGTCCTCGAGGAGGCGGACTACGCAGGCTTGCGGCGCCAGCAGGAGGCGGCGCGGGCCGAGGGTCGCTACCTCGGCATCGGTGTGGCGACATACACCGAGCAGACCGCCCACACGTTCGAGGAGTTCAAGAAGCGGGGCACGCCCATCACGTTCGGGTTCGAGACGAGCGGGGTCGAAGTCGACCCGTCGGGCCACGTGACGGTGCGCATCTCCGCCCACTCGCACGGCCAAGGCCTCGAAACCTCGATCGCCCAGGTTGCGGCCGATGCCCTCGGGGTCGACCTGGCGTCCGTGCGGGTCCGCTTCGGTGACACGACCGAGCTGCCCTACGGCATGGGCACCTTCGCCAGCCGCTCGGCGGTGCTGTGCGGCGGCTCGACCCGCCTCGCCGCGGACGACGTTCGGGGGCGCATGGAGCGCATCGCCGCCCACCTGCTCGAAGCCGCTCCTGAGGACATCATCATCGAGAAGGGGCGGGCCAGCGTCCGCGGGACCCCGACGGCGAGCGTCTCCGTCGGCGACATCGCCCACACCGCGTACCTCACGCCCCAGCTGCTGCCGCCCGGCGAGGAGCCCCTCCTGTCGTCCACGCGGACATACGACGCCGCCCCCGGTACCGGCACGTTCAGCAACGCCGCTCTCCTTGCCGTCGTGGAGGTCGATGTCGAGACCGGCGGTGTGGAGGTGCAGAAGGTTGTCGTGGTCGAGGACTGCGGGCAGATCATCAACCCGTTGATCGTCGACGGTCAGATTCGCGGTGGCATCGCGCAGGGGATCGGCACCGCGCTGTTCGAGGAGTTCGTCTACGACGAGATCGGGCAGCTCGTCACGACGACGTTCATGGACTACATCGTCCCGGGCAGCCCCGAGGTCCCCGACATCGAGATCCACCATCTCGTGACCCCGTCGCCGTTCACGATCCTCGGGATCAAGGGCATGGGCGAGGGCGGCGCGATCTCTCCCGGTGCGCTCATCGCGGCTGCGGTGGAGGACGCCATCCGCCCGCTCACGCCGGCCCACGTGCACGCACTCCCCATCCGGCCGGACCGGGTGCGGGCCTGGATCGAGGAAGGAGCGCCGCAATGAAGATCGGCCTGCTCCTGCCGTCCACCAACACGGTCGCGGAGACCGAGTACTGGGAGATGTTGCCCCCAGGCGTCACGGCGCACGCCGGCCGGATGCTGGTGACCCAGACGGAGGTCGGGACCGATCGGGACTACCTGTACCTCAACGACCAGATGTTCACTGCGCTGGAGCCGACGTTGGCCAACCTGCTGACATGCCGGCCGGACCACTTGGCGCTCGCCATGTCGGCGATGAGCTTCGTCGGTGGTGCGGCGGCCGACCCGGCATTGCGCCAGCGTCTCGCGGACACGGCGGGCGTGCCGGTGACCTCCGGCCCGTCGGCCTGCCTCGCCGCGATCCGGGCACTCGGCGCCTCGCGCATCGGCCTGCTCAGCCCGTTCCAGCCCGCCGTCGAGGCCGAGACCGCCCGCTGGTTCACCGAGCACGACATCGAAGTGGTGACGACGTACAGCTTCCTCGCCCAGACCACCCTCGCCATCGCCGCCATCGGGCCCGACGACGTGCGGGCGGCGCTCGTCGCGCTCGACGACGAGCGGGTGGAGGCGTTCGTGCAGGTCGGCACGAACGTCCGCATGTCCGGTCTCGCCGCAGCCGCCGAGTGGTGGCTGGGCAGACCCGTGGTCCACGTCAACACGGCGATGGTGTGGGACATCCTGCGCGCGCAGGACGTGTCGCACCCGATCGATGGGTTCGGCGTGCTGCTCGAAGAGCATTAGGAGACTGCCGATGCGGGCGGCGTGAGACGGCGGGGGTGCGGGGGGCAGAGGCTCCGCCGGAAGCCCCCGCTCGCCGGTCGATCCAGCTCGGCTGGTCGACCGGTGGGAACGTTCGGTGCCGGCCAGAGGCCGGCTCCTCGAGCCGAGCGGAAAGGCTCTGCCTTTCCGCTCGAGTCACTCCGTGTCAGCGGCTCCCAGCCACTTCGCTTTCAGGCGCGCGCCTGCCGCCGAGTCCTCGTCGAGGCCGCGCTGGTCAGGGTCCCAGCTCACGACGACGTCACCCGTCGCGTAGGTCTGGCAGCACAGGCGGTACCCCTGCCCGAGGAGCTCACCCAGGCGCTCGCGTTCACGCCGGCGCGGTGTGCTCAGGTGCTCGGCGCCCTCTTCGATGAGGACACGGTCGGTTCCGCAGTTCCCGCTGGCGCAGCGCCACGGCACCCCGACCTCGTGGCGGATGGCGACACGCAACAGGTTGACGTCGTCGCCATCCGGGAACGAGACGACGCGATCGGCCGTCTTGAAATGGATCTCCGGCACCAACTACCTCGAGCTCATCGGCCAACCCATCTGGGTGGCGACAGGCTCGAATTCGAGACTGTCGCCACCCAAATGCGGTTTTGAGACGCTAGCCACCCAGATGGGCCTACCCGTGCGAACGTCGCCTGACGCGGCACTAGGCCAGCGCGGCGACCGGCTCCTCGACCCACTCGCCGAGGTCCGGCTTCACGTAGTACTCGTAGAGCGTCTTGGTGTAGGTGAAGCGCATGTCGGCAGCTTCCTTCACCATGTCGATGCAGCGCTGCTGCAGCTCAGGCGTATCGGCGTAGTTGAGCACGATCTGGTAGCCGCGCTCGCCATGCACCTCGTCGGAGGTGATGTGGAGGTCGAAGAACTCGGTGTCGTCCTCGCTGAAGCCGTACACGTCCGGGTCGATGAGCTTCGGGTACTGGACCCGGTAGATGCTCGGCACCTGGGACTCGAGGCCGACGATGAGCGCCGCCGACGAGACGGCGAAGTGCTCGTTGGCGGCGATGTAGTACAGCCAGCCCTGCAGCGCCTTGGTGAACGGCATGGCGTTCTTGCGGTCCATGACGTATGCCCGGGTCCCACCGCACGCCTCGGCGAAGCGGATGAGCAGATCCGTGTGGCGGACGTCGCTGAGCTCTTCTTCCCACATGTTCTGCAGCAGGAAGTCCTTGGCGTCGCGAGCCGTGTCCGGGGTCTGGCCGTACATGAAGCCGAGGTAGTCCCCGAATGGGCCGATGTAGTGGTAGTGGTTCGTGGCCCAGGCGACGAAGTGGTGCCGCTGCAGCTTGCCGGTGGCCCAGGCGCGGCTGAACGACGCGTCCTTGGCCATGGTCCCCTTCATGGCGTTTTCCAGCGCATCGCGGAACTCAGCGTGGCTGAGGAGTTCGCTCATGACCGCTCCTTCTCACAGATATCACCCAGCATTGTATACCGTATACTACACAGGTCCCTGCAGTTTGCCAAGCACGTGGTGTCGACGGACATCAGATTGCCACGGCTGCGCCACCCGTGCGGGGGTCGGCCGCCGCCTCCACTGCATGTCCCTGCCTGGGGACGGCCACCACCTGGTAGGACGAGCGCAGACCCCAGCGACCGGCGCGTCGGTGATCCCCCGGGACGCGGGCGAGCAGCGCGTCGATCGCGTCGGCGCCGAGATCCTCCTCGACGACCGCGCCGTCGCCTGCGGGCAGCCATTCCCAACGCGGTGCCGTCGCCAGGACGCCCGGCCGAAGCTCGCCGGCGACGATGTCCGCCAGGAGCTGAGCGTTCCAGGGCATCTGGTTGACACCGCCCGGTGTGGCGCCGAGGAGGGCCGGGCGGCCGTCGACGTCACCCGCCGCCCAGGCGTGCAGCGTCGTGGCGGGACGCCGCCCGGGCACGGGGAAGTTCGGATGACCGGGCACCGACGTGAAACCTCGACCGGCACGGTTGTTCAGCACCAGGTCGAAGCCCTCCACGACGATCCCGCTCCCGAAGCGCGGATAGGAGTTCGAGTGCACGACCACGACGGCGTTGCCCGCGGCGTCAGCGGCGCTGACGGCTGAGGTGCCGTCGGGGACCGCCGGATCACCGAGCGACGTGCGCTGGCGGGCGATCGCCGCCAGGACAGCGTCCCAGACTGCGGCCGGACCGTCGGCGCCGGTGAACCCGGCCACAGCGTCGAGCAGAGATGCGCCATGCGTCGGCGCAGGGGTGGCCCACACCGGCAGGGAGCCCGCCGCACCGCGGGCCGCCGGCACCCACTCCGCGCTCGCCGATTCGAGGTCGTCGCTCGTGAGCGTGCCGCCGCGCCGCCGCACGGCTTCGACCACCGCGGCGCCGAGCGCACCCTTCAGCACGGTGTCGCCGCACGCAACGAGCTCCTCCAGGACGAGCGCCAGCCCCGGGACGGTCACGAGCGCACCAGGGGCGATCGGTCGCCCCTCGGGCAAGTAGACCGTGCCGTCCGGGTTCTGCTCGTGGAGGAGCGCGGCCGCCTCATGGGTGAGTGCCGTGCAGATCGGTGCCCAGGCGAACCCGTCTCGAGCCAGTGCGATCGCCGGTGCCGCCAGCCGGTCGAGGCGCAGCGTGCCATGCTCGGCCAGCGCCAGGTAGCCGGCCGGCGCGCCGGGCGGGCC
>CAVZFS010000010.1:0-81801 GCA_963774635.1 uncultured Acidimicrobiia bacterium
GTCATCACCCCTGGTCACACCGATAAAGGCCCAGGTAGAAAGGCTGAGGACGGCTCAGAGTGTTAAGCTCCGGTAGCAATCGTGGGTACCCAACTGGTACCCACCCATTGGTACCCAAAAGACGTACCCCTACCGGGTACGGGAGGAGCGAGGACATGGCGAGCAAGGCGCGGCGGCGGATGAATGGCGAGGGGTCAGTCATCCCTGACCCGGAAAGGCCGGGCCGCTACCTCGGGCGGATCTACGTCGGCGGGACACGCAAGATCGTGCGCCGGCGTACCAAGGCCGAAGTGCTCGCCCGCTTCGAGGAGCTACGCCGGGAGGAGCACCAGGGGACGCTTGTACGCGACGGCAACGCCACCGTGGCCGACGTGCTTGACCGGTGGGCGCAGCGCGGGTACGGGGGCCGGGCCGATGGCGTCAGTGAGGACTCCCACGACGGCTACGCCCGGATCGTGGACGTGTTCCGCGCCGAGTACGGCACCATCCGCCTCCGAACCCTTGACGTGGACCGGATCGAGGCCGGACTCGACCGGATCGCAACCGGTGTCTACGGCCGCGGGAAGGTGCTCTCCAAGCGCTTCGTCCAACAGTTCCGGCAGGCCCTCGTGGCGTCCCTCGACTTCGCTGTCGCCCGCCGCATGATGCCGGCCAACCCAGCACACTCCGCGCTCATCCCGACCGGGCTCACCACGACCAAGCGCGAAGCGCTCCCACTGGAGGACGCACGCCGGCTCTACGACGGGTTGGAAGGCGACCGCGTCGGCCCACCCTTTCGCCTAATGCTCCTCACCGGCATCCGCCCCGGTGAAGTGTGGGCCTCTGTTCCGGGAATGGTGGACCTGGACGCCGGCACGATCACGATCGCCCGTGAGGTCCTGCACGTCCGCGGCCGGCGCCACCCTCATCGACAAGGTGAAGTCACCGTCCGGGTACCGCACCATCCGCCTCCCGGAGCTAGCCGTCACCTTGCTCCGCCGCCAGCGAGCCTCCGTGGCCGAACTCAAGCTCGCTGCCCGCACCTGGAGCACGGACCCGCGGGAACTGTGCTTCCCCACCGTTCAGGGCACCCCATGGGACCCGGCCAACGGACGCGACGAGTTCTACGGCATCCAGCGCCGTCTCGGCATCCGCCACACGGTCCCCCACGAACTCCGGCACACGACCGGCTCGCTCCTGTCCGCCGCGGGGGTGCCGTGGGAGATGATCGCTGACCTCCTCGGGCACTCCAGTATCCATCTGCGCTCCGTGTACCGGCATCGCCCGGACACTGTGGTGACCGTGGCGGCTGACCACATGGACCGCATCCTCGGCGGGCCCTGACACAGCGCCGGGGGGCGTCAAACGGGCCGCAAGCCGGTGAGTGACGAATTTCACACACTGGGTCCGGATGGGTCCCAGGGGGTCTGGTGCCACTTGGTGCCACTTGGTGCCACTTGGTGCCACTTCACGCCAGGAACGTGCGTACTGGACCAGGCGTCCTACCCCAGGTAGAACCCGTTCTATGCCCGTAGTGAACACCGCGAAACAATCCCGGCCGGAGACTCCACCGCTTGCCGTCTCCGTGAACGAAGCTTGCCGGGTCCTCGGGGTGTCCCGGCCCATCCTCTATGGCGCCATCCGCACCGGCCAGCTTCGGTCCGTGAAGCTCGGGGGCCGGCGCCTCATCCCCGTCGAGGCACTGAGGGACCTCCTCGACCCCGACCAGTCCTGAGGCCGGCCCGTGGAGGCCGGCCCCAGACGCACTGAACTACGTGCGCCACGGTAACTGACCTCCGGCACGACCGGCCTCCCTCGGACCACCCACGAGAGGAGGAGCAACGATGACCGACCGCGGACTGCACTACCGATGCCAGCCTCCGGACCTCGCCTGCGAGGAGGTGACCGCCAGGGTGTCCGCGGGGCTCCAGGCCATCCACGAGACAGGGTGTGTCGAGCAGGGCCGGCGCCTCCTCGAGACGGCACAGCGCATCGCGGAGCTCCACCACTACGGGCAGGCGGAGGACACCGAGACGTGAGCCCGCGTCGTCAGCCGCCACACAACCTGACGGCTGAAGAACACGTCCTCGGTGCCTGCCTCGTCAGCCCCGCCGCGTTGGGCGACGTGGTGGCCGCGGACCTGCGCCCCGACCACCTCTACAAACCCGCCCACCGGCACGTGTTCGAAGCGATGCTCAGGCTCCTTCGCACGGGCCAACCGGTGGACACCACGACCGTGTCCGACGAGTTACGCCGTGACGGTTTCCTTGACCAGGTCGGCGGACTCGATCACCTCCACGCTCTCCAGAACACCACGCCGACAATCTCCAACGCTGCCCACCACGCCGGGATCGTTCAGCGCACAGCCGTGCTCCGTCAGGTCATCGCCACCGCCGCGGACATCACTGAATCCGCCTACGGCGAACCGGACGACCCGGGCACCGTCCTGACCGAGGGGATCGCCAAGCTGTCCAAGCTGGCCGGCACCTCCACCGGTCACACCGGTGGACTCGACCTAATCGACTGGACCGCAGCCGAAACGGAACGATCCGAACTACTCGACGGGTACCTGTTCGAAGGCCGATGGAGTTCAGGGTTCGCCGCGGCGAAGACCGGCAAGAGCACGTGGGGCATCTACATCGGCGTCCACCTGTCCGAAGGCATCCACCCCTACGACCGGACCGCCATCGCGCCGGTCAACGTGGTCCACATTGACGCCGAGCTCGGCCGGTTCGACCTCGGCGCAGTCGTACGAGCCTGTGGCTATGACCCGGCAGAACTCGGGCGCTGGCACGCCACCGACTTGCCTCCCAAGCTGAACACCCCGAAGGCGCGGCCCGGGCGTTGGCCACCGCCCGCAGCCGTAGACGCGCACCTCATCATCGTGGACGGGATCAACGGCACGGTCGATGGCCCGGAGAAGGACGACATGACATGGCGACCGTTCTATGACCTGTTTGTCGCGCCTGCCAAGGCCGAACGTCGCGCCGTACTCACACTGGACAACACCGGCCACGATGAGAAGGGCCGGCCCCGCGGCTCCTCCGTGAAGATCGACAAGCCCGACGCCGTGATCTGGCTGCGCCGGACCGATGACGGGTTGCGACTCACGACTACGTATCGCAGGTCCGCCGAGTTCACAGAACGGCTGGACCTCGCCGCCACCGGATTCGACGGCGGCACCGTCAAGTACGCACAGACCGGTGCCACCTGGCTGGAAGGCACCCGCGCCGCGGCCGACCTCCTCAACGACCTCGGTGTCCCGACTGAGGCAGGCCGGCCCGCGGCACGCTCCGCGCTGACCGACGCCACGCGAAAGCCCTCGCCGTGGGGGACCCTGAGGCTGACCGGTACCAGTTGCGAAACGCGGTCCTCGCGTCTGCGATCCGGTGGCGGAAGGCGTACCAGTGACGGGCCGGCCGACTGTCCCGGGACGGACAGTGGGGTGTCCCTTCGGTACACCCCCAACTGTCCCCACGTCCGGGGTTCGCGCTGTCCCCGCAACTGTCCCCCCAGGTCAAACCCCACATTTGGCCTGGCCATCCGGCAACTGTCCCCGACCCCGTTTCACGCTGTCCCCGCAACTGTCCCCGACCCGTGGAGGCCATGACATGACGGACCACGCGCTGCCCGCCGTCGCGTTGGCCGACATGCTCGCTGCCGCCAGTGATGACCTCGGCCCGCGGCTCGACGCGGCGTGACTGTGACCGGCTCGCCTCCCACACGCTGGAGCTACTCGCCATCGCCGGCTGGACCTCACCCCGAGCCTGACCGGTGACCGGCCGCGCCTTCATCGAGCACTACGTGGCGTACGGCCGTCAACAGGTGGGCTGTGGCTGCGTCATCGCCAAGGGCGAAACCCTCATCGCTATCCGATTCGGTGATGACGTCACGGCCGGGGCGATCACGATGTGCCCGGCCTGTCTTGACGCCATCGGGCGTGCCGTCACCGGAGTCCGGTGAGACGGCTCGCGGGCCTCCACCTCACCGGCGACGAGTGCCGCCCGCTGGCCCACTGGCCGCTGCCGCCCGTGCCTGGCCACCCGGACACCACACCGAGGCCGATGACGTGGCACGACTCGCCCTTCGCGTGGCCGCGGTGGCCGACCCTCCCCACCCGGCCGACTACGTCAGCCTCACCGCATGGGCGACAGTCCACGGAGTCCCCACGAGGACGGCTCGCCGGTGGGCGACAAGCTCCCGCCTGCCGGGCACCGTCCGTACCCCGAACGGATGGCAGGTCCCGCGTGACACGCCGGCTCCACCCGTCCGCCACCGCACCGCGGCCACCGGGCTACACCCACAACCGCGAAGTCGAACCCAGCTTGAGCCGAGTACGGCCCACTCCCGGAATGGCAACCCACCGGCACGACCGCCCGCGCCCGCGTTCCACCACCCCGCCACCCCGTAAGGAGGCACCCGTGCCCACCGTTGTCGAGACCAACTCCTCGCCAAGCTGACCGCCACCGGGGAGCCGGCCACCCCGTCCAGTCTCGGCATCACCCCCATGCGACGCGCCGCCGAGCACATCGTCACCGACCTCGATAAGCCAACGCGGCCACCCCATCCGGGAGCTACCCGGTCAGCCATGACGCGTACCCGACCGACTGGCTCGACCAAGCTGCCACCGAACGCGCCGCCCTCCTGTGGGCCGCTTCCCCCTCCTCGAGTTGGCCGAGGTGCCACAAGGCTTGCCGCTCCTGCCGACCATGGCACTGCCCCAGACCGGCCCCCAAGGCGGTGAGAAGAAGGACGCCTTCTCCGGGCGTTCACCATCGCCCCGGACACCGGCACCGAGGTCGATGTCACCACGTTCCTGAACGTGTCCATGCAACTGGAGGCTGTCGCCCCCGGCATCGTCACCCGCCTCCAGCGCCTGGCCCTCATCGCGGACACCGAGAAGGCGGTCCTCGCTGCCCTCGAAGCCAAGGCCGGAGCCGGTGGCGCCAACATCGGCACCGCCCTCGCCACGTTCACCGGCATGTACCGGCCGACCCTGTTGATCCTGCCCCCCGCCGCCCTCGCCGGCGCCGTCCCCAACCTGGCCGGCTACCAAGCCGCCGGCATCACCATCGTCCTCGCCCCGACCTCCACCAAGGCACTCCTCGTGGACCCCAACGCCGTGTGCGGATGGCTCGTATGCATGAGCCTCACCCGCACCGAACCGGCCGTGTTCGGTCGCCAATACGGCGAAGGCGTCTACGGCAAGGTCGGCATCAACCCGGCCGGTGTCGTCACCTACACCACGCCATGACCGGCACCGACCACGAGCGCCAACGGGCGCTCGCCTCCATCGAGCGCACCGTGACCAGACCAGTGCCCACCACCGTCGTCGCCCTCCTCGCCGAACACGATCAACTCTGCGCCGCGGTTCACCACCTCGACATGCTCGATGCGCGGACACGGCCCGACGCCCCCGCCCCCATGTAAGCCGAGGCAGGCGGATCCGCTCGAATCCGCCTGCCCCGAGAGCGAGCCCGTCGCCTGGTTGTGGAATGAACAGCGCCGCGACGGCACTCGGCGTTACAGCACGGAAGGACTTCTCACCTGTCCATGGGTGCGGTGGATCCGGACTACGCCCTTGACCATCACCAACGCGACACGCCGGCGCGACGACGACGCGATGACCCGAGTTTTTCGCGGCCGTCCACGCAGGACTCAGGACCCGCGTGCTCAGCAGGATGGCACGGACCTCGTCCGCGACGCTCAACTCTCGTCGTTCTCGATGAGACGTTGAAGCACGGTGCGATGTTGTATTCGCCATCTATCGATGACGAGCTGCCTACTGTCGGCGTCAGCTTCGATACCGTCGATGATCGAGAGCCGCGACTTGCAGTGCAGCAGCCAGTGCCTCGTTGCTCTCGCACAGCGTCGCGTTCGCTCGTCGCAGCTCCGTGACTTCGTCGATGCTCACTTGCCCTGCCACTCAAGCCGTCGTCCAGATAGAGGCGAGCGCGACCGCGCCCACCACGATTGCCCGTTCATTCCGCCCGCTCTCCGTTGCCCGCCTCACGGTGACCGCGTCACCGACTCCCGTCTGGGACCGGCAATCTACATCGCGCCGTCCAACCAACCACGACGCGGGCGACGCGAGAACTCGCGTGCCAGAACTGCCAATAGGTGCGGCGGTCCCCTACCTGGAAGGCTCGCAAGGCCCCCGCAGGCGGCGCCAGCTAGGCGCGATGCGTGATGACCACACGACGATCCGACTTTTTCGCGTGGTCCAGGCGCGGAACTCAGTCCGCGGGCCTCTCTCTCTGGCCGCGCCGGAACATCGGCATCACCGTGGTCGTCGCGGGGTAGTCGGGGGTGCGTCAGACTGTCGCTGATGGACCTTGATCGGTCGCCATGGGCGCGGATGCCGGGCGAATCGGCCAAGAGCTACGAGGCGTTCCGGCGATTCCGTGATGCCGGCCCCGGCCGGTAATTGGTGGGCTGTCGGTCGATTGAGCGCCGGTGGTCTTACCGCCACCACTGGGCGGCTCGGGCGATGGCGTGGGATGACGAGGTCCACCGCCGCGAAGATGAGCGCCGGCTCGCTGGCGTCCACTGACCGGACCGCCGCACCCCAAGTACCACCCGCCCACGGTTCGCGGCTCAGAGCGAGCCACAGAGGCCAATCCGTCCCGGGTGGGTCCGTGCCACGGTCATCGCGGGCCCCGTGCCGCGGTCGTTGCAAACGCAACTGACCCACACGTGGTGTCTACGATCGAACCTCGGTGTCGGCCCACACCTGCCCGCGCAACTGGACGTCGGGGTGTCGCTGCCCGTGCTGTCACGGCCGGCTCCTCCAAGGTTCACGGGTCAGGCAGCGCGGTGGCCGCGGTCCGGGCCGGCCGGGCACCGGAGACTCGGGTCCCGCCTGACCGTGCCCGCCGCCAACTGGCCCGGCTCCGCGGCCACGGGCTCTCCCTCCGGGTCATCTCTGAGCGCTCTGGGGTCAGCGTCGGAGCTCTCCAACACCTCCAACAGCGAGACCGTCGCCACGTCAGCCTCGTCACGGCACAGCGTCCGCGGCCGTGGTGCCGTGACCGGGCTCGCTGATGTTGTCCGTCTGCCGGCCTGGCATCGGTACGCCGCGTCCGCGGGTGCCACCGGCCTGTTCTTCGCTGCCGATCCCGTGTCCGAGGTCATCGCGCTGGCTCTCTGCCGGACGTGTGGAGTCCGGGAGGAGTGCCTACGCGAAGCGCTCCAGGAGGAGGAGGACGGCTGGCACGTCTACGGGGTGCGGGGCGGGTACACGGCCGCGGAGCGCTCGACACTGCAACGCGTGTAGTGCCGCCGAACGACTCCGCAAAATCGTTCGACGGCACCTTCTCTCTGGACGCGCGTCCCGCGCATAACGGCATACGGGAGACCCCGTGTCGTTGCTCTGTCACTTACGCGGGGGAGCGCCGCGGCCTGGTCCGGTGAGACGGGCGCCGAGGACGTGGGGAGGTAAACCCGGCGACCGCCGCGCACCGGCACGCTAGATCGCCGCTGACCAGGTGTTCCATCCGCGGATCCGGCGATGTGACACCCCATGCGTAGATTGGTGCTTAACCGACCGCATCTCTTCGGTGGTGCGGGTGCGAGGCCCTCACTTCGGTGGGGGCCTCAGCGTTTCTACGCCCACTTGACAGGTCGGGTGATCTGCCCGCCCTTGGCCCGCGGGATCCGGCTCGGAAGCTGGTTGTTCTCGAGGTGGTGAGCCCTTAGCGGACGCGGTACCGGAACCTTCCACCGCCGGTCGGCCCGGTGCATGCGGGTTGACCACGAGTACCTCGACGCCGGCCTCCATCGCCTTGTCGATGGGACGTTGGAGGTCGTAGTCGTTGCACAACACGAGGGCGCAATCCATTGCCCGGTGGCACGCGTCCCACACGAGGTCGGTCCCGAGGTTCACGTCGGTCCCTTTCTCTTCGGTCACCCTGACTTTGACTAGGTCCCCGCTGTCGACAGCGGGCATCCACTTCTTGCGGGCCCGGAACACGCCGTAGACAACCTCGACGCCGTGCGCGTCGAGCGCTCGGAGGTAGAGGTCCTGCCTCTGGCTCTGACGGGATCCTCCGGACGGTTCTTCACTCTCGCCGTGTAGTAGCGGACGATTGATACCTCGTATCCGTCTGGCACGAGGTCCTGGCAGAGCGCTCGGAAGTCGAGCCACTTGCAGTCGGGCCGGCGCTTCACAGCGCCGTGGTAGAAGTTGTGCCCGTCCACGTAGGCGATCGTTGTGCGCATCCTCGCCATCGTGGCAGCGGGTGTTTGCGGTTCATGGTTGTCCACGACCGTGCACAGGGGACAACAGGCGCGCACCGGTCGGGCATCATCGGACGATGACGGCAACGCGGGGGCCGGCACGCAGTCCTCGACCACTGGCACCGGCGCTCGCTCGACCTGCCGGACGGCTCGACGCTGACCTGGGTCGCCATGGCCAATGTGGTGCCGCATCGGGTGGAGTGCTTCGCCGTCAACGGCCGGCCCGTCCACCCCTCGGTCGGCGTCTGCCACCTTGTCGCTGCCGGTCACCCTGGACGCGACGCTGGCCAGTCCGGGCGAGACGGCGTTCGGGCCGGGCCGCGTCAGCCCCTCCAAAGCGCAGCCTGACACGCCCGGGCGCAGCCGGACCGGTTGCTGGTCCACCCAGGGTCCCTTCGATCGCGTGGTACCGCATCGCGCCGGGTGTGTGGTCCGCTAGCTCACTGAGGGTTGCCCGCCACGGGCCGACCGCCTCGCTGAACTGTTCCAGCCACAGGGTCATCAACCGGGTGAGTTGAGTGAACGCCTCCACGTCATTCATCGGAGCGCGCCGAAGGGTGAGGGGGGTTGGTGTCCATGCCGGCACCCTACGGACGCCGTCCGGCCCTGAGCGTGACGCAGTTGGGTTCGTCTACTGGTACCCAGTGGGTACCCAAGCCTTCCCTTCGTCGTTGGTACCCAACCGGACTGTAGAGGCCATCTACCAGGGCTTTTCTGTGGGCGCAGAGGGACTCGAACCCCCGACTTCTTGCTTGTAAGGCAAGCGCTCTGACCAAGCTGAGCTATACGCCCGTGCGGGCGGGCGATTGTACCTTCGGCGTGATGAGCGACCCCGTGGCCGAATCCCACGTCGAACTCGTCGACCGCGACGCGCCGACCGCCGTTGAGCTGGCCGCGGCGATCGCGACCGGCGAGCGGTCACCGGTCGACGTGGTCGCCGCTGCTGTGGAACGGGCAGTGGCGGTGCAGCCGAGCCTCAACTGCTTCACCTCGATCTGGGCTGACGAAGCAATGGCCGCGGCGGAACGTGCGGCGCAGGAGGTCGCCGCCGGGCGCCCTTTGGGCGTGCTGCACGGCGTCCCCGTTGCGATCAAGGACACGTCGCCCGCCGCCGGCCACGTGACGACGTTCGGATCGCATGCATTCGCCGAGTACGTCCCCGATCACGATGCCTACGTGGTGGCTGCGCTTCGACGCGCCGGGGCGATCATCATCGGTCAGACGACCACGCCGGAGTTCGCCCACACGCTGCGCACCGACAGCCCGCGCTTTGGCGTCACCCGCAACCCGCACCGCCTCGATCGCACGCCGGGCGGATCGTCGGGCGGCAGCGCGGCGGCTGTCGCATCAGGTTGCGTGCCCCTCGCCGAGGGCAGCGACATGGGCGGCTCGGTTCGCATCCCCGCGGCGTGGTGCGGGATCGTCGGCCTCAAGCCAGGGCTCGGGCGGATCCCGATGGACGTCCTGCCCGCGCTGTTCGACTCGATCTCCCATCACGGACCGCTGGCCCGCTGCGCCGACGACGCTCGTCTGTTCCTGTCCGCGACCCAGGGCCCGGACGACGCCGACATCCTCTCGGTCCCTGGACCGCTCGACCTCTCCCGGCCGCTCGATCCTGACGTCCGCGGCATGCGCCTGGCATTGTCCGTCGACCTCGGGTGCTGGGCTGTCGACGAGGAGATCGCGGCTGCGGTCACGGCGATGGCGGAGCAGCTGGCGGCGGCCGGCGCAGAGGTCGACGTCGTCGATCCGGCCGTCACCCCCGACGACGAGGCAGCGTGGGTCGAGCTGTGGCAGGTGTTCATGGCGGCCAACTACGGCGAGCTCGTGGCAGCTCATCGCGAGCGCATGGATCCCGAGGTGCTGCGGCTCATCGCCGCCGGCGAATCGATGTCGGCGGTGCGCTACAAGCGGTTGGAGCGCGTGCGAACGTCGCTGTGGCACCGGCTGCGCAGTGTGCTCGCCGGCCGCGATGCCCTGCTGTGCCCGACGATGGCCCAGCCGCCATGGCCCGCGGCGAAGGCGGACGGCGTACCCGCGCCGCCGCCCGTCCGAGGCTTCGGCTCACCGGACATGACCTCCGTCTTCAACCTGGTCGCGCCGTGCCCGGCGTTGTCGGTGCCGTGTGGGCAGCACGATCGCCCCGAACACGCCGGCCTGCCGATCGGGCTGCAGATCATCGGGCCGCGGTGGCGGGAGGACGTCGTGCTGCGCATCGCCCGTGCCGTCGAGGAGCTCGGACGCGTATCTGAAGTCTGGGAGAGTCAGGCTTCGCCCAGATCGTCGAGCAGCTGCGGGAGCTCTGCGAGCGAGTCGGTGACGACGTCGGCCAATGCGGCATCGGGCCGCTCGGCGTGCAGGTGGCCCCACGGGCCACGGCGCAGCAGGACCGTGCGCATCCCCGCTCGGCGCGCCGGCAGCACGTCGTTGTCGAGCCGATCGCCGACGTAGGCGATCCCGCTCGGCTCGACACCCGCGGCCTCGGCAACGGCCGCGAAGAACGGCGCCGACGGCTTCTGCGCACCGAGCTCGTCGGAGATGAGGATGGCGTCGACGTCCAGCTCCATCGCCTCCAACGCAGCTCTCGCCTCGGGCGGCTGGTTCCCCGCGATCACAACACGCCGACCGGAGCGGTGGAGTGCCGACAGGCACGACCTCACGTCGTCGTAGAGGTCCGCCTCGTCGAAGCCGGCCCGCAACCCATCGGGGTCATCGACCTCCCACCGCGCCAGCTCCGCCTCGACATCGACGTCAGGGCGGACGATCCGGAAGGCATCGAGGTGCGGACGATCGAGTGCCGCCATGCCGCCGAGCACCCCGAGCATGGTGAGTCTCGTGACTCCGAGGCGATCGGCCCAACGGCTCCAGATCCGTGTCTCGTCGATCAACGTCTCACCGACATCGAAGGCGACGCACTGGACGGCGGCGATTCGCTGCACGGCGGCTGACGGTAGTGTCGAGGCGTGCGACCGCAGACCCCGCACGGAGAGGTCGCCGGTGGCGGTCATTGACGTCGCCGGCTTCGTCGCCGATGTGAAGAGCCAGGCGATCGATCACGGCTTCCACGTCCACGACGAGCGGCACTTCGTCGAAACCTATTCGCTGCGCCAGCTGTGGGAGGTCGACCTGCACCCCGAGGAGGCGTGCAGCGGACCGATCGACCTGCACCTGTCGCTGGACGTCGATCCACGGGCGATGCTCGGCTTCGAAGACGAGGTGATGAAGCTCGACGACCTCGACGAGACGCCGCCCGCCGGGTTCACGTTCCCCCTGGTGTTCACGTGGACGCTGCCGCCGCTTCCGGATCCCCCCGACCTCCTGGTCCTGGCGACCGAGCTCGCCGGCATCGGCGGCGTCGAGCTGCCGGTGGAGGTCTCCGCCATCGACTCGTTCCCCAGCGTGACCGACGCCCCGGAACGATCGCTCTCGATGGTCGCCCGAACGGCGATCGATCTTTCCGACGTGTATCTCAACAACGACCACACCGTGGCTGCCAATCTGGAGCGGTGCAAGCATGTGAGCCTGTACCTGCTCGAACGAGCCAAGGACTGGCTCGGCGATCTTTAATGCACGGTGGGCCCGCCCGCCCGGTTGACGCGAAGGAGACCTCCCGATGCACGTCCGCGAGCTGATCGACATCCTCAACGAGCAGCCACCCGACGCCGAGGTCGAGCTCGCCGTCATCGCTCCCGTCGACGAGCAGTCCGACGACATCACCGTGGACCGCTACCCCGTCGACGGCGTCCTGCCCTGGAGCGACGACGAGGACGAGGGCGTGGTCATCTGGCTGATCGGCGGCGAGGACGCCGACGTCGACGCCTTCCTCGACGCCGTCGAGCAAGACAGCAGGTAGGCGGCGAGGGGTCGAGGACCGTCGGCCGAGGACCCCTACTGTCCGACCCATGCGCATCTTCAACATCACGTTCGACTGCGCGGACGCGCAGAACGTGGCAGCGTTCTGGGCCGAGCTGCTGGGACGACCGCTCGCACCTGGATCAGGCGACTTCTACGCGTACCTGCCCGGTGAGCCGAATCTGCTGTTCCTGCGCGTGCCCGAGGGTCGTGTCGCGAAGAACCGGGTCCACATCGACCTTGACGCCGACGACCTTGGCGAGGCGCGCCGCCGGGTCGAGTCGCTGGGCGGCACGTTCGTGCACGAGAAGGACGAGTACGGCGTGCACTGGATGACGTTCCAGGATCCGGAGCAGAACGAGTTCTGCATCGGCACCCACTAGGCCTTGCGTCGGCTCGGCTACCCGCCGAGAACGCCGCCTGACGCTCCTCGACGCATGCCACGGATGGAGCGAGACTCGCTCATAGCATGCTGGAAATGCGCGGCGCACAGGTGCCAACAGCAGCGACGCGTCCCAGCGCCGGCTACCTGCCTGGGCTCGACGGTCTACGGGCCCTGTCGGTGGCCGCTGTCCTCCTGTACCACGCCGACCTCCCGTGGATGCCGGGCGGCTTCCTCGGCGTCGAGGTGTTCTTCGTCATCAGCGGCTACCTCATCACGCTCCTGCTGACCGAGGAGCACACTCGCAGCTCCACCATCTCGCTGCGCACCTTCTGGACGCGCCGCGCCCGTCGGCTGCTCCCCGCGCTGTACACGCTGCTCGCCGTCGTGTCGGTCGTCGTGCTGCTCTTCTACCGAGAGGAGGCCCTCAACCTGGCGGCGCAGGTCTGGTCGGCGCTGTTCTACGTCACCAACTGGTACTTCATCATCTCCGACCAGTCGTACTTCGCCCTCGTCGAACGGCCGCCGGTCTTCCAGCACCTCTGGTCGCTGGCGATCGAGGAGCAGTTCTACCTCCTCTGGCCGATCACGCTCTTGGGGCTGCTGAAGCTGTTCGGCAACCGCCGCCGGGCGATGGCGCTCGTCATCTTCGGCGGCGCCGCCCTCTCCCTGATCTGGATGTCCATCCTGTTCGAGCCGGGAATGGATCCCAGCCGCGCCTACTACGGCACGGACACCAGGGCCTCCGGGCTGCTGATGGGCGCCGCGTTGGCCCTGCTGTGGCGGCCGTCCCGGTCGTGGACGGTCGACCCACAACTCAAGCAGCGCGGGCTGGACCTGATGGGCGTGGGTGCCCTGGTCGTGCTCGCACTGTGTTTCCTGCGGATGGAGGAGTTCAACCGATTCCTGTACAACGGCGGCTTTGCCGTCGTGTCGGTCGCCACGCTCCTGGTGATCATGACGGCGGTGCACCCGGGCACCGTGCTCGGCCGGTACGTGCTGGCCCAGCCGATCCTCCTGTGGATCGGCGTCCGTTCGTACTCGCTGTACCTGTGGCACTGGCCGATCTTCGTGTTCACCCGACCGGGCCTCGACCAGCCGCTGGGTCTCTACCCCACGCTCATCCTGCGGCTGGCGCTGACGGTGATCGCCGCCGATCTCAGCTACCGGTACGTCGAGGTGCCGATCCGCAACGGCGCGTTCCGGCGTTGGCGCCAGCGCCTCGCCCTGCGCGACGGGGCTCGCCGGCGGACCGGCCCGATCGCCCTCGCCTGCGCCGCCGGCCTCCTGCTGGTCGCCGTCAGCACCGTCGATGCAGGCGAGTCACGCAGCCAACAGCAGCTCGTCAGCCAGGGCGTCGTTCCACCACCGGCCGAGGACGTCGCCGCATCGGCGGTCCCGGATCCTCCGGTGCTCCCGGATGTCGATGCAACGACCGTTGTGGCCACGACCGTCGCTGCGCCAGCCGCACCCGAGTCGACCACCGGTCGTCGCTGCGGTTGCGTCGACAGCACCGACGACCGCCGCTCCCACGACGACGGCCCTGGCCGGCCCACCTCCCGCGCCGCCCGGCGCCATGATCACGGTCCTCGGCGACTCGGTGCTCCTCGGCGCAGAAGAACCGCTCACCGCCGAGCTCGTGGCGGACGGATACGGGGTCGACTTCCGGGCCACGCCGGCGTGGATGCTCGACGACGCCAACGACGAGATCGCCGCCGAGGGCCGACCCGTCGGACCGGTCGTCGTGCTCGGTGTCGGCCACAACACCCTGTGGGAGCGCGACCGCGTGGACTACGAGCGCTGGGCGGCGCGCTTCGACCGCCAGGCCGACGAGCTGCTCGCCACGTTGCGCAGCCTCGGCGCGCAGCGGTTCGTGTGGATCACGCTGCGCGAGCCGGATCGATCGGTGATCCCCGAGATGGGCCAGAAGCAGTACGACCAGTACGTCTGGTACTTCCCGTACGTCAACGAGCGACTGGACCTGCTGATCCAACGGAATCCGGACGTCGTGCTGGCGGACTGGGCGGCGGTCTCCAACCAGCCCGGCCTGACCTACGACGCGATGCACCTCACGGGTGACGGCACCCGGCTGATGATCGACACGATCCGCGGCGCCGGGAACATCTGACGTTCGGGCTCGGCTCGCAAGCAAGTTGCTCGCCTCGCCTCCCGAGCTCGCCGCCTCCGCTGCGCTTCGGCGTCTCACCCGCCTCAAGCCGGCATTCAGTCCGGCGATCAGTCGGCTGCGGTCCTCGCGGGGAAGGCCTTCGCCACCGCCGCCGCGATCAGTGCCGCCCGCCTGGCGTAGCCCGTCGACGTGTAGTGGATTCCGTCGGGCGAGTACCAGGAGCTCAACGCGAACGTCGGACCAGCGGAACACCTCGAGCGTCGGGTGCCGAGCGTGCGCCTTGGACAGGGCCTGGTTGAACAGCCGCATGTGCGTGTCGGCGTAGAAGCCGTCGTCGGTCGTCGTCTTGGCGTCGACCCACAGCACCGGGTCGTCGCCGACGACCTCCATCACCCGGTCGATGCGCTCGCTGGCGCCGTAGCTCGAGCCGGCCGCCACGTTGGCGGCGTCGTTCGTGCCGATGGCGATCACCCAGCAGCCGTGGAAACCCTCGTCACGCAGGTCCTCGGCGGCTTCGACGGCGTTGGGCCGGCCGTCGTGGCGCTCCACCGCCGAGCGCGCTCCGGAGATCTCGAGGCGCACGTCGCGGGCGCCGACACGCTCGTACTGCGCCTCGAGTCGATCGGCCTCTCGCGGCAGGTAGGACTCCGACGTCATCCCCACGGAGATCGAATCCCCGATGTGGGCGATCGCCGTGCACGACGTCGAGGCGCGCCGCGCCGCGCCGGCCTCGTGCGGCACCGCACTGAGGCCTGCGACCAGGGCAAACGCGGCCGAAACCGTCACCCGTGCGCTCCGTCTCGCCTTGAACACCGGGCTCGCAGGGTAGCGCGGCGCCTTCCTATTGGGCCGGGAACTGGACAGCCAACGCGTCGGCGATCAGCGCCGCCCGCAGCACGCTGCCCTCCGACGTGTAGTGGATCTCGTCGTCCTGGAACCACTCGTCCTGCACCACCGAGGCCCAGTCGAACACCCGCATGTTCGGATATCGCGGCAACGCCTCCTGCAGTGCGGTGTTCCACTCCTGCATGTGCTCGTTGCCGTACCACTGGTTGGAGGGGTCGAGCGTCTTGACGTTGACCCACATCACCGGGTCGTCGCCGACCGCCGACATCATCCGATCGATGCGGGCGACGCGGTCGGGGATCGAGCCGCCGAACTTGGCGAGGTTGGCAGTGTCGTTACCGCCGATGGCGAACACCCAGCAGCCCTCGTAGCCGTCCGCCTTGATGTTGTTGACCCGGTCGAACGCGTTGATCTGTCCGTCGAGCGTCTCGCTGGTCGAGAGCGCGCCGTCGATCTCCGTGCGAGCGTCGAGCGCACCAACCCGCCGGTACTGGGCGTCGACGCGCTGTTCGGGGTCAGCGATGAATGACGGCGAGATCAGGCTCACCGACGTCGAGTCGCCGAGGTGGATGACCGACGTGCACGACGTGCGCGGCGGCCCCGGAACCGTCGTGGGCGGAGCGGTGGTCGGCACGGTCGGCGATGGGGTCGTCGGTAGGAGTGTCGTGGCCGGGAGCGTCGTCGGCGTCGCCGTCGGTGGCGGCCCGACCGTGACGAGGGGCGGGTCGGCACCGAGCGACAGCTGCGGCGCCGGTGACGTCGGGGTCGTGCCCGCGGCACCGTTGTCGCCGCCGCAAGCCCCGAGCGCCACGACTGCCACGGGGAGGAGGAGAACCAGACGATGGGCGCGGCGCGTCATCTGTGTCGACTGTACGCGGCGAGACTGGCTCGATGACGGCAGGCACACGGTCATGGTGGGGATGGGGATACGAGGAGCAGGCGCTCGGAGACGACGAGGTGCGTCGCCTCGCCGGCCGACTGGCCGAACGGTTCGGAACGGAGGTGACCGTGCTCGACGCCCCGTCGCTCGGAGCGCTCGACCTCCGAGCACCGCGTGTCGCGCCGCCGGACGCCATGGCCGACTGGTGCTCGACGTCGACCAGCGATCGGGCGGGACACACCTACGGCAAGTCGTACCGCGACCTCGTTCGCGCGGTGCACGGTGACCTTCCGAACCCGCCCGACGTCGTCGCCTTCCCCCGTTCCGAAGCGGACGTCGTGGACGTCCTCGACTGGTGCGCTGCAGAGGAGTTGGCGGCCATCCCCTACGGCGCTGGATCGTCGGTCGTCGGTGGGGTCGAGTGCGTGG
Organism: uncultured Acidimicrobiia bacterium; assembly: GCA_963774635.1. Lineage (GTDB taxonomy): Bacteria > Actinomycetota > Acidimicrobiia > Acidimicrobiales > Ilumatobacteraceae > JALZMG01. The sequence continues at coordinate 16,735 of CAVZFS010000010.1, forward strand.
TCGGTGAGGCGTTCGCCGGCGTGGTGTCGATCGACCTCGGGGCACTCGACCAGGTCGTCGAGGTCGACCGGGTCTCACGGGCCGCCCGCATCCAGGCCGGTGCGCTCGGGCCCGTGCTCGAGCACCAGTTGCGCCCGCACGGGTTGACGCTGCGGCACTTCCCGCAGTCGTTCGAGCTGTCGACACTGGGTGGCTGGTTGGCGACCCGCTCGGGCGGCCATTACGCCACGGTGTACACGCACATCGACGACTTCGTGGAGTCGCTGCGCGTCGTCACGCCCGTCGGCATCAGCGAATCACGCCGCCTGCCGGGCTCAGGTGCCGGACCGTCACCGGACCGCCTCTTCCTGGGCTCCGAGGGCGGGCTCGGGATCATCACCGAGGCGTGGATGCGGCTGCAGGACCGGCCGCGCTGGCGGGCCTCGGCCGGGGTCGTGTTCGACCGTTTCGCCGACGGCGTCGCGGCCTCGCGAGCGATCGCCCAGTCCGGCCTGTTCCCGACGAACTGCCGCTTGCTCGACGGCGCGGAGGCCGCCAACGCGGCTGGTGTGACCGGGACGGCTGGACTGCTCGTGCTCGGCTTCGAATCGGCGGACCATCCCGTCGAGCAGGCCATGGCCCGCACCGTTGAGTTGTGCCGTGATCATGGTGGTGACGTGCCTGCGGGAGTCACGTCGTCGGACGCATCCGACGGCGGCTCCTCGCGGCCGAGTGACGACGCCGTCGGCTCGTGGCGCTCGGCGTTCCTGCGGGCGCCCTACCAGCGCAACGCGTTCGCCCGTTGCGGAGTGATCGGGGAGACGTTCGAGACGGCCTGCACCTGGGACGGGTTCGAGGCACTGCACGCCGGCGTGACGGCGACCGTCGAGGAGGCGATCGGGCGGATCTGCGGGGGCGGTTGGGTGACGTGCCGGTTCACGCACCTCTACCCCGACGGACCGGCGCCCTACTTCACGGTGACCGCGCCGGGCCGGATCGGATCGGAGCTGGCGATGTGGGACGAGATCAAGGCCGCCGCGTCCGACGCCCTGCTCGCGCACGGCGGGACGATCACCCACCACCACGCGGTAGGCCGCGACCACGACCCGTGGTACCGCCGCCAGCGGCCAGAATTGTTCGGGCGGGCGTTGGTAGCCGCCAAGTCCGCGCTCGATCCCGCCGGCATCCTGAACCCCGGCGTGATCGTTTGAGCCCTGTTTGATGCGGCCGGCGAAGGCGCTGGAGCGCCCGCCGTGCCGAACCGGGTCCTCGCCTCTGAACGACGCGACCCGGGTCCCTTCCTCAGCGTGTTGTGTAGACGACGCCGAACGTCCCCATGCCGGCGTGGGCAGCGACGGACGGACCGACGATGTAGCGGATCAGCTCGTCGTCGGGGCGGACGGCCCGCAGCCGATCGACGAGCTCGTCGACCACGGGGCCGGCGTCGGCATCGCCGATCCCGACGCGCAGGCCGCCCGGGATCGCCACGAGGTGCTCATACATCGCCTCGGCCGCCTCGTCGGCAGTGCCGACGGACGCGATCGGCGTGATCTCCGCGCCCCGCATCAGCAGGACAGGCGAATCGTCGCCGGCGACTGGGCCGACGGCGAGGCGACCGGAAGCGGCGGCTCGGTCCAGCTCGACGATCGTGAACACGCTGGCCACATTCGCTGCCGTGCCCTCGGAGGCGGCGACGACCTCGTCGACGTCGCGGCCAGCCGCTGCTGCTTCGGCCGCCGCCAGCACGCAGCACCCCGCGAGGAACGACGCCGTGCCGGTGTCGACGAGCCGGACCTCGGCGCCAACCGAGCGCGCGCCGAGTTGCGCCGCGTTGAGCGTGCCGGAGTACGCCGACCCGATGTGCACGGAGACGATCGACGCCGGAGCCAACGCCGCGTACGCCGCGGCGAAGGCACCGGGCGACGGTGCACTGGTGGTTGCCGGCTCACCCGAGCGCAGGCGGCGATAGGCGTCGGCGACGTCGAGTTGCTCGTCCTCGACGAGCTCCTCGCCGCCGATCGTCACGGTCAGCGGCACGACGGTGATGCCGAGCCGGCGGACGAGCGGCCAGGGGATCATGGTGTTCGAGTCGGTGACGATGGCGACGTTCATCAGCTCGCTCGGCGCGCCGTGGCGAACTTGGCGAGGATCATCCCCGCGCCGCCAGTTGCGAACAGCGGGAGCCCGATCGTCGGCTCGGGGCCCCACAGATTGGGCCACCCTCGCCACCACCACAGCACGGCGGCGGCCACCCACACCGTCGACGACAGCCGCACGGCGGCCTCCGCGTTGCGGCTCCGGGCCGCGCCAACAGCGGCGACTGCGGCGTCGATCGGGAAGTAGGCGGGGAACACGGCGAGGCACGCCCCTGCCGACGTGGCAACTCCCTTGCCTCCTCGAAACTGCGTCCACACTGGCGCGATGTGGCCGGCGATGGAGGTTGTCGCGGCGGCATATGCACCACCTGGTCCCGCCAGCGCGCGACCCACGCCCGCACCGAGCGCGCCCTTGGCCGCGTCGGCGACGAGCACCCCGATCCCCCACCGCGTCCCGAGCTGCTGGGCGGCGTTGATGGCCCCGGGGTTGCCCGTCCCGGCGCGGCGCAGGTCCACCCTGCCGCCCGTGGCCAAGCGACTCGCCACATCAGCTGATGGGAACGTCCCAGCGAAGTACCCCGCGAGGGCGGCACCAGCCAGCGCGGCAGCCCGGCGGGCGCCGGTCACGGGCGAACGAAGCCCTGCGTGGAGACGTCCGTCGGCGCTCCGGCGTCGACCGCCTGCGCCGCGGAGAGGACGACCATCGTCGCGGCCGCGGAGGTCCGCACACGGCCCTGGTCGTCGACGATGCGCGCTGTCGCCTCGAGCGTGGAATCGGAGCGCTCACCGATCGCCGCCTCCAGGCGGTACCGCTTGCTGACTCGGATCGGATGGTGGAACTCGGAGCGGAACGTGGCGGTGACGGCAAGACGCTCGCGTACGGCGGACGCCGGCCGGCCACCGCCTCGTGGAGCAAGGCCAGCTGCACGCCGCCGTGCAGGTGGGTGGAGCGCCAAAGCGCGCGGGGCGGCGAACTCGAGGAGGTGAGGCGAGTGGCTTGTCGTTGAAGAAAGGTTGGCGGAGCCCGAACTGGTTCGTCGGCTCGCAGACGAAGCAGTTGGAGCTGAACCCCCACCGCTCGTTGGAGAGGCGCTCCAGGGTCACCGGCGCCGGTCCAACGGTGCCCATCGGCGACGCATGAGCCAACGGTACCGAATCGCCGTCTCGGTGGCCGCTGCTCCTCCCACCTGCTGGATGCTCGACGCGATCGTGGGGTACACGTGCACGAGGCCGCCGAGCTGGCTCACCGATCGCTCTTGCTCGATGGCCAGCGTGAGCTCACCGATCAGCTCTCCGGCATTGGCGGCGAGGACGTGCGCACCGACCAGACGCGCCCCACGCCGCCGCCGGTGCTCGACGAGGACCATCGCGCCACTCGACCCGTCGACGTGGGCCCGGTCGTTGTGGTCGAGCGACCATCGGTGCACGTGCACCTGGTCAGCCCCGTATCGGTCCATCGCTTCGCGAACGGTCGAGCCGGCGTGGGCGAGCTCGGGATCCGTGAACGTCGTCCAGGGGATCATCGCCGTTGCTCTTCCACGGCCCGGGAACCACGCATCGCGCAGCGCCCGGACTGCCTGGTAGGCGGCGGCGTGGGTGAACAGTGCGCCACCGGCCACGTCGCCGGCGGCGTAGATCGTCGGGACGGACGAGCGCATCCGGTCGTCGACGATGACGCCTCGCTCGTTCGTCTCCACGCCGACGTGATCGAGGCCGAGCCGATCGAGGTTGGGCGTCCTCCCGACGGCGACGACGATGCCATCCGTCGTCCATCGCCGTTCTGTCCCGTGCGTCCTACCCACCACGACGGGGCCGGGTTCGACCCGGATGACCTCGACGCCGGTGTGGATCTCCACGCCCTCGTCGGCGAGGCGCGTGTGGAGCTCGGCGACCAGCTCGGGCTCGTCCCGCGTCAGGATCGTCGCTGCCCGCTGCAGCAGGGTGACGGCGATGCCGAGACGGCGGCAGGCCTGCGCCAGCTCGACGGAGATGGGCCCACCACCGATGAACAGCAGGCGCGCCGGGACGCGCTCCAGCTCGAAGATCGTCTCGCTCGTGAGATAGCCGGCCGCTCGCAAGCCGGACACGTCGGGCACGGTCGGGCGACTGCCGGTGCACACCAGGATCAGCCGCGTCGCCACCCGCCGCACGGTGCCGTCAGCACCGATGATCGTCACCTCGTCGGGAGCCGTCACGGTGGCGTCTCCGATGACCAGTTCGACGCCAAGCGCACGAAAGCGGTCCGGGTCGTCGTCCCCGGCGGCGATGTCCTCACGCACCGACCGGACACGGCGCCACACCTCGTCGAGGTCGAACGGCGAATCGCTCGACGGGAGGCCGAACCGTTCGGCGGTGCGCAGGTGATGGGCGACCTTGGCTGACGCGATGAGGGCCTTGGACGGTACGCAGCCGGTCCACAGGCAATCGCCGCCGACGCGCTGGCGTTCGACGACGACGACCTTCCGGCCGAGCCGGGCGGCGAACTCGGCGGCCGTCATCCCGCCGGAGCCCATGCCGACGATCACGACGTCGACCGGCCCGCCCATCGCACCGCACAGTACGGCCCCTACGCTCAGGGCGTGCGCGGGACCCTCCTGATGATCGTGGCCGTCCTGGGCGCGATGGCCCCAGGTGTGGCCGCCGCTCACACCGAGCCGAACCTCGTCGCCGTGCCAGCCGGTGCGGAGGCGACCGTGAGCCTGATGCCGACGCACGGCTGCGGCGAGTCACCAACCGTCAGCGTGCGCATCCGAGCGCCCCTGCCGGACGCCTCGGCCGGCGACGTCGAAGGGTGGACGGCGACCACGACGCCCGACGGCGCCGGCAACACCGTCCTCGAGTGGGCCGGTGGGCCGCTGCCGACCGACGAGGAGGGCGCCTTCCCGGTCACGTTCTTCGCGCCCGACGAGGTCGGGCGCCTGCTGACGTTCCCCGCCATCCAGATCTGCGCCAACGGCGAGGAGCTGGCGTGGATCGACGGAGACCCGGCGGGCGAGTACCCAGCGCCGCGCGTGCTGGTGCTGCCGCCCGACTACGAGCCGGCCGAGACGCTGGACGAGGTGCCGCTCGATGCCCCGGGCCGCGAGCAGCTGGCGCAGGTCATCGACGTGGACAACCCGCAGTCACCGACGACTGTGGCCACGGTCCCGGCGACTGCCGCACCGACGGTGTCGCCGACGACGGCGGGGCCGACCACGGCGGGGCCGAGCACGAGCCTGCCGGCGCCGACCTCGACGTCGACGACGACACCGTCCACGGTCGCCGCCACGACGACCATCGTCCCCACGACGCTGGAAACGAGCGCCGCGGGAAGTGGATCGAGTGCCGCCACGCCGATCCTGATCGTCGCCGGCCTGGCTGTCGTTGGCGGCGGCGGCGCGGCCTACCTGATCCGGCGCCGCTCCTCGGCGCCGGGCACTGGGAGTGAGACCTAGGAAGAACTGTCGGTCGCGGCTCCGTCGTCGGTGGCGGCTCCATCGTCGGCCGCGTCACCGCAGCCCTCGCGGCCTGCCGGTGGCGTGGGCTGGTCGTCGACCGTGCTGTCGTCGACCGTGCTGTCGTCGACCGTGCTGTCGTCGACGGTGCTCTCGTCGGTGGGTGTCACGGTCGTCGTCGTGTCGCCGTCGTCGTCCGTCTGGGCCGATGCGATGCCGGCGCCCGCGCCGATCACAGCAGTTGCAGCGAGCGCCACAGCAGCCAGGTACTTGCGGTTCATCATGTCCTCCTCGGGGGTTGGTTGGTGGAGACACCACGAAGCCAACGCCACCGAACTGGCGGAACGCTGTGAACCAGCGGAGAGTTCACTCGACACCGGCCATCGATAGCCTCCGCCTCCGTGCGAGCCGTCATCGTCGCCCGCGGCCTCAGCGTCGCTCGCGGTAGCCGGGTCGTGGTGCAGGCCGAGGAGCTCGACATCGGGCCCGGCGTGACGGCGCTCGTCGGCCCGAACGGCTCAGGGAAGTCGACGCTGCTGCACGCCATCGCCGGGCTGCTGCCACCTGCTGGTGGCACGCTGCGTGTGCTCGATGCCGAGCCGGCAGAAGTCCGCACGTCGGTGGCGTACGTGATCCAGTCGCAGCACGCCCCGGCCCACCTGCCGGTGACCGTGAGGGAGATCGTGACGCTCGGTCGGGCGGCGGCTCGCGGCCCCTTCCGGCGGTGGCGTCCCGAGGACCGCCGGCTCGTCGACGACGCCCTCGAGCGCCTGGAGCTCGGCGCGCTGGCGGACTCCCACTTCGGCGATCTGTCCGGGGGCCAGCGACAGAGGACGTTCGTCGCCCAGGGCTTGGCACAGGCTGCCGAGGTGCTGCTCCTCGATGAGCCCACGGCTGGACTCGACCTCGCCTCGAACCAACGGATCCGCCATGTGCTGCACGAGGAGCGGGCCGCCGGCCGGACCATCGTCATCGCCACCCATGACCTCGCCGAGGCGGCTTCCACCGATCACGTCGTGCTGCTGGCCGGCTCGATCGTCGCCGCCGGGAGACCGGCCGACGTGCTGGTGCGACGCAATCTCGACGTCGCCTATCACGGTCGTCTCCTCGACCTCGACGGCGAGTTGGTGCTCGTCGATGACGGCGCCCACCATCACGCCCGCGGTGAGAGGTGAGGGCGCTATCCGCCCTCACCGCTCATCGCAGAGCATCGATCGGAGCGCGCGGGCGTTGGCGACGGCGTGACCGCCCACGTCGTTGTTGAAGAAGGCGAAGCCGTCGCGGTAGCGGCGCAGGTGCTCTGCCCACGGCCGCAGATCCTCTGCCGTGTAGTCGTACTCGTAGCCCGGGCGGAGGCCGTGGAAGCGGACGTACGGGCGGCCGCCGGTGACCTCCGTGCGAGCCGGGAACTGCGGACCGCTGACGTTGACCGTCATCGCATCGTGCTTGGTCATCAGCTCTGCCACCTCGTCGGTCAACCATGACGGGTGACGGAACTCCACGGCGTGTGCGACGGCCGGAGGCAACAGGCCCAGGAAGGCGTCGAGACGATCGATGTCGATCGTGAAGTCGGGCGGCAGCTGCCACAGGACCGCCCCGAGCTTGTCGCCGAGCGGTTCGAGCGGGACGAAGAACCGCTCGAGGCCTTGTTCGACATCGCGCAGCCGCTTCATGTGCGTCAGGTACCGGCTGCCCTTGACCACGAAGCAGAAGTGGTCCGGCACCGCGTTGGCCCACGCTTCGGTGACGTTCGCTCGGGCCAGTCGGTAGAACGTCGCGTTGACCTCGACGGTGTCGAAGTTCTTGGCATAGTGCGCCAGCCAGCCCGACTGCGCCAGACCCTGCGGGTAGAACGTGCGCCGCCACGACGAGTACACCCACCCGCTCGTACCGATGCGGACCATCGCCGATCAACTACCCCCCGTTCTGTCCGTAGCAACCGATCGTTGTGATGCGATCCCTACGGACAGAAGGGTCAGATCACGCCACTGCGGGCAGCGCTGGCATCGGGCGGGCGGCGAGCGTGCCGGCCTGGTTGTCGATGGCGCGGGCGAGCTGCTTCTGCAGCTCGATGAAGCGGTGGACCGGCGGGAACATGACGAGCTCGCACGTGATCTCGAAGATCTCGCGCAGCTGGGCATCACGCTCGGCGTGATAGGCCGCGAGCGCACGTGCTTCGCTGGCGCACCCGCGCAGCACCCGGTCGAGCGCGGTCGCCGCCAGTTCGGCGTCGCGGAAGGCGTCGCTGATCCCGTGGCCAGTGATGGCGTCCCGGTGGTACCCGGCGTCGCCGACCAGCGCCCAGCCCGGGACCCACCGGATGGCGGACGTAGTTCGGCTGGCCGATGATGCCGCGGCTGCGGGACGTTCGTGTCGCGGTGGTGAGGACGCGTCGGGCCAGCTCGGGCGAGGCGAGGTGGAGCATGGCGTTCAGGGCGTCGTCGACCGAACGGTGGGAGCGTCGGATCCGCTCGGCGTCCTCCGACGGAGAGCACACCCAGATGCACGCCTCGCCATCATTGGTCGGGAAGATCCCGGCGAAGCTGCGGTGGCCGATGTAGTACTCCATCGCCGGCCAGTCGCCGGCGAAGTAGGCGTAGTGGGCCGCTCCGCTTCCGGCCGGGCGGATCTCGGTGTACGGGGCCTCGACCAGGCGGGCCACACGTGAGCGCAGGCCGTCTGCGCCCACGACGAATCGCGATCGGAAGCTGACGCGCCGATCACCGCTCGAGCCGAGCACGCCGCTGACCCGGCCGGTGACATCGCGGCGCACGGAGTCGACGCGCACGCCCGTCACGACACGTGCGCCGGCCCGCTGCGCTTCCTCGATGAGCAACGCGTCGAGCACGTATCGCCGAGGCGCGACCATCAGGTCGACGCCCGCATGTTCCTTGAACGTCCGGGAGATCGTTGCCCCGTCGACGTGGAATGCGACGTCGCGGATCGGCGGTGCGCCGGTTGCGAGGACGGAAGGCAGCAGCCCCCACCGCTTCAACTGGACCACGCCGCTGCGGGCGATGGCATGCGTCGACAACGTGTCGCTGGGAAAGGTGGCGCGGTCGACGAGCAACACGTCGTGGCCTGCCGCGGCGAGCAGCATTGCGGTCGCTGAGCCGGCGCACCGGGCGCCCACCACGATGACGTCGGCGTCCAGCGTGTCGTGCTTGCTGGCGCGTCTCACGATCCCACCGCGGCGGCATACAGCGACTCGCCCGTCCGGGCGGCCGCCTCGGCGACCTCGACCATCCGCGGCTCGGCCAGCGGATCGGCAGCACGATTGCGCCACCGCGTGACCGCTCGCAGTGCCTCCGCCCGCACTCGGTCCGGACCGACGCCATCGTCGAGCCCGAGCGCCTTCGACGGCCCGTTGCCGAGCAGCAGGGTCTGCAGCTCGCGCCGATCGCCATCGCTCACCTGCACGACGCCGCTCGCCACCAGGTGAGCGGCCCGGATCTGGCTGAACTCGACGGCGCTCGCCTCGAGCTGCTCGGCGTGACGGTCGATCTGGTCGGCAATCGGGGCGTGCACGGAGCGCAACTCACGAGCCAGCGCGCGCACCGCTGCCAGGGCCGAGCGGGCCTGCAGCACTCGGGCGCGGGGCAGGAAGTGCTGGGCGATGACCCGACGCAGCTCACCGAGTCCTGAGATCTCGACGAGCTGTGGCCCGAGCTGGGCGGCGGTGGCCCGCCCGGCGCGCACCTCGCGCACAGCAACCCGCACACCGAACATGCCGAGGCGGTCGAGGAGGTGGCGACGGACTTCCACGGTCAGCTCGCTGGCATGGACATCGGCGAAGCCTTCGGCGTCGAGCAGCATCCGCTCGAGCACGTCGTCGGGCGTGGCCGCCAACGTCCGCAGGGCAGCCGCCTCGGACTCGAGCATCGTCAATCCCGTCTCCGCCAGCAGCCCGGCCATCGGCATCACCGTGGCGGCGAGCCGCTGCACGGCCGGGTCGTTGCGGTATCGCTCGGCGATCCGCCGCGCGGAGTCGATGGCGTCGAGACGTCCGGCGCCGACCTCGTCGGCGCGCGAGAGCACAGCGACGGCATTGACCGGCGATGCGGCCGTCACCGAACGGTCCATGAAGGCGTCGAGGAACTCGACGTCGGACCGATGGAGGTGGCGCATGAGGTAGATGACGGCGTCGGCGTCGGTCGGGTTGGTCTCGTCGTGCTCGAGGAAGTCACGCGTACGCCGGGAGTTGTCGTCGTTGATCGACGCCAGACCGGGCGTGTCGATCAACGTCACGTCTTTCAACGTCGACGCTGGCCACTGCACGTCGAGCCAGCCGACCTCCCGCTCGGCGAGGTCGCCCAGCTTGATGTCGAGGGCGCCGCCGTCGCGGCTGAACGACAGCTCGCGCTGCTCGCCGGAGGGCAGCGTGGCGGCAACCCGATAGCCGATGCCGTGGCGGTACCAGCTGATCAGTCGGGTGCACTCCCCTGCGTCGGTTGGTGCCAGCCGCTCGCCGACGAGCGCGTTGAGCAGCGTTGACTTGCCGGCCTTGACCCGTCCGGCGATCGCCACCCGCATCGGTCCCTGCAGCCGCTCGACGATGGCCCGCGCGCGGCGCGAACGGCGTGCCCTTGACGAGCTGTTCCACTTGCGTGGCCAGCTCGAGCGTGCGAGTCGCAACGGTGTTCGCGCTCATCGTGCGCCTCCTTCGACGACCTGGGCGATCTTCGTCAACGCAGCGAGCTGCTGGTCGAGCGCTGCCTTGCGTGATGCCTGCTGCTCGTGGGTCTGCTTGGCGTCGGCCTGCGCCCGCTGCGCTGCCGACATGTAGGTCCGCTGTAGCTCGGCGAGGCGCGTCGTCAGCCCGTCGCGGATCTCACGATGGGCCTGGCGGATCAGTCCCGACAGCTCGTTGGTGACCTCGAACTGCACGTCGTCGATGAACTGGCGGACCTGCTGGCGGGCGCTCTGGCGGCGTTGGGCCACCTTGCGCTTGCGGTCCTCGATGATCTGCATCCCGCCGAACAGCGCACCGGCACCGAGGAGGACGGGGTTGCTGGCGATCATCACCGCGGCAGCTCCGGGCAGGAAGCTGCCCATCATCCCGAACATCATCACGCCGCCCTGTGCGCCACGGACCCCGGTGAGGCCGGTCTTGAGGTTCGCCTTCAGCCCGCGGTCGTCGCCGTCGAGTGACTTCTCGCGCCACATCGACGCGACGTCGATACGACGCCCGGCGGTCGCGCGGCTGGTTCCCAGATCGAGCTGCTCCTCGGCCAACAGCTCGACGGCTTCGGCGCGGATCGAACGGTCGCCCTGCTCGACGGCGACGAAGGCCCTCGTGACCTCATCGGCAACGCGCGTCTGCAGGTGGCGCGTCACCTCGTCCCACTCGTCGCCCTTCTTCAAGACCTCGATGCGCTCGTCCATCTCACGGGAGATCTCTCGCATCCCGCTGCGCATGGTGTGGGTGACGTTCGTCGTGAGGTCGGAGATGCGGTCGTTGACGAGCACCGACCAGCGGGCACCCGGACCACGCAGGTGTTCGATGCGGGCATTGGCCTGCTCGATGGCTGCCACCGCACCGGCGACGGCAGAGGGATCGTCGAGCAGCTGGCGCTCCTGCTCCAACCCGGAGCGGACGAGGCGCACGACGCCTTGCACATCGTGGGCGGAGCGGGCCGCCGCGCTCTCCTTGGCCGGTGTCACGACCTCGTTGCCGAGATGCGTGATCAGCTCGGGAAACCGGCTTGCCTCGTTCAGCGAGCGATCCTGGCGCGACAGCGCAACCGCTCGGAGATGGCTCGACACGGCAACGATCGGGATGCGGATCCCCGCCCGCTCGAGGTGGCCGCGGTTGAGGTTGACGATCCGCTCCCACGACGGATACAGGTCGATCTTCGTCTGGGCGAACATCACGGTCGGGCACAGCTCGACAGCGCGTCGCAGGAAGTCGATCTCAGGTGCCGACAGCTCCGACGAGGCGTCGGAGACGAGGATCAGCCCGTCGGCGAACGGCAGGAAGGCGAGGGTGGCGGCGGCGTGGCCGGCGCCCAGCCCACCCATTCCAGGCGTGTCCACCAGGACGAGGCCCTGGGCGAGGATGGCGCTCGGCGCCGTGATCTCGACTCGCTCGACCCCCTTACGGTTGCCGGGATTGCCGCGCTCGGAAACCCAGTCGTGCAGCTGGTCGATCGGGATCGGGCCGCCCTTGTCGCCGTCGCTGCCATTGCGGCGGACGACGGCGCCAGGCTGCTCGCCGTGGCGCACGAGCGTGATGGCGGAGGTCGCCAGATCGTCGTCCACGGGGCACACCGGCTGACCGAGGAGACCGTTGACGAGCGAGCTCTTGCCTTGCTTGAACTCGCCGACAACGGCGACGATCGTCGAGGGACGCTGGAGGCGGGCGGCGGCCGCCGTCACCCGACCGACGAGGTCCGGTCGCTCGAGCTGGCCAAGTAGGCGGGCCAGCTCGAGCGATCCGGTGCGCACGGCGTCGGCCGCGGATGGGGCGGCGGTCGCGGTGGCAGTCGCAGTCATCGCGTGATGCCTTACGCGATGTCCGCGAACATGTCGTCGACGGACGCCTCGACCTGGTCGGCGGCGGCCATCGAGGCCTCGAACTGCGTCGGCTCGGGAGCGGGCTCGTAGGCAGGCTCCTCGTACACCGGCTCCGGCGCGGGCATCGAGACGGCCTCGATCGCCGGTGCGTCCATGACCGGCTCGGGCATCTGGACAGCGTCCATCGCCGGAGCATCCGTGGCCGGAGCCTCCATGGCGGGCGCCGGCATCGAGACGGCCTCCATCGCCGGCGGGACGATGCCCGTCCCGAGGATGTCGCTGGCGGCGGCCTGGGCAGCCTCGGCGACCGGCGCGGGTTCAGACGTCGCACCGAGGTCGGCGGCCGTCGTCGTGGCACGCCTCTGGCCCGAGTGGCCGGGTGCCGGCAGCGGCGGTGTCGACCGCCGCATCGTCTCCGGCGCCGAGCACGTCCTGGACCTTGTTGACGGCGTCTTCGGCCCACGTGCCCTCGAGCCGGTCGCCGACGAGGTTACGGACCTGGCTGAGCCAACCGCCGCCGTCGCCGCCGCCGTCGGCGGTGCCGTTCGCGGCATCGCCGTCGCGGCATCGCCGCCGACAGCTTCCTTGACGGTGTTCATCGCGTCCTCGGCCCACGTGCCCTTGATCTCGCCGCCGACGTAGTCGGTCGCCGCGTCCGTGGCCTTGTCGATGATCTGCTCGGCGCTCGGGCACGTAGTCGTCGATCTTGTCGATGATCTTGTTGGCCCACGGGTTGTCGCCCGCGATGTCCTCCGCCTTGTCCTTCAGCCAGTTGCCGGCGTCGCCGAGCTCATCCTCGACGTCGTCGATCTTGTCCTCGGCCCAGTCCTTCAGTTTGTCGAACCAACCCATGACTTCCTTCCTTTGTGTGTTGTGGTGGTGGTGTTGCCGCGCGCTGGGCTCAGCCCAGATCGCTGAACATGTCGTCGACGCTCGCCTCGACGTCGTCTGCGCCGGCGAGCGCGGTTGCGAACTCGGTGACTCCGCCGGACACGTCGCCGCTGACGTCCCAGTCGCTGGTCGTCGTGCCGTCGGCCGTCGTGACGCTGGTGCCTTCGATGCCGGCTTCGACCTGCACGCCGTAGCCGCTGGCGTAGCCGCCGGCCTCGTAGTGCTCGGTGACACCGTCGGACGTCTCGATCCGGTCGTAGCCGAGCGAGCCGCCGACCGTGCCGACGCCCGGCCGCGTGTAGGAGCCCTCGACGTCGACGCTGAGCGCCGATCCGTCAGGCGTGTCGACGTAGGCGGCATCGACGCCTCCACCCACGACGTCGCCGCTGGGGAGGTACAGCTTTCCGTCGGCGTCGAGGCTGGCGCCCCACATGTCGCCTTCTCGCATGATCTCGGCCTCGGCCTCGCCGGAGAGGACGCCGATGGGCGTCGGCAACGTGCCCTGCACGCGGCCGTGGGCGGCGATGTCGCCATCGGCCTCGACGGTCACGTCGCCTTCGGCGTACGGCAGCGGGCCCCAGTCGATGCCGGCTTGACCCTTGGCGTCCAATCCGTCCTTCGTGGCGCTGACGTCGTAGCTCTGGTCCAGCACGTCGGAGGACTGGCGGATGCCGTCGTCACCGACAGCCGCGCCCACGTGGAGCACGCCGTCGACGCCGACGCTGGCGGAGAGGTCGCCGTCGTCGAAGTCGATGTCGATGGTGCCGCCGGTGAGCTCGTCGACCGTGTCGAGGACGGTGTTGTCGACGACGTCGAGCACCGTGCTGGTGACGCCGAACGTCGCCGTGTCGACGACCGTGCCCACCGTGCCGATCACATCGCCGGTGTGCGCGGCGGCGTACCCGACGGCGTCCACGGCGGTGTCGGCGACCTCGGCCGCCGCGTCCCACGCCGCCTCAGCGACGGTCGTCGCGGCGTCCCACGCCTCGTCGGCGATGTCGCTCAGTCGATCCTTGAGCCATCCGAAGGCCATGCAGCGAACGTACGAATCAGCGCTCCACCCGGCATCGGGAGGGATCCCCAAACGCATTCCCGATCCGCCCCCGGACGCGATGAGCGATGAGTGGCCCCACACCACTCATCGCTCATCGCCAGATCGATCGGACCCCGGCGATGAGCAATCTGCGCCGTCACGCCACTCATCGCTCATCGCGGTCGGTGCGCGCCGAAGCGCCGGGCACTCACGGCCCGGCGCTTCTGCCGCGTCGGTCGAGGATCAGACGCCGAGCGGGTCGGACATGTCGACCGGTTCGACCTCGATGCTGTAGACGTCGTCGTCGCTGCTGCTGTGGTCGTCGCTGACGTCGGGGATCGTCACCGGATCGTCGTGCATGTCGTCGCCGGAATCGCTGGACGAATCCGGCATGTCAGTTGCAGGTGTCTCGGGCACCGTGGCCACGATGCCCAGCGGGTCGTCGGGCATGCCGTCGCCTTCCGGCGCCGGCTCGGACGTCGCTGCGTCGGCGGTGGGCTGATCGGCCGGTGCGGGGGCAGCAACGGCTTCCGCCACTGCTCCGGCTCCGAGCACGTCCTCGTCCATCGCCGGAGCGGCATCGGCCGCCGGTGTCGATGTCGCTGCGTCGGCGGCCGGCGGAGTCTCCGCCGTCGACGGCTGAGTCATCGGTTCGGTCGTCGGCGCCGGCGCCGGCGAGTCCTCGGCGGGCATGGAGTTCCCACCTTGGAGGTGCGGTGGCACGATGCCGGTGTTCTCTGGCGTCGGAGGCGGTGGCGACTCATCGAAGACGTCCGCCAGGCCGCCGGCCGCCGGAGTGCCCGAGGGGGTCTCGGCAGGCTTGTCCGCCGGCATCTCCGTGGGCTTGTCCGCCGGCATTCAGTCGGTCGCCGGCATCCCCCGGCATCTCGGCAGGCTTGTCCGCCGGCATGTCGCCAGCCGGCATCTCCCCCGGCATCTCGGCGGGCTTGTCCGCCGGCATGTCGGGCTTGTTCTCCTCGATCAGCGCGTCGATGCGCTGGTCCTGGGCGAAGTCACGGACACGGTCCTCGAACTCGTAGCGCAACGACGCCACGGCGTCGTCGACCGACTGTCCCGGATACGCCCGGAACCGCTCGAGCAGGCCCTCGAGGTCGGTGCGCAGCTTCGTCGCATCGGCCGGGTCGGTCCCGTCCGGGAGCGACAGCTTCGTGATCCGGTCGCGCAGCTGCGTGCGGACGCTCTCGAGCTCGGGATCCGAGAACAGGTCGGCCGGGCGCGTGGTCGCCGACGGGCCCGACGGGCCGGAGTGATCACCGTGGCTGGACGGCTCGTGCTCCACCCTCGGTCGAGGCTGCGGCATGTCCGGTGCATCGTGGTGCGGGCGCGGTGCCGGACGCGACGGTGCGCTGTGCATCCGTGGCCCCGGCGAGCTCGCACCGCCGAACGAAGGGCCGCCGAACGACGGACCACCGAACGACGGACCCCCGAGTGACGGACCGGCCGCCCCCGGAACCCCGACTGGCATGTCGAACGCATCGAGCGAGTCAGGGCCGGCATCGGGCGCCAGCTCGGAGAACAGCTCCTCGGCGAGCCCCGTGGCGAACAGCTCCGCCTCCGCGTCGCTCATCTCGCCGTCGTCTGGTCCGGCAGCCTCCGCGGTCCCGCCGTCCCACCACTGCTTGTAGGCGAAGTACCCGCCGACGGCCACTGCACCCGCGGCAGCCGTCGCACCCACGAGGCTCACCGCCCGCCGCAGCCGCTCGCTGCGCTGGGCAGCGGCGGCCGAGCGGGCGGCACCGGCCGCGCCGGCGGCAGCGGCGGGCCGAGCGGAGGACCCCCCATCCTCCGGTCCTGTGCCCTCCGAGGCGACCGTCGCGTCCACCGCGCCGCGCGGCCACGCCGCGCCGGCAGCGACGACCAGCTTCGGATCGGCATCGATCAAGGTCGGCAGCCCGGTGGCCGCGCTCACGAGCTCGGCCACCGCCGGCATCCGTGACGATCCACCGACCAGCAGGACACCGCTCAGGTCCGCCATCTGCAGCCCGCTGGAGGAGACGGCCCGTCCGAGCGCGCCGAGCATGTCGTCCATGCGCTGGCGCAGCACCTGCTCCAGTTCGCCTCGCGACACACGGATCTCGGTGTTGAGACCCGGCACGGCAACGTGCACCGCCGTCTCGGTGTCCGACGACAGTGCTTCCTTGGCAGCTGTGCACTCGGCGCGCAAGCGAGCAAGTCCCGCACGGACGGCAGGGTCGCTGCCATCCAGCTCGCGGAGCTGCCCGTCCAACGCCGCGTCGACGTGGGCGAGCACGGCATGGTCGACGTCGATCCCGCCGAGCCGCTCCAACCCCTCCGGGGTGCCGAGCAGCTCGGGCCCGTCCTCGCCGTTGCGCACCACCGCAGCGTCGAACGTGCCTCCTCCGAAGTCGAAGACCGCCACGGCCTGGCCGGGATCGAGCCGTCCGAGGCGGGCGTAGTGGCGGGCGGCCGCCTCCGGCTCCGACATCAGCTCGATCTCCTCGACGCCAGCCACCCGGCCGGCCTCTCGCAGGAGATCGAGCTTGAACTCGCCCCAGTTCGCGGGGTGCGTCAGCGTGACGCTGTCAGGCCGCTGGCCGGCCTGTGCCTGCGCCGCGTCGACGACGTGGCGCAGCACGTGACCCATCAGTGCTTCGGCGCCGAATGGGGCGCCCGCCAGCACATACGGGGTGCTGTCGCCAAGGCGGCGCTTGAACTCGCGGGCCCCCGCTGCCGGGTCGCTCGCCAGGTGGCGCTCTGCGGCGTCGCCCACGACGAGCTCGCCGTTGACGCTCGCCACGACCGTCGGCATGGCGATCGTGTGCTCGGCGAGCTGCACCGCCTCGCAGCCGTCGGCCGTGTGGATTGCGGCAGCCGTCCAGGTCGTGCCGAGGTCAACTCCGAGTCGCATGTCGCTCGTCCTTCTGCGCGTGATGCTGTGGTTTGGGCGAACGTACGGCGCAGCTCAGCGCCTGGCGTCGGGCGGATTCCCGGTCGGCTGCCCCAAAGCGGCGCCCGATGCGACGAGCGCGGCGTTGACGAGCACCGCCAACTCGCCTCGCGACCTGACGAACAGCTTCGGGTAGATGCGCTGCAGGTGGGAGTCGATCGTCTTCACGCTGACGAACAGCTCGGCGGCCGCTTCCTTGTTGGTCAGACCTCTGCTGACGGCCAGGGCGACCCGGCGCTCGGCTTCGGTCAACGGCGCCAATGCCTCGGGCACCTCGCCGGCCGGCGACCCGTTCGGCGGCTCGAGGCGGTCGAGACGCTCGATCCACGCCTTGATGCCGCTCGGGACGATGAGGCGGGCGGCCCGTTCGGCCGCTTCGTAGACATCGGCCCAGCGGGCCCGCCGGTGGTGCCACGTCGCCAGATCGATCAGCAGCTCGATCTCCGGCACGACGAGCTGGGCCCGATGGACGACATCGGCGACCTGGTGGAAGCCGGCGGGCTCCCAACCCACGTTGGCGCGGGCTCGCAGCACGTCGATCGGCGCGATCGCCTCGCCCGGCCGGCTGTCGATCTTGGCCAGCCAAGCCCGGGCGTCGTCATCTCGTCCCAATGAGGCGAGCAGGGCCACGAGGTCACCGACGGGCGCCAACGGGTCGACCCGCCGGGCCCGCTCCATGCACGACACGGCGACGTCCACCTCGCCCACCGACCAGGCGATGCGACCCACGGTCAGTCGCGAGGACGCCTCGAGACGGGCCATCGCGGCGGCGTGGAACACGGGCGCGATGTCGTCCAGGTCGGTCATCGCCTGCTCGCCGTCCCCGAGCAGGAACTGCGCCTCGGCGAGTGCGGCGCGCAGCACCGCCCTGGCGATGGACGCCGACGCCGGAAGGGCCTCGATCGCCGCCCGGACCAACTGCCGGGCCGCGGCCGGGTGCCCCTGCGCGGCCATCAGGCGGGCCCGCAGGGCGGTGCGCTCGGCCGGATCCCAGAGCAGCGGGCCGGGCTCACCGGCGTCACTGAGCACCCGCTCGGCGGCATCGCCATCGCCGAAGCGAAGATGGGCCTCGGCGTGGCGGAGCACGGCTCGCGACCGCACGATCTCCGCCGCGTCGTCGTCGCCGGCCACCTCCAGCGGCGCCATTGCACTCGGCGCCAGCTGGCCGCCGAGCACCAACAACGCATCGGCCAGGTTGCGGGCGACCCCCCGGGACCATCCACGCACGACGCGTCGCGCCGTCTCCATCGCCTCGCGGGCGTGCCCGCAGGCGAACGCCGCATCGGCGAACAGCGCGTCGAGCAGTGCACGCTGCCCGCTCGTCGCCAGCGGAGCGGCCGTGCGCAGCTCGGCAACGGCTGCCGCGTCCCCGTCCAACCACCGCACGGCGGCGCTGCGGGCCATGTGGATGGTCGCCCCACCATCGGTGCCATCGGTCATGAGTTGGCGCATGCCACCCGGATCACCGAGCGCGGTCCAGCAGGCCAGCGACCTGACGAGGGACCGCACGCGGTCGTCGTGACCGTCAGCGAAATCGGCCGCCCGCTGATAGGCGACAGCGGCGCGGCGCAGGTTGCCGCGATCCGCGGACGTCCGGGCGACGGCGGTCATCGCCAGCGCCACGTTCGCATCCGGGCCGTCGCTTCCACCGGCGAGCTGCCAGGCGCGTGCGGGCTCGTGCTGCGGCCCGCTCATCGAGGCAGCCAGCGCGCGGTGAACGGATCGGCGACCCGACGGGTCCAGCCGGTCGTACGCGACCACCTCCAGCATCGGGCGGCGGACGCGAAGCGACGCACCGGCGATGCTGACGAGTCCGGCTCGTTCGAGTTCGGCGAGCGCGTCGCCGGACTGGCCCAGCATGTGCAGCGCGCCGCGGACCACCGCGACATCGTCGGAGGTGTCGGCGGCGATCACCGCCAGCGCCGTGCGTGTCTCGGCGCTCAGCGCCTCGAGCAGCGGTGCAGCGGCGAGCGCCACGTGGGCAGGGGGTGCCGGCACGTTCGGGCAGGCGGCACGCCCGGCGCGCTGGTCGGGCGACAGCGAGCGCACGAGCTCGATCGCGACAGCCGAGTTACCACCGGCGAACGAGGCCATGCGGCGGACCACCCAATCGGTCGCCGGCACGGCCGCCTGCACCGCCGCAGCCAGCGTCTCGACGTCCAGTCCGTCGAGCACCAGGAGCTCGTCGCCGATCGTGACGAGCGGGTTGGAGGTGCTGTGGCCGCTGGCCGCAGTCAACGCCGCCACCGCTTGCGAGTCCATGCGCCCGAGGGCGAAGGCGAGGACGGTCAGGCTGGCAGGATCCATGTCGTCGCTGTCGTCCGCCGTGATCAGCAGCGGCCGGTCCTCGCTCAGGCGGGTCAGCAAGCGCCACAGCCCCGTGCGGGCGGCGCGCTCGTCGACGTCCTGCTCGCGCAGCTCGATCGCCGCTTGGAGGCTCTCGCGCTCGCACGTCGGCAGGTCCCCGATGCGGTCGGCGACCGGATGCAGGAGCGTCATCAGTGCCCCGTACGGCACGTCCGCGTCGGCGGCACGCCCGTGGGTGGCCAGCACGCGCATGCCGCGGCGGACCGCGTCAGCACGGGCCTCCTCGATGACGCGGGTGCGTCCCGTTCCGGTGGCGCCGCAGATCGTGACCCTCGTCGTCCGGCCGGCGAGCGCACGTTCGAGCGCCGTAGAGATGACGTTTCCGTCGGCGCAGCCGGCCGGCGTTGCGGGGCCGTCGTCGACGAAGCGATCGAACGGCGGCGCCTCGTCGGGTTCGCGAGACGTGGTGGTCGACGGAGTGGTCATCGGGCTCGTGATCGTCATGTCGTGCCTCTGTCGTGAGATCGTCACCGCGGGAGGGCGACGCAGTTTCCGGTGAGCTCGGCGTCGGCCAGGATCTCGTGGCCCGAAGTTGCAACGGCAACGCACAGCTGCTCGGCGTCGCCGGCGTCGTCGACCGTGAACTCATCGAACACGAGCTCACCGCCGCCGCGTTGCAGACCCCACACCTCCCACGATCCGGGCGGTTGCCCGTTCGTCCCTGCGTTGCCCACATCGGTCGTGTCGAAGAAGAAGTGGACGTGATGGTCGTGCTCGCTCGCACCGGCGTCCTCCCCGTGGACGAGCGGATCGAACCCGGAGGTGGCGTAGTCGACGAGGTAGCGATCTCCCTCCAGACGGATGCCGGTGATGAAGGCGCACAGGCCGCTCGCCGAGCCACACAGGTCAGACGGCGGTGCGTGTTCCGTCGTGGGAGTCGTCGGATCGGTTTCGACCGACGATTCGTCGTCCGCGGAGTGTTGCGCCGGGTGCTCCTCGGTGTGCGCCGCTGAGGTCGTGACCGGTGAGTCGGTGGGCGTCGAGGGCGACGCCGAGCCCTGCGATCCGCCGAGCGTCACGAACGCGCCAGCGCCGGCGGCGAGCGCCGCCACGGCGGCCACGCCGGCGAAGACCATCCGACGGCGACGCCGGGGTGGGCGGACGTTCGTCGTCCGAGCGGCCGCAGGCGCGGCGGCGGGCTTCGGTTCCGTCGCCGGCGGAACGGAAGGCGTCACCGTCGCGGCCGGCTTCGCTGCCACGGCCGGCTTGGCTGCGGCGCCCTTGGTCCCCACGATGCGCGCCGCACCGAGGGCGACGGCGTGCTTGGGATGGGTGTCGACGGCGACGGGCCGACCAAGCTCGCCAGCGACGGTCTCGGCCACGAGCGGCACACGTGAGGAACCGCCGACGAGCAGGACCGTGTGGATGTCGTTGGCGCTGATCCCCGCGGACGCCACGCCACGGCGGAACGCCCGCAGTGGCTCGACCAGCGCGGGAGCGATCATCTGCTCGAACTCGCCGCGGGTGAGGCGGACTTCCGACCAGACGCCGGGCAGCGCAACCGGTACGACGACCTCGCTGTCCTCCGACAGCCCCTCCTTCGCCGTCACGCACTCCTGACGCAGACGGCTCAACGCGCCGGCCACCTCCGGGTCGTTGCGATCCATCGTCTGCAGCGTCTCGGAGATTGACCGCTCGACGTGCGCCACGACGGCGTGGTCGAAGTCGATGCCACCCAGTCGCTCGAGGCCGACCGGCTCGCCGAGCGTCTCGAAGCCGTTGGCGGTGCGGCGGAGCACGGCGGCGTCGAACGTGCCACCGCCGAGGTCGTAGACGGCGACGACTTCGCCGACGGGCACCCGCGCACTGGCTGCGTAGTCGACGGCCGCCGCGACAGGCTCGGTGACCAACGTGACGTCGCGCAGACCGCACGCATCGGCCGCCTGGCGCAGCAGGTCGATCTTGAACTGACCCCAGTTGGCAGGGTGCGTCAGCGCCACGGCGGACGGCGGGCCGCCGTGGCGTTCGGTGACGGCAGCGAGGACGTCGCGCAGCAGCGCGGTCATGAGATCGACGGCTGCCAGCGGGGTGCCGCCGAGCAGGATCGGCGTCGGGTCGCCGAGGCGGCGCTTGAACTCCCGGGCGGTGCGCCCGGGATCCGAGAGGCTGCGGCGCACGGCCGCTTCGCCGGTGATCAGTGTCCCGTCGTCGCGCAGGTGCACGACGCTCGGGATCACGTGGCTGTGTGTGCCCAACGCCACCATCTCGGCCGAGCCGTCTCGCCACACCGCGGCGGCCGTATAGGTCGTGCCCAGATCCAGGCCCAGCATGTACGTCATCGCGTGTCCCATCCCGTTGCTCGTGAACGTGCACGGCAGTGTGCGGATCTGGCGACGGGGGCGCATCCGTGCTCGCTACGTAGATCCAGAACCGGCGTGTACGTACGCACCGAGAACGGTGACAGCGAGTCTTCTGCGAGCTCCTCCGCGAGCAGCAGCCAGGCCTGGCGCCACGCCTGCTCGGTGCTCGCCGTCCAGCAAGGGTCACAGAACGTGGCGGCCGCGATCCATGCCTGCCCGTCGACCCGGAAGGTGGGTGACGGGCTGCCGTCCGGCCAGCTCTCGGCCAGTTGGCGGGCCCGCTGACCGAGCCTGCTCGGCGTCGCCAGCAGGTCGACGAGTTCCGCCACTGCGTCGACCAGCCGGCGGGCACGCGGCTGCGCCTCCTCGACAACGTCGACGTCGTTGGCCAAGACGTCGGCCAGCACTTCGACGAGCTGGGGACCGGCCGGCGCCAGCGCAGCCCAGGAGCAGCGCACGGTGGCAAGGTCGTCCGGGCTCACGATGGATCCGCCTGATGGTGTCGCACGTCACGATCCTCGGCCCACACGTCGTGCCGCCGCATCCGCAACGGATGCGCAAATCTGGATCGTCGTTGCGCAGCGCGACTACGTAGTCCGCTCCTCGTGCGGAGGCCGATCCGGCTTGCCCGGTCGGCCGAAGCTCGTCAGATGGGGGATCCGAAGGGGGAAGGTCTCCTTCCCCCTTCGCTCAAGTCCGCGAAGTGCCGAGCACCTCGGGCAGCTCGGCGCGACGCGTGATGCCCAGCTTGCGGTAGACGCGGGCGAGGTGCGTGTCCACGGTTCGCGTCGAGAGGTGGAGGCGCTGGCCGATCTCGCGGTTGCTGCGCCCCCCGGCAGCCATGAGGGCGACCTCACGTTCGCGCCTGGTCAACGGTTCGACGCCGGCACCGCGAGCCAGACCGGCGTGCCCAATCCGCCCGCCCGAGCCGCCAGCTCCTCGGAGCGTTGCTGGGCGGCGACGGCTTGGCGGGTGTCGGCAGCGGCCCGGTGGACGTCGGCCAGCTCCGCTGCGGCCTCGGCGGCGATCCCGAGCGCATCGAGCTGCTCGTATCCATCAATCACTGCGTCGTAGCGGGCGACGTCGCGCCGGACCGCCGCCATCGCATGGGCGGCGTGGAGGTGCACCAAGGGACCGTCGAGCAGGTGGGCGAGCTCGCCGAGCCGGTCGATGGCCTCACCCGGGACGCCGAGTCGGACGAGGTCGTGGACCGTGCCGGCCTCGAAGTTGTAGACCTGGTCCTGTCGGGCGAGCTTGGCGACGTCGCGGACACGTTCGCGAGCCGCGAGCAGGTCCCCTCGGCAGGCGTCGAGCCAGGCTCTCGTGCGCTCGCGGGTGAGATACGACGTGGCGACAGGGCTCTCTCCGACGTCGTCCGCCCGCTGGAGGGCGATCGCCGCAGCTCCACATTCGCCGAGCAGGAGATAGCCCTGGGCGACGCCGACATGGGCCCAGATCAGCGCCGCCTCTTGGCCGACCAGCGGAGCTGTCTCGGCGATGGCACGGAAGCGACGGATCGTCTCATGGGCGCGACCGGTGTCGCGGGCGATCTCCGCGAGCACCATCTCGAACCACACCCACGCTCCCATGGCGTTGGTCGCCCGCGCTCGCTCGCTCGCCGGTTCGAGCAGCGCTCGCGCCTCCCGAAACCGCCCTGAGTACCCGAGGCGCGTGGCCCTCGTTGACGAGGTGGAGGGCGATGCCGCGGCGGGCGAGCCACCCGGGCAGGTCGGCTTGGTCGGCGGCCGCCTGGCGCGACAGCGCAGCGGCCTCGTCGAAGCGCCCGAGCACCAGGAGGCTCGACGCACGCGCCGAGATCAGCTCGACGTTCGTCCGGCTGTCCTTGAGCCTCGCCGACGGCGTCCAGGATGTGCAGTGCCTCGGCCGGGCGTCCCGCACCAGCCAGCAAGTTGGCCCGCCGGGCGTTGACGGCGGCGCGCGCCTCGGGGTCGGCCAGCCGCTCGCACGCCGCCTCGTACGGCGGCCAGCGCACCTTCCAGGTCGCGGCCACTGTAGAAGCGGGTCTCGGCACGACGGCGAGCGAGCTGGATGAGCTGAATGTCGGTGAGCGGTCGATCCCACACGGCGCCGATGATCCGATCGACCTCGTCGTGATGGCCCTGCATGGCGTGCGCCTCGGCGAGCACCTCGGCGCGGTCGACCGGATCGATCTCGCGCTCGTCGGCGACGGCCTCCATCAGCTCGACGGCGAGCGCCGAATCCCGCCCGACCAAGGCGAGGCGGGCGGCGCGCAGGAGCTGCTCCCCCGACACGCGGCCACCCGATGCGACGCGCCACATGGCGACGTGGACGACATCCTCGCGGCGACGGGCGCCGTGTCCTTCGACGATGTCAGCGAGCTCTTGGTGGATGCGTCGGAGGCGCAACGGAGGCAGCCCGGCCCGCAGGACCTCGCCGTAGAGCGGATGAGCCAGACGCAAGGCCGTCCGCCGGCCCGATGTGACGACACTGACGAGCCGATTGGCTTCGAGCGCCTCCAGCGTCGCCGCGCCATGGGCGGCTTCGAGGTCCTGCAGGCCGAAGCGTTCGCACACGGCCAGCATCTCGAGCACAGCGAGCCCGGCGACGTCGACGCTCGCCAGGTGCTCGGCGACGAGCTCCTCCAACGCGCTCGTCGTGGGCAGTGGAGCGATGAGGTCCCAGACCCCGCCGGCGTCGACGAGGGCGCCGCGTTCGCGTGCGCCCTGCACGAGCTCGGTGAGCATCTGCAGGTTGCCGCCCGACAGCCGGGCCAGCTCGGCCTGCGGCGCGGGTGGACACCGGCCCATCGAGCGCTCGATGGAGCAGCGCGCCGAGCTCGTCGTCGTGCAGCGGCTCGAGGTCCAGGCGGATGAGGTGACCGTCGCGATGGAGCCCCGTCAACCGCGGCGAGGCGCTCCGTCCGGCGCGCACGGTGCCGATGAGGAACACACGGCGCGACACCACGAGGGGCACGAGCACGGCAACCGATGTGTCGTCGAGCAAGTCGAGGTCGTCGACGAGGAGGACGAGGCGGTCGTCCCCGGCCAGGCGACCCAACGCCGCTCGCGCCGCGTGGAAGAGGGCCGTTCGCTCGTCGTCCCCGACACCGACGTCGTGGACGATCTCGCCGGGGAGCACATGGGCCAGTGCACCGAGCGGGATCGCCTTCGTTGCCGGATGGCCAACCGCCCGTTCGACGCGCTTGCCAGCCCGTTCGGCGAGGCGCAATGCCTCCTCCGACAGCCGGGTCTTGCCCACGCCGGCCGGACCCTGCAGCACCACGCCGCCGGACCGCCCGTCGCGATAGTGACGACCGAGCTCCTCCAGCTGGGCCGACCGCCCGGTGAGCGGCCACAGCGCGACCATCGGATCGGACGCTACGGCGCTCAGCCGTTCGCGCCGCGCATTGAGTACATCAACTCACATCGGCCAGGGTGCCACTCGTCTCATCGACGAACGACTCGGCCGGCGTGTCCAGCCCGCTGGTGACCTCGACCGACTCGAACGACTCGAACGACTCGACGGAGTCGACGGTGTCGGCGCTCGGCTGCTTCGATCGCGGCAGTTTGTTCGACCGTCGGTTCCGCGAGCGCCGGTTCCGCGGGCGACGGCTCCGCGGTCGACGACTGCGCAGCTCGCGCGTCATCAACCGGAGGCGCCTCCGCACCCGGCTCGGCGATCGTCGATGCCTGGCCGGCGAGGACGTCGTCTCCGAGCACGTCATCGGATGGTGGTCCGGCCGATGCCACGACCACCTCGGCGCTCGGCGGTGCAGGGTCGAACGTCGGGTCGGTGTCACCCATCGAGGTCGGAGCGTCGCTCGGGAGCGGCGGAGGCGTGTACCCCGGCACCTGGAGTGCATCGGGCGGCACGTGGATGCCGATGTCCGTCAGCACGGCCGTGTCGACGGGGGGAACGAGGAACATCACCCGCTGCTGCGCCCGCTCGTGGGCGGTCTCCCAGGCCTTGTCGATCTCGGTCGACAGCTGCTTCACGAGCACCTTGTCGCCACGCGCCGCGGCGTCGGAGAGGCGGTGCTGCAACTCGTCGGCCCGCAGCGCCGCCCGAGCCGTGCCTTCGGCGAGGTCGGCGTGCGTCTCGAGATGGTCGACCTCGCGCTCGACGCGCTTCATGTCGTCGGTCGACTTCATCTGCGTCTCGAGCAGCTCGACCGTCTGATGGTGCCGGCCGACGGCGAACTGCAGACTGTCTGCCTCCTCGTCGGCCGCATGGGCCCGACGGCGGGCGATCTCCGCCCGCGCCCGCTGCTCGGCGGCCTGCTCGCGCAGTTCATCGCCGGCCGCTCCCTTCTGCTGGGTGGCGCGGCGTTCGAGGGCGGCGGCCGCCTTGTCGGCCTGATCGGCGACGCCGAGCTCACGCTTCGACTGCAGCTTGGCGGCGGAGAGCTCTTGCTCTGCGGCGGACTTGCCGCGAGCGGCCTTGTCACGCTCGAGACCGAGTCGCGCTCCGTCGTCGACCAGCTTCTCTTCGTACGCCGCTCTCGCCCGGCTGGCGAGTGCCCGCAGCTGGCGAGCCTGCTCGGCGTACGGCGCGGGATCGAGGCGATCAGTCATGTAGTCGATGGTGCCGAGCATCGACGTCCGTCGTCATCGGGAGTTCTCCCGATCTGCTCGCCATTGGGGGATGTTCCCGATGACACGTCGAGTGACCATCCGTACGGTCGGCGCATGGCTGACACGATCGACACTGACCTGGATGGCTTGACCGACGCCAAAGAGCGGGCGATGGGCAGCAATCCGTATGTCCGGGACACGGACAACGACGGGCTGAGTGACTACGCGGAGTGGCGTCTCGGCACGAAGCCGAAGTCCGACGACTCCGACGGCGACGGAGTGCGAGACGGCGCGGAGATCGCCCAGCGTCGCGATCCGCTCCACGCCGATCCGCTGGACCCGAATGGGCAGAGCGACACCGGCGTGGACGTCCACGCCCGACGACGTCGATGCCGACGGACTGACCGATCTGCAGGAGCGCATGCTCGGCACCGATCCGAACAACGCGGACAGCGACGGTGACGGGCTCGGCGACTGGGTCGAGAGCACCCGCAAGACCGATCCCCGCAAGAGCAGCTTCCGCATGGACAAGCCGGATGGCGAGCTCGACGACGTCGCCTCCGAGCTGCGGGCGCTGCGCGGGCGGGCTCCGGACGAGGTGATCATCGGCCAGCAAGGGCGCAACGCCTTCCTCGATGCGGCGCAGGTCGCAGATCGGTGATCCGTACAAGTTCGGCGCGGAGGCCAAGCTCGACGACAACGACCCGGACGCCTTCGACTCATCCGAGCTCGTCGAATGGGCAGCCGCGCAGGCGGGCATCAAGCTGCCCGACGGCTCGTGGAAGCAGTACCGCCAACTTCACGAGGCCGGCGGCGCCGTTCCTGTCGAGCAGGCGCTGCGCACGCCGGGTGCGCTGGTGTTCGGGTTCTCCTCGGATCCCTTGGCGTCAGCCGGCAGGCCGGCTCGGTCGTTCGTCGCGATCAGCCTCGGGGACGGGCGCGTGCTGGACGTCTCCGAGCGCGCCGGCGAGGTCAGGGAGCTGGACGCCGGCAACTTCTACACGCACGGGGCGATCCTCCCGGAGATCTCGAACGACATCGACACCGACGGGGACGGGGCAACCGACGTGCTCGAACGGGACATGCGCAGCGACCCGCTCGACCCGGCCGACGACGCGACGCGGCCGAAGCCAGCGGCTCCGCCAGCTGCGCCGGTGACCAGCACCGTCGAGGCTCCGGCGGACGAGGCGATCGCCTCGGACGCTCCGGCTACCGACAGTGACGTCATCGCCGAAGCCGATCCCGTCGTCACCGATGAGGTGCCCTCGAACGAGACGACGGAGATGGCAGTCGAGCCCACGATCGATGACGCTGAGAGCTACGCCGCCGAAGAGAGCTACACGGCCGAAGAGTCCCCTGCGGCGGAAGAGAGCTACGTGGCCGAAGAGTCCTACGTGGCCGACGAGAGCTACGAGTCCACCGAGAGCTACGGGGGCTTCGAGGACGACAGCGCATACGACTACAGCGCCTGATCTGGCTGCGGAGTGACGAGCGGCACGGTCACCCAGGTTGTCGTTCGCCACATTCCATGACAAAGTCATGGAATGACTGCAGACCATCGCCCGGCGCGCGGGCGGCCACGCCGCCTCGACGAACGCACGGTGTTGGCGGCGACCGTCAAGCTGCTCCGTGAGCACGGCCCCGCTGGTGTCACAGTGCGCTCCGTTGCCGATGCGGTCGGCGTTTCGCGACAGGTCGTGTACACCCAGTTCGGGTCGCTGTGCGGTCTCATCGACGCCCTGTACCGTCACGGCTTCGAGCAGATGCTCGCCGGCGCGCTGGAGCTCGTTGCGCCACCCGGCACCGAGCGGGTGATGACCCACGCCGTCGCCTACCGGGCGTACGCGCTGGCAAACCCGGAGCTGTACCAGGTGATGTTCGAGCGGCCCTTCCGCGGCTACTCCCCGTCCCAGCACAGCCGGGCCGCTGCCCTCGCCGCGTTCGAGCCGCTCGTCGATGCGGTCGCATCCACGGGCCGCGACCGCGCCGATGCCCGTGACGTTGCGCTGACCCTGTGGGCCGCCGTGCACGGGCTGGTGCATCTGGAGCTGCAGGGCTACTTCGCCGCCGAACCATCGACGGAATCCCGGGTGGCCGAGATCGTGATCGGACTTCTCGACCATGCGAACTGACGAGCTTCGTGCCGTGACGCCAAGTCGACCGCCAGCGGGTCAACGGCTGTTCCGGGCGCTGAACCGCTACGTCGAGCCGGCGGTCAGACGCGGTGTCGGATCCCCGATCCACGGCCCCGGAGCGGTCGTCGTCGAGACGATCGGCCGCCGTTCGGGCGTTCCGCGGCGCGTGCCGTTGCTCGGGTGGCGCTCAGGCGACACGGTCACCGTGTCGACGGTTCGAGCGAGACAGCGACTGGGTCAGGAACCTCGAACGCCATCCTGTCGCCACGGTGTGGATCGGCGGCGAGCCGCGCACGTCCACTGCCACCGTGACGAGAACGCCGGCGGCCACCATCGTCCAGCTGCAGACCGCACGAGCGTCCCGCCATCGGGCGTGCAGCGCCGCGCCTGAATGCTCAGGCGAACGTCTCTGGTCGACCGCCGAGCCCGGAGAACAACCGGGCCGCCGCATCGGTGACCGAGCGGGGCGTGAGCGGATGGGTCAGCGCGACGCTCATCGCGTCGGCACCCACGAGGTAGCGGTGGCGCGGCCGGCTGCTCTCGATCGCTGAGACGATCACCCGCGCCACGATGTCGGGGGCCGGTGCCAGTCGCTCGATCGCGTCGAGCGCTCGCGCCGCCCGCTTGGTACGCCGTGCGGTACGGCGACGCCTCACCCGCCGTTCGCTCGCCGGCAGCCTCTCGCGCCCGACCTTCGATGCCGGTCTTGAAGAAGCCCGGCTCGACGATCGACACCTTGACCCCGAACCCCGCGACCTCGATGCGCAGGACGTCCGACAGTGCCTCGAGGGCGAACTTGGACGCGTGGTACCAGCCGTTCAGCGGCATGAAGGCCGCCCGGCCGGCGATCGACGACACCATCACGATGCGCCCGGACCCACGCTCCCGCATCGCCGGCAGGGCGCACGACGACACGACCGCTGGCGCGACGACGTTGACGTCGAGCTGGGCGCGGGCCTGACGCGCCGTGACCTCCTCTACGGCACCGAGCTCTGAGTAGCCGGCGTTGTTGACCACGCCGTAGAACGGCGGCAGCTCTGGCCACCGCGCCACGACGGCGTCGTGGTTGGAGACGTCGAGCACCAGAGGCTTCACGAGGTCGGCGACGCCGGCGTGCTCGGCAGCGTCGGTCAGCGCCTTGCCCTTGGTCTTCGAACGCACGGTGCCCCACGCTTCCCACCCGCGGTCGGCCAACCGCAGCGTCGTCGCCAGCCCGATCCCGGAGTTGGCGCCGGTGACCAGCACCGGGCCCGGCTTTGCCGCCATGGTTGGCCCCTCTCATCAGCTGCTGGAACGAACGACCAGCGAGACGATGATCCCACGCCGGCCACCGCGGAGGTGTTGAGCCGACCGCACGTCGCCGACCGGATGTCACCCGATCTCCACCTGTTCTCCAAGACGCTGGGCGCTGCGAGGCGTACTGGTGGGGTACGCGGCGTGAGCAGACCTGCCCACCCCTGGAGGGAGCAAACAATGGGCACATGTCTGGTCAATGGTGGCGACCGACGTCGTGGGCGGCTGCTGCGGGGACGCCCCGAGACATCCGCCTCGTCGGCCGAAACGAACTCCTGTCATTCCGTCGCCGATGGCGTTGCACGCCCGACCCGACCGATGAGCTCCTCATGACCAACATCGTCACCAGTGCGCACGAACCGACATTGCTCTGGATCGGGTGTAGTGGCTGTTCCGGTGAGACGCAGGCGCTCCTCGGCGTCGAAGGACAGGCCTTGGACCTCATCGACTTGATCGACGTGGACGGGTTGCGCGTGCTCTGGCATCCGTCGCTGGCCGAACAGGATCTGGGACCGGTCTACGACGACCTCATCGCCGGCCGAGAGCGGTTGACGGTGCTCTGCGTCGAAGGGTCGATCGCTCTCGCCGAGGACGGGATGTACGACATCGCCGGGGACGTCGGGAAGTTCCATCTCGTGCGGGCGCTGTGCGACATCGCCGACTACGTCGTCGCGATGGGCGCGTGTGCGGCCTACGGGGGGTGGCAGGCGCAGCCGCCCAACCCGAGCGGGGCGGTGGGGCTGCAGTACACCCTCGAGACGCCCGGCGGACTGCTGGGCCCGCAGTGGCGTTCCCGCGCCGGGGTGCCGGTCATCGCGCTGGCGGGATGCCCGGTGCCGGCCGACACGCAGGTCGCTGCGCTGCGGTGGGCGTTGAGCGGTGCTCCGGGTGGCCCCGGCCGGTACGGCACCGCGCCGATGGTTCAGCCGTGTCTGGCCAGCACCGAGTACCGGGGCTGCGGGACACCGAAGCAGATCGGGCTGCGTTGCACGGGCTGCACCGGCCCGAGGTTCCCCAACTTCGCCTCGGACCGTCCTCTCGTACGGTGGGCCTCGTGAGCAAGGTGCACGTCCACGAGGAGATACCGCGCAGCGAGGGCGACCTGCGCATCTACTGGGACGAGCGGGACGGACGGATCGACGAGGCATGGTGCCAGGGCACCATGTACCGCGGCTACGAGATGATCCTCATCGGCCGCCACCCCGAGGACGCGCTGGCGACCACGGCCCGGCTGTGCGGGATCTGCTCCACGAGCCACGTCGTGGCCGCCACCGACGCACTGGAGAACGCTTGGAACATCGTGCCACCAGCCCAGGCGGTCCGGCTCCGCAACCTGTTCCTCGCCGCCGAGTCGCTGATGTCGGACGCCCGCCAGGGCGCCCTGTTCTTCGGACCGGGTCTCTGCCACCCGTCCTTCGCCGGACACCCCCTCTACGACGAGATCGTGAAGGCGTTCCAGCCCCCGTTCGTCGGATGGCTACCCCGCCAGGTGATCGCCTTCTCCAAGCGGATCCTCGGCGTCATCACCGCCTTCACCCAGCAATGGCCCCACTCGATCCCGTTCCGGCCTGGTGGCACGAGCTGCCCCGTCGGCAAGGCCGAGATCCAGCAGGCGCGAGCCGCACTCGACGACTACACGAACTGGTATGCCCCGACGATCCTCGGCGGCAGCCTCGACGACTGGGCACTCGTCACCACCGCCGAACAGTTCCGGGAATGGGTCGACCGGCGCCCGCACAGTGTCATCGGCCTCTACACCCGCTACGCCACCGAGGCCGCCGGGCTGCACCTCGTCGGTCGCGGCAGCGACAACCTGCTGAGCGGTGGGCTCTACCGGGACGCCACGTCCCCGGCCCGGCCACTGATCCCCGGCGGGGTCCTGGTAGGCGGCCGCCGCACCGAGTTCGACCAAGCGCAGGTCCGGGAGCACAGCCGGTTCTCCTGGTTTGCCGACGAAGGCCCACGGCATCCCGCACAGGTCGTCGTCACTCCCGACCGCAGTCGACCCGAGTCCTACAGCTGGGCCACCGCAACGCGCTACGGACCCGACGACCTGGTGATGCAACTCGGTCCCCTGGCCGAGCTCCTCATCGCCGGAGACCCACTCACGACCGACCTCGCCGCAGAGGATGGCATCAGCGCCTACCTGCGCCAGCTCGTCCGCTGGACAGCGCGGCGCCGCCACGCTCACGCTGATGCGCGAGTGGTTCGACGAGCTGGAACGTGCACTCGGAGATCCTCTCCTCGAGCCCCTGGAGCCGGCCGACATCGATCACGACTCCGACGGCTTCGGAGTCACCAACGCCACCCGCGGCACCTTGATGCACTGGGTCACACTCCGCGCCGGCAGGATCAGCACCTACCAGGTGATCACTCCCACCACGTGGAACGCGAGCCCTCGTGACTCGCACGCCGTCCCCGGGCATTTCGAACAGAGCCTGGTCGGTCTGCCGGGCGACGAATCGGGCCGCGCGGTGCGCGCCCTCGTCCTCGGCAGCCACGACCCCTGCCTCGTCTGCACGACCCAATAGCCATCGGATCGTCAGCTTCGGAGGAAGGCATCCTCCACGATGCGCTGGCGGTGGTTCTCCAACGCCGCAACCTGGCGCTCGGCTCTCCGCGCCAGCTCAGCGAAGTCGATGTCTGCGACCTCCGGCCGCCGGGCCAGTGCACGCTCGCACGTCTTCCACAACGATTCCTTGGTCGTGATCCCGGCGACGAGCATCTCGAACTCCTCGAGCCGGCTCAACGGCGAGTACTGACGCAGACGCCCGTTGGCCTTGAGCCGGGCGACGGACTCACCGACTGACCCGAGGATCATCTTCCACTGGCGCATGACAAGGCCGAGTCGGGAGGCGACCTGCTCGAGCGTCTGCTTGTCCTCGCCGATCTCCCGCTCGAGTGTGCGCAGCGTCTCGGTCAGGTAGTTGTCCTCGTTGTTCTGCAACATCCGCTGGGCGAGAGAATGTCCCGCCGAGGCACCGGCGCGGTGATCCTCGAGGTAGACCCTGAGCAGGCGTTCCTCCTCGCCCGGGGCCGAGGTCGCAGTGGCGGTCGAGGACGCTGGCGGGGTCTCGGTGCCTTGCACCTGTAGCCGCTACCCGGACGCCGGCGTCCCCACACCGACAGGCATCGTCGACGCCGGTCGGCCCAACGACACGGCAACTTCTCGATGCAGCCGGCCGAAGTTGTAGTACGCCGCGCAGGCACCCTCCGACGACACCATGCACGTGCCGATCGGCGTCTCGGGGGTGCACGCTGTGCCGAACACCTTGCACTCCCACGGCTTGATCACGCCCTTCAGCACCTCACCGCACTGGCACGCCTTGGGATCGGCGACGCGGACGTTGGGGATGTCGTGGTGCAGCTCGGCATCGAAGGCGGCGAACTCCGGCCGTAGCCGGAGCGCGCTCTGTGAGATGAAGCCGAGGCCGCGCCACTCGAAGTGCGGGCGCAGCTCGAACACCTCGGCGAGGATGGCCAGCGCACGCGGGTTGCCCTCATCGCGCACCACGCGGGTGTACTGGTTCTCGACCTCGCAACGGCCATCGCGGATCTGCTCGAGCAACATGGCGATCGCCTGCAGGATGTCGAGCGGCTCGAACCCGGTCGTGACCAGTGGCTTGCCGTACACCTCCGGGACGAAGCGGTACGGACGGTTGCCGACGACGGTGGACACATGACCCGGACCGAGGAAGCCGTCGAGTCGTAGATCGGGTGACTCGAGGATGGCGCGGATCGGCGGAACGATCGTCACGTGGTTGCAGAACACCCGGAAGTTGGTCACTCCCAGCTCTCGTGCCCGCAGCAACGTGATCGCCGTCGACGGTGCCGTCGTCTCGAACCCGACGGCGAAGAACACCACCTCCCGATCGGGGTGCTCCGTTGCCAGGCGGAGAGCGTCGAGCGGCGAGTACACGAAGCGCACGTCCGCTCCGCGGGCCTTCGCCTCGAGCAGGTTCCCGCGCTTCCGGGCACCCGCATCATGTCTCCGAACGATGTGAAGATGACGCCCGGCTCCTCGGCTACGGCGATGGCGTCGTCGACACGTCCCATCGGGATCACGCAGACCGGGCAGCCCGGACCGTGCACGAGCTCGACGGTGTCCGGCAACACGTGCTCGATCCCGTGGCGATAGATCGTGTGGGTGTGTCCTCCGCACACCTCCATGAACTTGAAGGACCGCTCGCTCGCCAGCTCCGTGATGTGAGCAACGACTGCTCGCGCCGCAGCGGGATCGCGGTATTCGTCGACGAAGCGCATGCCTAGTCACCGCCTTCCCAGGCCAACGTGATGTCCGACCCGGCCAGCGCGGTCAGCTCCTCGTCGTAGGCCTGGCCCATCAGCTGCAGGCCCTCCAGGGCGCGCTGCGCCTCGTTCTCGTCGATCTTCGACATCGCGAACCCGACATGGATGAGCACCCAATCGCCGGGGCCGAGCTCCTCATCCTCGAGCAAACCGATGTTGATGATCCGTCCGACGCCGTTGACGTCGACGCGAGCGAGATGCTCGTGGCTGTCGAGGAACTCGACCAGGCGGCCGGGGATGCCGAGGCACATCGCGCTCAGCCCTCCTTCCTGGCGACCACGGCGACCCTGACGTCGACCTCCGGGTCTACCTTGAACACCAGCACGCGTGGCGGCTGCATCCCGAAATCGCGGATGTCGAACGTGGCCCGACCATCCAGCTGAACGGTCTGCTCGTCGATGCGGGCGACGGTCATCTCCTCCTCGTACGAGTTGGTGACGCCACGGAACGTCACATCGCCCCGCACGAGGTAGCAACCGTCGCGCTCGGTGGCGCGCATCTCGGTGAGGCGACCGTCGATCGTCCGGAAGCGGCGGCCGTCGATGCGCCGCTGCAGCTCGCGGTCCTCGAGCACGTTGCCTGACGACAGGCGCGACACGGGCAACGAGAGCTCACCCTTCGGTGCCACGTCGAGGTCGATCTGGCCGCCGTCGACCAGCTCGAGGTCGAGGAACCCCTCGAGCCCCTCGGTGCGCGTGCGGATGGGGTGCACGTTGGACGTGGCCTCGATCCACACCTGGGACCGTTCCGGGACGATGTCGTAGCGGGCCAAGCGCTACATGTTCCTGATCTTGAGGTAGCGGTTGACGTCTGGTGCCGACCGCACGATTGCGCTCAGCACCAACGCCGCGAAGACGGTGAACAGCAGACCCGAGACGAGACGCATCACGGTTCCTTTCCAACAGTTGTGACGGAGGTGAGGACGTCGAGAACCTTGACTACCTCGTCGACCGCAACCTCGACGGCGGCCGCGACAGGCGCGGAGAGCCCGATCCTCTCCTCAACGGATTCTGGTTGGCACCCGACGACGAGAACTCGCTCGACGCGGCCGCCGATGTGACCCAGCGTTCCGAGCACCGACGCCGGTGACATCGTGTGGGCGTCGATGCCGACGTCACCCGCGCTCACCACGTCGTCCATGTCGACCTCGATGACCGCCACCGTGCCCGCTGGCTGACCCATCGGGACTGCATCGATCAGCACGAGGGTGTCGTAGCCCTCGAGCAGCTCGTAGGCGAGGTGGATCCCGCGGATCCCGTACTCACCGAGGCGCACGCCGTCAGGAAGCGCTCGGCCGGCGAGGCGGCCGGCGACCTCGACGCCGAAGGCGTCGTCAGCCGAAGAAGATGTTGCCGATCCCGGCAACGAGCGTTTTCACGGTGAGCGTCCCGGGTCCGATGCGAGCGACGAGGCGCCAGCCGAGGAGCGCCCAGCTGCGGCCTGCGTGGCCGGGGAACGCAGTTGCGGCTCGACCTCGTCTGGGCGGAAGAAGAGGTAACGGCCCTGCCATGCCAGCTCCTCGTTCGCCGGGTCGTCGTCGACCGTGACGGCGAGATGCACCTCACCTTCGGCGTCGCGGAAGACGCCGGTGACCGTGGCCGCCATCCCGGCGAGGAACATGTCATGGGCATCGGCACGGCGATGGCCTGGCCGCAGCACCACCTTCGATCCGGCGCACAGCTCGACTCCCGCCACCTCCGTGTGCTCACTCCACGGATCGACGTCGGCGTCGGCGTCCGGGTCCCACCACGGCGTGATCGCCGGCGGTTCCTCGGCGACGGGTGTGATCGATCGGATCGCGCCGTGCAACCGGGCCCACACCTCGGGCGGCAGGTCGTCACAACGGTCGACGATCGCCGCCGCCCGCGCGTCGGTGCCGCGTGCCTCGGACTTCTCCTCATCGGTGAGGGTGAGCACGCGCAGCGCCAAGATCTCGTCGATCTCCGTCGCGTCGTAGAGATCACCCGCGCTCTCGGGAGCGATCTCGGGCTGGTCGTAGAGGATGATCGGCGACGACAGGACGACGTCACCGCCTCCTCCGATGAGGACGGGAAACGTTCCGTCATTCTGACAGCCGCCGACAGCTGCTGCGGCTGCCAGCGGCGGGTCGAGCGACGACACGAAGCGCCCGTCGTCGATGGCCAGCAGGGTGTGCACGGCGACCAAGGATCGGCGCACGGCCTCGTCCCGCGTGGCGACCGCGTCGTTCAGAGGTGCAGACCCGGTTCGGCACGGCGGGCGCTCCAGCGCCTTCGCCGGCCGCATCGATGTGGGCCAGTCCCATTCGGTCACGTTCACGACGGTGACCGAGACGGCCAGGTAGGCGCCCGAGCCGTCGGCCCAGGTCGTGTCGATTCGCACGAGACCGGCCACGTCCTGACGGGTCCGGATCGCCCGGCCGACGAGTTCACCGCTGCGAGAGCGCAGCTCCTCGACATCGCGCCCAGCCGGGAGGTGGACAGGGACCTCCCGGCGGGCGCGGCTGCTGGGCAACAGGTTGAGCGTGGCGATCTCCACGTCGTGCTCGACGGCCTCGTCCCAGGCGCACCACGGCACTCCGTCGACCTCCAGCACGTCGACCGGTTCGAAGCCGTCGTGGCAGGCGGCCTCGAGTGTGCGGTGCTGCAGCTGCAGGCAGCGCACCCGAACGTGCAGGACCGGCGTGGCGTCGGGATCGACGATGCACTCCGTCCGCACCGACGAACGCTCGTGGACCTCGCGCCAGCGCGTGTTCGGGTGGGACGAGGACCCCGAACTGCCAGCGCATCTGGTTCTTGCGGGCCGATGCGCGGTACGGATACAGCAGGTACCCCTCGTAGAGCACGGCGTCGGCAACGGCGCGTGCCCCGGCGAAGCGATCACCGGACATGCGACGCCTTCGCCTCACTCACACGTCTTCTCCGGCTTCCTTGAGGAGTACCTCGAGCGTCTGATCCCACGTGGCCAGGGCGCGGCGCGCCTTGAAGCGTGCCAGCGAGTCCAGCACGGGGCGGCTGACGGTCACCCACCCGCCGTTCGGGAAGTACCGGTCCATCATCTCCCGCCACAGTCCGACGGGCAGCCGGAACGTCGCGTCCTCGTGCCACGCGACCGGCGTCACCGTCACGCCTGCGCCGTTGCTCTCTCGGGAGAACGTGGTCCCGGAGAACAGCAGGAGCAGCGGGATCTCGCCATCCGGGGCGAGCGCGTGCAGGTACTTGGTGCCGGCGACCTCCATGTCGTACGTACAGGGCACGGCGAGCTCCACGATCGTCGACCCCGTGAACCCGGGAAGCGTGGCAGCGACGTGAGTCCACAAGAACGGCCGCATCGTCTCGCCCCATCGCGCCGGCTCACCGAACAGTTCGACGAGGCGGTCCGCCTCACCTTCTTGGTAGCGCCGACGCTGGGGCTCGATGCGGATCTGGCACTGCAGCGCCACCGCATGAACGAGCAGACCCTCCGGCGCGGTGACCCGGAGCTCAAGGGTGATCGTCGGCTGGACGGCGAACGGCTCGACGTGGGCCTCCAGCACCTCGAACGCCAAGCTGCTCACCGCTGCACCGCCCGAGCCCGAACTCCGGCGAAGAACTCCTCGAGCGCCTGGCGCGCCTCGGCGCCCCCGTCGAAGCCCTTCCACAGTCGGCGCAGCTGCCCGACGAGCTCGTAGCAGGCGTCGATCGGCACCAGGAAGCACTCCCCGGCGCGAGTCGCCGGGTCGACACGGACGAGCAGCGCCTCGACGTCCGGGGTCAGCGTCGCCAGCTCGGGGTTGTCCGCCATCACCTCGGCCCACGTGTCGAGCGGAAGCGCGGACTCGGTGGCGCCCGCGGGGCTCGGGTAGAACGCGGCGACCTGCCCGAGAACGGAGTTGAAGAAGAAGAACGCGACACTGACGGGGATCTGCATGGCCTCCCACTGCGCCGGCGAGAGCCGCACGTTGTCGAAGACCTCGTAGCGGTCGGGCACAGCCCGAAACCGCCCCCCTCCAGCTCCCCCTGGTGTGAACAGCAGGTAGCAACCACGGCAGGCGCACATCAGACCGCGTCGCTCGAGGTCGACGAGATGGCCGTGCCGGTCGCCGATCACCTCGCCGCACAACTCGCAGACCTCACCCGGCTTGGGAGCCGCCGAAGTGCGCTCGGCGCGGATCCGCCGGATCACCGCGAAGGCGTCGGTGCTCATCCGGGCCCCGAAGCGGCCGCGGCGTGCTCCACCTCGCTCGGACAGCTGTCGTAGAGCGGCTTGCGGATCAGCGCCACGGGTGTCTCCGGCCCGGCAAGCACCGGTGCCGCCGCCGCCTCGTCGACGTCGATACGGACCACCTCCGGCGCCGCCTCGACGATGGCCCGTTCGACGGCCAGCTGCAGCGTCACCGCCGACGACGGGCAGCCGTCGCAGCTGCCGAGCAGCCGGAGCCGTACCGCTCCGAGCTGGGCGTCGACGGCCAGCAACTCGACGTCGCCATCGTGGTGGGCGAGGAACGGACGCACCGACTCGAGGGCGGCCTCGACACGCCCTTCGAGATCGGCGGGATGAAGGCCGTGCACGAGGAGCAGGCTGGCGACGAGCTCGTCACCGGCGAGGGCGTCGAGCAGCGCGGGGTCGGCGTCACGAACCATCGCGAGGATCCGGTCGAGTCCGGAACCGTAGAGGTCGGTCAGCTGGCGGACCAGCTCCTCCACTGCCCTGTATGCGCGCGGATCGACGGAGGCCTGCAGCTCGTCCAGCAGCCGCTCGATCCGGTCACCGACCTCCCGCGGATCCGCTGCGCTCGCTCGCTCCACTACTCGAACAGGTCTGGGGTCGGGACCTGCGTCGGCGAGTGCGTCATGTGCAGCACCTTGCCCTTGCCGAGGTACATGTGGACGCCGCACGGCAGGCATGGGTCGAAGCTGCGCACGGCGCGCATGATGTCGATGCCCTTGAAGTTCTCCGGTCCGTTCTCCTCGAAGATCGGGGTGTTCATCACGGCATCCTCGTACGGGCCCGGTGTGCCGTAGACATCTCGCGGGTTGGCGTTCCACGGCGTCGGCGGGTACGGGTGGTAGTTGGCGATCTTGCCACCCTTGATCACCATGTGGTGCGAGAGGACGCCGCGCACGGCCTCGGTGAACCCGCAGCCAATTCCCTCGTCGGGCACCTCGAACGGTTCCCATGTCTTGCTCTTGCCGGCCCGCACGTCGTCGAGCGCCTTCTCGACGGAGTCCAGCGCCGCCGCCGCGGCGTAGGCCTGGAAGTACGTCCGGGCACGGTCACGCTCGATGGCGTTCGACCACTGCGGGATCTTCCACTCGAACGTCACCTCAGGCTTCAGCGCCGACCGCGGCAGGTGGATCTGCACGCTGGTCCCGGTCGCCTTGAGATGGTCGGTATTGACGAGTCCCGAGAGTGCCGTCGACCACAGGCGGGCGATCGGGCCGCCGCCGGTGTCGAGCGCGAGATGGTCGGTGCCGTCGAACCACCGCGGCGACATCACCCAGCTGTACTTGCCGTCGAAGTCGCGCTTCTGCGGTGCCGGATTGGTGTGCTGGTTCCACGGATGGCGTCGATCGATCGGATTCCCCAGCGGGTCCTTCGTGACGAACATCTCCTGGTTCTCCCAGTCTTCGTAGAAGGAGCTGCCGAGGAGGATGCGGATACCGAGGTTGATGTCGACGAGGTCGTTGGTGATCAGCTTGCCGTCGACGATGACGCCCGGCGTGACGCCCATCGCCCGACCCCACTCCGTCATGTCGCCGTACTTGAAGTTGCACACCTCGGGATCCTGGAACACGCCCCCAGCAGCCGAGCAGCACCCGCCGGCGTCCGACCTCCTCGTACCCGGGCATGGCCTGGTAGATGAAATCGAAGAGGTCATCGTGCAGCGGGACGACGCGCTTCATGAACTCCACGTAGCGCATCAAACGCGTGTAGTAGTCGGTGAACAGCTGGATCGTCGCTGTCGTGCCCACACCACCCGGATACAGCGTCGACGGGTGGACGTGGCGCCCCTCCATGAGGCAGAACATCTCGCGGGTCCACCGGCTGACCTGGAGCGCCTCGCGGTAGAACTCGCCGGAGAACGGGTTGAGCGAGCGCATGATGTCGCCAATCGTGGCGTGGCCGTGATCGGCGGCGTGCGGGGACTCCGTGCGGTTGGCGAGGTCGAGCACGCCGGGGTTCGTCTCGGCGATCATCCGCTCGCAGAAGTCGACCCCGACCAGGTTCTCCTGGAAGATGTTGTGGTCGAACATGTACTCGGCGGCCTCGCCGAGGTTGATGATCTGCTCCCCGAGCGCCGGTGGGTGGACCCCGTACGCCATGTTCTGGCAGTACACCGAGCACGTGGCGTGGTTGTCGCCACAGATGCCGCAGATGCGACTCGTGATGAAGTGGGCGTCGCGGGGGTCCTTGCCCTTCATGAACACGCTGTAGCCACGGAAGATCGACGACGTGCTGTGGCAGTCGACGACCTTGCCCTGGCCGAAGTCGATCTTGGCGTAGATGCCGAGGCTGCCGACGATGCGCGTGATCGGGTCCCACGCCATCTCGACGATGTTGGAGTTCTCCGTCGCGGTCATGTCATTACCTCCACTTCGGCTCGTAGCCGGTCGTCAGCGTCGTGCCGGGCGCCCGCCACTTGGGCTCCTCGTTCACGGTCTTCTGGGTGATGCCGCGCAGGCGGCGGATGAGGTTGCCGTAGAGCTTGCTGCTCGTCGTGGAGACCTTGCTGCCGGGCGGCTCGTCCATGAACGGCATGAACTTGTCCGGGAAGCCCGGCATCGTGCAGCCGATGCAGATGCCGCCGACGTTCGGGCAGCCGCCGACCCCGTTGACCCAGCCTCGCTTCGGCACGTTGCAGTTGACCACAGGGCCCCAGCAGCCGAGCTTGACGATGCACTTCGGTGAGCCGTACTCGGTGGCGAAGTCGCCCTGCTCGTAGTAGCCGGCGCGGTCGCAGCCCTCGTGCACCGTGGCGCCGAACAGCCAGCGCGGTCGCAACGCGTCGTCGAGGGGGATCATCGGCGCCTGACCCGTCGCCTGGTAGAGCAGGTAGAGGATCGTCTCGGAGAGGTTGTCCGGGTGGATCGGGCACCCCGGCACGCAGACGATCGGGATGCCGGCCTTCGACTTCCAGCTCCACCCCAGGTAGTCCGGCACGCCCATCGCGCCGGTCGGGTTGCCGGCCATCGCGTGGATGCCGCCGTACGTGGCGCATGTGCCGACGGCGAGCACCGCCAAGGCCTTCGGGGTGAGGCGGTCGAGCCATTCGCTCGTCGTCATCGGCTGCCCGGTCTCGGGGTTGTTCCCGAAGCCGCACCAGTAGCCCTCACGCTTGATCGCCTCGTTGGGGATCGATCCCTCGACGACCAGCACGAACGGCTCCAGTTCGCCCCGATCGGCCTTGAAGAACCACTCGATGAAGTCGTCCGCGCCGCCGACCGGACCGCACTCGAAGTCGATCAGCGGCCAGTGCACGGCGATCTTCGGCAGGCCGGGCAGGGCGCCGAGGGCGATCTCCTCGATGCTCGGCTGGGTCGCCGCCGTCAGCGCCACCGAGTCTCCGTCGCAGCTGAGCCCCGCGTTGATCCAGAGCACATGGATGACGGCCTCCGGGGCCTCTGTCGTCGACATGTGTACCCCCTTGTCGACTCCCGTCGACGTTGTCGATGGGCGCGGCGCGCCCCGCCTGCCTTGTTAGCCCGCCCAGGCGGCGCCGACAATGGGTGTGTTTTCCACCCCCTGCGCGCAGGACGGCGGTCGGGTACCAATGGTCGGCAGGGTGAGTTGGACCTTCGTGCTGCGTCCTGCCGAGCGGCCGGCGCTGCCGTGCGGCCTCGACCAGGCATTGCGGGCCGGCCTGGCCGCCTACTACCTGCCAGCGATGGACGACTGGCAGCGTTCGATCGTGCGGCCATTGGCGGTGGCAGCCTTCCGTCAGGCGATCGGTGACTCCGATCCGGCCGTCGCTGGCATTGGTGAGCTGGTCCTCCATCGATTCTTCGCCTTCGCCGCAGCGTTCGACGACTTCGAGTCCGTCCTGGCCAACGAGAACGTGTGGGTCCCGGTGCCAGACCCGGCAGCGCCTGGACGGGATCTCGGGACACCTGACGGACGACCGATCCGCTACTCGTGCCGGCTGGACCAGCTGATCTCCGACGACGACGACGAGTGGTGGGTCGTCGAGCACAGATTCGTGAGGGATCGGTGGGCTGACGACGCCGACCTGCTCGGTGACATCGACGGCCCACGGGCGCTCTGGGCGCTCGAGGTCGCGTACCCGCAGCTGTACGTCGCCGGCACGGTGTACAACGAGCTACTGGTGCCGGCCCCGGACGAGGTGGCTCCGGAGACGATCGACAGCCGCCGCCCTCGACGTCCCTCCGGACGGCGCCGAGCTCGACCGCCGAGACATGACTCGCGGCACCCGCCACACGAACCTGCGGCGCAGCCTCCTCACACCGGAGGAGCGCATCTTGGCCGCCGCGATCGACGGCCCCGACGAGATCGTGCACCGCGAGAGCGATGGGCACGTCCGCCGGACGTGGATCCGCCGCCAGCACGGGACCATCCACGAGATCGGCTTCGGCCTCGCCCGCGAGGCGATGGCGCTGCTCCGGTTCTGACGAAGATTCGGGTCCGCTGACGGACACGAAATCAGCACAGAACTGGTGTGCCGATTTTGTGCTGGTTCTGGGTCCGCAGGCGGACATGAAATCTTCGTCAGAACCCGAAGCGGGACGTTGATCACCGGCCCCAGGCGGCGATCGCCGCTTGGCCGATGCTGATGCCGCCGTCGTTGGTGGGGATGTGCTCGTGGACGAGGACCCGCAGGCCGGTGGCGGCCAGCTCCGACTCGACGACGTCCGTCAGCCGGACGTTCTGGAACACCCCGCCGGTGAGGACCACCGTGTCGAGGCCGTGCTCACCGGACAACGTTGCCGCCACGCCCGCCGTCGCCGTTCCCAGCGCCTCGTGGAAGCCCGCAGCCAGACGCGTCACGTGGCAGACCGGCGTCCTGGTCGGCGAGCAACGCGACGATGAGCTCAGCCGGATCGAGCACGGCGACGTCGTCCTCACCGCGGGCGACCACCACCGTTCCCTCATAACGGGGCGCCGCGGCACGATGCACTCGCCGGGCGGCCGCTTCCAGCTCGATCGCCGCCTGGGCCTCGAACGTCACGCGCTGACGCCCGCCGAGCAGAGCGGCCACCGCGTCGAAGAGCCGGCCGACGGCAGTGGTCGTCGGGCCCGATCCGCTCGCCGCCAGCTCGACGACGGTCGCCGCCCGCGAGTCGACGGTCGCCAGCCTTGCGGCCGCCGCCTCGGCGCCCTCCGCCGCCGCCAGCCACGCCGCCGCCATGCGCCAGGGCTCACGGATCGCGGCGACCCCTCCGGGCATGGTCAACGGCCGCAGGTGACCGACGCGCCGGAACCCGGCGAAGTCCGCGACGAGCAGTTCGCCTCCCCACAGCGTGCCGTCGGACCCGTAGCCGAGGCCGTCGAAGCAGACCGCCAGCACCGGGTCGGTACGCCCGTGTTCGACCATGCAGGAAGCGACATGGGCGTGGTGGTGCTGCACGCCGACGACCGGGATATCCAGGTCGAGGGCGAACTTCGTGGACAGGTACTCGGGATGCAGGTCGTGCGCAACCAGCTCCGGGACGACCCCGTGGAGCCGCGGCAGGTGATCGACGGCCTGCAGGAACGAGCGATACGTGGCGAGGTGCTCGAGATCCCCGATGTGGTGGCTGGCGACGACCTGGCGGCGCTTCGTGACCGCCACGGTGCACTTCAACTCGGCGCCAACGGCGAGCACCGCAACGGACGTGTCGAACGGCAGGGCCAACGGCTCGGGGGCGTGGCCACGCGAGCGGCGCAGCAGCTGCACCCGCCCCCTGCTGACTCTGGCGACCGAGTCGTCGCACCGGATGTGGATCGGCCGGTCATGCGTCAGCAGGCCGTCAGCCAGCCGCCCGAGTCGCTCCACCGCATCATCGTCCTCGTGGGCGATCGGCTCGTCGCTGACGTTGCCGCTCGTCATGACGAGCGGCCGCCCCGCACCCGCCAACAGCAGGTGGTGCAACGGGCTGTACGGCAACATGAGACCGACCTCGGGCATGGACGGCGCCACGGCATCGGCGATCCCCGCCCCAACGCGCCGTGCGGCGAGGACGATCGGCCGCCGCGGGGACGAGATGGCGGCAGCGCCGGCGTCATCCAGATCCGCAAGGGCGCGGGCGGCGCCGAGGTCGGCGACCATCACGGCGAACGGTTTGTCGTCGCGAGCCTTGCGCCGACGCAGTTCGGCAACGGCATCGACGGACGTCGCATCGACCGCCAAGTGGTAGCCACCGACGCCTTTGACCGCCACCACGGCACCGGCGAGCAGCGCCGCGACGGCCGACCCGATGGCGTCGTCACCGCTCGTCAGCGCCGTGCCAGCGGAATCACGCCACGTGACGTGCGGGCCGCACACCGGGCAGGCGTTGGGTTGGGCGTGGAACCGGCGGTCAGCCGGATCGTCGTACTCCGCCTGGCATGCCGGGCACATGACGAACCCGGCCATCGTCGTGCCCGGGCGGTCGTACGGAACCGACTGCACGATCGTGTACCGCGGTCCGCAGTTCGTGCAGTTGGTGAACGGGTACCGATGCCGGCGGTCGCCGGGATCGAAGACCTCCGCCAGGCACTCC
The DNA here is from genome assembly GCA_963774635.1 of uncultured Acidimicrobiia bacterium. Classification (GTDB taxonomy): domain Bacteria; phylum Actinomycetota; class Acidimicrobiia; order Acidimicrobiales; family Ilumatobacteraceae; genus JALZMG01. The sequence continues at coordinate 61,230 of CAVZFS010000010.1, forward strand.
GCACACGGAGCGACATCGATGCTCACCGGAACGGCCGGCGCGCCGCTGTCCTCGCTGTGCTCGATCACGAACTCTGGGCCGTCGTGTCGCGGTTCGACGTCCTCACCCCGCACCGCATCGACTCGCGCCAGCGGAGGCGCGTCGTCGCGCAAGGCACGGGCCAGCTCGTCGATGCCCACGCGGTCGCCCTCGACCTCGATCAGCACCCCTTCGGTGTCGTTGCGCACGAACCCGGAAAGGCCGAGCTCGACGGCACGGCGGTAGACGAACGGACGGAACCCGACGCCCTGGACGGTGCCCGTCACGCGGAATCGCCGACGGCTGCGGACCTCCATCAGCAGATGCGCGGCAGCGGGTCCCCGACGAGCATGTCGACGATCCGCGTGCCGCCAAAGCTGGTCCGCAGCACGACGATGCCCTCGGGCTCGGCCGCGACCTCGCCCACCACCGCGGCCGCCCGCCCGATGGGATCAGCGCGCATCGCTGCCAGTGCGGCGTCGACCTCGTCGGGCGCCACGACAGCGACCACCTTGCCCTCGTTGGCGACGTACAGCGGGTCGATGCCCAGGAGATCACACGCACCGACCACGGCAGGGGCGATGGGGAGGCTCGACTCGTCGAGGACGATCGCCAGGTTGGAGTCCCTGGCGAGCTCGTTGCAGACCGTGCCAAGGCCACCCCGAGTTGGGTCGCGCAGCCAACGCGTGCTGGGGGCGGCGGCGAGGAGCGCCTCGACGAGATCGTTGACCGGCGCGGTGTCCGACCGGATGTCCGCCTCGAGGGCAAGGTCGCCACGGGCCAGCATCACCGCCATGCCGTGGTCGGCGATCGTGCCCGAGACGAGCACCCGGTCGCCCGGCCGCACCAGGTCAGGTCCGAGCACACGTCCTGCTGGGATCAGCCCGATCCCTGCCGTCGAGATGTACAGCCCGTCGGCGGCGCCCGTTCCGACGACCTTCGTGTCGCCGGCCACGACGCGCACACCGGCGGCCGCCGCGGCCTCAGCCATGTCGGCGACGACGGCGTGCAGCTCGGCGACCGGGAAGCCCTCCTCGATCACGAAGGCCGCGGTGAGCGACGTCGGCCGCCCGCCTTGGACGGCGACGTCGTTCACCGTTCCGTGTACGGCCAGGTGCCCGATCGAGCCACCCGGGAACCGTCGTGGCGACACGACGAACGTGTCGGTGCTGAACGCCAGACGCTCTCCGCCGGGTAGTTCGACGACCGCCGCGTCGCCGAGAGCGCCGTGCTCGACACCGAGGAACGCGTCGAGGAAGACGGCGTCGACGAGCGCGGCCGACGCCTTCCCTCCAGCGCCATGAGCGAGCGTGACCACTTCGTCGGTGAGCCGCGGCCGGCGACGGCGGAACGCCGCGATGCGATCAAGGACGGCGGCCTCGCGAGCGCCGGCATCAGGGACGGCATCAGGGACCGCGTCAGGCACGAGCCGCCTCGTCCCGCGACAGGCGGCTCTGGACCGCCGACCACAGCGCGACGGCGAGCGCGCCCTGGGTCTCCTGGATGCGGTGGACGCTGTCGGAGCGCACGACGAGGCAGTGGACGACGTCGCCCGAACGAGCCATCTCACCACCGTCGTAGCCGGCGAAACCGATCGTCAGGATGTCGCGCTCGGCGAGCCTCCCGGAAGGCCGCCAGCAGGTTCCGCGAACCGCCGCTCGTGGACAGACCGAGCGCGATGTCGCCGGCTCGGGCGTGGGCGATCAGCTGGCGTGAGAACACCAGCTCGAATCCGACGTCGTTGCCCAGCGCGCTGAGCACGGCCGTGTCGTCGGCGAGGCAGCGGGCTGGCAGTGGCCCGCCCCGCGGAGGCGCGGCGAACAGGACGGCGACGGAGGCGGCGTCCGTCGAGCTGCCGCCGTTGCCGAACGTGAAGAGCCGCCCTCCGGCGTCGAACCGTGCTGCCATCGCGTCCGCTGTGGCGGTGATCAACGTTGCCTCCCGCTCGAGCGTTTCGGCTCGCAACGCATCGCTGATTGCCGCTTTGGCCTGGGCGGAGGCTGCTAGGTCGTCGAGCAGCGCCGGCACGTCGGGCCCGACACCGTCGAGGAACGGATAGAGGAAATCGCTCACGGTGCACCATCACGTCTCGTGACGTGGTCGACTCGTTCGAACGGAGGGGGCACCAGTGAGCGAAAAGACCGTAACGATGATTCGTTCGCTCGAAGACTCGCTCACTCATAGCTCGTCCAGCACGGCAATGGCGGTCCCGGCGTGAATCAGCACGAGGTCCCCCGTGCCGACCGGCGCGACGATCGTCGTGTCGACCGTTTCCACGCCGCCCGACGTGCGCACGGCGGCCATCCCCTGGTCGTCGACGGACAACACCTCACCCGGGCGCCCTTCGTCGGAGCACGTCACGCACACCTCGCCAGCCCCGACGTCCGCCGGCGTCAGCACAGCGGCATGTTCGAAGCAGACATGGGTCAACTCCCAGAGCAGGTGGTAGAGGCGCACGACGGATCCGTCGTGACGGGCTGCGGGGTCGCCGTCGGTCCACAGCACGTGGTGCGCCGACCCGGCCGGAGCACGGTCGCCCGCGCCGCACCACACCGTCGTCAGGCCCCATGCGTCGGCCCTGCGGAGCAGGTCTCTGGCGCCTGGCGTCGAAGCGTCTCCCACGAGCACGAGCACGTCACCACTTGCTGCCATGGGACGCAGGGCGGCAACAGGATCGGGGCTGTCGATGGTCAATGCAGGGAGCGCCCGCTTGCCGACGATGACCGGATGGACGAACTCGACGGCGACGTGCCGAGCGTGCTCCGTCCACACCGGCCCGACGCACCACATCGTGGCTCCGGCGGAGAAGCGACGAGCGACGGCGAGCGCGGCGACGGCCAGGTCACCACCGAGCTCGTCGATCGTTCCAGGCGACCGGCTCTCCGTCGGCCCGTTCGTCGTGCTGCCGGTCGTCGACATCGGCACCCCCTGGCCGGCTGCTCCCACCCCCGAGCTATCCTACGCGAGGGGCACGATGACTCGATCGGCGGTTGCGACCGAGAACGTCAAGTTGGCGGTCTACGAAGCGTTGGTCGACGCTGCGCACGATGCGCTGTTCAGCCTCGACGCATCGATGCGCGTCGAGCTGTGGAACCGCAACGCCGAGCGGGTCTTCGGCCGGCACTCGGAAGGCGTCGTGGGAGAGCCCGCTGACCGACTGTTCCCGACGCATGTCCGCTCGCTCCTCGACAGAGTGCTCGGCGGCGAGCGAGTCGATCATGTGGAGACCGAGATCGAGCGCAAGGACGGCATGCCGGTCGCGATCGCGCTGTCGCTGCATCCGGTCCGGGACGCGACGGGAAGCTGTTGCGGGATCGTCGGGGTCGCTCGCGACGTCACCGAGCAGCGCCTGGCGCAGGCCGCCCTGGCCGAGACCGAGGCCCGCCTTCGCGAAGCAGAAGGGCTCGCCCACGCCGGGCGGTGGTTGTGGGACGTCGGCAGCGGCGCCGTGCAGTGGAGCGAGGAGCTGCACCGCATTCACGGCATCGACCCTGCGCACTTCGACGGCACCCTCGACGCGCACCTCCGAGCGGTGCATCCGGATGACGTCGCCGCAGTGCGGGCCACCCTGATGACCGCCGTGGAATCCGGGCTGCCGTTCGACGCCCAGTACCGCATCGTTCGTGGCGACGGTCGGGAGCGCACGCTCTACGCCCGAGCCGAGCCATCGCTCGGATCGACTGGCGCGGCGGTCGGTCTGCGCGGGTTCGCCCAGGACGTCACCGAGCGCGACCAGCGTGTGACAGACCCGTGAGCGTCAGGGATCGCCGATCATCCGCCGCACACGGTCGACGAGATCGGCTCCGAGGACGACGGTGGCTGTCGCCCGCGGGTCGGACTGATCGGTCCGCCGCTCGACGAGGTCGGCGACTCCGCGCAGGGCCTGCCCGGTATGACGCCGCACGATGACGAGGAGGTCGCGGACCTCCTCGGAGTCGCGTAACGCGCGCAGGGCCTGCACGACGTCGTCGAACTCCTCCTTCTCGGCACGCGCCCCGAGCACATAGCCGGCGGCGAACCCGAGGAACCACATCATTCGCCACGCTCCTGGTCGACTTCCTCGGCCTCGACGTACAGCTTGACGACGACGTCCGGATAGATCCGCAGCATCAGCAGTGCCGGCGACACGATGTCGAAGTCGCGGATGTCGACGACCTGCTCCCCTGTCGCGGCGACGACTCCACCCCCCGGCTGAGAGATCCTCAGCGTTCCCTCCAGACGGCGGGTCACACCGTGAATCGTGACGTCACTGGTGACGCGGACATGCTCGGGCGTTCCCCCGGGACGGCAGTCGCGCAAGGCCAGTGTGATCTGTGAGAACCGTCGCGCGTCGATGCGTCGCCGCAGCTCGGCGTCATAGATCTCGTTGCCCGAGCGCAGCGCGTCGGCGGGCACGATGACCGTCGCAGTGGTGCTCTGGTCGGCGACCACCCGGCCGGCGCGGACGGGTGTCTCGATCGAGCCGGCCAGGCCCATCGCCCCGAACGTCAACGGACCGACGCTCGAGCGCGCGTCGACGAGCACGGCCGAGCGTTCCGCCACGATCTCGAACCTGCCGCGGTACGGCGCGAGGCCCTCTGCGGCGGGTGTCCGGGTGGTCAGGCGTGGCGACACGCTCGGCGCGTGGCCGGTTGCATCGCTCGACGGGCGGATGGCCGAAAGCGGAGGGCCGGAGACGGTCCCCCAGCCTCCTTCCACGCCGGCCAGCGCGGCGTCGAAGCCGCCGGAGGCGGTGTAGCGGCGCAGGACGGCGTCGAGCCGGTCGCGTTCCTGCTTGATGACCCCCATCCAGACCCGCAGCGCCTGGTCACCCTCCGGCGTCAGCCGGTACAGGCGCCGAGACTGTGCCGGGGACTGCGCGTCGGACCACGACACGACGAGCCCGTCGCGCTCGAGCTGGGCCAGCGTGCGGTACACACTCGGCCGGTCGGCGCCGCCGAAGCCGAATCCCTTGAGCTCCTTGACCAATCGGTATCCGTAGCTCGGCTCGTCGGCCAGGAGCAGCAACACAGCGGGGAACAGGAAGCGGCGGGGAGGCGCGAGGTCGAACCGCCGCAATGGCGGCGATGCTGCACTCGCTGCTCGATCTTCCATCGACCCCCCACGGCACGCCTCGTACAGCCTGACAGCTTCGTCTGCGGCCGGAGAACCCCGGCGCCACTGGTAGGTTCGGCGACGCCCAAGGGGAAGGTGCGGTGCACGAGCTCTCGATGTGCGAAGCGATCGCCCGCAAGGTGGTCGATCGCGCCGCCGGCCGGCCGGTGTCGCGGGTCGTGATCCGGGTGGGTCACCTTTGCCAGGTCGTCCCCGACGCGATGACGTTCTCGTGGCAACTGCTCACCGCTTCCACCGAGCTGGAAGGCGCCGAGCTCGAGATCGAACACGTCCCGGCCGTCGTGGAGTGCCCGGCGTGCGGGGCGCGGACCGTGCTCGACGTGCCGGTGCTGGCGTGTGCGGCGTGCGGCTCGATCGACGTCGAACTGCGCTCGGGTGACGAGCTGCTCCTCGTGTCGTTCGAGACCGTCGGGACGCTCGATGATGCACCTCTGGGTGAGCGGCGCTGATGGGCCGCTTCCACCACCACACCGACGGCACCGTGCACTCCCACGACCACGACGACGAAGAGCACGACCACGACACGACGGGAACACGAGACGTCGGTGATCACAGCGGGTACGCCGAGACCGGCGGTTCGCGTGTCGAGGTTCTGGAGCGCATCCTCGACGAGAACGACCGCATCGCGGCGATCAATCGTGCCGAGCTGCACGCCCATGGCGTGCGCACCGTCAACCTGATGTCCGCGCCGGGTGCGGGCAAGACGACGCTGCTGCGACGGACGCTCGCCATGCTCGGCGAACGTGCCCGTGTCGGGGTTCTCGAGGGTGACATCGCCACGAGCCTTGACGCCGACCAACTCGAGGGCTTCGGCGCCGCGTTGTCACTCGTCAACACGAGCGCCGGCTTCGGCGGCGAGTGCCACCTCGACGCCGTGATGGTGCGTTCGGGGCTCGCTCGACTCCCGCTCTCGGAGCTCGATCTGCTCGTCATCGAGAACGTCGGCAACCTGGTCTGCCCGGCGGAGTTCGACGTCGGGGAGGACGCCAAGGCGATGGTGTACGCAGTGACCGAGGGCGAGGAGAAGCCGCTCAAGTATCCCGTGATGTTCCGGGCGGTCGACGTGGTGGTGGTCAACAAGGTGGACCTGCTGCCGCACCTCGACGTCGACCTCGATCGCTTCCGCGAGAACGTTCGCGCCGTCAACCCGACCGCACGGTTGATGATGACCAGTGCCAAGACCGGCGAGGGCGTGGACGAATGGTGTGCCTGGCTGACCGGGGACCGCCGAGCCAGTCCCTGACTTCCCCGACAGTGCTCAGGCGCCGATGAGGCATCGTGCCGTGCTGAACGCGCTACAAACGGCGGACGACTGCCTGTCGCGGTCGGCCGCCACGAGGAGGGATGTCTGATGCCGCTGTTCGCCGACGAGGTGCACGAGGAGTTCTCGATGTGGTTGCTCGGCTTCGCGCCGTACGGCGGTGCCGACTACGGCGAGGTACAGGCGCTGGCGGGCCAGGTGCAGGCCGGCGACGACGGCTCCTTCTTCGACGCGTGCCACGCCCTCGCCGTGCGCCGCATCGACGAGGGCGACCGGGCTGTCGCCGCCGGGAAGATCGCCACCGCCCGCGACTGCTACCTCCGCGGTGCCGCCATGCTGGGCATCGGCTACCACCCCCTCTACGGCACGCCCGTCGACCCCCGCCTGCGGGATGCCTTCCGGCTGCAAATGGCGACGTTCGACAAGGCGATGTCGTCTCTCGCCGCGACGCGCCTGGCGATCCCGTACGAACGCACCACCATGCCGGCGTGGTTCGTGCGCGCGCCGGGCCACGAGGCCGAGGTGCGCCCGACCATCCTCATCGGCGGCGGTTGGGACTCGACGATGGTGGAGAACCACATCGCCATCGGCGTCGCCGCACTGGCCCGCGGCTACCACATCCTGCTGCACGATGGCCCCGGACAGGGTCACCTGCTGATCGAGGAGGGCCTGCCGTTGCGCCACGACTGGGAACACGTCGTCACGCCGGTCGTCGACGCGGCGCTGCAGCTCGACGTCGTCGATCCCGACCGCATCGCCTACCAGCCGTGGAGCCTCGGCGGGTACATGGCGCCGCGCGTCGCCGCCTTCGAGCACCGCTTGGCGGCCATCATCGCCGATCCCGGCCAGCTCGACGTCGGTGGGAAGTTTGCGGCCATTGCGCCGCGGATCGGTCTCGACGAGGCCGCTGTGGCCCGCCTGCCCGAGCTGTCGCCGGACGACGAGGCCAAGATGGTCGAGGCCGTGAGCAGCAACCGAGGCCTGACCTGGAAGCTCATCAAGCGTGGCTTCTGGACCAATGGCGCGAGCTCGATGTCGACCTTCCTCACCGAGATGGAGAAGTGGAAGCTGACGCCGGAGCTGCTCGCTCAGATCACCTGCCCGGTGCTCGTTGCCGCTGCGGAATCGGACATGGCGTCCAGCAACGCCAAGGATCTCTACGACCTGCTGCCTGGCCCGAAGCAGTTCGTCCAGTTCACGAACGCCGACGGCGCCGGCGACCACTGCGAGATACTCAACCGCTCGCTGGCGAACCGGACGTTCCTCGACTGGCTGGACGACACGCTCGGCGTCGCCTGACGCCCGCCTGCAGCCCTCGCACCGCCCCGGTCGGGCTCACTCCAGAAAAGTCGGGCATGCCCCATCGGGAAAGTATCGGGCGCACTCATCGGGGGTGAACTCTCGCGTGAGCATCGACAGCGCAAGCTCGGTGAGCTGGTCGGTGTCGGGGGTGAAGCGCCGGATCACACCACCAGCGTCCTCGTAGTACAGGGTGTCGGTGCCGTCGGCGAACGCCAGCGCGGGGCCGCCCTCGGGTTGCACCGGGAGGTCGGCGATCATCGTCCCGTCCGATGACCACACACGCACGTTGCCGCTGAAGGATCCAGTAGCGATCAACCCGGTGGCCGAGGTGGCGACGTGGATCACGCTGCCGGTGTGGGCGGCCGCCGTCCACACGACGGCGTCCGTGGGGTCGACCTCCAGTCGACCGAGGTCGATCACGACGAGCTGGCCGGTCTGCTTGGTCACGGCCAGGCGGCGGCCGTCGGCGGTGAACGCGGCAGCCAGCGGGAACCCCTCATCGCTGACGTACGTGCCCAGCAGGTCGCCGGCCGGCAGGCGGTAGACCTCGACCTCGTTGGCGTTGCCCAGGCGAGCGACGAGTCCGGGGAGGCCGTCGTCGGCCGCCGGGCCGAAGACCCCGCTCCACATCGTGCGGGCGCCGAGGTCGAGGACCGTGCGCCCGGTGACCACATCGAGCACGCGGCTGCTGACCGCGGGTTCCGACAGCTCCTTTTGATCGAGCTCGTCCGTGCACAGGGTCTGCCCGTCGATGAGTGTCAGGCGTCCGCTGTGGTCGATGGCGCGCACGACCTCGCACGGTTCGAGCGCGAATTCGGCACCGGTGTCGAGTTCGATGACGTGGGTGAGCAACTCACGGTTCAGCCCCGCGACGACGCCGAGGTCGGCGGAGATCAGCGGCCCCATGTTGTTCGGTTGGTAGTGGAGCCCGTCGGCGACTTCGACCGCTTCACCGGTCTCCATGTCGATTCGTTCGACGGCCACCGATGCGTCGGGACCATGGACGTTGACCACCGCCGCCGACTCGCCTTGGCCGACGGCCAGTTCCCCGCGTCGCCGGACACGTGGAGGTTGCCCAAGGCGGGATGCCCCTCCGGCGCGAGCTCCCAGAATCGAAGTTGTCCGGAGCTGATCGACGCCAGTCGGGAGCTGTCGGGTGCGAACGCCACTCTGTTGACCTGGTTCGGCGATCCCGCCAGGAGCGATTCCGCGAAGTTCTCGGTGTCGAACAGGTGGACGAGGTTGTCCCAGCTACCGATCGCCAGCCACTTCCCGTCGGGGCTGAACTCGGCCGACTGGAAGCCGGTGACAACGAAGTCGGCCTGCTCACCGGCGCCGAGATCGAGGACCACGACCCGCTCTCCTGTCCCCAGTAGCGCCAGCCGGTGGCCGGTCGGATCGACGGCGATCCCGATGACTTCGATGTCAGGGGTCTCGATCGAACTGACCACGTCACGGGTCTCGAAGTCCACCACGCTGAGTGACCCTTGGTGGTCGCTGCTGGCGATCGCCACCGTCGTGGTGCCGGGCAGGAACCCGTACGCAGTCCCGGGCCCGAGCGAGATCGGGACGTCCGGGGAGTCGACCGCCCACACGATGATCTCTTGTTGCAGCCCGTCGTCGTCCAACCGCACCGCCCCCACCCATCGTCCGTCCGGGTGGTACGCGAGCTGCTCGTAGGAGCCGGGCGGTCCCGAGAAGGCACCGGCAACGCGGCCGCTCGGCACCTCGAAACGCCCGATGGCGGGAGCGTCGGGCGAGCCGCCGTAGGCCACGGCCAGCTCGGTGCCGCCGGGATCGAACGCCAGACCCCACGTCCCGTACTGCGACTCGATGTCAGTCAACACGTCGCCGTTCGCCGGGTCGATGAGGACCACGCCGGGCTGCTCCTCCCCGCGGTCGACGGCGACCATCGAGCCATCCGGGGCGTAGTCGAGATTGGCGTACGCAACACCGTCGACCTTGTCGACGAGCTGCACCGATTGCGTCGCCGCCTGCAGCGCCGACACGGGCTCTTGCAGCGGCTCACCGGTCATCTCGCTCGCCGCGAGCGCGAGCATGATCGCCCGCTCCGGGTCTTCAGCGATGGCCAAGGTTGCCTGCCCGGCGAGCTCGCGGGCGCGAGTCTCCCGGGCCTCCCGGTCGGCCGCCGAGCGCTGCACGAGTGCGTACACGGCGACCGCCGCCATCACGATCACAATGGCGACTAGCGCCTGAATGATGTGGCGCCGGCGGGCGGCACGGCCGGCGGCATCGCGATCGACGCGCGTCCGACTGTCCCGCAGGAACTGTTGCTCGTGCTCTGTGAGCCCGAAGGCAGTGTCGGCTGCCCACGATTCGGCCAGCTCGAGCCGGCCGCCTGTGAACAGGAAGCTCGCATCGGAGCCGGCGGCAAGCCAGTCGTGCGTGGCCGACTCGATCCTCCTGCGGGCGAGCAGGTCATCGCGCGCTTCGTCGATCCAGCCCTTGAGGCGGGGCCATTCGGTGAGGATCGCCTCATGGGCGACCTCGACCGTCGGTGTCCTGGTGGCGGCATCGCGATCGAACGTCAGTAGCCGGTGGAGCCCGTACTCGCCGCAACACCGCGTCGAGCTCATCGGCGCCGACGCCGGAACGCTCCAGCTCGGTGCGCCGCACCCGGCGACGCGTGTCCTCGTGCTCCTCGTCCACGCTGACCAGTCGGAGGAAAACTTCGCGCGCCGCCGACCGGGTGTCGTCGTCGAGCTCGCCATAGATCGCTTCGGCACGGCGCCCGATGGCGCCGGCCAGACCGCCCGATTCCACGTAGGCGGCGAGCGTGATCACGTTGGACGTGCGCTCGGCGAAGAGCTCGGCCAGCTGGTGTTGGACGAGCGGCAGCGCCCCGGGTGCAAGCTCTGCCTCACCGGTGATCTGGTCGACGAGGGCCGGCTCGACGTCGACGCCCACGCTCTCCGCCGGACGGCGGATCGCCTCGGCCATCCCGTCAGCCGACATCGCACCGAGAGCGGTCGCCCGCCCCTTCATGGCGTCCGCGAACCCGGCGTAGCCAAGGGGTCGATCGAGGAAGTCGGCGCGCACCGTGACGACGATCCGCACGACGGCCTCGGGTTGCGCGGTCGTGTCTACGAGCATCCGCACGAACGCCCGGCGTGTGGCCTCTTCGACCATATGGGTGAACAGCTCCTCGAACTGGTCGATCACGATGACGACGTTCGAGCCTTGCGGCACGACGCCACGAACGAGCTCGTCGAGCGAGCGGGCGGACCAGCTCAGCTCGCCGACGACGTCGGGCAAGTCGGCAACGGCGACACGGGCCAGCGCCGTGCGGAGCTGCTCGAACGGATCGCTGCCAGGCGTCATGTCGGTGATGAGCCAGGACTCCGAGCCATCGATGGCCCCGCGTCGAAGCGCAGGCACGAGTCCGGCCTTGACCACCGACGACTTGCCGCTGCCGGATGGACCGAAGACGACCAACAGACGTTCCCGCTCGAGCACGCCGACCATCTCCGCGATCACTGCGTCGCGACCGTGGAAGTCCGGGGCGTCGGCCTCTTCGAACGGTTCGAGACCGCGATACGGGTTGCGCGTCCACAAGAGCTCCGAAGTGGGCATGAGCGGGACGGCAAGTGCGCTGCGCAAGTCATCGAGGAGCTCGTCGACCGAACCATGGCGGCGGTGCGGGTCAGGATCGGTCGCCCGGCCGACGACGGCGTCGACGGCGTCTCCACGCTGCGGAAGGGCTCCGTCCGGTGGCGGCGGGCGGCCGCCGAGCACTTCGTGGATCAACAGTCCGAGCGAGTAGATGTCGGACGCCGGCGTTGCGAGCGCGCCGCCGAGCCGCTCGGGAGCATCGTAGGCGTGGGTCGCGAACGACACGATGCCGGTGCAGATCTCGTCGATCCCCAGATCGGCGACGTACGGGTTGTCGGCATCGTCGAAGAGGATGTTCTCCGGACGGAGGCGCCCGTGAACGACGCCGAGCCGGTGGGCGACCGAAATGCCGGCGGCCACCTTCTCGATCACTGCCAGGGCGTGCAGCGGGTCCATCCCGTCGGTCGGGGTGCGATCGCGCAGGTCGCCGCCTCGGACGAGCCGGCTCACCATGACCGCCCGGCCCGGCTCTCGCCAGTAGTCCAGCAGCGGAAGGACGTGCGGATGGTCGACGCGGGCGATGCGCTGCGATCCGCTCTCGAACCGCCGCACGAACTGGGGATGGCCGACCATCCACGGCCCGAAGATCCGCACCGCCACCTCTCGCCCGACCGCCGTCTGGTAGGCGCTGTGGACCTCACCGAGCTCGCCTACGCCGATCAGCGCCCGCAGCTCGTAGCCCGGCACCGACCCGGATGTCACGCCCGGTATCGACGGCGGCAGACGATCGAGCCGGAGCGCCGGAAACTGCGACGTAAACCCGTGGCCGATGAGCTGATACACCAGGACACCGGCGTCCAGACCGACGATGTCGAAGCGCCCGAGCGACTCTGCCGCCCAGCCAGACAACCCTGCGCTCGTCAGCGCCTCGTGGGCCTCGGCGGACAACAACACCTGGCCGGGGTGGGCGACAGCGACCAGACGTGCCGCCCGAGCAAGCGGCGGACCGACCGGCTCGTCATCGCCCACCTCGAGGTCGCCGAAATCGACCGCCACCCGGAGGCGCCCGTCGACGAGCGCGCGGGCGGCCCGAACGGCATGGATCGCCTCGGTGAACAACGCGTAGCCGGCCGAACCCCTGGGCGCCAGCTTGTGCCCTCCCTCGCGGTCGGCTGCGGCGGCCAGCTCCAGCTCGCGGCGGGCGAACGCGGTCTCCCGCTCCCACGGATCGGACCATCCCGCGGCATCGTCGAGGTCGGCGACGAGCACCGCTCGCCGCACGACCGCTGGGCCGGTCGCGACGAGCAGGCTGCGATCCTGCTCGAGGATCCGATGCTCGAGATCCTTCAGTTCCGGCGACGGATCGATCCCGAGATCCTCGGCGAGCACGACCCTGGTGCGCCCGTACGCCCGCAACGCCTCGGTCTGCCGGCCCGACCGGTAGAGCGCGAGCATGTGCATGGCGCGCAGGCTCTCGCGCCACGGGTGTTCCACGGTCAACGCCTCCAGCTCGGCGATGACCTCGCGATGACGTCCGGCGTTCAGATCGGCGTCGATGCGGGCTTCGAGAGCGGCGAGCCGGACCTCACCGAGACGGGTGCACTCGCCGTCCAACCTGCCGTGCGCCTCGACATCGGCGTAGGGGCGCCCGCGCCACGTCGCCAGCGCGGCGCGCAGCATGCTGGCGGCGTCGTCGGGATCGGTCATCGCCGACGCGGCCCGATAGCGCTCCTCGAACGTCACGCTGTCGATCACCGAGCCGATGCACGTCAGCACATAGGCGTCGCCCTGTCGAACGATGACGTCGCCGAGAACTTGACGCAGGTTCGACACGTACGTCTGCAACGTGCGACGTCCACCGGCCGCCGCATCCTCGCCGTAGATCGCCTCGAGCAGCGCGTCGACCGGCACCGGATGACCGGCGGCGGCGACCAGGACAGCGACGACGACCCGTTGCTTGGGACCACCCAGGGGGAGCGCAACCCCGTCAACCAGGACCTCCAGCGGGCCCAGGACCCGGTAGTCCATGCGGCGAACGTACTCCTCGACTGGGCGCACGACGTGGGGAACCTGCACCGACCCCATCGTGAACGACCACCGTCAAGAAACGCTCAAGCCACCGCTCGGCCCGAGCAGGTCCCACCGATTGCCGGACACGTCCTGGAAGACGGCGACTCGACCGTAGAGCTCGTCGCGAGGCTCGCTCACGAACTCGACGCCGACGGACCGCATGCGGCGGTACTCGGCGTCAAAGTCCTCAACGCGCAGAAAGAAGCCGACACGACCGGCATGCTGGCGACCGATGACCGATCGCTGATCGTCCCCGTCGGCCTGCGCCAGCAGGAGGCCGGTGATCGCACCAGGCGGTCTGACGACGACCCACCGTTTCGGCCGTCCATCGTTGGTGTCCGCCGGCGAGTCCTCGACGAGCTCGAAACGAAGCTTGTCAACGAAGAAGGCGATCGCATCGTCGTAATCACCGACGATCAGGCTGACGAGCGCCAGGTGCATTGCTGGACGGTCCCAGATCACGGCTCGCTGACGAGCCCTGCGCACTCGAGCTCGGCCTCGACCTGTACGCGCGTCGCATCCCGACGGGATCCAAACGGAAGGCCGTTCAAGGGATCATCCAGGTCGAGAGCCCGGCAGGCGGCACTCAAGGCGTCGTCGTAGGCGAGCAACGTGCCGAACCGTCGTGCCCAGGGGGCCTGCGGGGGCAGGGCGGCGATGAGGCTGCGGATGCGGCGGATGTCAGCGGAGATGAGCTCGAGGGGCGGCCCGACGGGCGCTGGTGGTGCCGGCCTGATCATCCGCCAGCGGCGAGCGACCCACCGGGCAATGCGGCCGCCGTTCAGCGCGAGCCAGAAGCATGCCGACGGGGCGAGGCAGAGGACCACGTACTCCATGGTTCGTGCGACGCCGGCGCTCAAGGCCACCGCCATGAACGGTAGGCCGGGGCCACCACACCGGCAAGCGCGGTCGAGCGGGTGCCCGCCCGTGACTCTCTGCGCTGGTTCGGTGGTGCCCGCTGGGTGGTCTGGAGCGCGGCTGGGTAACCGATGGACGATGAATGCTGGTCACGACAACGCGGCGATGGCGCTCGCTTGTCTGCGGACGTGGACCACGCCCGATGCGGATCCCGGCAGCGGCGCGACCATTGCTCACCGATGACATGACGTTCCGTGGACCGCTCGGCGCGACCAATGGGGCGGATGAGTACGTCGCAGGATTGAAGGGCCTCTCCGAGGCGGTGGACCGAGCTGAGCAGGTGGCGGTGATCGCTGACGGCGAGCGACGTGTGCATCGTGTACGACCTCTTCGTCGCCGGTGAGCGGATGCCGACGGTGGGCTGGTACCAGTTCCGAGACGGACGCATCAGCGCCATCCGCGCCTTCTTCGACCCGCGCCCGATGCTGGGCTGAGCCTCCCGTGGACTCGTGTTCTGACGTGCGCTTTCATCATCAGTCGTCAACGGTGCACCGGGCGACGCGGAGGTCTTTACTGTTGAGCTGGGCCCACACGTTGTCCGGCGGTCACGCGGAGAGCATCTGCGGCCGAACGTCAGGGGCTCGGGTCGTACTCGACTTCGGGTAGGACTGGTCGTTGCCCCATCTGACGCAGCCACCTGTGGTGGGCGCGCACTGCCGCCCAGAAACCTTGATGACGGGTGTAGTTGATCCGGTTTTCCCGGCAGAACTCCTCGATCGTGCCGGCCAGATCAGGGTAGATGGTATGCGGATATCGCGAGAAGAGGTGGTGCTCGATCTGGTGGTCAAGCCCCCCTACATACCAGGAGAGCCAGCGAGGTAGGCGGACGTTCAGCGTGGCTTCGACCTGGATCCGCAACCACGTTTCGGGTAGGCGTTCTTGGCTTCGCTGAACCGACAGGAACATGGCGCCTTCCACGCAATGTGCCCATTGAAAGACCGTTCCCATTATGAGCCCCGCGAGACCCGCAGCTACGAGGTAGAGGATGGCCACGGCCCATAAAGGATGGAAGACGGCGGGAAGAACGAGGGCCCAGCCCAAGAACACCAGCTTGCCGACAAACAGCAAGCAGTACTGTCTGCGTTCTCTGGTCGGCGCCGAACCATTCGCCCCCTGGCGACCAAGAACCTTACGGAGATCTAGGTAGAACTGCCATCTCTCTAGGAGGAAAGCATACAAAAGCCAAAGGTAGTAGTGCTGGAAGCGATACCATGGCCGCCATGGCTTGCTCGGCGCAACACGGGCAATAGATCCATAGTCGATGTCTCCGTCGAACGGGTCGACGTTGGGAGCACCGTGATGCTTCCTATTGTGGTCCTCCACCCAAAATAGCGAGCTGACACCGAGCAGATCTAGCGTGAAGCCGGCGAGACGGTTCGTTCGCGCATTGCGCGAGAAGGCTTGATGATTGCCGTCGTGCATGAGATTGAGGGCCACCGCTAGAGCCGCCAGCACGAAGGAGAGAAAGCAGACCGGCCACCACGGGGGCGTGACAATAACCAGCATCCAATAGGACACAAGTGCCCACAGCACTACGACCACAGCCTTGACATGCAGACGCAGGTAAGCGCGATCCAACAGTCCTCTACTCGCCACTTCTGCAGCAACGAGCTCACGGAGCCGTTCAGCGCACGGATCTTTACAGAAGCGGGGCTGCATCGAAATCACCGGCGGTCTGGCGCTCCGCGCCCCCCATCGGCAGAGACCAGCCAACGATCGAGCCAAGGGGGCGTGCCACACATAACGCTCACGATCGTGACAGGTTGCCGCTGGCACCACCCCCTTCTCGGGGGCTCGGTGATCTGGGCCCTGGTCGTCTCGTCCGGATCGACCTTGCGGGCGTGCGCCGGTTTGGCGTTCCGAACTGCGAAGGCGCCGTCCCGCTGGTGCCGATGAGCGGAAGCATCGACTGCCGCTTCGGGTTAACCCGAGTGGGCCCCGAGCGCAACAAGCGCCTCCGCGGGCCAGTCACTCTTCGTCCCGCACGCGGCATTGATTCCAGCATGGCATGTGGTCGCCTGAGAGACCGCCACACCCGGACATGTCGTCGACCACGGCGTCGTGCACAACGATCCTCCTGGACCTACCCCCGGAGTCAAGCGTCCCCACCGCGGTCTGCCACCGAACGGCTCCCGACCGGACCACGATCCGCCACATCGGCTGCGCGGCGCGAATGGAGGGCAAACCGCTGTAGGGTCGCCTCACCTCGATCGTCTCGATCGTGGGCGGCCCTGGAAGCGGGGTCCGCGGTGCGTTGCTCCGGTCCTCGGTGGCGTGTCACTTGACGTCGATTGGTGAGGCGAGCATGGCAGCGACCACGATGGCGACGGGCTGGGCCGCCGATCCGACCTGGCGCATGCACCCGTCGAAGGTCTCGGTGGCCTGGGCCGTGACGCGCCGCCTCGTCCCGTTCCTCATCGAGGCGACGGTGGTGCCGACCGTGCTGTTCTACGTCGTCCTGATGGCCTCGGGCCTCGGCTGGGCGTTCCTCGCCGGGCTGGGCTGGTCCCTCGGTGCGATGGGCGCCCGGGTCCTCGGCCGCCGTCCGGTCTCCACGTTGCTCCTGCTGGCCACGTTCGGTCTGGCGGTGCGCACGGGCATCTTCTTGCTCAGCGACAACAGCTTCGTGTTCTTCTTCCAGCCGATCATGCGCACGGTATTGACCGCCCTCGTCTTCGCACTGTCGGTGCTTGTCGGCCGCCCCCTCATCGCCCGTTTCGCCCGGGACTTTTGCCCGTGCGGGCCCGATGTCATGAGTCGCCCGGCCGTCGTGCGGCTGTTCAGGCGGCTGACGTACCTGTGGGCCGGCGTCAACGCGGCCGTGGCCGCGGTGAGCCTCACGCTGCTGCTGACGGTTCCGGTCGGCGTGTTCGTCGGCACAACCACGGTCGCCACGTGGGCCCTCACCTGCGCCGGAGTGGCGCTGACGGTGTCGGAGGCCGTGCGCACCGCCCACGACGAAGGCCTCGCCACCGCCATCGGCCACGACGGCACGCTCCACGCCTACATCGTCTGACCGACGTTTGTGCCGAGCCGGCGGGTGGAGATTGGTGTTGGCCGCCTCCAGTGACGAGGAGTGGCGCTCGGCTCGAGATCCCGGTCGATGTTTGCTCAGACGGAGTGGACGATCGTCGCCGGGAAGTCTGCATGTCCATCGACCTCATCGCCCGCCCCCGTTCGGCCCTCCGAGCACGACGGAACGGTCGATCATCGCCGGATCGTCGGGCTCCCGTTCGTCGCTGTCGGACTCGGCATCGTGTATTTCGGGGCCGCGGTCGGTCTGCGCGACGTGCTGGCTCCCTGTGCCACACGTTCGGCCGCAGGGGCAGCGGACGCTCAGGCCGGCGCGGCTGACGGCTGCGAATCCGCGACGTCGAGCTCGTCGGCGAGGCCCACGATCGCAGCGGTCAGCGATGCCGCCCGTTCCATCGGGAGCACGTGTCCGGCTCCGGTGAACACCTCAAGTCGACCGTCCCGCAGCCCGTCGGCCAGGACCGTTGACTGCGCGGCCGAAACCACGCCGATCGCGCTCCCCGGCCATGACGAGCACGGGGATGTCGATCTCCCCGAGCCGATCGACGAGGTCGATGCCGAGCAGCCGCAGCGTGAACCCCCGGCGGCGGGCGACCGGACTGTCGAACCCGGCGGCTCGCATCGCCCGCACATGACTGGCCCTGGCGTCGGCGCCGAAGTTGGTCCGGCTCAGCACGGTCCCGTGTCGGGGGTGCCGGCTGAGGCGCTCGAGAACGGAGAGCTCCGACGCCGTGACCCACGCCCGAGTCCACGCCCGGTCGACGGGGCCGCGAGCTCCGCTGTTCATCACCACGAGCGCGGCGACCCGCCCGGCGGCGATCAGCTCCCGGCGTTCAATGGCGAGAGCGAGCGCCACGGCGCCGCCCATGGAATGGCCGACGACGATCGCGCCCCGCAGGTCGAGCTCCCCCACGACCGTGGCTGCGTCGTCGACCAGCCCGGCGAAGCCGTAGGCCGGCGGGACGGGCGACGACCGCCCGAACCCCCGTTGGTCGAGCGCGACGACACGAAGACCCTCGGCCCGCAGCCCCTGGGCGAGCAGCGCGAAGATGTCGAGGTTGGCGCCGTGCCCGTGGAGCAGCAGCACTGGACGACCGGCGCCCGACTCGGCGACGAACACCGAGCCACCGTCGGGCGTGACCACGTCGTGGACGGCCCCGGACGGGAACGAGAAGTCCCGGTCGGCGTCAGGGTCCGGAGTCGCCCCGAGCGCGCCGAGCACCCGCCGCTCGTAGCCGACGACGACGGCGGCGACACCGACGCCGCTCGCCAAATAGAGGATCCTCCTCCGGCGGCGAAGAGCGCGCGCCGTTGCTGCGAGGGTCCGTGGGCGTCGAGCACGCGCTCGGCGTGCGACGCGATGGCCACGTGGCCGGCGGGCCGATGTCGGCCGGCGAGTCATCGCGCGCTTGTCGGTGTTTCGTCAGTGCCCTGGTTCTCCGAGGGCTTCCCCGTGACGCTGTGGAGTTTCTCCCGGAGCTTCTCGACCGGGCGGATGAAGAAGGCTTTGTCGCGAAGCTCGGCGATCGTCTTTCGCAGCGCCCTCGAGTCGCCACCGTCGATGAGGTCGTGGATCTCGAGCGGCTCCGGTGGTGCCATGTCGATGTGTTCGATGGCGAGGAGCGGCATGAGCGTCGCCGTGAAGGCGTCGAGCTCCTCGGGGCTGTCCCACACGTCGAACACCATCAGGTGATCGCCGTGCCCGAAGCAGGCGTGAAATCGGCGTCCGGGCGGCGCGCCGGTTGGGGAGGCATCGAGGTGCTCGGTGATCCGGTGGTACTGCTCGGCGGTCATCGACGCCGGGGTGGACAGGGCTGCGACGGCCATCAGCGACCTCGACTGAGCGCCGCGCCGGGGGCTACGCCGATGTCGGCGTCGCGGGCATCGTGGACGAATACCCTGTCGCCTCTCCGGAGGGCATCCCACTGGAAATTCAACATCATGCCGCCCGCTGCGCGGGGGCGAGCAGGGTGCGGTCACAGGGACCGCAAAGCCACCACTCCGGTGTCGGGGTCGACGGCATCGTCGAGTCGCCGGGGAACATCTTCAGGCATCGCCAGCAGCGCCGCTCGGCCACGTCGGTGTCCAGCAACAGTGCGTCCGATGTCTCGGGCGGCCGGTCGACCATCTGGCGGGGCATGCCGTGGCGACCTCGTGGATGGTGGGCGTCGTGTGGTGAGGTGTCAGCCATTGTCTGCCGTCCTTTGTCGGGCTGGATGGTGGGTGAGGGAGCCGTCGTGGGCGCTTGTTGTGGGCGCGTCGTGGGATGGTGACCCGACGATCCGGGATTGTTGGGCGACGAGACCAGCAAGGAAGGTGCGCAGGCCGAACTCGAACTGGTCGTCGTTGGAGAAGCGGGTGAGCAACGGAGCCAGCTCGACATGGTGCGGGAACCGGTCCGGCGGCAACGCGGCGAAGAATGCGCTCAAGCGGCGGACGAACTCGTCATCGTCGTCGTGGTCCGTGCCGGCGCGTGGTGCCTCGAGCGCGACGAACCCGAGGACGTAGGTGTGCAGCGCCGAGACGGTGCCGACAACAGCCTCGTCGGAGAAGCCGGCCGGCCGCAGCACGTTGTAGATGGCTTCACCGAATCGCAGCCCGTGAGGCCCGAGACCGGGCTGTTGCAGCGCCAGCGGCACGACGGACGGATGGGTGAGCAGGTGTTGGCGAAGGGCCCGACTGAGTGCAGCAAGCCGCTCCGTCCAATGGTCCAACGCGTGAGGAACGAGGTCGAGGCCGGCGTACACCTCGTCGACCAGCGCGGCGACCAAATCGGCCTTGTCGCGCACGTGGGTGTACAGCGCGTTCGGGGCGACTCCCAACCGCTGGGCGAGGCGACGCATCGAGAGCTCCCCGCCGCGGGGGTCTTCGAGCAAGGCGAGCGCCTCGTCAACGAGTCGCTGGCGAGACAACGGGGTCGGCCGCATCCGGGTCGTGCCGTCCAGGGCCTCTGGTCGTACGGTCGCCATCTGTACAGTGTACAGTGAACTGTTCAGGACACCGTACAGATTTGCTCGAGGGAGTGTCGACAAGCACTGGTCCCTCTCCAGGAGTCGCGGCCCTCGATTCGCACTCCCGCGGGTGTCGCTAGGTGACCCGAATCGGTGCACGGCTCACGTCGCCGGGACACATAGGCAGGCAACTCCAGCAGCGTCGCTCGGACAACGGCGTGCGTTCGGAAGGTTGGTTTGGCGGTGCTGCGGTCTCAGGCAGGGGCCCGGTGTCGCGTCATTGGCTTGGTGGTTGCGGCCGGTTGTCAGTGCATGGCGGTGAGCAGGTCGC
>CAVZFS010000011.1:0-8049 GCA_963774635.1 uncultured Acidimicrobiia bacterium
CCGCAGATCCGAGTCAGCCTCGGGCCGGCCCCTCCCGCCGGCGAGTCGCTAGTGTCCGAACTCGTGTTCGCAGGGCGTGTGCTGGGCATCGACCCGGGCTTGACCCGGTGCGGCTACGCCGTGATCGACGCGCGAAGTGTCACTGACGCCACGGCCGTCGCGCTCGGTGTGATCCGCACATCAGCTGGTGAGGCGTTGCCGCGGCGCCTGGCCACCCTGCGGGCGGAGCTGGCGGCGCTGATCACCGAGTTCAGGCCTGCCACCGTGGTCGTCGAGCACGTCTTCTTCCAGGTCAACGTGCGCACGGCGATGAGCGTCGGCCAGGCCAGCGGGCTGGCCCTCGCCGAAGCCGCCGCCGCCGGCTGCGAGGTCGCGCAGTACACGCCCAACCAGGTCAAGGGCGCCGTCGCCGGCTGGGGTGCGGCGTCGAAGGAGCAGGTGCAGAGGATGGTTCAGACCCGTCTCCGGCTGAGCAGTACGCCGCAGCCTCCCGACGCCGCCGACGCCGCGGCGCTGGCGCTCTGTCACCTCGCGACCGTCCCGTTGCAGCGTCGGGTGGCCGAGGCGGTGGGGAGGCAGCGGTGATCGGATCGCTGCGCGGTGAAGTGCTCGAGCGCAACGTGGACGGGACCGTGCTGCTCGAGGTCGGTGGCGTCGGCTACGTGGTCGCGGTGACGCCGCGGACCCTGGCCGAGTTGGAGCCGACGACGAGCGTCTTCCTCCACGTCCATCACCACGTGCGCGAGAGCGAGCAGACGCTGTTCGGCTTCGCCACCCGCGAGGAGCGCGCCACGTTCCAGACCCTGATCGCCACCCACGGAGTCGGCCCGGCGTTGGCGATGGCGATCCTCGCCACGCATCCGCCGCGGGCGCTCGTCGACGTCGTCGCCGCGGCCGACGTCGGAGCGCTCACGATGGTGCCGGGCGTCGGGCGCAAGACCGCCGAGCGGCTGCTCGTCGAGCTGAAGAGCCGCCTGTCCGTGCCGGTGCTCGATCCGGTCGGCGGCGCCGGCGGTGGCGGTTCCGTGATCGGCGACGTCCGTGACGCGTTGGCGGGACTCGGCTACGGCCCCGAAGAGATCCGTGAGTCGCTGCGCGAGCTGCCGACCGACGTCGATGCGGCAACGCTGCTGCGCGACGCGCTCAAGGTGCTGGGAGCACGGCGTGCGGGATGAGTTCCTCGATCCAGGCATAGAGGGCGAGCACGAGGATGCCGTCGAGGTCGGCCTGCGCCCGCGAACGCTGCAGGACTTCGTCGGCCAGCGCGAGCTGAAGGAGCACCTCGGCATCGTGATCGAGGCAGCGCGGCGTCGAGGGCAGGCCGTCGACCACCTGCTGTTTGCCGGCCCACCGGGTCTCGGCAAGACGACGCTGGCCGGGATCACGGCGGCCGAGCTCGGGGTGACGCTGCACATCACGTCCGGTCCTGCTCTCGAGCGGGCCGGCGATCTCGCGGCCATCCTCACCAAACTGGAGGAGCGCGACGTCCTCTTCGTCGACGAGATCCACCGGCTCTCGCGGGCCGTCGAGGAGATCCTCTATCCGGCGATGGAGGACTTCCAGCTCGACATCGTGGTGGGCAAGGGTCCGGCGGCGTCGAGCATCCGGCTGACGTTGCCGCCGTTCACGCTGGTCGGGGCGACGACGCGCACCGGAATGATCACCGGTCCGTTCCGCGATCGCTTCGGGCTCGTCGCCCGCCTGGACTACTACGACGTTGCCGAGCTCGAAGCGATCGTCACGCGGGCGGCCGGCATCCTCGATGTCCGGATCGATGCCGAGGGGGCGTGGGAGATCGCCCGCCGCGCCCGCGGTACACCACGCATCGCCAACCGGCTGCTGCGCCGCGTGCGGGACTTCGCCGAGGTCCGGGGCGACGGCGCTGTCGACGCCGCCACGGCGCGTGACGGCCTGGCCGTGTTCGGCGTCGACGACCTTGGTCTGGACAAATTGGATCGTGCGTTGCTCGGCGCGCTGTGCCAGCAGTTCCGCGGTGGTCCCGTCGGTTTGTCGACGCTGTCGATCGCCGTCGGCGAGCAACCCGAGACGGTGGAAGACGTCTACGAGCCGTTCCTGATCCAACGGGGTCTGGTGGCTCGCACACCGCGCGGCCGCGTCCCGCTGCCCGCCGCGTACGAGCACCTCGGACTCACGCCGCCGCCCGAACGGCGCTTTGCCGGGCCGCCTGCACTGTTCGAGTGACGGTTCAGGGCCTCGCGGTCACGTCGTGGAGGTGATGGATCGGGTCGTGCAAGAAGTACCGGGCGAACGACTCGACCGTGAAGCTCACGCCGTCACTGCGCTGGCCGGTCCGTGCCCACTCGTCATCCTTCACCGCATCGAACGACGCAGCGATCTGTTCACCTGCCGTCTCGAGCTCGGACGCGACGACTGACGGATCCTGTGCGCCGTAGCGCTCGGCGACCGCCGTCTCGTCCTGGTCCCAGTTCGCGAACAGCGGATCGTCCTCGCGGAGCATCAGTGCCAAGCGCTCGTCGTACAGGCGGAACACGTCGCGCACATGGCAGGCGTACTCGAGCGGGGACCACACGCGGGGATTGGGACGCGTCGTCGCATCGGCGCGCCCGAGCACCTCCCGCCAGGCGCCAGCATTGGCCCGAGCGAGCTTCGGCACGTCAGCGAGATCGATGGCGGCCGGCTCGAACCCGCACTCCGGGCACGGCCGTTGCAGCACCCACGTCCAGTCCTTGTCGTCGGGCGGGATGGCGTCGCTCATCGCGACACGGGCAAGTGCTCCGCGAGGTAGGCCATGGTCTTCGACCATGCGGCCCGCGCAGCCGCCTCGTCATGGAACATGCCTGCCTCGTGGTTGTCGAAGGCGTGACCGGCCTCTTCGACGTTGAGCACGAGGTGGCGTCGGTCGCCGATCGCCTCCGCCACCAGCTCGACCCCTTCGAACGGAATGAAGCTGTCGGTGCGTCCGAAGTGGAACAGCGTCGGGCAGGTCACGTCGTCGATCGCACCGAGCATCGACGGCACACCCGAGCCGTAGTAGCTGATGCACACGGACGGCGAATCGGCGACGGTGACCGCGAAGGCGATCGTGCCACCGAGGCAGAACCCCATCACGCCAGGACGCTGCGACTCGTCCACTTCGGGGAGCCCGGCCAGCTGGTCGAGCGCGGCAACGCAGTCCTGGACGGCTCGTTCGAAATCGAGGTTGCCGACCTGCGCCAGCGATGCACTCAGGCCAGCCTCGTCGTGCTCGGAAACCCATCCGGGAGCGAAACGCCAGAACACATCCGGCGCGCCGACCACGTAGCCGGCCTCGGCAAGGCGCTCTGCCACGGCCACGATGTACGGGCCGACGCCGAAGATCTCCTGGACGAGCAGGATGCCGGGACCTTGCCCGCCGTCGGGCACCCACACGGTCATGGTCATGCCGTCGCCGTCGATCGACACCGTTTCGCTGCGCTGCGCTGTCACGGGCGGGAATGCTGGCACAAGGGGTGGCTCCAGCGGATGGGCAGGCAGGTGAGACGCCGTAGCGAAGCGGAGGCGGTGAGCTCGGCAGGTGAGGCGAGCAACTTGCTTGCGAGCCGAGCCTGAGACGTGAGGGCTCTTCCGTAGCCTCGCCAGCGTGCGGCTGGAGGAGTTCGACTACGACCTTCCCCCCGAGCGCATCGCCCAAGTGCCGATGGAGCCCCGCGACGCCGCCCGTCTCCTGATCGACCGGGGCACCGCGCCGCCCGAACACGCCACGATCGCCGATCTGCCCTTGCTACTGCGCGAAGGCGACCTCGTCGTCGTCAACGAGACCAAGGTGCTGCCGGCACGTCTGCCCCTGCGTCGAGCCACCGGCGGTGAGGCAGAGGTCCTGTTGCTCGAACCCGTCAGCGAGGACCGCCGTACGTGGGAAGCGCTGGTGCGTCCGGCCCGCCGGCTGCGGACCGGCGAAGACCTCTTCGCCGTCGACGGGGGGCCGGTGCTCCGGGTGGGAGAACGGACCGCGGCCGGCGACACGTTCCACGTCGAGTTGCTCGCCGACGGCGATCCACTGATCGTCATCGAGCGGCTCGGACAGGTGCCCCTGCCGCCGTACCTCCACACGCCGCTCGATCGACCCGAGCGGTACCAGACCGTCTACGCGCAGACACCTGGGTCGGCGGCTGCTCCGACGGCTGGCCTGCACCTCACCGCCGAGCTGCTGGCGACGCTGACCGCGAACGGCATCGCGATCGCTCCCGTCGATCTCGTCGTGGGGCTCGACACGTTCCAGCCGATCAGCGCCGCCGATCCTCTGCAGCACCGCATGCACACCGAGCGCTACCGCGTGCCGGAGGCGACATGGCGGGCGTGCGCCGACGCGCAACGCGTCGTGGCCGTCGGGACGACCAGCGTGCGGGCCCTCGAGAGCGCCGCCCGCACGGGTCGCCTCGAGGGTCGCACGGACCTCTTCCTCCACCGCGGCGCCGACTTCGGTGTCGTCGACGTGCTGCTGACCAACTTCCACCTGCCGCGCACGACGCTGCTCGTGCTCATCGACGCCTTCGTCGGTCCCCGCTGGCGCACGTTGTACGACGCGGCGTTGGCCGAGAACTACCGGTTCTTGACGTTCGGCGACGCCATGCTCCTCGACCGCCACGCGAAGTAGCCCTTCTGTCCGTAGCGATCGTTCGTTGTGATGCGATTCCTCATCGATGCGGCCGGGAAGGCGCCGGAGCGCCCGCCGTGCCGAACCGGGTCTTCGCCTCTGAACGACGAGATCGGCATCAGGACAGAACGGTGGAATCGGTAGCGTCGCCGCCTTGCACCCGGTCACGCTCGAGGTCGTCGCCAGTGACGGCGCGGCCCGCGCCGGCGTGGCCCACACCGCGCGGGGCAGCTATCGCACGCCGTGCTTCATGCCGGTCGGCACGCGAGGGGCGGTCAAGTACCTCAGCGCCGCCGACTTCGACCGCCTCGGTGTCGAGATCGTGCTCGCCAACACGTACCACTTGATGCTGCGGCCGGGCGCCGAGGTCGTCGGCCGCTTCGGTGGCATCGGCCGGTTCGCCGGCTGGGACGGCCTGACCCTGACCGACTCCGGTGGGTTCCAGGTGTTCTCGCTGGGGCCGACCGTCGACGACGACGGCGTCACGTTCCGCAGTGTCTACGACGGCTCGATGCACCGGCTGACACCTGAGTCGGCCGTCGCTGTCCAGGAGCTGCTCGGCGCCGACATCCAGATGGTGCTCGACGTGTGCCCGGCACTGCCCAGCCCACCGGAGGTCGTCGAGCTGGCTGCTGAGCGCACGCTGCAGTGGGCGCAGCGAGCCCGGGCCGCCCACCGTCGAGAAGGGCAGTCGCTCTTCGGCATCGTTCAGGGGGGTACCTCACTCCCGCTGCGCGCCGAGTGCGCCCAGGCGACCGCTGACCTCGAGTTCGACGGGTACGCCATCGGCGGACTGTCAGTGGGAGAGAGCCGCGCGGAGATGCTGCCTGCCCTGGCCGCGGCGCTTGATCATCTCCCGCCGGACCGCCCGCGCTACCTCATGGGCGTCGGCGACCCGGCGTCGATGCTCGAAGCCGTCGCCGCTCGGGGTGGATCAGTTCGATTGCGTGCTGCAGACGCGTCTCGGGCGCCACGGCACCGCCCTGACGGCGGCCGGGAAGGTCCAAATGAAGGCGGCCCGCCACGCCGACGAGGATGTGGCCGTCGATTCCACCTGTACCTGCGAGGTGTGCTCGAGGCACAGCCGCGGCTACCTACGACATCTGTTCGCCACGGGCGAGCCGACCGCATCGCGCCTGCTCACGCTGCACAACGTGGCGTGGACGGTGCAGCTGCTCGACCGGGCCCGGGCGGCCGTCACCAACGGGTCGTTCGCGGCACTGCGAAGCGAGGTGCTGTCGGTCTGGGAGGCGCCCTGAGTATCATCTTCGGCTGCTGCTCGGCGCCCCGTCGGGCGTCGAATTCGTAGACACGGAACGTGATGACCCTCAACCTTCTGGCGAACTCCAGTGGCGGCGGCGGTGCTGCCATCGCCCAGCTCGGCATCCTCCTGCTGATCCCACTTGCGTTGTATTTCCTGATGATCCGGCCTCAGCGCCGCAAGGCGCGGGACCAGCAGGCGCTGCAATCCGCGCTGCAGGTCGGCGACGAGGTCATGACGACCTCCGGCGTGTACGGCTTCATCACCGGGTTCGAAGAGAACGATCGAATCTGGCTGGAAATCGACGAGGACGTCCAGATCCGAGTCAACCGAGCGGCCATCCAGGGAAAGGTCGACACCAGCGGCTCGACTTCCGATACGAGGCCTGAGCCGCCGAAGCCCTCCGCGCCGCAGTCGACCGACGACAGCACCAAAGACGCGCCCACCCGCGACAGCGCGGGATGATCCACCGGCGACTGTGGACGTCGCTGCTCGCCATTGTGGGAGTGGCGGTCGTCGGTCTCGCCCTCAATCTCGCCTTCGGGAACACGCCGGTTCTCGGCCTCGACCTGCAAGGCGGCGTGTCAGTCGTCCTCACGCCGACGGAGGGCGCGACGGACGACGACCTCATCGTCATCCGGGACCTCGTGCGCTCCGAGCTCGAGAACCGCGGGATCGCCGAGCCCGATGTGCGCGTGGAGGGCTCCGACATCGTCGTCGACCTGCCTGGCGTGCGCGACCAGCGCGAGGCACTCGATGCCGCCGACGTGGCTGGCATCGTCACGCTGCAGCCGGTCCTGCAGTGCCTCGCCACTGAGGACGACGGCGCAACGACGACGTCGACGCCCACAGGCTCGACGACGCCCGGTGCGTCAGCGCCGACGTCCACAGCAACGTCGACGACCGGCTCGACTCCTGGCACTCCCGCCGGCCTCCGCGCGCCGACGACACCGACGACACCGACGACACCGACGACCGAACCCGTGCCGCCGACGAGGGCCGCGGACGATTCGTCGCCGCCGACCTCCACACCAGCGTTGACGCCTGCGACGTCGGTGCCGAGCAGCGTCCCGACCGGGACGCCAGAGACCGAGGTCCTGCCGTTGCTCGGTGGCGGCACGTGCCTCGTCGGCCCGCCGGGCGGAACCGGCGAGGTGTTCGCCCGCAACAGCGCCAACGTGGAGCTCGACCAACAACGCGGCTGGTCGGTCGTCGTCAGCCTCAGCGGCGCCGGCGAGGGCGCCTGGAACACGCTGGCCTCCGAGTGCTTCAACGGGCTCGACTCGTGCCCGAGCCGCCAGCTGGCGATCGTTCTCGACGGCGTCGTGCAGTCGGCTCCCACCGTGCAAGCGCCGTCCTTCCAGGGTGAGGTGTCGATCACCGGGAACTTCGCCGAGGAGGAGGCCCGCTCCCTCGCCCGGGTGCTCAACCGCGGCGCCTTTCCCGTCGACGTCGAGGTGCGCCGGGTCGAGACCGTCTCCCCGACCCTCGGCCAGGACTCGCTGCGGGCCGCCGTCATCGCCGGGCTGGTGGGCATCGTCGCCGTCCTGGCGCTGCTGTACGTGTTCTACCGGCGGCTCACGCTGCTCGTCGCCCTCGGGCTGTGCGTGTGGGGGATGCTCATCTACAGCATCGCGGCGATCATCTCGCAGACCACCAACTACGCGCTCACGCTGGCCGGCGTGACGGGCATCGTCGTGTCGATCGGCATCACCGTCGACAGCTACGTCATCTACTTCGAGCGGATGAAGGACGACGTCGTGCACGGCCGGACGTTGCGCAACTCGGCGGCCCGCAGCTTCAAGGCCACGTGGCGGACCATCCTGGCCGCCAACCTGGTCGCATTCATCGCCGCCGCCGTGCTGTTCGTCCTCAGCGTCGGCGCAGTGCGCGGGTTCGCCCTCTACCTCGGTATCACGACGATCTGCGACGTGATCGTGCTGTACTTCTTCACCCGCCCGGCGGTCATCCTGCTCGCCGATACCGGTCGCCTGGACCGCCGTGACACGTTCGGCCTGGGTCTGGAGCCTTCGTGACGGTCACGGCGTTCCCCGGCCACGCAGGCCGCTGTCGGCCGCTCGCTCGCTGGCGCTCACTCGCTCGCAACGTCGAAGGAGTGCACCGGTGAACATCGTCGATCAGGAGACCGTGACCGCCAGCACGGGGTCCACAG
>CAVZFS010000012.1:0-49414 GCA_963774635.1 uncultured Acidimicrobiia bacterium
GAAGGAGTGGGATTCGAACCCACGGAGGCCCGAAGGACCTCAACGGCTTTCGAGGCCGTCCCATTCGTCCACTCTGGCATCCTTCCGGTCGGGGAGGCTACCGGTCGGGGCAGCTGGCGGTCGCCGGCGTTCGGAGAAGAACGCGCGCAGCAACTCGCCGCACTCCGTTGCCAGGATGCCGCTGACGACGGGTGGGCGGTGGTTGAGCCGGGCGTCGGCTGGGACGTCGTAGAGGCTGCCGACGGCGCCCGCCTTCGGGTCGGTCGCGCCATAGACGAGTTGGCCGATGCGGGCGTTGACGACGGCGCCGGCACACATCACGCAGGGCTCCACCGTGACGACCAGCATGCAGTCGTCGAGCCGCCAGCGCCCGAGGGCGCGGGCCGTGTCGCGGAAGGCCAGCAGCTCGGCATGGGCGGTCGGGTCGGCGAGCAGCTCCCGCTCGTTGTGGCGCCGGGCGAGGACGTCGCCGTCGCGCAGCACCACGGCGCCGATGGGAACGTCGTCGTGATCGAGGGCGAGCCTGGCCTCGTCGAGGGCCAGCGTCATGGCGGCGGTGGCATCCAGCGGAGGGAGTGGGATTCGAACCCACGGTGGGTTGCCCCACACACGCTTTCCAAGCGTGCCGATTCGGCCGCTCTCGCACCCCTCCCGGGTGGCAGCAGGGTACTGCCCGATCGAGACGTTTCAGGATTGCGCAGGTGGGCGAGCGCCGCTGCGCAGCGGCGGCGGCGAGCACGGAGGTGAGTCGAGCAGGTTGCCTGCGAGACGAGCCCGACTTAACGTGGCACCACTCGCCCGTGGGCGGTGAGGTGACGGTCGGGTCCTGTGCAACGGGTCCCCGTGAACCAGGTCAGGACCGGGAGGTAGCAGCCTTCAGCGGTACCACCCGTGTGCCGCAGACCGCCTGGCCGTCACCTCACCGCCCACGGGCGGTCACCCCTGGCGGCGCCGCTCGGCGAGTGTGGCGGCCCGCTTGGCCAGGCGGGGTTCACCGACGGCGACGGCCCAGTCGTCGAATTCGTCGGTCGGCCCGAGCCACTCCCAGTCGTCGACGGCGCCGACATCGATGTCGGTCTCCAGCGTGGCGAGTCGGCGGAACAGCAAGGCCTGCGCGAAGTCCTGGCGCAGCGCCACCGACAGCTTCGCCGCGCCGCGCAGCCCGGGCACGTCCCACTGCCCGGCACTGTCGGGAATGTCCTCGAAGTGTCCGTAGCGGGCCAACACGGCCGACGCGTCTTCGCGCCCCACCCGGCGATGCCCGGGAAGCCGTCGGCGGAGTCGCCGACCAGGCCGAGCCAGTCCGGAACCGACGTCGGCGCAACGCCGAACTTGGCGACCACCGCGTCCTCATCCATGTACTCCCGCTTGCGGCGGTCGTACTGGATCACCCGCTGCCCTCGCACGCATTGCCCGAGGTCCTTGTCCGGCGACACGATCACGACCTGCTCCACTCGATCGTCCGCAGCGGCGATCACCGCGGCGGCGCCGATCGCGTCATCGGCTTCGTGGGTCACCATCGCCCACGTCGTGACGCCCATCGCCACGAGCGCCTCCTCGACCATCGGGATCTGCGCCAGCAGCTCGGGCGGCATCCCGACCGACGACTTGTACCCGGGCCACAGGTCGTTGCGGAAGCTCTCGATGATGTGGTCGCTGGCCACGGCGACGTGCGTCGCGCCGTCCGCCAGCAACTGCAGCGTCGACCCCAGAACGCCCGAGGTTGCGGCGTACGGTCCGGCGTCAGGCTCCCGAGCCGCCCGCCCGAAGTGCTGCCGGAACAGCTCGTAGGTCCCGTCGACGAGGTGCACCTTCATCAGCGCCGCCTCACGGCTCGCTGGGCGGGGTCGAGGTGGATGATCTCGCGAGGGAGGCGGCCACGGTGTCGACCGCTGACCACACCTCGTTGTCGGCGTAGCCCAGGGTGAACAGGGCGACGCCGCCGAAGCCGGCGTCCATCGCCCGCTGCATGCGCAGCTGTGCCCCGTCGGCATCGACGTAGTTGACGTGGCGTAGCTGTGTGCACGCAGTCGTGCCGTCGTCGACGACGAGCTCGTACTGGAACGACCACTCGCCGCTGGCCGGGTCGTACGCGGGCACGCCGCCGCGCCGCTGCGCCAGATCGTCGACCGACACGTTCGTCACGGTGGTCACCCCCTCGGCCGACGCAGGGCACGTGCCACTGACGGCGATCGGCCAGTTGTAGCCGTACAGCGGCACGCCGAGGACGAGCTTCGACGGATCACCCGAGGCCGCGCTCGTGCCGGCGATCACCCGCTCGACCCAGTCCAGCGGCGCCACCGGCCCCTCGTCGGTACTGGCGTTGGAGTAGTCGTACGCCATCACCCGGATGGCATCGACGAGCGGCGTGATCGCCGTGTAGTCGTAGACCCAGTAGCCGCTGTCGTCGGTCTGCCCGGCGTCGTAGACGGGCGGGATGCTGACCGCCAGCGTCCGGCCCTCGGCGTGCAGCCGGGCCGCCAACTCTCCGACGAACGCCACCCAGTTCGGTCGCGTCGCGGCCCATGAATCCTTGCCGTCGGCGAAGGCGAACTGCTCGTAGTCGATGTCCAGACCCTCGTAGTCGCCTTCCGCGGCGAACTCCACGAGTGCGTCGATGTGCCGGGCCCGCTGCGCCGGATCAGCGAGGATGCCTGCCATCACGCCCGCGTCGGTCCGGTCGAAGACGGACGGGATGACCGGCACGCCGCGACGGCGGGCGGCATCCACGAACTCTTCCGTGGCATCGACCGAAGCCTCCGGTTCGATCTCGATCGTGTCGACACCGGTCGCCCGGAACCACAGCGGTGAGACCTGGTGGAGCGTGTCGGCGCGCGTCTCCAGCGCGGGCAACGCTTCCTCGAGCGTCCAGTAGGGCGTCCAGGCGTGCACGTTGAGCACGCCAGGCCGCCGCGGCGGCGTGTCGTCGCCACCACCGAACACGACGAAGCCGACCACCACGAGCGCGACGAGCGCGAGGGCGATGGCGATCAGGCCGGTCCGCCACCGTCGTTCCTCGCCGCCGGGCGGAGTCGCGGACCGTCCGCCGGCGCCAGGCACGGTCGGCGGCGGCGCCGCAGCGACCATCGCGCCGAGGTGCTCGGGCGTCACGTCGCGCAGCGACGGAATGATGTAGCGCCCGGCGGCCGGTTGGATCTCGACGAGGTTCGGGACGGCGACGACGACGCAGCCGGCCGCCGCAGCCGACGTCACGCCGGTCGGGGAGTCCTCGATGGCGACGCATTGCACCGGGTCGACCCCGAGCTCCGCGGCGGCCCGGACGTACGGCTCAGGATGGGGCTTGCCGTTGGTCACCGCATCGCCGGTGATGACCACCTCGAAGCGGATCGGCGCCAGCGCCTCGAGCACGGCGTCGACGAGCGGCCGCCACGACATCGTGACCAGCGCGCACGGCACGCCCTGCTGGTGCAGGTCGGTGAGCAGGCGCCGGGCTCCGGGGCGCCACGGCATGCGCTCGCGGATGCTGGCGAGCACCCCGATGTGCAGACGCTCGACGATCTCGGTCGGCTCGAGCCGCACCCCTCCCCGGTCTCGCAGCACCGCTGCAGCATCGAGCAGGTCGAAGCCGATGATCGAGCGGGCGTCGGCCTCGGTCCAGCGGCCGCCGAACTCCGCCACGAGGTCGAGCTCCGCCGCCATCCAGTACGGCTCGGTGTCGACGAGCGTGCCGTCCATGTCCCACAGAACGGCCGCCGGCGGCGCTGCCGACGGCGGTGGCGGCGGACACGAACTATTCCTGAACGAGCTCGATCAGCGTTCCGAAACTCCCCTTCGGATGGATGAATGCCACCGTCGTGCCTCGGCTCCCCGGCCTCGGCGCTTCGTCGATCGGCCGTGCGCCAGCCGCCTTCATCGCCTCGAGCGCCACGGCGCAGTCGTCGACGCGGTAGGCCACGTGGTGGATGCCCTCGCCCCGCTTCTCGATGAACCGGGCGACGGGCGAGTCGGCACGGATCGGCGTGGACAGCTGGATGTAGCTGTCGGCGACGCGGATCAGCGCTTCCTCGACGCCGTCGCGTTCGACCACTTCGCGATGGGCGACGGTGGCGCCGAACGCCCGCTCGTAGTAGTCGATCGCAGCGTCAAGGTCGGAAACCGCGATGGCCACGTGGTCGATCTCGGTCAGCAGCATCGGTCCATCCTGGCACGGCCAGACGGAAATTCCCCGGCTACGGGCCGTGCCGGCGGAACAGCGTGATCCGATCCTCGCCGATCCGCGCCCGCTTCTCGGGATCGTCGATGCCGAGTCCTTCTCTGTCGGCGAGGCATAGCACGCCGATCTTTCCCTCGTGCTCGTTGCGGTGGATCGACCGGGCCGCCGCGCCGACCTCGGTCAGCGGGAACACCGCCGACAGGAGCGGCTGGATGCGGCCGGCGTTGATCAGACGGTTCGCCGCCCACGCCTCGGCGTAGTTGGCGAAGTGGCTGGCGATCAGCCGCTTCAGCTTCATCCAGAAGTGGCGATTGTCGAACTCGATCATGTAGCCGGACGTCGCGGCGCACGTGACGACCGTGCCGCCGCGCTTGCAGGCGAAGATCGAGGCGCCCATCGTCTGTCGGCCGGGATGCTCGAAGACGATGTCGGGGTCGTCACCCACGAGCTCGCGAACACGCTTCCCGAATCGGCGCCACTCGGACTCGTCCTGCGTCACTGGATCAGACCAGAAGCGGTAGGCCTCCGCCTTGCGGTCGATGACCGCGTCGACGCCGAGCTCGTGCAGGAGCTCGGCCTTCTGCGGCGACGAGACGACACCGACGGGCGTGCCGCCGCCGTTGAGCACGTACTGAGTCGCGTAGCCGCCGATCCCGCCCGTGGCGCCCCACACGAGCACGATGTCACCCTGCTTCATCCGCGCGCCGTTGCGACCGACGAGCATGCGGTAGCTCGTCGAGTTGCACAGCGCGTTGACGGCCGCCTCCTCCCAGGTCAGGTGCGTCGGCTTCGGCATCAGCTGGTTGGCTTTCACGACGGCCAGGTCGGCGAGACCGCCGAAGTTCGTCTCGAAGCCCCAGATCCGCTGATTGACGGCAAGCATCGAGTCGTCGTGGGCGGAGGGATCCTGATCGTCGAGCGAGTTGCAGTGGACCGTCACCCGGTCGCCCGGGCGCCAGTTGCGCACGGCCGACCCGACGCGCAGCACCACACCGGACGCGTCCGAGCCCACGACGTGGTACGGCAGGGCATGGCGGGCGGCCCATGTGCTCTCCCGGGCGTATCGATCGAGGAAGGCGAACGTCGGCAGCGGTTCGAAGATCGAGGTCCACACCGTGTTGAAGTTGATGCTCGACGCCATGACGGCGATGTACGCCTCGTCGGGAGCCAGCTCGGGCGTGGCGACGTCGCCGATGTGGATGCTCTTCGCCGGGTCCTTCTCTGCCGAGTCGATGTCGGCGAAGATGTCGACGTCCTCGCGCCGGACGAAGGCGGCGCGGTAGTGGTCGGGGATCGCAAGCGCGGCCATCTCCTCACCGCTCGCGCCGGTCTCGATGGCCGCCCGGATCTGCTCCATCCCCTCCATCGACGCGAAACTACCCGTCGGTAGGCAGCCCCATGAGACCGGCAAGTAGCCTGCTCCCATGCCAGGTTCGCTGATCGTGTCCGGCGCCCGCACCCCGATCGGGAAGCTGTCGGGGGCGCTCGCCTCCCAGTCGGCCGCCGACCTCGGCGGCGTGGCCATCGCGGCGGCGCTCGAGCGGGCGGGCGTGGCGCCCGACGAGGTCGAGTACGTCGTGATGGGCCAGGTGCTGATGGCCGGGCAGGGCCAGGTCCCAGGCCGCCAGGCCGCCGTCAAGGCCGGCATCCCGATGCGCGTGCCGTCGGTCAACGTCAACAAGGTGTGCCTGTCAGGCCTCAACGCGATCTACCTGGCCGACCAGATGATCGCCGCCGGCGAGGCCGACATCATCGTCGCCGGGGGGATGGAGTCGATGACCAATGCGCCGTACCTCGCCGACGGCGCGCGTGGCGGCTACCGGTATGGGAACGCCGAACTGCGCGACTCGATCATCGCCGACGGCTTGTGGTGTGCCTTCGATTCCTGCCTGATGGGTCTGGGGACCGAGCGCTACACGGGCGGGGGCATCAGCCGCCAGCAGCAGGACGAGTTCGCCGCGCTGTCGCACGAGCGGGCGGCCAACGCGATCAAGGACGGGCGGCTCGCCGACGAGATCGTTCCCGTGTCGATCCCCCAGCGCAAGGGCGATCCGATGGTCGTGGAGCACGACGAGGGCGTGCGTCCGGGCACGACGGCCGACAGTCTCGCCGGGCTCCGCGCCGCGTTCGACAAGGACGGCACGATCACCGCCGGCAACGCCAGCCAGCTCAGCGACGGCGCCAGCGCGCTCGTCGTGATGTCCGAGCGAGCCGCTACGGAGCGCGGCGTCACACCGCTGGGTGAGTTCGTCGCCTACGGCATGGTCGCCGGGCCCGATTCGGCGTCACTGCTGCACCAGCCGAGCGGAGCGATCAACGCAGCGCTCGAGCGGGGCGGCCTGGGGATCGGCGACGTCGACCTCATCGAGATCAATGAGGCCTTCGCCGCCGTCGGTCTGGCGTCGATGGAGGACCTCGGCGTCTCGTCCGACGTCGTCAACGTGAACGGTGGCGCGATTGCGCTCGGCCACCCGATCGGCATGAGCGGCAACCGCCTGGCGCTGACGCTGCTCCACGAGCTGCGACGGCGGGGCGGGGGAGTCGGCGCAGCTGCGCTGTGCGGCGGCGGCGGGCAGGGCGACGCCCTCATCGTGCGCTCTCGCTGAGCCGTTCATATCCGGCTCGGCTCGCAAGCTGAGCGCCCTGCCTCGATCTTCACCGTGAACCGTCGCGGCATCCGGGCTGAAAAACGCCTGGGGCACCACCTGCCGAGCCGGTAGCGGGCGGACGGGCCGACTCGTTGTGGTGGTGCCCCAGATCAAGGAATCGGTTGCGGGAGGGAGTCCGACGATCCGATTCCGTTATGTGTCGATTACGTTACAGAAAGATGCTTGACCATGTCAAGCAGCGCCCTGCCCGTCATCGATACTCTTTTCTATCCCATCGGGCCATGCCCCCAAACATCGTGCGCCCAAATTCCGAGATCGGGTGACGGGTGAATCCGTCATCCTCGGGCTCGGCTCGCAAGCAAGTTGCTCGCCTCACCTCCGAGCTCGCCGCCTCCGCTTCGCTACGGCGTCTCACCCGCCTTGCGCTCCGGCCAGCATCAGGCGTCTGCCGGGACCTCGCGGCGCCCTTCGAGCGCGCGACCGAGGGTCAGCTCGTCGGCGTATTCCAGGTCACCGCCCACCGGTAGACCACTGGCTGGCCTGGTCACACGCAGTTCGAGCGGACGCAGCAGCCGAGCGAGGTACATCGCCGTCACCTCACCCTCCGTGTTCGGGTTGGTGCAGATGATCACCTCTTCGATGCCCTCCGGCTCGAGACGGGCAAGCAGCTCGCGAATCTTGAGCTGCTCCGGACCGATGCCCTCGAGGGGGCTCATCGCACCGAGCAGCACGTGGTATCGGCCGCGGAACTCTCCCGTGCGCTCGACGGCGACGATGTCCCGGGACTCCTCCACGACACACACCACCCGGGCGTCGCGGCGGTCGTCCGTGCAGAACGAACACAGCTCGGTGTCGGTGACGTTGAAGCAGCGTTGACAGAAACGGACCCTCGCCTTGGCCTCCGTGATCGCCGTCGCCAGGCGGGCGACATCGTCCTCGGGGATCTTGAGCAGGTGGAAGGCAATGCGCTGGGCTGACTTCGGGCCGATGCCGGGCAGCCGGCCGAGCTCGTCGATCAGCGCCTGGACCGGCGGCGAGTAGACGCCGGTCAACGCTCGCTCTTCCGGTCGATCACCTCAGCACCGGGAAATGCCTGGGCCAGCCGGTCGAGCGCGCTCGGCCCCGGACCGGCATCGACGAGCTCGTCCGGGTCGATCGACGTCCGTCGGCTCGTCGGTTGGCGCCGACGTGGCCGTCACGGGCTCGCCGCTGACGCCCAGCTCGATCTCCACCGGTCGGCCCGTCGCCGTCGACCAGGCCCCTTGCACCGCCGGACGGTGCTGCTCGCACTTGGCTCGGTGCGTCTCGTTGGGCGTCGTCATCACCACGGTCGAGCCGCCGACGTCCACGACGTCGACCGGCGTGTACAACGCCCGCACGAGCCCCTTGAGCGTCGGGCGGACGACCTCGTCCCACTCCTTGCAGGCGGTCTCGAGATCGAGGGCACCGGCGTCCGGCAACGCAGCCTCCTCGACGACCGCCTCGGGCGCGGGAGCGGTGACAGCAGTAGCGGACGAGGCTGCGGCCATTGCCCGGTGGGCCCGGCCGCCGAGGGCAGCGCGCCCGGTCGCCGGGTCGACGGGCGTGGTGCCCTGGGCGCCGGAGGCGATGGCCTGCTCGAGCTTGGCCAGCCGGCCGGCGATCGCTGTCAGGTCGGCACCGTCCCCCGGCGGCGCCGTCGTGATCTGGACGAGACCGACCTCCACCAACACCCGCGGGTCCGGCGCATGGCGCAGTTCGACGAGGATCTCACCCAGCCGCTCGATGGCCCGCACGAGCGCCGCCGGCCCGACCTGCTTCGCCTGTGCCGTGAGCTCATCGAGCTGGCGCCCGGACAGCTGCACGAGGTCAGGTGCCATGAGCGACAGGAACCCGTCGCGCAGGTGTCGGATCAGCGCCTCGGCGATCGCCCGCGGCTCGTGTCCGGCGTTCACCGCTTGCGCCATGGCGCTGAGGGCGCGGCCGGGATCGTGTTCGATCATCGCGTCGAGGAAGGCGTCGAACGGCGGGGCGTCCGATGACAACGGGCCCGCGCTGGCGATCAGCTCGAGCGCCGAAAGCGTGTCGCGAGGCGAGCCGGCACCTTGGGCCAGCGCCGCGTCGATGGCCGCGTCGTCGAGCTCGAGCCCGGCATCGGCGACGACCCAGCGGAGGTGCTCGGACAGCGTCTCCGGCGGCACGAGGTGGAATCGCAGGTGCTGCGTCCGGCTCCGGATCGTGTCGCTGACCCGCTGCGGATCCGTCGTCGCCAGCACGAACA
Organism: uncultured Acidimicrobiia bacterium; assembly: GCA_963774635.1. Lineage (GTDB taxonomy): Bacteria > Actinomycetota > Acidimicrobiia > Acidimicrobiales > Ilumatobacteraceae > JALZMG01. The sequence continues at coordinate 9,044 of CAVZFS010000012.1, forward strand.
CCACGTGCGGTGGTGGCTCCTCGAGGGTCTTGAGCAACGCGGCCTCCGCCGGCCGGGACAGCATGTGGACCTCGTCGAGGATGTAGACCTTGTGACGGCCGGGCGTGCCGAGGGCGGCCTTCTCGATCAGGTCACGCATGGCATCGACACCGTTGTTGCTGGCGGCGTCGAGCTCGTGGACGTCGTAGCTGATGCCCCGCTCGACGGCGAGGCAGGACTCGCACTCGCAGCACGGCTCGCCGTCGACCGGACGCTCGCAGTTGAGCACCTTGGCCAGGATCCGGGCGGAGCTCGTCTTGCCCGTGCCGCGTGGTCCGGAGAACAAGTAGGCCTGCCCCTCACGCCCGCTCGCCACGGCGTCGCGCAGTGCCCGGACGACGTGGTCCTGACCCTTCAGCTCGGCGAACCGACGGGGTCGGTAGCGGCGGTACAGCGACGGCGAGGCCACGCGGCGAGCCTACCGAGGGGGTGTCATGGCATCCGGGGGTTCGGGGGCGCGCAGCCGTTCGATGTCATGGCCGAGCGGAGTGAGGCCGGCCGGCCGGCGGAGCGCCAGCGAGCCGGACGGCGATGGGGGTTCGGGGGGCGCAGCCCCCCGGATGTCACGGTCCGTGGCGGTGCCCGCAACTACCGTGTTGCCCTGGTGCTTGTTCGAACCGGTGTTCCCCGACGCGCGCGGCGAGTACTGCTCGCCGGCGCGGCCACCGGCTTCCTCGTGCTGATCGCCGGTCAGCCCGCGCCGTCGGTGAGCGCCCAGTCACCGATCGAGACCGACCCAGCCGAGGGCGAGGAGCTGAGCGCACCGCCGACCGAGATCTTCCTGCGCTTCGAGGAGCCCGTCGGGGACGCCCAGATCTCGATGGGCTGCAATGGCAACCCGTTCACATCGATCGAGAACCCGCCGAGCGTGAGCGACGACGGACTGACGGTGACCGCGGCACTCGAGAGCCCCCCACCTGCCGGTGATTGCACGGTGGCGTGGTCGACGACGTTGACGACGGGGGAGGCGGGGGCCGACGGCTCGTTCGCCTTCGAGCTCCTGGCGTCTCCCGTCACGACACCCGGACAGACGACCGAGCCTGCTGAGACGACGGAGACCACCGTTCCCGACGACGGGGAGGAGGTCGCCGACGACGACGAGATCCGCGATGCCTCCGAGGTGTCCGACGGTGCCATCTGGCTGGGCCAGGTGCTGTCGACGTTCGGCGTCGCCGTGCTGTTCGGCGCGCTCGTGCTGATCGTCGCCGCGTGGCCCGAGGGGCCGGAGTACCTCCTCGCCGTGCGCTTCCTGCGCTCGGTGTGGGTGCTCGCACTGGTCGGAACGTTCTTGTACATCGTCGCTCTCAGCGCCGCCGTGCGGGACGAATCGTTCGGGAGCGGTCTGAACCCTGGCGGCTGGCTCGACCTGTTCGATGCCGGCGTGGCAGGGCAGGCGGCGCTGGCGCGCCTCGTGCTCGTGATCGCCAGCGCCTGGGTCGTGCTGCGACCGGAACGCGTCATCGACCCGACGACCCAGCTGCCGGCCATCGCCATCCCGACACTTGCCGCCGTCACGCTCGGGTTGTCACGCACCGCCGGCGACCTTGCCGCGCTCGGTGTCATCGCCGGCATTGCCCATGCCCTCGCCATGGCCGTGTGGATCGGTGGCCTGGTGCTGCTGGCGAGGGTCGTGCTGGCGGGACCGGGCGAGGAAGACCTCGTCCATGCCGTGCGCGGTTTCGGGCGGATCTCCGGACCGGCCATCGTGGTCACCGTCCTCAGCGGGCTCATCCAGCTGTACCGACTCGACGGCGGCTCGTTGTTCAGCGAGCGCCACGGCCGTGTGCTGCTCGTCAAGACCGTGCTCGTCGCCCTCATGCTCTTCATCGGCCTGACCGCCCGTCAGATCGCCCAGACGCGCCTGGCCCGCGCCACCGATCTCGGTCCGGGGATGGCCGACCGCTTGCGGCGGGCCTTCGGGACCGAGGCCGCCATCGGTGTCATCGTCATCGCGCTGAGCGGCTGGCTGCTCGCGCTCGACCCCGGCAAGCTGCCCGAGCCGGACACTGCCGACTACCCGATCAACGAGCAGTTCGTCGACACCACGTCTGGCATCGACCTGACCGTGTCGTTGCGCCCTGGACGAGTCGGGATGAACGACGTGCGGGTCGAGGTCGATTCGCCGGAGACCGACCTCGCCAACCTCCGCGTCACGTTCGTGCCACCGGCTGGCTCCGAAGCGCGCACGATCACGCTGCCGATCCCGCTCAGCGGGGCGGGCATCGCCGAGACCACGCCCGGCGGTGGGATCCCGCTCGACGTCGCCGGGACCTGGAACCTGCAGATCAGCGCGACGACGCCGACCGGGGCGGTGGACACCGCCGGCGGACGATTCGACGTGCGCGCCGCCGACGGCTCATTGCCGAGCTCCGACATCGGTTCCGCGCCGACCAACCCAGAGGTCACCCCCGCCACGACTCCGGCACCGTCGACGACGGCCGGGGGCTAGCCACCGCACATCTGGGTGGCCAGGGTCTCATTCGGCCTTCTGGGTGGTGAGAGTCTCGAATCTGAGACTGAGACCGCCCAGATCAGCTGACCGCGCCGGCGACCACCTCGTCGAAGGCGACCGGGTCGGCGACCTCCAACTGGTCGTAGCGGCAGCTCGTCGGCTCGCGGTCGGGCCGCCAGCGGACGAACGACACGCCGTGGCGGAACCGCCGGTTCTCGAGTTGGCCGAACGTGACCTCGACGACCAGCGCGTCGTCGGAGGCTGTGCGGATCGGGACCCACGAGAGATCCTTGCCGGCGTTCCATCTGCTCGTCGCGCCGGGCTTGCGGCTGACGTCCTGCTGCTGCCACTCCGCCCAGTCCTGCCACGGATGGCCCTCCATGGCACCCGCTGTCCGTGGCTCGAGCTCGGCGAGCAGCTCGCGTCGGAACTTCACGCTGAACCCAGCCGCCACGCCGACGTGCTGCAGGCGGTCCTCGTTGTCGTACAGACCGAGCAGCAGCGACCCGACGCCCTGCTCGTCCTTGTGGATGCGGTAGCCGGCGACAACGCACTCGGCCGTCCGCTCGTGCTTGACCTTGACGAGCGCCCGTTTGTCGGGTTGGTACGGCTCGTCGAGCCGCTTGGCGACGATCCCATCGAGCCCCGCTCCCTCGAACCGCCCGAACCACTGCTCGGCCTCCGTCCGGTCGGTGCTCGCCGGCGTCAGGTGGACCGGTGCGACGACGTCGACCAGCAGTTCGGCCAGTCGCGCTCGGCGCTCCGAGAGCGGGCGCTCCAACAAGACCTCGTCATCGATGGCCAGCAGATCGAAGGCGATGTACGACGACGGCGTCTCGGCGGCCAACCGGCGGACCCGCGACTCCGGCCGGGTGGATGCGTTGGAGGAGGGCATCGAAGTCGAGCCCGTGGCCGTCGCGGTCGGCGATGACGATCTCGCCGTCGATGACGCAGCGGGCCGGTAGCGCAGCGCGGAGCGGATCGAGGAGCTCGGGGAAGTAGCGGGTGAAAGGCCGCTCTTTCCGGCTGGCCAGCTCGAGCTCGTCGCCGTCGCGGAAGACGATGCAGCGGAAGCCGTCCCACTTCGGTTCGAACAGCCAGCCGTCACCCTCCGGGATCGTGCGCGTGAGCTTGGCCAGCATCGGCTTGAACGGTGGGAGCAGGGGCAGATCCATGACACACCCATCATCGCGGGAACCGCAGGGCCGGTCCGAACGTCGGAGCGGCATGAAGTCACGATGGATGATTGCTCTGGTTGCGGCGGTGACGGCGGCGGCCGCAACCACGACGGTGATCGCGCTGTCCGACCGAGGCGCCGAGCAGGCCGACGCGACCCCCGACGACTCGGTACCGGACGGGCCATCGGGCGGTGACGACCTTTCGGATCGCTCCGTCACGGTCAGCGGGCACGGCACCGTGGAGGTCACGCCGGACACGGCGAACGTGTCCATGGGCGTGCAGGTCAGCGGTCAGGACGCAGACGAGGTCTTTGCCGGCATCGAGACGGATTCGAACGCGCTGGTCGACACGCTGACCGGCCTCGGGGTTGCTGAGGAGGACATCCGCACGAGCGGGCTCAGCCTCTACCCGACGTACGGCAACAACAACGAGATCACGGGCTACCAGGGATCGGTCAACGTCGACGTGACGGTCCACGACATCGCCCGGGTCGGTGAGCTGCTCGACGGTGTGCGCGGCTTCGTCGGTCCGGAGCTCACGCTGGGTGGCATCTCGTTCAGCTACGAGGACCCTGAGGCGGTGCTCGCCCAGGCGCGCACGGCAGCGATCGAGAACGCTCGTGTGCGGGCCGGCCAGTACGCCGAGGCCGCCGACGGTGAGGTCGGTGCGATCGTCCGCATCGTCGAGTCGTCCGTGCCGACGCCGGTCTTCTCCCGCGACTTCGCGATGGCCGAAGCGGCCGGCGCCGACGCCTCGATCCCGGTGCAGCCCGGCACGCAAGAACTGGCGGTCGATGTCAGCGTGGTGTTCGCACTGACGTGATCCGGCCGTTCTGTCCGTAGGAATCGATCGTTGTGATGCGGTTCCTACGGACAGAACGGACCAGAGCGGTCGAGCCGGTCGCCGCAGTAGCGTCGACAGCGTGACCTCCAGCATGCAGGACAAGCTCGACGACCTGTTCAAGCGACGCGAGCAGGCGTTCCACGCCGGGTCGCCGCGGGCCGTCGAGCGCCAGCACGCCAAGGGCAAACTGCTGGCCCGGGAGCGCATCGAGTACCTCCTCGACGAGGGCTCGTTCAACGAGGTCGACCTGCTGGCCCGGCATCGGGCGCACGCCTCCGGGCTGGAGGAGCGGCCGTACACCGACGGCGTGATCACCGGGTGGGGGACCGTCGACGGTCGCAAAGTGTTCGTGTTCTCGCAGGACTTCACGGTCTTCGGCGGTGCGCTCGGCGAGGTGTTCGCCGAGAAGATCCACAAGCTGATGGATCTCGCGCTGAAGGTCGGGGCACCGGTCGTTGGGCTCAACGACGGTGCCGGCGCCCGCATCCAGGAGGGCGTCGTCAGCCTCGCCAGCTACGGCGGGATCTTCCACCGCAACGTGTTGTCGTCCGGTGTCGTGCCGCAGATCTCCGTCGTCCTCGGCCCGTGCGCCGGCGGCGCCGTGTACTCGCCGGCGATGACCGACTTCATCTTCATGGTCCGCGAGTCATCGCACATGTTCATCACCGGGCCCGACGTCGTGAAGACGGTGACCGGTGAGGAGGTGACGCTCGAAGAGCTCGGCGGCGCCATGAGCCATGCGTCGAAGTCGGGCGTCGCCACGTTCGTCGCCGCCGACGAGAAGTCGTGCCTCGACGACGTCCGGGACCTGTTGGCGTTCCTGCCGCAGAACAACATGGAGGAGCCGCCGCGTGTCGAGACCGGCGACGACCCGGAGCGCTTGTGCCCGGAGCTGCGTGACCTCCTGCCGGACAGCCCGAACCTGCCGTACGACATGCACAAGGTCATCCAGAGCGTGCTCGACGACGGCGACTTCATGGAGTACTTCCCGCACTGGGCCCGCTCGATCGTCTGCGGGTTCGGGCGCGTCGACGGGCGCACCGTCGGCATCGTCGGCAACCAGCCGATGGTGCTGGCCGGCGTGCTCGACATCGAGTCATCGGAGAAGGCGGCGCGTTTCGTCCGCACGTGCGACGCCTTCAACATCCCGATCGTCACGTTCGTCGACGTGCCCGGGTTTCTTCCCGGCGTCGACCAGGAGTACGGCGGCATCATCCGCCACGGCGCCAAGTTGCTGTACGCGTACTGCGAGGCGACGGTGCCGCGCATCCAGGTCATCACGCGCAAGGCGTACGGCGGGGCGTACGTCGTCATGAACTCGAAGTCGATCGGCGCCGACCTGGCGTTCGCGTGGCCGTCCGCCGAGCTCGCAGTGATGGGTCCACAGGGGGCGGTCGAGATCGTCTACCGCCGCGAGCTGCAGCAGGCCGCTGACCCGGCGGCCCGACGCGCCGAACTGGTGTCGGAGTACACCGAGCGTTACGCCAACCCGTACGCCGCCGCCGAGCGGGGATACATCGACGACGTGATCGACCCCGCCGAGACCCGTCAGAAGGTCGTGGCGGGACTCGCCATGCTGCGCACCAAGCGCGAGGAACTGCCCCGCCGCAAGCACGGCAACATGCCGCTTTGAATGGGCCGGCGCTCACCCGCCGGCCGTGCCTCGCTGCGGCTGGCGCCGCGACGCTCGGCCTGACAGCTGACGCGCGCTGCGGCACGAACGCTCGGGAGCTCGCGTCCCCGGCTTCGCCGCCGCCGTGCCTCGCTGCGGCTGGCGCCGCGACGCTCGGCCTGACAGCTGACGCGCGCTGCGGCACGAACGCTCGGGAGCTCGCGTCCCGGCGGCTTCGCCGCCGCCGTGCCTCGCTGCGGCTGGCGCCGCGACGCTCGGCCTGACAGCTGACGCGCGCTGCGGCACGAACGCTCGGAGCTCGCGTCCGCGGCTTTGCCGCCGCCGTGCCTCGCTGCGGCTGGCGCCGCGACGCTCGGCCTGACAGCTGACGCGCGCTGCGGCACGAACGCTCGGGAGCTCGCGTCCCGGCGGCTTTGCCGCCGCCGTGCCTCGCTGCGGCTGGCGCCGCGACGTCTCTTCACGTTCTGTGCTGGTTTTCGGTCCGCCGGTGGACACGATTCTTCGTCAGAACCGGAACGACGGTTGCGGCCGGTGCCGATCGGGCACATCTCCTCCGGACGCAGGAGGTGACCCCATGGCTGATACCGACCGACGTCGTGACGACGACGTACTCGACGAACGGGCGATACGCGAAGACGAGCGGGCCCGGATGGAGCACGACCTCAGGACGCTCGACGACGATCGAGATGACCGGGACGTCGTCCAGCGCGACGACCGCGTCGAAGAAGTCGAGGTCGTGCGCATGCGCTCGTTCTCGTTCGGCCAGCTGCTGACGATCCTCGTCGGCGCGGCGCTCGTGGCGTACGGCGTGGTGGCCCTCATCACGACCGGCCTCGACACGCCGCTCAACCAGCCGGTCGAAGACGTGATGGGTTACGCCCACACCCCGTGGCTCGGGATCCTCGAGGTCGCCTCCGGCGCCCTGTTGATCCTGTTCTCATTGCGCCCCGGGGGTCGGTGGCTGGTCGCGCTCGTCGGTCTGGCACTGATCGTCGGCGGGATCATGATCGCCGCCGAGCTCGATTGGACCGTCGAGGAGCTCGGCGCCGAGTCTGGCTACGCCTGGATCCCGATCGTTGCGGGGGGCGTTGCTGTGCTCGCCGCCCTGCTGACGCCGCGCCGCTACCAGCGGATGACGGGCATCCCCGCCGACCGGCTGCCCTGACGACTCAGCCGCCGAACAGGCGGCGGCGACCGCAGCCCGTATCTCGCTGCGCCGATCCGACTCCACGTACCTGGCTGGATTGGTGAGAACCATCCCGGCAGACGATGCGTAGAGCGGTGGGGGCACCGAAGGAGGGTTTGGATGGCCGACTGCCGCCTGCTGTTGCGATCGCGACTGCTCGAGCTGGCCGGGGAGCGATGGATCCGGCGCGTGGTCACGCTCGTGGCCGGCCCAGGGTTCGGCAAGTCCGTTCTGCTGGCCCAGATGAGCGGGGAGAACCGCCTCGCTCCACGCGGTGCCGAGCTCGTCGTTTCCTGCGCGGGGAGCGACGGTTCGCCGGCGGCCTTCCTCAGCCGTCTCGCCGATGCACTCGACCACGCCGTGGGTGCCGCATCCGGTGGGCCGGCGCTGATCGGCCCGGGCGCGCTGCTCGCCGAACTGGCGCGGCGCTGGCCACTCGGTGTCTGCGTCGTGGTCGACGATGCGCATCACGTCACGGCGACGGTGGAAGGAGCCCGGCTGCTCACCCAGCTCGTCACCGAGGCTCCGCCCCCTGTGCATTTCGTGGTGGCGTCGCGCCGACCCGTGAAAGGCCTTGCCGCTCTGCGCGCCCGTGGTGAGGTCCTCGACCTCGGCGAGCGCGAGCTGGCCCTGTCGTCCGCCGAGCTGCACGAGCTCGCAGCCGCCCACGGCGCCGATCCGGAAGCGATCGCCCGCAGCGGCGGCTGGCCGGCCGTCGCCTGTGTTTCCGCCGCATACGGCATCGACAGCGCCGGCGAGTACGTGTGGGAAGCCGTCCTCGAGCACCTCGACGAGCGCCATCGCCGTGTTCTCGCGGTGGCAGCAGCCGTGGGCCCGTGCGACCGCGAGCTGCTGCGCGCCGCCGTTGGATCCGGCAACGACGATGACTTCGAGCTGCTCGCCGAGCTTCCGCTCGTCGCTGCTCGAGACGGCGAGTTGATCGCGCACGACCTGTGGCGCCGGGCCGTGCACGGCTCACTCGATGACGAGGAGCGGCGCGACGCCGTGGCACGCGCGGCCGCCGTGCTCGTCCGACGCGGCGACTACGACCGGGCGCGCCGGCTGTGCACATCGCAAGAGCTGTGGCTCGACGCAGCCCTCGTCCTGCGGGCGTCCTGCAGCCACGGACACCCGGAGGTGGGCCCGAACGTCCTGTCCGCATGGCTCGACGCACTCCCACCCGATCGGTTCGAGGAGCCGCACGGACTGCTCCTGCGCGGTCTGGTGGCTCGCATCAGTGACCCCTTCGGTCCATCCACAACGGCACTCCTCGAGCGGGCGGCCGACGAGCTCCGTGCCGCCGGCGACGTGACCGGTGAGATCACGATGATCAACGAGCTCGCCTACGTCCTGCGCATCCAGGGGCGCTCAGCGGAGCTGCCGGCGCTCGTGGTCAGGGCGGCCGAGCTCCAGGCGACGGGACACCCGGGTGCCGATGGTCTCGTCGCGATGGCTCGCTCCGTGTGCGCCGAGATGACCGGCGACGTGACCGGCATGCTCGCCCCGCTGGACGACGTGCCGCTGGATGCCCTGAGCCGTGATTGGCAGGCGCTGTTCGCCTTCCGGCGAATGATCTGCCTCCTCACGACCGGCGACGAACCGGCCATGCTCGCTTCGGCCGTTCGCTGCACGGAGCTGGCAGGTGAGATGACGATGCGTCACGCCGCCGCGCTGGCGCGCTGGTACGCCGGCGACGTGGGACCAGCGGAGTCGTCCCTCGACGACATCATCACCGACAGCCAGCGCAGCAAGGTCGACGGTGTGGCGCTCGGTGCGTTCGCGACGATGGTGCTGGCGTCGACGGGGAGGGTGGACGAGGCGCTCGACCAGTTGGCCTTCACCGAGGCCGCCGTGGGCGACGGCCCCCTCGTGCCCCTGATGCGCGGCTACCTGACCGGGATCAGCGCGCTCGTCGCTGCGGCGCGTGGCGATGACGCAGCGGCGCGGAGTGTCCTGGAGGCTGCGCTCGCCGAAGGCCCGCTCACCGACCCGGTCGGATGGCTTTCGGCCACCCGGTGGCTTCCCCTGGCCTACGTGCTCGTGCCCTCGAGCCGGCCGGTCATCGAGGAGCGTTCGTCGGGCGCAGTCCACGTGCGCCGGCTCGCCATCGCCCGTGCGGTCGTCGCAGCCGCGTCCGGTGGCGCCCTCGACCCGCGGTCGCTCGATGGCGTCTGCCCGTCGGCGATCGTTACGGCCGTGCCCGTCTCGTGGGCGATGGTGCTCGCGGCGCGGCTGCACGCCGACGGTGTGCCCGCAGGCGTCGAGCTCGCGACGTGGCTGCTCTCACGTTTCGGTGGAGCTGCCCGCGACGCCTTGCGCCTCGCCGCAGACCACCCCAACGTCGGGACCGGTGCGCGCAAGCTGCTGGCCGCGGTTCCCGTCGCACCAGGATCGATCCGGGTCGATGTCCTCGGTCCCACCCGGCTCCACTTGGAAGCGAGCACCGGGCCGGACTGGCAGCGCGAGCGGGTGCGCTCGCTCCTCTTGTACCTCGTCGTGAACGGTCCGTCGCGCCGCGAGTCCATCTGCGACGCGCTCGTGGCCCGACCTCGACCCTGCGGCCGCCGACCGCAACCTGCGCGTGACGCTGTCGTATCTGCAGCGTGTGCTCGAGCCGGACCGGCGTCGCGGTGAGGCGCCGTTCCTGCTGCGCCAGGACGGAACGACGGTGGTGCTCGCCGGTGCGCCGCATCTGCTCGTCGACGCCGCCGAGTTCGAGCAGCTCGTCGCCCGTGCGGAGGAGTCGGACCGCCGCGGCGCCCCGAGCATCGCCCGGCAGCAGTACCGGGCGGCGCTCGAGCTGTGGAGGGGTCCGTGCTTCGCCGACGTCGCCTACGAGGAGTGGATCCAGCCCGCCAGGGGTCGGCTCTGCGGGCGCTTCGTTCAGGCCGCCGTGCGGACCGGCGAGTTGGCGCTGGCTGCGGGTGACACGGCGGCGGCCCGCCGCGCCGCGCACCAGGCGCTCGCCGCCGACGAGTGGTCGGAGTCGGCGCACCGTGTCCTCATCGCCGCTGCCCTCGCCGACGGCGACCACGCCGGCGCGGCGCGCGCCGCCGCCGCCTGCGACGCGCTGCTCACCGAGCTCGGCGTGGCCGCCGGTCCCGCGACCCAGATGTTGATCCGCCGCCTGGCAAGACCCCAACCCGCCGCGGCTTGACTAGCCCCAGCGGAGCCCGTCGTCGGGGTTGAGGCCGAGCGACAGCTTGCCGATCAGCTCGTGGGCGAGGAACGTGTTGCCCGGGTGGAAGCGCCCCATCCGGACGTCCCGGAAGAGCTGCTCGAGCCGGTTGCGCTTGAACGCCCCTGCGCCGCCCGACAGATCGAGCGCGGTGTCGACGATCTCGTAGGCGTTGTTGATCACGGTCTGACGAGTGCTGACGAGACGGACCGGCCAGTCAGCGTGCTCGACGCCGCTCGTCCAGTCGGCGGTCGTGCGCTCGAGGAGAGCCTCGGCAGCGTCGTAGGCCATCCGCATGTCCGCCACTGAGTGCTGGACCTCGGGGTGATGAGCCATCGACCGAGTGAGCGCCACCGACGTCCGCTGCGGCATCCGCTCCACCGTCATGTCGAAGGCCCGCCGCGCTGCGCCCAGGTACACGGAAGAGAAGCCCATCAGCGCCCAGGCGAAGATCGCCACGTGGAACAGGCCGGCGCCGGCGAATCCGGCCGGGCACACCAGCGGCACCAGCTCGTCGGGCACGAACGTCCGGTCGAGCACGGTGTCCTGGCTCTGCGTTGCCCGCATGCCGAGCGTGTCCCAGGTGTCGATGATCTGGTAGCCCTCAGCTTCGCGGGGCAGGAAGCCGTGGACGATCTGCGGTGCCGCAGGATCCGACGTGTCCATGGCGTGGAATCCGCCGTAGGTCCAGACCGGCGACAGGCTCCCAAAGATCTTGTGCCCGGTGATCAGCCAGCCACCCTCGGTCCGCTCGGCCTGCGCACTCGACGCCAACAACGGAAAGTCGTTGCCGGCCTCGCCATGCAGCGCGGCGAACACGGCGCCGTCGGCGGCTTTCTCGAGCATCCACCGGCACGACTCGTCGCCATTGCGCAGGAGATCGGCGGCGACGCCGGTCCAGTAGACGTGCATGTTGACGGCCAAGGCCGTGGCCGGGGCGACGTAGCCCAAGCGGCGCATCTCCTGGGAGTAGGCGTCGAGGCCGTAGCCCTTCCCGCCGAACTCCGTCGGGATGGCCAGATCGAGGAAGCCGGCCTCGCGCAGCTCGGCGAAGTCCTCGTCGAAGAACCGGTTCTCCCGGTCGTAGATGGGCGCTCGTTCGTCGAAGCGGGCCAGCATCTCGTCGCTGAGCAGGGGCGCGCCGGTTCCAGGCGTGGTCGTGATGGACATGGTGCCTCCGTGAGGGTCGTGGCCGTGCCTCGGCCACCTTGATGTTCAGGCCGCTGTCGTCTAGCCGGGGGCGACGGCTTCGATCCGTTCGACGCGGACGATGACGTCGGCTGGGATGCCCAGCCGGGCTGCCGCCTCGAGCAACGCCTCGGGGTTCGGTGCCTCGTAGAGGCAGTACGTCTTCTTCCGGTCTGCGGACAGGAACGAGTAGAGCCAGCGGATGCCGACGTCGTCATTGACGAGCGCGATGCCCGCACGGTCGAGCTCGTCCGGATCGAGCTGCTCGGCGAAGTTGCGTTCGATGACGTACAGCGGCACTGCTGTCACCTTACGAGGCCTCCTGGTTCCTGTCATGACCAGGTCTCATCGTTGCAATTCGCCGACTGGCGCAGCCGGGGTGGGTCTATGGTCAGGTCTGACTATCGAGCAGCGGGCCTGGGTCGAGAGAGCGACGGAATGCCGGATCGGTTCACAGTGACCGCGACGATCATCGCTGCTGACGCGGTACCCATCGTCGGCGTCGACGAGCTGATCGGCGCGCACGGCGGGCGACAGCTCTCCGCCTCGGACGGGCGGCTGGTCGCCTCCTTCGATGCCTCGTCACAGGCCCTGCGGGCGGCAGTCGAGCTGCAGCGGCTCGCCGACGGCCGACGGAACGGCGCAGCGCCCCGCGTGGGGGTCGCCGCGGGGGACGTGACGTGGCAGGGGAACGAGTGCTTCGGCACGCCGATCGTCACGGCCGAGCGACTTCGCGCCGCCGCCGGGTCAGGTCAGATCGTGGTGACCGGACCTGTCCGAGTCTTGGCCGGCGACCGGGTCGGAGTCGGCTACGAGCCACTCGGGTGGGTGTCCCTCGCGGACGTCGACGAGGTCGTCGAATCGTGGGTCGTCGGCTGGGACCGGTCGTCGACCGACGCCGCGCAGAGCGGCCCGCCGCCGATCGCGCGGGCGCTGGCTGGATCGGCGGGCCCGCCGTTCGTCGGCCGCAGCGACGTGCTGAACGCCCTTTCCACCGAGTGGACCGACGCGGGGGTCGACACGGGACGCATCGTGCTCATCGGAGGCGAGGCCGGGACGGGGAAGACCCGACTGGCGGCCGAGCTGGCGCGTCGCCTCCACGGCGCGGGAGCGGCGGTCCTGTACGGAACGTGTGACGACGATCTGGCGCTGCCGTACCAGCCATGGGTGCAGGCTCTCGATCCCGTCGTGCCGGCCCTCGTCGCGGCTGACCGGCAGCTGGCAGCGAGCCTCACACCGCTCGTGGCGCTGTTGCGCAGCGCCGAACGATTCGTCAGCCTCGCGTCCGGCCGCGCTGGTGACGACGCCGAAGCCGAGCGGTATCGCCGGTACAGCGCGTTCGCCCAGGTTCTCGACGCGGCCACGTCGACGTGGCCGACGCTGCTCGTACTCGACGACCTGCACTGGGCGGGCGCGCAGACGCTCGCGCTGCTGCGCCACCTGCCGCGCCTCGGGCTCCCTCGCCGACTCCTGATCGTCGCGACGTTCCGGGACACGGGTGATGAGATCACGGAACCGCTGGCTTCGCTGCTCGCTGACCTACGCCGGGTGGACGGGGCGCGACGGCTCCGCCTGGGTGGTCTGGACACCGATTCGGTGGAGCGGTTCGTGGCGGCGGCGGCGGGGGGATCGCTCGATGCCGATCTACGCGAGGTTGCCCGCGTCCTCGCCGAGCGAACCGACGGCAACCCGTTCTACGTGGGCGCGCTGTGGGATCACCTCGTCGCTCGGGGTGCGGTGGTTGCGCACGATGGGCGGTTCTCCGTCCGCTCGGTCGCCGCCGCCGGCGACGTGCCCGACAGCGTCCGCGAGGTGATCACCGCACGGCTCGGGCGGCTGTCGCCGGTCGCCCGCCGGGTCGTCGACCTCGCCGCCATCGCCGGCATGGAGGTGGAGTCGGCAGTCCTCGAGTTGGCGGCGGGCACCGACGGGTTGACGGCGGCAGAGGTCGTCGCGGGCACGGACGAGCTCTGCGGCGCCGGCCTCCTCGCCGCAGTCGGGGGCGCCCGCCCGGCGTACCGGTTCTCACACGCCATCGTGCGGGACACCGTCGCCATGGCGGTGGCGTCGAGCGGACGGGCACGGCTCCACCTCGCCGTGGGGCGGGGGCTCGAGGCGGTGCACGAGCCCGACCCGCGGCCCGTGCTGGCCGAGTTGGCCCGCCACTTCAAAGCGGCGGTGCCGGTCGGTCCGATCGATCGGGCAGTGCAGTACGGACGCCGCGCGGCCAGCCAGGCGTTCCGCGCCGCGGCGTACGACGAGGCGTTCGCCCAGCTCATGGCCGTTCTCGAACTACCGCTCGAACCAACGGACCGCGCCGAGCTGCTCGTCGATCTCGGGCTCGCCCACCTACGTGACGGGTTCTACGAGCAGTCGCGACGGACCTACCGCGAGGCGTTCGACCTGGCGGAGCAGGCTGGTGCGGTTGACGCTGCGGCGGCTGCAGCCGTCGGGTTCGAGTTGGCGACGCACTTCCCGGGACTGCCCGGCGATGCCGCCGTCGAGCTGCTCGGCCGCGCCATCGAGCTCGCCGTCGAGAGTCCGGTGGTCGTGCGAACGCGGCTCAGGGCGTCGTTCGGCCGGGCCCTGGTGGTGGCGGGTCGCGCCGCGGCCGGGCTGGCGATGTCGGAATCGACGATCGTGGACGCCCGAGCCATCAACGACCCCGAGAGTCTCACCGTCGCGCTGCAGGCGGTCGTGACCGGGCTTGCCGACCCGGCGCGCCGCCTCGAGCTCTCCACCGAGCTCGCCGAGCTGGCCGACGCGACCGGTGATACCTGGGGTGCGTGCTACGCCTCCGCGAACCTGGTCCGCGCCCTCGTCCAACTCGGCCAGTTCGATGACGCCGCCGAGGCGCTCGACCGCCACCGTCAATTGAGCGCGCCCGGTCGGTTCGCCACGTACCAGTTCATGACGACGGCCTTCGAGGCCATCCTCGAGATGGCCGCCGGACGCTTCGACGAGGCTGAGGCGGCCGCCGCCCGCGGTCAGGAGCTGGCGGCCGCCAATGACAGTCCGTTCGGCGAGGGCGTCTACGGCCTGCAGATGTTCGCGCTGCGCCGTGCGCAGGGCCGCCTGCACGAGGTCGCTCCTGCCGTCCATCTGCTCGCTCGATCCGGTGACGACAACTCCGTGTGGCGACCAGGCCTGGCCGCCTTGTACGTCGAGCTCGGCATGATCGACGAGGCGCGCGCTGTCTTCGAGCAGCTGTTGCCCGACCGCTTCGCCGCCGTGCCGCGTGATGCCATCTGGCCGGCCTGCCTGACGTTCCTCGCCGAGGCTGGACTCGTGGTGGCGGATGCTGCGGCGCTGCGGATCCTGTACGAGGAGCTGGTGCCGTGGAGCGGGCAGACGTTGGTCGTCGGTTTCACGACGTGCTTCGGGCCGGCCGATCGCATGCTCGGCGCGCTGGCGGCGCGCCTCGGGCGTCTCGACGATGCCGAGCGGCACTTCACGACGGCCGTCGACGTCGCGACGCGTTGCCACTCGCCAGTGTGGATCGCCGAGGTCGAACGTGAGCGGGCCGGAGCTGGTCGCGCCGAGCCGGCGCCAGCCACCTTCCCGGATCACCTGTCCGAACGTGAGGTCGAGGTGCTTCGTTATGTGGCGACCGGCTTGTCCAACCGCGAGATCGGCGCGCAGCTGTTCATCAGCCAGAACACGGTCGCCAACCACGTCCGGGCGATCCTCCGCAAGACCGGCTGCGCCAACCGCACGGAGGCCGCCGGCTACGCCATGCGCCACGGCCTGCTCGAGTTCTGACGGGACGGCGCAGTGACGATCGTCTCGCCGCCTGCTTACCTGACAGGTCATCGCAGCGGCGACGTGGAGTCGTCATCGTGGACGACATGAGCAACGACGAACTGCACGTGATCGACACCTACCTCCAGACTTGGAACGAGACCGACGGCGACAAACGGCGTGAGCTGATCGCCGATTCGCTGGGCGCCGACCTGTGGTACCGCGACCCGCTCCTCGAAGCCGACGGCCTCGAGGCGTACGACCAGATGATCGCTGCCGTGCAGACCCAGTTCCCGGGCCTCGAGATGCGTCGCACGAGCGGCGTGGACTCCCACCGCGACCTCGTCCGCTTCACGTGGGCGCTCGGCGCGCCGGATGCCGAGCCGGCGTTCGTCGGTCTCGACGTCGCCAAGTTCGACGGCGACGGCCGCCTCCACCGCATCATCGGGTTCACCGGCCATGACGTGCCGGCCACGGACGCGAACGTCGCCGCGGCCTGACGATCGCGCCCAATCGGCGCGCCGGTAGGTTCCAGCCGATGGCCACCGACACGAAGGCCGACACGAAGGCCAACACGATGGCGCAGAGCGCCATCGGTTCGATGCTGAGGGATTGGCGGGAGGATCGTCGACGCAGCCAGCTCGACCTGTCGCTGGACGTCGGCGTATCGACCCGCCACCTCAGCTTCGTCGAGACGGGGAAGGCCAAGCCGTCGCCCGAGCTCGTGCTCGCCCTGGCCGAGCACCTCGACGTCCCGCTACGCGAACGCAACACGATGCTGATGGCCGCTGGCTACGCCCCGCGCTACCAGCACACACCGCTCGAGGACGATGCGATGACCTCCGTTCGCCACGCGTTGCAGCAGCTGATCGACGCGCACGACCCGTACCCGGCCGTCGTCGTCGATCGGACGTGGGACATCGTGATGTCGAACCACGGTGCGCAAGCGTTCCTCGACGGCGTCGCCGCTCACCTGATCGAGCCGCCGGCGAACGTCTACCGCATCACCCTGCACCCGGAAGGCATGTCCCGGCGCGTCGAGAACTTCGACGAGTGGGCCCACCTCCTCCTGGCGACGCTCGACCGGCAAGTGGCGGTGACGCGGGATCCCCGATTGCGGGCCCTGCTGGACGAGGTCTCGGCGTACCCCACGGTGCAGGCGCTCGGGGGCTCGTGGAAGACGCGCTCCAGTGTGCCGACCGTCCTCGTGCCGATGCGGCTGCGTCTCGGCGACGACGACACCGCACCGGCGCAATCGTGGTTCTCGACGAACACATCGATCGGGACCCCGGTCGACATCACGCTGGAGGAGCTGCACGTCGAGCTGTTCCACCCTGCCGACGAGGCGACGGCCGAGATGGTGCGGGCGCAGAGCTGACACCCGTACCATTTCCGATGTGGAGCTGAAGCCCGCGGCGACGGACGAAGAGGCGGCTGCCATCGCCGCGGCGCTCGAGCTGCTCTGGCCTCGCCCGGCTGTCGACGCGTCGGCGGACGCCCGCCGCCCGTCGGTCTGGCGGTTCAGCGGCCGGTGGTGGAGCCAGCCGATTCCACTGCGGCGACCGCGTCCATGGACCTGACCGACGTGACCGATCTGGCGTCGTGCCCCTCGAGCTGACGACCGTCGCCGACGACGCGGCGACGTTCCACGAGGACGGGCACGTCGACCACCTGGACGGCCTGGCGCCGGACACCGACTACGAGCATCGCGGCGTCGCGTTCCGCACGCTGGTGCGTCCGAGCGGCGTGCTGAGGTGCCGCTTCGCGACGGTCAACGACGTCCACTTCGGTGAAGAGGAGGCAGGACGCATCGATGACCGGCCGGACGGTCCCATCAAGCGAGTGCCAGCTGGCGCGCCGCCGTTCCCGGAGACGATGAACCGTGCAGCCGCGGCGGAGCTGGCGGCCGTCGACCTCGCCGCCGTCGTCGTCAAGGGCGACCTCACGAGCGACGGGACGCCGGAGGAGTTCGCGGCGTTCGAGCAGTGCTACCGCCATCCGTTCGGTGACCATCTCCACGTCGTGCGCGGCAACCACGACGCCCACCGAGGACAGGAGGAGTACGCCGGCGACCAGTGGATCGAGCTGCCAGGCATCGCCGTCGCGCTGCTCGACACGACGATCCCGTTCTCGGCCACTGGCCACCTCACGGCCGCCCAGATGGACTGGCTCGACGCCGGCGCTGCGGCCTCGACAGTCCCGGTGATCGCCATGGGGCACCACCAGCAGTGGATCAGCGGCACGCGCAGCCCCGAGTACTTCGGCATCGACCCCGACGCCAGCGAGGCGTTGAGCGAGGTCATGCTGCGGCGGCCGGCACTCATCGCCTACACGGCGGGTCACACCCACCGCCACCGTGTGCGGTGGATCGATGGCCGCATCCCGTCCATCGAGGTGGGATGTGTGAAGGACTTCCCGGGCACGTGGGCGGAGTACCGGGTGTACGACGGCGGTGTGCTGCAGGTGGTCCACCGCGTTTCATCGCCTGAAGCGCTGGCGTGGAGCGAGGAGTGCCGCGTGCTCTACAGCGACTTCGGTGTCGACTACGCGGCGTATGCGATGGGCACGCTGGCCGACCGCTGCTTCGCCATCTCGTTCCGCTGAGGTCGGTCGCCGCACTGCTGATCGACGGCACTGGCGCAGGTACCGTCGGCCCGCATGAGCTCACAGTTCGACGTGGCGGCGGCCGCCGTCCAGGCGGCCATGGATGCCGGCGCTCGGTACGCCGACGCCCGCGTGATGGAGCGTCGGTACGAAGCGATGGCCGCGCGCAACGGCGAGGTGGAGAGCGTCACCCAGGACGAGGACGCCGGTGTCGGAGTGCGCGCCCTCGTCGGCTCGGGATGGGGCTTCTTCGCGTCTCCTGACATGTCCGACGAAGCGGCGCGGCGAGCCGGTCGAGCAGCCGCCGATGTGGCGGCCGCGAGCGCCCGCGTCGCACGTCAGGCCGGGGCACTGATCGATCTCCCACCGGTGACGGGATCGTGGGCGAGCGAGTGCGTCGTCGACCCCTTCACCGTCGGGCTCGCCGAGAAGGGCGACATGCTCGTGCAGGCGACGGCGACAGTTCGCGAGCACGGCGCAGACATCGCCGAGGGCCTCTACCAGATCTGGGACACCGCCAAGTGGCTCGTGTCGAGCGATGGTCATCGCATCGATCAACGCATCCGCGAGTGCGGGGCCGGGATCATGGCGACGGCGATCGGCGACGGCGAGACGCAGCGCCGGTCGTACCCCGCCGCCCGCGGGCAGTACGGCACGCGCGGCTGGGAGCTCGTCCGCGAGATCGATCTCCAGGCCAACGCCGCCCGCGTTGGCGAGGAGTCGAAAGCGCTGCTCTCGGCGCCACCGTGCCCGAGCGGCGAGACGACGCTCATCCTCGGCGACGAGCAGCTGGCCCTGCAGATCCACGAGTCCGTCGGCCATGCCATCGAGCTCGACCGGATCCTTGGCTGGGAGGCGGCGTACGCCGGGACCTCCTGGCTCGACCTGACCCAGCTCGGCGACCTGCAGTACGGCTCGGAGCTGATGAACATCACGATCGACCCCACGATCCCCGGCGCGCTCGGGTCCTTCGGCTTCGACGACGAGGGCACGCCGGCGGCCGCCCACGACGCCGTGCGCGAGGGACGCTGGGTCGGCGTGCTGTCCGGTCGTGACTCCGCCGCCGTCGCCGGTCTCGACTACGCCGGCAGCGTGCGAGCCGACGGCTGGGCTCGGCTGCCGATGGTGCGCATGACGAACGTCGGCCTCGAGCCGGGACCCCACACGCTCGAGGAGATGATCGCCGTCACGGACGACGGGATCTTCATGGACACCAATCGCTCGTGGTCGATCGACGACAAGCGCCTCAACTTCCAGTTCGGGTGTGAGATCGCCTACGAGGTCAAGGACGGGCGCCTCGGGCGGATGCTGCGCAACCCCACGTACACGGGGATCGGACCGCAGTTCTGGCGCTCGATGGACATGCTGTCGTCGGAGATCGTGCCGTGGGGGACGCCCAACTGCGGCAAGGGCCAACCGGGCCAGGTCGGCCACACCGGCCATCCGGCCGCCCCGGCTCGTTTCCGCAACGTAAGAGTGGGGGTGCGGGGATGAGCATCGGCGAGCGTCGCTGCGAAGCGGCGGCAGCGAGCTCGGCAGGCGAGCGACAGCGAGCCGAGGCATGAACGGTGCGGGGAGAGCATCGGCGAGCGCCGCTGCGAAGCGGCGGCAGAGTGGACGGTGCGGGGATGAGCGATCCGCAATCGATCGCCGCCAGACTGCTCGAGCGGGCGGTCGGCATCGACGGCGGAGCCGAGATCGAGGCGTCCGTCGACTCCCACCGTCTGGCGCTGACGCGGTTCGCCAACTCGGTGATCCACCAGAACGTCGCTGACGACACGACCCGCGCCCATCTGCGAGTCCACCGTGACGGCCGGACGGCTTCCGGCTCGACGACCCGAGTCGACGACGAAGGGATCGTCGCGCTCGTCGACCGCACCCTCGCCTCGGTCGCCGTCGCCCCGCTCGACCCGGGATGGCCGGGATTGGCCGTGCCCGCATCGCCTGGCGACGTGGCTGCGGTCGATCCCGCCACCGCAGCCGTCACAGCGCAGCAGCGCGCCGAGGTCGTCGCCTCCTTCGTCGAGGCGGTCGGCGAGCTCGAGGCGGCCGGGTACTGCCGCAGCGACCACAGCCGCCGCGCCCTGGCCAACTCGGCCGGGCAATCCATCTCATCCGAGTCTGCCGAGGTCGCCTTCGACGGCATCGCGCGGTCCACCGATGCCGATGGCGCGGCGCGTGCCTCCTCCAACCGGTTCGCCGATCTCGACGGCGGCGTGCTCGGAGACCGTGCCGCAGCGAAGGCCCGCGCCGGCGCGAGCCCTGTCGAGCTCCCGCCCGACCGCTACGAGGTGATCCTGGAACCGACGGCCGTCGCCGACGTCTTGATGAGCCTCGGCTGGTACGGATTCAACGCCAAGGCGGTGGAGGAGCGGGTGTCGTTCGTGCGGGTCGGCGAGGCGCAGTTCGATCCGGCCGTCACGCTGGTCGACGATGCGCCGGCAACCGGGGACGCGTTCGACGCCGAGGGCACGCCGACGCAGCGGACGACGCTCATCGATGCCGGCACGACGGCGTCGTTGACGCACGACCTGCGGACCGCCGCCCTCGTCGGTGCCGAGTCGACGGGTCATGGTGTGGGGGCGCCGTCATTCGGAGCGCTCGCCCGACATCTGTGCCTCGCGCCGTCGGACGCCGGCACCGGTGCGGCAGCCGAGGTCGACGGCCCGATCGTCGATGCCGCAGCGGCCGAGCTCATCGCCGGAGTCGATCGCGGCATCCTCGTCACTGACCTCTGGTACACGCGAGTGCTCGATCCGCGCACACTCGTGGTCACCGGCTTGACCCGCAACGGCGTGTGGTTGGTCGAAGGCGGCGAGGTCGTGCAGGCACTGCGCAACTTCCGGTTCACGCAGTCGTACGCGCAGGCGTTGATGCCGGGCTCGGTGCGCGGTGTCGGCCGCGTGGCACATGCAGTACCGGGGGACACGTACAGCGCGTCCGCGCCGCGCTGGACGGCGCCGGCGCTGCACCTCGCGTCATGGAACTTCACCGGCGGTGCGAGCGGCTAGCCCGTCGGGCTACCGCGCAGACGCGTGCAGCGTGGGTGTGAAACCACCGCGAAGTGCAGCGACCGACGTCGGCGGGGTCAGGACGGTGACGTCGCCGGCGGGACGTCTCGCCGCGTCATGCCACCCACCGAACCCGAACGCCCAGCTGCGGCGGCCGACCAGCAGCCGAGCAGCTCCGTCGACGAGCACGACCACACCGTCGGGCAGTTCGCCGGCATCCGCCAGCCACGTCAACCGGTCGCCAGCTCGCTGCAGCCCCCGGCCGCGGCGGTGTCGCTCGGCGACGAGTCGTACGTCGAGCTCCTTGGCGAGCAGCGGAGCCGCCACGTCCAGCTCGGAGCCAACGGCGTCGCGATAGCCGATGTAGTCGGCGCGGCGGCAGGTCGCGCAGGGTCGATGGCCTGCGGCCAGCGCAACGGCGTCATCGAGGAAGAAGATCGGAGTCCAGCGGCGTGGCGCCGCCAGCGGATGCCGCCACTCCCGGAACGACGTTCGGCACACGATCCACAACGCGCTCCCGTGGTGCCTCACGACGCCACCGTGATCGTCGACGAGGCACCCCCGGTTGCCGGTGAACAGTCCTCGTGCGGCATCGGCGTGGAGGTCACCCCACGGGTCGACGCGATTGCGGCGGGGCATGTGACTCGCGCCGGCCCAGGCTCAGGCGGCAGCCACCTGGGTGTTCTGGCCGGCGACGATCCGCCAGCCGTCAGCCTCCTCGGACATCACGTACGTCGGCCGCCCTTCCGGGCGATCATCGAGGGGCTGTCCGGTCAGGTCGACGGGTCGCTGCCGCACGGCGACCACGGCGACGTCGGATCGCACGAAGACGACGTGCACCACCTCGTAGGTGGCTGTCGACTCGCGCATCGCGCCGGGCAGGACCTGCTGCGTGAACTCGGCGATCTCCTGTCGTCCGATCAGCCGACGTCCCCCAGCAGTGACCCAGGTGGCGTCGTCACGGAAGAGGCCCACGAAGTCCTCGACCGATTCCCGCTGCTGGGCGTCCTGGAGCGCGGCGACGACGGCGACAGCTGCGTCACGCCGGGCAGTCTCATCGTTGATGGCGGGCGACATACCTCAAATTTTCGACAGTCCCACACGAGCCATGCAACACTCGCAGCGATCCCCATCCGACGGCGGGGGGACAACGACGGACGGAGAGGGGCATCTCTTGCATCGAACACGGACACTTGTCGCGCTCGGCGCGGCCTCGGTCATCGCGGCGACCGCCATCGCACCGTCGATGGCGTCGGCCCAGGCAGACACCGAGGAGCTGCTGACAGGCTTGAACTCACCGAAGGGCGTCGCTTTGCTCGGGCGGGACGTCGTCGTCAGCCAGGGCGCGTTCGGACCTCCCGATCCGGTGCTGCTGTACCTCACTGCAG
The DNA here is from genome assembly GCA_963774635.1 of uncultured Acidimicrobiia bacterium. Taxonomy (GTDB): domain Bacteria; phylum Actinomycetota; class Acidimicrobiia; order Acidimicrobiales; family Ilumatobacteraceae; genus JALZMG01. Next base: position 31,486 of record CAVZFS010000012.1, read on the forward strand.
GTCGCGACCGCGGCACTGCGTTCCCGGTCACCGACCCCGTCAACCTGATGGACGTCGCGATCAGCCCGCTCGACGACACCGGGTGGGGCGTATCGCGGCGAGGTTGGCATCGTCGTGCACCAACTGGCCGACGGCACGGTCGACGAGGTGCTCGACATGCCGGCATACCAGGCCGAGCGATCCTGACCCGGTCGACCAGGAAGGTGACCCGGACGAGTCGAACCCGTACGGCCTGACCATCGCACCGAACGGCGACGCACTGATCGCCGACGCCGCTGGCAACGACATCATCCGCGTCACGCCCGAAGGGGAGGCCTGGACGGTCGCCCGCTTCGACGTCGAGGCGACGCCGACCGACCACCTTCCGTTCCCCGCTCCGCCGGTCATCGACGCCGAGGCCGTGCCGACCACCGTGACGTTCGGGCCCGGCGGCGACATCTACGTCGGCCAGCTCAAGGGTTTCCCATTCCGACCTGGCACGTCGAACGTGTGGCGCATCGACGCCGATGCAGCCGACGCGTGGTGCTCGGTGAACACCCCGAGTGAGGAGTGCACGGTGTACGCCTCCGGCCTCACGGCGATCCAGGACATCGCCTTCGCCCCAGGCGGCAGCCGCTTGTACGTGCTCGAGCTCGCCGCAGAGGGCGTGCTCGCGTTCGAGGCAGGACTCGAGACCGGTGAGTTCCCACCAGCGGTGTTGCTCGAGATCCGGGGCAGTCGGACCAGGGAGCTGGCGGCCGGGCAGCTGTCCCAGCCGGGCGGCATCGCGGTCCACTCCACGGGCAACATCTACGTCACCGACGGCATCTTCACCAGCGGCCGTCTGCTGCGCGTCCGCTAGGGCCTGACGATCTGGGCGGGAATCCTGACAACTGCTGGCAGGGTTCCCGCCCAGAAGTCCCTGTGGCAGGGATACCGCCCACAAGCCCTGCGCTGGATGATTGCGCGGGGTCCGCGCTCGGTGTGACACCCCACGCGCATGATGGCCGGCATGGTCATCCTGCTCGTCGTCGTGCTGGTGTGCGCAGCGCTGGTCGCCGCGGCACTCGGCGGCTACGCGCTGGCCCGACGGCACGTCGCGCCGGAACCAGGCCCGATGATCGACGAGGCCGTCGCCGACGCCGTCGAGGCGGCGATGGTGCAGCTGTCCCACCGCGCCGCCACTGACCGCGACGCCGCGGTCCGCGTCGCCCTCGAACACGCCGCCGTCCTCTCGCGTGAGCAGCTCGGTGCCGCGGCCTCCACGATGACCAGCGGTGTGCAGACAGAGCTGCAGCGTCTCGGTTCGCTCGTCAACCAGCTCGGCACCGCCAGCGCGCAGCGCTTCGGGCAGGTCGACGAGTCGCTGCGCGCCCATGCCGAGGTCGCTGGTGCGCTGGCCGACTCCACGAGGTCGCTGCGCGAGGCGCTCGCCAACCCCCAGACCCGCGGCCGGTGGGGTGAACGGATGGCCGAGGACGTGTTGCGTCTGGCTGGTTTCACCGAGCACGTCAACTACCGCAAGCAACGCCAGCTCGACGGCTCCAACCTGCGGCCTGACTTCACGTTCGAGCTGCCCAAGGGCCACGTCCTGCACATGGACGTCAAGTTCCCGATGGCGTCGTACCTGCGCTTCCTCGAGGTCGACAACGATGCCGAGCGCCAGGCGCACCTCAAGCGCTTCCTGGCCGACGTCCGCCTGCGCGTCAAGGAGCTGGCCAAGCGGGAGTACGCCGCCGAGAGCGGGCGCCCGTCTGTCGATTACGTGCTCATGTTCCTCCCGAACGAGCAGCTCACCGGGTTCATCCACGAGCACGACCCGAGCCTCCTGGACGACGCCCTGACCCAGCGCGTCGTGATGTGCTCCCCGCTGACGCTGTTCGCCTTCCTCGGCGTCATCCGCCAGGCCTTCGACAACTTCATGGTCGAGCGCACCAGCGACGAGATCCTCCAGCTGCTCGGCAAGTTCGGCCAACAGTGGCAGAAGTACTCGGACTCGACGGAGAAGGTGAAGCGCCACTTCGACAGCGTGCAGCGCGAGTTCGAGCAGCTCACCGGGACGCGGCGGAGGGCGCTCGAACGGCCGCTGCAGCAATTGGAGGCGTTGCGCATCGAACGCGACCTCCCCGTCGACGGTGAACTGTTCGTCGATCCGAGCGACGACGACAACGTGCGGGAGCTCGGCGCATAACCGGGTGCATCGGTCGTAGCGTGCGAGCGAGTGAGCGCCAGCGAGCGAGCGGTGATCAGCGGCCTGTGTGACCGGGGAACGCAGTGACGTCCAGGATGGTGGCTCCATGACGCAGCCGGCCTTCGACTTCGGCGACGCAGCGCTCGACGACCCGACCAACCCGACGTTCACGGTCGGAGAGCTGGCCGACGCCGTGAACCAGGCGCTGCGCCGAACGTTCACCGACGGCGTGTGGGTGCGCGGTGAGATCCAGGGATGGAACGAACGCGGCGGGCACGCCTACTTCAGCCTCGCCGACGACACGCCCGGACGTCAGGCCGTCGTGCGCGTGCAGTTCTTCGCGCCGGCTCGTCAGCGCCTACGGCCGCTGCTCGCCAAGCACCGCCTGCGCTTGACCGACGGGATGAAGGTGCGCATCTTCGGGTACCTCGACTTCTACGCACCTGGCGGGCAGCTCGGCCTCAAGCTCGCCGACCTCGACCCGCGGTTCACGCTCGGCGACCTCGCGCAGCAGCGCGATCAGGTGCTGCGCCGCCTCGCCGCCGATGGCGCGCTCGACGCAAATCGCCGACACCGGCTCAGCGCAGTCCCGTTGCGGGTCGGCGTCGTCACGAGCGCCGGAACGGCGGCGTGGCACGACTTCCACGACGAGTTGCGGCGCAGCGGCCTCGGATTCCGTCTCCTGCTGGCTGACACGCGGGTGCAGGGCCCTGAGGCCGGGCGTCGAGTCGCCCGCGCCATCCGTGCGCTGTCGGCCCACGCCCTGATGCACCGCAACGACGAGGAGGGCCTCGACGTTCTCGTCGTGATCCGCGGTGGCGGCTCACGCAACGAGCTCGCCACGTTCGACGCCGAGCCGATCGCCCGCGCCATCGCCGAGGCGCCCGTCCCGGTCCTCACCGGGCTGGGCCATGAGATCGATCGCAGTGTGGCCGACGAGGTCGCCCACACGTCACTGAAGACGCCGACAGCCTGTGCGGGCGCGCTCGTGCAGCTCGTCAGCACGTACCTCGCAGGTGCCGAGCAGCGGTTCGCCGGGATCGTCGCCATGGCTGCCGACCGCGTGCGCGGATCCGAACGCGAGCTCGTCGAGCGCGCTCACCGCATCTCCCGGCGCACACAGGCCGCCGTCGAGCGGGCCGATGAGCGTCTCGCCGTGCGCGTGGCGCAACTGCGCTCGTGCTCGGTGCGGCCGATCGCCGCGGGTGAATCTCGAGTGGCTCAGGCGTCTGGCCGCCTCGTGGCGCGGCCTCGTCAGCTCATCGTCGCCGAGGAGCGCCATCTCGACGCCCTCGCGGCTCGTGTTCGTGCACTCGACCCCGTCAACGTGCTGGCGCGGGGGTGGACGATCACCCGCCACGCCGACGGGCGCATCGTGCGATCTCCCGACGACGTCGACGTCGATGACGTCCTCATCACGCAGTTCGCGACCGGTCGCACCACCAGTCGCGTGATCAACGACGCCGAGGACGCCACATGACCACCGATGATCGACCCACGAAGGAGACTGGTCCGGGCTACGCCCAGGCCCTCGAGGAGCTCGACGGCATCCTGCGCGAGCTCGAAGGCAGTGACGTCGACGTGGACCGCCTGGCCGACCGTGTCGCTCGAGCGACCGAGCTGATCGCCGTGTGCCGTCAGCGCATCAGTGCGGCGCGGCTCCGCATCGACGAGGTGATCGCCGACCTCGACGCGGAATGATGCGGGCCAGAAAGGCGCTGGAGCGCCGGCTGTGCCGAAGGCGACGAGGAAAGCGGTGACCCGTAGCCTGACCCTGTGCAGGTGACCGCCCCGGCGAGCTTGGGCGCCATCGCCCGAGACACCGACGCGCGGCTCGACGCACTGCTCGACGAACAGCGTGCCAAGTGGGCATCCATCGACGCCGACCTGGTCGGGGCGTTCGACGAGATCCGCCGCATGGTCCGGTCAGGTGGCAAGCGCCTTCGCCCGGCGTTCTGCTACTGGGGCTTCGTCGGGGCCGGCGGAGATCCGTCCGATCCCCGCGTCATCGACGCCGGAGCGGCGTTCGAGCTGATGCACGCGTTCGCCCTGTTCCACGACGACGTGATGGACGACTCGGCGAGTCGGCGAGGTGCCGCCACGACACATGCGATGTACGCCCTCGAGCACTGCTCCAGCGGCTGGGCGGGAGAGTCACGGCGGTTCGGCGAAGGCGTCGCCATCCTCGTCGGCGACCTGGCATTGGTCCTCTCCGACGAGCTGATGGTCGGTGCCCCACCTGAGGTGTGGCGGCTGTGGAACGAGTTGCGAATCGAGCTCAACGTCGGGCAGTTCCTGGACATCCTCGGCTCCGTGCAGCGCGACCGGAGGCTCGACAAGGCGGAGCGCATCGCCCGCTACAAGAGCGGCAAGTACACGATCGAGCGGCCGCTGCACGTCGGTGCGCTCTTGGCCGCCCCGCCGCAAGGGGCCGCGCTACTCGCCGACCTCAGCCGCTACGGCCTGCCGCTGGGTGACGCGTTCCAGCTCCGCGATGACGTCATCGGCGCCTTCGGAGATGCATCGATGAGCGGCAAGCCGGTGGGTGACGACCTGCGAGAAGGCAAGCCAACCCCGCTGCTCGCTCGCGCCGTGGCGGGCGCCCGGCCCGAGCAACGCGAGATCTTGGAGCGAGTCGGCAGCCCGGACCTCGACGAGGAGGACATCGCCTCCATCCAGGAGGTGCTCATCGACACGGGCGCGCTGGCGGCCGTCGAGTCGCGGATCACCGACCTGGCGGCCGACGCCGTCGCCGCGCTCGGTGCGACCGACCTGTCCAGCGATGCCCGGCGCGAGCTCACCGACCTGGCCGCGTTCGTCGTCGGCCGCGCCGTCTGACCCGTGCGGGTCGCGGTCATCGGCGCCGGTCTCGGGGGTTTGTCAGCGGCCGCTCATCTCGTCGGCGATGGCCATGACGTCACGGTGCTCGAGCGCGGCAGCCGGCCTGGCGGGCGGGCAGGGCTCGTCGAGCGGGAGGGCTTTCGCCTGGACAACGGCCCGACGGTGCTGACCATGCCGGGCCTGCTGCAGGACGTGTTCGCCGCGGCAGGGCGCGACATGGCGTCCTACGTGCGCTGCAAGCCGGTCGACCCGATGTATCGAGCGACGTTCGCCGATGGTTCCGTGCTCGACGTGCGACACGGGCGAGCGGCCATGGGCGAGGAGATCGGCCGATTCGCCGGAGCCCGTGCGGCGGAGGCGTTCGAACGGTTCGCTGACTGGCTGACGCAGCTCTATCGAGTCGAGATGCCCAACTTCATCGACGCCGACTACGACTCGGTGCTCGATCTGGCGCGGCGCTGGCGGGCGGGAGCGCGCCTCGTCTCGCTCGGTGGGTTCGGGCGGCTCCGTCGCAAGGTCGCGTCGTTCTTCGACGACGAGCGGCTGCAGCGCGTCTTCACGTTCCAGTCCTTGTATGCCGGCGTCGCGCCGTACGAGGCGCTGGCGCTCTATGCCGTCATCACCTACATGGACACGATCGAGGGGGTGTTCGTCCCGGACGGTGGGATGCACGCCATGGCTGCCGGCCTCGCCGACGCGCTGCACGCGGCCGGCGTGGAGCTGCGCTTCGATGCCGACGTCAGGCGCATCCTGCGCGCCGGCGGCGGGGCGGTGAACGGTGTGGAGCTGTCGGGCGGCGAGCGCATCCGGGCCGACGCCATCGTGTGCAACGCCGATCTACCCGTCGCCTACCGCACGCTGCTCGATGACGTCGATGCACCGCGGGTCGCTCGCCGAGGGCGCTACTCGCCGTCGTGCCTGTTGTGGGTCGCCGGCGTGCGTGGCCTGCCCCCTCGTCCCGCGGCCCACCACAACATCCACTTCGGCCAGCCAGTGGGATGAGTCGTTCCGTGCGCTGATCCGCGATGGCGAGCTGATGAGCGACCCGTCGATCCTCGTGACGCTGCACTCGCTCGACGACGCTTCCCTGGCGCCTCCAGGCTGCTCGACGATCTACGCGCTCGAACCCGTTCCCAACCTCGACGGGCGGGTGGACTGGACGACGCGACGCGACGAGGCCGCTGACCGCCTGCGGAGCCGCGTCGCCGCGGCTGGCTACCCGACCGACGTCGTGACCGAGGAGGTCTACGACCCGCTCGACTGGGAAGCGATGGGTATGGAGCGCGGCACGCCGTTCGCCCTCGCCCACACGTTCCGCCAGACCGGCCCGTTCCGGCCGCGCAACGTGGATCCTCGTGTTCCCGGCCTCGTCTTCGTGGGTTCGTCGACCGTGCCCGGTGTCGGGGTCCCGATGGTCCTCGTCTCGGGCAAGTTGGCTGCGGCGCGGGTGCGCCGCCTCGACGCTGGGCGTGCATCGTGATCACCCTGGAAGCGAGCTACGCCGAGTGCAAACGCCTCAACAAGCGCTACGGCACGACCTACTACTGGTCGACGATGCTGCTGCCGAGCGTCAAGCGGCCGCATGTCCACGCGCTGTACGGGTTCTGTCGGCATGCCGACGACATCGTCGACAACATCGTCGACGAGGTCGGTGACGTCAGCGTCGAGCGCCGGAGCGCCGCACTCGCCGAGCTGCGCGCCCGGTTCTTCAGCGACCTCGACCGCGGGCACTCCGACGACCTCGTCCTCAAAGCCGTCGTTCACACCGTGCGGGCGTTCGACATCGATCCGGACGGGTTCGCCCGTTTCCTGCGCTCGATGGAGATGGATCTGACCGTCGAGCGTTACGAGACATGGGAAGACCTGCGCGAGTACATGGATGGCTCTGCCGCCGTGATCGGCGAGATGATGCTCCCGATCCTCGAGCCGACCGATCTCTCGACTGCGACCGGCCCAGCCCGGGCGCTCGGCGAGGCGTTCCAGCTGACCAACTTCCTCCGCGATGTCGACGAGGACCTCGACCGTGGCCGTCAGTACCTGCCGCAGGAGGATCTACGCCGCTTTGGCGTCGACCTCGCCGACCGCCGCTGCACGCCGTCGTTCGTCGACCTGATGCGCTTCGAGATCGCCCGCTGCCGGGAGCTCTACCGATGTGCCGAGGGCGGCATCGCCCTGCTGCCGGACCGCTCGGCTCGCTGCATCCGAGCAGCGCACGACCTGTACGGACGGATCCTCGATTGCATCGAGGCACAGGGCTACGACGTGTTCGCCGGCCGGGCACGCGTCTCGATGCCGCGCAAGCTGGCCGTCGCCGCTCGCCACCTCACCGCACGGGTGCCGGCCTGAGCGGTTCGACGCGCTGGTCCGCAGTGGCGACGGTGGCGGCTGGCGTCGCCGCAACCGGGATGATCGCCACGCCGTTGGCACGACGCGGAGGCACGTGGCGGCAGCGATGGGCCAGCCTCGTGGTCGGGGGGCTGGCAGCCACGACGAAGGCCCTCGCGGCGCGCCGATGGGGCACGTCGCGGGCGGCGGCCGCAGCGAGCGTCGTCGTCGGCTGCGCCCTGGCCGTCGAGCGCGCCGGCACCGCCACGGGCGTCCCGTTCGGTCGCTATCGGTACACAGGTCTCCTGCGGCCGACAGTGGTGGGCGTCCCCGCGGTGGTGCCCCTGGCCTGGTGGGCGATGGGCCTCCCGGCACGAGAGGTCGCCCACGCGGCGCTTGGTCGGCGGACGACACCGGCGCTGCGCACGGCCGTGGGCGCCGTCGCCCTGACGGCGTGGGACCTGTTCCTCGATCCACAGATGACGGCCGAGCGCTACTGGCGCTGGGAGCGGCCGGGCAGCTATCGCGGGATCCCGCTGTCGAACTACGCGGGTTGGCTGATGACGAGCGCCGGGATGATGGTGGTGTTGGAGCGGCTCCTGCCGCCATCTCGCCCTGACCGCTTCCTCGTCGGCGAGTACGCCGCGATGGGCGTCATGGAGACGGTCGGGTTCGCGCTGTTCTTCCGCGACCGAACCGTCGCGCTGGTCGGCGCCGCGGGCATGCTGCCGCTGGCCCTCATCGCATTGGCACGCCGTGGCTGATCGGGCCGACGTCGTCGTGATCGGAGCGGGAGTGGGCGGGCTGGCCGCGGCCATCCGGCTCGCCGCCGCCGGCCGGCGCGTCGTGGTGTGCGAGCGGCGCGACGTCACCGGCGGCAAGTTGGCCTGTGTGCAGCGCGATGGGTTCAGCATCGACATCGGTCCGTCGTTGCTGACGCTGCCGGACGTGTTCGACGACCTGTTCCGGGCGGCGGGTACGACACTGTCCGAGCACGTCGAACCGGTTCGACTCGACCCCCAGTTCCACTACCGCTGGCCCGACGGCTCGTCGCTCGTCGTTCCCGACGGGACCGATGCGTCTGCCGCGGCGTTCGAGCGGTTTGCGCCGGGCGCGGGGGAGCAGTGGCGACGGTTCGACGAGCGGGCGGAGCGGATCTGGGAGGTCGCCGCTCGATCGTTCCTGGCGGGGCCGATGGGAGGGCCGTGGGAGCTGGCGCGTCGCCTGCGGTCGCCGGCCGATCTGGTAGCGATCCAGCCGCACCGCACCCTGCACCACCTGGCCGCGGCGCACTTCACGGACTCTCGCCTCGTCCAGTGGGCCGGTCGCTATGCCACGTACTCGGGGTCGTCGCCGTATCGGGCTCCAGCGACGTTGGCGTGCATCGCGCACGTCGAGGCGCGCCACGGCTGCTGGTACGTGCGAGGAGGCCTCGAGGCCTTGCGTTCTGCCCTCGAGCACGTGGCCGAGACAGCCGGCGCCGATGTGCGGCTCGGCGCCGAGGTCGTGAGGATCGCTGCACCCGCCGGTCGCATCGCCGGCGTCGAGCTGGCCGACGGGACGGTGGTCGACGCGCCGGTGGTCGTCGCCAATGCGGACGCTGAGCAGGTCCACACCACGTTGCTGCCGGATCAGCGGGCGCAGCGCGCCGTCCGCCGTGCCGGTCGTTCGACGAGCGGCCTGGTGATCGCCGCCGGCGCGCGTGGCCGGACGCCCGCGATCGGGCATCACAACGTGTGGTTCTCGCCCGACGATCGCGCCGAGTTCGCCTCCCTCGAGGCGGGTCGCATGGCCGATGCGCCGACGATCTACGCCTGTGTCTCGGCGCGGACGGACCCGTCGCAGGCACCGCCCGGCGACGAGAACTGGTTCATCCTCGTGAACGCACCGGCGGGCATCGAGCTCGACGGTGCCGCCGAGCGGGCGCGTGTCCTCGATCTGCTCGCCGCTCGGGGCGTCGACCTACGGCCACGGCTGGCGTGGTCCGAGGTGCTCACGCCGACGGACTTCGCGGCGCGATATGGCGCACCCGGCGGCGCGATCTATGGAACGTCGTCCAACGGATGGCGGGCGGCGTTCATGCGCCCGGCGAATCGGACACGCTGCCGCGGGCTGTACCTCGTCGGTGGGTCCAGCCATCCCGGCGGCGGCCTGCCGCTGGTCGCGATCAGTGGCCGCATCGTCGCCGACCTCGTCGCGTCAGCTGCGTCGTGATGCCCGTCGGCACGCTGATCCGTGCACTGGTGGCGGCTGCTGCGCTGACCCGTCTGGCTCGCGCCGCCCGCTGGCGCCCGTCGATCGAGCTGCCCAGGCGCGGTGTGGATGGGTCGATCAGCGTGCTCGTTCCTGCCCGCGACGAGGCGTCGAGGCTCGAGCCACTCCTCGAGGCCGTCGTCGGAGCTCCAGGTGTGACCGAGGTGCTCGTCGTCGATGACGAGTCGACCGACGCCACGGCGGAACTGGCGTCACGCGCCGGGGCGTCCGTCATCGTCGGCCGCCCGCTGCCCGCCGGATGGGTCGGCAAGGCGTGGGCCTTGCAGCAGGGTCTGGAAGCGGCAACCGGAGACTGGATCGTCACGTTCGACGCCGACACGCGACCAGAGCCCGCGCTGCCGAACGCCCTGGTGGCGCGCTGTGCGGCGGGTGGTCTCGACCTCGCCACGGTGGCCGGTCACTTCGAGTGTCCGAGTGCGCCGCTGCGCTGGTTGCACCCAGCGCTCTTGACGACGCTGCTGGTGCGGGCCTCGCCATCGGGTGGGCCGGTCCATCGTCTGATCGGGAACGGCCAGTGCATGGTGTTCCGTCGCCAGACCCTCGTCGCCGCCGGTGGGTTCGGACCGGTCGGGCACCACACGGTCGAGGACGTGGCGCTGGTCCGCTCGATGGCGACGGCGGGGTTCACCGTCGGATTCCTCGATGCTTCGTCACTGCTGTCCGTGCGAATGTTCGAGTCGGCTCGGGAGGCGTGGCGCGGCTGGGGGCGATCCCTGTCCCTGCCCGGTGTCGATCCGTGGTGGCGGCGCACCAGCGATCTCGCCGCCGTGGTGGTCACCCAGGCCATGCCGCTCCTGCGGGTCGTCGTCGGGCGCGCGGATCGCCTCGACGCGGTGCTGCTCGCCGCACGTCTCGGGACGCTGATCGGCACTCGTCACGCCTATCGACCACGTGGTGTCGCCTACTGGCTGTCACCGCTTGCCGACGGTCCGGCCGTCGTCACCCTCGCCAGCGGCCTGCTCGCACGCCGGTCGCGGTGGCGCGGACGCACGATGAATCGACCTGAGACGTTCGACCTGAGAACTTCGACAAAATCTCTACAGCCTGTTTAGGAAAGCGCGACACGGCGGTAAAGATGGTGCGATGGAGGTCAGCGGTCGAGGTAAGCGATCGTGCGATTGACGAGCGCGCCGGCGTGACGCAGCACCGTGGGCACGTCCGCCGTGGCGGGCAGCGACTCCGCGATTGCGTCGGCGCCTGGAACCCCCATGGCGAAGCCAGCGGCGATGCGAACGGCGTCCCCGACCACCGACGGATCCACGCTCCAGAGCGCCTCGAACCTGCGGCCGCGTCCGTCACGCTCATCACGAGCGAGCTCGACGGCGACGACACACGCCGACGCGGTCGGACTGGCGGCGATGACAGCCCACTCACGCAGCAAGGGATCGTCGCCGGGGATCGCCACTTCGGTGGCTGCGCCGCGGGGCGACCGGGTCGTCGGGAAGTCGGCGAACACGACGGCCCACGAAGCCGTACGAGCGAGTTCGCGCCACCGTCGTTCGCTCTGCCGGTAGAAGCGCTCGCGCTGGAACGACCCGATCAGCACTGGCCGTCCGGCTTGCGCCAGGCACTCGTCCTCGATCGCCCGGCTCATGGCATCCATGGCCCGCTTCGAGAGCACCTGGACCGACTGTTCGGGCCACCGGCGACGGAGGCCGGCGAAGATGGAGGTTTCGAGTTGATCGGCAGCCGACTGGGTCCGTGCGATCGCGGCTTCCAAGGACATGCCTGCGCCCCGGTCGCGCTGTACCTGTCGAATCTGGGCGACGTGCCGGGCGCTGTACCGGCGGTGGCCGCTCGCTCGGCGCGCCGGGACCGGGAACCCGTACCGCTGCTCCCACGTCCGCAGCACCTCCGGGCTCATCCCCGTCTCGGCGGCAACGGCACTGATCGTCAGGTCCTCCTGCAAAGTGGCCACTGCCCGGAGCGTATTGGGGCGAGATGATCAGCGTGCTGGACCGTGCGGCCTCGATGAACGAGCGCGTGGACGACGTGCTGCGGTGCTTCGTCGAGGAGCAGGCGAACGCGCTGGGCGCGCTCGACCGCCGTCTCGACGCACTGTCCGCGGAGGTCCTGGAGCTCGTCGCCGCCGGCGGGAAGCGATTGCGCCCGGCCTTCGTCTACTGGGGTCATCGGGCCGCTGGCGGCGGCGATGAACAGGCCGCCATTCACGCCGGGGCAGCCGTCGAGATGCTGCACACCTTCGCCCTCCTGCACGACGACGTCATGGACCGCGCCGACACGCGACGTGGGAGAGCTGCCGCCACGCACACGTTCACGCATCAGGCGATGGAACGCGGCGCGTGCGACCCGGCGTGGTTCGGCACGAGCGCAGCAATCCTGGCCGGCGATCTGGCCTTCGTCTGGGCGGATCGCCTGCTCGACACCGCGCCCGTCGGAGCGGCCGCAGCTGCCCGGCTTCGGGAGGTCTTCACCACGCTGCGCCTCGAGGTGATGGCCGGCCAGTACCTGGACCTCTGCCTGGACGGGGGCCCACCAGCCGATCCGGAGACCGCCTGCCGGATCGCACTGCTCAAGTCCGGTCGGTACACCGTGACCCGCCCCCTGCAGCTCGGGCTGGCCATCGCCGACGACGTCGGACCGGATCTCCAGCACGCACTGGTCGCGTACGGCGACGCCATCGGCGTCGCATTCCAGATGCGCGACGACATCCTCGGGCTGTTCGGCGACCCGGCGCGGACCGGCAAGGGCTGCCTCGACGACATCCGCGCCGGCAAGCGAACGCTCTTGATCTCCCGAGCCCTCGCACTCTCGACGCCACACGAGCGCGCTGCGTTGGACCGCGCCCTGGGCGATCGCGACGTCGACGACGACACGGTCGCGAACTGCCGCAAGATCGTCATCACCAATGGCGCGCTCGCGTCCGTCGAGGGACTGATCCGTGCCGGCCACGACGCTGCGATCACCGCCCTGCGCAACGTTCCGGAGCCGGCCAGGAGCGCGCTGTGCGAGCTCGCCGCGGCGGCGGTGGGACGGGATCGCTGAGATGGACTGCGCGGTGGTCCTGTTCACGCGCGACCTTCGCGTTCACGACCACCCTGCGCTGTCTGGCGCGCTCGACACGGCCGACTGCGTCGTCCCACTCTTCGTGCTCGACGGCACGCTCACCGCACAATCTGCGAACCGCACGGCGTACCTCCTCGACGGCCTCCGTGACCTCGGGTCGAAGCTGCATGACCGGGGCGGCGCACTGGTCATCGCTCGCGGTGATCCGGTCGTTGAGACCATGCGCATCGCTGACCAGAACGGCGCGAGCGCGGTCTTCGTGTCCGGCGACGTGACGCCGTACGGCCGAAGGCGCGAGGAGCGGCTGGCCGTGGCGTGCGAGACGCAGCGACTCGCGCTGCACCGGTGTCCGGGCGTCACCGCCGTCCCGTCAGAGCTCCTGCGGCCGGCCGGGAGCGATCACTACCGCGTCTTCACGCCGTACTGGAGGGCGTGGCAGCAAGCGCCGCGTCGTGGAGTGCACGCGGCACCGCGACGCGTCCGGGTGCCGGAGGGACTGGCATCCGATGCGGTCCCGGAACTTCGTGAGCTCACCGATCAGCAGCCCTCGCCCGACCGGCCCTCCGGCGGTGAGTCGGATGCCCGGAAGCACCTGCGTAGCTGGACGGCCTCGTGGCTGCACCGCTACGGCGACCTGCACGACGACCTGGTGGCCGACGCCACGTCGCGCATCAGCGCCGCCCTGCACTTCGGCTGCATCTCCCCGCTGGAGCTCGTCGAACGGCTCGAGGGCCGGGAGGGCGCTGAAGCGTTCGTGCGCCAGGTCTGCTGGCGCGACTTCTACCACCAGGTGCTCGCCGCCTTCCCTCGACTGGGCTCGGAGGATTACCGGCCGAGCGGCCAGCGATGGCGACGGAGCGAGTCCGATCTCGCCGCGTGGCAGGCCGGATGCACCGGGTATCCCATCGTCGACGCCGGGATGCGCCAGCTCCAGCAGGAAGGCTGGATGCACAACCGCGCCCGACTCATCACGGCGTCGTTCCTCGTCAAGAACCTCGGTCTGGACTGGCGCCACGGCGCGGCGCACTTCATGCACTGGCTCGTCGACGGTGACGTCGCCAACAACTCCGGCAACTGGCAGTGGGTTGCCGGCACCGGTAACGACACGCGCCCGTACCGCCGACTCAACCCGCTGCGCCAGGCCGAACGATTCGATCCCGACGGTGACTACGTCCGACGGTACGTGCCGGAGCTGCGACCGATCCCGGGTGCTGCGGTCCACAGGCCGTGGGACCTGGACGACTCGATCCGCCGCGCCCTCGAGTATCCGGCACCGATCGTCGACGGACCGCGTTGACCGCTCGGCGTGACGTCTCTGGCCTGAGTGTCTCAGGCGGGCGGCTCGAACGTCACTTCGACCATCGGTGCGGATGCCACGAGCTCGTCGACGGGCGTTTGCGACCGGTACCAGCGCGCGGTGAGGTGCTCGAGGACTCGTCGACGGGTCGGCTCGTCCTCGACGGTGTGCGCGTGTGCGCTGAGATCGACGTGAGCGAGCTGCTTGAGGTGCACGGTCAAGCGGGGCTCGGTCATCAGGTTGGCCAGCCAGTCCCTCCGTCCGGGGGTTCCGGTGATGAAGAACCGTCCGTCGATGTCGAGCATCCAGATCTCGATCCTGCGCGGTTGACCAGAGCGGCGACCGGTCGTGGTGATGTCGACGGTCGGGTCCTCGCGCAGCTCGTCGCGGACGATGTCCACCAGGCAGAAGCTACGGTGCCGCGGAGGTCGGCGGCACCAGCTGCGCTGGTCCAGAGGGCGCTGGGCACGCCGTCGGGTCGGGCGAGCAGAGCACCGTCGCCGTGCACACCGATGGTGCGGGCCGTCATCGCATCAAGGGCACGGATGGTCACGGGCGCTGCAGTCGATGGCGCGGCGGAAGTCCAGCCGTCGCCGGACGGTCCGGTGAACAGCGTCCATCCAGGCCCGAGCAGATCGAGGGTGGAGACCCGGCCGGACTCCGCCGGGAGCCAGGCATGCCGCAAGCGGCCGCCGAGGTCCACGCTGAGCTCATCCAGCACGGGGCGGCGACTCCCCTGCGGATCAGTCGAGCGGACGATGTTGTGCTCTGCGACGACTCGGCGTTCGACCTCGTATGTGTCGAGCAGCTCGGGCGGCGCCCAGCCGCGCAGCGCCCACGAGAGCTTCCAGCCCAGGTCGTAACCGCTCTGCAGGGCAGTGTTCAGCCCGGTCCCGCCACGTGGTGTCACACGGTGGGCGGCGTCACCGACGAGGAAGGTGCGCCCGGCGCGGAACCGGACCGCCAACTGGCCCGGCGAGTGGAACGGCCCGATGCGCTCGATCCGCGGTTGCAACTCGGCGAAACCGGCACCGATGCGGATCTGCTCCGTCAGGTGGGTCGCATCGAGGTCCGGCGGGTGGTCGACATCGGCCGGTCCGTAGATCCACCGGTCACCGCGACCAGCCGGCAGGAACAGGCCTGGCGCAGCCGCCGTCGTGACGGCGTACAACGCGTATCGGACACCGCCGAGCAGTCGCGCCAACGGGGCGCGGAACAGGACCTGGGTTCCGCCGTACGCACCGTCCCACTCCCGCATCTCCACACCGAGCATGCGGCGGATCGGGCTGTGGGCGCCGTCTGCGGCGACGAGGTACCTGGCTCGGATGGTCTGCCGGTGACCGTGCGGGTCGTGCAGCGTGACCTGCACCGCTCCGACTGCCTCGTCGACGGCGACGACGCGGGTGCCGAGCTCGAGTCGCACGGTCCGAAGTGAGTCGATGTGGCGGCGAAGGACGCGCTCCAACCAGTCCTGCGGTACGACGCCGGGTGCGCAGGGACTGACGACGGCCGCCTGCTGACGGGTTGGATAGCCAACCTCGTGAGGGCGGCCCGCGGCGACTTGCGACAACGTCTCGCACTCCCACAGCAACACGTCGGCCTCGACGCCGCCGGCGAGGACCTCGTGCTCGAGGCCCCAGGTGCGCACGAGCTCCATCGTGCGCGTGCTCAGGCCAGTCGCCCGCGGGAGGAAGGAGGGCTCCACGCGCTGCTCGACGAGCAGGGTGTCGACGCCGTAGCGCCCGAGTGTGATCGCCGCGGCGAGGCCGGCAGGACCGGCGCCGACCACGAGTACGTCAACTTCGAGGGGGATCTTCACCGTCATCATCGCAACTCCATCGGACATGCTGTCTTTCAAACGACAGAATGTCTTCGGCTGGACACATTGTCAAGTGAAATGTAGGCTCGGGTGCGGATGGCAACGCGGAAGTACCAGCAGCGGTTGCGGGCGGAGTCCGCCGAGGAGACGCGGCGGCGCGTCCTCGACGCCCTCGAGCGTCGGCTGCGGGATGCGCCGACGCAGCCGATCAGCATCGAAGAGATCGCCACGCGCGCCGGGGTGGCGCGCTCGACGGTCTACCTGATCTTCGGCTCGCGGGCCGGATTGTTCGACGCGCTCGCCACAGACCTCTGGGACCGTGCCGGGTTGGCCCGGCTGACCGAGGCGGTCGCCCACCCCGATGCTCGAGAGCACCTTCGTGGGGGCCTCCGCGCGGGAGTGGAGATCTTCGCCGCGCTCCGCGACGCGGCGAATGCGCTCTTCTCGATGTCGTCGCTCGATCCGGAATCGGTCGGCGGCGCGATGAGCCGCCTCGAGGCGCGGCGCTGGGGCGGGATGCTGCACCTCGCGCGGCGACTCGCAGAACAGGATCTCCTACGTGCCCACGTCACGATCGAGGATGCGGCGAACATCCTCTGGGTGCTCGCCAGCTTCGACAGCTTCGACGCCCTCTACAGCGGACGTGGCATGACGACCGACGACGTGGCACGAATGCTCATCACCATGGCCGAGCGTTCGCTGTATCCCGATCCCGATTCAGCACCGCCGGCCTAGCGGGTCCCGGTCAGTACAGCCAGGGCTCCTTGAGATCGATGTACTCGATGTTGCGGCTCAGCTCCTCGAACTCCTTCATGGCATCGGTGAGCTCGGCCGGCGGCTCCTGCTGCTCGCCGGCTCGCGGATCGGCCTCACTCGTGAAGTAGGCGACCTCGACGTAACGGTCAGGTCCGGTCCAGACCCTCAGCCCGCCGAGCAGATGGTGACGGGAAGCCGGTACCGGGCTGCTCGAACCGTTCGTCCATTCCCCGGGTGCGATCGCGGCTCACACCATGGCCCTTCATGACCTGCACGAACCCGGCGTCATCGGATCCGCCTCCCCTGAACTCATCGACTTCCTCGGAATCGATGAACGTGACGTCCCCGTCGAACGACGCCTCCGTCTCACTCCACCACTGTCCCTGCTCGACGCGCGAGCTGTTGGCCTGCGCCGCCGCCGCCGACTCGAAACGGGCAAAGCAGAGCGCCCTGCCGTCGTCGGCCACGCCAGCGGTGCTGCCGAGGAATCCGGTCGCGCCTGGCCGCAGCTCGGCGTGCCACCGATCCATCTGCCGATGAAGCGCCTCCCGGTCAGCGACTCGGCCCTCGATCACCTGCACGAACATGCTCACCTCCAGCTCTGCCTCGGCCTGTTGTCTGCAACTCACACTCTGCCAGTTGCGAACTGTGAGCGCAGCGTGCGGATCTCGGTACTGCGGATCTCGGTACGTGACTCACACTTCGGACGGGGTCGCTAAGAAGTGCACGTGTCTGATGGCAACCACATCACGTACGCATGGCGCGGCGCCTTCTCGAACGACGAGATCCACGCCGTGCATGCGGAAGCGTTCGAGACCCGGCTGTACGACGAGTCCGAGTGGAACTGGGTCGAGCTGTGCGACCGGTACAGCCTCGGCTGGGTGGTCGCCCGCGACGGGTCGCGCTTCGTCGGCTTCGTCAACGTCCTGTGGGATGGCCTCGTGCACGCGTATCTCGAAGACGTCATGGTGTCCGCCGATGCCCGCCACCGTGGTGTCGGCGTCGGTCTCGTCCATGCCGCCCACGATGGCGCCCGCCGCGCCGGGTGCGACTTCCTCCACGTGAGCTTCGACGAGGAGCTGCGCACCTTCTACGTCGACGCCTGCGGGTTCGCCCCGACGCTGGGCGGCCTCATGGAGCTCAGCTCATAGCGAAGCGCAGCCCCACGAAGCTCATCAACGCGCCGGTGGCGGCCGTTCGGCGAGCGCCGTCGAGGACGAGTTGGCCGAGTGGGAAGGCGATGTACGCGAGCTGGATGGCGCGCTCGATCGATCGAGTCGCGGCGTAGGTCGCGCCGCCAGCGCCCAGCGCCACGCCGAGCGCACGGGGTGAGGCGACCGCGGCGACACCGCCGAACGTGGCCACGGCACGCCCACCGCGGAAATGGGCGAAGATCGGCCACGCGTGGCCGACCATCGCC
>CAVZFS010000013.1:0-21843 GCA_963774635.1 uncultured Acidimicrobiia bacterium
AATAGCTGGCCTGTACAGGTCGCCGTTCAAGTCAGCGAGTTGGTGGAATGTCAGCCAATTCTCGGACCTTGAAGAAGCACGACCTGACGGCGTCGATTGGTACCCGGCGAGGAACACGTCGACGCCGGCGTCGGCGTAAAGATCGAGCTCCGCCTCGGTGAACGGCGGCTCGTCCAGCAGCATCGCCATCGCCCGGTTCAACGGGATCGACAGAACCAGCCAGTTGAAGTGCTCGGCGGCGAGCGCGGCGTCGGGTGCGGGGATCACATCCCGGCGGTGCCACACCTCGAACCACCCTGCGAACAGCGCGCACGAGACCGCCGGCCCGTTGTCGTACCACGCCATCGCCAGCGCCGGGAAGCGTTCGGCCTCCCCCAGCAGCAGCCGACGCAGCCGGAGCAGGGGCACCTGCATGACGTCAGCGAGGTGGGCGCGGGCGTACGTGCGGAGGTCACGTTCGGGGTGCTCGCTGTCCGCCATCGTCTCGACGAGCGGATGACGGGCGCCGGCGCTGTCGGCGATGTCGGCCCGGATCAGCTCGTCGAACAGCCGCTGCTTGTCGCTGAAGTGGGCATACACGGTCTGCTTCGACACTCCGGCCAGCTCGGCAATGTGCTCCATGGACGTTGCGGCATAGCCATTGGCCAGGAACGAGTCGAAGGCGGCGTCCAGGATCTTGCGGTGCTTGGACGCAGATGGGCCTCGTCCCCGACGCCGGGTCATCTCCTCGCGGCGTGATCTGCGGCACGGGCAACACTCTAGACACAAGCGTCCATTCTGTGATTATCTTGGACGGTACCGTCTAGCTCGAGGAGCGAAGATCATGACCAACGAACTTGCCGCCACCGTGACGGCGTCCATGCTCCCGGTTCCCGGCGCCGAGCTGTACTTCGAGCGGCGTGGCGGTGGCCCGCTGCTGATCCTGCACGCCGCACCGATGGATGCCGACTCCTTCGCGCCGGCCGCCGAGCTGCTCGCTCTCGACCACACGGTCGTCACCAGTGATCCCCGCGGCATCAACCGCAGCGCCGTCGAGGACCCTGACCGAGACGTCTCACCCGACGAACGCGCCGACGACCTCGCCCGGCTGATCGAGCACGTCGACGCCGGCCCGGCGGTCGTCTTCGGCTCGAGCGGCGGTGCCGTCAGCGCACTCGCCCTGCTCCAGCGGCGGCCTGATCTCGTCACCACCGTGATCGCCCACGAACCGCCGCTCGCCGTGCTCCTGCCCGATCGAGACGAGCTGCGACGACGCACCGATGAGATGGTGGCGACCTACCTGTCGGGGGACCGAGTCGCGGCGTGGCATGAGTTCCTCGAGTTGGCGAACATCTTCATGCCCGACGAAGTGTTCGACATGGTGTTCGGAGCGCCACCCCAGGGTCACCACGCAGACGACGAACGCTTCGCGTTCGCCCACATGGAGGTGCCGACGACCTTCTGGACCCCCGACCTGGACGCCGTGCGCCGGTGGTCCGACCGGCTCTCGATCGGCATCGGCGAGGATTCCAGTGGCGAGCTCTGCGATCGCGCCGCGCGTGCGCTGGCGTCGGCACTGGACGTCGACCCAGTCATGTTCCCGGGTGGGCACATCGCCTTCGCCGAGGACCCGTCCTCCTTCGTGGATCGCCTTAGGGCTGTGCTCGATCGGTGAGGCCGTCAGCCGCCGACCAGCGCCACACCACTTCGCCGTCCACCCGATCCGAGGTCGGCTCGAGCCCGGCTCGCGCAGCCACCCCGGCGGACGCGTCGTGATCCGGATGGATCAAGGCACGGACCTGCGACACGTCGTGCTCGACGAGCCAGGCGACCACCGCTGCCGCGGCTTCAGAGGCGAAACCCCGACCTTGCCACGGCACTCCGATCTCCCACGCAACGTCGGCCAAGGCACCGTCGGCGGACACCGTGGCCTGCATCGCTCCGACCGGTCGTCCGTCATCCAACGTTCGGACGATCCAGTTCAACCACAGCTCGGTCCGGTCTGCCGAGCGGCCGGCCGCCAGACGTCGATACCGAGAGCGGAGCTCCTCGAGCGCGAGCGGGTGGCCGCCGGTGAACTCGTGCATGCGCTCGTCGCCCAGAACGTCGACCATCGCGTCGGCGTCATCAGGATCGAGCGGGGTGAGCGTCAGGCGGGGCGTGCGGATCGTCGAGGACTCCACGGGCACACGCCAGTCTGCCCCCCTGCGATCACCCGCCCTTGCCGTATGCGTCGTGGTAGTTCCACCACTGGTAGGGAGGCGTCTGCGGGTAGCCGTCCGGCGAGTCCTCCCACTCCTCCTGGCGTCCAAGAGCGGTGATGTCGAGGTAGCTCCAGGTGCTGCCCATGTGCTCGTCGCCGCGGGAGTCGACGAAGTAGGTGCGAAAGATCCGATCGCCCTCGTGGATGAACGCGTTCGTCCCGTGCCACTGGTCGACTCCGAAGTCGGCGTCGAAGTCGTCGGTGAGCGTGTACCAGGGGATCGTCTGCCAGCCCATGCGCTCCTTCAGTCCCGCGATCTCGGCCTGTGGGGCACGCGAGACGAACGCGAGCGTTGTGTCCCGCGCGTTCAGGTGGGCAGGGTGCGCAACCTGGTCGGCGAGGAAGGAGCACCCGGCGCAGGCCCGCTCCGGGTAGGCCCCGCCACTCGCCGGATACGTCGTGACGTCCGGCGCGTAGAAAGCGCGGTAGACGATCAGCTGGCGACGGCCCTCGAACAGGTCGACGAGGCTGACCGGTCCCGTCGCGCTCTCGAAGCGGTAGTCCTTCTCGACCGCCATCCATGGCATCCGCCGGCGCTTTGCCGCCATGGCGTCTCGGGCCCGGGTGAGCTGCTTCTCTTCCACCAGGAGCTCCTGACGGGATGCCTCCCACTCCTGCGGCGACACGATCGGCGGAAGCTCCATTGGCTTCATCCTCCTTCGGGTTCTGATCGATGACATCGAACAAGACCGGTGGACGCCGACGGACTCATCGGTCGGGTGAGCTCGGCACGCGCTATCTGGGGCTCAGAACACAGAACTCGTTGCCATCGGGATCGGCCATGACCACCCAGTCGACATCGCCCTGGCCGATGTCGGTGCGGGTTGCCCCAAGCGAGATCAGACGGTCGACCTCTGTTTGCTGATCATCGCCTTCGGGCGGAGCGATCTCGAGATGAAGCCTGTTCTTCGTCGTCTTCGCGGGAACCGGCGGACCCCAGGTGATGAACGGCCCGGTCCCGTCCGGCGCTCGGATCGCCGTCTCCTCGTCCTGGTCCCAGACCAACGGCCAACCGAGCGCTCTGGCCCAGAAGTACCCCACGTCGCGCGAACCGTCGCATGTGATCGATCCCAGGCGTCCGCAGCCAGCGAGGAACGTGTTGCCCGGCTCGATGATGCAGAACTCGTTGCCCTCGGGGTCAGCGAGCACGACATGTTCGTCGTCCGGACCCTGACCGACGTCGATGTGGCGGGCGCCGAGCTCGATCAGCCTCCGGACAGTTTCCTGCTGGTCATCGATGGTCGTGCTCGTCAGATCGAGGTGGATGCTGTTCTTGCCGTGCTTCTCGTCCGAGACCGGCACGAAGCGGATGCGGAATCTGGTGCCGTCCGTCGGCACGAGACCGATGTCATCAGATGCCTCCTCACTGATCTCCCAGCGCAGCGCCTCGGCCCAGAACCGCGCGAGACCGAGCGGGTCGTTCGCATCGAAGCAGAGGGCAACGAGCCGTGAAGTCGTTCCCACCTCTCCATCGTCGCAGAACCGGCGGGCGGATGACCCGCCGAGTCAGGTCAGGATGAGCTGGCCGCCGCTCGGGGTGGTGATCGTCGCCTCGAGGTACGGAGACGGCGACGATTCGATCGCCACGTCCAGGCCGAGGACCTCCACCACGAGACGCGCCGTCGCCGGGTCGGGCTCGCCGGCGCGCAGCGCCACGAGTTGCCCGGCTGCCGGGGCGTCGTACGCCGGGCTGCCGCCGCTGTCCCACGAGAGCAAGAACGGTGTCGCGCCGACCGGCCCGTCGACGACGAACGCCAAGCGCCATGACAACGTCGATCCGTCGGGCCGCTGCCGCGTCATCCGGTACGGATCGCCGACTCCCGGAAGGCCGGCAGCACGCAGGGCCGCGACGGCGGCGTCGATGTCGTCGCACCCGACAGCGAACGTCACCAGCCGCGGCTCGTCGCCGAGATCGTCGGGGGCGAGCTTGCTGGGCGGGGCGTCGGCCTGCGCCGGGTCGCGGGCGATCACCTCGAGGTACGTCGGCGGGCTGAGCGACACCAGCGCGTTGTGAGTGCCCGCGCCGGGATGCGCCCCGCCGAACACCGGCGTCACGCCGGTCATCTCTGCCACTGCGGCACACCCGACGTCGAGCGACGGCGCAGCGAGGACGAGGTGATCGATCCAGTTCACCACGACATGCAACATACGGTTCGGGACGGACCACACGTATCTTGTGATCCGCTCCGGCCCTCGGTTTCGAACGGTGGCCGTGGAGAGGACTTGCCTCATGGACGAACGGCCGCAGGCGAGGTGGGCGGAATCGGTTCTGGTCGAGCGCCTGTCGGGGGGTGATGAGACAGCGCTCGTCGACCTCTACGAGCGCTACGCAGGCTTCGTCTACGGACTCGCCGTACGAACACTGGTCGACCCGCAGGCCGCCGAGGACGTCACGCAGGAGGTTTTCGTGTCCCTCTGGGAGCATCCGGAGCGGATCGACTCGGGCCGCGGCACCCTCCGCGGCTTCCTGGGGACGCTCACCCACCGCCGAGCGGTCGACGCGGTGCGTCGGGAGGAGGCGCACCGGCGCCGCGAGGCGCGGGTTGCACGAGACGCCGGTGCCGAGCCCGACGTCGCCGAGGCAGTCCTCAGGTCGGACACCTCCGGCAGAGTCCGCACGGCCCTCGAGGTGCTGCCCGAAGCGCAGCGGCGAGCGCTGGACCTCGCCTACTTCCGCGGGTACACGTACCGCCAGGTTGCCGAAATGTTGGACATCCCCGAGGGCACGGCGAAATCCCGGCTGCGCCTCGCGCTGGCGCACATCGCCGAGGTCCTCGGATCCGAGATCAGCGTGCAGAGCGAGCGATGAACATGAACGACCAATCCCCGATGACCCCTGTCTCCCCCGACGACCTGGCGGCGTACGCGATCGACGCGCACGAGGCGGCGCACGCCGACGACATCGCCGCCCGCCTCCATGCCAGTCCCGACGCCGTCCGCCGGGAGCAGGACTTGCGGTCCGCCGCAGGCGAGTTCGCAGCCGCCGTCGTCGAAGACGTCGCGCCTCGCCCCGCGTTGCGGTCCCGGGTGCTCGCCGAGGCGCGCCGCCGCCGTAGGCCGGTGGAAGCGGTCGCCGGCTCGTCGCCGATCGACGTCCACCGCACGGAGTTGGCGCGGGCGATCCTGCTCCTGCGCGACCTGACCATCGACGACTGGTCCCGACCGGTCGACCCGCGAGAGTTCGCAGGCTGGACCGTTCACGACGTCGTCGTCCATCTCGTCGCCAACGAGTCGCTGCTCGCCGACCAGTTGGGCGTGGCGGTGCCTGGCGTCGCCGAGACCGACACGGACAACGAAGGCCGCACCGCGCAGGCCCGTGCCCGGCACGCCGGCCGCCCGCCGGCGCATGCGGTCGCGGAGCTGGAAGCCGCCGCGGAGTGCACAGACAAGGAGCTCACGCGGCGCGGCGAAGCTCGACTCAACGAGCCGATCGCGTGGTGGGGCGGGCGTGCCGCGACCCGCGTCGCGGTGCTGGTGCGAGCGTTCGAGACGTGGACGCACGCGGACGACATCCGCCGTGCGATCGGAGCTGAGATGGTCGATCCGCCGCCGGCGTCGCTCCTCACGATGGCCCACACGGCATGTGGGTTCGTTCCGAGCATGCTCGCCACCCGTGGTGCCCACCATCCGGGCCGGCTCGTCCGTTTCCGGTTCTCCGACCTCGGCGGCGCCGCCTGGGACGTCGACCTCGGCGCCGTCGGTGCGGTCCGTCCGGCCGGCGACGGCGCGGTCGATGCCGAGATCGTCGCCGAGGCCGCCGCGATCTGCCGGAGCATCAGCGCCCGGATCGACCCTCGCGAGCTGCGCCACGAGGTGCGCGGCGACGAGCAGCTGGCCGGCGAGGTCATCGAAGCCCTCCCGGCCCTCGCCGTGCTCTGACTCCGTCTGAGACGGGCGATGTTGCGGACGGCTGATCCGCCTCCCGCACCGGTTCCGAACAGGACCCACATGTTCGACGGGGTGGTGGGAGTGACGTGAGCGCGGACGCCGGTGTATTGATGGCTCGGGTCGCCGGTGGCGACCAGTCGGCGTTCGCCGAGCTCTACGACCAGCTGGCGCCCATGGTCTACGGCATCGTGCGGAGGGTTGTCCGCGATCCGACCCACTCCGAGGAGGTCACGCAGGAGGTCTTCGTCGAGCTCTGGCGCAAGGCTGCGCGCTTCGACTCGGCACGAGGCCGTGTGCGCAGTTGGGCCGTGACGATCGCCCATCGACGTGCGGTTGATCGCGTGCGCTCAGAGCAGTCACTGCGCGACCGCCAGCTCGGCGACGCGGCGGCTTCGGCGAGCGCGCCCGACAGCCCATCGGACACGGTGCTCGACTCCCTCGACCGGGATCGAGCACGTGAGGCGTTGTCCGAGCTGAGCGACGTCCAACGACAGGCGCTCGAGCTCGTGTACTTCGACGGGCTGACGCACGTCGAGGTCGCCGAGCAGCTCGGCGTTGCGCTCGGGACCATCAAGACGCGGATCAGGCAGGGCTTGATCCGGCTGCGTGGCCTGATGGAAGCCCACGTTTGACGGGGGTGACGAGCGCGTCGTCCGATCCGGGTGATGCGGACGGCCGGTCGAAATGTTCAGAATGAGGATGTGTCGCCTGCCGGCGGCGCGCACTCAAACAGGAGGAACAGCGGACATGACCATCGGTCCCGTCCAGGCTCTCGTGATCGGCTTCCCCAGCAACGACCTGTTCGAAGGTCGAATTGCCGAGGAACTGGCCCGCCTGAGCGATGTCGGTCAGATCAGGATCATCGATGCGGTGTTCGTGATGCGCGAAGGCGACGACATCTCCGTGCTGAGCGTGTCGGATCTCGACGACGACCAACGAGCCGAGCTGCGCGCCGCTGTCGGGGCGCTGGTCGGCCTGGGTCTGGCAGGGGGCGACGGTGCCGTGGCCGGTGGGCTGCTCGGAGCGTCCATCGACGCCGACGCGCCGACCGCCGCCGAGGCGGTGGCAGTGGGGCTGCTCGAGGATCTGCCCGATGACAGCTCAGCGCTCGTCCTCGCCATCGAACACCTGTGGGCCGTGCCGCTGCGCGATGCCGTACGAGATGCCGGTGGCATCGTCATCAGTCACCGCTCGTTCACGCCGGAGGACTTGATCGCCTTCGGCATGTTGGCCGGCGCGGAGGCGGAGCTCGAAGCCGAGCTGGACGCCGCCGACGCCGACCGCGAGGAGTGACCCGGATCAGTTGCATCACGCGTCGTCGTTGCCGATGATGCGTGAGATGCCGAACGGCTCCGTCGTTGATCGTCAGTCCGTTGCGTCGCTGCACCGTCGTCTGCTCTCGGAGCTCGCTGGACCGGGCGACTGGTGGGACGGTGCATCACGGCGAGCGATCATGGAGGAGTCACGGGCGGCGAGGCGGTGTGCGGTGTGCCCTGCGGACCAGCACGCTGCCACCGACGCGCTGTCGGCATCAGCGGTAGAGGTGATCCACCGCGTCGTCAACGACTCCGGGAGTCTCACGCGATCGTGGGCCGAGGTCCACATCGACTCCCTCGGTGACGCGTACTACGCCGAGCTCGTCGCCGTGACCGCCATCATCGTGGCGATCGACGTCTACACCCGAGCGATCGGCGATCGTCAGCACGATCTGCTCGCACCGATCGAGGGGCCACCTGCAGCCGAACGTCCCGACGACGTCGGCGACGTCGGGGCATGGATCCCGATGACGCAGACGAAGCAGCTGGCGAACGTGTCACGCGCCCTGTCGCTGGTCCCGCGCACCAACGCAACATGGCGAGCGCTGGTCACCGAGTCCTACAGCCGTGGCCCGGAGATGCTCGAGCTGACCTGGCAGCGCGCGCTCACGCGGCCCCAGATCGAGCTCATCGCGGCGCAGGTCTCGCGACTGCAGCAGTGCTTCTATTGAACGTCGAGCCACACGGCGCTGCTCCGTGCGAGCGGCTCGGCACTCGGCACGACCATCGATCTGGGCGGGGCTCTCGAGCGCGGTGCAGGGATCCCGTCGGGTGACGTGCTCCTCGAGTTCGCCACGGCGGCGCACATGCAGCGATCCGACCTCGAGGCCTGCCGGCGCGGCGTGCTTGCGGCGGTCGGCTCAGCGGGGCTCATCGAGGCGTGCCTGACCGTTGGCGCGTTCAACGGGCTCACGCGGGTGGCCGACGCGACCGGCATCGTGCTCGATGGCGGGACGCTGGCGGCGACGCGTGACGTTCGGGCCGAGCTGGGTCTGAACGAAATGCCGGGTGCGCGCAACACGGGCTCAGCGGTCTGGGCAGGCGGTGCGCCCCGGCTGCCGGTGACCGTGACCGACCTCTTCACGGACTGAACCGCTGCATCTGGGTGGCCGTCAGCCGCCAGCGCCGGTTGGCAGCACGCCGACGTTGAGCCACCGTGCGCCCGTCACCTGCCGAACGGCGAACGTCTGGGCGAACGGCGACGTCGTGCGCCCCTGCAGCTCTCCCGCCGCGTCGTAGGTCTCCTCCGTCACGGTGCCCCGTGACTCGAGACCGAGGCTGAGACCCTCCTGCTTGCCGAATGGCACGAGCAGGGTCACCGTCACGTCGTCGATCTGGTACCGCTCGATCTCGGTCACTCCCGTCGCCTCGGCAGCCTCGAGCCGGGATTGCATCTCGTCGAGCCGGTCGCCGTGGTTGATGGCGGGGAGGATCGTCTCGTCGGACTCGAGGAGCGCCTGGTTCTCCAGTTCGAGGTTCTCGACGAGGTCCAACACGATCTGCTGGGCGACCGGTCCGGCGATCTCGTGGTTCCAGTCCGAGACGTCCTGCTCGACCGTGATCGATGGGAACGTCGCTGGATCGACGTCGCGGCGGGCGCGTCCGAGGACGTCCTCGGCGGGGATGGCGACGGTGCCGCGTGCCGGCGAGCTGGCGGCGACGAGGCCGAAGCCGACGCCAGCGACGACGGCCAGCACCACACCGATGCGCAGCGCCCCTTGGAGCGCACCCCCGCTGGCGAGTCGGGCGGCGAACCGGGCGGGTTGGTCGTCCGTCGACCGCGGTTCGGGCACGAAGCGCTCCAGCACGGGCCGCAGCGCGCACACGACGACGAGGCCGGCAAGCAGCGCGACCTTCGTCCCGAACTCGTCGGTCTGCGGCGCCATCAGCAGGGTGCTGGCCATCGCTACCGCGATCCCGAACGCGACGCGGCCGACACGACCGGCGGGCACCGTCTTCGGGTCCGTGATCATGAAGAACAGGAAGATCAGCACCTCCGGCGACGTGACGATGACCCGCCAGTAGTCGAACCCGCACACGGGAGCGAACGCCCAACGCGCCGTCATGCAGTGGCCTGCCGCGGCGAGCACACCAACTCCGGCGGCGAGCGCGACCCAGAACGTCACCGCCATCCCGAGCAGACCCAGTCGCGTCGTGATCAGCAGGCCGCCGGCGAGGATGACGGCATAGGCCGTCACCGTCCAGACGTTGAGCGGTGCCCACCAGAAGTCCAGCGGCTCGACGCGCTCGCTGCCGAGCACGACGAACGCGATGACCAACCCGATGTTCGACGGGTTGAACAGGTGCGAGCCGCGGTACCGGAGGACGTACTTCGTGAGCAGCGAGAACGCGGCGACGCCGGCGAACACGTACCAGGCGTTGGTGCTCCAGGCGTCGTCCGGCGTCCCCGGAACACGAAGGATCAGCGCGACGCCGCTGCCGGTCAACATCGCGCTGGCCGGCCACACGAACGCTCGCTGAGCACGGAACGTCAACGCCACCTCGAGGACCGCGCACGTGAGGATCGCGGCGAGGATCTGCGGCACGCTCACGTGGAAGCCCAGCCCAACCTGCCCGAGCACGTGGATCGTGATGATCACGGCGGCCACGTGCAGCCGGGGATCACGCGTGTTCGGCAGGACCACGGGGTACGTGGTCCTGCCGAGCGTGAGCGTGCGGCTGCTGCTCACATGATCCTCAGTGGGCGATCGCCATCGCCCGGTCGGGCCGGAGCAGGAACGGAGGGAGCAGGGCGGCGAGGTTGGAGAACGGGAGCACGTCAGGGTGCAGCTCGATCCCGAGGACCTGCTCCATGAACGCGCGACGCGCGCCGATCCTCACCCACGCGTCCGGGAACGCTTCGGCGAACGCCGCCCGCAGCGAGGCGTCGGCCAGCGCCAGGCCGTCTTCGATGTTCGTCGTGAAGTACGGCGTGCCCGTCGCCGGGATGATGTCGCACTGCAGCGCCGTTCCGGAGCGCAGCTCGATCGTCGAGTCGGCGAACACCGGCGAGCTCACCCATTCATCGAGGTGCAATTGGTGTCCGGGGTTGAGGAAGATCCCGAAGAACGGGTCGCCGAGGTGACGATCGACGATCTCCTGCAGCGCCCCACCGACCTGACCGACGTGCAGCGCGCCGTACCACTCGGCCACCGCTTCGAAGTACGGCGCGACCAGCCGCTCGACGTAGTCGGCGATCCCGTCGGGGAGGTCTGACGCATCGTCCGCAACGAAGCCGGCGCGGCAGTTGAGGGCGCCCCAGATCCCGAACGCCACCGTCAGAGGATCGCCGCGCTCGATGACGCGGTCGCCGGGGCTCAGCAGCCCGAACCTCGCGCGCGGCCCAGCAGTGAGCATGAGGTGGCACGACAGCGGCGTGCCGTTCCACTCCAGCAGCCGAACTGCCTCCCGCTCGGTCATCCCCGGTCGCAGCTCGGTGAGCAGGTTGCGAACGCCGTGGGAGGTCTGGCACGCCGCCCACTCGAACGCGGCCAGCTGCTCGACTTCGTTGACGCCGCGTAGTCCGTCCGTCGCGTCGATGAACAGGTCGGTCGCGTTCTCCACGCGGCCGCCAGGTCCGGTGGCCTGGCGCAGCTCGTCGACGACGAAGGCCGGGGCCTCGATCATCGACGCGTGGCGTACGTCTTCCAGCCGACGACGCCGACCCGGCGGCCCGCCGTGATGCCTTCGTCAGCGAGGAGCTCCGACAGAGGCGGCGAGCTGTCACGAGGCTGGTTCGGCAGGCTCAGGTCCTGGAAGCGGACGGCGCGAACCGGCAAGGGAGCCGCCTCGGCGGTGCCGTAGCACTCGTTGCCTGCGAGGAGCGCCGGCTCACCCGTCGGCGCGACGATCAGGATCGCTTCTTCGAAGCGCGGATCGAAGCCGCTGAGGTAGGCGAGGTTGGCGCTGTGCTCCCGGTCGGCCCAGATGACCAGTCGGTCGTATCCGCGGTCCGTCATCCGCTCACGGACACGCTCCAACCGATCGGCATAGATCGACGGAGCCAGCAGTGGTTCCTCACCGGGCATGCCGAAGTCGGGCAGGGCGACGTCGACCAGCCGAGCCTTGCGCGTCGTCGCGATCGTCATCGCTGCTCCTCCGGCTGCCAGGGGATCGGGTCGTCCTGGCCCCGTTCGATCGTCGCGAACTCCCCCGCGGGCACGGTCATCCACGGTCCAGCTTCGCCGTCGGGCCATGTGACCCGGATCTCGGCCGACTCGGCGTCGCCGAGGCCCATGTGGATCCAGCCGAGCTGCCCGCTGGCGTGGCCTCCCCCGACGGTCACCTCCCGGGCCCTCGTGCGATCGCCAACCCGCGTCTCCACCCACGCGCCGATCGCGTCGACGTTGGGCGCCGGCTGGCGCAGCCGAACGGCGACCCACGCACCCATCTGCTCGGGCTGCCCGGCCTCGCCCCGACCCGTGTTGCGCCACAGCGTGACCGGTTCGCGCCGGTTGACGACGACGAGGTCGAGCATCCCGTCGAGGTTGAGGTCCACCAGCGCGCCACCGCGGGCGCGCTCGTAGCTGAGGATTCCTGCGGTCTCGGCTCCCTCGACGAACGTGCCGTCAGCTTGGCCGATCAACAGGTTGCTCGGATCACGCGTGGCGTAACCCTCCTCTGCCTCGACGTTGCCCTTGGCGACGAACAGGTCGCTGAACCCGTCGTTGTTGACGTCGGCGAACTCGGCGTGCCACGCCGTCGACGGCAGCACGTCGCCGCCGGCGAACGGGCGGTGCACGGTGGCCCCACTCGCCAGGGCGATGTCCTCGTAGGCCGGGCGGGTCGGCCCGTCGGCCAGGGTCTGCAGCTTGTTGTCGCCTTGACTGGTGAGGAAGACCTCGGGATGACCGTCGCCCGTGAGGTCCTCGCTGGCAATGCCCATTCCCCAGATCTGCAACGGACGCCAGCCGTCGGCCTCGGTGTAGAGCTGCGGCGCCTCACCCGGGGCGACGCGCCACAGCTGATCGCTGCCGTCCCGGTAGTAGTGCCGGTCGTTGGTCAGCCGCAGGTCGCGCTGGCCCGTGCGGCTCCAGTCACTGAACAGCATCGACAGCGTGCAGTACCCGGGCGAGAGGGCGAGCGGCGCGGCGTATCCATCGCCGTCGGGCGCCGGTCGCAGCAGGCGGCTGTCCTCGCACGATTCTCGATCGGACGTCAGGTAGTCGCCGAAGGCGAGGGTGGGCAGATCGTTGGGGCCCTCCCACGACGCGCTGAAGGCGACGGTCCAGGTGTTCCCGCCATCGATGCCGAGTGCGTCGTTGGCTCGCTCGAAGGAGCAGTCGCCCTTCCCTCGGAGGAGGACGTCCTCGCCGACTCGTAACACCGCCAGGTCGGTGTGCCTGTCACCGTCCACGTCGAGCGGGTAGGCACCCGTGACGTCGGTCAGGTCGGTGACGCTCGACGGCAGTGGAGCGAACCGCAACGCCCCGCCTGTGGGGCTCTCGTTGTGGTACAGCGCCGCCGGCGCGCTTCCCCGGCGAAGAACAGCTCGCTGCGGCCGTCGTCGTCGCAGTCGAACGCGGCGACCCCGCCGCCGACGAAGTACTGGAAGTCGCCCTGGTAGCGGTGGTCGATGCCGCCGCTGTCGGCGACGAAGTGCGGAGCATCAGCGGCGCTGGGTCCTCCCCCACCACCGCCACACGCCGTGACGGCGCCGATCGTCAGACCACTCGCCAGTCCGACCGTTCGCGCGCCGTGGCGCAGCCCCCGCACGAGCGGATTGAACCACAGCGATCGGACCCTGAACCCGTCGGCTCGTGCGAGTGACCGAGCGCCAGCGAGGGAGCGGCGAACGCGGCCTGCGTGGCCGGGGAACGCAGTGAACAGCCTTGACACCGACACGGAATATGTAGAAGCTCGTCACAAACGTTTGAGCCCG
Source organism: uncultured Acidimicrobiia bacterium (assembly GCA_963774635.1). GTDB lineage: Bacteria > Actinomycetota > Acidimicrobiia > Acidimicrobiales > Ilumatobacteraceae > JALZMG01. Next base: position 13,328 of record CAVZFS010000013.1, read on the forward strand.
GGGGGCACAATCTTGTGGTGACGGGTCGGGGGGACAGCGGGCAACGCAGCGAGAGCGTTCGGCGAGCGAACCTCAGCGCGCTCGTCCAGGTCCTGCACGCCGAAGGGCCGCTGTCGCGGTCAGAACTCGGCGAGCGCACCGGGCTCACCCGCAGCGGGATCCGGCGGCTCGTCGGCGACCTGGTCGCCGCCGGACTCGTCGTCGAAGCCCGGGGTGAGTCCCTGGGGCTACCCGGGCGTCCGTCGCCGGTCGTGCGGCTCGAACCCGAACGCGCCGTCGTGCTGGCGCTCGAGATCGCCGTCGACTCCCTCGCCATGGCCGTCGTCGGGATGGGCGGTCACATCCTCGACCTCGTCCGTATCGACCGGTCGCGCCAGCGCTCCAGCGTCGACGACATCGTCGCCGACCTCACCGCGCTCGCCAACGGCGCGGCCGCGACGTGGCGCACACATGCTCTCGTCGGGATCGGCGTCGCAGTCGTCGGAGTCGTCCGGAGGCACGACGGCTTCGTGTCGACGGCTCCGAACCTCGGCTGGCGCGACGTGCCGCTGGGCGAGGTGCTCGCCGAGGCGCTGTGCCCGTCGGCCCCGATCGTCATCGCCAACGAGGCCGATCTCGGAGCACTCGCCGAGCACCGGCGCGGCGCCGCGGCCGGCACGAACGACGTGATCTTCCTGTCGGGCGAGGTCGGCGTGGGCGGCGGGCTGATCGTCGGCGGCCAGCCCCTGACGGGCGTTGCCGGCTACGGCGGAGAGGTCGGGCACCTGCCCGTCAACCCGCTGGCCGGCGCAACCTGCCGGTGCGGCTCCGTCGGCTGCTGGGAGACGGAGGTCGGCGAGGAGGCGCTGCTCGTGCGCGCCGGCCGCCCGCCTGACGGTGGCAGCGCAGCGGTCGAGGACGTCCTTGCCGAGGCCGACGCAGGCAACGCCGCCGCGCTCGATGCGCTCGCCGCGACCGGCCAGTGGCTCGGCATCGGCCTCGCCGGCCTCGTCAACACGCTGAGTCCGGCGCGCGTCGTCCTCGGCGGGCGTCTGGCGATGCTCCATCCATTCGTCGCGGCGACGGTCGAGGACGAGCTGGACCGGCGCGCCCTGGCCGCGCCGCGATCGCTCGTCGAGATCGTCCCGGCGAGGCTCGGCGCCGATGCACCGCTGCTCGGGGCCGCCGAGCTGGCGTTCGAACCGATTCTCACCGATCCCGCCAACTGGCTGCAGGCCCAGCGGGGTCATCGTGCCCGCACATCTGATGATTCACCGACAACAGGGGGTGCAACTAACATGAACAGGAGCTCGCGGCTCCATAGGGGGAGGCCGCGTCGAATGGGGGAGGAGACCCACATGCATGTTCGCCGATCGGCAGCACTCGTCATGAGCGCTGCCTTGGTACTGGTCGCCTGTGGCGGCGACGACGATGACGGGGGCGCGGAGGGCACCGACCTGGCGCCCGCGACGACGGCCGCCGGCGGCGAGGGTGGCGCGACCACCGAAGCCGGAGGTGCCGCAACGACGGCCGCCGGAGGTGGCGGAGGCGGCGACTGCGTCGTCGGCGTGTCCTGGAACAACTACCAGGAAGAGCGCTGGGCGAAGTGGGACGAGCCGGCCCTGCAAGGACGGCGATCGAGGCGGGCGGCGGCACGTACATGTCGAACGACGCCAGGTCATCCGCCGAGACCCAGGCCAGCAACGTCGAGAACCTCATCTCCCAGGGCGCCAACGTCCTCATCATCCTCGCCCAGGACGGCACGGCCATCAAGCCGTCGGTGGCCGCTGCCGCCGACGCCGGCGTCCCGGTCATCGCCTACGACCGGCTCATCGAGGATCCGTCGGTGCTCTACGTCACGTTCGACAACGTCAGGGTCGGTGAGATGGAGGCCGAAGCGGTCCTCGAGGTCGTGTCCGAGGGCAACTTCGTGATCATCAAGGGCAACTCCGCCGATGCCAACGCAGACTTCCTCCGCGAGGGGTACGTCAACGCCGGCATCCCGGCGGAAGGCGAGAGCAGCGACACGATCACGATCGTCGGCGAGACCTACACCGACAACTGGGACCCCGCGCTCGCCCAGACCGAGATGGAGCAGTTCCTCACGGCGAACAACAACGAGGTCGATGCCGTCCTGTCGGAGAACGACGGGATGGCTGGTGGCGTCGTCGCCGCCCTCGAGGCGCAGGGCCTCGCCGGCCAGATCCCGGTCTCCGGTCAGGACGGCGACCTGGCGGCGCTCAACCGGGTCGCCCTCGGCACGCAGACGGTGAGCGTCTGGAAGGACGCCCGCGAGCTCGGCACGGCTGCCGGCGAGGCGGCGGTGGCGTTGTGCGCCAACCCGGACGTCGCCGCCGTCGAAGGCACCGCGCCGTTCACCACGCCCGAAGGGAACGACGTCGCGTCGATCCTGCTCGAGCCGATCCCGATCACCCAGGAGAACCTCGACGTGGTCCTCGATGCCGGGTGGATCGACGAGGCGACGCTCTGCGAAGGCGTGGAGGCCGGCTCCGTCCCCGCCTGCGGCTGATCCCGGAGAACGGTGTCTCGGACGCGCCCCACCCGCCGAGACGGGTGGGGCGTCTCCGCGCACGAGAAGGCGTGATGCATGACTGAGGTTCAATCACCGGACCAGCCCGCGACCATCGGGACGCCGAGCCCTCCGACGGCGGCGCCCCCGTCGTCACGCTCGTGGCGCTCGGTGCTGGCCAGCTCGGAGCTCGACACCAGGTTGCTGGGCATGGTGATCGCCTTGGTGGCCATCTGGATCGCCTTCAACCTCCGGTCGGGGGGCGACTTCCTGACCGCTCGAAACCTCTGGAACCTGTCGGTCCAGAGCACGTCCATCGCGATCATGGCCACGGGCATGGTCCTGATCATCGTGTCGCGCAACATCGACCTCTCGGTCGGGTCGCTGCTCGGCTTCCTGGGCTACACGATGGCGCTCGTCCAGACCGACGGCATCATCGGCTTCTTCGGTCTCGACGTGACGATCCCAGGTCTGCGGGGCAGCCTCGTACTCCTGGATCGTCGCCCTCGCCGTCGGCGCCGTCCTGGGCGCGCTGATCGGCGGCCTGACCGGCTACATCGTCGCCTACGGCGGCGTTCCGTCGTTCATCGTCACACTCGGCGGGTTCCTCGTCTGGCGGGGCGCGATCTTCCGCAGCGGCGACAAGCAGGGTCAGACGCTGGCCCCCCTGAACGAGACGTTCCAGCGCATCGGCGGCGGAGCGCGAGGAGCGCTGGGCGGATGGGGCAGCTGGTTGCTCGCCATCCTGGCCTGTGCCGGCATCGCGGCGAGCATCTACCTGTCGCGCCGGCGTCGCCAGCGCTACCGCCTCGCCGTGCGGCCGTTGTGGTTGGACGTCGGGCTCGGCGTGGTCGGCTGCGTGGTCGTGGTGGCCGGCGTCGCCTTGGTCGCCAACCGCTACCTGTCCCCCATCACCGGCGAGGCCACCGGCGTCGCCTACCCGGTGGTGATCCTGATCGGCGTGACCCTCCTCATGACGTATCTCGCCCGGCGGCGCCGCTTCGGGCGCTACGTGTACGCGTACGGAGGCAATCCCGAGGCTGCCGAGCTGAGCGGCATCAACACCCGCCGCACGGTGATGCTCACGTTCGTCCTCATGGGCGTGCTCGTCGCAGCCAGCGCCGCCATCCAGACGGCGAGGCTCAACTCGGCGGTCACCAACCTGGGCGTGCAGAACGAGCTGGACGTCATCGCCGCGGCCGTCATCGGCGGCACGTCGTTCTCCGGCGGCATCGGCACGGTCCCCGGTGCCGTGCTGGGCGCGATCATCATGCAGTCGCTGCGCTCGGGCATGGTGCTGCTGAAGATCGACTCGCCGTCCCAGGACGTCGTGGTCGGTGTCGTGCTGGTGGCGGCCGTCGCCGTCGACGCCGCCCTCCGCAGCGGTCGCCGGCGCGCTGCGGTGGGCGCACTGGTGGCCGGGTTGATCGTGGCCGCCATCGTGATCCAGACCGGTGAGCCGTGAGCGAGGAGGGTGCACCAGTGAGCGAGGTGCCACCGTCGCAGCGGGGGAACGTCCCGCTCGTGGACATGCGGGACATCCGCGTGGCGTTCGGCGGCGTGCACGCCGTGGACGGCGTCAGCGTCGACCTCTACCCAGGCGAGGTGGTGGCCCTCGTCGGGGGCAACGGGGCCGGCAAGTCGACCCTGATGCACACGCTGTCGGGAGCCCACGCCGCGGACTCCGGCCAGATCCTCATCAACGGCGAACCGGTCACCATCCACAGTCCGCGCGACGCGCAGCGGCACGGGGTCGAGACGATCTATCAGAAGCTGGCGCTGGCCGACAACATCGACGCCGCCGGCAACGTGTTCCTCGGCCGGGAGATGCGCACCCGCACCGGCGCCCTCGACGACTCGGCGATGGCGTCGGCCACGCGCGAAGTGATGCGGCGTCTGAACCCGAGGTTCACGAACCTCAAGACGGCGGTCGGGTGGCTGTCGGGTGGACAGCGCCAGGCAGTGGCGATCGCCAGGGCGATCCACTTCAACGCCAAGGTCCTGATCATGGACGAGCCCACCGCGGCGCTCGGTCCTGCCGAGACGGGGCAGGTCCACGAGCTCGTCGCCCAGTTGAAGACGGAGGGCATCGGCGTCTTCCTCATCAGCCACGACATCCACGACGTCTTCGACCTGTCGGACCGCATCAGCGTCATGCTCACCGGCCGGCTGGTCGGCACGGTCGACAAGAACAACGTCACCAAGGACCAGGTCCTGGCGATGATCATCATGGGCAAGCAGCCCGAGGAAGTGTCCGACCGCGACCTCGAGGAATTGCACGGCTGACGGAGGTCCCATGAACGAGTTCTTCACCGAGGTCAGCGAGCGGATCCCCTACGAGGGTCCGGACAGCGACAACCCGCTGGCGTTCCACTGGTACGACGCCGACCGCGTCGTCGCGGGACGGCGGATGGAGGACCAGCTGCGCTTCGCCGTCTGCTACTGGCACTCGTTCAACTGGGACGGCTTCGACATCTTCGGCGCCGGAACGCTGGATCGACCGTGGCACCCGACGTTCGCCCCGGCCGCCGACCCGCTCGAAGCGGCCACCCAGAAGATGGATGCCGCCTTCGAGTTCTTCACCAAGCTCGGCGTCCCCTTCTACTGCTTCCATGATCGTGACATCGCGCCGGAGGGCAGCTCGTTCAAGGAGTCGGCCGCGCTGCTCGACGAGATGGCCGACCGCGCCGCCGCGCACCAGGAGCGCACCGGCGTCCAGCTGCTGTGGGGCACGGCGAACCTGTTCTCCAACCCGCGGTTCCAGGCCGGTGCCGCGACCAACCCCGACCCCGAGGTCTTCGCCGTGGCTGCGGCACAGGTCGCCCACTGCCTCGAGACGACCCATCGCCTCGGCGGCCACAACTACGTGCTGTGGGGAGGCCGCGAGGGCTACGACACGCTCCTCAACACGGACCTGCGCCGCGAGCTCGATCAGCTGGCCCGGTTCTTGTCGATGGTGGTGGAGCACAAGCAGCGGATCGGGTTCAACGGGGCGATCCTCCTCGAGCCCAAGCCGTTCGAGCCGACCAAGCACCAGTACGACTTCGACGTCGCCGCCGTCCACGCGTTCTTGCAGCGCTACGACCTCGCCGACGAGATCAAGGTCAACATCGAGGTCAACCACGCCACGCTGTCGGGCCACGACTTCGCCCACGAAGTGGCGACCGCCGTCAACGCCGGGATCTTCGGGTCGATCGACGCCAACGCCGGCGACGACCGGTTGGGCTGGGACCTCGACCGCTTCCCGGTGTCGGTCGAGCAGATGTCGCTCGGGATGCTGGAGATCATGCGTGGCGGCGGGTTCACGACGGGTGGGCTGAACTTCGACGCCAAGCTGCGTCGGCAGTCGATCGACAGAACCGATCTGTTCCACGGCCACATCGGCGGCATGGACACGATGGCGCGTGCGCTGCTGGTCGCGGCGTCGGTCCGGGAGGAGCTCGACGCCAACCGCGACGCTCGCTACGCCGGCTGGGACAGCGAGCTGGGACGGTCGATCCTCGACGGGACGAGCACGCTCGTCGACCCTGCACGAGCGGGCCTTCGACCGTGGCGAGCCGCGGCGCGTCTCGGGCGGGCAAGAGCGGCTGGAGAACCTCGTCGCCCGCCACGTCGCCCGGGTCCGCTAGTGCAGCTCGTCGCGGGCGTCGATTCGTCGACGAGCTCGACGAAGGTCGAGGTGCGCGAGCTCGACAGCGGCCGGGTCATCGGGCGAGGATCGTCGCCACATCCGCCGACGCAGCCGCCCCGCTCGGAACAGGAACCGGCGGCGTGGTGGGCGGCGTTCGAGTCGGCGTGGGAGCAAACCGGCGCGCCACACGTCGACGCGATCAGCGTGGCCGGCCAGCAGCACGGCATGGTCACCCTCGACGACCGCCACGAGGTCATCCGCCCGGCCAAGCTGTGGAACGACACCGAGTCGGCGCCAGATGCAGCGTGGCTGATCAAGCAGCTACCGGGTGGGCGGCAGGCGTGGGCGGAGGCCTGCGGGTCCGTGCCGGTCGCCAGCTTCACGATCACCAAGCTGTCGTGGCTGCATCGCAGCGAGCCGGAGGCATGGCGGCGGCTGGCGGCGGTCGTCCTGCCGCACGACTGGTTGACGTTCAAGCTCACCGGTCGACTCGTCACGGATCGGGGTGACGCGTCGGGGACCGGCTACTGGTCGGCGGCGTCGGCCGGCTACCGCCACGACCTGCTCGCCATCGTCGATGGCGAGCGGGACTGGTCGGCGGCGTTGCCCGCCGTGCTCGGGCCGGGCGATGCCGCCGGCGAGTGGCACGGCGCGGTCGTCGGGCCGGGCACCGGAGACAACATGGCCGGGGCGCTCGGTGTCGGGCTCCGCTCCGGCGACGTGGTGATCTCGATCGGGACGTCGGGCACGGTGTACTCGGTCAGCGACCAACCGACCGCCGACCCGTCTGGCTTCGTCGCCGGCTTCGCCGACGCCACCGGCCGCTACCTCCCGCTCGTGTGCACGCTCAACGCAACCAAGGTCACCGACGCCGTCGGCCGGTTGCTCGGAGTCGATCACGACGCGTTCGACGAGCTCGCCCTGACCGCCGCGCCCGGTGCCGGCGGTCTCACCCTGCTGCCGTACCTCGACGGGGAGCGCACCCCGGACCGCCCGAGCGCCACCGGTGTCCTGGCCGGGATCCGCAGCGGGGTCAGCCGGGAGCAGCTCGCTCGCGCTGCAGTGGAGGGGGTCGTGTGCGGTCTCCTCGACGGGCTCGACGCCCTCAGCGCGTTCGCGCCCGCCGACGCTCGGCTGATCCTCGTCGGCGGCGGCGCCCGCTCGAAGGCCTATCGCCAGGTGCTCGCCGACCTCAGCGGGCGCGCCGTACTCGTCCCGCACGGCGAGGAACAGGTGGCGACGGGAGCTTGCGTGCAGTCAGCTGCCGTCGCTTCCGGCGTCGAGCCCGCCGACGTCGCCGACCGCTGGAAGCTCGGCGACGGCGACGTCATCGAGCCAGGTTCCGGATCGGCCGCAGCCGCCGACGTGCGCGGCGCCTACGCGATGGTTCGGGAGCAGGCATGAATGCCTTCGAGCCGGTTCGCTGGGGCGTGCTCGGCTGCGCGTCGATCGCCACCCGCAAGGTGATCCCCGCGATGCAGCGCTCGGCGCGCTGCGACGTCGTCGCCATCGCGTCGAGGGACGCGGAGCTGGCGACCGCCACGGCAGCCGAGCTCGGCATCATCCACGCCTACGGTTCGTACGACGCGCTGCTCGCCGACGACGACGTCGAGGCGGTGTACATCCCGCTGCCGAACCACCTCCACGCCGAGTGGACGCTGCGGGCCGCCGCTGCTGGCAAGCACGTCCTGTGCGAGAAACCGCTTGCGATCAGCGCCGCCGAGGCCGGCGAGATGGTCGATGGCTGTGCCGCCGCCGGCGTGCTGCTCATGGAAGCGTTCATGTACCGGCTGCATCCGCTGTGGCAGCGAGTCCGGGCCCTTGTCGATGCCCACGACATCGGGGAGCTGCGGACGATCCAGACGTTCTTCTCGTACCACAACGTCGATCCCGCCAACATCCGCAACATCGCCCACTACGGCGGCGGTGCGCTGATGGACATCGGCTGCTACCCGATCAACGTGGCCCGCTGGATGTTCGACGGCGAACCAGACGGCGTCGTCGCGACCGTGCGCCGCGACGAGCGGTTCGGCACCGACGTCCTGACGTCGGCGATCCTGGACTTCGGCGGCCGGCACGCCACGTTCACGTGCTCGACGCAGGGCGAGGACGACCAGCGGGTCCACCTGGTCGGCACCGCCGGTCGGTTGGTCGTCGAGATCCCGTTCAACATCCCGCCCGATCGGCCGACGCGCATCGTCCGGGCGGCGGGCGGCGATCCGCCGGTCGCACCTGACCTGCAGGTCATCGAGGTGCCGGCGGCCGATCAGTACGGCGTGCAGGGCGACGCGTTCTCGACAGCGGTGCGCGAGGGCTCGGCCGTCCCGCTCCCGCCGACCGACGCGATCGGCAACATGGCCGTCATCGAACGCATCC
>CAVZFS010000014.1:0-67759 GCA_963774635.1 uncultured Acidimicrobiia bacterium
GTCGGCGAGCCTCGAGGTCGGCGAGCAGGTCCATGGCGACCGCCATGTTGCCCGAACTGTCCGTAGGAACCGCATCACAATGATCGCTTCCTACGGACAGAATGCCTCGGTGTCCGTCGACGCGTGCGCTTACATGTTCGCCGAGTTCGGGCGCACGGCGGCCAAGCGGGCCCCCCTGTACGCCCGCCTGTCGGCAGGCATCGCCGGCGACGACGAGCTGGCCGGCCTGCTGCTGACGGCGCCTGTCACGCAGCGCCAGCCCGTGCTGCTCTTCGCCTGCGTGCACGCGTTGCTGCTCGATGGGCCCGACGACCCTCTCGCCCGCCACTATCCGAACCTCACGCCGGACCCGGATCCAGGAGATCCACTGCCGGCCTTCCGGGCGTTCTGTCGGTCCCACCGGGGCGCGCTCGAGCACCTGCTGCGCACGCGGAGCACACAGACCAACGAGATCGGGCGGTGCGCGCTGCTGCTCCCAGCGTTCGGACTCGTCGCCGCCGAGGTCGGCGCGATGACCCACCTCGATGTCGGCACCAGCGCCGGGCTCAACCTCCTCCTGCCCAGCTACTGCTACCGGTACGAGCCGCAGGGCACCGACGGCGAGGTCTGCACGGTCGGCGATGCGTCGCCGGTGATCCTCACGTGTGGCACCCGAGGCAACGTGCCGATTCCGGGCGCCATGCCGGAGGTCGTGCGGAGTCGGGGGCTCGACCGGACACCGATCGACGCGCACGACGAGGAGCAGGCCCGCTGGCTCGAGGCCTGCGTCTGGCCCGACCAGACGGACAGGTTCGAGCGGCTGCGAGCCGCACTGGACCTCGCACGGGTCACGCCGCTCGACGTTCGAACAGGCGACGCCGTCACGGACGTGGTTGCGCACGTCGAGGACGTGGCCAGCGTCGCCCACCCGGTCGTGACGAACACGTGGGTGCTCAACTACCTGACCGGCGCACAGCGCAGCGACTACGTCGGCGCGCTCGACACGCTCGGATCGCGGATGGACCTGTCGTGGATCTATGCCGAGAGCCCATTCCTGACGCCCGAGCTGCCGGGCCCGTCAGACGACGCGTACGTCGAGCGGACGGTCCTCGTGCTCGTCCGCTGGCGCGGCGGGCGGCGGACGGTCGATCACCTTGCGGACACGCATCCCCACGGCTACTGGATGCACTGGCGCTAGCGCTCAGGGCACTGTCGTCTCGAGTTCGATCGTCGTGGCCGCCCATCGAGCAGTGGCCGGCGGGCCAGTGCTGCCGACGTCGCGGTGCACGGCCTTGGCGAACACGCGCTCCACGGTCGACCGGGGCGGCCGGGCGGACCGCGTGGCGTTGACGGGTTCGTCGAGGGGCGGCAGATCGGCGCCCGTGGCGTCGAAGTCGACGTCGCTGACGACGACCTTCAGCCAGTCCCGTACGTGCGCTCCGGACACGACCTCACGTCCCTCCGGGAGCTCGACCGGGATCGGCCGCCGGTCCCACAGCGCCAGCGTGCGGCCGGCGAGCAGGAACGTCGTCGGCAGCACGGTGTGGCACCGGAAGCGGTCCGTCAGATCGAGGACCGCGACGTACAGGTCGTCGTCCGAGCGGTTGGTCACGTCGAGGTACACACGAGGCGGCGCCGGCGTCCCGTCCGCGAGGCGGTGGTACTCGAGAAGGTGCCCACCGGCCGAGGCGCGCGGCTGCCGGTCCGGTGGTCGCCGATCCTCGCCGTCGGGTGCGTCGTAGACGTCGATCGTGACGGCGTCGCGCAGCGGTGACGGGTGTTCACCGATGCCGCGCACCTGCTCCCACCGCACGACGTGCTCCAGCCGGCTGACGACCAGCGCCGCCTTGCCGGACCCGTCCACCGGGGTCGGCGGCCCGATCGCCGTGCCGTCGAGCCGGGCGACCTGGACCGTGCCGGCCGCCGGCGACGTCAGCAGCAGCCGCAGGGCGCCAGCTGCACCGGCGTCGGCACCGGCGACGCGCACGAACGGCGACGGTCCACCACCCGGACCGGCCGTCTCGACCGCCGCACGGATCGACGCCGCAGTGTCCGCAGCCGTGCGTTCGAGATCGGCGTCGAGCTCCACCTCGCCCGCCGGCAACGGGACCTCGGCGATGACCGCCTCGTAGGCGACGTCCTCGGGCGTCCATCCGATGGGCTCGACGATCGACGACCCGATCCCGACCTCGGTCACGCGGGCGCCACCCGCGGCCTGCCCGTCCGGTCCCTCGCACGCCAGCACGAATGCCTCCTCCCCCACCGGCTCGCGGAAACCGTGCACCAGCCCTGCGTCGACGCTCCACCCGTCGGCCGTTCGCGTCATGCGGAAGGTGGCGGGTGCCGGCGTCACCGTGCCGTCGAGGAAGAGGCCGTCGCCGGGACCGTTGCGGTCGAGCGGGAAGAGCTCTGGGCGCTGGTCCGCCGTCGTGCGCTCCACCTTCGCCCGCGCGGTGTCGAGCACGGTTCGATACGTGGTTCGCGATCCCAGTGCCTGGAGGGTCTCGAGGAGCGCACTGGAGAACGCGCCGTGTGTCATTCCCGCCACCTGGTGTTCCTTCGCCAGTTCGGTCGACCGGCAGGCGGCGAGCGCGACGTGACGCGGCGCCGGTGCCTGCCACTGTTCGAGTGCACCGGGCACGAACTCTTGGACCGGCCGGGGCGAGAACAGCTCGGGGTCGACATCACGGACGGCCTCAGGCGACCAGCCGCGCGCCGCCGTGCCCTCGCGCGTCGCGCCGCCGGAATGGCAGCAGTCGAGGATCACGGCGACGTGACCACCGCCGGCGGCGACCTCAGCGAGCAGGACGGACAACTCCTTGTCGGCCAGCGCTCTGCGCAGTCGACCGTTCACGCGGCGGTTGCAGTCGTGGAACATCAGCGTCTGGATGCGCCCCGTCGGCTCGAGGTCGGCCAGCTCGATCGGCACGGGTTCCTCGCTGCCGTGACCGGCGTAGGCGAAGAGGGCGACGTCGCCCGGACCTGCCTGGCCGAGGTGGTCGCGCAGCGCCGCGATGACGCCGTCTCGCGTCGCCTCGCTGTCATACAGCGTCCGCAGTGCGAGGTCGACGCCGGTCCGCGCCTGCAGGTACTCCGCCAGCGCCTCGATGTCGTTGCGGCACCCGCGCAGCGGCGGTACCGGAGGCCGGTAGTCGTCGATGCCGACGAGAAGCGCGTAGACCTTCACGCGTTCTGGAGGCACGTCGTCGACGACGCAGACCAACCCGTGCACGGGATCGGCGAGCGCGGCGCTGTCGCCGACGCCTTCCACGCGCAGGCGGTAGTCGCCGGGTCCGAGGGGTGCCAGCTCACCGTGGTGCACGTCGTCGGCGTCGCGCTGCAGCGGCACGGAGGCGACGTCGCGCCCGGTGGCGAGGTCGGTCACCGTCGCCTGCATCGTGAGGTTGGCCCGATCCGGCAGGGCGCGGACGACGAGCGGTTCGCCGACGGCGAGCAGTTCGTCGGCGTCGAGCCGTACCCCCTGTACGGCACGGAACCCCTCGCGTTTCCGGGCGGTCAGGACGCCGAGCAGCTGCGTCTGCACCGGCTCGGCGTTCTGCAGCGCAGCATGGAGGTCACCGGAGTACATCGGCTGGTACGTCGGCTGCCAGTCGTCGGTCTCGATGGGCGTCGCCGACACGCGAGGCACGGTTCCGTCGCCACCCATGTCCTCGCCGCCGTGGCTCGACTCGATGGTGAGCCGGTCGCCGTCCCATCGCCCGGACTGCTTGGTCGTCTGGGCCAGGCCGACGACCGACTGGATCTCGTAGGCGCCCGGATCATGGGCGGCGACACCGGCCTCGATGGCGCGATGGAACTCCGTGAGCGCGGCGTTCGCACGGTCCGGGTCGACACCGGGCAGCGAGGCCTCGGCGACGCGCTGGTAGCCCGCACCGAGGTCGACACAGGGGTACACCGGCAGCAGCTGGTAGACGGACGTCAGCGATCGCAGCAGGTCCGTCAGGTCGACGAGCTTCAAGGGCCCGAGGCGCTTCTCGAATCCGTTGACGAGGAAGTCCACCGCGTTCATCGAGCCCCGATAGGGCGTGCCGAACGTGACGAGGAGCCGGGTGTCACGCCAGCCGTCGAGGCACTCGAGGAAGTAGCGGGCGACGAGCCCGCCCATCGAGTGGCCGATCAAGACCAGCTTCGCATCGGGATTCTGCTGTCGTTGCTGATGCAACGTCCTGTCGGCGAGCTCGCGCAGGCGTCGCGCGGCGACCCGGTTGTCCCGACGCCAGTCGTACGGGAGCTCCACGTAGGTCTGCCCGTCGACGACGTCGAAGTGGTCGTGGATCATGCGCGAGATGCCCGAGTAGCCGTCGATGCCCCACAGACCCGGGATCAGGTGGACGTCGGGTACCAGCCGGCTGGCGACGACCCCGTCACCGAGGTCGTCGCGCTCCGCCGGGTCGTCCTCGAGCTCCAGCGAGCGAATGCTCCGCCCGAGCGACCACAGGGCGCGCCCCACCGCACCCGGCGTCGGTGCCCACACGTCCTCGCCATCGCGCGTCAGCACGCTGCCCAGGATCCCGGGCAACAGGATCACGACGTCGCCCATTGGCTGTCGGTGCTTCGCCATGGTTCCCCTTGTATCAGGCGGCGCCGTGGTCGATCATCTGTTCCGGGGATGGCGACCTACGTGTACGACGACTTCCGGCTGACGTTCACGGCGCGCGACGACGGGTCCTTCGACGTCATCGCCGCCGATGCCGACGGCGGGATGACCGTGGGCACGTTCACGCTGCCGCTGTCGGAGGCCGAGCTCGAGCGGGCGATTCTCGACGTGGCGACGGCGCGGGCGGCGGCGCGACGTACCCGCCGGGCCACGCCCGTGGCCGCCACCGTGCCGCTGGCGGAACCTACGATCACCCGCGACGTCGGCGGCTCGGGCCCGCCGCGCGTCGACGGCGAGCGTCTCGGGCGGCTGATCGCGGAGGCGCTGTTCGCCGGCGACATCGGACCCGCCTACGACAGCGCGCGGGTGCGCGCCGAGAGCCGCAATCGCGGCCTCCGCCTCAGCTTGGCGCTCGCCGCCGCGCCTTCGCTGCTCAGTGTTCCGTGGGAGTTCCTCTATCGCCCGCCCCGCTTCCTCGCCAGCCAGCGCCGCAGTCCGCTGGTGCGGGTGCTCGACGCGTCGCGTGTGGCGTCTCCCCCGACGGTCGAGCGCTCGGTGCGCGTCCTCGGCGTCGTCGCCAGCCCGCGCGATCTCACCCCCCTCGACGTCGGCGCCGAGCGCGAGCGCATGGTGCGGGCGCTGAAGCCGGTGCAGGCGCTCGGTCGCGTGGAGCTGGAGTGGCTGGAGCCGGCGTCGCCGGGCGGACTGCGCAGGGCGCTGCGCGACGGCACCTACCACATCGTCCACTACGTCGGCCACAGCGACTTCACGGAGAACGGCGATGGAGTCCTCTATCTCGAGGCTGCCGACGGCACGTCGGTGCGTGTCGACGAGACGCTGTTCGCCAACCTGCTGTCGGATCAGGCCACGCTGCGCCTCGTCGTGCTCAACTCGTGCGAGGGGGCGCGCACGACGCTGACCGATCCGTACGCCGGCGTGGCGACCACGCTCGTGCGCCTCGGCGTGCCGGCCGTCGTGGCCATGCAGTTCGAGATCAGCGACGCCGCGGCGATCCTCTTCGCCGAGGAGCTGTACACGAACCTCATCGGCCGCCAGGACCCGATCGACGCGGCGATTGGCGAGGCCCGCAAGGCGATCTACGCCGAGATCGACGACGTCGAGTGGGCGACGCCGGTGCTCTTCCTCAGCGACCCGGACATCGAGCTCTTTCGCTTCGAGGTGGAGGCCGCGCCGCTGCCGGCACCGGATCCGCCCGGCCTGCCGGGTGACGAACCGCAATCCGGGGCCACCGGTGTCCCTTGGTGGCGCCATTGGTGGCGGTGGGCCGCTGCTGCCGTCGCCGTTGGCGTGGTCGCCGTGGGGGCGTTGGTGCTCTGGCGTGCGTTCGACGACGATGCTCCGACCGGTGCGCTTGCCACCACTACCACCGCCACTACGACGAGCACACCGGCGGTGGCCTTCCCGAGCGTCCCGATCGGCAGTGAGGGCACGATCGTGGAAGTGGTCCAACGGCTGCTGGCCCATCGAGGGTTCGCGGTGGAGCCGACCGGCTTCTTCGACGACGCGACCGAGGACGCCGTCCGCGAGTTCGAGGACTCCGTCGGCATTCCGGCCGATGGGCTGGTCGCCCGGCTCACCTGGCAGCAGCTCGTGGTGCCGGTCAAGCGGGGCCAGGAGGGCGAGGCGGTCAGTGCACTGCAGATCCTGCTCACCGCGAACGGCTTCCCCCACGAGCCCGACGGCCGGTTCACGTTGGACGTCCAGGAGGACGTCGTGGCGGTCCAGCGCGCCAATGGGCTGGGCGTGGACGGCATCGGTGACGTCGACACGTGGAGGATCCTGCTGGCCGGTGCAGAGGATCCCTGAGGGTTCGACAGTCGCTGATCCGATGCAGAAGGATCGAGCGAATGGCAACTGATGGTCCCCGGACCGGCTACGCGCCGGTCAACGGTCTCGAGATGTACTTCGAGGTGCACGGCGACGGTGCACCGTTGCTGCTGCTCCACGGCGCCTACATGACGGCCGAGGGCATGAGTCCGCTCGTGCGGGGACTCGCCGAGCGTCGCCACGTCATCGTGGCTGAGCAGCAGGGTCACGGGCACACCGCGGACATCGATCGCCCGATCAGCTACGAGCAGATGGCCGACGACTCGGCGGCGTTGCTCGAGCACATCGGGATCGAGCAGGCCGATGTGGTCGGCTACAGCATGGGCGGTGGGATCGCGCTGCAATTCGCGATCCGCCACCCAGCCCGCGTGCGCAGGCTGGTGGTGGCGTCGGCGTCCTACACCTACGACGGGATGCACGCCGCGGCCACCGAGATGTTCCCGACCATCACCCCCGAGCTCTTCGCTGGGTCCCCGATGGAGGAGGAGTACGTCCGTGTGGCACCCAATCCCGGAGACTTCCCGAAGCTCGTCGAGAAGCTCGTGCAGCTCGATTCGACGCCGTTCGACTGGGCGGACGGCGTTCGCGGGATCACCGCACCCACGCTGATCGTCGTCGGCGACTCCGACGTCGTGCGGCTGGAACACGCCGTCGAGCTGTTCGGCCTGCTGGGGGGCGGAGTGATGGGAGACCTCGCCGGCATGCCGACGTCACAACTGGCGGTGCTCCCAGGCACGTCGCACTTCATCCCGCCGGGATGCGGTGTCCTCGACCGGGCCGACTGGCTGCTGGCGATGATCCCGGCATTCCTCGATCCGGCGGAGCCCGCCGCAGGCTGATCAGAGCATTCGTCGCACGAGCCGGTCGCGGTCGATCAGCTGGTGCTTGAGCACCAGCCCGACGTGGGAGGACACGACGACGAAGAACGCGATGTGACTGGCGACGTGGATTGGCAGCGCATCGTCTGAGACGAGCACGAGCCAGAGACCGGTGAGCGGAATCACGAAGAGAAGGAGGTAGAGGACACGCTCCGTCCAGTGGGCAAGCGAGCGCTCGGCGCTCGACAGCCCAGGCGCCCACGGCGGCAGCGTCGAGTGGCGGCGCCACAGGTAGCGCATCGTCGCCAGGACGAGGATCGTGATTCCGAGCAGCACGTGGGCGGTCAGCAACGGGTCGTCGCCGAAGATCTCGAGGTCGCCGCCGCGCCCGTGTCCGCGGCCCGATTCCCCACCACGACCCCGGCCACGCCCTCGACCGCCGCCACCCGCCTCCATCGTGTAGCCGATCGTGAACTGCGTGGCGAGAGCGATGACCGTCAGCCAGTGCAACGTCTTGGTGACCCGCCCGTAGCCGGACGGCGCGGTGTCCGCCGACACGGCTGGAGTGTCCCCACGTACCGGGTCCGTCATGCCAGCCAGCGCCACGGCTGCTCGGTGGCGACGCGGATGCCGATGCGCGGCGTGATCGCCGGCGCGGCCGGGGGCGGTGTGCCGTCGTCGACGATCGCCAGCTCGGGATCGGTGCACAGGTCGACGCCATCGTGACGGCGGTCGATGCCGAGCGCCTGACAGAGCTTGCCCGGGCCGTCGGTGAGCAGGCGATCGGGCTTCTCGCCGCGTCGCACCCTCATGACGTCGACCCCGCGAAGCGGGACCAGACCCCGCAGCAAGACGGCCTGGGCGTCGCCGTCGGTGGCGGCGACCACGTTGGCGCAGAAGTGCATGCCGTACGTGAAGTAGACGTAGAGGTGGCCGGCCGGCCCGAACATGGTCGCGTTGCGTGCCGTTCGGCCGCGGAAGGAGTGGCTGGCGGGATCGTCGGAGCGGTACGCCTCGACCTCGACGATGCGCCCGGCGCACGGCCCGGCGACGAAGACCTTGTTGAGCAGCGCCGGTGCCAGCTCGACCGAACCGCGCTCGAAGAACTCGCGCCCGAGTCGCCGCTCCGTCACGCCAGACGGGCCTGCAGATCCTCGAGCAGGGAGGCGAAGCCGGCGATCTGGTCGCCGAGGGGAAGGGGTCCGGCGCCGCCGGGAGAGGTGCGCCGCTCGACGCTTGCACCGGCGGCGACCAGCGCTGCGGCGTCTGCACCGAGCCGTTCGTCACCTTCGGCGAGCTCGCGGAAGCTGCGCCCGGACTCGAGGTGTTGGCGCACGAGTTGACCGACGATGGCGTGTGCCTCGCGGAACGGCGTGCCGCTGCGCACGAGCCACTCGGCGAGGTCGGTCGCCGCAACAGCTTCGACGTCGGCGGCGGCAGCCATGCGGTCGGTGTCGAACGTCGCCGTCTCGATCATGCCGGCCATCGCGACGAGCGCCAGCGAGACCTGGTCGACGGAGTCGAACAGCGGCTCCTTGTCCTCCTGCAGGTCACGGTTGTAGGCGAGCGGGAGCCCCTTCAACGTGACGAGCAGGCCGGTCAGGTTGCCGATCAGGCGGCCCGCCTTGCCCCGGACCAGCTCGGCGATGTCGGGGTTCTTCTTCTGCGGCAGCATCGAGGATCCCGTCGCGTAGGCGTCGTCGAGGCGGGCGAACCCGAACTCATCGCTCGTCCACAGCACCCACTCCTCCCCGAGCCGGGCGAGGTGCAGCGCGATGACGGCAAGGTCGAAGAGCGCCTCCGCCACGAAGTCGCGGTCACTCACCGCGTCGAGCGAGTTGGCGAACACGCCGGCGAAGCCGAGCGCCTGTGCGGTCGCCGCGGGATCGATCGGCAGCGAGGTTCCGGCGAGTGCGCCGGCACCCAACGGTGACACGTCGAGCCGCTCGACGGTGGCCACCAGCCGATCGACGTCGCGTCCCAGGGCCCATCCGTGGGCCAGCAGATGATGGGCGAGCAACACCGGCTGGGCTCGTTGCAGGTGTGTGTAGCCCGGGAGGTAGGCGCCACCGGCCGCCTCGGCGCCGCGAGCAGCACGCGCTGCAGGCCGATCACCCGGCGCGCCACCTCGGTGAGCTCGCGCTTGCACCACAGGCGCAGATCCGTGGCGACCTGGTCGTTGCGACTGCGCGCCGTGTGCAGCTTGGCGCCCGCCGCTCCTGCCAACTCGGTGGTGCGACGCTCCACCGCGGTGTGGATGTCCTCGTCCGTTGGCGCGAACTCGAACGTCCCCGCCGCCAGCTCTGCCTCGACCTGGTCGAGTGCGCCGTGGATGGCGTCGCGCTCCTCTCGGTCCAGCAGCCCGGCTCGTTCCAGGCCGTCGACGTGGGCGCGAGATCCGGCGATGTCATCGGGCCACAGCCGGCGGTCGAACGGGAGGCTGACGGTGAAGGCCAGCAGCTCATCCGCCGGCCCGCCCGCGAATCGACCGTGCCAGAGCGTCGTCTTTTGGTCAGGCATCGCCACCGCCGCCGCCGCCGCCGCCAAGGCCGGAGAGCGACCGCAGCCGGCAGGCGAGCTCCTCGCCGGTGATGTCGCTGGCGGCGACGCACAGCACCGTGTCGTCGCCGGCGACCGTGCCGAGCAGACCGTCGAGCGCGCTGCGGTCGAGCGCCGAGGCGACGACGTGGGCGCACCCGGGCGGGGTGCGCAGGATGACGAGGTTGGCCGAGGAGCTCACCTCACCGACCCACTCCCCGAGGACACGACGCAGCTGCTCGAACGGGACGAGCCGGTCGCTCTCCAGCTCGGGCAGGGCGTAGGCCGTCTGGCCGCCGGGCACGCGCACCTTGATCGCTCCGAGCTCGTCGAGATCACGGGACACGGTTGCTTGCGTCGCGGCGATCCCCTCGTCGGCGAGCAGCTGCAGGAGTTGCGGCTGATTGCCCACCGCTCGCTGCCCGATCAACCGAGCGATCGTCTGCTGGCGTCGCTGCTTCGTACTCATCTGAATGGCCTCGCTCGCTCGAAACTCGCTCACTCGGCGTGTCGGCCGGCGCCTGGCGGCGCGACGGCCGACCTGAGCAGGAACGCCAGCGCCCCGCGGGCCGCGGCGAGGCGAAGGTGCCCCTGGCGGACGACCACGCTGTGCGGCCCGTCGATGACGTCGGCCGCCACCTCGAGGCCGCGATGGGCCGGCAGGCAGTGCATGAACAGCGCTCCGGGGGCCGCGAGCGCCATCAGGTCACGATCGACCGTGAAGCCCTCGAACGCCTGCTTGCGCGCCGCGGCGTCGTCCTCTTGGCCCATCGACACCCACGTGTCGGCGTGCACGGCGTCGGCACCGGACACGGCGTCGGCCGGGCGGTGCGTCTGCGACACCGATGCCGCCCCGAGCAGCGCCAACCGCTCCAGCTCCTGGTCGTCGGCGTGATAGCCGAACGGGCAGGCGAAGCGCACGTCGGCGCCGAGCAGCGCGCACACCTCGCCGAGCGAGCGGGCGACGTTGTTGTAGTCGCCGACCCATGCCACCGCTCGGCCCTCGAGCGAGCCGAGCGCCTCCTCCATCGTCATCGCATCGGCGATCGCCTGCAGGGGATGGGCTCGATCCGACAGGAGGTTGACGATCGGGACGGTCGCCACGTCGACCATGCGCTGCAAGACGTCGTGGAAGAACACCCGGGCGGCGATCACTGCGTGGTACCCCTGCAAGATCCGCACGACGTCTTCGACGGACTCGCGCTCGTCCATCCCGATCTCGTCGCCGCGGGCGTAAATCGGATGACCACCGAGCTGGACCACGGCAAGCTCCGTGGAATGACGGGTCCGCGTCGAGGCCTTCTCGAAGATGAGGGCTGCGCCCCGGCCAGCGAGTGGTCGCCCGAGCGACTCGATCGGCTGCCAGCCGAGGTGCAGTACTCGCCTGACTTCTTCCGCCGTCAGATCGGCGACTTCGAGCAGGTGCCGGGTCACGCCAGCACCTGACGCATGATGGCGACGGCCTCGTCGAGCTCCGCGTCGGTCACGGTCAGCGGCGGCGCCAACCGCAGCGCGGTCGGCGTGACGGCGTTCGTCACGAGGCCTGAGGCGAGGAGCTCGCGCTGCACCCGCGCCGCATCGCCGCCCTCGAGCTCCGCGGCGAGCAGCAGGCCCCGGCCGCGCACCGACGCGACGCCGGGCAACTCGTCCACCGCGGCGGCCAACTTGGTGCCTTGGGCTGCGGCAAGTGCCGGCGCATCGATGCGTCGCATCTCCGCGAGCACTGCCCGCACCGCTGCGGTGGCGATGGCAGTCCCGCTGTACGTGCTGCCGTGGTCGCCTGGTTCGAACACGGCGGCGACGTCGCGACGAGCCCAGCACGCGCCGACTGGCATCCCGTTGCCCATCGCTTTCGCCAGCGTGACGACGTCGGGTACGACGCCGTCGTGCTGGAACCCGAACCACTCCCCCGTCCGCCCGAAGCCGGTCTGGATCTCGTCGATGATCATCAGCGCGCCGGTCGTAGTGCAGACCTCGCGGATACCGGCGAGGTAGCCCGGCGG
The DNA here is from genome assembly GCA_963774635.1 of uncultured Acidimicrobiia bacterium. Taxonomy (GTDB): domain Bacteria; phylum Actinomycetota; class Acidimicrobiia; order Acidimicrobiales; family Ilumatobacteraceae; genus JALZMG01. Next base: position 11,805 of record CAVZFS010000014.1, read on the forward strand.
CGGTAGGTTCACGCCGCCCTCGCCCTGGATCGGTTCGATCAAGACCGCCGCCACGGATGCGTCGACGGCGCGCTCGAGCGCGGTGAGGTCTCCCCAGGCGACGTGGTGGAATCCCTCCGGCATGGGTTGGAACGGCTCGTGCTTGGTCGGCTGTCCGGTCGCCGCCAACGCCGCCAACGTCCGCCCGTGGAAGCTGCCCAGTGCGCTGACCACGACGTGGCGGCCACGCCCACCGTGCTTGCGAGCCAGCTTGATCGCGCACTCCACTGCCTCGGCGCCCGAGTTCGTGAAGAAGATCTGGCCGTCGAGGCCGGTCGTCTCACCGAGGAGCGCGTCGAGCTCGATGGCCGCCTGGACGGCCACCGGATTGGCGAAGAAGTTGCTCACGTGCAGGAGCTGGTGTGCCTGAGCACTGATCGCCTCGGCGACCGCGGGGTTGGCATGGCCGAGGGACGTCACGGCGATGCCGCACAGGAAGTCGAGATAGCGCTTGCCGTCGGTGTCCCACAGCTCGGTGCCGCTGCCGCGCACGAACATGACCGAGGGCGGGGCGAACACGGGCATCATCGGCCACGCCTCGGTGGTGGGCATCGTGATCATTGGGAGAGCATCTCTCCTGTGCGAGCGAGCGAGCGCCAGCGAGCGAGCGGCAGCAGCGGCCTGCGTGGCCGGGGAACGCAGTTGCGGTCATGGTTCGTCCTCTCCTGCCTGCACCATCGTGCCGATGCCGGCGTCCGTGAAGATCTCGAGCAGCAGGACGTGGGCGATCCGGCCGTCGAGGATGTGGGCCCGTCCCACCCCGTGGCGCACTGCATGGAGGCAGCTGCGGGCCTTGGGGATCATGCCGCCGGCGATGGTCCCGTCGGCGACGAGCGCCTCGAGCTCGTTCGCCGTCGTCTGGCGGATCAACGTGGCGGGATCGTCGCGGTCGCGCCGCAGGCCTTCGACGTCGGTGAGGTAGACGAGCTTCTCGGCACCGAGGGCTTCGGCGATGGCGCCGGCCACGACGTCGGCGTTGATGTTGTACGGCTGGCCTCGCTCATCGGTGCCGATGGTGGCGACCACGGGCACGTACTCGTCGGCCATCAGTCCCTGCAGGATGCCCGGGTTGATCGCCTCGACGTCGCCGACGAAGCCGAGGTCAGGGTCGTGGGCGGTGGCCCGGATGAGACCGGCGTCCTCGCCACTCACTCCGACGGCGTAGTCGCCGTGCAGGTTGATGGCGGTGACGAGTTGGGGGTTGACCTGGCCGATCAGGACCATGCGGGCGATGTCGACGGTCTCGGCGTCGGTGACCCGCAGGCCACCGCGGAACTCGGTGGTCTTGCCGAGCCGCGTCATCAGCGCGCTGATCTGCGGCCCGCCGCCGTGGACGACGACCGGCCGGATGCCGACGAGGTGCATCAGCACGATGTCCTCGGCGAAGAGGGTCGAGCGCGTCGTGGTCCGACGTGCCGGCGAGCGCGTTCCCCCCGTACTTCACCACGACCGTGCGGCCGGCGAAGCGCCGGATGTACGGCAGCGCCTCGACGAGCACGTGGGCGACCGTCGGCGCGTTCCATCCGAGTGTTTCCGCCGGGGCATCCCCAGGTTCGACACTCCGATGGCCTGAAACACTCGGATGCGCCGCGCTCATGGCGCCAGGCCGACGGTCGGCAGCCCGGCGGTCTCGTCGAGGCCGAGGGCGACGTTGGCCGACTGCAGCGCGCCGCCGGATGCACCCTTGGTCAGGTTGTCGAGCGCGCACAGCGCGATGACGTAGCCGGTGCGCGAGTCGTAGCGCACCGTGACGTGGGCGCAGTTGGAGCCGAGCGTCGCCTTCGTCGACGGACTGCCCTCGGTGACCACGACGAACGGCTCGCCGGTGTAGGCCTCGCGCAGCGAGTCGAGCAACGACGTCGTCGTTGGTGTTTCACCGGTGGCTGGGCGGGCGTAGCAGGTCGCCAGGATGCCCCGGCTCATCGGTGCGAGGTGTGGCGTGAAGAGCACCTCGGCGCCGAGGTTCTGCTCGATCTCCGGGGTGTGGCGATGATCGAGCAGCCCGTAGGCGACGAAGTCCTCGTCGACGGTGCAGAAGGCGGTCGTCGGCGTCGGCGTGCGTCCGGCACCGGAAACGCCGCTGGCTGCATCGACGATGATCCCCTTCCGGTCGAGCAGCCCGGCATCGATCAGCGGCGCCAACGCCAGCGTTGCCGCTGTGACGTAGCACCCTGGCGTGGCGATGAGGCGGGCGCCCTTCAGCTCGTCGCGATGCCGCTCCGGCAGCCCGTACACGGCCTCGGCCAGCAGCTCGGGTTGATCGTGGGTGAAGCGGTACCACTGTGGGTACGCGTCGGCGTCCTTCAAGCGGAACGCCGCCGAGAGGTCCACGATGCAGCCGACGTGATCGACCAGCTGCGGCGCGGTGGCCAGGCTGGCGGCGTGCGGGAGGCCCAGGAAGACGATGTCGAGACCGTGCACCCGCTCGGGGTCGAAGGGCTCGAGCACAAGGCCTGGGTACGCCGCGCCGAGCGACGGGTACAGCGCCTCGATCGACGCACCGGCTTGGGAATCACCCGTGGCGAGCGCCAGCTCGATGTGCGGGTGTCCGGCCAGCAGCCGTAGCAGCTCGGCGCCGGTGTAACCAGATGCACCAACCACGGCGGCCCGGAGTGTCACCGCATGATCATACGTAATGTCGTATCTTCATACAACTGCGGTTCGATCGGTTGGGTCCGGGCAAAATGGGCCCCATGGTCATGGTTCCGGGCAGTCCACCGACCAAGGGTCGGTTGCTGCTCGCTACCCCGCCGTTGGAGGACCCGAACTTCGACCGGACCGTGATCTACGTGCTGGAGCACCACGACGAGGGTGCGCTCGGCCTCGTGCTCAACCGCCCGAGCCCAGAGCAGCTCGGTGAGCCACTCGACGCTTGGGTCGAGCTGCAGACCGAGCCGTCGCAGGTCTTCTCCGGCGGTCCGGTCGAACCCGACGCCCTCATCGCGCTGGCCCGCACGGCGGAGCCGCTCGACGAGCCCGGGGAGCACCTGGCGCCACTGAGCGGCAACCTCGCGTCGGCAGATCTCGGGGCTGATCCGCTGTTGATGACCGGTTCGATCAGCGCACTGCGAGTCTTCCGTGGCTACTCCGGTTGGGGTCCGGGGCAATTGGAGGGCGAGATCGAAGCCGGCGCTTGGCTGGTCCTCGACCCTGACCCCTCGGACGTCTTCACGCCCGATCCCGACGACCTCTGGCGGACCGTCCTGCGTCGCCAACCCGGCCGTCTGTCCTGGCTGGCCACGGCACCCGACGACCTCGAGTCCAACTGAACGTTCGGGCTCGGCTCGCAAGCAAGTTGCTCGCCTCGCCTCCCGAGCTCGCCGCCTCCGCTGCGCTTCGGCGTCTCACCCACCTGCCCCACCGCGGGCCTTCGACCGCCCGGGCTCGACGCGGACGATCGCCCGGCATCAGCTCGCCGCGACATGGAGCCCGGTCAGGCCTCGGATGACGAACGTCGGTTGGTAGACCGGTTCTTCGACCAGAGCGAGGTGCGGGAAACGCGTCACCATCCCGGCGAGTGAGATCTCGAGCTCGACGCGGGCGAGCGGCGCACCGACGCAGAAGTGGATACCGGCACCGAAGCCGATGTGTCCACTGTCGCCGCGGCCGGCGTCGAACCGGTCGGGGTCATCGAAGCGCCGCGGATCGCGCTGCGCTGAACCGAACAGCATCGCCACCTCCTGACCCACCTCGACCGCGGTGCCGGCGATCTCCACGCCGGGCTCGATCACCCATCGTTCGAACAGCTGGCTCGACGCGTCCCAGCGCAGCATCTCTTCCACGGCGACCTTCGGCTCGACGTCACCCGTGACGATTCGATGCCATTCCGATGGGTGCCGAAGGAACGCCCACGTCCCGTTGCCCAACGTGTTGACGGTTGCCTCGTGGCCGGCCTCCAGCAGCACCATCGTGGTCGAGACGATCTCGTCCTCGGTCAGCGTCTCGCCATTGTCCTCGACCTGCACGAGCTCGGAGATGAGGAGGCCGTCAGGGCGACGACGCTTGGCCTCGATCAGGGCCCGCGTGTAGTCGATGTACTCCCCGGCGGCCCGGTTGGCGGCGGCGCGGGCGGCGTCTGTGGTCGACAGCTCGTACATCTTGACGATGGCGTGCGACCAGTCGAGCAGGAGCGCGGTGTCCTCTCGGGGCACCCCGAGCAGGGAGCAGATGACGGCCACCGAGAACGGCTGCGCGTAGTCGCCGAGCAGCTCGAACCGTCCCCGCTCGGCGCACTCGTCGAGCAGCTCGCCCGACAACTGCTCGAGCGTCGGTCGCATCGCCGACACGGCCCGCGGCGTGAAGACCTTCGAGACGAGTCGGCGCAGGCGCGTGTGATCCGGCGGCTCCAGGGCCAGGAGCGACCAGCGCTCGTGTTGATGGAAAGCCGCCCAGCGCGGGTCAGGATCGGGACGCCCGAACTCGGCGTGTGAGTAGAGGTGCGCGTACGTCGCGCCCGAGCCGCCGGTCGCGCAACGTCTCGGAGATCTCGGCGAAGCGGGTCAGGACCCACTGGTTCGTGCGTTCGTTCCAGAAGATCGGCGTCGCGTCACGCAGCTCACGGAAGACCGGGTACGGATCAGCGATGAAGCCCGGGTCGTCGACGTCGAATCGGGCGACGAGCCCCTCGAGCTCCTCGAGCCCGTCAGGCCCGCTCACTCCCTCACCGTAGTCCGGCCACCTACCACATGATCTCGTAGATGTGGCCGTTGTTGCCGCGGTACGCGGCGTGGGCGAGCCACGGTGTGTCGGTGGCGAACGCGGCGGGGCCGTCGGCGGCGGACGGTGCGCCGGCCAGCGCGGTCAGGTTGACCCAGTTCGGGGCTCCGCCGCCCGGCACCCACCACAGCTGATGCATGCCACCGTCGGCGGAGCGGTAGATCACGTGCTTGACGTTGCTTGGGGCGTGATAGAAGGCGCTCGCGTTGCCGACGGCGCGTGGCGCGCCGGCGCTCGCCGTGAGGTTCCATCCGGCGACCGGGGCGACACCAGGCCAGTACAACTCATAGAGGTGGTTGTCGGTCCCGCGGTAGACGATCTGGTGCGTGTCGTCGTGGGGCGTGTAGTACCCGAGCGGGTCTCCGGCGGCGCGCGGTGTGCCCGCGGTGCCCGACAGATCGTCGAGCCCACTCGGTCCGTCGGCCCAGTACACGCTGAGGATGCGACCGTCGACGCTGCGGTAGGCGACGATGTTGACACCGGCCGCGTTGATGAAGCCGCTCGGGTTGCCCGCAGCCTTCGGCGCGCCGATCGTGCCCGTGAGGTTTCCTCCATAACCGACCGGCGCGACGCCGAACCAATACAGCTCGTGCAGGTGGTTGTCGGTGCCTCGGTAGACCACGTGGAACGTGTCGCCGGGAGCGAAGTAGTAGCCGACGGGATCACCGGCCGCCCGTGGCGATCCGGCCGTGCCGCTGAGGTCGTCGTGACCGACGGGGCCGGTCGACCAGTACAAGCTGCGCACCTTTCCGTCGCCGCCGCGGAACAGGAGGATCTCGGTGTTGCGGGCGGTGTCGACGAGGGCGAAGGGGTTGCCGGTCGCCGTGGGTGCCCCGGCCAGCTGTGTGAGGTTCGACGTACCGGTCCGGCCCTGCGCGTCGCGCCAGAGCTCGTGCAGGCGGCCCGACGTATCGCGATAGGCGATGTTGTGCACGCCGAGACCAGGGATCACGCATGCCGTCGGGGCGCTGGCGGCCGTCGGAGTCCCGAACTCGGCCGAGCGATCGACCAGGTGCTTCCCCGGGTCGTCGACCAGCACCGACAGCCCGCCCGGCACGGCACCGAGCACCCGTACGACAACGCCGTCATCGGTGGTGAACGACGCGCCCGGCGCGATCGCCGTCGTCGTCAACAAGTCGACCGGGGCCGTCCCGTTCTGGGCGTGGCCGAGCGGATCGGCCGTCTGCACGCGATAGACGATCGCTCCCTCACTCGGGATGCCGGCGTCGAACTGATCGACGCGCTGGCGTGCCTCGACCATCAGGTAGGGCACGCTCGTACCGATGCGCACGGCGGCCGAGCGGCCAGACGGCGGTGGTTGCGGCAGGCCGACCGAGTGCAGCTCGTGCTGTGCGGCGCGACCGTTCTGGGCGGCGATCGCACCGGCGTCGAGCCAGCCGATCGCCGCCTTCGTGTAGGCGGACGGGTGCGTACCGCACGAACACGCCATCTCGTCGAACCCACCCATGTCGCCGCCGAACGGGTAGAGGTCGCCGAAACCGGTCAAGCCGTGGATCAGCTCCATCGCCCACACGCCGACACCTTCGAGCATCACGAACCGCGACCAGTAGCCGGCGTTCGTTCCCGCACCCGGACCACCGAGCATGACGATCGCCGCCGCGTCGAAGCCCTGGTCGCGCAGGGTCGACCCGAGCTGGCCCTCGAGCGCGTTGGCGGGGACGTCCTGAGCGTCGACGGTCTGCATCGACAGGACGACGGCATCGAGATCGGCGACACCCGACGATGCAGCTCGGATGTACGCCCGCAGCGAGCGGTCCCGCCCCGTCCGTGAGTCCGGATCGAAGAGCACGCGGCGCAGGATGTCGTTGTGCCAGTCGGCCGGGATCTGGTCCGGCGGAAGCGCATGCGGTCGGTACACCGGCACGAACGCCACCTTCTTGCGCCCAATCCACGTCATGACGAGACCTCCCTTGCGTCCTTCTCGGACAGGGAGCGACGGTCGCCGCCCCGTGCAGGAGGCGTGACACCGGTGTGACTCGCGATGGAACAGTTGTGGATGGATGGGGCCGCATCGTCTCGCCGGTCGCGTCGTTCAGGGCTGAGGACCCGGTTCGGCACGGCGGGCGCTCCAGCGCCCTCGCCGGCCGCATCAACTCGCGTCGTATCCGCTGAAGAACTCGGCGGCGTAGTCGACATCGTCGACGGCGGGAAGGCGCTGACTGATCGCGTTGGCGACCGAGCTGACCAGCTCAGCGGCTCCCGCGTCGGACAGCGACTCGTCAATGCGAGCGGCCAGCGCCTGCAGATCGCCCCCGGCCAGCATGTCGGCGATCTCGTCGAACCCCGTCAGGTCCTGCACGGAGAACGGCAGGATCGCCAATGCCTGCTGCCGGGCCGTGGCGTCCGGCTCCATGGTCTGGATGACGGCGCGGGAGAGCTGCAGGCCGAACATGACGTCGCCGGCACGGTCGTCGGCTCCCCTGGCGCCGTCGACCTCAGTCGGCGAGAGCTGGCTCTGCATCTCGCCCAGCGACCTGCCGAGCACCCTCGCCTGGGCGTCTGGCAGCCGGTCGAACTGCTCGGCGAACGCGAGGTCGTCTCCGCTCTCCGCGAACTCGTCGAACCCGAGCATGGTCTCGCCGTACGCACGCCCGAGCTCATCGGCGATGGTCGGCTCCGGCGGGACGGAGCCGACCAGTTCCTGCGCGGCACTCACGACCGCAGGCAGCTGTTCCGCCGGGCCCGAGATCTCCTCGCCTTCGTCGCCATCGCCGCTGCGAACTGCCACGGCGATGGCGCCGAAGATCAGCGCAGATACGACCATCGGGACCACGACCCACGGCCACGTGCGCCTTCCCTGGGCCCGCGTCAGCGTCAGCCCCGCAGCTCGGCGCCCAACTTGGCGGCTGCCGCCGTCGCCCCCTCCCGCACCGTGGCGACATCGGCGTCGGTGAGGTTGCGGTCCAGTGCCTGCAGGCGGAGGCGGTAGGCGAGGCTGCGCCGTCCGTCCGCTACGCCCGGACCTCGGTAGACGTCGAACAGCTCCAGATCGACGAGCAGGTTGCCAGCGCCCTGGCGGATCGCCTTGCTCAGCCGTTCAGCCGGGACATCGTCGGGAAGCGCGAAGGCGAGGTCGAGGTCGCTCGACGGATGGCGGCTCGTCGGCCGCCAACGGGCCGGAGCCGGCTCCACGTCGAGCAACGGTCGCAGGTCGAGCTCGAGCACCGCCACGCGTTCGCTGATCCCGAACGCCTCCAGCACGTCCGGAGCGACCTCACCGACGGCGCCGATGACGTCTCGGCCGGCGACCAAGGTCGCCGCCCGTGTCGCGTGCAAGCCCGGCGGCACACGGCGCTGGTCGAGCTGCGCGCCGATGCCCATCGCGCTCGAGACCTCCCGCCACACCGCGACCGCAGACGGCGCCTCTGCGCCTGCGAGCACGACGCCGAGCGCCTCGTACTCGTCGGGAAGCTCGCCCGGCCCGGGTGGGTAGACGTGCCCGATCTCGAACAGCGCCACGCCGGGCCGGCGGTGCGACTCGTTGAAGGCGACAGCCCGCAGCAGCCCCGGCCGCAGCGACGTCCGCAGCACGCTCTCGTCGGCGACGAGCGGGTTGGTGATCTGCAGGGCGTCGCCGTCGAGGCCGGCCCGCTCGAGAACGTCCGGCGCGAGGAACGGGTTGGGCATCACCTCGGTGATGCCGAGGCCGAGCAGCACGTCACGCAGCCGACGCCGCCGGTGCTGAGCGACGGTGAGGTGGCCGTGGATGAGCGACGAGGGCATCCGCTTGCCGATGCGGTCGTAGCCGTACAGCCGCCCCACCTCTTCGATCACATCGACCTCGATCGAGCTGTCCGGACGCCACGACGGGATGGCAACGTCGCGCACATCCCCGTGGCCCGACACGGTGAACCCGACGGGATCGAGCAGCGGGGCAAGGTCGTCCGCCTGGAGTGAGGTCCCGAGGATCCGGTTGACCTCGCGGATGCGCACGCGGCACGACCGCGCCTGCGGTGGCAGGTGCTCGCTCCGCGCATCCACGGCGCCGTCGTGCACGACGAGCTCGGGGCACGTCTCGCGGAGCAGTTCCACGAACCGGGCGATCGACCGATCGATCCCCCACGCGTCGACGCCGCGCTCGAACCTGGCCGACGCCTCGGATCGCAGACCGAGCCGCCCACTGCTCATGCCGATCGGCTCCGGCGCGAACCACGCCATCTCCAGTGCCACCACCGTCGTCGAGTCGCTGATCTCGGTGTCGCTTCCACCCATGATCCCTGCCAGCCCGATCGGCCGGTCCTCGGCGTCACAGATCAGCAGGTCGTCGACGGTGAGCGGTCGTTCGACGCCGTCGAGGGTCACCAACGTCTCGCCGTCCCGGGCCAGGCGGATCCGGAAGCCTCGCCCCGCCAAGGTGTCGAGGTCGTACGGATGGTTGGGCTGCCCGCCTTCGAGCATCACGTAGTTGCTGACGTCGACGACGTTGTTGATCGGACGCATCCCGGCCGCGAGCAGTCGCTCGGCCATCCACGGTGCCGACGGGCCGACCCGGACGCCCGACAACACGGTCGAGGTGAATCGCCCGCAGCGATCGCCGTCGACGATCTCAACGGTGGTGCGCAGGTCAGCGGCTCCGGCCACGATCGGCGGTGGATCCGGAACCCGCAGCTCGGTGCCCAGCTTCGCCGCCAGATCGCGAGCCACGCCGACGTACGCCCAGGCGTCGGGCCGGTTGCGGGCGACCTCGAGGTCGAGCACGACGTCGTCTCGCTGGCCGATCGCGTCGCCATACGGCAGACCGAGCGGAGCGTCGCCGGGCAGCACGAGGATGCCGCTGTGATCGTCGCCGAGCTCCAGCTCGCGGGCCGAGCAGAGCATGCCCTCCGAATCGATGCCGAGGATCGCCCGGCGGCTGAGCGTGCGGCCATCGGGAAGCGTCGTGCCCACGGGCGCGAACGGGACGACGTCACCGACGCCGAAGTTGAAGGCCCCGCACCACACGTGGCGCTCCGTGCCGTCTCCGGTGTCGATCCACACCCGCTGAACCTTCGAGGCGTCCGGCGGTACCTCCGTGCGAACGACGCGGGCCGTCACCACGCCCTCGACCCCGCCGGTGCGGAGAACGTCCTCGACGGGCAATCCGAGCATCGCCAGCGTGGCCTCGAGCGCGTCGAGATCGGCGCCCGTGTCGACGTACTCGTTGAGCCAGGAGAGGAGGATCTTCATCTGGGTGTCACCGCGTCGGCGGGGGGTGCGGGGGGCAGAGGCTCCGCCGGAGCCCCCCGCCCGGCGATCGATCCGGCTCCGCCGGTCGGTCGCCTGCAGGTTGGGTGCCGCCGAAGGCGGCGCTTCGAGCTCGCTGAGCAACCTCCGGTTGCGAAGCGAAACATCAGAACTGCTCCGAGAAGCGGATGTCGCCGGTGAACATCTCGCGGAGGTCGCCAACCTCGTGGCGCTCCTTGGCCATGCGGTCGATGCCGAAGCCGAAGGCGAAGCCGCTCCACTCCTCGGGGTCGACGCCGCCTGCCCGCAGGACGTTCGGATGGACCATCCCGCACCCGCCCAGCTCGAGCCATTGCCCCGACGGCGTGCGGATGTCGAACTCGCCGGACGGCTCCGTGAAGGGGAAGTAGCTCGGCCGCAACCGCGACGTGAAGCCCTCGCCGAAGAAGGCGATGGTGAAGGCCTCGATCGTCCCGGCGAGGTCGGCGAGCGAGATGTCTCGGTCGACGACCAGGCCCTCCAGCTGGTGGAACACCGGCATGTGCGTCGCATCGGGTGTGTCGCGGCGGAAGACCCGCCCTGGGGCGATGATGTAGATCGGCGGCGGGCCGGCGAGCATCGCCCTGATCTGCACCGGTGACGTGTGCGTGCGCAGCACGGTGCTGCCCGGCGGAGCACCAGGATGATCGACGAACAACGTGTCGAAGTCGCTGCGGGCCGGATGGGTGGCGCCCATGTTGAGGGCCTCGAAGTTGTACCAGTCCGTCTCCACCTCGGGGCCCTCGGCGACCTGGAAGCCCATCCCGACGAACACGTCCTCGAGGCGCTCCCAGGCTTGCGTGACGATGTGCGCTCGCCCCCGCCGCGGCTTGCCGAGGAACTCGGTCAGGTCGAGACGTTCGCCCTCGACCTGTGCAGCGCGAGCTTCGCCGGCCAGCTCACCTCGCTTGACAGAGAGAGCGTCGGTGACCGCGGCCGTCGCGTCGTTCAGCTCACGGCCGGCGTGCCGGCGCTCGTCCACGCTGCCGAGCGACCCGAGCTGGGTCTTCAGTCGACCGAGCGTGCCGCGCCGACCGAGCACTTCGGTGTCGACCGCCGCCAGCGCGTCGAGCGACGTGGCAGCGGTGACGTCGGCGAGCGCCGCCTCGCGAGCAGCACGGATGTCGTCGATCAAGGCGGGCACGATATTGGACGCGAGCGGCGAACGTCACGGACCTTCATCGGCGGGCTCGTGCCGCCTCGAAACACAACACCGTCACGGCCATCGCGACGTTGATGCTCTCCGCCCGCCCGTGATGCTCGATGCGCACCCATTCGTCGATGGCTGCGGTCGGCTGGAGGCCGTGCGCCTCACTGCCGGCCACGATGGCGAGCAGGCCCGTGCCAGTCCACTTCGGTGTGTGGCGTGCCCGTGTGCGACGAGGTGCCGAGCAGCCGCAGCCCGGCTGTCCGTGCGTCGGCGAGCCCCGCACCCACAACCGGGACGTGGAACACGGAGCCGGCAGACGCCCGCACCGTCTTGGGGTTGAAGGGATCGACGGTTCCGGGTGTCGTCACGACGACGTCGAAGCCGGCCGCCTCGGCCGAGCGCAGGATCGTGCCGAGGTTGCCGGGATCCGCGATCTGGTCGGCGACCACGGCCAGCTTGGCGCCGGCCAGCACGTCGTCGGCGACCGGCGGGAAGTCGACGATCGCCAGCAATCCGCTCGGCGTGTGCGTGTCGCTGACGCGCTCGGCGACACCACGACCGAGACGGTGCACCGGGCCGGCGCCGTCAACGGGTTCGACGCCCGGGCCGGCGTACTGGCCCTCGACGTGGCAGCCGGCGACCACCGCCTCGTTGATCAGCAGCCGCCCCTCGACGACGAAGTTGCCGTGCTCGTGGCGGTCGCTGCGGCTGGCGAGCAGGCGGCGCAGCCGCTGTACCTGCGGGTCGGTGAACCCGAGCGCGCGGGCCGGCCTCAGAGGGCCGACGTCACGAATGCTCAGCTCGCCGAAGGCTCGCCGAGCGCGCCGCCTCGACCAAGCGGCCGAAGGCCACGGGATCGCTGGACCGCGAGGTCGGCCAGGATCTTGCGGTCGACTTCGATCCCGGCCGCGGCCAGGCCGGCGATGAACCGGCTGTACGACAGGTCGTGCTGCCGGGTCGCCGCGTTGATGCGCTGGATCCACAACCGCCGGAACTCACCCTTGCGGGCGCGCCGGTCGCGGAAGGCGTACTGGCCGCTGCGCATCACCTGCTCGTTGGCGGCGCGGAACGAGCGACTCTTGTTGCCGTAGTAGCCCTTGGCCTGCTCGAGGACCTTCTTGTGGCGCCGCTTCGCGACGACCCCACGCTTCACCCTTGCCATCGTGAACTCACACTCCTCAGCGCTTGCCCAGCAGGCGCTTGATCTTGGGCAGGTCGGCCGGGTTGACGTCCTCATCGGAAGCGAGCCGGCGCGTGCGCGTCGAGGGCTTCTTCTCGAACAGGTGCTGGCGCATCGCCTGCTGGCGGCGCAGGCGTCCCGTCCCGGTCGTCTTGAACCGCTTGGCCGCGGTCTTGGAGGTCTTCATCTTCGGCATGGTCTGGACCTTTCGCAGGAATGGAGTCAGGTGGCAGCTGAACCCGTAGCGGGTGCCGGTTCACCGGCCGGTTCAGCGGCCGGTTGGTCGGCGAGCGGGACAGCCGTCTCAGCTTTCGCCGCGTCGTCCAACGCCTTCCTGTCGGGCGCGAGGACCATCGACATGTTCCGGCCCTCCAGGCGAGCCTGGCTCTCGACCTTGACGATTTGGCCGACGACCCCGAGGACTTGGTCGAGGATGCGCTGACCGAGCTCCGGATGGGCCATCTCGCGCCCTCGGAACTGCAGCGTCACCTTGACCTTGTGTCCTTCGCGGACGAACTCGTCGACCTTGCGCACCTTGACGTCGAAGTCACCCCGACCGATCTTCGGTCGGAACTTCACCTCCTTGATCGACACGTTGGACGATTTCCGGCGGGACTCCTTGGCCTTCTGCGCTTCTTCGTAGCGGAACTTCCCGTAGTCCATGATCCGACAGACCGGCGGGTTGGCCATCGGGGCCACCTCGACGAGGTCGAGATCGAGGCCCTTCGCCAGCTTCAACGCCTCGGGGACGGGCTTGATGCCCAGCTGATCCCCGTCCGGTCCAATCAGGCGGACCTCCCTGGATCGGATGCGGTCGTTGATGCGGTGTTGTTCGCGCTGGTCGCGTTCCGGCGCGGCTATGACTGCTCACTCCTGTGCAATGGGCGGTGTCTCCCTGTTCGTCGGTTGATTCGGTTGCTCGACGCAAAGCCCGCGGAGCACACCGATCGTGCCGTTGGACCCGGGCGCACCGTTGGTGGCCGGGTGGGGGTCGCCCCCACTTCGCCTCAGATTGCCCCAGCTAGGGTAGCGCAGGTGAGCGCCGACGACGCAGCTGATCTGCAGCCTGAGGGTGATCAGCTGACGGACGCGCAGATGGCGATCGATGAGGCCCGGCGCCGAGTCGCCGAGGTCCCGGCCGAGATCGTCATCACCAACCACGTCATGGGCCTGTACGAGCTGGCTGCCATCCATCTCGCCCAGGGGCAGCCCAACCTGCCGTCGGCGGCGTTGGCCATCGACGCCGTCGCCTGCCTCGTCGAGGGGCTGGGCGATCGTCTCGGCGCCGAGGCGACCACGATCCGCGATGCCCTCGGCAACATCCGCCTCGCCTTCGTCGAGGTGAAGTCACGGGTCACGGCCGGCGAAACCGACCATGCGGCGCAGCCCTGACGCGGCCGTTCGTCACGACGACGCCCTCGGCACGCAGCCGGCTCGCCTGGCCGGCGGCCGGCTCGGTGACGAGGCGACCATCGCTGCGCACGACCCGCCACCACGGAACGTCCACCGTCGCCTCGGCGAGCAGTGCGCCGACGGCTCGTGACCTGCCGGGGTACCCGGCGTCGTCGGCGACATCGCCGTAGCTGACGACTTCACCCTCCTCGAGGGCAACGAGGACACGGACGACGCACTCCTCGAACTCCCGTTTCACGACTCCGCTTCACCGGCTGGTCGGAGGTTCGAGGCCTCCGGCGACCCGAGCTTGACCATCAGGTCGAAGCGGACCCGCGCTCCGAGCTCGATCGTCCGTGTGCCGTCGGCGATCTCGACGCAATGGAACAAGTAGCGGGCACCGTCATCGGCATCGACGTGTCCGAGGCCGACGTGCTCGTCGAAGTCGACGACCGTGCCCGTCGGCATCAGTGGACGATCTTGGCGATCGGCACTTCGAGCAGGTCCGTCGCGCCGGCGTCCTTGAGTGCCGGGATCACGAGGTTGATCAGCCGCTTCTCGACGAGGCTCTCGATGGCGTAGCCACCACCAGCGAGCTCGGAAACGGTCGGCGACTTCGCCGACGGGAGGACCTTGAGGACCGCTTCGTAGTCCTCGGCCGTGACGTTCAGCTTGAGCAGCACCTTCGTGCGCGCTTCGAGCGCGCCGTTGAGGAGGGTCATCAGCTGGCCCATGGCGTGGCGCTTGGCGGGGTCGTCGTAGGAGCCGCGGTTGGCGACGACCTCGGTGTAGCTCGTGAGGATGGTGTCGATGATGCGCAGGCCGGCGGCGCGCAGGGCGCGACCGGTCTCGGTGATGTCGACGACGCAATCGGCGATGTCGGGCACCTTGGCCTCACTGGCGCCGTAGGACAGGCGGACGTCGGCGGCGATGCCGCGTGCGGCGAAGTAGCGGCGGGTCAGCTCGGGGTACTCCGACGACACTCGCACGCCCTGTGGGAGGTCCTCGACACGTTGGGCCGGCGAGTCATCGGCGACTGCCACGACGACGCGGACAGGATTCGCCGTCGCCTTGGAGTACCGCAGCTCACCGAGGCTCACCACGTCGCTGCCGGTCTCCTCGACCCAGTCCCGCCCGGTGATGCCGATGTCGAAGAGTCCCTCGGCGACGTAGGTCGGGATCTCCTGCGGGCGCAGGATGCGCACGTCCTCCACCCGTGGGTCGTCGATCACGGCGCGGTACTCGACGTCCGACGAGCGGTTCACCGGAAGGTCGGCCGCTTCGAACAGCTCCAGCGTGGCCCGCTCCAGCGACCCCTTCGGCAGCACGATCCGCAGCACGGCGGCGGACGCTATCGGCCAGGAATCACTCGCTGAAGCCCGTTCTGTCCGTAGGAATCGCATCACAACGCACGGTTCTTACGGACAGAACCGTCAGTGCGTGGTCGGTTCCTCGTGGAGGAGCGCCAGCGCGTGCGGGAGAACGTCGATCACCGCGCCGAGCTGCTCGACGCAGCCCTTCGGCGAGCCCGGCGTGTTGCACACGATGCACTGGCCGCGCACCCCGGCGACGCCACGGGAGAGCCGGCCGAACGGGCTGATCGCCCGCATCGCCTCGGCAAGGCCTGGCGCGTCGCGCTCGATCACCTGTTGCGTGCCCTCTGGAGTCTGATCACGCGGGGCGAAGCCCGTGCCGCCGGTTGTGACAACCAGGCCGGCGAAGTCCTCGGTGAGCTCGGTGATCGCGGTGGCCACGGTGTCTCGACCGTCCGGGCACACCTGATGGTCGATGACGTCGAATCCGGCGCCGGTCAGCTGCTGGACGAGCGCTCGGCCGCTGGCGTCGTCTCGTGATCCGTGGGCGACGCCGTCGCTGACCGTCAGCACCTTGGCGCGGAGTTGGCGATCGGCCACGGCGGGCACGCTAGTGGCGCGCGGATCGGCAGAGGTATGGTCCGCAGTCTCACTCGTGGGGAGGTGGCTGGTGCCCAGGACGGCGCTGGGACTGATTGTCGGTGTGCTGCGTAGCAGGCGGGCGCGCGTGGCGTTCGTGTCCGTGCCCGCTGCGTCGCAGACGACGGGTGGCACCTGGACGCTGTACGTCACCAATGCCGACTCCGGTGACGTCACCCCAATCGACCTCGGCACGCACGTCGCCCGGCAGCGCCATCAGCGCCGACCAGGGGCTGTCCGCCGTTGCGGTCACGCCCAATGCGGCGACCGCGTACGTCGTCAACGCCCAGGCCGGCAGCGTCACGCCCATCGATGTGGCGACCAATGCTCTTGGCGACCCGATCGACGTGAATGCCAACCCCTCGGCGATCGCCATCAGCCCCGACGGGGCGCTCGCGTTCGTCGTCAACCTCGGTTCGAACAACGTAACGCTGATCGACATCGCGACGAACGCCGTGGTCACCGAAATCGCGGTCGGCAGCGAGCCGTCAGCGAATCGCTCTCACGCCGGATGGCGGCGCGGCATATGTGACGAACGGCGATTCGAACGACGTCACGCCGATCGACGTCGCCAACAGGACCGCCGGTGTGCCGATCCCGGTCGGCGAGGGTCCGTCAGCGATCGCCATCACACCCAACGGCGCGGCCGCCTATCGTCACGAACGCCATCGGGGAGAGCATCACCCGGATCGACCTCGCCACGAGCACCGCCGGCTCCACCATCGAGCTGGACGCGGCCCCACGGGCGATCGCCATCACGCCCGACGGCACGACCGCCTACGTGGCCAGCCCGATCGCCAACACTGTCACGCCGATCGACATCGCCTCCAATACCGCCGGCACTCCCATCGCCGTTGAACGCCTTGGGCCCGTGGGCGATCGCCATCACTCCCGACGGGGCGACTGCCTACGTCGCGAACAACGGTTCGAGCAACGTCACTCCGATCAATCTGACGACCAGGACCGCTGGCAGCCCGATCGCCGCCGGCACGGGCCCAGTGGCGGTCGCCATCACGCCAGATCAAGCGCCGGTGGCCGCGCTCAGCGTGCCCCCAGGACGACCCGGAACGGCGCTCGCTTTCGATGCCTCTGCATCGACCGTCGCGTTCGGAACCGATCGTCACCTACGCCTGGAGCTTCGGCGACGGCGCCACGACGACGACCACGACACCGACCGTCACCCATGTCTACGCGACCGCCGGCACGTACACGGCAACCGTCACCGAGACGAGCTCGGGCGGCACCTCCACGAGTCGTGTTTTCACCGGTCAGACGATGAGCCGCAGCGGCGGTCCTCAGGCTGTCGCCACCGCCCCCGTGGTCGTCACCCAGGAGCTCACCGGAGGCACTCCGACGACCTCCACCACCTCCTCGACGACCACGAACCCGCGGAGGCCGTCCGGCACGCTCCCTGCCACGCGGAGGCCGCGGCAGCACCGCGCTCATCCTCCCGGCGTTCTTGTTGTCGCCATCGGCGTCGTCGCGGTCGCCCGCACTCGGCGGTCGGCCTGAACGATCGAGACGCTCTGCCCTACTCCAGTGCCTCGCCGGGCTGGGGATGGGCGCCGTTGGCGTAGTCGTGCCACGTCATCGCCGACTTGCCCTCGGGCTGCACCTGCAGCAGCCGCAGCATGCCCACGCCCGTCCCGACGCGGCCGTCGGCTGTCAGGCTTCCAGGCGGCACGTGATCGGCAGCGTCGTCGACCGGCTCGGCTGCCAGCACCTTGAGCCGCCGCCCGCGGAACGTCGTCCACGCACCGCCGACGCGCACCCAGCGATCGAGCTCGTCGGCCGGCGAAGTCCAGTCGAGGTGCAGCTCCTCTGGTCGGACCTTGGCCGCCACCGTCACCTCGCCCCCTTGCGGCACCGGTGTCGGGAGCGGCCCGGACAGCGTCTCCACCAGCAGCTCCGTCCCGACGGCGACCAGCTCGCCGCGCAGCTCGTCCAGCGTCGCCCGCGGCCCGATCGGCACCTCCCGGCAGGCGTACACGTCGCCGCTGTCCAGCTCGTTGGCAACAGCCATCACGGCGACGCCCGTGGCCGTGTCACCGGCCAGCAGGGCTCGTTCGACCGGCGCTGCGCCGCGCCATCGCGGCAGCAGTGAGAAGTGCAGGTTGACCATTGGCAGCTCGTCGAGCACGTGCGCCTGGATGAGCCGGCCAAAGGCGACGACGACGCCCAGATCGGCACCGACGGTGAGCACGTCGTCGACGGCGTGCGAGACGGGGATGCCGAGCTCGAGAGCGGCGGCCTTCACTGGGCTCGGTGACGTCGCCGCGCCACGACCTCGACGGCGGTCCACGCGGGTGACGACCAGCGCGACGTCGTGGCCGGCGAGGGCGAGCGCCCGAAGCGGTGGTACGGCCAGTTCGGGCGTGCCGAGATAGACCAGGCGCACGAGGCCGTCAGCGCAGGCGCAACCGACGCCGCGGGGCGGGCTCGGGTGCCGCGGCCTCCTGGAGGCGGCGGTACTCGGCCAACGCCTCCTTGCGCTGCTCCGGAGTCATGCGGTCGAACATCAGCACGCCGTTGAGGTGGTCGAGCTCGTGCTGGAACATGCGGGCCTCCACCTCGTCGGCCTCCCACTCCACCGGGTTGCCGTCGCGATCGATCCCGCGCACGTGGACACGCTTCGGGCGGACCATCTCCACGTACAGCCCGGGGATCGACAGGCAGCCTTCGTCGTAGACCCACTCGCCGTCGGACTCGACGATCTCGGGGTTGAAGACGACGAGCGGGTCCTCGCCGAAGTCCCACACGACAACCTGCTTCTGGACCCCGATCTGCGGTGCGGCGAGGGCCAAGCCGTTGTCCGTGGCGTAGAGCGCGTCGAACATCTTGGCAACGAGGCGGCTGGCCTTGCCGTCGACGTCGTCGACGGGCGCAGCCTTCGTCTTGAGGACGGGGTCGCCGAAGACGCGGATCTGTTCGGGCACGTGCTCCAGGTTACGGGCTGAGCTGCGTGGCGACAGCTGGGGCTCGCTCCGGTTCCCACCAGTCATGGAACCCCCTCCGTCACTGGATCAGGGGACGCTAATGGGCACGCCCATTTCAAACGGTCATCGTCATAACCTTGTAACGACATGTCGCAGTACTTCGACGAGTCGCCTCAGGTCGCCTCGGCGGAGACCGAAGTGGTCATCGACATCGGCGGGTCTCCGCTGACGCTGCGCACCGACCGCGGCGTGTTCAGCCACGGTCGGCTCGACCCGGGCACCGCGGTGCTGTTGCGGACCGCACCACCGCCACCGCCGGAGGGCACGTTCCTCGATCTCGGCGCCGGCAGCGGCGCGCTCGTTCTTGCGCTCGCCCGTCTCGCCCCGCGGGCGACGGTGTGGGCAGTCGACGTCAACGAGCGGGCGCGGCAGTTGACGGCGTCGAATGCCGATGCCAACGGATTGACGAACGTCTTGGTCGCCGATCCTGCCGGCGTTCCGCCGGACGTCCGCTTCGACCTCATCTGGTCCAACCCGCCGATCCGTATCGGCAAGCCGGCACTGCACGACCTGCTGTCGACGTGGCTCCGGCGACTCACGCCGGACGGGCGGGCCGTGCTCGTCGTCCAGAAGCACCTCGGCGCCGACTCACTGCAGCGTTGGCTGATCGCCGAGGGCTGGCCGACCACCCGCCTCGGCTCAGCGCGGGGCTACCGGGTGCTCCAGGTGCGCTAGCGCCGCGGTGGATCGACCTCGACGCGGACACGGCTGCCCTTCGGTCGGGGTGCCGAGATCAGCGCGCGACCGAGCTCTTCCCACGTCGCCGCGCGCGAAATCCATGTCGCCCGACGCCGCACCGACCGACACTCCGTCGACGCTGCGCAGCCACTCGGCGACGGTCTCGTGGCCCGGGCCGCTCACCGCGGCGAGAGCGGCGAACGGTGGAAGTGAAAGCAATCGCCGGCGCTCCGTCTCGGGGACCGTCAGCCGGCCGGGGTCGGCGAGCAGCGCCGCCTGCACGACTTCGTGCCGGGGCAGGAACGTCTGCAGCACGAGCCGGCCGCCACGCTCCCGCGACCCGACCAGCCGGGCGGCGCGCACCAGGAGCGCCATCACCTGCTCGGCCGCCCGGTAGCGCGGCGCCAGGAGCTCGACGTCGAGATCGAGGAACGCCACGACATCGGCTGCCCGCACGCGATGGAGGACCGCTTCCGTGCCGATGTAGATCCCGGCTGCCGCTGGCGGGTCCGTGGTGTCACCGGTGATCGCGATCACGGGTCGCCCTGCGGCCGCTTCCAGCTCTTCGCGCAGGCGGGTCACACCGGGTCGCAGGTTGGCGAACCTCGTCGCGCCACAGTTGCGACACACCGCCGGCCGCTCGAGCCCGCAGCGTCGGCAGGCCAGCACGCCGTCGTCGGTCAGACCGACGGCAGCCTCGCAACGCTCACACCGGGCCAGCGTTCGGCAGGCACGGCAAGCGATGATCCGCGCCCGCCCGAGCGTGTTCTGCACGCACACGACAGTCCGCTCGTTGTTGCGCAGGTGAGCGATCAACGGCGGCGTGACGAGCGATCGCTTCCACGGCTCCTCCCGCCCGCGGTCGACGACCTCGACGATCGGCCACCCGCGGCGCTCATCGTCGATTGCCGGCCGCCGCAGGCGGTCGCCCATGGCGACCATGCCGCTGACCGTCGGGCAGGGCGACGCGAGCACGACCGGCGCCCCGGCGCGGCGGGCCCGCTCGATGGCGACGTCGCGGGCGTGCCACGTCGGGCTCCGCTCCTCCTGCAGCGCTTCGTCATGCTCGTCGACCACGACGACGCAGGCGAGGTCGCGACACGGCGCCCACGCTGCGGCACGTGCTCCGATGACCACGTCGACGCCCGCCGCGGCCTGCGCCCACTCGTGCGGGACGAGCGCCACTGCCAGTCCAGCGCGTCGCAGCCGTGTGGCGTCGATGCGTGCACGGTCGACCGACGGCACGATGACCAGAACGGGACCGAGCCGGGCCGCCGCCGCCAGCACGGGCAGTACGTCGTCGGTCGGCGCGAGGCGCAGAACGCCGCCACCACTCGCGAGCAGATCACTGGCGTCGTGATGCACCGGCTCGACGGCGACCTTCGTTCGTCGCTCAGGTGGCAGTGCAGCGACGTTCGCAGGCGGGCTGGCGGCGACGAGGAACGGCCGCAGACGTCCTGCCGCCCACCGGATCGACGCCCAGCGTGCCAAGTCGATCAGTGCCGTGTCCGGACCACGCGAGCTGACCTTGGAGATCGGGCGCAGCTCCGCGGCCGGCGAGTCGTCGGGATCCAGCTCGAGGACCCAGCCGCCCACGCGCCGCCCGTGCAACGGCACCCGCACCAACGACCCCACCTGCAGTGAGGCCGCCAGCTCGTCGGGTACGAGGTAGTCGAACTCCTTGTCCAGCCCGGTGAGATTGGGCAGGACCCGCGCCACCCGAGCGATGGGCAGCGGTGTCAGAGAGTCCGGGCGGGGGGTGCAGTATGGGTGCCGGCCGGCGCCGAGGGAAGCGCCAGCGACGAGGCGCATGCGGCGCGAGGAGGAGGCAGCGCCGACGACGAGCCCGCCATCAAGCAGGGCTGGGTCCGTGAGCTCGCTGAGCAACCTTTGGTTGCGAAGCGAAACGTCACGCGCCGACGGCGGACTTGAAGTCGTCGAGGCGGCTCGTCTGCTCCCAGCTCAGTCCGGGCAGGGCGCGCCCGAAGTGCCCGTAGGCCGCGGTGCTCCGGTAGATCGGACGCTTCAGCTCGAGGTCGCGGATGATCGCGCCGGGGCGAAGGTCGAACACCTCGCGCACGGCCTTCTCGATCAACGCCGGATCGACGGTGTTCGTGCCGAACGTCTCGACGAGGACGCTCATCGGATGTGCCATGCCGATGGCGTAGGCCACCTGGACCTCGCACTTCGTCGCCGCGCCGCTGGCGACCACGTGCTTGGCGACCCAGCGCGCGGCGTACGCGCCGGAGCGGTCGACCTTGCTCGGGTCCTTGCCACTGAAGGCGCCCCCGCCGTGGCGGCTCATACCGCCGTACGTGTCGACGATGATCTTGCGCCCGGTCAGTCCGCAGTCGGCGTGCGGCCCACCGAGCACGAACGTGCCGGTCGGGTTGATCCACACGTCGTACTCGTCGTCGGCGAACTGCTCGGGCACCGTCGGCCGGATGACCTGCTCGATGAGATCCGGCCGGATCACGGTGTCGCGGTCGACGCCCTCCTGGTGTTGCGTGCTGACGAGCACCGTGCGCAGCCTGACCGGTCGGCCGTCCTCGTAGTCGTAGGTCACCTGCGTCTTGCCATCCGGGCGCAGATACGGCACCTCGCCGGACTTGCGAACGTCGGCCAAGCGCTCGGCCAGCCGGTGGGCTGTCCAGATCGGCAGCGGCATCAGCTCGGCGGTCTCGTTGCAGGCGAAGCCGAACATCATTCCCTGGTCGCCGGCCCCCTGGGCGTTGATCTGGTCCTCGCCCGCAGTGCCGTGACGGAGCTCCTCACTGGTGTCGACGCCTTGAGCGATGTTCGGGCTCTGCTCGTCGATCGAGACGATGACGCCGCACGTCGTGCCGTCGAAGCCGTAGTGCGGGTTGTCGTAGCCGATCGAGCGGATCGTCTCCCTGGCGAGCTTGGGGATGTCGACGTAGGCCGACGTGGTGATCTCACCGGCGACGACGCAGAGACCCGTGGTCAGCATCGTCTCGCACGCCACGCGTCCGTTCGGGTCCTCGCCGAGGATGGCATCCAACACGGCGTCGCTGATCTGATCGGCCATCTTGTCGGGATGGCCCTCGGTGACGCTTTCGGATGTGAACGTCCAGTTGGACACGGGTGACTCCTCAGGTGGTGGATCGGGCGCGGATGTCGACGATGGCGTCGACGACGGCGCGGGCGATGTCGCGCTTGTCCCGCTTGTCGATGCTGACCGGATCGAGGCCAGGGCGCAGCAGCAGAACGGCGTTGGTGTCGTAGCCGAAGCCGACGCCGGGCTGGCTGACGTCGTTGGCGACGACGAGGTCGAGCCGTTTGGCCGCCAGCTTGGACTGGGCGTTGGCCAGGAGGTCGCTCGTCTCGGCGGCGAACCCGACGAGGACCTGGCCCGGCCGCTTGGCTGCCCCGAGGCCGGCCAGGATGTCGGGCGTCGGCTCCAGCTCGAGCTCCGGCACACCGTCGCGCTTCTTGAGCTTGCCGTCGGCGGCCTGCTTGGGACGGAAGTCGGCGACGGCGGCGGCCATGACCACGACCGCGGCGCGGCGAGCCTCGTCGTGGACGGCGCCCTGCAGTTCGGCGGCTGTTTCCACCGCGCGCACGGTGACACCGACCGGTGCCGGCCGGTCGACGGTGCTGAGGAGCACGACGTCGGCGCCACGGGCCGCGGCCTCTGCGGCGATGGCGTAGCCCTGCTTGCCCGAGCTGCGGTTGGCGATGACCCGCACGGCATCGATCGGTTCGCGCGTCCCGCCGGCGGTGACGACGACGCGCACGCCGGTGAGATCCGTGCCACTCGGATCGAGGATGCGTGCCGCCGCCGCCACGATCTCGATCGGGTCGGCGAGCCGGCCGGCGCCGGAGTCACCACCTGCCAGCCGGCCGACGGCGGGTCCTTCGATGTGGACGCCGCGACGGCGCAGGGTGGCGATGTTCTCGGCGACTGCCGGGTGCTCCCACATCTCGGTGTGCATGGCCGGGCAGACCAGGACCGGCGCCTTGGTGGCGAGCAGCGTCGCCACCAACAGGTCGCTCGACAGCCCGGCGGCGTATGCGGCGATCACTCTGGCGGTCGCCGGGGCGACGATCACCAGATCAGCCGACTGCCCGAGCCGGGTGTGCGGGATCGGATCGGCGGCGTTCCACAGCTCCGTCTGCACTGGCTCACTGGCCAGCGCGCTCAGCGTGGTGCGTCCGAGGAAGCGTTCGGCGCCCCGCGTCATGACGGGTACGACGTGCGCTCCGGCATCGATCAGGCGACGGCACACTTCGACCGCCTTGTAGGCGGCGATGCCCCCGGACACCCCGAGGACGACGCGCGATCCGGCCAGCACGTCCCTTGCCCGCTGCTCAGCTGTCGCCGGCGTCCTCGGCGGACTCGTCGTCGAGCGCCTCCACCTCTGCCTCGGGCTCGGGGGCATCGGTCCAGCGGATCTTGTCGGCGGCGATCTCCTCGAAGCCGATGCTGAGCGGCTTGCGGGCGACGGAACTGACCTGCGGCGGGATCATGTGACCCAGGCCCTCACCGAGCTGGTTGAAGTAGGCGTTGATGTTGCGGGCGCGCCGAGCGGCGAGCGTGACGAGGCCGAACTTGGAGTCGACGCGACCGAGCAGCTCCTCGATCGGCGGGTTCATCATCGTGTCGTGGGCGCGTTCCATGCTTCTCCGGGTCGAGATCCCCCCGCATCGCGTGGGGTGGGACAGCCGGGAAATGCTACCGGCGGTTTCGTGCCGCCCGGATGATGCGCAGCATCTCGTCGATCGTGGTCTCGAGGTCGTCGTTCACCACGACGTGGTCGGCGAGCTTCAAGCCGATCGGCTCCTCGTCGTCGGCCTTGCGCAGCCGGGAGACGACGCGCTCGGCATCATCGCCGCGCGAGCGCAGCCGCCGCTCCTGCTCCTGACGCGACGGTGGCAGGACGAAGATCAGCAGGGCATCCGGGCGGATCGCCTTGACCTGGCTCGCACCGTCGACCTCGATCTCGAGCACGACGTCGGCTCCAGACGGCGGCTCCGGCAACGGCGTGCCGTAGTAGTTGCCGAGGAACTCGGTCCATTCCAGGAAGCCGCCTGCGCCGAGGCGGTGCTCGAACGTGGCCCGATCGGTGAACACGTAGGCCTCGACCGGTTCTCCGACCCGGCGGGCGCGCGTCGTCCAGCTCCGGCTCAGCCAGAGCTGGGGATCGCGCGCCACCAGAGCGTCGACGATCGTTCCTTTGCCGACGCCTCCGGGACCGGAGACGACGATGGTGAGTGGTGGTACTCCCGGAGGCTCCGGGCTCACCCGAGGGCGTCGAGCAGGGCCTGTCGCTGCTGCACGCCGAGGCCCTGGACCCGGCGGTTGTCGGCGATGCCGACCTCCTCCATCACCCTGCGGGCCCTCACCTTGCCGATGCCCGGGAGGGCTTCGAGGAGCGAGTGGACCTTCAGCTTGCCGACGTTGGGGTCATCAGAATCGAGGGCCTCGGACAGCGACAACGTGTTGTTCCTCAACTGGTCCTTGATCTTGGCGCGAGCCGCACGAGCCTCGGCGGCCTTCGCCAGGGCCGCCGTTCGCTGCTCAGGGGTCAACTGCGGAGGTGTAGCCATGCAGGTCAAGGTACCCGAAACCTCCTGGAAACCGGTGGATGTCTCCTCGATCAGGGGTACGTCTGTTCGCCCGCCAACTGCTGGAGAACCCGCAGGGGCGCCCTCGGGTCGGCGAACGTCGCCGTGCCGACCTGCACCGCCGACGCCCCAGCGAGCACGAGTTCCCGCGCGTCCCAGCCACTGGTGACGCCACCGACACCGACGATCGGGAGGTCCGCAATCGCGGCGTGGACGTCGTGGACGATGCGCACGGCGACCGGGTGGATCGCCGCCCCGGACAGGCCTCCCCCACCGGCACCGAGAGCCGGTTGCTCGGTCACCGGGTCGTAGGCGAGCCCGAGCAACGTGTTGATGCAGGTCACGGCCTCGGCGCCGGCTGCCGCTGCAGCCCGCGCGATGTCGACGACGCGGTCGGTGTTCGGGCTCAGCTTGGCCCAGCGGGGTCGGGCGCACGGCGCCGTCGCGGCCATCACCGCTGCTGTCAGTTCGAGATCGTGGGCGAAGATCGACTCGCGTCCTTCGAGGTTCGGGCAGGACAGGTTGACCTCGACGGCGACGACCTCCGGTGGCGCGGCGGACAGGAGCTCGGCCGCTCTTGCATAGTCATCGACGGAGCGCCCCCAGATCGAGGCCACGACCGTCGCCCGGGCGCGCAGGAGATCGGGCAGGACGTGCTCGAGCCAGTACGGGATGCCGGGGCCCTGCAGCCCGACGGCGTTGAGCATCCCCTGCGGCGTCGGGTGCAGGCGCGGTGCCGGGTTGCCTGCCCACTCGTAGGCGGCGAGCGACTTCACGACGACGGCGCCGAGCGCCGAGAGGTCGAGGTAGCGGGCCAGTTCGGTGCCGTACCCGGCGGTCCCGGACGCCGTCATGACGGGGTTGGCCAGCGTGACCGAGCCCACGCGGACCGGACCGATACTCACGTGTCCCGGCGGCCGGGGGGTGCGGGGGGCAGAGGCTCCGCCGGAGCCCCCCGCCTTGACGATCGATCCGGCTCCGCCGGTCGGTCGTCGGTCAGCTTGGGTGCCGGCCGCAGGCCGGCTCCGTCAACTCGCTGCGCAACCTCTGGTTGTGCAGCGAAATCTCGGGCGTGGTGTTCCTGCAGGGACCGAACCTCGATGGGGCGGTGGCGCTGCTCGGCGAGGCCATGGACGGCAGCCAGCGCGGCGTCGACCGTGGTGACGCAGGCGACCCGGTGCAGCGTGCATGCCTTGCGGATGAGCTCGCCGTCGCTGCGTCCACCCCTGCCCTCGGGCGTGTTGACGACGAACACGACGGCCCCGTCGCCGATCAGGTCCACGGCGGTCTTGCCTGCTCCCTCGCTCACCTTCGCCACGACCTCGTCGACGGACTGCCCGAACCGGGCCAGGTAGTCCGCGGTGCCCTGCGTCGCGACGACTCCGAGGTCGAGCTCGCGCAGCCGCTTGGCGACGACCAGCCCGGCCGGCTTGTCGCCATCGGCCAACGAGAGGAACACCGTTCCCGCCGTCGGCAGCACCGTGCCCGCGGCCAGCTCTGCCTTGTAGAAGGCACGCCCGAAGGTCCGGTCGATGCCCATCACTTCGCCGGTCGAGCGCATCTCCGGACCGAGCGCAGGGTCGACCTCCGGGAAGCGGGAGAACGGCAGGACGGCTTCCTTCACCGCCACGCTCCGTGTCGCCTCGGCGCCGTGCAGCACGGACGTCGGCAGCAGGCCCTCGACACGCAGCTCGGCCAGCGTCGCTCCGAGCATCACCCGCGTCGCCACCTTCGCCAATGGCACGCCCGTCGCCTTGGCGACGAATGGCACCGTCCTGCTGGCTCGCGGGTTGGCCTCGATCACGTAGACCGTCGTCCCGGTCACCGCGTACTGCACGTTGATGCAGCCGCGGACGTCGAGGCGGTCGGCGATCGCCGTTGTGTACGCCTCGATCACCTCGACGACCCACGACGGCAGCGTCTGGGGTGGGATCGCGCAGGCCGAGTCACCGGAGTGCACCCCGGCCTCTTCCACGTGCTCCATGACGCCGCCGATCAGCACCTCGCCGCTGACGTCGCGGACCGCGTCGACGTCGACCTCGACGGCGTCCTCGAGGAAGCGGTCGATGAGCACCGGACGCTCGGCCGACAGCCCGCCTTCGCGGGCGAGGCTGCCGAAGCCGGCGAGCTCCGCCATGGCGCTGGCGAGCTGGTTGACGTCGTGGACGATCTGCATCGCCCGGCCGCCGAGCACGTAGCTGGGGCGCACGAGCACCGGGAACCCGACCTGCTCGACGACGGCCAGCGCTTCCTCCAGGTCAGTGGCCATACCGCCCGGCGGTTGCGGGATCCGCAGCTCGTCGCACACGGCGTTCCACTTCTCGCGGTCCTCGGCGAGATCGATCGAGGCCGGCGGCGTGCCGGCGACCAATGCCTCCGGCAGCAGCGAGGCCAGCTTGAGCGGCGTCTGACCGCCGAGGGTGACGATGACCTGCGGTGGCGTGCCGCCTGCGGCTGCCGTCTCGGCGGCGATCACGTGGAGGACGTCCTCGGCGGTGAGAGGTTCGAAGTACAGGCGGTCGGACGTGTCGTAGTCGGTGGACACCGTCTCCGGGTTGCAATTGACCATCACGGTCTCGAAGCCGGCGTCGCGCAGGGCGAAGCTGGCATGGACGCAGCAGTAGTCGAACTCGATGCCCTGGCCGATGCGGTTCGGACCGGAGCCGAGGATGACGACTCGCGGCCGGTCCGAGGGACGGACCTCGTTCTCGTCCTCCCAGGTCGAGTAGTGGTACGGCGTCTCGGCGGCGAACTCGGCGGCGCACGTGTCGACCGTCTTGAACGTCGGGTGGACATCGGCGCGCTCTCGGAGCGCCCGCACGTGGGTCTCGGTCGTCGCCCAGAGGTGAGCCAGCTGCGCGTCGCTGAAGCCCAGTCGCTTGGCCCGCCGCCACGCTCGCGCGTCGAGCGCGTCGGGACCGTCGACGGTCGCCAGCTCCTGACGGTGTTCGACGATGGCGAGCAGCTGATCGAGGAACCACGGATCGATGCGGCAGGCCTCGTGGAGCTCCTCGATCGTGCGGCCGCGACGGAGCAACTCGCCGATCTCGAAGATCCGGTTCGGCGTCGGCACGGCGATCGCCGCCAGCAACTCGCCGTCACTGGCGTGTTCCAGCTCGGCCTCGGCAGGGTCGCAGTTGAGGCCGGCGCGGCCGTGCTCGAGCGAGCGCAGCGCCTTCTGGATGCTCTCGGGGAACGTCCGGCCGATCGCCATCACCTCGCCGACCGACTGCATCTGCGTCCCGAGCACGCCCGTCGTGCCGGGCAGCTTCTCGAAGGCCCAGCGCGGCACCTTCGTGACGACGTAGTCGATGACCGGCTCGAAGCAGGCGGGCGTGGCACGAGTGATGTCGTTCGAGATCTCGTCGAGCGTGTAGCCGACGGCGAGGCGGGCGGCGATCTTGGCGATCGGGAAGCCCGTCGCCTTCGAGGCCAACGCCGACGAGCGTGAGACCCGCGGGTTCATCTCGATGATGACTTGGCGGCCGGTCAGCGGATCGAGGGCGAACTGGACGTTGGAGCCGCCCGTCTCGACGCCGACCCTTCGGATGCAGGCGAACGCGGCGTCCCGCATCGCCTGGTACTCGACGTCGGTCAGCGTCTGCGCCGGCGCAACCGTGATCGAGTCGCCGGTGTGCACACCCATCGGATCGACGTTCTCGATCGAGCAGATGATCACGCAGTTGTCGGCCGCGTCGCGCATGACCTCGAGCTCGAACTCCTTCCAACCGGCGATCGACTCCTCGATGAGGATCTCGCCGATCGGGCTCGCCGCGAGTCCGACCCCGGCCATGTGCTCGAACTGCTCAGGCGTGTGGGCGATGCCGGTGCCGCGACCACCGAGGATGTAGGCGGGCCGGACGATCACCGGTAGCCCCACGTCGGCCATGACGTGGCGTGCTTCGTCGAGCGTGTGGGCGATCCCCGACGAAGGGACGTCGAGTCCGATCTCCACCATCGCCCGCTTGAACCGCTCGCGGTCCTCCGCGGTGGCGATCGCCTCGGCGTCGGCCCCGATCAGCTCCGGCGTACCTGGCACGCCGATCACGCCTTGGCGGTACAAGTCCATGGCGAGGTTGAGCCCGGTCTGCCCGCCGAGCGTGGGGAGTACGGCGTCGGGTCGCTCCCGCTCGATGATCCGCGCCACGACCTCTGGCGTCAACGGCTCGATGTAGGTGCGATCCGCGAAGTCTGGGTCCGTCATGATCGTGGCCGGGTTCGAGTTGACGAGGATCACCCGATAGCCCTCATCGCGCAGCACTCGGCACGCCTGCGTACCGGAGTAGTCGAACTCACAGGCCTGCCCGATGACGATCGGTCCCGAGCCGATGACGAGGATCGAGGAGAGGTCGTCGCGTCGCGGCATCAGGCGACTCCGAGGCCGAGCTCCGCGGCGGGCAGACCGGTGGGTTCGCCGTCGAGCTCGCCAAGGCGGCGGCCACCCATCGCCGCGGAGAAGCGGTCGAACAGGTACCAGCTGTCGTGTGGGCCCGGTCCAGCCTCTGGATGGTGTTGCACGGAGAAGGCGCGGGCTCCAGGCACGGCCAGCCCTTCACAGACGCCGTCGTTGAGGTTGACGTGCGTCAGCTCCACGCCGGGCGGCAGCGTGGACGCGTCCACTGCGAAGTTGTGGTTCTGGCTCGTGATCTCGATGGCGCCGGTCGAGAGGTCTTTGACCGGATGGTTGGCGCCGTGGTGCCCGAACGGCAGCTTCACGGTGTCGGCGCCGAGGGCGCGGCCGAGCAGCTGGTGGCCGAGGCAGATGCCGAAGATCGGGACCGCACCGAGCAGCTGGCGGATCGCCTCGACGGCGTAGGGCACCTCACTCGGGTCACCCGGCCCGTTGGAGAGGAACACGCCGTCCGGGTTGCGGGCCAGCACGTCCTCCGCGGTCGCCGACGCCGGCACCACGTCGACCCGGCCAAAGCCCGCGAGGTGGCGAAGGATCGTGCGCTTGATGCCGAAGTCGTAGGCGACGATCGTGAACGGGCCGTCGGTGCCGACCGTGTACGGCGCCGGCGTCGTGACCGTGGCGACGAGATCGATGCCTGCGGTCCCCTGCTCGGCCGCCGCTGCGGCGCGCAGCGCGTCGAGGTCGTCGGCCGGGCCGAATGCTCCGGGGATCGCGCCGGTGTCGCGGATCAGCCGGGTCAGACGTCGCGTGTCGAGGCCGGCGATCCCGGGGATGCCGTAGCGCTGCAGCATGGCGGGGAGCGGCCCCTCGGAGCGACGGTTGCTCGGTCGTCTGGCGACGTCGCGGGCGATGACGCCGCGGCAGAACGGGCGCCGCGCCTCGAAGTCGGTCAGGTTGACGCCGTAGTTGCCGAGGTGGGGATTGGTGAACGTGATGATCTGGCCGGCGTAGCTCGGGTCGGTGAGCACCTCCTGGTAGCCGGTCAACGTCGTGTTGAACACGACCTCCCCCGATGCGGCGGTGGTCGCGCCGAACAGCTCACCCTCGAAGGTCGACCCGTCAGCCAACACGAGCACACCGTTCTGTCCGTAAGAACCGTTCATTGTGATGCGATTCCTCCGGACAGAACCGAGGTGCGCCGGTTGTTCATGCATTGGAGTGTATAGATATTCATCTCTCTGCCTGTCCGTCGACGACAACCGGCGCACCCCTGAGGATGGTGTGCCGGACCTGTCCCCGCAGTGTTCGCCCGACGTACGGGGTGTTGCGGCTGCGGCTGGCCAGGTGGGCCGGGCGCACGCTCCAGGTGGCGGTCGGATCGAACACGACGAGGTTGGCCGGGCTGCCTTCCTGGATCGGGACGCCGTGGCGATCGCCGACGCCGGCGATGGCGGCGGGCTTCCAGGAGAGCGCAGCGACCACGTCCTGCAGCGGTAGGTCGAGCTCGGCCAGTGCCACGCCGAGGGCCGTCTCCAGCCCGAGCATGCCCGGGGGTGCGCTGTCGATCGGTCGCTCCTTGTCCTCTTGAGCGTGCGGCGCGTGGTCGGTGGCGATGGCGTCGATCGTTCCGTCGGCGAGCCCGGCCTTGATCGCCGCGATGTCGTCAGCGGTGCGCAGCGGCGGATTGACCTTGAAGACCGGGTCGTAGCCACAGAGGTGCTCGTCGGTGAGCGTGAAGTGGTGGGGCGCCGCCTCTGCGGTCACGGCCACCCCGTCAGCCTTGGCCGACCGCACGAGCTCCACGCTGCGCGCCGTCGAGAGGTGGAGCAGATGGATGCGTGCACCGGTCAGGCGGGACAGCTCGAGGTCGCGATGGACCATCAGCTCCTCAGCCAGGGCAGGCCATCCGGGCAACCCCAGCTCGCTGCAGCAGCGGCCCTCGTGCATGACTGCGCCCTGCGTGAGGCGGGCGACCTCGCAGTGCTGGGCGAGGACCATGTCGAGGCCGATCGAGTACTCCATCGCCCTGCGCATCAGCAGCGGATCCTGCACGCCGTTGCCGTCGTCGGTGAAGATGCGCACGCCGGCGGCGACCAGCTCGGCGAACGGTGCCAACGATTCGCCGGCCCGTCCCATCGTGATGCAGCCGGCCGGCAGCACCTCACACAGCCCGGCCTGCTCGCCCTGACCCCGGACGAACTCGACGACACCGCGCGAGTCCTGCGGCGGATCGGTGTTCGGCATCGCAACGATCGCCGTGAACCCCCCGAGCGCGGCTGCCCTGCTCCCCGTCTCGATCGTCTCGGCCTCCTCGCGCCCGGGTTCGCGGAGGTGTACGTGCAGGTCGACGAATCCCGGCGCGACCACGCACCCATCCGCGTCGAGTACCTGGTCGGTCGGCCGGTCGGCGACGACCTCGTCGCCGACTGCCGCGACGCGGCCGTCCTCGATCAGCACGTCAGCCCGCCGCTCACCATCCCGATCGACGACGGTCCCGCCACGGATGAGCACGATTCTTCCGTTCTGTCCGTAGGAATCGTGCGGATCCGATCGATTCCTACGGACAGAAGGGGTCACGCCGACTCCTCGACGGGCACGTCCCGCCCGGCACCGAGCAGCTCGAACAGCACCGCCATGCGCACAGCCACGCCGTTGGCGACCTGCTGCGTGATGACGGCGCCGGGGAGCTCAGCCGGATCGACGAGGATCTCGACGCCTCGGTTCATCGGACCGGGATGCATGACGAGCGCGTGCTCGGGCAGGCGCCGGGCCCGCTCGGCGGTCAGCCCGAAGCGGGCGCTGTACTCACGCAGGCTCGGCACGAGTGCTTCCTGCATGCGTTCTCGTTGCATTCGCAACAGGTACAGCACGTCGACCTTTTCCACGACCGCGTCGAGATCGTCAGTCGCCGGCGCCGGAGGAACCGGTGGCAGCAGCGTCACGGGCGCGACGAGCGTGACGTCGGCTCCGAGCGCCGTGAACACCTCGATGTCGCTGCGGGCCACGCGGCTGTGGCGGATGTCGCCCACGATGGCCACCCGCACGCCGTCGAGCCCAGTCGTCCGCCCCAGCGCCTGGCGGACGGTGTAGGCGTCGAGCAGCGCCTGGGTCGGATGGCCGTGCCAGCCATCGCCGGCGTTGATCACGCTGGCGGTGGTCCAGCGGCTGACCTGCCACGGCACGCCGCTCGACCCGTGGCGGATGACGAACGCGTCGATGCCCATCGCGGCGACCGTCTCGATCGTGTCGCGCAGGCTCTCGCCCTTGTTCACGGCCGACGTGCCGACGGTGAACGTCATCACGTCTGCCGAGAGACGCTTGGCGGCGGTCTCGAACGAGAGCCGGGTGCGCGTCGAGTCCTCGAAGAACAGGTTGCACACGGTCTTGCCGCGCAGCGCCGGAACGCGGGGATTGGGCCGCCGGTTGATGTCGACCATGGTGTCGGTCAACTCCAGCAGGCGCTGCACGCCCTCGATGCCGATCTCGGCGATCGACCGCACGTGCTTCACGGCGCCACCGAGCGAATCTCCACGCCCTGCTCCGTGACCACGACGTCTTCACGCGTGCTCGTTGGCAGGTTCTTGCCGACGAAGTCCGGGCGGATCGGCAGCTCCCGGTGCCCTCGGTCGACGAGCACGGCAAGTTGCACCGCCCGGGGGCGCCCGTACTCGCTGACGGCGTCGAGCGCGGCCCGCACCGTGCGACCGGTGAACAGCACATCGTCCACGAGCACCACGGTGGCGCCCCGCAGGTCGACGGGGATGTCGGTCCGCCCGGCCGGGACGACGGGCCGCAGCCCGATGTCGTCCCGATACATCGAGACGTCGAGGCACCCGACCGGCACCGGCCCTTCGATGCGGGCGATCTCGATGCCGAGACGCTCGGCCAGCCACACACCGCCGCGCTGCAGCCCGAGCAGCACCAGCGAGTCGAGTCGGCCGTCACGGGCGTTGCGTTCGAGGATCTCGTGCGCCATGCGGGTGACGGCCCGCCGCACGTCATCCTGGCTGAGCACCAGGCCCGGCGCTCGCGCCGGTCGCTCGGGTTCGTCGCGCACACATCCTCCGTCCGGGCCTCACAGGACCCGCTTCACGGTCGGATTGCCACGGTAACAGCCCCCGTGGGGACCTAGCGTGACTGGCGTGCGAGGCACGGTCGTGATGGCGACGTACAACGAGGCGGCGTCGATCGGTCCCGTGCTGGGAGAGCTGGACGAGGCGGCGACGACGTTGCGCCGCGCCGGCATCGAGCTGGACGTGCTGCTCGTCGACGATGACTCACCCGATGGGACGGCCGCCGTCGCCAGACGCGAGGCGGAGCGCTTCGGCCTGGCCCTCGAGGTGGTCACCGGGCCTGGTCGCATCCCCGGCGCCGCGCTCCTGGCCGGATTCCGTCACGTCGATCACGTCGATTCGGCGGACGCCGCACGCTTCATCGTCACGCTGGACCCCGATGGCCGCCACGATGCCCGCCAGATCACGGACCTCGTCCGCATGTTCCTCGCCCGCCGCAGCGGGCTGACGATCGGCTCTCGATGGGTGCGCGGTGGGTCGTCGCCCGGGACGGCCGCTCCTCGCGCGATGGTCAGCCGTGCAGCGAGCGAGCTCGTCCGGCGCAGCACCGGTCTACGCCGCGTGCGGGATGCCACGACGTCGTTCTGGGTCGTCGACGTCGAGGTCGTCCGCACGGTGCTCGAAGACGGCCTGCAACCGACGGGCTATGGCTTCTACCCGGCGTTCGTGGCCCTCGCCCAGGCCTACGGGTTCAGCATCGACGAGGTGCCGATCGTGTACCGGCCGCGCTACTCCGACGTGGCGTCACTGTCGTTGCGCGACGTCGTCGACTTCCAGCGCAGCCTCGGCCCGCTCCGCCAGCGTGTTCAGGAGGTGCGGGCGAAGATGCGCTCGGACCAAGCCACGTGGGCGTCACGGTCCGGGCGGATGCGGGGCCAGCAGGCCGCCGTCGACTCCTCGTTCGGCGCCGATGTCGAGCTCGAGCGGCTGGCCACCGCTGACCGGTTCATCGGCTGGATCGCCGACGAGATCGCGCCACACCTCGGGCGACGCGTGCTCGAGGTCGGTGCCGGGATCGGCAGCGTCTCGCGGGCGCTTGCCGAGCGTCGCTCCGACATCGCACTCACGGTCCTCGAACCGGCCGCCAACCTCTTCGATGCCCTGGAGGAGCGCCTCGGCGGCCGTCCGGGGATCACGGTCCGCAAGGCCACCTCGACCGCGTTACTGGACGACGATCCGGTCCCGACGTACGACTCCGTGATCTATGTCAACGTGCTGGAGCACATCCTCGACGACGCGCTCGAGCTGCGCACCGCACACCAGCTCCTCGTTGCCGGGGGACGCTCGCCATCTTCGTGCCTGCCCTTCCGCGCCTCTACGGCTCGCTCGACTACAAGTCGGGCCACCACCGCCGCTACGTGCGCGGCGACCTGGCTGCCACCGTCGAGACGGCGGGGTTCGAGCTCGTCGACCTGCGTTACCTCGACGTGCTCGGTGTCGCGCCGTATTACGCGATGTACCGGCTCATCGACGTGAAGTCGCTCGGTGCCGTGTCATCGACGGGTTACGACCGCGTGATCGTCCCGGTCAGCCGCGCCTTGCAGCGGCTCGTCCCGTATCCCCCACTCGGCAAGAACCTGCTCGCCATCGCTCGGAAGCGCTAGGGAGCCACCCGACGCGCCACGACGACGTCTTCCTGATCGAAGAGGACCTCATACGGGTCGCCATCGATCAGATCGGCGAGCAGCTGCTGGTCCGACGTACCGACCTGCTGCCGGTCGACGACGACGTACTCGATCGTCGCTGGGTCCGGCAGGCGGTAGTCGTCATCGTTGCCCCAGTACGACATGACGAACGGGTTCGGCCAGTTGTAGATCTGCTCGCGGTGGGACAGGTGAGGGAGCAGCCCGTACGTCGCGGTGACTGACACGTCGTCAGGCACGCTCTCGACCGCGGCCTCGAGCGTCGCCTGCCGTGGGTTCTCGCGCAACCACGCCACGTCGTATCCAGTGCCGATCGGCGACGGCGACCAAGCCACATTCGTCACGTAGGCCCAGACCAGCACCCACGGAATGAGGCCCACGCGCACGACACGGAACCGCCCCCACAACCACCGGGCGCCCTCGATCGCGGCGATCGTGATCGGCGCGATCATCACCGCCGTGTACTGGTAGCGGATCGACCTCGCGTACGGGCTGCTGCCGATCGCGCTGGCCAGCAGCTGCGGCAGCACCATCAGCAGCTCGAGCGGAGCCGCGAGCGGCAAGCCGCCGAACGGCAGCACGAGGTCCCGGTAGAACTGCAGTCGGTCGGGCTGCGTGACGTCCCGCACCAGCTGGTCGGGATGGCGCGCCATCGTCTGGGCGATCTCGGGGAACGTGCCGCCGTAGCTGCCGTAGAAGTACTCGAGGTAGAAGGGCTGGCGGCCGTCGTTGAAGTACGGGATCGCCACCTGGGTACAGATCACGTACCAGGCGAATCCGATGAACATCGTGCCGAACGCGGCGTAGAGATCGCGGCGTCCGTCGCTGCGCCAGTACAGGACGGCCAGCACGACGCCGAGCATGAACACGGCGAGCGCCACGTCTTCGCGCGTCGACAGCGCCAGCCCCAGCGAAACGAAGTACCAGCCCCACGAACGGCGGCGGGCGAAGAACCACGCGAACAGCAGGGGCGTGACGACCAGCGCCTCGGGATGGAAGTTGGCCGACGTGATCCACTGGAGCGGCGCATACATGAGATACGCCACGGCGAACGTGAGGCCGATCCACGGTCGCTGGAAGCGGTCCCGGGCGATGAGGTAGACGGGCAAGGCGCCGAGCCCGAGCACGAACGCTTGGACGACATAGAGGAACGACGGCCCCGCACCGAGCCAGTAGAACGGCGCGAAGAGCAGCGCCACGAGGTTGATGTGGTGCCCCCAGAACTCCAACCCGCGAACGGTGACGAAGGACTGCCCGCCCCGAGAAACGAGCCAGAACCCCTGGTCGTAGATCCCGAGGTCGTACGCCCACGATCCGAAGTTGTTGTGGTGGATGACGCCGAGGCGGCCGAAGACGATCGTGAACACCACGATCCCGACGAGCGTCAGCCAGGCGGCGACATGGACTCGCGCCACCCGCTCCGCGACGGCTTGCACCCAGGACCGCGGTGCCTCCCTCACATCGCCCGGGCTGGCAGCTGTCACCGCCATTCGCGAGCCAATGCGGAAAGCACGCCGTTGACGAACCGCCCGCTGTCGTCGGTGGAGAAGCGCTTGGCCAGCTCGACCGCCTCGTCGATGACGACGGCGACCGGCACGTCCGGCCGCTCCGCCAGCTCGAAGGCGCCGAGCCGCAGCACGTTGAGGTCGACCATCGGCATGCGCGTGAGCGGCCACCCGGTTGCCTTGACGGCGATCGCTTCGTCGAGTCGCTCCCGGTGCTCGGCAACGCCGCGCACGAGCGTCGCCGTCATGGCGTCAGGTTCGACGATCTGCACCTCGAGCGCGTCGACCGGCGAGATCCCCTTGGCCTGCGCCTCATAGAGGAGGTACAGCGCCCGCTCCCGGGCGTCGGAGCGCCGATCAGGTCGCTTCGGTCGGCGCTCGCTCACGCCTCGACGATGCGCTCACGACCCGCGTGTGATGTAGTCACCCGTGCGGGTGTCGACCTTGACGCGGTCTCCGACTTCGACGAACAGCGGAACCTGGACCGTCTTGCCGGTCTCGAGCACGGCCGCCTTGCGGGCACCGGACACCCGGTCGCCCTGCACCCCGGGCTCGGTCTGCGCCACGGTCAGCTCGGCGGACGCCGGGATCTCCACGCCGATGATCTGCCCCTGGTACTGAGCGATCTGGGCCACCGCTCCCTCCACGAGGTAATCGGCAACGGAGCCGAGCGCGGCGGGTGGAACCTGCGTCTGGTCGTAGGTCGAGGTGTTCATGAACACGTAGTCATCCGCGTCGCGGTACAGGAACTGCATGTCCTGGCGGTCGACGATCGCCTGCTCGACGCGCACGCCGGCGTTGAACGTTCGCTCGAGGACGCTGCCAGTGCGCACGTTGCGCAGCTTGGTCCGGACGAATGCTCCGCCCTTTCCCGGCTTCACATGCTGGAACTCGACGACCTGGAACAGCCCGTTGTCGAGCTGCAGCGTGATGCCGGTCTTCAGGTCGTTGGTCGTGATGGCAGGCATGGCGTGTCCTTGGACAGGTGGGTGAGGATGAGGCAGCCCGTCTCGGTGACGGCGACGAGATCCTCGATGCGGACTCCGCCGAAGCCGTCACGATAGAGGCCGGGCTCGACGGTCACGACGTCACCGACGACCAGCTGATCGGTGGAGACCTTGGAGGCGAAGGGATCCTCGTGGATGTCGAGCCCGACACCGTGGCCGGTGCCGTGGAGGAACCATCCACCCATTCCGGCACCGTCGAACACGTCCCGGCAGATGGCGTCGACCACGCGGGCGTCGACACCGGCGACGACCGCGGCGAGTCCGGCGAGCTGGGCCTCGAGCACGAGGTCGTAGACGTTCTGCTGCTGCTCGTCCGGCTCGCCCACGACGAACGTACGGGTCATGTCGGAGTGGTATCCGTCGACCAGCGCACCGACGTCGATGATCACCGTGTCGCCGTCGACGATCGTGCGCCGGCCGGTCGAGTGGTGCGGCCGGGCGGCGTGCTGCGGTCCACTGGCGACGATCGTGTCGTAGCTCGGTCCGTCGGCCCCGAGGCGGCGCATGCGGTACTCCAGCTCATCGCGCACGTCGGCTTCGCTCGGTTGCTCGGCGAGCTGCGCCGCGACGGCAGTGAGCGCGGCATCAGCGATCTCTGCGGCGCGGGCGATCCGGGCCAGCTCGCCTGCATCCTTGACGCGCCGCAGCCGCCGGATCGTGAGATCGTCGGGCGCGAGCTCGAGGTCGCGGGTGAAGTCGAGCCAGGCGGCGTGGGTGAGGTGCGTGGCGTCGGCGACCACCTGGCCGCCTCGAGCCGCTGCCACGACGTGATCTCGGATCTCCGGACGGGTGCTGCCGACCACGATGTCGGGCGAGATCCCTGCGGCCGCGGCATCGGCGGCGGCGCGGTCGGCGTACCGCCCATCGGTGACGAGCACGAAGCGGTCCGGGCCGATGACCGCCCACCCGAGTGATCCGCCGAAGGATGTCAACCATCGAAGGTCAGACGGTGCGGAGACGATCAGCGTGCGCCCGTCCAGGGCCCGCCGTACCGCCTCGGGTCGGGCGGCGTAGCCGATCGGCGGCAGCATCCTCACGCCCTCTCCCCGAGGCGGGCGGCGACCGCACGCACGGCGAGCTCGTAGCCGAGCCCGCCGAAGCCGACGATCGATCCGACGGCCACCGGCGCGACGACGCTGATGTGCCGCCACGGCTCACGAGCGTTCGGGTTCGAGAGGTGCACTTCGACGACCGGCCCTTCGAAGGCGGCCAGCGCGTCGTGCAGGCTCCAGGCGTAATGCGTGAACGCGCCGGGGTTGATGATGATCGCGACATGGCGGCCACGCGCGGCATGGATCGCGTCCACGAGCTCGCCCTCGTGGTTGCTCTGGATGGCCTCGATCGTCAGGCCGTGCTCGGCGGCCGCCCGCTCCGTCCGTGCGACGTGGTCGTCGAGGGTCGCCGTGCCGTAGACCTCGGGCTCGCGGGTGCCGAGCAGGTTGAGGTTGGGACCGTGCAGGAGCAGCACGCAGGGAGGCGATGCAGCGTCCACGCGGCTCAACGGTACGCCGCGACGGGTCCCGGAACGCTCACATCCGCGCCAGAGCCGCTCGAACGTCGCTCGTGCTGACGTCGCGGACGATCTCGATGCCACGCGGCCCGTCGAGGACGAAGGTCAGCCCGTCGAGCGCCTTCTTGTCGCGGGCCATCAGCGCCATCAAGTCGTCTGCCCCGAGGTCTGTCGGCACGCTCGTGGGCAGCCCGTACGTGTCGCCGACGACGACCCGATGGGCCTTGACCCGCTCGTCGTCGATCCTGTCCAGCTGTCGGGCCAGCTCGGCGGCGAACACCAGCCCGATGCCGACGGCCTCGCCGTGGGTCAGCCCGTGATCGGTGGCGATCTCCAGTGCATGAGCCAACGTGTGTCCGTAGTTCAGCAGTGCCCGCTGGTCTCCCTCGCGCTCATCGGCGGCGACGAGGGCGGCCTTGATCGACACGCAGCGGGCGACGCGGGCGGTGAGGTCCAGCGCTTCGAGGTCCTCGCCCGTGAGGAAGTGGTACTTGGCCATCTCGCCGTCTCCGGAGCGACGCTCTCGTGACGGCAGTGTCGCCAACGCGTCGAGATCGCAGATCACGCCGGACGGCTGCCAGAACGACCCGACGAGGTTCTTTCCTTCAGGCAGGTTGACCGCCGTCTTGCCGCCGATCGCGCCGTCGACCATGCCGAGCAGCGTGGTGGCGACGTTGATCACGGGCATCCCCCGGTGCCACGTGGCGGCGGCGAAGCCGGCGATGTCGGTGACCATGCCGCCACCGACGGCGATCACGACGTCGTGACGGGTCAGGCCGATGCGGGCGAAGGACCGGGCCACCAGCTCGATCGTGGTCAGCGTCTTGTGCGACTCACCCACGCCGATCTCGATCCGTTCGGTCGGCAGCGGCAGGTCGATCGAGCATGGCACCGTGGCCTGGGTGACGACGGCGGCCTTGCGCGCCGTTCCCGGTACCAGACCGGCCAACTCTGCGATGGCTCCGTGGCCGACGACGACGTCGTACGAGCGCTCGCCGAGCGGGACGACGACGCGCTGCAGCGCGCTCATCTCTGCTCCGCCTCCTCGACGACCGCCAGCACGTCGGCGACCACGTCGTCCGGCGAGGCCGTGTCGGTGTCGACGACGGCGTGTGCGACCTCCGCGTAGAAGTGCTCGCGTTCGGGCAGCAGGCGGCGCAGCGCGGCCTCGGGGTCGCCGTCGAGCAGCGGCCGGTGCCCGTGGGTCGTCACCCGCTGCGAGAGGGCGTCGGGGTCGGCGCGCAGCCAGATGACCAGGGCACGGGCGCGTTCGAGCGCGTCGCGATTCTCCTGGCGCAGCACCGTGCCGCCGGCGGCGGCGATGACGAGCGGTTCGGGTTCGGCGAGCGCGTCGACCAGCGCCTTCGTCTCGAGGATCCGGAAGGCCGGCTCTCCGTCCTCCTCCCAGATCTCACGCACGGTGCGCCCGGTAGCCGCCTCGATGAGCTGATCGGAGTCCACGAACGGTCGTTGGAGACGACGGGCGAGCGCCTGGCCGACGGTGGTCTTGCCGGCGCCCATCATCCCGATGAGGACAACGTGTCTCATGTCATTGGAGCGTGGAGCGGAACGCCTCGGCGTTGCGCACCAGCTCGGCCATCGAGTCGCCGCCGAACTTGCGTTGCGCCTCGCCGGCGAGGACCAGGGCGACCATCGTCTCGGCGACCACACCCATCGCTGGCACTGCAGTGACGTCCGTTCGTTCCTTGAACGACACGGTCGATTCCTTCGTGGCGGTGTCGACCGTCTCGAGCACCGGCACGTTGAGCGTGGCCAGCGGCTTCATCGCGGCACGCACGACGAGCAGCTCACCGGTCGACATCCCTCCCTCGATGCCACCCGCCAGCGTCGTGTCACGTCGGTAGGCGCCGGCATCCGGGTCCCACCTGATGGCGTCGTGAGCGGCGCTCCCGCGCCGACCGGCGACCTCGAAGCCGTCGCCGATCTCGACGCCCTTGACGGCTTGGATGCTGAGCACCGCCTGGGCGAGCATGCCGTCGAGCTTGCGGTCCCAGTGGACGTGGCTGCCGAGGCCGACCGGGACGCCTTCGGCGATGACCTCGACGATGCCCCCGAGCGAGTCGCCGTCCTTGGCAGCCGCCTTCACCTCGAGCACCATCGCTTCGGCAGCCGCTGGATCGAAGCAGCGCACCGGCGATTCGTCGATCATCGGCAGGTCGGTTGCCGTTGGCCGCGCCGCGTTGGAGCGGGCCTGGCCGAGCTGGATGACGTGGGAGAACACCTCGACCCCGAGCTGCCGCAGGAGCAGCTTGGCCAGTGAGCCGGCGGCGACGCGGGCGGCCGTCTCCCTGGCGCTGGCCCGCTCGAGCACGTCACGGGCGTCCGTGAAGCCGTACTTCTGCATGCCGGCGAGATCAGCGTGGCCCGGGCGGACCTGCGTCAGCGGCGCCTTCGTCGCTCCGGGCTCTGGAGACATCTCCTCGTGCCACTTGTCGCTGCGGAACCACTCGGTGTTCTTGATCTCGATGGCGACCGGCGCGCCGATCGTGCGGCCGTGGCGAACACCGCCGAGCAGCGTCAGCTCGTCGACCTCGAAGCGCTGCCGCGGGCCGCGGCCGAAGCCCAGCCGGCGGCGGGCGAGCTCGGCCTGGACCTCCTCGGCAGTCACCGCCAGGCCAGCTGGCAACCCCTCGACGATGACGACGATCGCCTGCCCGTGGGACTCACCGGCCGTGAGGAAGCGCAGCACGCCGCAACGCTACTGGTGCCCGCGGTGAGAGGTGAGGGCGCTATTCGCCCTCACCTCTCACCGCGCCGAGTGAGTTCGGCGAGGGCGGCGGCGCGCAGCACGGACGGGTCCGGGCGGTGGCCGGTCCACAGCTCCTGCTGGAGGATGGCCTGGTGCACGAGCATGCCAAGCCCGTCGACCGTCGTGCATCCGGCGCTCGCCGCGGCGCGCAGGAGCGTCGTTTCGAGCGGGTGGTACACGAGGTCGCTGACGACCTGGCCCGCTCGCAGGAGCGCTGGATCGACTGGCACGTCGTCCGTGCCCATGCCGACGGACGTGGCGTTGACGACGATGTCCGCCTGCCCGACGTCGGCCGATTCGCCGACGCGGGCGACTGGTGCCAGCGCGGCGGCGGCAACCGCCCGCTCCTCCGTGCGGTTGACGACGGCGATGTCGGCGGCTCCGGCGCGGCTGAGTGCGTCCACGACGCTGCGCGCTGCCGCACCTGCCCCGATGACGGCCACTCGCCGGCCCTCCACGGCGACGCCGGCGGCCGCCAATGCAGCGACGAACCCGTCGCCGTCGGTGCTGTGTCCGACGAGCGTGCCTCCGTCGTTGACGACGGTGTTGACCGACTCCAATGCCGCGGCTGCCGGCGCCAAAGCGTCGACCGCCGCTGCCACCTCCGCTTTCAGGGGCGTCGTCACCGACAGCCCGAGCAGGCCGAACGTGCGCATCGCGTCGACGGCTGCGGCGCCGAATCCGGCCGGTACGTCGAAGGCGACATAGTCCCAGTCGAGGCCCGCAGCTGCGAAGGCCGCCCGGTGCAGAGCCGGGGACAACGAGTCCGCGACCGGGGATCCGATTACTGCCGCGACGGTCATCGGACGCAGCGAACGATCGCGTCGTTCAGAGGTGAAGGCCCGGCTCGGCACGCCGGCGCCTCCAGGCGCCTCGGCGGCCGCATCGACGCTGGTGGAGCCCC
Organism: uncultured Acidimicrobiia bacterium; assembly: GCA_963774635.1. Taxonomy (GTDB): domain Bacteria; phylum Actinomycetota; class Acidimicrobiia; order Acidimicrobiales; family Ilumatobacteraceae; genus JALZMG01. The sequence continues at coordinate 54,486 of CAVZFS010000014.1, forward strand.
GGTTCGGCACGGCGGGCGCTCCAGCGCCTTCGCCGGCCGCATCAGTCGAGCAAGCCGGCAGCCGCTGCCGCAGCGACGTTGGCGTCGTGCTGCTCGGCAGTCGCCGCGAAGGCGTGGTTGCCGTCCTCGTCGGCGATCACGTAGAAGAGGTAGATGCAGGGCGTGTCCTCGTCCAGGTCGGCGCAGATCGGGTCACCGACGCTCGGGTTGGGGGCCGGGTTGAGGGCGGCCTGGATCGACGCCCGCCCGGGGTTGGCGATCGGCGTGGGTGGCAGGCCCTCGTGCATGTACGTGTTCCACGGCGTGTCCATGTTCCGCTGGTCGCTGAACGGCACCGTGTCCGGGTCGATCCCCGCCTGCAGCGTCCCGTAGCGCACGGCTGCATCGATGGCCAGCGGCATGCCGATGCCCAGCCGGTTGTAGATGACCCTGGCGATCTTCGGCCGGTCCGCATCGGTCTTCGCCTCGCGCTCGATCATCGAGGCGATGGTGAGGATCCCGTACGGGTTCTGAAAGAGGCGCTCGCCCTTGGTGACGATGTCCTCCTGGCTGCCGACGCGCTCCATCTGCGAGATCATGCGGCTGATCACCTGACCCTCGCTCTCCCCGTTGGAGACCTGATAGGTGTCGGGGAACAGCAGGCCCTCCAGCGACGTGACGCCAAATGGGCGGAAGTTGGCGACGAGCGCCGGATCCTGCATCGCCGCGTTGAAGCCGTCGAGCGTCATCGGGACGACCTTCTCGTCGATGCGCTGCGCCATCTGCGCGACGGTGAAGCCCTCGGGGAACGTCACCTTGTTGTACGTCTGGGCCGGCGGCGTGCGCAGAGTTGCCAGGACGTTGCCCATGTGGTCGCTGGTGGTGATCTCGTAGTAGCCCGGCGTGATCTCCAAGCCGCCGTGGCGCTCGACGTACCAGCGGAAGACTCCGGCGTCGACGACGAAGCCGGCCTGCTCCAGCCGGTCGCTCAGCGAGTCGAGCGTGTCGGCGGCGTCGACGGTGAAACTGGCCGGATCACCCGTCTCGCCGTCCGGGTTGAGCTGGTGGACGTACCACCATCCGACACCACCGGCGGCGAGGATCAGCGCGATCACGAGGACGATCGCCGCGTAAGCGATCCATTTGATCGAGCGGGTCTGCCAGCGCAGGCGTTCGACGACACCGGCAACCTCGGCGTCGTCCCACGGGTCGCTGCTCCAGTCGAGCGTCTCCAGCGAGTCGAGCGAGTCGAGCGCGTCGATGCCGCGGGGGTCGCTCGGGTCGCGAGTCGTCGCAGTCTTCCGCGCCTCGCGTTCACGCGCCAGTTCTTCCGCGATCGTCATGAGCGCATCTCACCGATGCGAGCGACCGAGCGCCGCCCGGTCGAGCACACGAGCGAGCGAGCGCCAGCGAGTGAGCGGCCAACACCGGCCTGCGTGGCCGGGGAACGCCATGACGGCCTGCGTGGCCGGGGAACGCAGTCATCGCATCACCGGTGCGACGGGCGTCCAGCCAGGACTGGAGGATGACAGCGGCGGCGACCTTGTCGACGACCTCCCGCCGCGCCGAGCCGCGCACGCCACCCTGCCGCAGGGCGCGCTCCGCGGTCACCGTGGTGAACCGCTCGTCCCAGGTCTCGACGGGCACCTCGACAACGCTAGCCAGCGCCTCGACTTCGGCTCTGGCACCCCGCGCCGCGGGGCCGTCGGCGCCGGACAGGCTGCGCGGCATTCCGACGACCACGAGCTCGACCTCTTCCTCGCCGGCGAGGGCGGCGATGCGGCGGTAGTCCTCGTCCCGGTTGCGACCGCGCACGATCACCGTGAGAGGCGAGGCGATCGTTCCCGAGCGATCACTGACGGCGACGCCGATCCGCTTCGAACCAAGATCGAGCCCGAGCGCACGCACCGCGGTCAGGAGCCGGCGCGAGCGGACTCGACGGCGTCCTTGGCGATCGTCAGGGCGTCGGCGATGCCGCTGGTGTCCTTGCCTCCAGCGGTCGCGACGTCACCCTTGCCGCCCGCGCCACCGCCGACGGCCTTGGCGGCATCCCGGATCAGGCCCGCGGCCTCGATCTTCTGGCCGGGCCGGACGGCCCCGGTGATGCTGACGCCTCCCGTGGTGGTTTCACCGGCGAGGACCACGACGTCGATGCCAGGCTCGTCGCGGACGGCCAGTGCGAGCTCACGCAGCTCGTTGGGCGCCAGGCCGTCGACGCGCTGCACCACAGCACCGTCGGTCGCCGTAGCGGCCAGTTCCGCCGCTCGACCGGTCGCCAGCTTCGAACGCAGCACCTTGATCTCGTCGGCGAGTGCCCGCAGCTCGTCGAGCTTGCGCTGCACGCCTTCGACGGCCTGATCGGCCGATGCACCAACGAGTCGCCCGACGTCGGCCAGCGCCCGCTCGTCGCGCTGGAGCAGCGCCACGCTGCCCTCTCCGGTGATCGCCTCGATGCGGCGCAGGTTGGAGCCGATCGAGCCCTCGCTGACAACCTTGATCGTGCCGATGTCCCCGGTCGCGCGGACGTGCGTGCCACCGCACAGCTCGATCGACGGGCCGGCCTCCAGCACACGGACGACGTCGCCGTACTTGTCGCCGAAGAAGGCGATGGCGCCGCGGGCCTCGGCGTCGGACTTCGTCGTCTCGAACGCGTGGACCTCGGTGTTGGCCAGCGTGTTGGCGTTGGCCAGCCGCTCGATCTCCTCGATCTGCTCGGGAGTCAAGGCGTCGTAGTGCGAGAAGTCGAAGCGCAGGCGGTCGGGGGCGACCAGTGAGCCGGCCTGCTTCACATGGTCGCCGAGCACCTGGCGCAGGGCGTGGTGGAGGAGGTGGGTCGCCGTGTGGTTGCGGCGCGTGGCATCACGGCGTTCGACGTCGATGGCGGCCGTCACGAGCTGACCCGGGGAGAACTCGCCGTCGACGACACGGGCGGTGTGGCGCCGCAGATTCGGCAGGGCGAACGTGGTGTCGAGAACCTCAGCCGTGCCGGTCTCACCCGAGATCGTGCCGCGATCGCCGATCTGACCGCCGCTCTCGGCGTAGAACGGTGTCCGGTCGAGGAAGATCTCGACGAGATCCTTTGCGTCGCCGTCGCCGTCGCCGGCGGCCGGCACGACCGCCAGCACTCGAGCCTCCGTCGAGCTGTCCGTGTACCCGACGAAGTCTGTGACCCCGAACTGTTCGACCAGTTCGCGGTAGGCGTCGAGGTTGACGTCGTCCCCGCCCTTGCGGCGGGCCGCCTTCGCTCGCTCGCGCTGCTCGGCCATCTCGGTCTCGAAGCCTGCGACGTCGACGACGACGTCGCGTTCGCCGGCGATCTCCTGCGTCAGCTCGAGCGGGAACCCGTACGTGTCGTGCAGCAGGAAGGCGGTCGGACCCGACAGCGCGGTGGCGCCGGCATCGAGCTCGTGCTCCAGGATGCTCAGGCCGTTGCGCAACGTCTGGCGGAAGCGCTCCTCCTCCTTGCCGAGCACGCCGACGATGAAGTCACGCTGGCGGGCCACGTCCGGGTAGGCGGTGCTCATCACGTCGATCGCCACCTCGGCGAGGCCCGGCATCACGAGTTGCTCGGTGCCCAGCAGATAGGCGTAGCGCACGGCGCGCCGGATGATCCGGCGCAGCACGAAGCCGCGAGCTTCGTTGCTGGGGAACACGCCGTCGCTGACGAGCATCGCCGCGGCGCGGGCGTGCTCGGCCAGCACCCGCACGGCGAAGCTGTCACGGTCGTGGTAGTCGCCGGGACGATACGTGCGGCCCGTGGCCCGGCAGGCCTGCTCGACGAGCGGGGCCAGGAGGTCGGTCTCCCAGACGGCGTCGACGCCCTGCAGCAGGCAGAGGATGCGCTCGAGCCCGGCGCCGGTATCGATCGACGGGCGAGGCAGCAGCGTGCGGGTGCCGTCCGGCGCCTGGTCGTACTGCATGAACACCAGGTTCCAGAACTCCATGAACCGGTCGCCGTGAGGGTCCCGGAGTGGCCCGCCGTCGGGGCCGAAGTCCGGACCGCGGTCGAGGTGCAGCTCGGAGCACGGTCCGCATGGTCCCGTCTCACCCATCTGCCAGAAGTTGTCCTTGTCGCCCAGGCGTTGGATGCGCTCCATCGGCACGCCGACGACGTCGTGCCAGATCTCCTCGGCCTGGTCGTCGCTCTCGTGGACGGTGATCCAGATGCGGTCGCCGTCGAAGCCCCAGTCCTCGGTGACGAGCTCCCAGCTGTAGGGGATGGCCAGTTCCTTGAAGTAGTCCCCGAAGCTGAAGTTGCCCATCATCTCGAAGAAGACGAGATGGCGCTTGGTCCGGCCGACGTCGTCGAGGTCGTTGTGCTTGCCACCGGCGCGGACGCACTTCTGCGAGCTGACAGCCCGGCGGAACGGCGGGACCTCGTTGCCGACGAAGTACGGCTTGAAGGGCACCATGCCGGCGACGTTGAACAGCACGGTCGGGTCGTGCGGGATGAGGCTGGCCGACGGCACCGGCGTGTGTTCGCGACGCGCGAAGAAGTCGATGAAGGACTGGCGGAGCTGGTCCGCGGTACGAGGAGGTTGAGCGGCCATCTGAGCTGGTGAGCCTACCGGTGGGGTGTCAGGGGCTCTCGCTAGGTTGGCGGCCGTGAAGGTCGACGCCGTCGCTGCTCCCACCGCTCCCGAGGATCTGCACGAGTGGATCAGCTTCGAGGACCCCGAGGAGCACCGCACGTGGGTGTTCGACGCCACGTTCCTACGCTCCAACTACCGGTGCATCTACGGGGATGGTTGCCTGGGCATCCTCGACGGTCCGGCGCCGGAGCTCATGCAGGGGTGCTGCAGCTACGGCGCCCACTTCGTCGACGATGACGACGTGGCGAACGTCGTGAAGGCGTTCGTTCGGTTGCGTCCCGAGCACATGCAGTTCCACGCCAAGGCGCGGCAGGGGCGGGTTCCTCCGGCCCGGTTCCGAGGAGGACGGAGACGGTGACGTGACCGTGACCCGGTTGGTCGACGATGCCTGCATCTTCCTCAACCGGCCGGGGTTCGCCGGCGGCGTCGGCTGTGCGCTGCACATCGGCGCGCTGGCGGCCGGGGAGCGGCCGCTCGACTGGAAACCCAACGTGTGCTGGCAGGTGCCGCTGCGGCTCGAGCACTCGACGGACGAGAACGGTCACGTGACGTCACGGCTGCGCGAGTGGAAGCGCCGCGACTGGGGCGAGGGCGGAGCGGAGTTCCACTGGTGGTGCACCGAGTCGCCCGAGGCGTTCGTCGGTGATGAGCCCGTCTACCGGTCCTCTCGCGACGACATCGTGGCCCTCGTCGGCCAAGTCATCTACGACCTGCTCGTGCGGCAGCTGGAGCGCCCTGAGTGGGTACCGCTCCCCCACCCTGTCCTTCGCAAGCCCAGCAAAGCCAGGTAGTTCTGGGCGCGGACGTTCTCGAATACGAGGACCAGCGCGCCCAGTTCGGGCGGGATCAGGCGGTCAGTCGTCTGGCTCGGCGTCGTCGTCGTCGAACTCGACGCCGTACTTCTGGGCAAGGGCGGCGTACTCGTCGTCCTCGTCCTGCTCGTCCTGGGTGGTGGTGCCCGCCTGACGGCTGCGATCTCCGAGGCCCAAATCGAACGCCGCGGGACCAGATTGCTTCAGCTTCCTCGCCTCTTCGAAGCGACGATGACGACCCTTCTTCACGCAGGGCTCCCCAGAACTAGTGCATTGACATTGCACCTGATCCTACCGGGTCGGCTCTCCGGAAGTCGGCATCACCGAGCATCCAGGGTGTGGCAGACGACCGCCAAGCGATGCGGCCGGCGAAGGCGCTGGAGCGCCCGCCGTGCCGAACCGGGTCCTGATCTCTGAACGCACCAGCGATTCGACCGGCCGCGTCAGAGAGATCGACGAGACGCAGTGAGCCCTTGCCGTCGAACGTCAGTGCGCTGCGACCGTCGAGCAGCCTGGCGATACCGTCTCCGAGCAGTTCGGCGCGCCATCCGTGGGCCAACTTTGCGTCCGGGTCGTCGCGCAGCATGGCGACGAGATCTGCCCTCGTGGCCAGGAGTGCGGTGTCGATGCGGGCATCTCGAGCCACCTGGCTGACCCAGGCCGACACCAGCGTGACGGCCGGGCGCATCGACCGGTCGAGGTCGTCCACTCCGTTCGGGACCGCTGGAGGCTCGGCAGCCCGAGCTCGGGCCACCGTCTCCACGAGCTCGCGCCCCGTCCGCCCGCGGCGGTGACGTTCGTCGACCCCTCGAGCCTGCCCCAGCTCGTCGAGGTTGGTCGGCTGTCGCTGCGCGATGCCCAGCACGGCGAGGTCGGGCAGCACCTGGCGCACGGGCACGTCCGTGGCCGCCGCCTCGCGCTCCCGCCATGCCGCCACGCCTTGCGCCACGGCCCGTGCCCGCGACCGCAGCGACTTGGCGTCCTTCAGCTTCAGCCAGGCCAGGTCTGGCGGCGTCGCACCGGTCGGGCGCGTCCGCAGCTCCTCGCACGCCTCTTCCACCCAGGTCGTCCGCCCGAGCGCGTCAACCTCGGCCGACAGGCGGTCCTGGAGCTGCAGCAGCCACGCCACGTCGGACTCGGCATACGCCTTCTGTCCGTCCGTCAACGGCCGCCGCAGCCAGTCCGTGAGCCGGTCACCCTTGGCCGGCGTGATGCCCAGCTCGCCCTGCAGGAGCGCGGAGAGCGAGGGCGTTCCGTAACCGACGAACCCAGCAGCGACCTGTGTGTCGAACAGCCGGGACGGGATCGCGCCGACGGCGTGGGTCAGCACGTCGAGGTCCTGCTGAGCGGCATGAGCCACGAGGAGCGTCGGCGTCTCGAACAACCGTGCCAGCGCCCGCACGTCGACGACGAGTGGGTCGACGAGGGCGAGCTCGACCTCTCCGTCGGCCGACGTCGCGCTGCTCCACGCGAACTGCACCAGCGCCAAGCGTGGGTAGTAGGTGCGTTCCCGATGGAACTCCGTGTCCATCGCGTACCGCGGCTGGGCCGCCAGCTCGTCGATCAATCGGTCGAGCTCGTCTTGGCGCTCGACCCAGCGGTGGGTCACGAGGGACGGTCCCCCTCGACTGTGTCCCGGCCGGACGCCACCCACGCGCCCGTGCCGCCGGCGACGTTGACGACGTCGATCCCGTGATCCGCGACGAACTCGGCCGCCCGGCGGCTGCGTCCCCCGCTCTGGCAGATCACGTACACCGCATCGGTGCCGCGGAACTCCTCGAGGTGGTCGGGCACGGTTGCCAGCGGGATCGACACAGCGCCAGGGACGTGACCCCCGGTGTACTCGTCGGGCTCGCGGACGTCGATCAGCCGGGCTCCGCGCCCCAGCTGTGCCTCCAGCTCGTCGACCTCGATGTCTGCCACGGCCACGGGCCGAGGCTACCCATCCCGCGACCCTGCCGGCGGTGGCGTAGCAGCGAGATCTGCCACGGTGTTGACGTTGTGCAGCGGAACGACGTCGACATCGACGAAGACCGCGGAGAGCCGTCCAATCGCCTCGTGGATGGCCCGCACACCGTCATTCCAGACGTCGGTCAGCGGACGGAGCGAACCGCTGCTCCACCACGCCAGCGCCGGTTCGAGCCGTCCTGTCCTGGCGACCGCGACGTCGATCGAGGACTCGGCGACGACCCCCGCCTCGAACACCGCACGAACGGTGGCGGCATCCAGCGAGGGAAGGTCGCAGGCCGCCACCACGACCCCCTCCGACCCGACTGCCCGCAGTGCGGTCAGCACGCCACCGAGCGGACCCTCTCCCGGCCATTCGTCGGCGACAGTCGGTCGACCGAAGCGTTCGAGGAGGGCGACGTCACCTCCGACGAGCACCACCGGGTGGCACCCCGCCGACTCCAAGGCTTCGGCCACGCGCTCGACCATCGCCACCCCCTCGACCTCGACCACCGCCTTGTCGGTGCCCATCCTCCGGCTCTGCCCGCCGCAGAGCACGGCGCCGGCCGTCATCGCGCTCGACGCCCCCCGTCGGGGTCGAGTTGCACCAGGAACGTGGCGATCCGCTCGGCCTCGTCCGCTTCGCCGATCGCCTCGGCCATCGCCCCGAGTCCGGCCAGCGAGCGGAGGAACCCACGGTTGGTCGGCTCGCTCCATCGGACGAAGCCGGATCCTCGCCAGCCGTTGGCCCGCAGTGCGTCGAGGCCGCGGTGATAGCCGACCCGGTAGTACGCATAGCGCTCGATCTCGTCGCGGCCAGCGTCACCGAGCTCCGCCCACGCATCGAGGTAGCGCGGGTAGCGGGCGGCGACCGCAGCCAGCGCATCTCGGCGCGCCGCAGGGTCGCGCGCGAGGGCGTCGGCAAGCGCCCGCTGGGAGTCGGCGTCGGCCGGGGGTAGCACCGTCGACGGCAGGCCGTGCGACATGGCGATCGGGCGCTCGTCGGTCATGCATCCGAGGGTAGGCCGGTGACCACGTCCATGATGACGGCAGCCACGGCGTCGGGATGGGTGTTCGGCCCGAAGTGGCGAGCCTCGTCGATGTCCACGACGCGGCAGTCGGGCAGCGTCGCCGCCAAGTGGGCGGTCGACCGGCGGTGGTGCTCGGCCCCGTGCTCACCCCGCATCGCGACGACCCGTGTCGTCACCTTGGCCGGATCCCACGGCGCGTGGTCGTGCAGATCGCGAAGCTCGCCGACCATCGCCGGTCCCTCCTCGCGGCGTGCTCGGCGCGTCCGCTCGGGCAGGCGGTTCCAGCGCTCCTCGCCGACGAGCCGGCGCATGAAGCGCTCCGCGGCGTCGGCCGGGTCGGCGACGTGGCCGTCGTGCACCGCCAGCGCATCGCCGCCGGCGGTCGTCGTCGGCCACCACTCCAGCCACGACAGCGGTGACTCGTACACGACGATCGCCCGCACCAGCTCCGGCCGTCGAACGGCCAACGCCAGCGCCACGTTGCCGCCGTAGCTGTGGCCGAACACGACGGCCGCTCGTCCATCCAGCAGTGAGGCCAGGTCGTCGACCTGCGACGCCATGTCGAACGGTCCGGGATGCGGGGATGAGCGCCCGTAGCCCCGGCGGTCGTAGCGCAGCACACGATGGTCGTCGTCGAGACGGCGGGACAGCTTGAGCAGGCCGGCCGAGCGGTCCATCGACCCGTGGATGAGCACGACGAGTGGCCCATCTGGCGGACCGGTCGTCTCCGACCAGAGGCCGGTCACTCACCGTCGACTCAGTCCACTCGGACGATGCGCAGCACGTCGGCCGCCGCGAGGCTGTGGCGATCCGGCGCACCGGCGAGCACGAGGACGGTGTCGCCCCGCGCGATGAAGCCGTGCTCCAGCGCCGTCTGCACGGCGAACCACACCATCTCGTCGCTCGTGTGGTACTCGTCCACGTGAACGGGCTCCACGCCCCACGACAGGGCGAGCGAGTCGACCGTCCGCGGGTCCGGCGACAGGCCGATGAGCCGGCAGGCCGGGCGGAATCGCGCCATCGCCCGTGCCGTGCGCCCTGTTCGCGTGCAGCACAGGATCGCCGTCGCCTGAGCGTCGTGGGCAGCCATCCAGGCGGCATGCGTCACGGCGGCCGTGACGCGGTCGAACGAGTCGTCGTCCCACGTGCGCTGCTCCCGCCCCAGCCGCTCCGCCCACTGCCGGTAGCTCGCTTCGGACTCCGCACGAGCGGCGATCCGTCCCATCGTCGAGACCACCTCCGCAGGCCGCAGCCCGATCGCCGTCTCACCCGAGAGCATCACGGCATCGGTTCCGTCGAACACCGCGTTGGCGACGTCGCTGACCTCGGCGCGGGTGGGCGACGGCGACTGGATCATCGACTCGAGCATCTGCGTGGCTGTGATCACCGGCAGGCCGATCTCGACGCAATGGCGCACGATCCGCTTCTGGAGGTGCGGGACGTCCTCCAGCGGGCAGTCGATCCCGAGGTCGCCGCGGGCGACCATCAGCGCGTCCGATGCGTCGGCGATCGCGGGCAGCTCGGCGAGCGCGGCGCTGGTCTCGATCTTGGCGACGATGCCGGCGCGGTCCCCGACGACTCGGCGGAGCTCGTGGATGTCGTCGGCCCGACGGACGAACGACAACGCGATGTAGTCGACGCCCGCCGCGGCGACGGCCTCGGCGAGCACGAGGTCCTCAGCCGTCGGAGCTCGCATCTGCAGCCGCTCACAGGACAGGTGGACGCCTGGCCGACCCTGTGCTCGGCCGCCGCTCTCGACCTCGGCCTGGAGCTCGGTCGACGTCGTGGCGACGACCCGCATCGAGATGGCGCCGTCGCCCAGCACGACCCGATCGCCGAGATCGACGTCCTGCAGGAGCGCGTCGTACTCGACGCAGATCCGCTCCGCATCGCTCGGTCCGTCGCCCGGCACCAACGCGATGATGGATCCTGGTGCCAGCTCGGCGCCGTCTTCCGGGAACCGGCCGGCGCGGATCTTCGGCCCTGGTAGGTCCGCCAGCAGCCCGACGGGACGATCCATCACGGCGGCGACCTCGCGCACCATCGCCGCTCGACGCAGGTGCTCCTCGATGGGCCCGTGGCTGAGGTTGATGCGGATCACGTCGACCCCGGCCCGCAGGATGCTCTCGAGCTCCTTCGGATCGTCGACAGCGGGCCCGAGTGTGGCGACGATCTTCGTGCGGCGGATCACACCTGCTTATCTAGTCCTTCGATGGAGTCATTGCTGGCGTACCTGGATTCCTCACCGTCGCCGTGGCACGCCGTCGCCTCGTCATGCCGCCAGCTCGAGGCCGTCGGATTCGTCGAGCTCGACGAGCGCGACCCGTGGTCCGACCTCCCTGCGGCCGGTTACGTCGTGCGGGGCGGAGCGCTGATCGCGTGGCGCCGACCGACGACGGCCCGAGCGCGGTCGATCCGGATCGTCGGCGCGCACACGGACTCGCCCTGCCTGCGGGTCAAGCCGAATCCCGACACGATGCGGGCGGGCTGGCGTCAGCTCGGCGTCGAGGTGTACGGCGGTGTGCTCCTGAACAGCTGGCTCGACCGCGACCTCGGATTGGCCGGGCGGGTGCTGACGACGGACGGCGAATCGACCCTCGTGCACGTCGACGCGGCGATCGCACGAGTTCCGCAGCTCGCCATCCATCTCGACCGTGACGTCAACGAGAGCGGCCTCGTGCTCGACCGCCAGGCCCATCTGTCGCCCGTGTGGGCGACCGACCTGTCGCTCGACTTCGAGAAGTGGTTGGGCAGCGTGGCCTCGCTCGACGGGACACCGGCGTGGTGGGAGCTCTGCCTCTACGACATCCAACCGGCACGCGTCCTCGGCGCGGACCGATCCATGCTGGCCAGCGGTCGCCTCGACAACCTCGTGTCGTGCTGGGCGGCGACGACCGCCCTCGCCGCGGCAGCGCCGACGGCCGACGTCGCCGTGATCGCGCTGTTCGACCACGAGGAGGTCGGCTCGGCCAGCACCGCAGGCGCCTCAGGACCGTTCCTGTCCACCATCCTCGAGCGTCTCCACGGCGACGGATCGCGCGATGAGTTCCACCGCCTCCTGGCCGCGTCCTCATGCGTCTCCGCGGACAACGCCCACGCCGTGCACCCGAACTACCCGGAGCGCCACGACCCCGAGCACGCCCCGGTCGTCAATCACGGGCCGGCGATCAAGATCAACATGAACCAGCGATATGCGACGTCGGCCGACACGGCGCAGCTGTTCGCCACGGCCTGCGAGCGCGCCGGCGTGCCGGTCCAGACGTTCGTGTCCCGCAACAACATGCCGTGTGGATCGACGATCGGGCCGCTGACCGCGACCCGCCTCGGCATCGCGACGGTCGACGTCGGCGTGCCGCAGCTGTCGATGCACTCCGCACGTGAGCTGTGCGGTGTGCGCGATCCGCAATGGCTGGCAGACGCGCTGGCTGTTTACTTCGCGGATTGACGACGTCGGCGGCCGCGGCTGTCGACCCGTTGCTGTGCTTCGTCGAACAGCGTCTGCAGCGCGGCGTGCAGCTCGTCGGTCACGGACTGGATGACGGAGCGCGGCACTCGGCCTCCGACCGATGGACGCGTGATGGGCGCTCCCACGATGATCTGGACCTTGCTCGGCCGGATGAACCTGGCGCCCTTGGGCATCACGGCTTCCGAGCCGCCGATGCCGACGGGCACGACCGGCACGCCGGTCTTGAGTGCGACGTAGGCGGGCCCGTCGAACAGGGGTTGGACGGTCGGTCCCGACTTCCGCTCACCCTCCGGGAACAGCACGAGGGGTTCTCCGGCCTCGAGGACGGCGATGCAGCGCTTCAGCGCCTCACGATCGGCCGTGCCCCGGACGACCGGGAAGGCGCCCAGCGCCGACAGGAACCAGCCCACCGGCCGGCGCTTCCACAACGTGTGCTTGCCCATGAAGCGCAACCGCCGCCGGGTCACGCACGACGCGAATGGCGTGTCCATGTTCGAGCGGTGAACCGGCGCGAGCACGAAGGCGCCGGTCGCCGGTACGTTCTCGCCGCCTTCGACCTCGACGCGGGTCCAGAGGCGACAGAACCCGTACACGGCGACGCGAGCGATCCAATAGGCGATGCGGCTGCCGAGTCCCTGGCCGGCCAGGAACGTCTCGACTCTGGTCGTCGGGACCTTGGTCATCAGGGCCCCTCGGGCAGCAGCTCGACGATGCGGTCGACGACCTCGTCGATGGTCAGCCCACTGGTGTCGATCGTGACGGCACCGTCCGCCGCCCGCAGCGGACCGTCGATCCGCGTCATGTCACGCCGGTCGCGCTCGGTGATCGACGCTTCGACATCCTCGACGGCACCGCCGATCTCACCGACGCGCCGTTCGGCGCGCACCCGCGGTGTCGCCGTGATGTACAGCTTCAAGGTCGCCCTCGGGAACACGACCGTTCCGATGTCCCGCCCCTCGATGACACCGCCGCCTCGGTCGGCGGCCCATTGACGCTGGCGGGCCCGCAGCTCCGTCCGCACGCGGGTGTTGGCGGCGATCGCGCTGACGCCTTCGGTCACCTCGCGGCTGCGGACGTCGGCGGTGGCGTCGACGCCGTCGACCTCGACGGTGTGCTCGTCGACGGTCATGTCGAGTTGGCGGGCCAGCGCGGCGACCGCATCCTCGTCGGTGACCGGGATGCCACGGCGCAGAGCGGCGAACGTGACGGCACGGTACATCGCTCCGGTGTCGAGGTACTCGAGCCCGAGTCGCTTGGCCACCGCCTTGCCGACGGTGCTCTTGCCAGCGCCGGCCGGGCCGTCGATGGTGATGATGCGCGGCGTCACCAGGATGTGCCTTGTGGCAGGCCTTCCTGGTACCCCGCGGTGCTCTGGACCCCGACGACGGCGCGCTCGTGGAACTGCACCAGGTCGGCGGCTCCTGCATAGGTGCAGGCCGATCGCAGA
>CAVZFS010000015.1:0-32916 GCA_963774635.1 uncultured Acidimicrobiia bacterium
CCGTCGAGCCGTTGTCGCTGATGACGACGTCGGCCTGGCCAGCCGCACTGTCGACGCATTCTCGGAGGTACCGGGCGTAGTTCTACGCCGGGGTCATCACCGTCGTACAATCCTGATTTCATCCCGATCCGCACGTCCTGAACGGCTTGTACGATCTTGTCGTGATGCCGCACGGCAACGGCCCACGGATCTCTGTGGTCGTCGCCACCCGGGAGCGCCCCGAGATGCTGCGGACGTGTCTCGGCAGCATCCTCGCCAACCGTCACGACTCCTTCGAGGTGGTCGTCATCGACCAGAGCGAGCGCGCCGCCGACGTGCCCGCGAATCCGCGGCTGACCTACGTGCACTCGTCGACGCGCGGGAAGTCGGCCGGATTGAACGTTGGACTGAGCGCTGCGAAGGCGCCGATCGTCGCCTTCACCGATGACGACTGCACGGTCCCCGACGACTGGCTCGTCAAGGCCGAGGCCGTGCTCGATCGTCATCGGGACGTCGTGATGGTCTTCGGCGACCTCGCCGCTGACCACCACGACCCGACCAAGGTCTTCATCCCGTCCGGGAGGCACGAGCGGTTCGAGATCGTCAAGGGTGTTCACTTCGCCTTGCCAATCGGCGGCCCCGGCGCCAACATGTTTGCCCGCCGCTCGGTGTTCGACACCATCGGTGCCTGGGACGAGTCGATCGGGCCAGGCAGCCGTTTCCACGCCGCCGAGGAGTTCGATATCTTCTACCGGACGATCGCTGTCGGTGGCGCGGTGGCCCGCGATCCAGATCTCGTGACGATCCACTATGGCGCCCGCTCGTACGCCGACGGCTCGGGACAGGCCCTGCTGCGCTCGTACGGCTATGGCATCGGCGCAGTGATCGGCAAGCACCTCCGCCTCGGCGACCTCAGGATCCTCGCGCCGGCTTCATCATTATCGCCCGTGACATCGCGGTAGTCATGCAGAGCTTCCGGCACCGGCGGCTTGCCGGGCTCGGACCACTGGCATACAAGTTCCGCGGCATCGCCGCAGGGCTGTTGCGCCCCGTCGACCGGCGGCGTCGCGTCTTCGCGTCGTAGCGAAACCGTCATGCGCGCCGCCCACGTGCCCCGATCGAGTCGCGTCGGGCTAGATTCGTGCCGCTGAGCGGGCGGCTCGAAAACGGGACGAGGATGCGGGCCGATGGAGAATCGCACGCGGCTGCGCCTGCCAAGGCGGGTGTGGTGACGAAGCTGCTCGGCGTCCAGGTGGCACACGGGCTGACGTCGGAGACGCGCGTCTTCGCAGAACTGCTCGCCGAGCGTGACGCGCGCTACGACTCGTGCGTCCTGATGCATCAGGAGAACGGCGCGACTGGCGACATCGACCGCTTCGCCGCCCTCGCCCACACGCCCGTCACCGCGATCGACACCGGCTGGCGGCCCAACCGAACAGGCCGCCGGCTCAGCCCTGAGCGGGCCCGCGTCGCGTTGCAGTACCTCAGCCGCATCGACTCATCGGTCGCCGTCGGCGAGCAGCTCGATCCAGATGTCGTCTACTCGTCACAGCAGCACTACGACTGCCGCACCGCGACCCGGATGGCCTCAACCCTGGACGTCCCGCAGATCATCCACCTCCACTACATCATCGGACCGTGGCTACGCAGGATGGTCACCAAACGCCTGCGCACTGCTGACCACGTGGTCGCCGTGAGTGACTACATCCGCACGCAGGCGATCGAGCACGGTGTCTCACCTGATCGCGTGACCACGATCCGCAACTCCATCCGCCGGTTCGAACCCCTGGACCCAGTTGCCGCCAGGCGGTCCGCGGCGACCAGAACATCGCCGCTGATGCGTTCGTCTACGGGATGGTGGGGCGGCTCGATCCGGGGAAGGGCCACATCGACGCGATTGCCGCCTTCGATCGTCTCGCCGCCGACGACGCCGGGATCTGGCTGATGATCGCCGGGACCGGGCGTCATGAGTCACGGATCCGCTCATCCGCCCGGCGCTCCGTGGCGGCCGACCGCATCGTGTTCCTCGGACAGCGCCCGGATGTTCCCGACATCCTCGGGTCGCTCGACGCGTTCGTCCACCCGGCGTCGAAGGACCCCTGCCCGCTGGCGGTGCTCGAGGCGATGGCTGCCGGCCTGCCGATCGTTGCGTATGCCGACGGAGGGGTACCCGAGCTGATCGTGAGTGCCGAGAGCGGTCTGCTCGCCCCGCGCGGCGACGTGATCGATCTATCGGGACTGATGGGGCTGCTGCGGCGCGACCCTGAGCTGGCGGCGTCGCTCGGTGCCGCGGCCGCCGCCCGGGCGGCCGCCGAGTTCGCGCCCGAGCGGGCCGGCGCGGAGTTCGCCGACATCGTCACGTCCGTTGCTGCGACGGCCAGGCGATGAGAACGGCGCGGTGGATCATCGCCCTCGCCGCGCTGGCGGCATGCGGCGGATCTGACGACGATGCGGCATCGACGACCACATCGGCGGCGGCGCCGACGTCGACGTCGACGCAACCGGGTTCGACGACGCCGGGCGGGGACGCGCTGCCTCGTTCGGCTCCACGGCAAGAGCGGGACGGGATCCGACACCGTCGTCGAGGACGGGGTCACGATCATCTCGCCGACTGGCAATGCCGAGGGCTGGGGCGGTCGGCAGTGGCTCTACTTCCCGGAGGGCGATTACGAGGCGGCTCGAACGATCGTCGCCGATGCAGTCGCCGATTGCGAGCAGGTCATCCTCGACGGCTTCTCGAACGGCGGCTCCTTCGCCGCCAAGCTCTACTGCCGTGGCGAGACGTTCGACGGCCGGTTGGTCGGCGTCGTCGTCGACGACCCGGTCACGGACGAGGGGGTCGAAGGCTGCCAGCCCGACCCGACCTTGCACCTCACGCTGTACTGGACCGGTGCGCTGGACGCTCAGGCGCAGCCGGGCTGGGACTGTGCGGAAGCGGACTGGACGTGTGAGGGCGGCGTGACGATCGGCATCGATGCGTACGCCGCGGCATTGGGGACCGAGCCGCTGGAGAGCCCGTTCGACGATCACCAGTGGTACCTCGACGCGCCCGAGCTGACGCAGTGGCCTGCTTGACGGTCACTGACGCCGCCCGCGCAGCAGCGCAGAGGCGATGACCGCCGAGACGAACATCACGACACCGGACATCGTGTAGGCGACCGGGACATCGGCGGCTGAGGCGACAACGGCACCGACGGCGGCACCGAAGGGCTGGCCGCCCCAGGAGATCATCCGGCCGATCACATTGACGCTCGAGCGGAGGTGATCGGGCGCGACGAGCTGGCGGTACGTGATGCCCGTGACGATCGTCGTCGTCATCGACGCGGCGAACGCGCCGACGAGCGCAACGCCGATCAGGAAGGCCGAGTTGGCGGCCAGGCCGAGCGCCAGCGCACCGGATGCAGCCAACGTGCCGGGGGTGAGGAACCTGATCCGCGCGGGCGTGAAGATCCGAGAGAAGGTCAGTCCGGCGAGCAGGCTGCCGACGCCGACGGCGCCGAACAGCACGCCGACGCGGCCGTCGTCGGCGTCGAGCGAGAGCACCTCGACGGCGTACGGCACGAGCAGGCCGAGCACTGCCCCGAACGCGAAGGAGTTGCCGAAGCCGACTCCGAGCAGTGTGGCGACCGTGCGCTCGGAGCGGATGAACCGGAACGCGGCCCGAGCTCCGGCACGCAGGCTCGTCCGCTCTGGTGGCACCGCGGTCTGGTCTCTGAACGTCGAACGGATGGTGGACTGCACCGCCGCGGCGACGAGGAAGCTGGCGGCATCGATCGTGACGGCGCCGGCGGCGCCGACCGTGGCGACGAGGATGCCGGCCAGCACGGGTCCGACGATCTCGGATCCAGACGTGATGCTCGAGAGCAGCCCGTTCGCCGCCGGCAACCGCCCAGGTCCGACGAGCGCAGGAACAGCGCCGAAGACGGCGGCATCGGAGAACACGAACGCCGTCGCCGAGAGCAACGCCACGACGTACACCTGCGCGACGGTCAGGACGCCGAGGATGTGCGCGATCGGGATCGTCGCGACGAGCAGCCCCTCAGCGACGTTGCCACCGATGACGAGCAGGCGGCGGTTGCCTCGGTCGGCGAGTGGGCCGGCGATCACGCCGAACAGGAGGTACGGAACCACCCGGAAGGCGAACAGCAGCCCGGTCTGGCCGGCCGAGCCCGTCGCGTCGTACACGACGAGCGGCAGCGCCACCGTGGTGATTCCGGTGCCGACCATCGACACGCCCTCGGCGACGACCCAGCGGACGAAGCGAGGCTCGGCTCGCAGCATCGACGCCGTCACGGCCGGTCAGTATCTCGCAGGTGAGGTGAGCAACTTGCTTGCGAGCCGAGCCTGAGCAGCAGCGGTAGCGTCGAGGACGCCATGGAGGTCGGTTTGCGAGCCCGTCCAGACCTCGACCACGAGGTCGGCGCCCGCCTCGCCGACCACGAGCAGCGCTACACGGCCGGCCGCCGCGCGCTCGTCGCGGCGCTCGCCCGGGCTGGCGGGCCGGCCACGCTGCCCGAGCTGCTCGAGCTCCAACCGTCGCTGGCGCTCAGCTCGGCGTACCGCAACCTCGGCGTCCTGGAGGAGGCGGGGGTCGTGCGGCGGCTCGTGCACGGTGCCGAGCGCGCCCACTACGAGCTGGCCGAGGAGCTGACGAGCCATCACCACCACCTGATCTGCGAGACGTGCGGCGCCGTCAGCGACATCACGTTCGACGAGCGGCTCGAGCGGACGCTCGGGCGAGGGTTCCAACAGGTCGCCGATGCGACGGGCTTCGTGCCCCGTCACCACGCCATCGACCTGTTCGGTTTGTGCGCCGCCTGCGCGGCCTGATTCGCGGTGGCCACTCGCGACCGCTCAGCTAACGTGACGACCACTTATGAGACAGAGTCTCACTCTCGTCTTGGCTGGGCTCGCCATGCTCGCCGCCTGCGCGGACGACACAGCCTCGGGCGACGTTCGTCCGACCGTCGTCGTGACCACGAGCATCCTCGGTGACGTCGTCGGGGCCGTTGTCGGCGATGCGGCCAGAGTCGAGGTCGTCATGCCTGTCGGCGCGGATCCGCACGACTTCGCGCCGTCGGCGCGGCAGGCCGAGGCAATGGCCGGCGCCGATCTGCTGGTGCAGAACGGAGCGGGCTTCGAGGCAGGGATGGACGACGTGATCGACAATGCCGTCGATGCAGATGTCGAGGTGTTCACGTTCGCCGACCACGTCGAGCTCCTCGGTGACGACCCACACGTGTGGACCGATCCGTCGCGGATGGCCGACGGGGTGCAGGCCTTGGGCGCGCGTCTGGCCGAGCTCGAGGGCATCGACGACGCCGCAATCTCGGCGCAGACGGACGCCTACCTCGCCGCGCTGGCCGAGCTCGAGGCCGGCATGGACGACGTGCTCGCCGCCGTGCCGGCCGAGCGCCGGGTGCTCGTCACCGACCACGAGGTGTTCGGGTACTTCGCCGACCGCTTCGCGTTCGAGGTGGTCGGCACCGTGATCCCGTCGACGACGACGGACGCCGCGCCGTCGGCAGCCGACCTCGACGCCTTGGCCGACACGATCAGCGAGGCCGGCGTGCCCGCCATCTTCACCGAGCACGGCCAGTCCGGCGAGCTGGCCGACGCCCTCGCCGACGAGGTGGGCGACGTCGAGGTCGTGGCCCTGTTCGCCGAGAGCCTCGGCGGACCTGGATCCGGGGCGGAGACGTACGTCGAGATGATGCGCACCAACGCCGAGCTGATCGTGGGAGCGCTGAGCTGATCGACTTCATCACCGACGCCTTCGCCTCCGGCATCACGCAGCGGGCGCTGGTCGGTGGGCTCCTGGCCGCCACGACGACGGCCCTGATCGGGACGTGGGTCGTGGTGCGCGGGCTCGCCTTCTTCGGCGATGCGCTCGCCCACGGAGTGCTCCCGGGGATCGCGCTGGCCGCCGTCTGGGGCTTCGACCTGTCGCTTGGCGCCGCGTTGAGCGCGGTCGTGATGGTCGGCGGCGTCAACCTCGTGCACCGCACGACGAGGCTGTCCGACGACACGAGCATCGGGCTGCTGTTCGTCGGCATGCTGGCGCTGGGCGTGATCATCATCAGCCGCACGGACAGCTACTCCGGCGACCTCACGTCGTTCCTGTTCGGCGACATCCTCGGCGTGCAGACCAGCGATCTTCGTCTGGCGGCGATCGTGCTCGCCGTCACCATCGCCGGCGTCGTGCTCGGTCACCGAGCGTTCCTCGCCCTCGCCGTCGACGCCGAGAAAGCGACCTCACTCGGGCTGCGACCGGGGCTCGCCCACGCCGCCATGCTGACGCTGCTCGCGCTGTCGGTCGTCGCCAGCTTCCGCGCCGTCGGCACGCTGCTCGTGTTCGGGCTGCTCGTCGCCCCGCCGGCGACGGCGGTCCTCATCGTGCGCCGCCTCCCCCTCGCCATGCTCGTCGCCGTCGGCCTCGGCTGGCTGGCCGTCGTGGCTGGGCTCGTCGTCAGCTACCACGCGGACACCGCCGCGTCGGCGACCATCGCCGGCATCGCCGTCGCCCAGTTCTTCGTCGTCCTCGCGGCGACCGAGGTGGCGGCCCACGTCCGCCGCCCCGCCGCAACCCCGTTCTGACTCCCGTCCGGTGTCGCGGATGACACCAAATCTTCCTCAGAACCGCATCGCCGGGACAACCTCTAGGTCGTTGGCGATCGCTTGCTCGTCGCGGGCTACGGGGGAAACGTCACGCTCTTCGACCGATGACGGGCGACGTGGTGGGACGCTGGACCAACCACATCTGGCCCGGCCCCACGAACATCAACGACATCGCCATCGCACCGAACGGCGACGCGTACCTCACTGACTCCGACCGACCGGTGCTGTACCGCATCCCCGCCGCGGAGCTTCAGCAGCCCCCTTCCGCCGAGTGGCGCGACCTTGCCGTGTACCTCGAGTGGACGGATCCGCCGTACTCGATCTACGAGTCGGGGCACCTCGGTGCCAACGGCATCGTCGCCACGCCAGACGGCAAGTACCTGCTCGTCGTGCACTTCAGCGACGGCATCCTGCTCCGTGTCCGACTGTCCGACCGGCAAGTCACGCAGGTCAACCTCGGCGGCTACAGCCTGTACAGCGGGGACGGCATGGTCATCACCGACAGCAACATCCTGTACGTCGTTCGCCCAGCCCGCACCCTCGTCGCCAAGCTGCGCCTCGACCAGAGCTACCGGCGAGGTCGGCTCCTGTCGGAGACCAGGGACCCGACGTTCCATACGCCGACAACCGCGGCGATCGCGGGCGACCGGTTGCTCGTCGTCAACAGCCAGTTCGGGGGAGCGCCCTCGGCACCTCCGTGGACGGTGTCGAGCATTCCACTGCCCTGATCGCCTGAGTCGCCTGACCGCGCTGCGCCCCCCGG
The DNA here is from genome assembly GCA_963774635.1 of uncultured Acidimicrobiia bacterium. Classification (GTDB taxonomy): domain Bacteria; phylum Actinomycetota; class Acidimicrobiia; order Acidimicrobiales; family Ilumatobacteraceae; genus JALZMG01. Next base: position 7,361 of record CAVZFS010000015.1, read on the forward strand.
GCGCGGTCGTGGCAGTCTCGTGAGGTGAGCTCGCGGGCGAGGGTCGTCGGGCGGCGCGTCGCCGTGCTCGCCGTCGTCGCCGCCCAAGCGTTCTTCGTCGTGCGGGGCTACTGGTCGGCGCACAAGGAGTTCGCCTACCAGATGTTCCCGGAGTCGAGCACATGGCGGGCCGAGATCGCCCGCGTCACGGCCGACGGGCAGCGGATCCCGATCACCGAGCCATGGGCGGGATACCGCTGGGGCGAGCTCGTCGACAGTCGTGGGCTCTCGAGCCCCGGCGTGCGCCGGCACGCCGATGCCGGGTTGGACAACCAGCTGGCGTTCCTCGATGCCGCCCTCGACTGGGTGGCCGTCAACACGCCGCTCGACACCGAGACGCGGTATCTCGAAGCGGTCGTGACGACGTGGCACAACACCGACGACCCAGAGGTGGTCGTGCTGCGCAGCGTCGATCGGAGCACCGCCGAGTGATCGCCGCCTTCGACGAGGTGCTCGGGCGCCAGGTGAGCATGCGGGCGATGGCCCTGCTGCGGGTGCTCGCAGGTCCGATCGTGTTGCTCCACCTGCGGCCGTTCCTGCTCGACGCCTGGAACGGCAAGACCTACCGAGACACGTTCTACGAGCCGTACGCGTCGTGGTATCCGGAGCTGCCGACGCCGCTGTACATCGCGGTGCTGTGCGTCGGCGCCCTGGCCGCCATGGCCATGACGGTCGGGTGGCACACCCGCGTCAGCGACGACGACCGTGTTCGCCGTCGTCACCTACAACCTGTTCCTGTCGACGACGCACGTGCACAACAACCGCGTCTACCTCGTCGTGGTGCTGGCGGCCCTGGCCGTCGCACCGAGTGGGCGCGAGCTGTCGCTCGACGCATGGCGGCGGTCTCGCGCCGGGCTGCCGCCCCTGCCGACGACGGCGCCGGCGTGGCCGTTGTGGCTGCTGCGCTTCGAAGCATCGGTCGTCTACGGGGCGTCCGGCCTGAGCAAGCTCCTCGACTCGGATTGGTTCGGCGGCACCGTGACCTGGCACCGTGTCGTCCGCACACGCGAGCAACTGGAGGCGAGCGTGCTGCCCGACTGGGTGATCACCGTGCTCGCCGACCGCTCATTCCACACACTGGCGGCGAAGGTGATCATCGCGACCGAACTCTTCATCGCCTTCGGGCTGTGGTGGCGGCGCAGTCGCTATGCGGCAGTGTGGATCGCCGTCTGCTTCCACGTGGCGATCGAGATCTCCGCCCGCGTGGAGGTGTTCTCGTACCTGGCCGTTGCCGCGCTCGTGATCTGGGCGGTGCCGTCGACACGTGACCGAGTCCTCGTCGTCGACTACTCCGTGAGCCGCCATCGAACCCTCGCCACCGCCACCCGTTGGCTCGACTGGCTCGCTCGCTTCCGCATCGTGGCCGGCCCGCCGGGATCGCCGATCCAGGTCGTCCACCGCGACGGCAGCGTCAATGACGGCCCGGCGGCCGTTCGCTTCGTGCTCAGCCGGCTGCCGCTGACCGCCTGGTTCGCCCTGCCGACGCTGCTGCTGCCGGCGCCCAAGCACGCTGCCGTCGAGCCACCCGGCTCGACCTCACGCATGACGAGGGTCGGCTGAGCCTGCGCACCCGACCACTGGGGCGCGCGCTGTTCGCCGGCATCGTGCTGCTCGTCGCGGCCGTCCTCGCCTTCGGCGTGCTGGCCCCGCCCGAGCACTGCCCGGACGTGACGACCGCCGATCTCGAGGCGAGTGCGACCGCCGCGGTCGACTGGTTCACCCGCAACCAGAACGACGACGGCACGTGGCTGTACGAGTACGACGCCGTGAAGGATCAGGAGACCGGCTCGCCGTACAACGTCGTGCGCCATGCCGGTGCGGTGATGGGCCTCTACCAGGCGGCGACCGCTGGCATCCCAGGCGCGCTGGAGAGCGCCGACCGCGGCGTCGAATGGGCGCGGGATCATCTGGTCGAACGCGACGGATGGGTTGCCGTCTCGTTCGATGACCGCACCGCCGTCGGCACGGCGGCCCTGCTCACCGCCGGCCTTGTCGAGCGGCGGTTGCTCACCGGCGAGACCGACTCGGACGACCTGATCCGCGGGCTCGCCCGATTCATGGTTGCGCAAACCGAGCCGTCGGGCGCCGTGCTCGCCGAGTACGACGATGCGACCGGGCAGCCGGTGGCCGGCAACTACTCGAAGTACTTCACCGGTGAGGCGTACTGGGCGCTGGGCAGGGTCCACCGCCTGTTCCCGGACGAAGGGTGGGGTGAGGCCGCCGATCGCATCGGCGACTACCTCGCCACCAGCCGTGACGAGGTGGAGGATCACTGGCCGCCGGTTCCTGACCACTGGACCGCCTACGGGCTCGCCGAGACGGTCGCCTTCCCGGAGCGGGATCCCGCCCGCCCGCTGACCGAGGACGAGCTGGGCAACGCCGAGCGCCAAGCCGCGCTGTTCGGCAGCCAGGTGCGGTGGGTCAGCCAGCAGGCCGGACCGTGGGGCGTCGCAGTGCGCGGCACGTTCTCGCCGCGTGGCGGTGGCTACGGAGTCGTCGGTGAGGCGCTGACCGGGCTGTGGCTCGTCGCCGAGGCTGACGGACGTCTTGCGGGCGATCGGAAGCCGATCGCCGAGCGGGCCCGCTGCATCGCCGCGCTGGCGATCGACGAGCAGCGCGTCGGCAGCGAGGCGGATGCGGCCCTGCGCCCCGACCGTGTCGACGGTGCGTGGTTCGTCGGCGACGTCACGCGGATGGACGACCAGCAGCACGCCATCTCCGCGCTGCTGCGCACCATCGCCATCGTCGAGGCGGAATCCATCATCGGTGAGGACGACGCACCGTCCGGATGGCTCTGGCTGCTCGCGCTGGTGGCGACGCTGAACGCGTTGTACGCCGCGGTCGGCACGCCCCGCCGGGAGAGCGGCCGTGAGCGGGCCGCGCTCGGCGCGCTCGGAGGGCTGGTCGGGTCCGTCATCGTGCTGGTGGTCGCGTTGCTCGGTGACCCGCTGCTGGACCTGCTCGACGTGTCGGCGCCGGCGGCGCGCATCGCCGTCGGCGCAGTCGCCGCTGTGGCGGCACTCTTCCGAATGGTCGCCCGGCCGCCGTCACCCGAGCCGGCGCTGACTGGACGGCGGGCAGCGATCATCCCCGTCGGCATTCCCCTCGTCGCGTCTCCGGCGGCTGTGCTGCTGGCGATCGGTGCGGCCGCCGACGGCGCGCTCGGTGTGCTCGCCATCGCCCTCCTGATCACGATCGGTGCGCTCGCCGGCCTCGTCGCCGTGCTGCCGGGCGAGGGCGCGGGACGGGTCGCCGTGATGTGGGCGGCCCGCCTCGTCAGCGCCGCCGCCGCGGTGGCCTGCGTGCTGCTCGTGATCGACGGCGTCCTCGACGTCTGCCCGCATGTCAGCGGTCGGACAGATAGGCGATCACCGCCATCACCCGTCGGTGCACGGCCGGTGAGGGCATGAGCCCGAGCTTGGCGAAGATGCTGGCAATGTGCTTCTCGACGGCGCCCTCGGACACGAGCAGGTCGCGGGCGATGCCACGGTTGGAGCGCCCGAGCGCCATGAGGGAGAGCACCTCACGCTCGCGTGGTGAGAGGTCAGCGAGTCGACTGGAGCTCTCGGTGGGAACGAACGACGGAGGGGCGAACGTGGCGAGCGACATGCACCTTGGACGTCGCTCCCGGTCGAAACTCGTCGGTTTCGGCGGAAGAAACGGCCCCAACGACGTCAGCGTGAGGGAATTGGCCGTCGATGGCCTCTTCCCTCACGCTGAAGATGAAGTACGTGGATTTGTGGCCTACTCGCTCGTGATCGCCTCCAGCACGTTGAGCTTGGCGGCCCGCCTGGCAGGTCCGGTCGCCGCCAGCACGCCGGCGACGCCGCCCATCCCGACGATCACCGCCAGCTGCGCCGGCGGGAGCGTGAACTCGGTGATGCCTTGGTCCTCGAGCGCCTTGACGACGCCCCACGCCCCGCCGATGGCCAGCGCCGCGCCGAGCGCCGCGCCGAGCACGGCGATCAGCAGCGCCTCCCACCGGATCGCCCGGCGAACCTGGCGGCGGTGCATGCCGACGGCGCGCAGCACGCCGATCTCACGGGTCCGCTCGTGCACCGACAGGGCCAGCGTGTTGGCGATCCCGATCAGGGCGATCACGACGGCCAGCGCCAGCAGGCCGTAGATCATGTTCAGCATCTGATCGATCTGGCCGGCGATCGCCTCCTTGAACTGGGCCTCGTCCTGCAGCTCGGCATTCGGCCACTCGGTCAGCGCCGCATCGAGCGCCGTCCGGGATTCGACCGCCGGCAGGTCGGGGTCGACCGACACGAACACCCGGCGGTCGAACTGATCGGCGACGTGCTGCTCGAAGGTGTCGAGACCCACGATCCAGCTCGCCTCGCCGCCGATCGTGGCGCCGTCGAAGACGGCCTGCACGGTCAGCGGCACGGTCGCGCCGTCGGCGAACCGGACCGGCACCCGGTCGCCGATGCTCAGTCCCTCCTCGGCAGCCTTGACGGCCGTCACGGCGACGGCGTCACCGTGCACCGAGGCGATCGAACCACCCGTGACCTCCAGGTCGTAGAGCTCGTCGATCACGGCCGTGTCAACCGCCATGACGTCGGTGGTCGACCCGTCGACCTCGGCCGGCGCAGAGCGCACGGGCGACACGAGATCCACGCCGGGAACGGCCTTCAGCTCGTCCTCGACGCTCGTGGCGAAGCCCTGGGTGAAGGAGCCGGACTCGACGACGTAGTCGGCCCGGAAGGACTCGTCGACGGCCGACTCGATCGAGTCCTTCGTCGACGCCGCGAGGATCGTGATGAACCCGACGAGGGCGACGCCGACCATCAGGGCCGCGGCCGTGGCAGCGGTGCGCTTGGGATTGCGGCGGGCGTTGTTGCGGGCGTACTTGCCGGTGACACCGAACAGCCGCGTCGGCGCACCGAACAGCCAGACGGCCGGACCGACCAGCACCGGGCCAAGGGTGAACACACCGAGGACGGTCGTCATCGCCCCGAGTCCGATCAGCGGCAGGCCGTCCTGGCCGGACGCCGACAAGCCCATGGCGAACGACGTGATGCCGGCGCCGGTCAGCAGCAGCCCGAAGGCAGCCCTCCAGAACGACGCCCCGGAGCGGTCGACGGCGACGTTGCGCAGGGCGGCGATGGGGCGGGTCCGGCTGGCCCGAACCGCCGGCACCACTGCCGACAGCACGCTCACGACCACGCCCACGATGAGCGCCGTCATAACGGTCGCCGACGACACCACCAGCGAGCCGCTCGGGATGTCGAGGCCGCCGGCGGCGAGCAGCTCGCGCAGCCCGTACGACAGCCCCACGCCAGCCGCAAGCCCGACCGCCGCAGCGACCGCACCGACGACGACTGACTCGAGGACCACCGAGCGCAGCACCTGGCTGCGGCGGGCACCGATGGCCCGCAGCATGGCGAGTTCCCGCATCCGCTGGGCCACGACGACCGAGAACGTGTTGTAGATGATGAACATCCCGACGAACAGGGCCACATAGGCGAAGGCCATCAGGAACTGGTCGAGGAAGGCGAGGTCCTCCTGGAAGTCGGCCTGCTGGTCGGCCGTGTGTTGCGCGCCCGTCAGGGCGTCGAGGCCCGAGCCCGGCGGGGCGACTGCCGACTCGATGCGCTGGGTCAGCTCGGCCGACGTCACGCCGGCTGTCGCAGCGACGAGCACGCTGTCGTAGCGGCCCGGCTCGGCGAACAGCTGCTGGGCGGTGACATCGTCGGTGGCGACCAGTGACGACCCCGGCACGCCGCCGAGCTCGCCGTACGTCGCGATGCCGACGACCGTCAGCTCGGTGGAGCCGGCCTTGGTCAGCACCCGAATCGGATCGCCAACGGCCCAGCCCTGGTCGTCGGCGGTGTTCTCGTCGATCACCGCCTCGCCCGCAGCCTCGGGCGCCCGCCCGGACGACAGGGCGAACGGGTTGAGCTGCTCGTCGTCGATCCAGTTGGTCCCGGTGGTGATGCCGAGGCCTTCGGTCGCCGTGGTGGTGCCGTCGGCCTCGACCAGCTGGGTCATCGCCTGGATCGAGCCGCGGGCGACTGCGACGCCGTCGACGGCGGCCACCTCGTCGACGACGCTCGCCTCGACCCGGTCCCGGGTGGTGGCCAGCTCGCCGTCGATGGCGGCGTCGCGGCGGACGATCACGTCCGTGCCGTCGTTGGCTGTTTGGAAGACCTTGTCGAAGGTCTGCTCCATCGTGGTGGTCAGCACCATGGTGCCGACCATGAAGGCGACGCCGAGGACGACGGCGAGGCCGGTGAGCGCGTAGCGCAGCTTGTGGGCCCACAGGCCCTTGAGGGTCAAGGTGAACATGTCAGCGTCCGATCTGCTTGATGCGGTCGAGGACCGCGTCGGGCGAGGGGGCGACGATCTCGTCGACGATCCGGCCATCGGCCAGGAGGACGACTCGATCGGAGTAGCTGGCGGCCACCGGGTCGTGGGTCACCATGACGATCGTCTGGCCGAGCTCCGTCACGGCCCGGCGCATGAACGACAGGATCTCGGCGCCGCTGCGGCTGTCGAGGTTCCCGGTCGGCTCGTCGGCAAGGATGATCTCGGGCTCGCCGGCGAGCGCACGGGCGACGGCGACGCGTTGTTGCTGGCCGCCGGACAGCTCGCTCGGGCGGTGCGTGAGGCGATTGCCGAGGCCGACGGTCTCGACGACCTGGCGCAGCCACTGCTTGTCGGGCCGGCGGTGGGCCAGGCGCATCGGCAACGTGATGTTCTCGTAGGCGGTCAGCGTCGGCACCAGGTTGAAGGCCTGGAAGACGAAGCCGATGCGGTCCCGCCGCAGCGTCGTCAGGGCCTTGTCCCGCAGGCGGGTCAGGTCGGTGTTGCCGATGAAGACGTGACCTGAGGTCAGGTCGTCGAGACCGGCGAGCGCGTGCAGCAGCGTCGACTTGCCGGAGCCCGAGGGACCCATGATGGCGGTGAAGCCACCGGTGGCGAAGTCGACGCTCACACCGTCGAGGGCGCGCACGGCGGTGTCGCCCTTCCCGTACACCTTGACGGCGTTCACGGTCCGGGCGGCGGGGAGTCGGGGTGGGCTCGAGACCCACTCGTGGTCGGTGCTGGGATGTGTCAGGAGTTCCATGGCGCCACGGTGCGCTCGCGGGCGGCCGCGGTCGTCGGCCGCTGGGACAGTTCTCCGTACATCCCGGGATGTACACGGGCGGCGGCACAAGCGGCCGGCAGGCCGACGACGGGGTGGGCGGCGATCCGCACGATCGCGGCCATGAAGCATTCACTTGGTCCTGCATCACCGCCGGCTTGCGTCCTGGCCGGCGCGGCATGCGCGTCGGATGACGACGTCGCCGCGCCCACCACCACCGTCGCGGCGCCGACGACGTCCGCTCCGCCAGAGACTCGCCACCGCCGCCGCCCACTGAGGAGCCGACGACGACCCCGGCGCCACCTCGACGACGGCGCCACCGCCGACGTCACCGACCAACGCCGCCCGCCAGGCGCAGCTGAGCGGCATCCTCGAGTCACACCGTGCCGCCGGCGAGTTCGTCGGGGCCCGCATCACGCTGCAGGAAGCGGACGGCACGATCACCGAGGTCACGTCCGGCACGCAGACCGTCGACCCGAGCAGCCCGCCCGTCGACGTCGATGTTCCGTGGAACATCGGCAGCGCGACCAAGGACGTTCGTCGCCGTCGTCGCCCTGCAGCTCGCCGACGAGGGCCGCCTCGACCTCGACGCCCCGATCGCCGGGTACTTCCCCGACCTCCCAGGCGCCGACCGGATCACGCCGCGCCAGCTCCTCCAGCACACCAGCGGGCTCGGCGAGTACCTGGATGATCCCGCCGTGCAGAGCGACCAGGCGCGCGAGTGGGCGCCCGCGGAGCTGATCGCCGTCGCCGAGGCGGCCGGACGGTACGGCGAGCCGGGTGGCCCGCACCGCTACTCGAACACCAACTACGTCATGCTCGGCGAGATCATCAAGCAGGTGACCGGCAACGCGTGGTGCGACGAGGTCCGCACGAGGATCGCCGAGCCGCTCGGCATGACCAGCACCGGCTACCCCGGCGATGACCGGCCCGGTCGGCTACAGGGTCATCGACGGGACGTTCGTCGACTGGACGTTCAACAGCCACCCGTCGATCGGCGGAGCCACCGGTGCGCTGCAGTCGACCGGGCGTGATCTGCTGCTGTTCGCCACCGCCCTCCGAGACGGCACGCTGCTCTCACCAGAGTCGCAGGCGGCCATGCAGGCCTTCGTCCCGAGCTGAGGATCTGTCGCAGTTCGGAATCGACCACGGCTACGGGCTCGGGCTCGAGCGGTACGGCATGGACGGCATGACCGTCATCGGCCACATGGGCACCGGCCAGGCGCAGAACGCCTACGTCGGTTACCACGTCGAGACCGGCACGACCGTGGCGGTGCAGACGAACACGGCCACGTCGGGACCGCAGGCGATCATGGCCGTCGAGGCGCTCACTGCGGCCACGCAGGTCGCCTGAGCTTCGGGCTCCGTACGGGGGTGCTGCCCGGGCGTTTTCACCGGATCTCCCGGACTTCTCCAAGCGCTCGGGCGGCGCCATCCGCACCCTGACGCCACGCATCACGTATCGAGCAAAGAGGAGCATCCCCCGTGGAACTCGGAATCATCAACATCGACGAGATCGCGCCCGTCGTCTACGACTGGGGCGCCGTCAAGTGGGTCGTGGACGACAGCGTGGCCGCCGGCAGCGAGCAGAGCTTCGGCATCGTCCACATCAACCCCGGCAAGACCAACCCCACGCACTGGCACACCGCGGCCCAGGAGATCGTCTACATGCTGCAGGGTGAGTGCGACGTCACGAGCGGCGACACGACGTTCAAGCTGCGGGCCGGGCAGACGCTGCTCATCCCGACCGACGACCTCCACGAGCTGACGAACAATGGCTGGGAGCCGGCCGTGTACGTGTGCTCCTTCTCGGCCGCCGGTCGGGGCACGTACTTCGCCGACCCCGCCGGCGCCGGCGCACAGCCGGTCGGTGCCGCCGCGTACTAGTTCGGGCGGGTTCGCCCACCTACCTCATCCACATCGCAGCCGCCGGCTCGACGTACCGCTCGCGTCGGGCCGGCGGCCGCGCCCCTCCCGGAGCAATTCCCATGAACGGGTCCAATGACCTGCTGGACATCGATCCGTCGTTGATGTCGCCCCTCACGCCCCACGTGGTCGTGTTGTTCGGGGCGACCGGCGACCTGGCCCGCCGCAAGCTGCTGCCCGGCCTGTTCCGCCTGTCGCAGGCGGGCCTGATGCCCGAGTTCCGGATCGTCGGGACCTCTTTGGACGACCTCGACGACGACATGTTCCGCAAGGTCGCCCGGCAGGCCTGCGATGAGTTCGCCAACCGGACGTTCGACGACGCGCAGTGGGACGCCTTCGCCCGCAAGCTGACGTACATCGACCAGCGCAGCGGCGCTGGTGGGCTGGCCGCAGCGGTCACGGCGGCCGAGCGCGAGCTTCGCTGTGTCCCGCGCCGGCTGCACTACCTCAGCGTCCCGCCGTGGGCCGCTGATGACGTCGTCCGCACACTCGGCCGGGCCGGCTTGGCGGAGCGGTCGAGGATCATCGTCGAGAAGCCGTTCGGCACCGACCTGCGCAGCGCCAGGGCGCTCAACGCGACGCTGCACTCGTCGTTCGCCGAGGAGCAGATCTTCCGCATCGACCACTTCCTCGGCAAGGAGGCGGCGCTCAACATCCTTGCCTTCCGGTTCGCCAACGGGCTGTTCGAACCGATCTGGAACCGGGCCCACATCGACCACGTGCAGATCGACGTGCCCGAGACGCTCGACGTCGGCGTGCGCACCGGCTTCTACGAGGCGACCGGCGCCTACCGCGACATGGTCGTCACCCACCTGTTCCAGGTCCTGGCGTTCATGGCGATGGAGCCGCCCGCGGCGCTGGAACCACGGGCGATCGCCGAGGAGAAGAACAAGGTGTTCCGCTCCATGCGACCGATCGAGCCCCACAACGTCGTGCGCGGTCAGTACGTCGGCTACCGCGAGGAGCCCGGCGTCAGCCCGGAGTCGGACACCGAGACGTTCATCGCGCTGCGCTGCGAGATCGACAACTGGCGGTGGGCCGGCGTGCCGTTCTTCCTGCGCACCGGGAAGCAGATGGCCGAAGGTGCCCGCGTGATCTCGATCGCGTTCCGTGAGCCGCCCAGGAGCATGTTCCCCGCCGGCTCAGGCGTCGGCGCCCTCGGACCCGACCACCTCACGTTCGACCTCGCCGACGCGGCCCGTCTCTCACTGTCGTTCTACGGCAAACGCCCCGGCACCGGCATGAAGCTCCACAAGCAGAGCCTGCAGTTCTCGCTCCACGAGACCGGCCGGCAGGACGACGTCCTCGAAGCGTACGAACGCCTGATCCACGACGCCATGACCGGCGACCACACGCTGTTCAACAGCTCCGACGGCATCGAACGACTCTGGGAGCTGTCGACACCGGTCTTGCAGTCACCGCCACCCGTGCGGTCGTACTCGCCCGGGACCTGGGGGCCGAACGCCATCCACCAGCTGATCGCCCCGAACGCCTGGCGCCTGCCGTTCGAACGCCCCTGGCGCACGGCTCCTGCCGCGTGACGGGCTGGCGGGGCGGCTCAGGGGGCGGTCACCAGGATGGTGTAGGTGGCGCTCAGGGTGAAGTCGAAGGCCGGGAACGTCCCACTGAAGGTCACCGTGTGGCTACCCGGGGGCAGCGGTGTGAGCATCACGTACACGCCGCGACTCGTCGAGAACCCCGCGCCCTCGACCCCAGCCGGGTTGCCCGGCACGCCGGTGAAGGCGAAGTCGGGTGAGGTCACCGCGTACCGCTCCAGATCGGCGATCTATCTCGCCGTCCACGGTTACCTCGAGGTCGTCGAAGACGAAGTCGTCCGCTTCGACACACTCAGCGCGCTCGGCCGGGGTGGCCCCGAAGAATGGCGGATCCTCGAGGTTGGAGCACTCCACGTTGATGACCGGTATCAGCAGCATCGTGCCCGCCGAGACGTTGCAGGTGCGGTCGACGGCGCCGGAGGCGTTGAACGGGCCAGCGAGGAACCACACATTGCTGTGGGGCTGGTTCACGCCGCAGTCAACTGCACCCTCGCCGAACGGGCCCGTCGTCGTGGCCGGCGTCGAGAACGCCCACTGCCACCAGCGGGCCGACCACTCGGCGTAGCTCGCGCCGTGAGGGCGCGACGGAAGGTGGGAGGACGGATGGGCGGGCAGCACCCGCCTGGTCTGTCGCACCGACGAGCAGTCCGCAGGACACCACCGCAATCGAGCGCGAGGCGGCCGGCTCCCTTCCGTGTCGTCGCCATGGGTTCCCTCCATCCACACGATCCGACGGTCGAACGCTAGCGAATCGCTGCGGTGCGTTGAGCACGATGGCTGGAGCGCCCGCCAGCCCTGCGAACCGCGCCGCGCTGACGGCGCGCTCGTATCGTGAGCGCGGAATGACGGTGTTGCACGGCTCGACGGTCACGTTGCGCCCCGCCACGCCGACGGACGTCTTCGCACTCGTCGCCATCCGGGAGATGCCGGAGGTGCAGGCACGATGGGGAGGAGCCGACGACCTGGTCGCCGAGATGCTCGATGACCTCGCTGCCCCCGAGCTGAACCTTCTCGTCATCGAGGAGGTCGGCCGGATCGTCGGCGCCATCCAGTGGCAGGCCTCCGAGGACCCCGTGTACCGCCACGCCGGCATCGATCTGTACCTCGATCCGGCCGTCCACGGACGTGGGCTGTGCACTGACGCTGTCCGCACGCTTGCCCGCCACCTCATCCACGACCAGCGCCACCACCGACTCGTCATCGACCCGGCCGCCGACAACGTCGCAGCCATCCGTTGCTACACCAAGGTCGGTTTCCGACCTGTCGGTGTGATGCGCCAGTACGAGCGCGGCCCCGACGGAACCTGGCACGACGGCCTGCTCATGGAGATGCTCGCCGAGGAACTGATCTTGCCACCAGAAGGCTGACAAGGATCTCGGCACCGCCGGTGTGGCAGAGTCACAGGCCGCATGCGACTGATCAAACGGGCCATGCTCGCCGGCGTACTGCTCGTCACGGCGTGCTCGGGCGACGACGACGACGCCGACACCACGACGTCGACGGCGCGGCCGACGACGACGACTTCTCCCTCGAGCGAGTCGACTGAGCCGGAGGCCGAACCCGAGGCGACCTACACGTTCGGCTTTCTCGCACCCGGCGAAGGTCAGCTGGCGCCCTTCGTCCCCAGCCAGGAGCAGGCACTCGCGCTCGCCATCGAGGACATCAACGCGGCCGGCGGAGTGCTCGGAGGTCCGGTCCGTTCGATCCGCGACGACGAGGTCACGGACACGCCGCTCGAGACCAACCTCGACGCCTTGCAGGCCGAGGGCGCCAGCGCCATCCTCGGGCCAATCGGTTCCGGGAGCGCCAGTCTCCTCGTGCCGCTGCTCGCCGAGCGCACGCTGCTGGGTTGCTCGGCGTCGGCCACGGCCGTCACCGTCACCGCCGGCAACGCCGCCAGCACGTTCTTCCGGACCGCGCTGAGCGACGATGCAGCCTCGCCGGTGATCGCCAACCGGATCATGACCCCGGCAGACGAGGACTCGCTGCCGCCCGCCACGATCACCGTGCTCGGACGCGACGACGTCTATGGGAGCGAGCTCGTCGGCGAGCTCGCTGCCCACCTCACCGCCCGCGGCGCGACGGTCGACACGATCCTCTATCCCTCGTATCGAGAGCAGTTCGAGGAGGAGGTCGACACCGTCCTCGCCGCGCCGCCTGACCGCGTGGTGCTGGTGTCCTACGACGAGGGCCCGACGCTCGTCACCCAGCTCGTCGACGCCGGGTACCCGGTCGAGCAGATCGTCGGCCTCGACGGTCTCTCGTTCTCGGACGTTGCCACCAGAGCGTTCCCCGACGATCCGACGCGGGCGACGGGACTCACGGTGATCGCCCAGACCGGCGACCGGGCGTTCACCCAACGCCTCGCCTCGGGCCTGACGCCCGACGACTCCACGCTCTACGGGGCGCAGATGTACGACTGTGTGGTCACCATCGCCCTCGCCGTGCTCGCCAGTGGCTCGAGCGATCCGGTGCAAGTCGGCGGTCAGATCGTCGCGGTGACGTCGGGCGGATCGCAGTGCTCGACGTTCGCCCACTGCGCCGAGCTGCTCGCCGCAGGCGACAACATCGCCTACACGGGCCCCAGCGGTCCACTCGACATCGACGAGCAGGGCGACGTGGCACGCGGCCGGTTGACGACATGGGTCGTGGAGGATGGTCAGCTCGTCGAGATCGCCACCGACGAGGTGGACCTGCTCGCGGAGCGAGCCGAACAGCTCCTCGCCGGCGCCGTCTTCACGGCACAGCTCCAGCAGGTGCTCCGCCTGCTCGGCTTCTACGAGGGCGACGTCAACGGTGTGTACGACGAGGCGACCGCTGAAGCGGTGCGGAGCCTGCAGCGGGCCCTTGGTGTCCCCGAGACCGGAGTGTGGGACGAGGAAACCGATGCGGCCTTCCGGGAGCGCTACGGCGAGGCGGCCAGCCTCCTCAACCTGAGCATCACCGAGCTCCAGCTCGAGCTGCAGGCGCTCGGCTACTACGACGGCCCGATCGACGGCCGGTACTCCGAGGCCACGATCGCCGCCGTGCGGGCGTTCCAAGCCGATCTCGGTGTGCCCCAGACCGGGCTGTTGGACGCGGCCACGCTGCGCGCCATCTACGCGAGAGGCCAGCAGATCGTGCCGCCACCACCGGAGCCGACACCACCACCGCCACCGCCACCGCCGACGACCGCGCCCCCGGTCGTGACGACGGCGCCTCCAGCTCCACCACCGCCCCCACCGCCACCGACCACAGCAGCGCCGGCGCCGCCGACGACCGAGGCCCCGCCACCGGCACGACCGACGATGCTGGAAGTGCTGTCGGACGATCCGCAGTTCTCGACGTTCGTCGAGCTGGCCCGCTCCGTCGGCTTCGACCGCATCCTTGCGGACCCGCCGCGGCCGTTCACGCTGTTCGCGCCGACGAACGCCGCCTTCGACGCGATGAGCGAAGAGGAGCGAGCCGAGTGGACCGACGATCTCGCGCTTCCGTCACTGCTCGCCTACCACGCCGTCGATCCGGACGAGGGGGTGCTGACCGACCAAGATCTCCGAACCGGAACGCTGCGCAGCCAGCAAGGCTCGCTGCTGAACGTCGAAGTCGCCGGTTCGATCACCGTGAATGGTGGACAGCTCGGAGCGCAGTTCGAAGCGTCGAATGGGATCGTCCACGCCATCGAGATGGTGCTCATCCCGCCGGCGTGACAGAGAGCTTATTCGGCGCTGCACACGAGGACGGGGCACGGCGCGTTGCGCACGACGTGATCGGAGACCGATCCGAGCACGGCGCGGCGCAGGCCGCCCATGCCACGCGTGCCAACCACGACCACCGCGGCGGGGAGCGATCCGGCGAGGTCACAGAGTGCCGGTCCGGCGCCGCCCGTCAGGACGACGGTTTCGGCATCGCTGAGCCCGAGGTGCTCACAGGTCGCGTCCAGCGCCCGGCGCCCGGCCTCCGACCGGTCGGCGTCCATCCGCTCCGCCTCAGCAGGACTCAACACACCGCCCGCCATCCCGGTTCCGACGACGTCCATGGGATGCACGACGTCGACGACCGTCGCCACCACGATGCGATCTGCCGGGGCGAGGAGCGGGAGGCCGCGGGACAGGGCCGACAACGCCAGCTCGGATCCGTCGGAGCACAGCAACACGGTGGACGTCACCGTCCGATGTTGGCACGGGCGCGGCTCAGTCCACACCCTCTTCTTGCAGCAGCGACCGCTGGTCGAGGGTGTAGAGCAGGATGAAGCCCGGAACCACGATGACGAGCATCCCAATCGCCGCGACGAGGAGTGTGGCGAGCGTGCTCGACGGTGCGGCGGCCTCGGAGACCGTCAGGCTCTCCGGGAGGATGTAGGGCCACTGGGCCACTCCCCATGCGCCGACGACGGTGGCCACGGCGCCGATGGCGAGCAGGCGTGCCCAGTGCGTGGCGTTGCGCACGAGCAGGATGAGCGAGGCGATGCCACACACGGCGGAGGCGAGGACCACCGGGAGCGCCTTGCCGGCCAACTCGTCGAACAGGTAACGCGGCATCCGCCCGCAGGACGAAGATCCCGATGACCGCCACCGCCCCGGCGATGACGGCGGCACCGACGGCGCGCCGGCGGAAGTACTCGACCATGGTGTCGTCCGCCAACCGTCGCGCGTCCCAGACGAGGTACACCGACGCCAGGTAGGCGACGACGACGAGCGCGAGCACACCACCGAGGATCGACGTCGGGTTGAGCCAGCTCGACCACGGATCCCCGGCCTCGCCCCCCGCCGGCACGCGGCCGGAGGCGATGCCACCGGCGATCGCACCCATGCAGAACGGCACGACCACGGACCCCAGCGCGAACGCGGCCCCGAAGTTGCGGCGGTCGCGGGTGCGGAACACGGTCTTGCGGAAGGCGAAGCTCGATCCGCGCAGCACGATCCCGATCGCGGCGATCGTCAACGGGACGAACAGCGTCAGCGTGATCGAGGCGTACGCCTCGGGGAACCCGGTCCACAGCAACACGAAGCAGAAGATCAGCCACACGTGGTTGCCCTCCCAGATGGGGCCGATCGAGTGGTCGATCACCTCGCGCGGCCGCTCGCCGCGGGTCGCTCCTCCGGCGACCAGATCCCAGAACCCGGCGCCGAAGTCGGCGCCGCCGAAGACCGCGTACAGCCACGACGGCGAGCAGCAGCAGCACGGCGACGGTGGTGCTCACTGGTGCACCATCCAGTCTTGTGACGTGGTCGACTCGCTCGAACGCACCGGGCACCAGTGAGCGAAAAGACCGTCAACGATGATTCGTTCGCTCGAAGACTCGCTCACTCATGGCACGGGCACGGCGTCTCGGTCTGGGGTCTCGATGTCGGGGCCCCGCGGCCCGTACGGGACCTCGTGGTCGGGCACGTCGCGCTCACGGAACCGCCTGCTCATCTTGCGCAGGATGAGGATCGTCGTGATGGCCAGCCCGATGTAGAGCACGGCGATGATGATGAACGTGATCCAGACACCGCTGTTTTCGGTCGCTGCGTCCTCGACCGTCATCTGGTTGTAGACGATCCACGGCTGCCGGCCGACCTCGCTGACGACCCAGCCGGCTTCCATCGCGATGATCGCCGCCACGCCGGCCACCGACGCGACGCGTAAGAACCATTTGCTCCGCGGCATGTCCCGGCGGAACAGCCAGCACGCCGCGTACCAGAGTGACAGCAGCAGGAGCAGGGTGCCGAGGCCGATCATGATGTCCCATGCCAGGTGCACCGTGTTCACCTGACGCGTGGTGGGCCGAGCGTCCTCGGGGAACGAGTCGAGACCTTGGATGACCGTTTCCTTGCCCGTGCTCGGGTCCGACAGCCACGACGCCAGCCCGGGGATCGGGATTCCACCGCTGATGGTGCCATCGTCGTTGAGGTGGCCGAACAACGTCTCGGGCACATCGCTCGACGTCTCCGTCACCATCTCGATCGCGGCGAACTTCATCGGCTGGTTGTTGTAGACCCAGCGAGCGAGTGAGTCGCCGACGCCCATCTGGATCGGTATGGCGATCGCACCGACGGTGAACGGGATGAGGAAGCCGAGCCGGTGGTAGCGGTCGCGGCGCCCCCGCAACATGCCGACGGCATAGACCGATGCGATCAGGAAGCCGCCGACGACGTACGCCGCGATCACCATGTGCGCGGCCATCAGCGGCATGGCGTCGTTGAAGATCACGCCGAGCGGATCGACGTCGACCACCTCACCAGCGCTGTTGAGCGTGACGCCCTCCGGTGAGTTCATCCACGCGTTGGCGGCCACGACGCTGACGCTGCCGAGGATGCCCGTCAGCACGACGGGCACGCCTGTCCAGAAGTGCGCCCACGGCTTCATCCGGCGCCAGCCGAAGATGTAGATGGCGACGAAGATCGCCTCGGTGAAGAAGAACAGCCCTTCGAAGGCGAAGGGGATGCCGAACGCTTCACCCCACTCGCCCATGAACTTGGGCCACAGCAGCCCGAACTCGAAGCTGAGCACCGTCCCGGTCACGGCCCCGACGGCGAACGTGACCGCCATGTACTTCGACCATCGCTGCGCCAGTTGGAGCGCCGCGGCGTCGCCGCGCTTGATGCCGCGGTAGTTGGCAACCAACGCCATGAAGGCCCACGACACACCGAGCGGCACGAGGATGATGTGACACGCCAGCGTGAAGGCCATCTGTGCCCGCGCCCACGGCACGGGGTCCACCGCCAGGATCGGCGCCAGCACGCCGGCAACGGTCACCACACCACTGAACCGCATGGTTCCCGACGCGTCGTCACCCGGAGGGGATGAAACGGGCGGCCGCATTGCACAGCGGCCAGACCGCGTCGTTCAGAGGTGCAGACCCGGTTCGGCACGCCGGCGCCTCCAGGCGCATCGGCGGCCGCATCTCGCAGAGGTGCAGACCCGGTTCGGCAGCCGGCGCCTCCGGCGCATCCGGCGCATTGGCGCGATTTCACCCGGCGCGGACGATGTCGTGTGGCGCTGGACCCTGGTCCAATGGAGCAGCGAGCAGCACTGGAGGGACCCGATGGCGACACGCAAGCCCAGCACACGCCCCGCACCCGAGTCTGACGGAGGTCAGATGAGCGCGGCATTGCCGTCGCCGTTCCCGCCGATCGCCGAGTACGCCTTTCTGTCGGACTGCCACACCGGCAGCCTGATCGCGCCCGACGGCGCGGTCGACTGGCTGTGCGTGCCGCGGTTCGATTCGCCCTCCGTCTTCGGCAGCCTGCTCGATCGGGCCTCTGGTGTGTTCCGGTTCGGCCCGTTCGGCATCAACGTGCCGACGGCACGGAACTACGAGCCGGGGACGAACGTGCTGGTGACGACGTGGAAGACGCCGTCGGGGTGGGTCATCGTCCGCGACGCACTGATCATGGGCCCGTCCACCGGCCACGACACGGTCACCCCCCACACCCGGCCGCCGGCAGACCATGACGCCGAGCACATGCTGGTGCGCGTCGCGGAGTGTGTCGGCCGTCGCGTGGAGATGGAGGTCGTCTGCGAGCCGGTCTTCGACTACGGGCGGGCGCCGGCGACGTGGAGCATCGTCGACGGAGAGGGCCATGTCGCCGAAGCGACCGGCGGCGACGTCACCGTGCGGCTCCACACCGATCTTCGCGTCGGCGTGGAAGGCGATCGCGTGCGGGGCCGTCACGTCATGGAGTCCGGTGATCGCCTCTTCTGCGCGCTGTCGTGGGCGGAGGATCTCTCGGGACCTGCTGACGCCGCCGACGCCGATCGGCGCATCGCGACGACGGTCGAGTTCTGGCGACAGTGGCTGGATGGGGCGCGCATCCCGGATCATCGCTATCGAGACCCGATCCAACGGTCCGCACTCGCCGTCAAGGGACTGACGTACATGCCGACGGGTGCCACCGTCGCCGCGCTCACGGCCGGCCTGCCCGAAACGCCGGGCGGCGAGCGCAACTGGGACTACCGGTACAGCTGGATCCGCGACTCGACGTTCACGCTGCAGGCGCTGCACTGGCTGAACCTCGACTGGGAAGCCGACGAGTTCATGCAGTTCGTCGCCGACCTCGAGCCGAACGGCGACGGCGGGTTGCAGATCATGTACGGGATCGATGGCCGCCGCGACCTCAAGGAGTCCACGCTCGACCACATGAGCGGGTACAACGGTGCCCGCCCCGTGCGGATCGGCAACGGGGCCTACGACCAGCGCCAGAACGACGTGTACGGGGCCGCCCTCGACGCCATCTTCCTCCACTCCCGCCGCAGCCAGCGCCTCCCACGAAACCTCTGGCCGATCGTTCAGTCGCAGGCGGAGTGCGCCTCGAAGGTGTGGCCCGAGCCGGACCAAGGCATCTGGGAGGCGCGAGGCAAACCACAGCACTACGTGTCGTCGAAGCTGATGTGCTGGGTGGCGCTCGACCGTGCCTCGAAGCTGGCGGCGATGCGCGGCGACCCTCAGCTGCGCGAGACGTGGCAGGCAACCGCCGAGGAGATCCGGGCCGACATCCTCGAGCGCGGCGTCACCAAGGACGGCGTGCTGCGCCAGCACTACGACACCGACGCCCTCGATGCGTCGACCCTCCTCGCCCCCCTCTTCGGGTTGCTCCCCGGTCACGACGAGCGGGCACATGCCAGTGTCATGGCGATCGCCGAGGACCTGACGGAGAACGGCTACGTCCTGCGGTATCGCACCGACGAGACGGACGATGGCCTGTCGGGCAAGGAAGGCACGTTCCTCATCTGCTCGTTCTGGCTGGTGTCGGCGTTGTCGATCGTCGGCGAGCAGCAGCGGGCCCGCGACCTCTTCGAGCGCCTGCTGCGCGTCGCATCACCCCTCGGCCTCTACGCCGAGGAGTTCGACGTCGACACCGATTTCCACCTCGGCAACTTCCCGCAGGCCTTCTCGCACCTCGCCCTGATGGAGGCGGCCGGGCGGATCATCATCGCCGAGTTGCTGCCCGAGTACTGATCTCTCGGGCTCGGCTCGCAAGCAAGTTGCTCGCCTCGCCTGCCGAGCTCGCCGCCTCCGCTCCGCTACGGCGGCTCACCCAGCTCACGCCGCAACCGGCTAGGCGAGCCGCTCGGCCAGATGGGCGCCGACGCGCAGGGCGTTGGCCATCGCCGTGAGCGCCGGGTTCACCGCACCGATGCTCGGGAAGAAGCTGGTGTCGACGACGTAGAGGTTGTCGAGCTCGTGCGCTTTGCAATTGGCGTCGAGCACCGACGTCGCCGGGTCGTTACCGAACCGGCAGGTACCCGCCTGGTGGGCGACGCCGGCGACGGAGATGTCCATGTGCATGTAGAAGTTCTTGCTCAACACGTGGTGGTCCGCCATGCCCACGTGGTTCAACAGCTTCTTGAGCTCGTGGTAGAGGCGCTCGGCCGCCTCGTCGTTGGTCGACTGGTACGCGAGGTGGACGTTGCCGTCACCATCGACCGTCACGCGGTTGTCTGCCTTTGGCAGGTCCTCGGTGGTCAGCCAGAAGTCCAAGGCGTGCTTGGCGACCTCGGCCAGTGACCAGTGCGGCGCCAGGATCGTGAGCTTGGGCTCCTCACCCTTCATCGCTTCTGCGTTCGACTTGCCGATCATCTGGATGTTGCCGGCCGGCCACTCGAAGTCCGGCGCCCCGAGGTAGAAGTCGTTGAGCCCGACGGTCTTCTGGAAGACGGTGTCGTTGGACTGCTTGTCCAAGGCGACGATGGCCTTGCAGTTGTGGAACATGTAGTTCCGGCCGACCTGGTCGGAACCGTTGGCCAAGCCATTCGGGTGGCGATCATTGGCCGACTGCAGGAGCAGCTTGGCCGAGTTCGCCGCACCGGCCGACACGACCACGATGTCTCCCTCGTAGGTCTCCGTGCTGCCGCCTCGTGACACCACGACGCCGGTCACGGTGCGCCCCGTGGCATCGGTGTCGAGCCGGACCACCTCGGCGTTGACGAGCAACGTGACGTTCGGCCGGTCGAGCAGCGGGCGCACGGCGATCGTCTCGGCGTCGGCCTTGGCGTGGACCAGGCATGGGTACCCGTCACACCACGTGCAGCGGATGCACGTGCTCTTGGCTCGATCCGCCTCGTCGAGCAGGATGCCGCACGGGGCGTGGAACGGGTGGTAGCCGCCGGCCTCGAGATCGTCGGCGAGCTGCTGGATCCGCGGCTCGTGAGAGACCGCTGGCCAGGGGTACGGCTTCGACCGATGGCCCTCCGTCGGATCCTCACCGGCGTTCCCGTGCACTTGGTAGAGCCACTCCGCCTCCGAGTACCAGGGCTCGAGGTCGTCGTAGGTCAGCGGCCACGCCGGCGACAGCCCGTCGACGTGACGGAGCTCGCCGAAGTCCTCTGGGCGCAGCCGGTACAGCGCCGCGCCGTAGAGCTTCGTGGCGCCGCCCACGTTGTAGTGGACCTGTGGCTGGAATGGCTTGCCGTCGGCGTCGTACCACGTGTCCTTGGAGATGTACTTGCCGTGGACGAACACCGGCTCGGGATCCCAGTTGTCCATCTCCCGCGGCAGGTAGTCGCCGCGTTCGAGGAGCAGGATGCTCTTGCCCGTGTCAGCCAGGCTGTGGGCCAGCGTGCCGCCGCCTGCGCCGGACCCGATGATGATGACGTCATAGCGCTCGGTCATGTCGGACTCCCATCTACTCCTCGTCGCCCCAGTCGATCTGCGCGGCATCGGGGTCCACGATGATCGAGCTCGACCGGCTCGAGCCGAGGAAGTCCCATCCCCACGAGATGAACGCGTCGACGCGCTGGCGGACACCGCTCATCAGCCAGGCGTGCACGCCGAGCCACGCGGCGAACGCCATGTGGCCGTGCAGCTCGTGGTGGTGGGCACCCACCTCGGCGATCGCCGCGCCGTCGCCGATCATGGCCATGATGCCCTTGTCGTGGTAGTGGAACGGGCGCCGCGGCTTGCCGGCGTGGTCGGCGAGGATGTTTCCTGCCGCCCACCGGCCTGCCTGCAGCGCGACGGATCCGAGCTGCGGCAGGGCGTTGCCGTCATGATCCGGGATGTTCGCCACGTCGCCGATGGCGTAGACGCGTGGATGGTCCTCGACCGTCAGGTCGGGCTCGGCGGTCAGTCGGCCGCCTCGTCCCTGCCCCAATCCGACCTTGCCGATCATCTCCGGCGCCTGGAGGCCGCCGGCCCACACGACCGTGCGGGTCGGGATCTTCGAGCCGTCGCTGAGCGTGACGCTGTCGGCGCTCACCTCGGAGACGCCCGTGGAGAGCTTCAGGATCACGCCCTTGTGCTCGAGCTTCTTGGCGGCGTACTCGTGCGCCTTTTCGGAGAAGGCGGCGAGCACGACGGGACCGTGATCGATGAGGTAGATGCGGGTCCGCTTCACGTCGAGGTCGTGGAAGCGCGCCGGCATCACCTGGTTGACGAGGTCGGCGATGGAGCCGGCAGTCTCGACACCGGTCGGTCCTGCACCGACGATGACGATGTTCAGCGCGCCTTGGTCGACGCGAGCTGGATTCGCATCGGCCTCTTCGAACACCTCGAAGATGCGGCTGCGCAACTTCGTGGCGTCGTCGACGGAGTAGAGCGGAAAGGCGTACTGGTCGGCGCCCGGCGTGTTGAAGAAGTTCGGTCGCGACCCGGCGGCGAGCACGAGGTAGTCGCCCGAGAATGACTGCCCGTCGCTCGTCGTGACGGTCCTCGTGTTGACGTCGATGTCGGTGACCGTGAGCTGCTTGACGTCGACGGTGTCGTCCTTGGCGAAGATCGCCCGCAGTGGGCGGGCGATGTCGGTCGTGGAGAGCTCGGCCGTGGCGACCTGGTACAGGAGGGGCTGGAACTGGTGGTAGTTGTTGCGGTCGAGCAGCGTGACCTTGACGTCGTGCTTGGCGAGCTCCTTGGCGCACCCGACCCCGGCGAACCCGCCGCCGACGACGACGACCGACGGCATCGACTCGTCATGACTCATGGGTAGGCCCCCTCGCTCGTCAAAGGTTCAACAGTGCGCCGCGAACCGGTCCCAGGTCATCATCCGATGTGGACGATCGGGATTCGACCGTTCTGTCCGTAGAGATCGCATCACAACGACCGATTCCTACGGACAGTTCGCTGTCGCGCGGTCAGCCCAGCGCCACGCCGCCGGCGTCGCAGGGAAGGTCGACCGCGCCAATCACCTGGAGCACCTCGTCGAGGAGCACCATCGTGCGCTTCATCGCATCTGGCTGCAGCCCGCCGATCCCCGTCTGGACGGGGCTGTCCAGGAACTGCAGCAGCAGCAGCATGACCGTGAGCACGGCGACGACCGATCCCATCAGCATCCCCTGCACGACGGCGCGCTCGCCACGGTCGGCGAAGAACAACATGAACACGAAGATGACGGCTGCGGTGAAGAACAGCGCGAACCACAGCGGGGCCGGGATGATCCCGGCGGCGCCGTGGATACGGGAGTTGCGCGCCACCTCGCGGTCGGCCGTC
The DNA here is from genome assembly GCA_963774635.1 of uncultured Acidimicrobiia bacterium. Taxonomy (GTDB): domain Bacteria; phylum Actinomycetota; class Acidimicrobiia; order Acidimicrobiales; family Ilumatobacteraceae; genus JALZMG01. The sequence continues at coordinate 30,360 of CAVZFS010000015.1, forward strand.
AGGTCGAGCCAGTGGTCGTAGGCCGACTGCTCAGCGTTCGAGCTCGGTTCGACGGGCTGCACGGTTTCGAAGAGCTCGATCGCCCACGGGTTGATCTGATCACCCTGTGTTCCCGCTTCCATCTGCGGCCACTCGACGAAGGTCACCGATCGGGCGTAGCAGACCAGCTCTCCCGTCAGTTCGGAACGGACGTCGGGCGGCATCGATTGCGCCGTCCTGACCAGCTGCACAACGGTCAGCGCCTCCGTCTCGGCTCCAGTTCGCGAGTTGTCGTAGCTGGTGAACGCAAGGAAGATGAGGAAGCCGAGCAGGACCGAGAAGCCGGTCGCCAGCACGCCGAAAACGCCGGCCGCACGGTCACCGTCGTTGAAGTAGCTGCCATCCGGCGCCCGGCGGCGCACCAGCAGCATCGCCGCGATGCCAACTGCTGCGGCAGCCAGGACGATGAGGATCCCGAACAGCACGTTCACCGGCGACAACAGTGCGTGGCTGCAGTCGCTGACGCATCACCCGAACCGGGCGATCACGGCGCCGTCGAATCATCCGCTCCGGGTGATGAGTGCCTGAGCGTTTCCGCAGATGATGGCCGTCCAGGACGATTGATTCGAGGAGGAGGGCGTCCGATGTTGGTTGCTGCTGAATGGGGGACCGGCCAGGTGTTCTGGTCGTTCTTGTGGTTCTTCCTGTTCTTCCTGTGGTTCTGGTTGCTGATCATGGTCTTCAGCGACATCTTCCGCAGCCACGACCTGTCCGGGTGGGGCAAGGCGATCTGGTCGATCTTCGTGATCATCGTTCCGTACCTCGGCGTGTTCGTGTACCTGATCGCCCGCGGGCACAAGATGAGTGAGCACGCCGCGCAGGCCGCTCAAGCGCAAGACGCCGCGATGCGCCAGTACGTCCAAGAGGTGGCGCCCGCGCCATCGGCGGCCGACGAGCTGTCCAAGCTGGCCACTCTCAAGTCCAGCGGCGCGATCACCGACGCCGAGTACGAGCAACTGAAGGCCAAGGCACTCGCCTGAGCGCAGGGGTCCAGTTCCTACGACGTTGACGGTGAGAGCGGTTTGACGTCGAGCTGACGTCGCCGTTGGGACAGGCCGAGCAACGGGAACAGCAGCACCGAGATCATCCCGGCCCCGACGAGTGACGCGGCCGTCGCTGGCTTCAGGTCGCCGTGATCGACGCCGATGTCGGTGACGGCGACGATGATCGGCAGCGCCGTCGCGCCGAACAGTGCGAGCGCTCGGCGGTCGACGGCAGGCGCGCCGAGTGGAGCGGCGAGCGTGGACGGCAGCCCGCGGACGATCAACAGCAGCACGACGAACACCGGCAGCATCAGTAGCGCGTGGACGTCGCTCGTCAGCGCGTCGAGGTCGTAGGTGAGCCCCGTGTCGATGAAGAAGATCGGCACGAAGAAGCCGAACCCGATCCCCTCGAGCTTGGACTCGACGACCTCGCGGATGTGCACATCGGCGTGCGACGCCAGAACCCGGTACGTGACACCCGCGGCGAACGCGCCGAGCAGCATGTCGATCCCCAGCCACACGCTGAGGCCGGCGAGTGCAGCCATCAGCAGCACGATGAGGCGCACGGCGAACTGACCGCTGGAGTGCATCGTCGCGTCCATCAGCCGGTGAACCCGCACGGTGGACCCCCGCGCCGCCAGCCAGATCGCCAGACCGGCAATGAGGGCGAACCCCAGCAGGACCACCGTCGCCGTCCCGGGTTTGCGCCCACTGAGGAAGAGGGAGATCGCCAGCAGCGGCCCGAACTCCCCGACCGCACCGACGGCAGTGACGGCGCGCCCGAACGGTGTCGTCAGTTCGCCGGCGTCGCGGAGCATGGGCATGATCGTCCCGAGAGCCGTCGACGCCAGCGCCACACCGACATAGACACCAGCCGACGCCGACGGAGCGAACACCAAGCCGAGGAGGACCCCTACGACGATCGAGATCACCCACCCGAGCGCGGCTCGAGTCAAAGGTCGGCCGCGGATCGCCGCGAAGTCGATCTCCGAGCCGGCGAAGAAGAACAGCAGCACCAGCCCGAAGTTCGAGGTGATCGTGATGAACTGGCCGGGGTCGACCCACCCGAGCACGGAAGGCCCGATCAGCAGGCCGAGCACGATCTCGAACACGACCAGCGGGATCGCCACCCAGCGTCCGATCAGCGTGGCCGCCAGCACTGCGGCGACCGCCGCCGCTGGGACCAGCATCAAGGTGGACAGCGGCAAGATCATGGTCAATCGTGCTCACGCCACGGAGCGCGCCACAACTCACCGGCGTGCCCGCCCATCAAGGATCCTCGCGTTGTGACCGACGTATCATCCGCTCCGGGTGATGAGTCCCTGGGCACTTCGGCCGACGATGGCCGTTGAGGACCATGATCGATGAGGAGAGAGTCCGATGATGATTGCTGCGGAATGGGGGACCGGCCAGGTGTTCTGGTCGTTCCTGTGGTTCTTCCTGTTCTTCATCTGGATCTGGTTGCTGATCATGGTCTTCAGCGACATCTTCCGCAGCCACGATCTGTCCGGGTGGGCCAAGGCGATCTGGACGAT
>CAVZFS010000016.1:0-67596 GCA_963774635.1 uncultured Acidimicrobiia bacterium
GCGGACGGTGAACTCGTAGTCGACGAGGTCGTCGAAGTGCTGTTCCATCAAGCCGACGACGGCGAACGCGGTCCACGTCGGGACGAGCGCCTGGCCCTTCTTCCAGACGTAGCCGCGGTCCTGGATGGTCTGGATGATCGACGCCCACGTCGACGGCCGGCCGATGCCGAGCTCTTCGAGGCGTTTGATCAGTGACGCCTCCGTGTAGCGGGCCGGCGGCGAGGTGGTATGGCCCTGTGGCTCGATCCGGGCGACCGCGACGTCGTCGCCTGCGGCGAGTGGCGGCAGCAGCGCTTCGCGTTCGCCGTCGGTCTCACCCTCATCACGCGACTCGACGTACACCTGGCGGTAGCCGGGGAACGTGATCGTGGTGCCCGATGCGCCGAACTCGGCGTCGGTTCCGTCGACGGCGGTGGCACCGAGGCGTACCGTCACCATCGTTCCGGTGGCGTCGGCCATCTGCGAGGCCAGTGTTCGTTGCCAGATCAGCCGGTACAGCGCCAGTTCCTGGCGGTTCAGCTCGCCGCCCACCTGTTGCGGCGACCGCAGCGGCGTGGACGGGCGGATCGCCTCGTGGGCCTCCTCCGCGTTCTTGATCTTCGACGTGTACTGCTTCGGCTGCGGTGACAGGAACGAGGGGCCGTACTCGGCGGAGACGGCGGCGCGCACGGCAGTGAGTGCCTCGGCCGACAGCTCGACGTTGTCGGTGCGCATGTACGTGATGTAGCCGCGCTCGTACAGTCCTTGCGCCAACCGCATCACCTGGGAGGAGGACAGGCGCAGCTTGCGTCCGCCTTCCTGCTGCAGCGTGCTCGTCATGAACGGAGCCTGCGGGCGTGATCGGTAGGGCTTCTCCTCCACGGAACGAACGCGGAAGTCGGAGTCGGCGAGCCCGTCCCCCAGGGCACGGGCGCGGTCCTCGGCGAGGACGACGACCTGGCCGCTGGGCCGACCCGAGGAATCGAAGTCTCGACCGGTGGCGACCCGGGTGCCGTCGACGGCCACCAGGGTCGCGGTGAACGACGGGTCGGTCGCGGTGGTCAACTCGAGGTCCCAGTAGCCGGCGGCGACGAAGGCGATGCGTTCCCGTTCGCGTTGGACGATGAGGCGGATCGAGGGGCTCTGGACGCGGCCGGCAGAGAGCCCCCGGTTGACCCGCCGCCACAGCACAGGCGACACCTCGTAGCCGTAGAGCCGGTCGAGGATGCGGCGCGTCTCGGCGGCATCGACGAGGCCGTAGTCGATGCCTCGCGGGTTGTTCACGGCGTGATCGATGGCGGACGCGGTGATCTCGTGGAAGACCATCCGCTTGACCGGGACCTTCGGCTTGAGGTGCTCGACGAGGTGCCAGCTGATCGCCTCGCCCTCGCGGTCTTCGTCGGTGGCGAGGTACAGCTCGCTGGCGTTCTTGAGGGCGGCGCGCAGCTCCTTGACGACCTGCTTGCCCCGGTCGGTCAGCTCGTAGGTCGGCTTGAACCCGTTGTCGACGTCGACGGCGAGGCCCTTCGAGGGGAGATCGGCGACGTGGCCGATCGAGGCGCGCACGTCGTACGTGTCGCCGAGGAACTTGGAGATCGTCTTGGCCTTCGCCGGTGACTCGACGATGACCAGGGGCTTGGCCATTCGGGCCCTTTCGCTACGGCAATCGGGGGCGCCGTGTCAAGGCATCATGGCGGCGGGATCGGCGGTTGCCACGCCGCGGCGGCTTCGAGCGGCGATGATGGCCACCATGTCGTCTCGTCGTTCGTTCCGTGTCTTGCTGGTAACCCTCGCAGTGACGGCGCCGATATTGGCGGCCTGCAGCGACACGACGGCCAGGGACAACGAGCTGGACCCCGAGGAGGAACTGGACCAGGCCGTCGAGGAGCTGGTGGCGATGCCGGGTGGTCCGCCGGGCGCGATCGTCGTGGCGCAGCGCGGTTCGGATCGGCTCGGTCCACACCGCTGGTGTGGCCGAACTGGGCACCGACGAGCCGCCAGCGCTCGAGGACCACATGCGCATCGCCAGCGTGGCCAAAGCCTTCAGCGGGGCGACGGTGCTGTCCCTGGTCGACGAAGGAGTGATGTCGCTCGACGACACGATCGCCCAACGCCTTCCCGAGCTGTCGGACGCGTGGGGCGACGTCACAGTGCGCCAGCTCCTCAACCACACGAGCGGGCTGCCGGACTTCACCGATTTCGAGGTGTTCACTGAGGCGGTGTTCGCATCGCTCGAAGAGGCGCTGCCGCCGGCCGAGCTCGTGGCCTTCGTCCGAGATGAGCCGCTCGAGTTCCCGCCCGGCACGGAATACCACTACTCCAACACCGACAACATCGTCGTCGGCCTGATGATCGAGGCGGCCACGGGCCAGAGCTACGCCGACGTGCTGACGGAGGAGGTGCTCGAACCACTGGGCCTGGACGACACGTCGCTGCCGACCGGCACCGAGCTGGCGGAGCCGTACATCCACGGCTACCAGATCGACCACGAAGGCCAGTACGAGGACGTCACCAACATCACCGATGCCGAGTGGGCCTGGGCATCGGGCGGGATCGTCTCGACGCCGGAAGACCTCAACGACTTCATCCGCGGATATGTGGAAGGTGAGCTGTACGGCGATGAGGTGCGGGAGGAGCAGCAGGACTTGTTCATCCCAGCTGGCGCCTCCGAACCCAACGGCCCAGGCGACAACTCGGCGACCATGTCGCTCTTCCGCTACCAGACGGAGTGCGGCACGGTCTACGGCCACAGCGGGAACACGTTCGGGTACACCCAGTTCGCCGTGGCCTCACCGGACGGTCGGCGCTCGGCGACGGTCTCGATCAGCCTGCAGCGAACGCAGAAGGACGACCCGGGTCCGAAGCTCGACGTGTACACCGCCCAGAAGCGGGTTTGGGACGCCGCGATCTGTTACATCTTCGAGTGATCGCCACCCCCGTCCTGTCCGTAGCAACCGACCGGATCGGACAGGTCGCTACGGACAGAACGTGGGGGGTTGGGGTGGGGATCAGACGAGCTCGCGCTCGCGGTCTTCCTCTTCCTTCTCGAGCTCGGACTCGGGAATGGGAGCGATGTGGTGCTTGCCTTCGACGGAGATCCTCGGCAGGATCCGGTCGAGCCACTTGGGCAGCCACCAGTTGCGATCGCCGAGCAGTTCCATCGTCGCAGGGACGAGGACCATGCGGACGACGGTGGCGTCGAGCAGGACGGCGATCGCCAGGCCGAGGCCGAACAGCTTGAGCTGGCGGTCGTCACCGAGCACGAACGCTCCGAACACGCAGAACATGATCAGGGCGGCGGCCGTGATGACGCGGGCCGTGGCGGCGAGGCCGTCGGCGACGGCCGTCTCGTTGACCCCCGTGCGGTCGTACTCCTCCTTGATCCGGGAGAGCAGGAACACCTCGTAGTCCATCGAGAGGCCGAAGATGATGGCGAACAGGAACATGGGGACCCACGCCTCGATCGGCCCCGACCGGTCGACGCCGATCAGCTCTTCACCCCAACCCCACTGGAAGATGGCGACGAGGATCCCGTAGGCGGCGCCGATCGACAGCAGGTTCATGATCACGGCCTTGAGTGGCACGAGGATGCTGCGGAACACGGCCATGAGCAGGAGGAAGCTGAGCAGCAGCACGATGCCGATCAGCCATGGCAAGCGTTGGGCGAGGAAGTCCGAGAAGTCGGTCGATGCTGCGGTTGCGCCACCCACCTTGGCGTCGACGCCTGTCGCTGGGATGACGTCGTCGCGCAGCGTGTTCACGAGCTCCGTCGTTTCGGCGTCCTGCGGTGCGCTCTCCGGGTACAGGATGACGAGGGCGACGTTGTCGTTGATCGGCGTCGGGAACGCCGTCGCGACGTTCGGGGTCTGGCTGACCGTCTCGACGAACTGGCCGAGGGCGGCCTCATCGGTGACTGCGTCTCCCTGGACGGTGATCAGTACGGGGCCGTTGTACCCGGGACCGAAGCCTTCGGCCAGCAGGTCGTAGGCGCGGCGGACGGTCTGGCTCTCCGGCTGGTTCCCGAGGTCACCGAACCCGAGGCGGATGGCGAACAGCGGCAGGGCGAGCAAAATCAGCAGACCGGCGGCGCCAGCAGGCTCGGCCACGGACGATGCTGGATGAGGCGACTCCAGCGGTACCAGAAGCGCCGCTCCTTGGGCTGCTCGGCGCGGTGCGGCACCAACTTGCGCAGCGGCTTGATGGCGAAGGAGACGGCAAAGAAGACGATCGCCAGCCCGAGCCCCGCCAGGTACAGCCCGGGGGCGCCTGCGAAGAAGCCGACGAGGGAGAAGACGACGGCGATCCCGACGGCGATCAGCGCCGCCCGCGACGTGTTGTCGATCCGCGTGCCGACCCACCCGAGAAGAGCGGGCAGCAGCGTCAGCGAACCGAGGATCATCATCAGCACGCCGATCGACGCAGCGACTGCCATGCCCGAGACGAAGCTGAGCCCGATCACGGTCAGGCCCATCAGCGAGATGATCACCGTGATCCCGGCGAAGAGGACGGCCCGGCCGCTGGTGTCCATCGACTCGACGACGGATTCCTCGACGCTGAGGCCGAGGCGGAGCCCTTCTCGGAAGCGGGTCACGATGAACAGCGCGTAGTCGATGCCCACGCCGAGTCCGATCATGGCAACCATCGACGTCACGAAGTCGGGCATCGTGACCACGTAGCTCAAGAGGGAGACGAGCGCGAACCCGATGCCGAGCCCGAACAACGCCGTGCCGATCGGTAGCCCCATCGCCAACACCGAGCCGAAGGCGAGGATCAGGATGATGACGGCGGCGATGATGCCGAGGATCTCGCTCTCGGGCAGCTCGAACTCGCCGAAGATGTCACCGCCGTACTCGACGGTCAGCCCTTGGATCGCCGGTTGTTCCTCACCGAAATCCTCGATCGTGGTGCCCAGGTCGGTCACTTCCTGGAAGGGCCGATCCGTCACGTCGAGCTGGGCGAAGGCGATCGTGCCGTCCTGGCTGATCTGTTGCGGGCTGTCGTACGGGCTGGTGACCTGCACGCCCTCCTGCTCCGCGGCGAAGGCCATCAGGGCTTCGAGCCTCTCCTGCACCTGCGGATCCTCGACACCCTGGTCGGCCTGGATCACGATCTGCGACGAGAAGCCGGCCCGCTCGGGGTTGTTGGCCTCCATCAGCTCCTGGACTTCCTTCGACTCGCTGTCGGGCAGCACGAAGTCGGTGCGGTAGTCAGGGCCGACTGCGTTCGAGATCCCGCTGATCACGACGAGCAGGGCCACCCAGGCCCCGATGACGATCCAGCGGTGGCGCACGCAGGCGCGGGCAAGGGATGCCAACATGGACCCAAACGCTACGCCAGCGTGTCGTAGCGCGTCACGGGGGTTAGCCCCCCTTTCCCGGGACATCGGTCACAGCACGCTCGTGGCAGTGTGACCTGGTGGACGAGCTCGCCGCACTCGGCTGGGACGCCGGGTGGGACCAGGAGTGGCAGGCGCTCGGCGCATCGGGAACGCCGGGACGTGTGGCGCGCATCGATCGTGGGTGGAGCGCGCTGCTCCCCGGCGGCGGCGACGACCAGCCGCGACGGGTCCGCAACCTCGGCGCTGACGTCGCCGTCGGCGACTGGGTCTCCGTGACGGCCGACGGCGAACGGGTGGAGCATGTGCTGCCGCGACGGTCGGCGTTCGTGCGGCGGGCTTCGTTCGAGGGCGCCCGCGCCGTGACCGACACCCTGGCCGCCAACATCGACGTCATCCTCCTCACCCACTCGTTCGGGGCGCCGCCGAACCAACGTCGCCTCGAGCGCGAGCTCGTGCTCGCCTTCGACAGTGGCGCCGATCCCGTCATCGTGCTGACCAAGAGCGATGTGGTCGACGACCCGGAACCGCTGCGCCGGGAGGTGGTCGAGGTGGCGCTCGGCGTACCGGTGCTCGTCGTGAGCGGTCGCACTCGCCAGGGTCTCGAGGAGCTCCGGGCGTTCGCTGCTGGCGGCCGCACGTTGGCGTTCCTGGGAGCCAGCGGCGTCGGGAAGTCGACGTTGGTCAATGCCCTCGTCGGCCGTCATGCGCAAGCGACCACGGCCGTGCGCACGGGCGACCATCGCGGCCGCCACACCACGGTGGCCGCGCAGCTGCTGCCGCTGCCCGGCGAGGGCTGGTTGATCGACACGCCGGGACTGCGGGCGCTGAGCCTCTGGCTGTCGGGGGAGGGGATCGAGCGGGCCTTCGCCGATGTCTTCGAGCTGATGGAGCACTGCCGGTTCCGCGACTGCAAGCACGACCGGGAGCCCGGGTGCGCGGTGCGGGCCGCGATCGAGGACGGCTCGCTCGATCCCGAGCGGTTCGCCAACCTCGAACGGCTGGTCGCCGAGGAAGCCGCACTGGAGGAGGAGCAGCGGGTCAACCTGCGCGCCGCCGATCGGCGCCGCGGCGGCCGCCCGCCGCCGGAGGTCGAGGAGTTCTGACGTACGTCTCGGGCTCGGCTCGCAAGCAAGTTGCTCGCCTCACCTACCGAGCTCGCCGTCGCTGTCACGGGCGACTCCGGGCTCATCCGACGTCAGCGCGAAGCGACGGCTCGCCCACCTGCCTATCCGCAGGGCCTCAAGCGTCGGCAGTCGCACTACGGTGCCCGGCCATGGAGACTCGCATCGTCGGCACCACCATGCCCGTCCTCGAGATCACCCTCGCTGCCGGCGAGCAGCTGACGACCGAGGGCGGCGAGGTCGGCTGGTACTCCCAGGGCATGGCCCTCGAGACCTCGACGCGCTTCGGGTCCGGTGGCAAGGGAGGCTTCCTCAGCTCGCTGAAGCGAGCGGTCGGCGGCGGCCAACTGTTCCTGACGGAGTACACGGCTCCAGCCAACGGCGGCTTCATCGCCTTGGCCGCCTCCATGCCGGGCGTGGTCAAGGAGCTGACGATCGATCCGCAGGACGAGTTCATGGTGCAGTCCGGCGGATTCATGGCCGGGACCCGCGACGTCGAGGTCTCGGTGGCGCTGCAGAAGCGCCTCGGCGCCGGGATCTTCGGCGGTGCCGGGCTGGTGTACCAGAAGCTGTCGGGGAACGGTCGGGCGTGGGTGTCCCTGAACGGCGAGATCGTCGACTACCAGCTGCAGGCTGGTCAGTCGCTGCTCGTGCACCCGGCTCACCTGGCCTTGTTCGACGCACCCATGGAACTGAACTTCGCCACCGTCAAGGGCGTGAAGAACAAGTTCTTCGGCGACTCGCTCTTCATGGCGGAGATCCACGGACCAGGGCACGTGTGGCTGCAGTCGATGACGATGGCCAAGCTGGCTGAAGCCATCGAGCCGTACCTGCCCGATCGCAGCAGCACGGTCGGCGACAACACCTGAGCGCTCGCTGACACCAGGGCTCACGGAGGCTCCAGCGTCATCGTGGCGCTGGAGCGCAGCTCGACGTCCTCGATGAACCGCCCGACGAGGGCAACATCGGTGACGCTGCGATGCCGCACGGTGACCGTGACCGTGCTCGCGGCGACGCTGACGTCGACGGTCAGCGGTCGCAGCGAGGTGGCCCGGTTGGCGGCGCTCGACGCGGCACCGCTCGGATTGGCCGAGACGCTGGCGGCTCGGGCAGCCTCCCGCACCGCCAGCTCGATGGCCAGCTGGTCGCGAGCGACGAGCGCCACCTGGAGCAGCCCGAGCAGGAACACCACCACCAACGGCAGGGCGAGCGCGAGCTCGACTGCGGCCTGGCCGTGGGCTCCCCTGACACGGCCCCTCAGATCCGATCTGTGACGGCGTCGATGACGCGATCGAAGAGCCGCCCGATCTTGGCGGCGCCGCCGCCGGCCGTCGCCCAGGCCACGACGAGCAGCGCGACCAGTGCCGCGGCGAGCAGGACGAGGGCGTACTCGGTCGTCGCCTGTCCGTCGTCGCCGCTGGCCCGGCGAGACGAGCGTGGCGCGGTCGCAGTCAGAACCACGACGTGCAGGCGAGCCAGCACGGCCGTGAGGATGGAAGAGATGGCGGTGATGGCGGTGGTCATGACGCCTCCGTGGAAGGGCTCGAGATGACAGGGGACGCATCACGGGGCACGACCCCGCAGCGTCGACAGGGCGCCGAACACCGCCGGTGCGATGGCGAGGAGCACGAACGATGGCAACGTGCAGAGGACGAGCGGGAACGACAGCTGGACAGGCAGGCGGCGAGCCGCCGCCTCACCGGCCCGCCGTCGGGCGGCGCGAGCTTCACTGGCCAGTCGCTCGAGCACGGGAGCCAGCGGCACTCCGTCGCGATCCGCCGAGGCGACGGCAGAAGCCAGCTCTTGGCCGGCGAGACCAGCGCGGCGTGGCAGCTCGGCGAGCGCGTCGGCCAATCTCCGACCGCGGTGGAGCTGCAACTCGACGGCGGCGAAGGCCTCGCGCACGGGGGGCGACGCGCACCGAGCGAGCTCGTCGATGGCCTGCGTCGGTGACGCACCGGCGTGGACGCACAGCACGAAGAGCTCGATGGCGTCCGGCATCGCCTCAGCGATCTCGCGTCGACGACGAGCGACCAGTGCCCTCCGGCGCAACGGCATCACGGCGAGGACCACGCCGCCGATGACGGCCGGCGCCAGCGGCCCGCCGACCGCGCCGAGCATCAGGGCGGCGACGGTCACGATCGCGATCCACCGCCAGCGTCGCCACCCGGCTCGCGAGCTGTTCCGCCGCTCGACGGGCGGAGGACGGCGAGCAGGTGAGCCTCGGGCTGCCGCGGCGAGCATGAAGATCACGGCGAAGACGAGGACTCCGGCGACGACGGCAGTCGTGCTTGCGGGGCCGCCCGCGGCACTCATCGCATTCATCGCCGGGCTCCGATCAGATGTCGCATCCAACCCCAGCCGATGACGTTCAGAGCGGCACCGAGCATCAGGCACGTCAAGCCGAGGGGTGACGACGCGGCGTCGCGCACGGACGGCTCGGTCAGCGCCAGGAACGCCAGCACGGCGAACGGAAGGACGGTGAGCACGCGAGCGGAGAGCCGCGCTTGGGCACTTGCAGCGTGGCGCTCCGCCCGTTCCGCGTCTCGGGCACGAAGCGTGGCGGCGACGCGCTCGATCACCGGAGCCGCCGGGCCGCCCAGCCGCGCGCTCGCCGTGAGCACGGGAACGGTGAGCCCTCGTGGGGTCGCCGGGTCGGCGGGCGCGTCAGTGAAGGCGTCGCCGAGCGCCCGCCCTCGACGGATGGACTGGCCAACCGACGGCAGCACCGCCCGCGGTCGCCACGCCGCATCCGTCTCGGTGATCGCGGCCGTCAGTGACCGTCCGCTGCGGAGCGCTGCGGCAACCTGGTCGCACCACGCAGCCATCTCCGAATCGGTGGGCGGCGGAGGCGTCCTCCGCCGCTGTGTCAACGTTCGCCACCACGACGCTGCGCGGTCCGTCGGAGCGATGACGTGTCGAGGCGCGACGAGCACGCGAGCTGCGAACCCCGCGACGAGCACGACCGCCAGCGAGGCGAGGAGGGCGACGACGGTCGCGCTCTGGGTCATGGCCGGCCTCGTCGCAGGTCGCCGACGACGAAGCCGTCGGTGACGAGTGGCCGCAACGCCAACGGGTCCTCGCGGATCACCTCGCCGACCTCGACGACTCGCCGCGCCGAGTGGGCGGTTCGGGCAACGTGCACGACGACGTCGATCGAACGGGCGAGCTGTTGGCGGGCCGCCGTCAACGGCCACGCGGGCGCGGCAGCAAGGATCAACGTCTCGAGCCGGTGCAGCGCATCGAGCGCGCTGTTGGCGTGGCACGTCGACCACGCGCCGTCGTGGCCGGTGTTCAAGGCCTGCACCAGTGCCACGACCTCCGGCCCTCGCACCTCGCCGACGACAAGGCGATCCGGCCGCAGCCGAAGGGCCGTGCGCACGAGGTGTTCAAGGGTGATGGCGACGGGGCCGTCCGGCGTCGCCGGTCGTGCTTCGAGTCGGACGAGGTGAGGCACTCGTGGCAGCAGCTCGGCGGTGTCCTCGATGATCACGAGCCGTTCGCCAGCCGGTGCCAGCGCCAGCGTCGAGTTGAGCAGGGACGTCTTGCCCGACGATGTCGCTCCGCTGACGATGACGTTGCACCGTCGCGCCACGAGCTCTTCGAGGAGCCTGGCGACGGCATCGTCGCAAAATGCGAGCAGTGGCAGCGCGTGATCGTGGAAGCGCCGGACGGCGAGACACGCGCCGTCGACCGCGACGGGCGGAACCACGGCACACACGCGTGAGCCGTCGGGCAGGCGGGCGTCGACGACTGGTGACGAGCGATCGACGCGACGACCCAGTGGAGCGAGGATGCGCTCGACGACGACGGCCAAGTCATCGGCGGCGAGGTGTCCGACGGGCTGCAGGTCGCCATCGCGTTCGATCCACACCTCGCCACCCGAGTTCACGAGGACCTCGTCGATGGTCGGGTCTCGCAGCGAGCGCGTCAAGTTCGCCGAGCCCGTCCAGCCGGGCGACGGCGGCGCGCACGAGCGCTTCGGTGGCGTCGTCGCCCGCCAGCGGCGCGACACGGCGCACGTGCGAGCGGACGACGGCTGTCGTGTCGCCGGGCTCGCGCTCCGCGGCACGACACAACGCCGCGACGAGATCGTCGTCGACCGAGCTGACCGTGCTGTTGGCGCCGATCGTGCGGTTCATGCCGCGCCTCGCAGTTCGCGCCGCAACGCTCTCGGGAGGTAGGCGTTGAGCAGCCCGGCGTCGACGGCGCGAGCGACGGCCGGATCGAGCGTCACGGTGGCGACGACCGGGGCGCCGATGGACTGTTCGACGTCGCGCCGGCGCAGGCTCCGCCCGGGCTCGGCAACGAGCACGACACCGTGGGGGCGAGCCGCGCTGGCGACCGCGCGACGCAGCGCCAGGTAGCAACCACGCGTGACGAGAAGGCTGCGGACGCCGGGTGGCACGAGCTCGTTGGGCGGCGGCCTCCTGCCGGCATCGATCACGACGTGGCCGTGGGCATCCAGCCACGAGAGGAGATCGGGCCATCGCGCCGACGCGAAGTCGACGCCGGCCGTTCCGCGTGGCACGAGGCTCGTCGTGCGATCGACAGCTATCGCGAGGTCGGCGATCGCCGGGGCGGCGGCGTCGGACGCCAGCCAATCGGCGATGCCTTGTCCGCCCGGCTCGGGCAATCCGAGTACCGCCGGCAGTTCGCCGTCGAGGTCGACGAGCAGCGATTCGGCGCGGCCGGCCAACGCGAGCGCCGCGGCGACGACGGTCGTGCCGCTGCCGCCCTTGGCGGACCAGCAGATCGTGACGGGCACGAGGAACCCTCCTGGGCGATGGGCCGTTGCGGCCGGTAGCACCAGGGGGATGTCGGGGTGGCGAACGTAGCGGAGGTTCCTCGGACGGGCAACATCAAGTCGAACTGTCCGTAGGAAGCGCGCCGATCCGGCCGATTCCTACGGACAGAACATCACGTCTGGGCCCAAGGCCCGGTGCTCACGACGACGTCAGCTGACGAGCCGCCACACCGGCGATGGCCAAGACGATGAGGAGCAACAGCAGCTTCTTCATTCGCCGGACCCTACACAGTGTGGTCGCGTCGACAAGACGTGCGTCGGGTGCTCGCCGCCGTTGTCACAGCCGGCGGTGGTGGACGCACACGCCTCCGCGATGACCAAGGCGTCCTTCTGGGACGTTGCGGGCGGTGTTCAGCGGTGCACGGTTGCGGCGTGGTGATGTTCGAGGACGTGGTCGGCGAACAGCCTGGCGACGAGTTCGCCGCGGCTGGTCACGCCGCACTTGGAGAAGATCGTCTTGATGTGGTCGTTGACCGTGTGGCGCGAGATGCACATCTCCGTGGCGATCTCCTTGGTCGACAGACCCCGGGCGAGGAGTGGCACCACTTCGGACTCACGTTGGGTGAGGGCGTAGGACTCGAGGACGATCGAGACGAGATCGGCTGGACCGGCGGGCTCGACCACGACGGCGACCTGGTCGTCGCCCAGCGGGGCAGCGTGCAGGCGGAACCAGCGGCCGGAGCTGCCGCGGGCGCGCATCGAGATCCCGGTGGCGTTCTTCAGGTTCTCGGCCCGTCGCGCGGCGGCCATGACGACGGTCGGCACGTCGATGTCGACGCCCTGGGTGGCGAGCTCGGCCAGCACGTCGTCCGCGCCGGGCGTCGCGGAGACGAGGGACGCGTCGCTGTCGATGACGAGCATGGTCGGCGCCGGGTCGGTGGTGGCGCGGTCGCGGCGCATCACGGCGGAGCGGATCGCTCGTGCGGCGACGGGGACGAGTTCGAGGACCGCTTGCGATTCTGCGGCGGGGAACGGGCCCAGTTCGGCGCTGCGGACCAGGGCGGCGACGGCCCAGCACGATGTGCCGGTGGTGAAGGCCACCCGGATCTCGTCGCCGCCGCCGGCGGGTTCGTACAGCTTGCGGTAGCGCGGGCTGCGAGCGAGGTCGCCGTCGGTCAGTTGCGACAGCGTGGCGACGGGTTCGGCGCTACGCGCCAAGGAACTGAACTTGGCGAAGTCGGGGTCGAGCAGCTCGTTGTCCCAGAACGGCGCGCACTGGGAGGGGTCGAGTCCCTCGACGACACCACCGAAGGGCAGCATCGAGTCGGTGTCGGTCAGCAGCAGCGCGGCGACCGAGAACGTGGCCAGGCCGTGCAGCGCCTCGAGCACGTCGCTGAGCAGGTCGGTCAGCGGCCGCTCGTCGGCGTCGGCGGCGAGCACGTGGTCCCGTGCGGCGATGACGTGGTCGATGCCCACTTGGTTCAGGGTACGACGGGTCATGGGTGTGGTCATCCCCCTCGTTCGTGGGGGTCAACCCCCGTCGATCGATCCGTTGAAACCCAGGCGTCATGGGATTCACGGCGCGTCGACGCATCCGTACGTTCGCACTGATGGCCTTCGAACCTGCCGTTCCCACGATCATCCGCCGTCCCGAGCGGATCGCCGATGAGACGTGGCTGATCCATCAGGTGCAAGAGGCACTCGGTGCGCCGCTGCGCGTGTACCTGAACTCGATGGTGATCCGCGGCGCCGAGCCGGTCATCGTCGACACCGGCACCGTCGCCAACCGTGCGCAGTGGCTGGACGACGTGTTCGGGCTGGTCGATCCGGCCGATGTGCGCTACGTCTTCATCTCCCACGACGACGTCGACCACACGGGCAACCTCGCCCAGGTCATGGAGCACTGCCCGAACGCGACGCTGCTCGCATCGTGGGCGCTGGTCGAGCGGTTCTCCAACGCCTTCGAGTTCCCACTGCGCCGCTGCCGCTGGGTCGATGACGGATCGCACCTCGACCTCGACGATCGCCGCCTGCACTTCGTGCGGCCACCGCTGTGGGACTCACCGACGACACGCGGCGTCTTCGACACCTCGACCGACGTCTACTGGGCGGTCGACGCCTTCGCCACACCATGTTCAACTGCGGTCGAGGCGTCGGTCGACGAGCTCGACCCGGAGGCCTGGCGAGGCGGCGTGGCGATGTTCGCCCACCATGCGCTGTCCCCATGGCTGGCCATGGTCGACACCGGCCGCTACCGCCACCACGTCGAACAGGTGCGGGCGTTGGGCGCCACCACCATCGCCTCGGCGCACAGTCCGCTGATCACCGGCGCCTCGGTCGACACGGCGTTCGATCTGCTCGTCGACCTGCCGAACGTCGAGGTGCCGCCGGCACCCGACCAGGCGGTGCTCGACGCCATCGTCTCCCAGCTCCCCGCAGCCTGAGCCGGACATGCGCATCGGCATCGGACTGCCACAACTCGGCCGCTTCGCCGACATCGACACGTTGCGCCGGGTGGCGATCGCCGCCGAGGCCAGCGGACTGTCATCGCTGTGGGCCATCGACCGGCTCCTGGTTCCGGTCAACCCGCGCAGCGCGTACCCGGCCAGCGCCGACGGGACGCTGCCACCCGAGCAACGCACCGCCATCGACCCGATCGTCGCGCTCAGCGTGGCCGCCACCGTCACCGATCGGATCCGGCTCGGCACCAGCGTCCTCGTCGCCCCGTGGTACCCGCCGGTCGTGCTGGCCCGCGCCCTGGCCAGCGTCGATGTCGCCAGCACCGGACGACTGACGGTCGGGCTCGGCGTCGGATGGTCACTCGACGAGTACGAGGCCGTCGGCGCACCGATGCAGCAGCGAGGCCGACGACTCGACGAGATCCTCGAGCTGCTCAACTCGCTGTGGAGCGGCCGAACCCGACCGCGTCACCGGCCAGGAACGCATCGAGCCCGCCTCGCTGACCGTTCGCCCGGCCCAGCATCCCCGCCCGCCGATCCTGCTCGCCGCCTACACCGCGGCCGGGCTCGACCGCATCGCTCGCAGCGCCGACGGATGGCTGCCGACCAGTCTGCCGTTCGACGCCATCGCCGCCGGCTGGACCACCATCCGTGACGGCGCCGCTGCCGCCGGCCGCGACCCCGACGCGCTCGAGCTGATCGTTCGCGCCGCACCCACCTTCAGCGACGCCGCGCTCGGACCGACGCGAGCGCCGTTCACCGGGTCGTGGCGACAGATCGCCGACGACGTCGCGCACACCCGAGACCTCGGTGCCCACGAACTGATCATCGACCTGCAAGCCCAGGTGACCCGCCCCGATGAGCTGGTCGACACCGCCCTGGAGCTCGCCGCCGGCACGATCACCACGATCGTCGCCTGACAACACCCGCCACGACACCTGCAAGGAGCATCCGATCCGCAGCTCGGAGCGAGCGTACGATCGCTTGATGGCAGAGCGGGGTGTCATCGAGCTGTTCCAGGGCTCCGCGGCAACCTTCAGATCGGTGCTCGAGGGGGTCCGCCCCGAACACCATCACCTACCGACGCCTTGCGATCCGCTCGATGTCGGCGAGCTCGTCGCCAAGGCGGTGGGCCATCAGGACTGGGTCCGAGGGAGGATCGCCGGGAGTTCTGACCCACCCTCGTACCCGCCCATCGAACCCGATCTGTGGATGGCGGCGTTCGATGTGTCGACCGTCTCGATGGTCAGGGAGTTGCGCCGGGATAGGGCGATGGACCGGACGGTCGCGCTCGCTGCAGGGCTCACCTTCAGCGGATCCGATGTTGCGGTGCTAGCGGCTCGCAACATCTTTCAATTCGCATGGGACCTCGCGGTCGCGACGGGCCAGAGCGACGACCTCGCACCTGACGTGGCGGCCGAGCTTCTCGAGGTCAGCCGTACTCGCCTCGTGCCACAACGCGGCCCGGACGGCTTTTTCGGACCGGAGTTCGTGCCGCCCGCCGGCTCACCTGTTGCGACAGTCCTCGCCGGGTACCTCGGCCGAGAGGTCTGAGCGACGCCGTCTGATCGAGCACAACCGCTCCGGCGAACACAGCTCGCGCTGCCCGATTGACATCGTCGGCGGGAGGTGTAATCTACAACCAAATGGTTGTAGAAACTCTCGAGCGCGTGAAACAGACCGACCGGCTGTTCTTCGCGCTCAGCGATGCAACACGGCGCGACATCGTCACGCAGACGCTCGACCGTGAGCGTTCCGTCAGCGAGCTCGGCCGGCTGTATCCGATGAGTCTCACCGCGGTGCAGAAGCACGTCGAGGTCCTCGTCGACGCCGGTCTGGTCTCAAAGCACCGGAGCGGACGGGAACAACTCGTGCGCGGCGAGGTCAACCAACTACGCCGCGCGCACGAACTCCTCGATGAACTCGAAACGCTGTGGCGGGCCCGCCTCGAACGCTTCGAAGACGTCCTCAACGAAACCACTGGGAAGGAAGACGAATGACGGTTTGGAATGTCGACAAGAACGCAGAGGCCAAGACAATGGTCATCACTGCGGAGTTCAAGACGTCCATCATCAACGTGTGGCAGCTGTGGGCCGACCCGCGCCTACTCGAGCGGTGGTGGGGTCCGCCAGGATTCCCGGCCACCTTCGAGCATCACGACCTCACGCCGGGCGGCACGATCACCTACTTCATGTCCGGCCCCGACGGCGGCGACAGGTTCGACGGCACCTGGAACGTGGTCGAGGTCGACGCCCCGACCAGGCTCGTGGTCGAAGACGCCATCGTCGAAGATGACGGAACGCCCAGCGACGGCAATTCCATGACTCGCATGGAGATCGACATCGAAGCGGCGGGCGACACGACCCGCATGATCCTCACCACGCATTTCGACTCGCTCGAAGGGATGGAGCAAGCGATCGCCATGGGCGTACTTGAAGGCATGAAGGCCTGGATGTCCCAGATCGACGCCCTGCTCGCCGAGGTCGCCGCCTAGCGGATTGCTCCCAGCGGAAGAACTTGGCCGCCAGCACCGGGCTGACCACGGCCGATATCCGCGTTTCTCAACCGGGCTCATCCGGCACGGACGTACTGCACCCCGCGCCGAGTCGGCGCGGGGTGCTGGGCGTGAGTGCTGGTAGGACGCCGAGTTGCGCGTCCTTGTCTTTGGCAGCCTGCCCCGCCGAAGCGGGACGGGCTGCTGCTGGTGGTGCGGTGGATCAGCCGTTGTACGGGGCGGTCAGCGGGCAGTCGCAGCACTGCCCGCACCCGCTCATCGTCATCGAGCACCGCGGCAGCGTGTGAACCGCGGTGCGGGTCGATCCCGATCACGTACATGGCCTCCTCCTCATCGTCGCGGTGGTGTGCCACGGCGAGCAGACCTGATGAGGTGGTGTGCCCATCCTGTTGCGAGCCACGCCGTGACGAGCGCCCAGCCGGCAGCCCGTTCGTTCAGAAGCCAGACCTCACAATGAGGTCAGCAGGGCATTCGAGAGACCACCGACCGAGCGCACCGACGCTACGCGTCGTGACCAACAGCCTCCATCAGGGCAATCTGTGCGGCGCGGGTCAGAACGTCTGCGTTCGAGTGTCTCGGTCCGTGGGTGGCGCGGCGAGTAGCGCGAGCGCAGCGCGTTTGGCGTGAGCGAGGTGACTCGGTTGCCCGCTCACGCGAGCGAGCAGCAGTGCGCCTTCGATGAGGGCGAGCGTCGCCGATGCCGCCTCTTGGGCCGAGTCGTCGGGCCAGCCGTCAGCGCGTAGCCGCGCAGCAATCAGGCCTTCCTGTTCGTCGAAACACCGCGCTGCGGCGGCGCGTAGATGTGGGCTGATGATGGGCGATTCGAGTGCGGTCGGCGCGATCGGACAACCGGCGCACTGTTCCTCGGGCGTCTGTCCTCCAACGACGTCGAGGAATCGCACGATGCCTTCTCCAGCGCTTGGCGCGGCGTCCAGTGCTTCGCGGAGCGCTTCGGCGACGAACGCGCCGGACGCATCAAGCGCAGCTTCGGCCACCTCTTCCATGCCGCCCGGGAAGTGGTGATACAGCGATCCGTTGGAGACACCGCTCTCTGCCAACAGTTGCGCACGGCCCGTCGCCGTGTAGCCCTGCGCTCGGAGAAGCCGCGCCATCGTCTGCACGAGTTCCGCGCGGGAGTCGCGATCGCGCGCCACTCTCTTGACTTTACTAGACCGAATGCTCTAGAACTCTAGACCGATCGCTCCAGTCGAACATCGTGACCTGCGCTGTGGACGGAGACGGCCGTACAGAATCGACGAAGGAGACGTGTCAGATGGCTGCCGAGGCGGTTACGAAGATCAGCACGTACTTCCGAGTCTGCGACGGGGTGCGGATCAGGTACGCAGACAACCGGGCAGATTCGGACATCACGGTGCTGCTGCTGGCACCGTGGCCCGAGAGCCTTTGGGCCTTCCGACGCATCTGGGACCGAGTCGCGGCAGTCGGGCGCGTAGTCGCCGTCGACCTGCCTGGATTTGGTCACTCCGATGGTCGCCCGGAGCTGATCGCCCCGGACAGCTCCGGAGCGTTCCTGGCCCGCATGATCGATGAATGGGACCTCGGCGCACCACACCTGGTCGGCCCGGACGTCGGCACGGCCGCGGCGCTCTTCCTCGCGGCGAAGGCTCCGGAACGCGTCACGAGCTTGACTATCGGCGGCGGCGCGGTTCGCTTCCCGATCGAAGCGGGCGGCGCGCTCAAGGACATCATCGAAGCGCCGAGTCTGGACGTGGTGCGATGGCTCGACGCCCGGACGAACATCGGCTACGCGGTCGAGTCTGGCTGCTCCGAGCGCTACCGAGCCCGAGGTCCATGAGGACTACGTCAGCGCCTACGACCTCGGGCGCTTCGCAGAGTCGGCGCGGTTCGTGCGGCACTACCCCGAGCAGAACCCGGTGCTACGCGATCTGCTGCCATCGATTACGACGCCGACCCAAATCGTGGCGGGCCAACACGATGACCTCGTGCCGTGGTCGAACAACGAGTACCTCGACGACCTCCTCCCCCACAGCGAAATCCATCCTCTCGACGCCGGTCACTTCGCATGGGAAGAAGCAGCCGACGAATACGGCCGCTTGATCGACGACTGGATCAGAGGCGGCTATCGACGCGTCGTAGCGGGCTAGCTGGGCCGCGCCAGACTGCCGATTGGCACGCTCCTGAACACGAGCGAACGCTCGCCCCTTCTGCCGTGCGACGACGAGGACGCCGCGGCACGCGCAGACGTCCTTCTCGGAGAATCCGTGACCAATCTGTGACCACGGACCGCTCGCCGTCTACAGAAGCGCCCTGTGAGCAGGGAGCCCTTGGCGGAGGTGGACGGGAATCGAACCCGCCGGACGGGGATCGCCCGTCCCAACCGCTTTGAAGGCGGCGGGGCCCACCAGGTGCCCAGACACCTCCCCGCTCGTGGGGAGCGGAGTTGTTCTACACGCTGGAGCTTCGAGTCAGCACCAGATGAGCTCGTCGACGTCGTCGTCGTGCCCGTGCGCTCGGTGGTCCTCGCCGACCACCTGCTCGCAGGTCGGGCACCACAGTCGGGGTTCGACCGGCGTACCGCACGTGCCGTGGACCTGGCTCGACCGCCGACCTTCGTGGCCGGCACCCCACGCCGCGAGCGAGGCGATCGCCGTGGCGAGATCGCGTCCGGACTGCGTGAGCGCATAGCGCATGCGCGGCGGGCGTCGTTCGTAGGGCTCCGCGACGACCAACCCGAGCCGCTGCAGCGTGCGCAGCCGGGCCGTCAGGATCGTCGGCGCGATGCCGTCGACGTCGGCCGACAGCTCGCCGAACGTTCGATCCGCGTCCAGCAGCGCCCCGACGATGCGCAGCGACCAACGGTCGCCGATGCGCCGGGCGGCCGCGTCGAGGGAGCGGTTGTCGACGGGCATGAGCTCAGTCTATAGTCACTAGCGATTCAGTAGTGACTCCTTGGAGGTCGAGATGAGCGTGGTTGACGAGCTGGGCCAGCTGGTCCGGGACACGGATGCGGCCGTCGGCCCGGCGGTCGTCGCGATCGGGCGCCACGGCCGGGGCACCGGGTTCGTGGTCGCGACGAACCGGGTCGTCACGAATGCCCACAACTTGCGCGATCGCACGACCGAGGTGCGCTTCGACGACGGACGCACGGTGCAGGGAACCGTCGTCGGTAGCGACGTCGACGGCGACCTCGTCGTGTTGGACGTGGACACCGGCCAGGTCACACCGCTCGAGTGGGCCGAGAACGCCGTTGCCACCGGCGACGTCGTGGTCGCCGTGACGGCAGGTCGCCAGCAGCGAAGGGCCGGGTGGGGTCAGGTCACCCGCGCAGAGGCTGGGTTCCGTGGTCCCCGCGGGCGGCAGATCCATGGTGCGATCGAGCACGTCGCGCCGTGCGCCGCTGGATCGTCCGGGGCGCCCGTGCTCGATCGCTCCGGGCGGGTCGTCGCCGTCAACACGCACCGCCTCGAGCACGGCTTCTATCTCGCGCGTGCCGCCGATGCGACGCTGCGCGACGCCGTGGCCGGGATGGCGGAGGGCCGCACGTACGAGCGCCAGACGCTCGGGGTCGCGCTTGCGCCCGCCGCCGTGGCCGCCCGGTTGCGCAAGTCGGTCGGACTGCCGGAACGCGACGGGCTGTTGGTGCGCAGCGTCGTCGACGGCTCCCCGGCGCAGGGCGCCGGGATCCAGCAGGGCGACCTCCTCGTCCGGGCCGGTGATCGCGACCTGCGCAGCGCGGACGACCTCTTCGACGTGCTCGGTTCGGTCGCCCCCGATGGCGAGCTGACGATCACCGTGGTGCGTGGCGTCGAGGAGCTGACGCTCACCGTCACGTTCGGCTCGACCGCCGAGGCCGAGAACGAGGCTTAGAAGAACGAGCCGCAGTACGGCGCCCGCGCCGAGAGGAACAGGGCGTCGGCGGTGGCCAGCGCTGCCGGATTGCGGACATCCACACGACCGACCGCCGCCAGCCTCGACCAGCGAACGCCACCGAGGTACGTCGCCGACAACGCGCCGACGTCGGTCGCCAGGTCGGCCTCCCCATGCGGGACTTCGTGCCGCGCCGCACCCTTCGTCTCGATCCGCCAGACCCCACGGTTCTCCTCGAACGCCTCGTCGGTCACGGCGATCGTGATGCCGTCGGCGGCCTCGCCGTAGGTCCGTGCCCTGAGCGCGGCGTCGACGTCGAGCACGCGCAGCCACTGCTCGTCCCACACCGCCCGCATCTGGTGCGCTCGAGCGTCCGCCACGGCGAGCCGGATGAGCTCGTCGACGGGGCGTTCCTCCGCCGACCACGTCCGTACGAGATCGACGTCGCACAGGTACGACCACAGCGCCAACTCGACGGCGGGCGAGGCTCCGAACAGGTCGGAAACCGCTCCCTGGCCACGAGGCTCGAGAGGTGGCTCGGCCTTCCACTTCACGCCGTAGTGGACGAAGCCGTCGTCGACGCCGTCGGCGTCGCTGTGCACGGCGACCAGTTCGGCGTCGCCGCCGAGCTCGAGCGCTTGCTCGTAGTAGCGCCGCCACATCCACTCGGGACGGCTGATCACGCCCGGCGCGGTGGCGACGCGGTCGTACAGCGGCGGCACCACGTCCATGATCTCATCCGGGGCGAGGAGGCGGACCGATCCCGTCCGGTCGGCCGCCAAGATCGGACGTGCGGCACGAGGGTCGAGCGTGATCTCACACGCCTCACCGGCGACGCCGAACCCGTAGCGGGAATAGATCACCGCTTCGCTGGCTCGCAGCGACGCCAGCACCTGACCGCGCCTTCGAGCTTCGTCCAGCAGCTGCGTCATCAACCGGCGGCCGACGCCCAGGCGGCGATGGGTCGAGAGCACGCCGACGCGGGTGACCGCGGACGTGGGCACCCCGGTCCCTCCCGGCACCACCGTCTGGACGCGGTAGCCCGCGGCATGACCAACGCACCGCTCGCCGTCCCAGGCCGACAGCGAGTCGCAGTCCCTCCAGCTCGGCTCGGACTTCTCCCAGCTGGCGTCGTCGTGCGGCGCCTGCAACAGCGCAAGCGAGACCGCTCGAGCTGCCGCTCTCAACTCCTCGGGCGCCGTGGCCCGCACTTCGATCATCGTGGCATGGTGTCACGAGGCGAGCTGTGACGCCGCCGCGGTTCCCATCTGGGTGGTGTCAGTCTCGAATTCGAGACCAGGACCACCCAGAAGACCGGATGAGGCTCAGGCCACCCAGATGTGCGAGGGAGCGAGTGTCAGACCGCGAGGAGGTCGCGGGCGCCGGTGTCGCTGGAGGGGTGGCGCAGCTTGCTCATCGCCCGGGCTTCGATCTGGCGGATCCGCTCTCGGGTCAGGTTGAAGTGCTCGCCGACCTCTTCGAGCGTCCGGGGCTCACCGCGATCGAGGCCGAAGCGGAGCTTGAGGATCTCCCGCTCCCGCTCGTCGAGCGGAGCGAGCAGGCGGGCGATCTCGTCGGGCAGCAACGCGGTTGCCGCCACCTCGAACGGGCTCTCGGCCGAACGGTCCTCGACGACGTCGCCGAGCTCGGCATCGCCGTCCTCCCGCAGCGGCTCCGACAGCGACAGCGGCTCGGCGGCGAACCGCAACGCCTCCGTCACCTTGTCCTCGGGCATCTCGACCTCGCGAGCCAGCTCGGCCAGCGTCGCCGGGCGCCCGTACTTGAGCTCCAACCGGGACCGGGCCTTCTGCAGCCGGGCCAAGGTGTCGCCGGCGTGGACCGGCAGGCGGATGGTGCGTCCCGTGTTGGCGATCCCGCGGGTGATCGCCTGGCGGATCCACCACGTCGCGTACGTCGAGAACTTGAAGCCCTTGCGCCAGTCGAACTTCTCGACGGCGTGCATCAGCCCGAGGTTGCCCTCCTGGATCAAGTCGAGCAGGGGCAGCCCCGACGCCTGGTACTTCTTGGCGATCGACACGACGAGACGCAGGTTCGACTGCACGAACTGGCGCTCGGCCTCCTCGCCGTGTCGCGCCGTGCGCCGCAACTCACGCTTGCGGGCCGCCGTGACCTCCTTGCCGCCGGCGTCGAGGCTCTCGATCGCCTCCTTGCCCGCCTCGATCGCCTTGGCCAAACGGACTTCGTCGTCCTTGGTCAACAGCGTGTACTGCCCGATGTCGGTCAGGTACAGACGTACAAGGTCCTCGTCATCGCGCTCGACGCGATCCTTGGCCACCAACGGCTCCTTTGTACCGTCCCGTGCCCGGGGCCGGTGTAATCGGGCGATGCACCCGCTCGGGCGGGGAATGGCCTCACGATACCGACGCGGTCAAGACCGTCCACCGGCTCGGGAAGTGGCTGCTCGTCAACGGTCCATCACGATTCGAGATGCCGTGAGCGGAGGCATCAACTGTTGCGATGTCGAGACGCTCGCCAGCGCAAGCGCCGCGGCGGATAGATTTTGCGCGGGCGGCGATCGCGCCGTCCTCGAAAGGGAGTGCCGAGTGCCGAACCCGCTGCTGAACGAGAAGAAGCTGGAGGCGGACCGAGCCGGATGGGCGGCGCCGACGCCGCCGAGCCCCGGCGGCGAGGTCTGGGCCCCGCCGTCGGCTCCCGGACCGCGGATCGACGACGGCCCGGTCACGCCGTGGCGCCCCGGGATGATGACGGTGCGGGGCACGATCACCGCGACGGCCGTCCTCTTCGTCTTGCTGCTGGTGACTGCGGTGTTCGGATGGACGGCGACGGAGGCCAGCCCGGAAGGCGATATCAAGTTCCCGTCGCTGGCGCTGGTCGGCGTCATCGTCGGCTTCGGCGCCGTCATTGCCCTGTACTTCAAGCCGACATGGGCCAAGGTCCTCGGACCGATCTATGCCCTCGCTGAAGGCTTCTTCCTCGGATCCATCTCCAAGGTCTTCAACGAGCAATGGGACGGCATCGTCGTCCAGGCGGTCGCCGCGACGTTGGCTGTGTTCCTGGTGATGCTGGTGCTGTACCGGACGAGGATCATCAAGGTCACCGACCGCTTCCGGCGCATCGTGATCACCGCCACGCTCGGCGTGATGCTGCTCTACCTCGCCACGTTCGTGTTCAGCCTCTTCGGCGCCGACATCGCGTTCTTCAACGAGCCGAGTCTCTTCGGGATCCTCTTCAGCGTCTTCGTGTGCGGGTTGGCGGCGTTCAACCTCGCCCTCGATTTCGACTTCATCGAGCGGGGCGCACGCATGGGCCTGGCGAAGGACTACGAGTGGGTCGGCGCCGTCGGGCTGCTCGTCACGCTGGTGTGGCTGTACCTGGAAATCCTGCGCCTGCTGGCTCTGCTGCGCCAGAACTAGCCGGCCGCGTCGCCGAAGCACTGCTCGTTGCCGCCGCTGGCGGCGTGCTCGGTGGCGCGTGCTGGTCGTTCCTTGGTCTCGGCTGGCCGGCCGCGGTCGTCGGCGCTGCCAACGGTCTCATCTCCGGGGCCCGCGGCACGTACCGTTGGACGACGCCCACCGGCGTGCTGGCGTTCGTGCTCGACTCCACGTGGGCTGCGCCGATGACCGCGGGTGCCCTGGTGGCGCACGTCGTCGCGTGGTTGCGGCCCGGCCGGGGCGGCTACGTCGCGCGGCTCAGCGGGCGAGCCAACCGGCACGTCTACACCGGCGGCTTCCGCGTGCGGCCCGGTTTCGTCATCACGGTCGGCAACACCATCAACAACGCCGGCGCCACGGTACGTGTGTCACCCCGCCGCCAGCGGCTGATCACGATTCACGAAGACGTCCACGTCTGGCAGGGACGCTGGTTCGGGCCGCTGTACCCGATCCTGTACGTCAGCTGGACGCTCGTCGGCGGCCTCGCCGGCGCACTGATCTGGGTCGTCAACCGTCACCGCGGCGCATCGCTGTTCCGCGTCGCCGAGACGTGCGGGTACTACCTCAACCCGTTCGAGTGGTGGGCGTACGGCCGAGACGGTGGTTGGCCGCCACCGGCCAAGGTCGAGTGGATCGGCGGGTCCTTGCCCGTGGTCCCGCCGCTCAACGTCCGGCGCTGACGCGCTGTCAACGTCCGGCGCTGACGCGCCATGCCGCCTCGTCGGCGCCGAGTTGAGTGGCTGGAGG
Organism: uncultured Acidimicrobiia bacterium; assembly: GCA_963774635.1. Lineage (GTDB taxonomy): Bacteria > Actinomycetota > Acidimicrobiia > Acidimicrobiales > Ilumatobacteraceae > JALZMG01. The sequence goes on from CAVZFS010000016.1 coordinate 24,169, forward strand.
CGCACCGATGCGGTACTCGAGGATCATGTCGCGCCACGGTCCGCTGACCTCGAGCTTGCCGAGGATCGCGCTGACCCCCCACACGACCCGGTCGAGGATCACGAAGCTGGGCGGCATGTTGAGCTTGGAGATCACGTCGGCGTGCGGCCCGCCGAGGTCGAAGATGCGGGCCAGCGTCTCGCGCATCCAATCGCGGGTGAAGGTGAAGTGGTCGACGAGGTACGGCCGGTACGGGCTGGAGACGTAGTCGTACACCGACAGCGGGTCGAGGCCGTGCCCCTCGGCGAGGAAGCCGGCCGCCTCCATGGCGCCGACGAGCATCTCCGGGTCGCGGTGAACGACGATCGCGTCGAGGCTCGGCTCCAGGCGCTGCCACTCACCGGGCTCCCAGCGCTTGACGAGGCCGAAGTCGAGGAACGTCACGCTGCCGTCGTGGTGGAAGCGGTAGTTGCCGGGGTGCGGGTCGCCGTTGAACGCGCCGAGGCGCTGGATCGAGTGCTGCCCGAAGCGCCAGATCACCTCGCCGACGCGCTGCTTGGTCTCTCGCGACGCCGTCGCGGCGAACTGCTCCCAGGACATGCCCTCGGTCCACTCGGTGGTCAGCACCCGCTCGGTCGACAACTCGGGCAGCAGCTCGGGGATGCGCACCCACGGGTGGCCGGTGAAGTGGCGCCCGAACTCGGCCACGTTGCGGGCCTCGAGGCGGTAGTCCAGCTCCTCGCGCATCCGGGCCCGTAGCTCGTCGACGAACCCACGGGCGTCCAGCCCGTTGAGCGCCAAGGCGGAGAAGACGGTGTACATCACCTCGGCGCCGTCGAGGTCTTCCTCGATCGCCTCGCCGACGCCCGGGAACTGCACCTTGACGGCGACCTGGCGGCCCTCCCGCGTGGTGGCTCGGTGGACCTGGCCGATGCTCGCCGAGGCCACCGGCAGGTCCTCCCAGCGGGCGAAGACGTCCTCCGGGTCGGCACCGAGCTCATCGCGCACGACGCCGGCGGCCAAAGTTGGCGCCATCGGGGCGGCATCGGCCTGCAGCGTGGCCAGCGCCGCCTGCGCCTCGTCGGGCAGCCCCTCGGCGATGAAGCTGACCAGTTGGCCGAGCTTCATCAGTACGCCCTTCATCTCGCCGAGCTCCTTGGCGACGTCCTCGGCGGTGCGGATGGCGAACTGGGCGTCGAGCTCGGCGCGGCGTTCGGCCGGCGTCACGAGCTGGCGCGCCTTCGTCGCGGCGAACCGGGTCGAGTTGCGAGCGGTCATCCTCCACACCCGCCGCGAGCGCCAGGACATGAGCTTGCTGACGCGGCGCCCGGCGGTCACCACCACGAAGCCAAGACCGAGACCGCCGGCCGCGGCCGCGACGACCCGCTTCACGTGGTGCTCGCCCCGCCGGTCACGGGTCGGCATGGTACTGGTCGGCCTTCCGGCGGCCCGGCCACAGACGGGCGAATGGCCTACATTGCGAACGTGCCCAGCCGGCGGTCGACCGTGTCTCGCTGGCGCGATGTGCCGACGGCGGTCTGGATGCTCGGCCCGTCGCTGGTGATCCTGATCGCGTTCGTGCTCTACCCGCTCGGGCGGGCCGTCTGGCTCGGCCAGACGCGCTGCGACGCTCAGGGGAACAACTGCCAGTCCAACGGGTGGGATCAATACGTCGACGTGGCCAGGAGCCCCGAGTTCCAGGACGCCATCTGGGTCACGGTGAAGTTCGCGCTGATCACCATGCCCCTCGGCATCGTCCTCGGCATCGGCCTCGCCGTGTTGGCCGACAAGTACCTGCGCGGCATCGGGATCTTCCGGGCCATCTTCTCGTCGACGATCGCCACCTCGGTCGCCGTCGCCACCCTGATGTGGCTGTTCCTCCTCGAGCCTTCGATCGGGGTGTTGGCCAACGTCTCCTGGATCAGCGACCTGTTCCCCGTCATCAAGTCGCCTGGGCTGCTGCGTGACCCCGACACGGCACTGGTGTCAGTCGCCCTCTCCAGCGTGTGGGCCGGCCTCGGGTTCACGTTCATCCTCATCACGGCTGGCCTTCAGGGCATCCCCCGTGACCTCCACGAGGCGGCCGTCGTCGACGGGGCCGGGGGCATCCGCCGGTTCTGGAGCGTCACGCTGCCGCTGCTGGCGCCGACGCTGCTGTTCGTCATCATCGTGCTGAGCACCCGAGCCTTCCAGGCCTATGGCGAGATCGACCTACTGACCGGCGGCGGTCCTCAGCCGGAGAACCCGACCACGACGCTGACCTACCTGACGTACGGCACAAACTCGATCATCAACAACAACCTCGGCCTGCAGGCGGCCGTGGCCGTCCTGCTGTTCCTCGTGCTTCTCGTGTTGTCGGTCCTCCAGCTGATCGGCATCGGCCGACGAATTCACTACGCATGACGCTGACATCACCATGACCGTTGACGCGACCACCACGTACGACAGCCCGAGCGGATGGCGGGCCGTCGGCCGATACGGCCTGCTCGTCGTCATCTCCGCGCTGATCCTCTTTCCCGTGTACACGACGCTGGTGGCCGCGCTCAAGCCAGGCAACAAGGTCCTCGTGCACCCCCTCGTCCCGGAATCGGTGACGCTCGACGTCTTCCGCGACGCGTGGACAGAGGGTCAGCTCGGACGGTTCCTCCTGAACTCACTGATCGTGTCGACCGTGATCACGGCGGGTCAGCTGCTGACCTCGGTGCTCTCGGCTTACGCGTTCGCTTTCTTGGAGTTCCCCGGGCGCAACTTGCTGTTCGTGCTGTTCCTCGCCACGTTGCTGGTCCCGGTCGAGGCGACACTGGTCGTCAACCGCAAGTCCATTGATTCCCTGGGGTGGTTGAACAGCTACGCCGGCTTGACCGTGCCGTTCCTGGCGACTGCGTTCGGGACGTTCCTGCTCCGCCAGACCTTCCTCACGCTGCCCCGCGACCTGCGCGACGCGGCGTCGATCGACGGTGTCGGCCACGTCGGCTTCCTGCGGCATGTCGCGGTACCCCTCGTGAGACCCACGCTCGGTGCGATGGCCCTCCTGTTCTTCCTCGGCGCCTATGGCCAGTACCTGTGGCCCAACCTCATCACGACTGAGTCGGACATGTACACGGTGCAGAGCGGGCTCAAGCAGCTCGCCACATCGAGCCTGGATCGACCGAACCTCGTGATGGCCGGCGTGATGATCGCCGCCATCCCGATCGTCATTGCCCTCTTGATCTTCCAGCGTCAGCTGCTGCGCGGTCTCACGTCGGGAGCCGTCAAGGGATGAGCAGGCTCCTGACCCTGGCCGGCTGCCTGCTCCTTGCCGCCTGCAGTTCGGGAGAGTCGATCCTCAACGCCGGCAATCCACCGCTCGCCACGACGACGACCACCGTCCCGGTCTCGACGGTGCCTGGGGAGACGACGACCACGACCATCGGTCCCACGACGACGAGCACGCCGCTCGCTTCGTTGCCAGCGTGCCCGGTGGACGCGCACGCCGACGCCGCCGAACCGATCGAGCTGACGTTCTGGTTCGGCCTGCAGACCGAGGTGGAGGGACATCTCCAGGCGCTGACGGACGAGTACAACGCCAGCCAGGACAAGGTGCGGGTGACGTTGCAGAACCAGGTCGGCACGAAGGAGACGATCGACAAGTACGTGCAGAGCAGCCAGAGTGACCGCCCGAATCTCGTCCTCTTGCCGGAGTACGTCGTGCAGCAGATGGCTGACAGTCGGACCGTGATCCCGGTCGGAGCGTGCATCGAGGCGAGCGGCTACGACACGTCGGAGTTCCTGCCCGGAGCGCTCGACGCGTACGAGACCGAGGGCGTGCAATGGTCGATGCCGTTCAACGTCAGCACGCCCGTCCTGTTCTTCAACAAGGTGATGTTCGAAACCGCCGGCCTGGATGTCGCCAGCCCACCCGTCTCGCTCGAGGACCTCCGAGTGGCCTCGCAGGCGATCGTCGACTCCGGCGCCGCGACGTACGGCATCGCCCTCGACTCGGGCGTCGACTCAGGCGGCGCGTGGTTCCTCGAGCAGTGGTTCGCCAAGGCCGGGCAGCCCTATGCCGACAACGGCAACGGGCGGGTGGCGCCGGCGACGCGAGTGCTCTTCAACGGTCCGGCGGGCGTCGAGCTGTTGACCGCGGTGCAAGGCCTGATCACCGACGGGCTGGCCATGACGGTCGGCGACAACCCCCAAAGCGCGGATCAGCTGCTCAAGCTGGCCGATCAGGCGCAGCCGGCAGCGATGGCGATCGCCTCGTCGGGCGCCATCGGAGTTGTGATCAACGCGTTGAACGGCGGGCTGATCCCTGGCATCACCAGCGACCAGCTCGGCATCGGGGCGATGCCGGGTCCGGGCGGCAACCCGCTGACGCTCGTCGGCGGGGGATCGCTCTACATCGTCGCCGACAAGGGCGATGCGGCCGCCGCCGCAACGTGGGACTACATCCAGTTCCTGATCGAAGCGCAGTCGCAATCGACGTGGGCGGCGGCGACGGGCTACGTGCCCGTGCGCGAGGACGCTCTCGAGCTCGACCCGATCAAGTCGATGTATGTCAGCGATCCCCGTTTCGAGGTCGCCTACGACTCACTCAAGGCCGCTCCTGCGGATGACCCGACGGCGCTCGGACCGGTGCTCGGACCGATGCGCCAGGTCCGGACGGCCACGGCCAGCGCTGTGGCCGCCATCTTCGGTGGCGCCGATGTGGCTCCAACGCTTGATGCCGCGGCGCAGCAAGCGGACGCCCTGATCGTCGACTACAACGCTCGCAACTGAGAAGGGGGTGTCCAATGGATGAGGGCTCGGCGGGAGGCGTTCGACTGGAGTTCGTCAGCGGGCGTGCTCGGCGGTCACCGACTGGGGGAGATCAACGAGACGCTGCACCCCATCGGGTTTGGGCTCTGGCCGCTCGACTGGGAGCGGCGCCTGACGCGGTCCAGGAGCTGCTGGCGCAGCCCACGCTCACGGACGACGAGGCCGCCTCCGTGGTACAGCACTTCCTGCTGCCGCGGGAGCGGCTCCTGGAGGTCATCGCGGCCGCCGGGCGAGCGCCCGCAGGTGCACGGGCGGCGGCGAGCTGAGCACGTTCGACGCCACCAACGGCGTCACGTATCCGCAGCTCTTCGTCATCGCGCCAGGCGTCGACTACACGCGCTTCGACCACTTCCATGTCAACTCGGCGACCGGCGGCGGGGGCCTCGACGAGGTGCTGCAGGTGCTGTCCGGCGGCGGCGTCCAGGTGCGCCAGCACCTGCCCGACGAGGGCGAGTTCATGGTCACCATCGAGTGTCCGACGCCCGAGTCCGGGTGGATCCTGACCTACGACGGCGGTCGGCCACACATCGGAAGCTTCAGCCGACGCGCAACCGGGGACCAAGGTGCTCGTGCAGGCGATCGGCCCGCCCCAGTGGGGAGTCACCTATGTCGACGCGTAAAGCATGGACGCCGGAACACCTGCTTGGTATGCGAACGGGCCGCGGCCCATACTGCATCGTCGTGCAAGCGACTGATCCGGAGGCGTGCACATGATTGACCCGACCTTCTACCGGACTCCAGGTGACGCAATGGCGGCTCCGCCCGAGCAGCTGGCATATGTGGTGCACCAGACCCGTCTGCAGGGCGGCGACGCCTCCAGCGACTCCTACTGCTTCACGACCTGATGATGGGCCGGCTCCTCGATCGGCTCGGCGACGGACCCGTCATCTGCGCCGAGGGTTATCTGTTCGAGTTCGAGCGGCGGGGCTACCTGCAGGCCGGCGCGTTCGTGCCGGAGGTCGTGCTCGAGGAGCCGGCGCTCGTCGCCCAGCTACACCGCGAGTTCGTCCACGCCGGTTCTGACGTCGTGGAGGCGTTCACGTACTACGCCCACCGCGAGAAGCTGGCGCTGATCGGCCGCGAGGACGACCTCGAGGCGATCAACCGGCAGGCGTTGCAGATCGCCGGCGGCGTGGCCGCGGAGCACGGTTCGCTGTTCGCCGGCAACATCTGCAACACGAACATCTTCGAGCCCGACGACGCCGAGTCGCAGCGGCGAGCCCGCGCCATGTTCGACGAGCAGGTCGGCTGGGCTGCTGAGGCGGGCGTCGATCTCGTCATCGGCGAGACGTTCTCGTATGCACAGGAGGCATTGGTCGCGCTCGGCGGCGATCAAGGCAGCAGGCCTCGATGCCGTCATCACGATGGCCATCCACCGCCACCCCGAGACCCGCGAGGGGTGGGCCGTCGGCGAGGCGTGCCGGCGCATCGAGGAGGCCGGTGCCGACGTTGTGGGGCTGAACTGCATCCGTGGACCGCGCACGATGCTGCCGCTGCTGGAGGACGTTCGCGAGGCGTGCGACGGGCACATCGCCGCACTCCCCGTGCCGTATCGCACGACGGAGGCGGAACCCACGTTCCAGTCACTCACCGATCCCGGATGCGACCTGATCCCGGACGGGCGTCCGTTCCCGACGGCGCTCGACCCCTTCACGTGCAACCGCTATGAGCTGGCGGCCTTCACGACGGCTGCTGCTGACGTTGGTGTGACGTACTTCGGCGTGTGCTGCGGCGCCGCGCCGCACCACATCCGCAGCGTCGCTGAAGCGCTCGGGCGGACTCCACCGGCCAGCCGCTTCAGTGCCGACATGAGCCGTCACGCCTACTTCGGCACCGACGATCGACTGAAGGCGTCCAACCGGAAGTTCGCCACCGAGTTGTAAGTCAGCTGACGTCGAGTTGGGGCCACGGTCGCCAACCAGGCGATTCACCTAACCCAGCTCGGCAAGTCGCTCGCGTAACCAGGCGCGCGCCACCTCGATGTCGGGCGCCAGCGAGCGATCGCGATCGACGAACGGGACGACGGTCGCGACGTCGTCGAGTGGGCGCAGCGCTGGCGGAAGGACGACAGCGCCGAGCTCGACCGCCTGGCGGACGGCGATGAGCTCGCTGGCAAGGATGAGCTCGACGTTGTCGAGCAGCCGTCCGAGCTTGTCGTGGGCCAGCCCGGTCAGGGCTTGCGCGTCCTCCTGCCCGGCCGACGAGTCGCCGCCGTGGATGGAGGCGGGAGCGGCCAGCAGGCGATTCTCGGCGCCGAGACCGAGGACCGCCTTGTGGAGGGACACGAGCCCGCTGCCACCGCGGTCGGCGTCGGCGGCGAGCTGGTCGGGCAGGCCGGAGAAGCGGGTGTCGAGGAGGCGGTGGAGTCGCTTCTCGCTCAACGCACCGACCTGGCACATCGCGATCGCCAGCCCGCGTCGAGCCGAGGCCTGAGCAGGGCTGCGTCGGCTGCCACAGAACTGCCACACCATCGGTGCGGCCCCGCCACGGCACCGATTCACGCTCCTCATGTCACACCAACCGCTGCCAGGAGCAGCAGACACGAAGGAGCCGTCATGGCAGTCACGACCGATCACCTGCAGGTCCCCGAAGCAACGGAGCCGGTCCCGGTTCTTCCAACCAAGTCCTCACGCCGCGGTGTTGTGGGCTGGGTAGCGACCGTCGCTGGAGTCACCGCCGCGACGGCGCTCACCGTGGCGGTTCTCACGTCCGGCAGCACGCCGACCCGCATCGAGAGCGTGCAATCGATCGCCGAGCGCGGCAGCATCACCGCCATCGACCACCGCGACGCCGTGGTGGCCGCCCGCGTCGCCCAGGCGCACGGCGCCGATCGCCACCTCGAGATCCGGGCCGCCGAGATCGCCCAGGCACGGGTCCGCGGTTCGGACCGCCACCTCGAGAACCTGGCCGCTGAGTCCGCCCAGGCACGGGTCCGCGGTTCGGACCGCCACCTCGACAACCTCGCCGGCGCTTCGAGCGAGCGCCCGTGAAGAGGACCGTCTCCGGTGTTTGTGTCACCGTTGCCGCGGACGACCGCAGAAACGGTGACACAAATCCGCAGGCCGCCCCGGCCGGTGTCGCCGCGGCGTGCCGGCACTGCGAGCCCCGCTCGAGGGGCTCGCTCGATCAATGGACCGTTAGGGTGCGCCGCCATGGCTGAGTTCCCACCCCTGGACGGGTCCGCGCCCCGCAAGCAGCAATTCTCGTCGCCGCCCGAGCTGGGCATCGATCCGCAGAAGCGCTACACGGCGACGCTCGACACCTCGCTCGGCGAGATCGTCATCGCCCTCGATGCGCTCAAGGCGCCGCAGACCGTCAACAACTTCGTGTTCCTCGCCGCTCACCACTACTACGACGGCGTCATCTTCCATCGCATCATCAGCGGCTTCATGTGTCAGGGCGGCGACCCCACCGGCACTGGTCGGGGCGGCCCCGGCTACAAGTTCGCCGACGAGCTGCCGAAGGCCGGCCAGTACCAGATCGGTTCGGTCGCCATGGCCAACGCCGGTCCGAACACGAACGGCAGCCAGTTCTTCCTCATCTCCGGCGCCGACGGTGTCCGCCTGCCGCCGCAGTACAGCCTGTTCGGCCAGATCGTGAAGGGCCTCGACGTCCTCGACCAGATGCAGGGCGTCAAGACCGGCGCCGGCGACAAGCCCGTTCAGGACGTCGTCATCAACTCCGTCACGATCACCGAATCGGACTGACGGTGCTCGACGGTCGCACGGCCATCGTCACCGGAGCCGGGCGGGGGATCGGGGCGGCGATCGCCCGGGCGCTCGATGCGGCCGGAGCCCGCGTCGCGCTTGTCGCCCGCTCAGTCGACCAGCTCGAGGAGACGGCCGCCACCCTCGCCAACGAACCGGTCGTCGTCCCCGCCGACCTCGCCACGCCCGACGGGCCCGGCTCCGCCGTCGCCGCGGCCCTCGAGGCGTTCGGCGGGCGCATCGACGTGCTCGTCAACAACGCCGGCATCATCATGCGCAAGGACACCGAGGCGCTCACCATCGAGGACCTCGACAACGTCTGGAACGCCAACGTCCGGTCCGTCCTGCTCGCCAGTGCGGCGGTCATCCCACCGATGCTCGCTGCCGGCTCGGGCTCGATCATCTCGATCAGCTCGATCAGCGGCCTGCGTGGCGCGCCGCGGCGTGCTTTGTACGCGGCGAGCAAGGCCGCCCTCGACGGGATGACGCGCGCGTTGGCGATGGAGTACGGCCCGCGAGGCATCCGCGCCAACAGCGTCGCGCCCGGCGTCGTCCAGACGGACATGTGGCGCGAGAACCTCGCCAAACCAGGCGTCGCCGACGCAGTTCTCGGAGTGATCCCGACGCGCCGGTTGTCGACGGCGGAGGAAGTCGCCGACACCGTCGTCTTCCTCGCCTCCGATGCGTCTCGCGCGATCACCGGTGAGGTGATCGCCGCAGACGGCGGCATGCGCTCGACGCTCAACCTCTGGCCGACCGTATGACCGAAGGGCTCGACGCCGAGCTTGCGGCGGCCCGCCAGCGCTACATCGACGCCCATCCGTGCAGCCGGCAGCTGGCCGAGCGTGCTGCCAAGGTGCTTCCCGGCGGAAACACGCGCTCCGTGTTGCACATCGAGCCGTTCGCCTTCCGCGTGGTCGGCGCCGACGGCGCGATCCTTCACGACGCCGACGGGCATCACTACGTCGACCTCCTCGGTGACTACTCAGCGGGGCTGCTCGGGCGTGGGGAACTCGTCGCCGGCACGATCCGCGGTGTCCTCGACCGCGGCTGGTCGTACGGCGCGATGAGCGAGCCGGAGGCCGCGTTCGCCGAAGCCGTCGTCGCACGGTTCCCGTCGATCGAGCAGGTCCGCTTCACGAACTCGGGCAGCGAGGCCAACATCATGGCGCTCCTCACGGCGCGCTACGCCACGGGTCGAGCGCGCATCGTCGTCTTCGCGCACGGCTACCACGGGGGCCCGCTCTACTTCGGGCCTGGCGGCGAGCCGCTGCAGCTGCCGTTCGACTGGATCGTCCTGCCGTACAACGACGAGGCCGCCGTCGCCGAAGCGTTTGCGGACCACGGCGACCGGATCGCCGCCGTGCTGGTCGAGCCGATGCTCGGCTCCGGCGGCTGCATCCCCGGCGATCCCGCCTTCCTCGCCACGCTGCGCAGCCTCACCAGTCGACATGGCGCTGTCCTCGTCTTCGATGAAGTCATGACGTCGCGCCTCGCCTTCGGGGGAGCTCAGGAGCTGCTCGGACTGGCGCCGGATCTCACGACGCTCGGCAAGTACCTCGCCGGCGGCCTGTCCTTCGGTGCCTTCGGCGGCCGCCGCGAGCTGATGGCGGCGTACGACCCCGCGAGCGCGAACGCACTGATGCACGGGGGAACGTTCAACAACAATGCGTTCACGATGGCTGTCGGAGCTGCCGTGCATGAATCGCTGATCGACGCTGCTGGACTGTCTGCGGTCAACGAGCGCGGCGACCGCCTGCGGACCGGGCTCAACGCGCGGTTCGAGTCGTCGCCACTGCCCCTCACGGCGACCGGCTGGGGTTCGCTGATGAACATCCATCCCGTGCCCGGCCCCGTCCGGTCGCCGGCCGATCTCGGCGACGCCGACCCCCGGTGGCGCCAGCTGCTGTTCCACGATCTGCTCGAGGCCGGCTTCTATCTCGCTCCACGCGGCTATCTGGCGCTGACGATGGACGTCTCCGACGACGACACCGGGCGCCTGCTCGAGGCGGTCGAGGACTTCTGCATCCGGCGGGCGCGACTCGCGCACGAGCGAGCGAAGTGAGCGGCAAGCCCGTCACGCTGACGGCCGACCAGGCGCGGCGAATGGCCGTCGCCGCACAGGGCTTCACCGACCCGCGCCCGACCGGACGGGTCGACCGTCGCCACGTGCGGAGGGTGTTCGATCGCATCGGCGTCATCCAGATCGACTCCGTCAACGTGCTCGTGCGCAGTCAAGAGCTGCCCCTCTTCGCCCGACTCGGCCCACATCCGCGCAACCTGCTGCCGGACGCGCTCGAAGCCGGCGAGCTGTTCGAGTACTGGGCTCACATGGCGGCCATCGTGCCGAGCGCACACCACCCGCTGTATCGCTGGCGAATGGAGCAGCCGCATCACTGGCAGGCCGTGGCCCGACTGGGCCGCGATCGTCCGACGTTCATCGAGGACGTCTTCGAGCGGATCCGCCGTGATGCCCCTCTCACCGCCGCCGACCTCGAGGAGCGGGTCGGGCCGAAGGGTCCGTGGTGGGACTGGGATGACGGCAAGATCGCGCTCGAGGAGCTGTTCCTGCGCGGGCGCGTCGTGGCCCGCCGCCGGCGCAGCGACTTCGCGCGGCTCTATGACCTGCCCGAGCGTCTGCTGCCGGCGGCGGTCCTGAAGGCCCCGACGCCGACGGAAGTCGAGGGCCGCAAGGCGTTGCTCGACATGGCGGGGCGGGCGCTCGGCGTGGCGACGCTCGAGGATCTCGCCGACTACCACCGCCAGGGCGCGCAGGCGTGCAAGCCGTTGGTCGCCGAGCTCGTCGAGGACGGTCGCCTGCGGAGCGCCGTCGTCGAGGGGTGGAACCGACCGGCCTTCGTCCACGCCGAGGCCACCGTGCCGAGGCGCATCCGTGGCCGGGCACTGCTCAGCCCGTTCGACTCACTGGTGTGGAAGCGCGATCGCACGGAGCGGCTGTTCGACTTCCACTACCGCATCGAGATCTACACCCCGCCGCCCAAGCGGGTCTACGGCTACTACGTGTTGCCGTTCCTCCTCGACGGCCAGCTCGTCGGTCGCATCGATCTCAAGGCCGACCGGGCCAACGGCGTGCTGCGCGTCCAGGGTGCGTACGCCGAGCTCGGCGTTCCGCTCGCCGAGGTGGGACACGAGCTGGCCGAGGAACTGCACTCGATGGCGGGCTGGCTCGAGCTCGATGTCGTCGCCACGACCGATCGCGGTGAGCTGGCACCCGAGCTCGCCCGCGCCGGTGTCGCCAGAGTCGACGGAGACGCCGCCTGAACAACCCGCCTCGGTACGCTCCGAACGTGTCAGGCGAGCCGACGGGTCACGTCGAGCCGATACCGACGCCTGCTCAGCCCGAGTCCGAAACGGACCCGACACCACCGGCAGTCGGGAGCCAACGCTTCCCGCCGTGGGTCGTCCCAGCCGTCGTCGTGTTCTGGGGCGGGTTCCTCGTCTCCCTCGCCATCCGTTACGTCTGGGGTCAGCTCTACGGCCTGTTCGTGCTGCTCGTCGTCTCGGTGTTCCTGTCGCTCGCCATCGAGCCCGGCGTGAACCGCCTCGCGCGGAGGGGGTGGCGGCGAGGGACGGCGACGGCGCTCATCCTTTTCGGCGTCGCCGCGATATTCCTCGTCTTCGTCGTTGCCATCGGCGCGCTCGTCGGAACGCAGATCGCCGACCTGTTGCAGGATTCCGAGACCTACATCAGGGACACCGTCGATGCCATCAACGACACGTTCGGCACGAACCTCAACGCCCAGGAGGTGATCGACGACTTCAACGACCCCAACGGTCCGGTGCAGCAGTTCATCCGCGACCAGCAGGACAACGTCGTGAGCTTGTCGGTCGCCGCGCTCGGCTTCGTGCTGCAGTTCTTCTCCGTCATGCTGTTCACCTTCTACCTCGTCGCCGACGGTCCGAAGTTGCGCCGCGCCATCTGCAGCCGGTTCACGCCGGCCCGCCAGGAACGCATCCTCGCCACGTGGGAGCTGGCCGGGAACAAGACCGGCGGCTACCTCTACTCGCGGGCACTCCTGGCGTTGCTGTCGGCCATCTTCCACTGGATCGTCTTCCAGGCAGTCGGTACGCCCGCGCCCGTGGCACTCGCCCTGTGGGTCGGCATCATCAGCCAGTTCCTCCCGGTCGTCGGCACGTATCTGGCGGGTGTGTTGCCGGTGCTGCTGGCGTTCCTCGAATCGCCCGTCGACGCGGCGATCGTGCTGATCGCCATCGTCGTGTACCAGCAGATCGAGAACTACCTGTTCTCGCCGCGCATCACCGCCCGCACGATGCAGCTGCACCCTGCCCTGGCGTTCGGCGCGGCGCTGGCCGGCGCGGCCGTGCTCGGCGGTGTCGGTGCCGTCCTCGCGTTGCCGGCGGCGGCGATGATCCAGGCCCTCAGCAGCGAGTGGGGCGCTCGGCACCAGGTCATCAAGAGCGACCTGACGGATGTGCGCCATCACCGTGTCTTCAAGCGGTGGACGAAGATCAGGAAAGCGCGCCGGTGATCGCCGACGCGTTCGCGCCGATCGCCGTGACCGAACGCAGCGGCGTCGTGGAGAGCATCCACCACGGCGCCGTCGTCGCGCTCGGCCCCGACGGCGCCGTCGCGTGGTCGGTCGGCGATCCCGACGTCGTGATGTACCCGCGCTCGGCGCTCAAGCCGCTGCAGGCGGCTGCCATGGTGGCGGCGGGGCTCCAGCTCGAGGACCGGCTGCTGGCACTCGTCTGCGCCAGCCATGACGGGCGGCCGGAGCACCTCGCCGGTGTCGAGGCGATCCTCGCTGGTGTCGGGCTCAGCCCCGACGATCTGGAGAACACGGCGACGCTGCCGCTCGATCCCGACGCCCACGCAGATGCCGTGCGAGCTGGTGTCGGGCCGGCATCGCTCCTGCAGAACTGCAGCGGGAAGCATGCCGGCATGCTTGCCACGGCGGTCATCAACGGGTGGCCGACGTCCGGCTACACGGCCGTCGATCACCCCGTCCAGCGCACGATCGTGGACCACCTGCGAACGACGGCCGGACCCGTGGATCACGTCGGCGTCGACGGGTGCGGGGCGCCCGCTCCAACGGTCTCGTTGATCGCTCTTGCGTGCGCTGTCCGAGCCCTCGCCGTCGGTGGTCATCCCGTCCATCGGGCCATGAGCTCGTTCCCCGAGATGGTCGGTGGCCCGACTCGCGACGTGACGCGCCTGATGCGGCTCGTCCCCGGGCTGCTGGCCAAGGATGGAGCCGAAGGCGTGCAGGTCGTCGCCCTCCCCGACGGTCGGGCCGTCGCCCTCAAGGTCGCCGACGGTGGTGGGCGCGCGCGGACGCCGGTCACCGTGGCGGCGCTGCGCTCGCTCGACGTCGCCGTCGCCTCCGACACGCTCACCGAGCCGATCCTCGGCCATGGCCGGGTGGTCGGGTGCGTCCGTTCACTCGTCGGCGCGCCGTGAGCGGTCCCGAGTTCGGAACGCTCGACGACGTCGTCTACGGGCGCGTCGACCGCGTGGCACCGATGATCCGGCGAGTGATCGCCGAGAACCCGTCGAAGTTCACGTACCGGGGCACGGGCACGTACATCATCGGCGAGGGCGAGGTTGCGGTGATCGATCCGGGTCCGGTGCTCGACTCCCATCGTGATGCCATCGCCGCCGCACTCGCCAGCGAGCGGGTGACCGCGATCTGCGTGACCCACTGCCACAGCGACCACTCACCACTGGCGGCGTGGCTGCACGAGGAGACCGGAGCGCCGACGATCGCCTTCGGACCGCACCCGCCGCCACCGCCATCCGACGACGACTCGGCCGACGAGGTACCCGTCGAAGAGGCACTTGACCTCGCCTTCGATCCGGACGTGAGGGTGGCGGACGGCGACATCGCGGCGCGCGGTCCGGGCTGGACGATCCGCGCCGTGCACACGCCGGGCCACACGTCCAACCACACGTGCTTCGCCTTCGAGGAGGAGGCGGTGCTCTTCCCGGGTGACCACGTCATGGGGTGGAGCACGACGGTCGTCTCGCCGCCCGACGGCGACATGGCCGCCTACGTCGACTCGCTGCGCAAGGTCGCCGGCAGGGGCGGGGATCGCACGTACTGGCCGACCCACGGTCCAGCGATCATGCAACCGCAGCGCTACGTCGAGGCGCTCATCGCCCATCGGCTCGAGCGCGAGGAGCAGGTGCTGGGAGCCGTGCGCAGCGGGATCACCGACATCCCGGCGATGGTCGCCGTGCTGTACGCCGACGTCCGCGAGGAGCTGCACAAGGCGGCGGCCCGGTCCGTCCTCGCCCACCTCCAGAAGCTGGAGCTCGACGGTCTGGTCCGCGTCACACCGACCGGCGGCTACGAACCGACCTGATCCCATCCGAGTGTTTGAGCCGATCCGAGTGCTGGACCTCGATTTTCCCGCACTCTGACACTCGGATGGGGCGAAACACTCGGATGGAGTTCACTCGAAGGCGAGCATGTCGTCCAGGAGGGCGGTGAGCATGTCGACCGTCGTGACGGGGTTGACCAGGCAGATGCGGTAGCACGTGTCGCCCTGCCACGTCGTCGGGACGATCAGGGCGACGCCGCCCCGGGCTCTGCTCGTGCTCCACGCCTCGTAGCGGGCGTCGTCCCAGCCGTCGACGCGGAACAGCACGACCGACAGCTCGGGTTCGAGCAGCAGCGTGAAGCCGTCTCGTGTCTCGACCTCGCGGGCGAAGGCGCGCGCCACCGACAGCGTCGTCTCGACGGCATCGGTGTAGGCGTCGGTTCCGTAGGTGGCCAGGCTGAACCACAGCGGCAAGCCGCGGGCCCGACGAGACAGCTGGAACGCGAAGTCGCTCGGGTTCCACTCCTCCCGGCTCACCATGTCCAGGTACGTCCCGTGCTGAGCGTGCGTGGCCGACGCCTCCGCCGGATCGCGGTACACCAGCGCCGCGCAGTCGTACGGCGCGAACAGCCACTTGTGCGGATCGATGCCGAAGCTGTCGGCCCGCTCGAAGCCCCTCCGAGCGTCCGCCGTCGATGGCGCGCAGAGCGACGCTCCGCCGTAGGCCCCGTCGACGTGCAGCCACACGCCGAGCTCGGCGCACACGTCGGCCGCCGCGTCGAGCTCGTCGATGGCGCCGGCGTTGGTGGTGCCGCAGTTGGCGACGACGGCGAACAACCCGTCATGGCCGGTCTCCGCCAGCGTCGCCCGCAGCGCGCTCCCGGTCATCCGTCCGAACTCGTCCGGTGGCACGAGCACGATGTCGACGTCCATCACCTCCGCCGCAGCGTGCACGGAGGCGTGAGCCTCGCCGGACGTCGCGAACCACCAGCGTCCAGCGGGCTGGTCGAACCGCTCGCGGGCACGGTGGCGGGCGGTCACGAGCGCCGAGAGGTTGGCCGCCGAGCCACCGGTGACGAAGCATCCACCGGCCGTCGGCGGGAAGCCAGCCAGCTCGGCCAGCCAGGCCAACGCCTGGTTCTCAGCGGCGATCGCGCCGGCACCGCTCTCCCAGAACCCGGCGAAGATGCTCGAGGCACTGACGACGAGGTCGAACAGGTTGGCCGCCGGTGTCGGCGCAGTGGCGACGTAGGCGAGGTGCAGTGGGCTGTCCATCGGCCGGCATGCGTGCATGAGCACGTCCCGGAACAGCGTCAGCGCCTGGTGCCCGCCGACGCCGTCCGGGCCCACCGCGCCGTCGAGGGCGGCCGCCAGCTCGTCGGAGGGGCGGGCGCCCCACGTGGTGTCCTTCGGTGTCTTCAGCCGCTCGATGGCGTAGCCGATGACCGAGTGGGCGAGGAGATCGGTGCCCTCGTCCCAGCGGTGCATCAGCCGGCGCCCAGGCGACCGAACTGGGGCGCCCGGCGCTCGAGGAACGACGCCACACCTTCCTTGAAGTCGGGGCGGCCGAAGCTCTCGATCATCAACTCGATGGATCGGCGCTCCGCGGCACCCAACCCGGCGTGCAGCTCCGTGTACACCTGGCGCTTCATCACGGCCATCGAGGCCGGCGACGACCCGCGGGCCAGCTCGCGTACGTAGTCCTGGGCGGCCGTCAGGGTCTCGTCGCCCGGCACCGCCCGGTTGACGAGGCCCATCCGGAACGCCTCGGCACCGTCGACCCGGCGGGCCGAGAAGAGCAGGTCGAGGGCGTGCGACGGGCCGACGAGCCGAGTCAGCAGCCACGACAGCCCCCACTCGGCGACGAGTCCGCGCTGCGCGAATGACGTCGTGAGGACGGCCGACTCGTTCATGAACCGGAGGTCGCAGGCGAGGACGATGGGGACGCCCATACCGGCGACCGGGCCGTTGATCGCGGCGATGATCGGCTTCGGCACCGAGAGCAGGTACGTGTACGTGCCGCGCAGGTCGTCACCCCAGGTGGCGTCGCCGGGCGGAGCTGCGTCGGGCTCGGTGAACGGGGCGGCAGCCCCGTCCTGGTCGCGGCTGGACAGTGTCGACAGGTCCTTCATGTCGGCGCCCGCACAGAAGCCCCTTCCGGCCCCGGTGATGACGATGCCGACCACCGCCGGATCCCGCTCGGCGCGACCGACGGCGTCGCGTACCTCCCGGGCCATCGTCCGGGTCCACGCGTTCAGCGACTCGGGGCGGTTCAGGGTGATCGTCGCCACTGGATCGTCGACCGCAAAGAGGATGTCCTCGTACTCCTGGCTCATGGCCCGTTCATAGCACGTTCGCGCCACGCCGCTAGCGGCCAGGCAGCACGGGAGGCGGTGCCGTGCTGGCGCGCACGACGAGCTCCGTGGGCACGAGCTGGTGCCGGGCCCGACGGGTCGTGCCGTTCCTGGCCTGCTCGATGGCTGTCACCAGCGCGGCCGCAGCGAGCCGGCCCTTGGCCGGCACGTCCTGGCGCACGGTGGTCAGCAGCGGGCGGGCGCGTCGGGCCACCGGACTGTCATCGAAGCCGGCGACGGACAGATCGTGGGGGACGACGAGACCGAGCTCCTCGGCGCAACGCATCACGCCGAGCGCCAAGACGTCGGAGAAGCACAGGATCGCCGTCGGCCGCTCCACCGAGTCGAGCACCAGACGGGCCGCTTCGTGCGCCTCGTTCTCGTTGTTGCCGGCGGCTTGGACGACCGGCGGATCGATGCCTGCTGCGTCGAGCACGTCGAGCCAGCCGAGCAGCCGCTGTCTCGTCGGGTGACCTTCCACTGGCGCGTGTGGGTCGGCGAGGATTCCCGTCTCACCGTCGATCACCAGGGTCACGATGGCCACCCGGCGATGACCGAGGTCGACGACGTGCTGGGCGGCGGCGCGCGCACCTGCCCGGTCATCGACGTTGATGCTCGGCACTCCCGCCACCGGATCCTGATCGACCATGACGAGTGGGAGCTTGCGACGGAGCAGCCAGCTGCGACTGACCGACTCGGCCTGACACGAGTAGATGAGCGCGCCGTCGATGGCGACATCGCGGGCGGGGATCACGTCGCCGCGCCCACCGTTCGAGGTCAGCAGCGTCAACGCCAGTCCGGTCTCGGCCAGCTCATCAGCAACGGCGGCAAGGAATCCCGTGGCCACCTCATCGGTGAAGGCGTACGGCAGCGAGTCGGTGAGCAGCACGCCAACGGCGCCCGTGGTGCCACGCGCGAGGGCTCGGGCCGCCGGGTCAGGTCCGACGTAGCCGAGCTCGGCTGCAGCGTCGAGGATGCGCTGGCGCAACTCCGTGGAGAGCTGATCCGGGCGCGAGAAGGCGTTGGACACCGTCATCCGGCTGACGCCGAGCCGGTCGGCGATCGTCTGCAGTGTCACCCTCGCCATCTCGCTCGCTGATGGTCTAGCGCCGCCGGCCGCCGACCATCCACCACCACCCTCAGGGCCGGGCGGCATCATCGGCGCACTCGAACTGTGTGTTGGGAACAGGGAGGTCGGCATGTCGATGGCGCGAACAGCAGCGCGACGGCTCGGCGGTGCGCTACTCGTTGCCGCCTCGGGCGTCGGCGTGCTGCCGTCGCCGGTTGCGTCCCAGTCGGCAGGCCGGGCATGGACGGTGTACGTCGCCAACACGCAAAGCAACAGCGTCACGCCGATCAACGCGGCCACCAACACCGCCGGCGCGCCGATCCCGACCGGGGCCGAGCCGATCGCCGTGGCCATCACCCCGGACTCCGGCGCCGCGTTCGCACCCACGGGCGGCGACGACATGGTCACGCCGATCGCCCTCGCGACCAACACGCCGGGCACTCCCATCAGCGCCGGTGACGGTCCGTCCGCCATCGCCATCACCCCGAACGGCGCCACCGCATACATCACCAATGAGCTTTCGAACAACGTCACACCGATCGATGTGGCGACGCACACGGCCGGCACGCCGTTCCCGACCCTCGAGTCGCCCACGGGGATTGCCATCACTCCTGACGGCACGACCGCGTATGTCGTCGGGCCATCCGGCGTCGTCCCGATCGCCCTGGCGACCAACACGGCGGGCGCGCTGATCCCGGCTGGGACCGAGCCGAACGGACTTGCCGTGACGCCGAACGGGACCACGGTCTACGTCGCGGACGTCGGTGGGGCCCAGGTCTTCCCGATCGACGTCGCGACGAACACGGCTGGCACGCCGATTCACGTTGGCGCCGCGCCACTGGAGATCGCGATCACTCCCGACGGGGGCACCGCCTACGTGGTCAACGCCGACTCCGACGACGTCACCCCGATCGACATCGCCACGAACACTCCCGGTCCTTCCATCCCCGTCGGTGACACGCCGTTCGACATCGCCATCACGCCGGATGGGGCGACCGCCTACGTCGTCAATCAGATCTCCAACAACGTCACGCCGATCAACCTGGCGACGAGAACGCCCGGCACCCCGATTCCCAGCGAGGACCCACAGGGGATCGCCATCACGCCCGATCAGGCGCCTGTGGCCCGTTTCCTGGTGACCCCGGCGGCCGCCGGGTCGGCGACGACGTTCGACGCATCGGCGTCGACGGTGGCCTTCGGCACCATCGCCAGCTATGCCTGGAACTTCGGCGACGGCACCACCGCCACGACGACGACTCCGGTCACCACGCACACGTACCAGACGGCGGGTACGTACACGGTGAGCGTCACCGAGACGAGTTCGGCGGGAACGTCCACGACACGGGTGTTCACCGGTCAGACGGTGAGCCGCAACGGCGGCCCGCAGGCGATCGCCGACGGCACGGTGGTGATCCCTGCCGCGACCGGCGGGACACGACGACGACCACCAGTGCGGGTGGTGGCACGACGACGCCCGTCACGCTGCCCGCCACCGGCGGTGGTGCAGCCAACGGAACGCTGGTGACCATGGCGCTGGTGCTCTTGGCGTTGGGCGTGGCCCTCATCGCCCGCAGTCGTCGTCATCCCGCCTGACGTGAGCTGCGTGGGCGGTTGATCAGGCGCCGTAGCTTCTGCCGCCTCGACGGCACGTCGGGACGGACCGGGGCGTTCGGCAACGCGCTGTGGGCGACCGTCTCTCGATAGTGAGCAGCGGCGAGGTCGGCCAGGGGGACGAGGTAGAACACGACGAGCTCCTTTCAGTGATGTGAGCTTTACCGATACAGTAACGCTTGGAGCTGTACCGGTCAAGAGGCCGCCACCGTGACCTTGGTCATCTAAGTACGTCGTCTGGACAGCTCGACCAGACGCCGCGGGGCGCACCGGTCACCCGTACGATCGGTGACGCGCCCCTCTAGCTCAATGGAAGAGCAGTGGACTTTTAATCCATTGGTTCAGGGTTCGAGCCCCTGGGGGGGCACCTGGTCAGAGCGCGCTGGCGAAGTGATCCCCGGAACGATGACGACGCCCGGCACGGAGACGGGTCAACGAACGCGGGTCAGCTCGACGGAGACGCCCAATGTCCTGGCGGCTTTGCCGGAGTAGATGCCGGTAAGCGGGCGCACATCGGCGTAGTCGCGACCGCGGGCGACGAGCACGTGGCGGTCGGCGACCTCCGAGAGGTTGGATGGATCGGCGGCGACCCAGTCGCCGGCCCAGAACTCGACCCAGGCGTGGCTCTCGGCTCGCACCGGCTCGTCGAGCACCGCGTCCCGAGCGGGGTAGAGGTAACCCGACACGTAGCGCGCCGGCAGGCCCGCTGCTCTGAGCAGCGCCAACGTGACGTGAGCGAAGTCCTGACACACCCCTTGGCCTCCGGCCCGCGCCTCCGCCGACGTGGTGCTGACCTGAGTCACCCCACGCACGTACCGCAGTTGCTCGTTGACCCATTCCACGGCACGCCGCCCGGCATCGAGCGGGGCGTACGTGGCGGCGAGCTGCGCACCCAGGTCCTCGAGCTCGGGCTCGCTGATCACATAGCGCGAGGGCGCCAGCAGCTCTCCAAACTGATCGCGCCGGCGCGGCGCCTGGAGGTCACTCCACCCGGCGTCCCGCGGAGCGGGGCGAGCAGGCGCGGTCTCGACGACGGACGTGGCCGTCACCACGAGGTCGGTGTGCGGCACGTGGACGTCAAAGGCATGCACGACCGTCCCCCAGTAGTCGATGTAGCGGTACGTGGACGCGCTCGGGGTCGTTTCGACGCGGCTCTGCAGGGTGTGCTGGCCGACGACGGTGGCGGGGGTCATCCGCACCTCGTTGTACGACGCGCGGGCCGGCGACTCGTAGTGGTAGCCGGTGCGGTGGCGCACCGCGATGCGCCAGCTCACGGCCGTGATTCCTCGAGGTTCCAGCCGAGGACAGGTGCGGTCTCGAAGTAGCTACGGGCGACCATGTCGCTGACCTCGGACATGTCGCGCTCGAGCCGGTGGAGTCGCTCGGGCAGGCCCTCGAAGAGCCGATCGGGGTGCAGGTATCGGAGATCGGCGAGCACCCGCCCGATCGTGCGGCGCGCGCCGCCGTCGCTGTGACCGCGACCGCTGCGCGGCGAGGGCGGCTCCAGCCTCGACAAGGCCTCCTCGCACGTCATCAACGCGTGGATCACCGAGCGCGGGAACAGCGGATCGAGCACCAAGAAGTCCAGCACGAGCCGTGGCTCCACGCCACGCTGAAACGTCCGCAGGTAGGCCTCGTGCGCCGAGCAGGCGTGCAGGGTGGTCAGCCACGTGCCGTCGTGCTCGGGGGCGCTGACGGCCGCAGCCAACAGCCGGGCCGTCATGTCGACGCGCTCGATGCTGCGGCCGAGCACGAGGAAGTCGTAACCGGCATCCCTGCTGATCGTCGTCGCCACGTACCCAGCGAGCATCGCGGCCCGTTCGCGGACGTATGCGAAGAACGGGGCCGGGCCGAACCGACGTGCCGTCGCGACCCGATGTGGCAGCTCGAGGTCGGTCGTGTTGAGGCATTCCCAGATCTCGGCGGAGATGGCCTCGCGCACGCCTCGGGCGTTGTGGCGTGCCGCACCGAGCGAGCCGACAATGGAGCTCGCGTTCGCGTCGTCGTAGGCGAGCGTGTCCAGCACCTCGCGCGCTGTGACCGGCGCCTGGTCGTGCAGCCCCATCACCGTTGCGACGATCTTGCACGTTTCACCTTCGTTGACCTCTGGGTCGGCGATGAGGTCATGGAGGTGCACGTCGAGCAGGCGGGCGGTGTCCTCAGCACGCTCGACGTAGCGGCCGATCCAGAACAGCGCTTCTGCGGTGCGACTCAGCACGGGCCGACCTGCTGTTGCTGCTCCGCCTGCTCGGTTCGCGGTCCCGGGTCGGGGGCGACCGCCGGCACGGATGCGGCGACGACGGTGTAGGCGGGTTCGCGCGCCGGCGGGCGGTTGACCGAGGTGAGCACCCAGGTGTCCTTCGAGCCGCCTCCCTGGCTGGAGTTGACGACGAGCGTGCCTTCGCGCAGAGCCACCCTCGTCAGCCCGCCGGGCAGGACGTGCACGTGCTCGCCGTCGTTGGTGGCGAACGGCCTGAGGTCGACGTGGCGGGGTCTGAGCCGATCCCCATCCTTCGACGGCACGGTCGACAGCGACACGAGCTCCTGGGCGATCCACCGGCGCGGCTGGTCGCGCACCGCGACACAGACGGCGGCGAGGTCGGCGTCGGAGGCGTGCGGGCCGATGACGATGCCGTGCCCACCGGAGCCGTCGACCGGCTTGAACACCAGCTGGTCGGCGCGGTCGAGTGCTGATGCCAGCACGTCGGGTTCGTCGAGGCGGTGGGTCGGGACGTTGGGCAGGAGCGGTTGCTCGCCGAGGTAGTACTCGATGAGCTCCGGCACGTACGTGTAGGTCAGCTTGTCGTCAGCGACGCCGTTGCCAACCGAGTTGGCGATCGTGACGGCCCCGCCCCGTGCGGCGTTGAGCAGCCCGGGTGTGCCGATCACCGAGTCGGGACGGCAGTGCAGCGGGTCCAGGTAGTCGTCGTCGATCCGTCGGTAGACGACGTCCACCCGCTTCTCGCCCTGCGTCGTGCGCATGTAGAGGACGTTGTCGCGACAGACCAGGTCACGTCCCTCGACGAGCTCGATGCCCATCTTGCGGGCGAGGAATGCATGCTCGAAGTACGCCGAGTTGTAGATGCCCGGGCTGAGCAGGACCACGGTCGGGTCGTCGACTCCACGCGGTGCGGCGGCGCGCAGCGACTCGAGCATCGTGGCGACGAAGGCAGTCACCGGCTGCACCTGTTGCTCGAAGAACAGCCCGGGAAACGCGCGCATCAGCGCCTCGCGGTTCTCGACCACGTAGGAGATCCCCGACGGCACGCGCAGGTTGTCCTCCAGCACCCGTAGCACACCGTCTGAACCACGCACGAGGTCGATCCCGGCGAGGTGGATGCGCACGCCCGATTCCGGCCGGATGCCGACAGCGGCGCGGCTGTAGTTGCTGCTCGTGAAGACCAGCGAGTGCGGGACGACCGCATCGTGGAGGACCTGACGTTCGCCGTAGATGTCGCCCAGGAACGCCTCGAGGGCGCGCACCCGTTGCACCACACCGGCCTCGATGTGGGCCCACTCGTGCTCGGAGATGAGCCGCGGCACGAGATCCAGCGGGAAGACCCACTCCTCGTCGGACGACGAGAACGTGATGCCCTGCTGCAGGAAGCTGCGCGCCCGGGCGGCGCCACGCTCGTCGAGATCTGCGCTCGACATCAACGCGAGGGCCTCGTACAGAGCCTTGGTGTGAGCGTACGGCGCACCGTCGGCATCGACCATCTCGTCGTAGACGTCGCTGCGGTAGCCGGACAGGAGCCCATCCACGCCGCCCTTCCTAGCCGCCCCGTGTTACGGCAGGTTTTCGTAACCTTCCGGAAACGCTCGTGCGCCACCATGGTGCGATGCGAGAAGGTCGCCAGGTTCGGGTGGGGTGCGAGTTCGTCTACGACGCGGCGTTCGAGACGGCTGCCGTCTTCCAAATCGAGCCGCACGAGGAGGGCCCGGGGATCGTCCAGCGCCTCGAGTGGCGCATCGATCCCAACGCACCTCGACACGGCTACCGCGACATGTACGGGAACGGGTGTCAGCGGGTCACGCTGCCCGTCGGCCGTTCGACGCTGCGCTTCGATGCCCTCATCGAGGTGGCCGACGCGACCGAAGCAGTCGACCTGGACGCTGCAGAGACGCCGGCCGACCACCTGCCGGACGATTCGCTGGTGTACACGCTGCCCAGCCGCTACGTGCTGCCCGATGTGCTGGCCGACGAGGCGTGGAAGCTGTTCGGGGACGTTGCTCCTGGCTACCGGAGGGTGTCGGCGATTTGCGACTACGTGAACGGCCACCTGACTTTCACGCCCGGCAGCAGCTCATCACTGACCACTGCGGCCGACGTCTACCGGGACGGTCGTGGAGTCTGCCGCGACTACGCCCACCTCGCGCTCAGCTTCTGCCGTGCGCTGAGCATCCCGGCTCGCTACGTGTTCGGCTATCTCCCGGAGATCGAGGTGCCGGCAATGGAGGAGCCGATGGACTTCGCGGCATGGATCGAGGTGTATCTGGATGGCACGTGGTTCACCTTCGACCCTCGCAACAACGAGGCGCGCAAGGGTCGGGTCCTCATCGGACGTGGCCGTGACGCGCTCGACGTGGCAATGGTGACCACGTTCGGCGGGCCCGTGCTCGAGAGCATGGAGGTGTGGGCCTACGAACCCGACGGCGCGGAAGAGCTCTTGGCCGAGTCGAGCGCATGATCGAATGGTGGACGCAACCGCTGCTCGACCTCGGCAAGGTCGATCTCGACCAGGCGAGATGTGTCGACTATCTGCTGTGGCAGCGGTTCCGCTACGACTACGACGGTCCGGTCCGCGAGGTGTGTCAGCGCATCGTCGCCGTGCCGAGAACCCGCCATGGACGACTCCACCGGCGAGCCCACCGCGTGGCGGTCTCCGTTCCAGGACACGCCGACGCTACCCCTCCGTGCCGGGTGGACCGTCGGGGCAACCTGGTGGTGAACGTGCGCCTGACGGGCGCCCTCACCTCCGTCGAGTTCAGCGTCGCCGCAACCCTGCGACGGAACGGGCCTCTCATCGACGCGGCGTTGCCGGCCACATCCTTGCGCGCGCCGGGCCACCTACGGCCGACGGCACGAACCACGGCCGACGATGAGCTACGCGCCGTCGCCGGCGAGCTGCGCGCATCGTCGAGCGACGATGCGGAGTTTGGCGAAGCCGCTTGCCGGCTCGTCAATGCAGGGCTGGACTACGGCTTCGGCTCCACCTCCGTGCAAACCACGGCGGCCGAGGCATGGGCCATTGGTCGCGGTCTCTGCCAGGACTCGGCGCACATCCTGCTGGCGCTGTGCCGAGCAGTCGGCGTTCCGGCACGCTATGTCTCTGGTCATCTGTTGGGTGAGCCGGGATGCAGCCACGCATGGGTTGAAGTGCTTGTCCCCGACGGAGCGGCGGCGCGCGCCATCGCCTTCGACCCTTCGAACGGATGTCGCGCCGGACCGCGCCACCTGCCTGTCGCGGTCGGACGCGACTACGCCGACGTCGCACCGACTTCGGGTTGGTACCGCGGGCAGGCCCGGGGCGCCGGCGCGCTCACGTGCGAGAAGCGCGCCGGCGTCACCGCCGTCGGGTTCGCCGCGGTCGCTTGACGTTGCGGATCCGGCCCGTCGCGGCGAGGGCTTGCGCCGAAAAGCACCTTGGTCGGTGCCGGCGCTCCATGATCCTGAAGCGCACATTCATCAGCAGCGACATTGGTCGCTCGCACGTGAAGACCGCACAGGCAGCCCTCCACGTCCCATTGGCATGCCGGTCGTCACCCCCGCAAGGGTGTCGTGCGTAGAACCGACACAGCCACACAGAGGCGTGCTAGCCGTGGTGTTGCCAGATCAGTGCCGAGGAGGTGGAGTATTGGACCCGAACGAGTTGGTGCAGCAGGCTCGGGATGCGCTCACGGTGAAGCGAGTCTTTGGTGAGCCCTATGAACGCGACGGCGTAGCGGTGATCCCGGCTGCGTCGGTTCGAGGTGCTGCCGGTGGGGGAGGCGGTGAGGGCAGCGGCCCCGGTGGGGAGGGCAGCGGTTCTGGGTCGGGCGGCGGCTTCGGTCTTGTCGCGAAGCCCGCTGGGGCGTTTGTCATCACCGGGGGTGAGGTGCGGTGGCGGCCGGCGGTGAATGTCAATCGGATCGTGCTGGGCGGCCAAGTAGTCGTGATCATGCTGCTGTTCGTGGTGCGCAGCGTGCTCCGACGCCGCACGTAGCCGACGCGCCGAGGTTGACCGCTCGCGGTGCGGCGGCTGCTGCCGGACGTGGCCAGACATCGCGCGATCGGGCTGGGGGCCGGCTAGCGCTCCGCTAGCGCGGTGTCGGTAGACGTCGGCGTGCAACTTGATCGAGCACGAATGGGTGACGATCCGACCAGAGGAGCATCTGCATGAAGTCGATCCCTGACGTGGCGGTGGAGACACGGCCGACCGGTGCCAGCAGCAGTGGCGGCGGTGGCCAGGCCAAGGTGTGGACGATCACAGGCCGACTGCTCGTGCGCGAGAGCGAGATCGACGGCGACTCCCACGACCGGCCGGTGAAGGGCGTCGAGGTCAAGGTGTCGGCGTCGGACGTCGGTGCGGATGGGCCGTGGACCGAGTGGGGCACAGTACGCACCGACGCCGATGGCGACTTCAGCGTTGCGGAGACCAACAACGGCCGGACCAGGTTCTTCCGTGTGCAGGCCCGCCTGAACAGCTCCGATCTGGAGGTCGAAGACGGCACGGTCGATGACATCACGTCGCTCGACGTGCTCGACAAGAACTGGCGCACCATCTGGAAGTCGGGCTCCCAACTGGACGGCCCAGCGGTCTCTGTCGGCACCAGGGTGATCGCCTCGGGCCAGTCGTTCGATCTCGGCGATCCGATCTTCCGGCGGTCCGCGTTGGTCTGGTACGTGTTGCGCTCGGCCATCGATCGTCTGAATGCCGAGGACGCCTGGTTCGCCATCACTCCCGAGGTGAAGGCGATCTATCCGGCGCGTGGCGGATTCGGAACGTCCTGGAACGGTTCGAACGGCAGGATCTACCTGCACAGGGATGAGCCAGATGCGTGGCATCCCGACGTGGTGCTGTTCCGGTTCATGCTGCAGTGGCACGACTACCACACCGACGGCTCTGCGCAAGGCCTCAGGCTTTCCGAGCGCCTTCTTCGCATTCGGCTTCTCGCTGTTCGCGGCGAACGCGCTGATGCACGAGCTGTGGGGCAGCCGGCTCGAGTTGCCGCTCAACCGCCGAGCCGTCGCCGAAGGGCTCGCCCTGAGCACCCCTGAGGAGATCGAGAGCTCCGAACCGGGCGTCCAGAACGCGCTGCGCGTGCTCCGCTGCGACGAGCGCCAGGGCTGGTGGAGCCACCTGTTCGGCACCGCCCTGGCGTACCCGGACGGCCGACCCGACGACGACGGCGACGGCGCACCAGACCACCCCGACGAGGTCGGCGTGAAGCACCGGCTCGACCGCCGTCAGGTGCCGACCGGTCCCCACCACCTGTCGCTCTGGGACATCCTCCGGACCTTCCGGGCCAACCCAGCCAAGGGCTGGGACACAGACCTGCAGGTCGGAAACCCGGACTACGGCGTGCTCCGGTTCATCGATCGCGCCGTCGACATCCACGACCTCGGCGACGACGTCCGCCGCATGCTCAGCCAGTGCATCGACCCGTTGGCCACCCACGAACCCTTCGAACACCTGCCGAAGATCTGAACCCGGGTGACGGCCGGGGGTGAACCCTCACGCCGGGTCATGCAGCACGAGCTCGTGCCCGGATGGGGTGAACGCCCGATGGTGGCGTCGAGCGCGGTCCGTCATCGTGGCCTCCGAGCGAGTGAGGAGCGAGGTCATGGCCACTGCGAACGTGAACGGTGTTGAGCTGCATTACGAGGTCACCGGCGCCGGGCCGCGACTCGTGCTGACCCACGGGTCCTGGACTGATGGCAGCGGTTGGGCGCCGTCGGTGCAGAGGCTGGCGGAGCGGTTCGAGGTGGTGACGTGGGATCGTCGTGGCCATTCCCGCAGCCAGGACGGTGACGGAGCGGGCAGTCGGGCCGGGGACGCCGCCGACTTGGCCGGTTTGATCGAGCACCTCGGCGGGGGCGTGGTGCACGTGGTCGGCAACTCCTACGGCGCGATCGTCACGTTGACCTTCATGATCAACCGTCCCGATCTGGTCGCCAGCGCGGCGATCCACGAGCCACCTCTGTTCAGCCTGCTCGAAGGCAGCCCCGACCGTGGAATCACTGACGCTCTCGTCGCCGTTCAACGACCGCTCGAGTTGGTGGGCGCGCTCATCGAGGCCGGCGAACATCGGGCCGCAGCCGAGCACTTCATCGACAACGTGGCGCTCGGTCCCGGCTCGTGGGCGCAGCTCCCTGAGTCGTTCCGAGCCGTGTTCGAACACAACGCCGGCACGTACCTCGACGAGCTGCGCGACCCAACGGCGTTGTCGATCGACACCGCCGGCCTTGCGGCGGCCACTGTCGCGCCGCTGCTGTTGACCTACGGCACTGCCAGCCCCAGTCTGTTCCCTGCCGTGATCGCCGAACTCGCCGTGCTCGTCCCCAGCGGCGCGAATCGGGGCGCTCGACGGGGCGGGTCACATCCCGCATGCCACCCATCCCGACCAGTGGACCGCCACGCTGTTGGCGTTCCACGACGAACTCAGCCACGTCGCCGGCAAGGCGGTGCGGTGACGACCGGATCTCGTGCCGCGTCGGTTCCTTCGACGTCCACGCGCGGGCGCCGCATGGTCGTCGAGTCCGCTGCGGCGTGACGTCTTCATGGCGTGGAAGAGTTCGGGTGCATGGGCGACGACGCTCCGTCGATTCGCATGGCGGAGGTGACCATCGCCTTGTCGTTGGCGACGGATCTCGGGACGGGTCAGCCGATGGATCACGCGTTGCGGACGTGTGCGCTGTCGTTGGCGGCGGCGGAGGCGTTAGGGCTCGACGACGCCGGGCGCTCGTGCGTGTACTACGTGGCGCTGCTGCGATTCCTGGGCTGTACGTCGGATGCGTCGGATGTCGCCGTGATCGCCGGGGGCGACGACGTCGCCTTCAACGCCACGATGGCGCCGATCTTGATGGCGTCGGCGGGAGAGGCGACGCGCTACTTCGTGCGCCACCTGGGCGAGGGCCTGCCGATGCCACGGCGTGCCGGCAGGATCGTCAGGGCATTGAGCGATCCGGGCTGGGCGAGCCGCAGCTCCTCGGGTCACTGCGAGGTCGGGGCACGACTCGCCCGACGGCTCGGCTTGGACGATGCCGTGTGCCATGCGCTCGCCCACGCCTTCGAGCGCTGGGACGGCAAAGGACATCCCGACGGGCAGGCCGGCGAGGAGGTGCCGGTGGCGGTCCGCATCGTCGCCGCGGCACGCGACGCCGAGCTGTTCACGCCGCCACTTCGGTTGGCCGGCAGCACGCGACGTGCTGACGCGCCGGCGTGGCCGCGGTTACGACCCGAGCGTCGTCGACATCCTCGTCGGTGACGGGGAGCGATGGCTGAGCGAGCCTGGCGACGACCCGTGCCCTGCGGTGCTGGATGCCGAGCCGGCACCGATGCGGACCACGTCCGATCTCGACACTCCCCTGCGGGCGATGGCCGACTTCGCCGACCTGAAGTCGCCGTGGTTCCGGGGTCATTCTCCCGCCGTCGCCGAGCTCGCCGTGGCCGCCGGTACCGCCGCCGGCATGTCACCCGACGACACGACTCGTTTGGGACGCGCCGCGCTCGTCCACGACGTCGGCCAGGTCGGCATCGCCGCGGGCATCTGGGACCACCCCGGCCCCCTGAGCGCCGAACAGTGGGAACGCGCCCGGCTCCATCCGTACCTGAGTGAGCGGGTGCTGCGCCGATGCAGGCTGCTCGTCCCGCTGGCCGACCTCGCTGCGGGCCACCACGAGCGCGCGGACGGCTCGGGCTATCACCGCGGCATCGCTGAGCAGGGTCTCGCCGCAGGTCTGCTCGCCGTTGCCGACGCCTACCACGCGATGACCGAGGACCGCCCGCACCGGCCGTCACCCGGCCGCGCCGCGGCGGCGGCGCAACTGCGCGCCGATGCTGACCACGGCCGCTTTGGGCGTGTCGCGGTCGACGCCGTGTTGGAAGCGGCCGGCGAGACCAGCCGGCCCGCCCGACGCGCCAATCCCGCCGGCCTGACCGATCGGGAGGTCGAGGTGCTCGGTCTGATCGCCCGCGGCCACGCCAACAAGCAGGTGGCCAACGCACTCGGCATCTCCCCGAAGACCGTCGGCCGTCACGTCGAACACATCTACGCCAAGGCCAGCGTCACGACGCGTGCCGGCGCGACGCTGTTCGCGATGGAGCACGGCCTGCTGACCGGGATGGGGTGAACACCCGATTGCCCGGCGCGGGCGTCGCATCGACACTGTCTGCATGCGCGCAACACGGTTCGACATCGACGCTGTCGACGGGACGCCGCTCGCGGTCTGGGAGCACGGCGACGGACCGGCGATCGTGATGGTCCACGGATCGATCGCCGATCACACCACCTTCGATCCCTTCGTCGCCGTGCTCGGTGAACAGATGACGACGTACTCCATGGACCGGCGCGGGTTCGGCGCCACCGGTGACACGCCGGAGTATTCGATCGAGCGCGACTTCGAGGACGTTGCCGCCGTCGTCGACGCCGTCGCCGCACGCACCGGCGGACCGGTCGCCCTGTGGGGTCACTCGTACGGCGCCAACTGCGCGATGGGCGGCGCCGCGCGCAGTGACAACGTCGGGCAACTCGTGCTGTACGAACCGAGCCTCGGGATCCCGTACCCCCCGGGATCGATCGCCACCATCG
Source organism: uncultured Acidimicrobiia bacterium (assembly GCA_963774635.1). Taxonomy (GTDB): domain Bacteria; phylum Actinomycetota; class Acidimicrobiia; order Acidimicrobiales; family Ilumatobacteraceae; genus JALZMG01. The sequence goes on from CAVZFS010000016.1 coordinate 54,783, forward strand.
AGGCCGCGCTCGCACGCGGCGACAACGACGCCGCCATCGTCGCCGTGCTCGTCGACATCCTCGAGATGACCGACGACGAGATCGGCGAGTTCCGCGAGAGTCCCCTCTGGCCGGTGCGACTGGCCGCCGCGCCGACCATCCCGCGGGAGTGCCACGCCGAGGAGGACTGGGTGTTCGAGCCCGAGCCAGTTCGACCAGATCACCGCGCCGACGCTGATGCTGGCCGGATCCGAGAGCGTGCCCGTCGTCGCCGAAGCGACGACGCTCGCCGCGGCCGCAATTCCCCACGTCGAGATCTGCGTGCTCGACGGTCACGGCCACTTCGCCCACCGAACGGATCCTGCGCTCGTGACGGAGATCGTCGTCGGGTTCACGCGCCGTTGCAGTCGGAGTGAGGCGGCGGGCACGATCCGATGACGGTGTTCGGATGACGTTTCACGCACCGGTGTGACTGTTCGGCGCCGGCGGCCGGCAAGGTTCCCGACTAAGTGTGGTCAGGAATTGCCGAGCTCCTGGTCGGCGACCTTCTTCCGGGCGGCACTGCAGGTCTGCTCGCCGATGGACGATCATCCTCATCCTCCACACCGATTGCGGGATGCTCACGTTCACCGACGACCAGTTCAAAGCGGACATCCAAGCGGAGCTGGGGATCAAGCCCGAGTGGGCCGCCGAGGCGTTAGCGACATCGACGAGGACGTCCTCCAATCGATGGCCCGCATCAAGGCCAGTCCGCTTCATCCCGCGCAAGGAGAGCGTGCGCTGGTTCGTATACGACGTCAAGACCGGGACACTGCGCGAAGTGCAGTGATCGCGGCCTCGGCGCGTTGACCGTCAGCGCAGCGCGTTGTGCACGACCTCGCCGCGTCGCGCGATGAGGTCGATGCGCTCGCCCTGACCGACGAGCACGCCGAGATCGGCGATCGGGTCGCCGTCGACGAGCAACAGGTCGGCCGCCGCGCCGGGCGCGATGACGCCGAGCTCGCCGGCCTTGCCGAGCAGCTCGGCGTTGACGAGCGTCGCCGAGCGCAGGACGTCGAGCGGTGACTGGACCTCGGCTTGCAGCAGCAGCTCCTTGGACTGCGCCGGATGGGTCTCCCCGAGCAGGTCGGAGCCGAGACCGACGCGAACGCCGGCGTCGAGGGCGTGCTGGATCGCCACCGCGCCGGCGCTCAGCACGGCGTCGAGCTTGCGCAGTCCGTCGGGCGGGAAGCCGAGCTGCTCGCCGCGCTCGGCGATCTGGTCGTACGTCACGAGCGTCGGGACCAGGAAGCACCCGTGCTCAGCCATGACCCGGGCCGACTCGGCGTCGAGGAGGTTTCCGTGCTCGATCGAGCGGACTCCGGCGCGCGCGGCTCGCACGATCGACTCGGGGATGTAGGCATGAGCCAACACGTAGGTCCGCCGGGACGCGGCCTCCTCGACAGCGGCCCGCAGCTCGCCCTCGGTGTACTGGGTCATGTCGATCGGGTCGTTCGGTGACGCCACGCCGCCACCGGCCATCACCTTGATCTGGTCAGCGCCACCCTTCAGCTCCTCGCGTGCGGCGCGGCGCACGGCGTCAGGTCCATCGGCGACGTGCGCGAAGCCGGTCGTGTCGATGCCGCACGCGCACAGGCGGGGGTGGTTGCTCGGCGCCGCGGTGTCGCCATGGCCACCGGTCTGCGACAGCACTCGCCCGGAGCGGAAGATCCGTGGGGCGGCGATGAGCCCGGCCTCGGCGGCTTCCTTCAGCCCGCGGTCCAGCCCACCGGCGTCGCGAATCGTCGTGAAGCCGCGCCGCAGCATGCCCTCGAGGATCGCCTTGGCCTCGATGCCGATCCGGGTGAGCGGGCGATGGGCCATGGAGCCGATGTCCATCTTCGTGATCGCGGCGTGGACGTGGGCGTCGATGAGCCCGGGCATGACCGTTCGCCCGCCGGCGTGGAGGCGGGGCACGTCGTCGCCGGACGCGATGCGCTCACCGTCCGTAGCGACCTCGACGATGCGGTCGCCCTCGACGCGCACGCTCGCCGCTTCGACGAGCTCGCCAGCGGCAATGTCGAGCAGCGCGGCTCCCTCGATCACGAAACCCGTCACAGCGCTCTCCAGGTCTGCTCGTCGGCCACCGGGCGGCGACGCTACCGGTCGGCCTTTGTCGAGCTCATCCCTGCAGCCAGTTGACCGTGAGGGCGACAGCGAATCCGAACACCGTGACCGTGCCCACGGCCTGGCCGGCGTGTCCGTACGCCTCGGGCATCATCGACGTGGAGAGCATGGACAGGATCGCGCCGGCGGCGAACGCAAGCACGAAGGCGAGCGTGTACGGCGACGCCCCGTCGAGCGCGACGTAGCCGACGGCCGCAGAGAGCGCGCACACGGCGATGACCGCCTGTCCAGAGCAGGATCACTTTGACCGTCGGCCATCCACTCGAGCGCAGTCCCACCGTGGCCGCGATGCCCTCGGGCAGGTTGGAGATCACGACGGCGACGAGCATGGCGGCGCTGATCCGTCCGTCTTGGAGCAGCGTGAGCCCGAGGACGGCGGATTCGGGGATGCCATCGAGGAGCGCGCCGAGCACGATCGTCAGACCCGAGGTCGACGTCGTGATGTCTCGTTCCGTCGGTTGCTTGGATGGTCGCGTGAGGAGCCTGTTGGCGACGCTGAAGACGATCGCGCCGCTGAAGAATCCGAGCGTCGTGCCACGCAATCCCTGATTGGTGTCGATGGCCCGCTCGATGAGTTCGAACGAGACGGCGCTGAGTAGCACGCCGGACCCGAACGCCATCACCAGACCGAGCGTGCGCCGCGACAGTGGTCGCCACAGCGCGATCAGGGCTCCGATGAGAAGCGTCGACTGGCCGACGAGGCCCCACGCGAACGCCTCACCCATCGGCGACCACGTTCCTGCGGATCACCACGGCAGCGAGTGTCGCGCGAGGAGCGCTGCGGTCAGTCCCCGTCGTCAGGGTGGTCGTCGTGGCGCCAGTAGCCGGTCATCGACACAGCGGTGCGGGGAAGGCCGCGCTCGGTGCGGACGTAGCGCCGCACCGCCGTGATGCAGCGGCTCTCGGCGCCACCCCATGCATACGCGTCTCCGGAGAGCCACGGCATCGCGCGGACTGCGTCGAGGAGCAGGCTGGTCCTGCCGGCCGGTCTCCCTCGTCGGTAGCACCAATGCACGTCGACGCCAGCGACGCACCGTGTAGTAGGCGCCGATCGGGCGCTCCTCCGGCGCCACCGTGTCGTACTGCTCCCAGGTATACCCTGCGTCGATCGTCAGTTCGCAGCGGCGCGGGGGACGGGCGAGCACGCACAGCAACTGGTCGGGGGCCGCCGGCACGAAGCCGCGCAGGTCGCCGCCGCCGAACATGATCTGCCGGACGTGGCGTGTCACCTGCTCCGTGCGCACGACACTGGTGATGAAGGTGCGGATCGCAGCCAGCTCGGCGGCCTGCTGCTCGAACGTCGTGAGCGTCGAGTCCCCTGACCGCTGTCGCGCCTCGTTCGTTCTCCAGCTCTCTCAGCATCCCGTACCTGCTGGAGACGTTCGTCCCCCAGCTCGAGTCGGCGGCCGACGGAGATCCGTCCACGGAGGTGCCGGTCGGCGCCTGAACCCTTGCCGAGCGCCGATCACACGAGGCGTGTCTGCGGCACGCTCGTGAGTCGCCCGCCGTCGCGCAGCTCCTCGACGGCGGGCACCGGGGTGGCATCGCCGAAGAGGCGCTCGTCGCCGTAGTCGGCGCTGCGCCCGGTGGCGTCCAGCGTCCACCACGACGCCTCGAGGGCGATGCCGTTCGGATCGGTGAAGTAGATCGAACGGATGAACCCGTGGTCCACGACGTCGGTGACCTCGCAGCCTGCCGCCTTGAGCCGATCACGCAGCGCCAGCAGTGCCTCTTCGTCGGGGAGGTTGAACGACAGGTGGTCGAACTGCACCGCTCGCGGGTCGGGCACGCCAGCGGGCTTGGCGAACGTGTCGAGCTCGACGCCGGCGTACTCGAAGAACGCCACCGTCGTCTGCTCGCCGAAGGAGAAGAAGTAGTGGCGGAACGACGGCGTGCCGATCGTGGCGACCAGCCGGGCGTCGAGCACCCCGTGGTAGAAGCGCACGGTCGCGTCCATGTCCGTGGTGACGAGGGCCAAGTGGTTGATCCCGCGCCAGTGCAGTGAACGATCCTCGTCCATCATCCGTCCCCTCGCCATCTCTCGTTGACGGCCTCCACGGTACGCGGCCCCGACGAGACTGGCCACATGCTGACGAGCGAATCGCGCATCCTGACGACGCACTCGGGCAGCCTGCCCCGGCCGGGTCCGCTCGCTGAGCTGCACGGACGACGCAGTCGCGGCGAGCACGTCGACGAGCGTGAGCTGCGCGCCGCTGTCCAGGAAGCCACCGCGGCGGTCATCGCCGCCCAGGTCGAGGTCGGCATCGACATCGGCAACGACGGTGAGCAGGCCAGGGAGAGCTTCTTCACGTATGTGCAGCATCGGATGACCGGGTTCGGCGGCACGACCAGCAGGCGGCCACTGATGGCCGATCTCGTCGACCACCCAGACTTCGTCGAGCTGGCCCTGCCGGCGCGTCGCGAGCGGACGAAGGTCAACCTGATGACCGCGCCGGCGGCGATCGACGCCGTCGTCTACCGGGATACCGGCGAGCTGGACGCCGAGTGCGGGCTCGTCGAGCACGCGCCGTTCACCCAGACGTTCATGACCGCGGCGTCGCCGGGGATCGTCGCTTCGGCGATGGAGAACCGCCACTACGCCTCGCTCGAGGAGTACGTCCGTGCAGTCGCCGCCGCGCTGGCGACGGAGTACCGCACCATCGTCGAGCAAGGTCTGTTGCTGCAGATCGACGCACCTGATCTCGCCCTCGAGCGCCACACGATGTTCGCCGACCGGCCGCTCGGCGACTTCCTGGCGTGGGTGGAGCTGGTGATCGACGCCATCAATTCAGCGCTCGAGGGCATCGACCCGGCCGACGTCCGGCTCCACGTGTGCTGGGGTAACTACGAGGGACCGCACACGCGAGACGTCGCGTTCAGCGACATCCAACCGTTGCTGTACGAGGCACATGTGGGCGCCTTGGTCATCCCGTTGGCGAACGCCCGTCACGCCCATGAGTACAGGTGCTTCGAGCGTCGACCTCTGCCCGACGAGATGGTGCTCGTGGCGGGGATGATCGACACGACGAGCAACTACGTGGAGCACCCAGAGGTGGTCGCTGATCGGCTGATCCGCGTCGCCGACGCCATCGGTGACCCGCGGCGGATCATCGCCGGGACCGACTGCGGCTTCGACACCTCGGCCGGCATCGGCGACGTGGCCCCGTCGCTCGTCTGGGAGAAGCTGCGCGCCCTGCGGGCGGGTGCAGACCTCGCGTCCGCCCAGCTGTTCTCGTAGCAGGTGCTGCCCGCGCCGTCAGATGCGGAAGAACAGGTTCGTGTAGCGCTCGGCGAGACGGCTGTCGCCGCGGGCGGTGCCGGCGTTCATGCGGCCCATCGCGGTGAGCACGAAGCTGGCCGGGTCGAACTCGAGCACCACCGGCACGTCGCCCAGGTCACCGGGCTCCAGGGTGACGCCCTCCGGTGTCACGGACACCTTCGTATCACCGCCGCTCCTACCCGACACCCGGATCCCCACTGTGCAGGGCTCGACATCGGCGCAATCAGCGGTCGACTGCCAGACGATGAAGCAGAACGGGACGAGCAGGTCGGCCGCATCGCCGTCCATCGCGTGGCCCTGACCGGTGCCCTGTCGGATGTCCCACGAGTGGACCGTGTAATCGACGAGTTGGGCCACCGGGTAGAAACACGACGGCAGCGGCCCCATGTACTTGTGAGGGACGAGGAAGCCGCCCCAGGCGTCGGCGTCGAGGCCGTCCATGATCGCCAGCATCTCGGCGCGGTCCTTGTCGAGGCGCGTGATCAGCTCGTCCTGCGGAATGCCGCGAAAGGCCAGCGCACCGGCGTCGACATGCTCGCTCATGGTGCGCACGCCGAGCGGGTCAGGTGCGGTGCCCCTGCCGTGGGCGGCGTCGAAGCCTGCGAAGTAGCCCTCCGTCGTGTCGACGAGGTGCCCGACCACGTCGCGCACCTGCCAGTGCCCGGCGGCCGTCGGCGCCTCCCACACGCCCGGCGTCGACGCCAGCGCGAGCAGCTCGTCCGACTGCTCGCGGACCGTTCGTAGCAGGTTGTCCTTGCTGGCGAAATCGAAGAAGTTCCACTCAGTCATGCGCCCCCCTCTCAGCCATGTTCCCCGAGCGTGGAGCCTAGGCTCCGCCGCCACTGGTGTTGGCAGGGGAGGACGCAATGGGCGAGCTCGATGGCAGGGTTGCGATCGTCACGGGCTCGTCGAGCGGCATCGGTGAGGCAACCGCCCGCCGGCTGGCCGAGCTCGGATGCAGCGTCGTGGTCAACTCGTCGTCGTCCGTCGAAGCAGGCGCGGCGGTGGCCGAGTCGCTGCCGGCAGAGGCCTTGTACGTGCAGGCGGACATCAGCGATCAAGCCCAGGGACACGCGCTGATCGCCCGCACGATCGAGCACTTCGGCCGGCTCGACATCCTCGTCAACAACGCCGGCTGGACGACGGTGATCGACCATGCCGATCTGGATGCGCTCACCGACGAGATCCTGCGACGGACGTTCGACGTCAACGTGTTCGGCACCTGGTGGCTGACCAAGGCGGCGATGCCGCACCTGCGCCAGTCACCGGATCCCAACGTCGTGATGATCACCTCGATCGCCGGGCTGCGCCCCGTCGGTTCATCGATCGCCTATGCGATGTCCAAGGCGGCGCTCAACCACCTCACCGCCCTGCTCGCCAAGTCGTGTGGGCCGGTACGGGTCAACGCCGTCGCGCCGGGACTCGTCGCAACGCCGTGGACCGCCGACTGGAAGGAGCAACACGCCGCCGCCGCCGCCGGCACGCCGTTGCGCCGATCGGCCCGTCCGGAGGACTGCGCCGAGGCCGTGATCGGGTTGCTGCGCAACTCCTACGTCGACGGGCCATGTCATGGTCGTCGACGGTGGAGCCTCGCTCGTGCGGTGAGCGGATCGTCAGATCTCATCTGATGACTCGAGCCACTCCTTGACCGTCCACGAGCGGACCACACCCTGCAGCACGAACGGGTCGCCCGTGGCGAACGCCTCGGCGCTGTCGCGAGTGTTGAAGATCGCCATCGAACCGTCGGCTTGCGGATCGGCGAACGTGCCCACCATCAGGAGCTCACCACGCGCTTTGAACTCCTGGAGTCGGGCCACGTGTGCCGGGTACACCGCGGGCGCCTTCGAGATGACGTTGTCGGCGGACTCGTAGAACAGCACGTACCGGTTCACCTCCGCAGTCTTCCGCCGGCACTCGTGAAGAACACATCAAGATCGATGCGCCCCGCGTCAAGAAGGCGTGAAGGCACGCCGTGAGAGCAGGCCGATCGGGTTCTCTGGCAGTTGGTGCACGGGGCGACGGTGATCAAGCGCGTGATGATCGGTCGACCGATCGCCACGTCGGAGGAAGGCCATCACCGTCTCGGCAAGCGCACCGCCTTGCCGGTGTTCGCCTCTGACGCCATCTCCTCGACGGCGTACGCCACCGACGAGATCCTCATCGTCCTGCTGGTGCAGGCCGGCATCGGCGCCGCGGCGTGGGGCCGGCTGGTGCCGTTGGCCATCGTCGTCGCGATCCTGCTGACGATCGTCGTCATCTCGTATCGGCAGACGATCTACGCCTACCCGTCCGGGGGTGGGGCATACGTGGTGTCCCGGGAGAACCTCGGCGAGACGCCCTCGCTGGTGGCCGGCGCCTCCCTGCTCACCGATTACGTCCTCACGGTCGCCGTCTCGGTGGCCGGCGGGGTGCTCGCCATCCAATCGGCCATCGGGTTCGAGAGCACCTACCGCGTGCCGCTGGGGTTGGGGCTCATCGCGATCATGACGATCGCCAACCTGCGCGGTCTGCGTGAATCGGGTGCGCTGTTCGCCCCACCGACGTATCTGTACACCGTGATGCTGGTGCTGCTGATCGTGGTCGGGCTCTATCGCATCTACTTCCAGGGCCTCGGACCCATCCCGCTCGACCAGCTCTCCGACGAGGCCCGTGAGCTCTCGCACGGCACCCAGGCGCTCGGCCTGTTGATGCTGCTGCGGGCCTTCTCATCGGGTGCTGTCGCGCTGTCCGGCGTCGAGGCGGTCTCCAACGGAGTTCCGGCGTTCCGCAAGCCCGAGAGCCGCAACGCGTCGAGAACGATCGCCACGATGGGCGCCATCCTCGGCACGTGCTTCCTCGGCGTGTCGATCCTGGCGTCACGGTTGCACCCGTATCGAGGCGAGAACGACCCGACGGTCATCGCCCTCATGGCCGAGCACATCTACGGCGGCAAGGGTGTCCTCTTCTGGATCACCCAGCTCGCCACGTTCGCCATCTTGATCCTCGCCGCGAACACCGCGTACGCAGACTTCCCACGCCTGTCCTCGATCATCGCCCGCGACGGCTACATGCCCAGGCAGCTGGCCAATCGCGGCGACCGGCTCGTGTTCTCCAACGGGATCATCTTCCTGGCGTTGATGGCGGGGATCCTCATCGTCGTGTTCAAGGGCAACATCTCCGCGCTGATTCCGCTCTACGCGTTCGGGGTGTTCACCGGGTTCACGCTCAGCCAGGCCGGGATGGTCATCCACCACTTCCGGCTGCGGGAGCCGCGGTGGCGCGCGTCGGCCGCGATCAACGGTGTCGGGTGCGTCGCCACCGGAACGGTCGCCATCGTCGTCGTCGTCTCCAAGTTCACCGAGGGCGCGTGGATCCCTGCGGTGTTGATCCCTGCTCTCGTCTTCGCGTTCCGGGCCATCGCTCGCCACTACCGCAGAGTCGGCGCGGCGGTCACCGTCGACGTTGACTACCGCCCGCCGCGACGCACCCATCTCGTCGTCGTTCTCGTCGGTTCGATCCACCGTGGCGTCGTCGACGCCGTCCAGTACGCCCGATCGCTGGCGCCCGAGCGCCTCATCGCCCTGTCCGTCGTCAACGACCCGGACCAGCAGGAGCGGCTCGCCAAGGCGTGGGCCGACTACGACATGCCCATCCCGCTCCACACGATCTCTTCGCCCTACCGGGAGCTGACTCGCCCCGTGCTCGAGTACCTCGACGAGCTCGACGAGGAGAGCCCCGATGACGTCATCACCGTCGTCATCCCGGAGTTCGTCACGCCGTGGACCCAGCACTGGCTCCACAACCAGTCAGCGTTCGCGCTCAAGGCACGCCTCCTGTACCGGCCGAACACGGTCGTGACCTCCGTCCCCGTGCTCGTGGGCGATCACCCCGCGGAGTGAAGGCGCGGGCGATCCGGCACCGCGCAGGCGACGCGCTGGTCAGCTGAGGCGACGCATGAGCGAGGTGGTGACACCTGGTCGGTACGCGTGACCAGATCGATCCGCCAGCTTGAGCCATTCGTCGCTCGCTCGCAGCGTCGCCTGGCTTGCTTCGAGTGCAGCCAGATCGGGCAGCTGGGTGGTCCAGCCGACCGCGCCGAACTCCCCGACGACCGGCATCAGGAACGACGTGAGGTTGCCAGTCAGGCGGGTGGCGGTCTCCGCCAGCTCGACGCCGGTGGCCGCCGCGTCGGCGAGGGCACCGTTGGCGGCGACCCCTCGAACGATCAGCACGTAGGGCGCCGGTGGTGCCGTCGGCGCACCGCTGATGACCTCCAACACCACGTCGCTGACCTCACCCGTGTACAGCTCGTCGTTGGCGTTGATCCAGCTCATGAACTCCGCGGAAGCGACGAGCGCCTCGTCGGCGGTGACCAGCTGGTCGAGATGATCGACGCGCGCGGTCCAAAACAGCGTCCCGGTGTCGTCTGACAGCAGCGTCGACCACGTGAAGATCGTCAGCCCCGTCAGCTCGCTGGCTCGGGTTCCTACCTCGACGGCATGTGCCGCCGCCTCGGCATAGCGCCCGGTGCGCGCGCGGCGGTTGCGGCCGAACATGTACATGAGAATCTCCCTCCGCGCCGCCCCCGTCCGTGAGCCGGCGCCTGTTCACTGTCGCGCTGCCTGCTGGTGGGGTCAACGGAGCCGTACGATCCCTCTCTCACCCACGGTCGCCTCATGTCGTCGCGCGTCACTCGCTTCCTGCTCGTCGGACTCCTCGTCGCGATCGGCGGGCTCCTGGGGGCGAACGGAACGGTCAGCGCCCACGCCGAGTTGCTCGAGGTCGTTCCGGCCGATGGCGCCGTCGTACCCGAGGCGCCATCTGGCGTGACACTTCGATTCTCCGAAGAGGTCTCGCTGACCGGTGGCTCGGTGCGCGTGCTCGACGATGCCGGCGACGTCGTGGCGGATGATCCGACAGTCGTGGGTGACACGATCAACGTGCCGCTGCCGGCCGGCATGAGCGACGGTACGTACACCGTCGCCTGGGCGGTCATCTCAGCCGACTCCCACCGCATCTCCGGGGCATCGGTGTTCCACATCGGTGCGCCCTCCGCCACCGGACCCGTGGCCGGTGGTGTCGGCTCGGACGACGACGTGTCGTGGGCGCTGCGCGCCGGAACGACTGCGCTCCTGGCCGTCGGGTATGCGGCGGTACTGCTCGCCGTCGGCCTGGCCTGGTTCGCGACGCTGGTGGCGGGCTTCCGCGACATGGAGCTGCCGGCGTGGCCAGCTGTCGTTCGCGGCGCGGCGATCGCCGGGGTCATCGTGATGGTCGTCGCCTTGCCGCTGCGCGCCGCCCGTGTCGGCGGCGGGCTCGATGCCCTGAGCGACTCGTCGTTCGTCGGCGACACGCTGCGCGGCCCGCTCGGCGTCTCGACGCTCGTCACCGTGATCGGCCTCGTCGTCCTTGCGATCGCCGTCGGCTTTGGTGGTCGGTGGCGGCCGTTCTGGCTCGTCGGCGCCGGCCTCGTCGCGTTGGTCGGGTTCCCGATCGAAGGCCACACCCGGACGGCCGATCCGGGCTGGCTGATGATCTCGTTCGATCTGCTCCATCTGGCCGCCGGGGCGATCTGGGTCGGCGGGATCGCCGGCCTCGTCCTCGCGTTCCGCCGGTCACCGGATCCGGCCCGGCTGGCTCGATCGGTGCGCCGGTTCTCGGCGGCGGCGCTGGGCACGGTGGCCGTGCTCGCCGTCGCCGGCACGGTGATGGCGGTGATCGTGCTGCCGTCGCTGTCGGACCTGTGGAGCACGGGCTACGGACGCGTGCTGCTCGTCAAGGTGGCGATCGTGGCCGCCGTCGTGGCCCTCGGCGCGTACAACCGCCGCTGGCTCGTGCCGGCTGTCGCCCGCCGCGTCGACGGTGGAGCCGCCGCCGCGCCTGTCGCGTGGCGTCGACTGATCCGCTCGGTACGGGTCGAGCTCGGCCTGCTGCTTGCGGTCATCGTCGTGACTGCGATCCTCGTCGGGCGGTCGCCGGAGGACTCGAGCGCGACCGCTGCACCGCCACCGCCGGTCGGCGCGGAGGTGGTGCTGTCGGCAAGTGCGGGCGTCGTCGAGCTGTCCGCCCTGCCGAGTCGCACCGGGTACTTCGAGACCGAGTTGACGCTGAGTGATCCGGCGGGGGAGCCGCTGCTGCCCGCCCGCCCGCCGACCGTCGAGCTCACCGAGCCCCAACAGGCCGTCGGCCCGCTGCCCCTCGAGGTCCACGAGGTCGGCCCCGGGCAGTACCACGCGTTCGGGGAGGTGCCCGTACCCGGCACGTGGGACCTGGATATCGCCGTGCGGGTGACCGACTTCGACCTGGCCACGGGCACCGTGTCGGCGGTCGTGGACTGACGTAGCTGGCCGATTGCTTCACGCGGCCGCCAGACGCAGGGCGGAGTGAACCTGGCCCACCACCCACTCCGGTTCCACCGTGACCTGCTGGTACGTGAACTGGATCGGCCGCAGGCCCTCGAGGACGAGGGCGTTCAGGCGCGCCGCGTCGCGCGACATTTGTTCTGCGGAGCGGTGCCACCGGTAGCCGAGCAGCTCGACGACGACAGGTGTTCCCGCGAAGCGGCAATCGACGCGCACCAGCCGATCCTGCGCCCGCGACATCACCTGCTGGGTGAGCGGCTTGGGCAGGCCGGCGCGTGCGCACAGCTCGAGGAAGCGGCGTTCCAACCAACTGTGACCGCCGCGGCTCGCCTCGCACCCTTCAATGACCGCCAGCAGCTGGGGGATGCCGTAGCGACCACTCGACCGCAGGGATGCGATGCGCCGGTGCAGCAGATCTTCCGAGGTCCTGCCGTCACGTAGGGCGGAGTCGAGCGCTGCGGTCAACTGCTCGGGACCGACGAAACGGGTCAGATCGACCAACGTCCGCGTCGCCGACATGGTCGCGACTCGCTCGACGGTGGCCCGGTCGATCTGCGGGAGGTCGCTCGTGGTGTGTACGTGCAACGCAGCCCGCTGAACGTTGCGGCCCCGGGGCACTGTTACGTGTAGCGGTCGGCGGAGGCGAAATCCGTCAAACCCGTGGAGTGCTGCGGCTGATGGCCCGGAGGCGACCGCGCCGGGGCCGCAATCGAGTACGGCGGCCGCCAGCTCGCCGAGGATCGAAGTCGGCGCGAAGAGGCCACGATAGGTGTGTGACCCGACTCGTTGCAGGACGCCGCTCTGGATCCGGCGTCGAAGCTCCGCCGCCGTCATGCCCGTTGCGCCGATCTGGCGGGCCGTGACGACGCCGTGCTGACCTGTCGCAATGTCCGCCACTCGGCGGAGGTGCTCGGTCATGCCGTCACCCAAGCAAAGGGGTGCGCGCCCGAACTCTGCCGTCGGACTTTGCGTCACATTTCTCGCGGTCGACCGCAGAAACGGTGACACAAACAAGGATCCGACGGACGGACAGAACGGGCGCAGCCGC
>CAVZFS010000017.1:0-32708 GCA_963774635.1 uncultured Acidimicrobiia bacterium
GGGAGCGGATGAGGGGAATCGAACCCCCGTATTCAGCTTGGGAAGCTGATGTTCTGCCATTGAACTACATCCGCAGGAAGCCGACAGGCTAGCGGTCGACCCGCCGGCGCCATCCGCCATGTACTGGCCGCGGCCAGTCCCTCGGGCAGCCCCGATACACGTCTTCGTCAGCGATTCGGTTGAACGGTGGACCAGAGGTCTGACGCAGACGCCGGCGAGCCTGCTTGCGCGCGGCGGGCGACGTGTCCACGTCGTGTGGGCGTGCCGCCACGGGGGTAGCCCACCAGCGTGGCGCGTTCCCCCAATCGGGAGGTCGCTATCGGGATCGGCGACACCACCGTGCTCGGCGAGCTCGCCACGCCGCCCGGAAGCCGGGCCGTCGTCGTGTTCGCCCATGGCTCGGGGAGCAGTCGCCACAGCCCGCGCAACCAAAGGGTCGCCGAACGTTTGCGAGCCCGCCATCTCGGCACGCTGCTGGTGGACTTGCTGACACTCGACGAGGAGCATCGGGACGCACCCAGTGGCGGGTTCCGCTTCGACATCGAGCTGCTCGCCGAGCGCGTCATGGCAGCGGTGGACTGGGCCGAAGCGGAGGGGCTGGCCACGTCGCGTGGCGTCGGGCTGTTCGGCGCGAGCACGGGCGCGGCGGCCGCATTGGTGGCGGCCGCGCGAGCACCGCGGCGCGTCGGTGCTGTCGTGTCGCGAGGCGGCCGACCTGATCTCGCCGGCGAGTACCTGCCGAACGTCGAGGCGCCGACCCTGCTCATCGTCGGCCAACGTGACCCCGTCGTCCACGAACTCAACCGGGTCGCTGCCCGCCAGCTGTCCGGACTCCACCGCATCGAGGTCGTCCCCGCCGCAAGCCACCTGTTCGAGGAGCCCGGAGCGCTCGACAGCGTCGCAACGCTGGCCGCCGACTGGTTCGTCGAGCACCTCACCGACGTGCGGACCACGAGGTCAGAGACATGACGCCGAGTGCGGCGTCGGACGTGCCCCGGAACGCGGGTGGCCATCGGCCACGATCTGAGCGTGAACGAGCCAGCAAGCAACGCACCGGTCTTCTATCGTGAGGGAGACGGCGACCGCCATGAGCTCGACGGCCTGACGATCTGCGTCGTCGGATACGGGCACCTGGGCGCTTCCATGGCCGGCAACCTGCGCGACGCCGGCCTGACGGTGACGATCGGCAACATCGACGACGAGTACCGAGCAGCAGCGCGGTCCGACGGCTTCGTCGTTGGTGACATCGATGCGATGGTGGCCGCCGCCGACGTGGTGTACGTGCTGATCGCTGACGAGGTGATCCCGGGGACGTTCCGCGCGTCGATCACGCCGGCGCTGCGCGACGGTGCCGCTGTCTGCTTCGCCTCGGGCTACTGCCTCGCCTACGGCTTGGTCGAGCCGGCACCGGAGGTCGACGTCCTGATGTTGGCACCCCGGATGCTCGGTGACGAGGTGCGGCGCGCTGTCGTCGACGGCATCGGCTACGTCAGCTACGTGTCCGTCGAGCAGGACGCCACCGGGCGGGCCCTGCAACGGCTCCTCGCAGTGGCCGACGCGGCCGGCGCACTACACGTCGGCGCGCTGCAACTCACGGCGACGCAGGAGGCGACGCTCGACCTGTTCATCGAGCAGACCGTCGGTCCGTACCTCGGCACCGCCATCCAGCTGGCGTTCGAGCTCGGAACGGCCGCCGGCCTGCCGGCCGAGGCGATGGTCCTCGAGCTGTACCAGTCCGGGGAGATGTCCCGGACGTTCGAGAGCTTCGCCAACGCCGGCTTCTACCGGTCGGTCACGGCACACGGTGTGACCGCCCAGTACGGGGGCTTCCTCCGCACCCTCGAGCTCGATCACGAGCAGCTGCGGAACCACTTCAATGCGGTGCTCGACGACATCCGAGCCGGTGGCTTCGCCGCCAAGCTCCAGCAGGAGGGCGACGACGGGTATCCGACGATGCGCTCCATCGAGGGCATCACCGCCGGCACGGATCCGATGTCGCAGGCCGAGGACCGGGTCCGCCGCGCCCTCGGGCCTCATGCCAGTTGACACTGAGTCGCGTCGTTCAGAGGTGGAGCCCCGGTTCGGCACGGCGGGCGCTCCAGCGCCTTCGCCGGCCGCGTCGTTCAGAGGTGGAGCCCCGGTTCGGCACGGCGGGCGCTCCAGCGCCTTCGCCGGCCGCGTCGTTCAGAGGTGGAGCCCCGGTTCGGCACGGCGGGCGCTCCAGCGCCTTCGCCGGCCGCATCATTGACGTCTCAGGGCTCGCGCCACCACGCCACGCCGGCCAGCCCGCCGCCCGTGTGGGCGACCATCACCGGGCTGAACGAGCCAACCACGCACGTGGCCGGCTCGAGGGCAGTGACTCGTTCGACGAGCACGCCCGCCGCGGCGGGATCGAGGGCGTGCAGCACGGCGACGTGCAGACGGCCTCCCGGTCGCCCACCGGCGCATCGTTCCGCGATGCGGTCGAGCGCGGCGGCGCGACTGAACGCCGGGCGCATCGGCCGCACCCTCCCCTTGCGCAGCTCGAACATCGGTTGAGCACCGATCCGTGCGCCCAGGCGGCCAGCGGCGGCCGGAAGCCGTCCGCTGCGCGCCAATCGGGTCACATCAGGCACGGTCGCAACCAGGCGCACGCGGTCGCTGACGAGCCGGGCGACGTCGAGGACTTCATCGACGCTGGCGCCCTTGGCAGCGGCGCGGGCGGCTGCCACCACGACGAGACCCTGGGCCCCGGCGGCCGCCCGGGTGTCGACGATCGTGACGTCAGCGCTCGTCTGCCGGGACGCCAGCAACGCCGACGCGTACGTGCTCGACATCGTCGACGCGACGGTGAGCACCACGACCGGGCCGTCCTCGGCGGCGGACTCGATGGCCTTGGCGAATTCGCCGGGCGACGGCGCGGCAGTGCTGCACGGCTCATCGAGACGAGCGAGGAAATCGCTCAGCGCCAGTTCGCCGTCGCGATAGCTGTCGGCGCCGACGTGCAACCACAGCGGAACGACCGGAACGCCGCACTGCTCAGCGACGTCCGCCGGCAGCGCCGCGGCACTATCGGTGATGACGGTGACAGTCATCAGCCGACGGCCTGGAGCTGACGGGAGGGAGAAACCGGGTCGCTATCGAGCACGAGACGGTGAAGGTAGACCGCGAGCGACCGTTCGTGCGGAGCGCGATTGCCGGTCAGGCGTTTGGCCAGCATCGGGACGACCACAGCGACCGCCGCCAGCGCACCTCGCCAGCCGCGAGTACGCAGGAGGATCGGCACCAGCGCAACGTCCGCGACGAACCCGCCGAGCCCGGCCTGGTCGATGATCCGACCCAGCGCCGGGCCGGCCAGCAGGACGATGCTGCCTGGCCAATTGCGCACCGCCAGTGCCCCCATTCCCACCGAGATCCCGCGTCCCCCCGCCCCGCCGAGGAACGGCGACCAGTTGTGACCTGCGACGGCGGCCGCGGCGGTGGCGGCAGCCACACCCGGGTGCTTTGACCCGGAGAGCAGAGGTCCGATCGCGCCCTTGGCCACATCGCCGATCCCGGCCACGGCGAGGGGTCGAAACCCCGCAACGTCGAACAACCCGGAACCCGACACGGTTCCCTCGCCCACACGTCGCAGATCGACGCCGGACACGACGCGGGCGGCGATGTTCGAGAACGGGATCGACCCGACCGCGTAGGCGCCCGCGCAGAGGATGACGGAACGACGCAGGTCGATCACGCGATCGGCTCGAGACTCTGGAGGACCAGCTCGTAGCGCTCGTCGTAATGAACGGTGCCGATCACCTCCTCCGAGGTGGTGGCGCTGTCGCTCACCTCCTTGACGAGCAGCAGCGGCACGTCACGGGCGTACCAACTGTCGACGGTGGTGTGTCCACCGGTCTCACCGCCGATCGCGAGCTGGTACTGGACGTGGACCGTGTCGACCGACTGCCCTCCGACGACGATCGCCTCGTCACCGATGACGCGACCCTGGATGTCTTCGGTGCTCGCCCCGCTCGCGCTGGTGCCGCCACTGGTGCAAGAAGCGCTGAACGTGACGTCGGGCGTGAGGTCGGCGGGCAACTGCACCGAGCCAGGTTCGCAGCTGTAGGCCCGTTCGTCGCTCTGATGGAAGAACTCGTGGTAGACGGTCTTGGCGCTGAGGGTCCATCCGTCAGGTCCCGGGCACACCTGCGTGTCGGACCACCGCTGCTCGAGGACGTCCCAGCGGATGCTCCGGCAGCCGTTGCCGAGATCACTCATCGTGATGGTCGTCGCGGCCGGATAGTCGTGCGCGCTTCCACCCAGCGCGTCGACTCCCTCCTGCCCCGTCGTGTTGTAGACGTACACACCGATTGGCGCAGCCGGTTGGGTTGTCGTCGTCGGGGCGGCCGACGTCGTCGGGCCGGCAACGGATGAGGTCGCGGCCGGCGTCGTCGACGGGCGGGCGACCGATGTCGTCGTTCGGAAGTTCGCCGCGATCTGCTGCACGTCGATCGGCGTCGTCTGATCACTGGTCAGCCAGAGGTAGCCGCCCAGCAGGCCACCAGCGATGATCGCCACGACGCCAGCACCGATGATCCACCACCGCCAACGGGTGGCGCGGCCTCTGTGCTCCGTCGATGCGGCAACCTCGCCAACGTAGTCGGGTCGGCCTCGCGGGACCGGGATCCTGAGTGTTCGAGTTCAGTGGGAGTGTCGGCGGGCGACGACGTAGAACGCGACGCTGCACACCGCCGTGATGGTGGCGAAGGCGAGGATGTCGCCTTGCCCTGTGCCACCGGTCGCCGGCAGGCCCCGCCGCGGCGGGTCGTCGTGGTGGCCGGCGATCGTCTGACGCACACGACGCGAGTACTCCGCAGCGACGACTTCGAGGAACGAATAGGTGCCGCCTGCGCCGACCGTGGTCGTGGCCACCTCCGCGCCGTCCGCGTCGAGCAGGCGCAGTGTCGTGCCGGAGGGCGCCGGCCCTCCGCTCTCCAGCTCCACCGTGCCCGAGATGTCCGAGATCAGCGCGGACGCCCACAGCTGGAAGCTCGGGATGCCCGAGAGCACGGAGAACGTCAACGTGATCGAGGTGATCGCCGCCGTCGGCCGGAACCACCCCGAGGCGCCCGCCGTGTCCGTGCCCGTTCCGACCAGCGTCGACGTCGCGGGATTCCAGGTCGGCACATTCGTCTGCTGGCTTCCTCCACAGGACGAAGGTCGCGGTGTCGAGGACGTGCAGTAGTTGAACACCCCCTGGAAGCCCAGCTGGGCGGTGGACAGTGGACCTCCTGGCCCGCTCGCCTGCACGGTCATCTGGTCGGCGTCGATGCCGAGCACGCGCCGCACGGCGTTGCGGGTCGGGTCATCGAACGTGATGGTGGTCGCGACGGGTCGTGGTGAACGTGGCACCGGGGAAGCCCGTGCGGCGATCTCGAGCGTGCCGCTCCCTCCGCCGCTCACGACCTACGTCCCATGGACGCTCCCGGCCGCCATCAGGCTGGGCGCCGGAGTCAGGGCGGCGACCATCGTCGCCCGACGTCAAACGGTGCCGACCAACTGCTCGCGCAAGGCGAAGCGCCGGACCTTGCCAGTGGCGGTCCGCGGCAAGTTGTCGACGACCACCACACGACGCGGTCGCTTGAACGAGGCCATGCGGGCGCGGCAGTGCGCGTCGATGGCCGCCGGATCGATCTCGCGGCCGGCGCGCGGCACGACGAACGCGACGACAGCCTCGAGCCCCGCTTCGTTGCGATCGCCGACGACGGCCGCCTCCAGCACGTCGGGGTGCTCGACGAGGACGGACTCGACCTCGGCGGGTGAGACCCAGATGCCGCCCGCCTTGATCATGTCGTTGTTGCGCCCGAGGAACGTCCAGGTGTCGTCCTCGCCACGGGTGTACACGTCTCCGGTGCGCAGCCAGCCGTCGGGGAGGAATGCCGCAGCAGTCGCCTCCGGGCGCTCCCAGTAGCCACTCGAGATCGAGGGCCCGCGCACGTGGAGGTATCCGGGCGTGTCTGGCGCGACGACCTCGTCGCCGGCGTCGTCGAGCAACCGTGCCTCGTAGCCCGGCACCGTCCACCCGCTCGTGCCCGCGTGCTGCGCTTCGAGGGTGTTGGAGATGAAGATGTGGAGCGCTTCCGTCGACCCGATGCCGTCGAGCACGGGGTGGCCGAAGCGCTCCGTGAACCGCCGGTGCAAGTCGGCGGGCAACGCCTCACCCGCTGTGACCGTGGCTCGCACGGACGCGAACGCGTCGGCCGGCGCGTCCGTGTCGAGCAGCGCGGCGACGAAGCCCGGGCTGGCGAAGAACAGCGTCGGCCGCTCCGTCTCGACGAGCTCGACCATCCCCGCCGGCGTTGGTCGGTCCGGGCAGAGGATCGCCGTCGCCCCGACGGCGAACGGGAACGTCAGCGAGTTGCCGAGTCCGTAGGCGAAGAACAGTTTGGCGACCGAGAGACACCGATCATCCTCGGTGATCCGCAGCACGCCGTTCGCGTACGTGTCGGCGGTGGCCTGCGGGCCGGCGTGGCGGTGCACGACGCCCTTGGGCAGTCCGGTCGTACCGGAGCTGTAGAGCCAGAACGCCGGGGAGTCCGCCCCGGTGTCGGAGGTCGGCAGCTCTGTCCGATCATCGAAGTCGTCCCAGCCGTGCACCGGCACGCCGACGTCAGCGCTGGCTCCTCCGATCACCACGGCGTGCTCGACGCTGGTCGCCGTCGTCGTGATGCGTCCCAGGTGGTCGGCGAAGGCACTCGATACGACGACGCCTCGAGCGCCGGCGTCGGCCACGATCGCCGCCAGGTCGTCGGCCGTGAGCATGGTCGACACGGCGACCGGCACGACGCCCGCCCGCATGGCACCGAGGAACCACGCCGGGAACGCCGGCTCGTCGTTGACGACGAGCACGACGCGGTCTCCTGCCGCGATGCCGAGCCCGTCGAGGGCGTGCTGAGCGCGGAACGTCTCGCCCTGCAGCTCGCCGTAGGTCAGCGCCGAACCGGCACACCGGATGGCCGTCCGTGCGTAGCGCCCCTCCTCGACGTGTCGATCGAGCAACCAGGTGGTCGCGTTGTAGCCCCCCATCGCCTCATCTCCCTCACGACAACTTGACGTACTCGAAGTCGACCGGCTTGGCGTGGATGCCCGCCGACGGCGGCGCCAGCCACCCGGCCATCTTGCCCGGCGCTCGCACCCCGACCATCAGCGACTCGACGAAGCTGCGGTCGTCGTCGGTCGGCAGCCACTCGTCGACGTGCTCCTGCCACGCGCCCTCCGCCAGGAGCTGGCCATCCGGGGAGACCCGTCGCCCGCCGAACGTGCCAACGGCGCGGTTGAAACCGATGTGCGGCAGCCGCAGCTCGTGCCCGACGTCGGCCAGCGTGCGGTTCCAGCGATCGACGCCCTTGCGACAGTCTGCGACGTAGTCGTCGCGCAGCGTCTCGTTCAACGCGGCCAGCGCCGGTGCCTCGCGCTCCCCGATCCCCTCGTCGGTCACCTGGGGCACGGTGCGCACGGCGTCGTGCAAACGATGGTCGTCTTCACGCGCCTCCTCCTTGAACCGCCCCTTCAGACCGGCGGCGAAGTAGTTGGCGGCGTTGGTCGACGTCTCCGCGCCGAACAGGTCGAGCGACACGCTGCAGTGGAAGTTGAGGTAGCGCTGCAGCGTCGGAACGTCGATGCCGCCGAACGGCCGCACGTCCTCGGTGTCGTGCTGCTTCATCAGCTCGACGGTCCGTTCGACGACGCGCCCGACGCCGGTCGCCCCGACGAACATGTGGTGGGCCTCTTCCTTCAGCATGAAGTCGCACGTGCGCGACAGCGGGTCGAAGCCCGACTCGCGCAGCGACGCCAGCTGGAACCTGCCGTCCCGGTCGGTGAAGTACGTGAAGAAGAAGAACGACAGCCAGTCCGGCGTCGGCTCGTTGAAGGCACCGAGGATGCGCGGGTGGTCGGGGTCGCCGGAGTGGCGCTCCAGCATCTCGTCGGCCTCCTCGCGGCCGTCCCGCCCGAAGTACCGGTGCAGGAGGTACACCATCGCCCACAGATGGCGGCCCTCCTCCACGTTCACCTGGAACAGGTTGCGCAGGTCGTAGACGCTCGGGGCCGTCAGGCACAGCGATCGTTGCTGTTCGACCGACGCCGGCTCGGTGTCGCCCTGCACGACGAGGAGCCGCCGCAGGTCCGCCCGGTACTCACCCGGGACCTCCTGCCAGACGGGCTCGTCGCGGTGATCGCCGAAGGCGATGCGGCGGTCCCGCTCGGCGTCGGCCAGGAAGATGCCCCAGCGGTAGTCGGGCATGTGGACGTAGTCGAAGTTGGCCCATCCCTCGCGGCCGACGTCGACCGCGGTGCGCAGGTAGACGGGCAGGTCCTGGAAGTCGACGGGCCCGAGCTCGCGCCACCACTGCACGAACTTCGGCTGCCACGACTCGAGCGCCCGTTGCAGGCGCCGATCGCCGGCCAGATCGACGTTGTTGGGGATCTTGGCTGTCGATATCAACGTTCATCAGACTCTCGCTCGGTCGAAGGACGGACGGGAGCCGGTGCCGAAGCGGCGCAGCGCGCCTTCCGGACCCACGGCGTTGGGCCGTTGGAAGATCCAGTTCTGCCACGCCGACAGCCGGGAGAAGATCTTGCTCTCCATCGTCTCGGGCCCGACGAAGCGGGTGTTCGCTTCGAGCCCTGACAGCGCGTCGGGCGAGAAGCTGGCCCGCTCCTCGAGGAGCATGCGCACCTCATCGGACCAGTCGAGCTCGTCGAACGATGCGGTCACCACGCCGGCCGCGACTGCTTCCGCGGCCAACAGGTCCTTGCCAACCAGGTCGCGTGCTGCGCCAAGGCGCTCGTCGTGGCCCCAGTAGCGGGCCGCCAGCCGCGTCAACCCGTTGGACATCGGGTACCAGCTGTCGTTGGCCGCCGTCAGGCGAATCGCGGGAGCAGGTTCGGTGGCGTCGTCCCACGTTCCCTCCAGCATGAGCGTGCGGTCGGCGGCGAGCGCCAACTCGGCCAGCGTGCCGGCGAAGCAGCTGCCCGGCTCGATGAGCGCGATCAGCGTGCGGGCCGACACGTCCAGACGCTTCAGCGTGCGCGCCCAGAACAGCCGCACCTCCCGCGCCAGCCAGTGGTCGCTGCTCAGCACGGCCTCGGCATCTCCAAGTGCCTCGACATCTCCGACCGTGCGCAGCACCCACGTGCCGAGCTCCGGTTCGTTGAACCGCAGCCGCAGGATCGCGTCGTCGAGCTGACGGGCCGCCGTCAACACCCATGCCGAAGCACCGGCGGCGGTCAGCTCATCACCGGTCGTCGGTTGATCTCCGGTCGGTCCGGCGACGGTCACGTGGGCGGCGCCCATTGTCCGGTCGAGGGTGACAGCGACGTGGTCGTAGCGGATCTCGTCTCCATCGATCTGGCGGTGCAGCGGGGTGAGCGTGATGCCGGCCGACGACGTGGGACGATCCGACGTGTCCGACCGCTCCCGGGCGCGGCTCCGCACGAGCTCATCGAAACCGGATCGCGGGACGATCGCGTCGACGAGTCCCCACTCGACCGCCTGCTGGCCCTTGACGCCTTCCGCACGGGTCGCGAACACGTCGGCGAGGTCGCGGCGCACGTATCGCTTGTCGACGAGTCGCGTGAGCCCACCCGTGCCGGGCAGGACGCCGAGCAGGGGCACCTCGGGCAGCGACACCGCGGTCGCGCGATCGTCGACGAACAGGATCTCGTCGCACGCCAGCGCCAGCTCGTAACCCCCGCCGGCTGCGGTGCCATTGATCGCGGCAATCCACGTCTGGCCGCTGTTGGCGGTGGCGTCCTCGATGCCGTTGCGCGTCTCGTTGGTGAACTTGCAGAAGTTGACCTTGTGGCCATGGCTCGAGCCGGCCAGCATCTGGATGTTGGCGCCGGCACAGAACACCTTGTCCAGGCCACCGGTGACGATGACGGCCCGAATCTCCGGATGCTCGAACCGCAACCGCTGGACGGCGTCGTAGAGCTCGATGTCCACGCCGAGGTCGTACGAGTTGAGCTTGAGCTCGTAGTCGTCGCGGAGACCGGCGTCGGGCCGAACGGACATCACGAGCGTCGCCACCGGGCCGTCGAGCTCCAGCCGCCAGTGGCGGTACTCCGACGGATCGGTGTCGAAGCTGACGCTCACCGGAACATTCTCCACCGTTTGCGCGTGGCGGGCGAGGGGTAGCCGCATGGTCCCGAGGAGGTATGGGGAGCGATGGCCCAGGTAGCGGTGGACAGACAGCTCGCAGCGCAGCCGACCGTGGAGGCAGCCGAGGTGCGATCCGCTCCTCCGCTGCGAGCCGTGGTCGGACCGCTCGCCTTTGACTTGCTCGTTGCCTACGTCCTCTTGACCGCGTGCTGGGTCGGTCTCGGATTCCTCGTGACCGGCCCGCTGGCCGGCACCGCCGTCGCTGACGCCGACGGTGACGTCGCCACCTGGTTCGTGGAGCAACGCACGCCGATGCTCAATGACTGGTCACACCTTGGCGGGATGCTCGCCGACACGCTCGTGAAGATCATCGTCACGGCGGTCATCGCCGGGATCATGCTCCTCGTCTGGCGTTCATGGCGGGAGCCGTTCATCGTGGCGGCCGCCCTCGTGATGGAGGCGTCGGTGTTCATCACGACGACGTGGATCGTGGGCCGGCCGCGGCCCGACGTCGAGCGCCTCGACAGCTCGCCGGTCGGCAGCAGCTTCCCGTCGGGTCACGTGGCGGCGGCTGTCGCCTACGGCGCCATCGCCGTGGTCGTGTTCCAACGTGTCCGCAACCGCGTCATGCGGGTCGTCGTTGTCGTTCTCGTCGTGGCCGTGCCAATCATCGTGGCCTGGGCTCGGATGTACCGAGGCATGCACTACCTGACGGACGTGATCGCCGGTGCGCTGCTTGGCGCCGCCTCGGTGATCGCCGTCGTGGTCGTGATGCGCCGGGCCGATGCCCACGCGGTGGCAAAGGCGGCGCAGCCCACTCGACGATGACGATCACACTGGTCGTCCTCTTGGTGGCGGTCGGCGCGGGCGTCGTCGCCTTCGGGATGTCGGCCACCCAGGCGTTGCCCGACCCGGTGGACCCAGCAGCCGAGGAGCGGGCGACGGTGAGAGCGCTCGAGCGCCGGCCGCGCTTGGCTCGGTTCCTGCGCCAGCGCCTCGACCGCCGTAGTGCCGGCGGGCTCCTCCTCACGGTCAGCTTCATCGTCGTGTTCGCCGTCGTGCTCGTCGTCGGGCTGCTGCTCGACAGCATCGACGAGTCGGGCTGGCTCGGCGAACTGGACGACGACGTCGCGGCGTGGGGCGCCGAGCACGCCACGTCCGCGGCGGTGGATGTCTTGAAGATGATCACCTACCTGGGCGGGACGTGGGTCGTCATCGCCGCGCTGGCGGCCGCCGCACTCGCCGACTGGCTGCGCCGCCGCAACGTCGAAGTGTTCGTCTTCGCGGCGGTCGTCATCGTCGGCGAGAAGCTCATCGTCAACGGCATGAAGTGGCTCGTCGACCGCGAGCGTCCCGACGTGATGTGGCTCGTGAGCTGGAGCGGCGCTTCGTTCCCGTCGGGTCACACCGCAGCCGCCGCGGCTGCGTGGCCAGCGGTCGCGCTGATCCTCGGTCGTGACCGGTCACGCCGCACGCGCGCCCTGCTGGCGGCCGGTGCGGCATTGATCTCGGTGGCCGTTGCGGCCAGCCGGGCGCTGCTCGGCGTGCACTGGCTGACCGATGTCCTCGCTGGCCTCGTCATCGGCTGGGGCTGGTTCCTGCTCGTCGCCATCGCCTTCGGTGGGCGGGCGCAGCGCCTCGGGGATCCGACCACCGCCCAGCCCAAGGGTGTGCGGGTGTCGGCCTCGGCGCGCTGACTCCGGGAACGCCGGATCAGCCGGCCTGGATGGCGATCCTGGCCCAGACGGTCTTCCCGCCGGGGAACTGGGCCACTCCCCACTCGTCGGAGACCTGGGCGACCACGTGGAGGCCGACGCCACCGATGCGCTCCGGGTCGACCGCCTGCAGCTCAGGAAGTTCCGAACCCGAATCGGTCACCGACACGTCGACGTGCCCGTCATCGCCGATCGTCGCCCTCGCCACGATCTCGCCGAGCCCGTGGCGCAGGGCGTTGGTGACCAACTCGCTGATCACGAGGGCGGCATCGGCCTGCACCGGATCGGGGAGACCGGCGTCGTCCAGGAACCCGCGCAGCCACGAGCGAGCCACGGAGGCGGATCGCGTCTCCCGGGCGAGGACAGCCATCGCCTTGTCCGAGGAGTCGTCGGTCCGCACCGGGTCCGTCGGGCGGCGGTCGGGCGCCATCACTCGGCGGTCTCTGCGCTGAACAACGTCGTCACCCCGGCGATGTCGAAGACCCGCCGGACCGGATCGGACAGGACACCGATCATGAGCTGCTGCCCATGAGACCGGCGGGCTCTGATGAACGCCCGCACGGCGCTCGAGTCGACGAAGTCGACCTCACCGAGATCGACGACGAGGGTGTCATCACCGTGGTGCTCGAAGTGTTCGTCGATCTCGCGCACGAGCCGCTCTTCGTCGGCGATGTCGAGGTCGCCCCGCACGACCATCCGAACCTCGCCCCCGAGCCCTGGCTCAAACGACCACGTTGCGTCCAACGGACCTCCCTGTAAGCGCGCCGAACGCTACCGCCGCGGCTTCGCGCCGATCGTGGAACGCGAGGCGACGCAAACATGAGCGGGTCAGTACCCCCGCCGCACCATCGTCAACCCAACCAAGGACCAGCTCAGCGGCGCTGTGCTGTCCCCCGATCGGGGCACCACTCGTCCTCGAGCAGACGGGCCAGTGGCCACGCCCCGCTCGACGTGTTGGACATCACGGTCGCCGTGAGGTCAGACGCCGGATCGTGGAAGCTACGGAACGACACTCCAGCGTCGAAGCTCGATCCAGCGGTGCACGTCCAGGACGGTGAGCCGAGGTCCACGATGTCGTCGCCAGCGTCTCTCGTCCATGCGAGTCGCCGAATCCCCGAGCGGTGAAGCCACAGGCGACGACGTGACGAGTCACGATGCGCGGCAGACGTCGCCCCGCACTGAGCCGGAGAAGTCGTGGTCGAACGTGAGCCGACGCGTCCTGGATGAGGCTGGCGATGGTCAGGACCGTCGACCTTGTTGCCGCTGCCGACGGCAAGATCGTGTCCGTACGGTTCGGCATGGCGAGCCGCCGGTCGGCGAGCTCACGTCGTCAGGTCACGAGGGACGCCAGCGCCCAGATCGCCGCGACGCCGCCGACGACGGCCATGACGATGCTCCGCGCGATCGGCGCTCGCTCCAGTGCGCTCTCCTCCTGGGGTCGAGCCGGCGGGCGCACCATGGCCAGGACGTTGCCGACCAGCAGTGCGCCGCCGAGGGCGAGGACGAGCCACGCCAGCAGGTCGTCGCCGAGCGGGTTCACGACGTCATGATGCCGCGCTCCGGCATGAGTCAGTCGTCGTCGTCGCCGCCCTCGTCGCCAGCGGTAAGCGGGCCGATCAGCCGCTCGAGCAACGGGAGCACCTCCGGGGTCAGCTCACCCGCCTGCACCCACCGGCGAGCGTCCTCGAGGAGGCGGCTGGCACGCCTGGGATCGTTGCCTCGTTCGTCGGCGATCCGCTCGAGGTCCCGGTGGAGTTGGTCCGTCCGCTCCCCGAACTGGCCAGGGTTGCCGTCGAGCAGCGCAATGAGCTCCTCGACGGTCCGCGGCGCGACGGGAGCGGCGGTCGTCGGAGGGATGACGGCCGGCGCGCTTGTCGGTGTCAACGTTGGGGAAGCCGTGCTCGCTGTCACCGTCACGGGTGGCACGACGGCGGTGGCAGCGCTCGGCGGCGCCGTCGATGACAGGGTCGATGACAGGGTCGACGACGGATCGTCGTCGTCTCGACCGAAGGCGATCGCCCACACGCCGACGGCGAGGAGCAGCACCACCGGCACCATCCACCAGATGGCGGAGCGGTGGACACGCGGGGCGGGAACGCGACTCGGGACTGGAAAAGCAAGGGCCGCGCGCATCGCCGCAGCGGTCTGGAAGCGATCGGCCGGATCCTTCGCCATTGCCTTGGACACGGCGGCGGCGACGTGTGCCGGCACATCGGGACGAATGGCGCCAAGATCCGGGACGGGCGCCGTCCGGTGAGCCGCCGCCGTGGCCAACGGTGCGCCTCCGTCGAACGGCGCAGAGCCTGCGACCATCTCGTAGAGCACGACCCCGGTCGAGTACAGGTCCGTCGCGGCCGTTGTTGCTTCTCCGCTCAGCTGCTCCGGCGCGAGGTACTTCGGTGTACCGACGAAGTGGCCGGTTCCGGTCAGCTCCGATGAGAAGTCGTCCAGTCGCTTGGCAATGCCGAAGTCCGCCAGCTTCACGTTCCTGTCGCGCCCCAGCAGCACGTTGGCGGGCTTGACGTCGCGATGCACGATCCCTGCGGCGTGGGCGGCCTGCAACGCGGCGAGTACGGCATCAGCGATGCGCACGCTCTCATCCACGTCGAGGGGACCCTCCACCGCCAGCCGGCGGGCGAGCGATGGTCCGTCGACGAGCTCCATGACCAGGAACAGGTGGCCGTCTGCCTCGCCCACGTCGTACGTCGCGACGGCGTTGGGATGGGTGAAGTGGGCGGACGTTCGCGCCTCACGTCGGAAGCGCTCACGCACGACGGGATCGATGGCCTGGGTGGGAACGAGCTTGATGGCGACCCGCCGGTCGAGCCGATCGTCGTGGCCCTCGACGACGTGGGCCATGCCGCCGGCACCGATGGCGTCGCCGAGCCGGTAGCGGCCGGCGATCACCTCCACCATCACATGGCGGGGGCTGCGCCCCCGAACCCCAGCGCCGTCCGACTCGCTGGCGCTCGCTCGGCCGGCATGACCTCGCTTCGCTCGCTCATGCGCCTCGACGCTACGACCGCCCGTCGTGCTGGCCACCGCGCCCGCCGCCTGCAGCTGCCACCGACGCATGTCGTACCGTCGCGGGGTGTGATCCGTCTGCGTCAAGTCGCCCTGGTGGCCGCCGAACGCGATGCCGTCGTTGCCGACCTGTGCACGTTCCTCGGGGTGTCAGTCTGCTTCGAGGATCCGGGCGTCGCCGTCTTCGGCCTGCACAATGCGTTGATGACCATCGGCGATCAGTTCCTGGAGGTTGTCTCGCCGACGACCGAAGGCACGACAGCCGGGCGGTTGATCGACAAGCGCGGCGGCGACGGCGGGTACATGGCGATCTTCGAGGTCGACGATCTCGACCGACGGGTGGAGCACGTCACCGAGCTCGGCGTGCGGATCGTGTGGTCCGGCGACTTCCCGGAGATCCGTGGTCGTCACCTCCATCCGCGCGACGTCGGCGGCGCCATCGTCTCCCTCGACCAGCCCGAACCACGCGGCTCGTGGTTGTGGGCCGGGCCATGGCGAGCCCACGACGAGACCGCCGTCGTCACCGCCATCGCCGGTGTCGACGTCGCCTCCGAGGATCCTGACAAGATGCGGGCCCGCTGGGACGAGCTCGGCATCCGCCAGAGCGTGCGCTTCGTGCCCGCTGGACGTCGCGGGGAGGGCCTCGACGCCGTCGACTTCGTCGCTACTGACCGTGGGCGGGCCGGCGAATCGGCGACGATCTGCGGCGTCGAGCTGCGCCTCGTCTGATCCGGCTCACCCGGCATCAGCTCGGTGCAGCCGGTATGCGTCCTGCGCCATACAGGCGGAGCGCCGAGTCGCTGAACAGCTGTCGCCGGTCGTCGCCCGAATACGAGGCGAACACCGCGTCGTACGCCGTGTAGAGGTCACCGAAGCTCGACCGCAGCGTCTCGATCGGGAGGTCCGAACCGAGCATGCAGCGGTGCGGCCCGAACGCCTCGACGACGCCGTCCAGCCAGGGCCGGATCGTCTCCATGTCCCAGTTCCCGAAGATCGTGCCGATCGCGTCGATGCGCGTCGACACGTTCGGCTCGGCAGCGACTCGTCGCAGCAACGCCAGGTGGGCGCGGCGTCCGGCGTCGGAAAGGTCGTCGGGCCAGCCGAAATGATCGAGCACGATCCGCAGCTCGGGGACCTGTGCCGCCAACTCGGCGACGCGTCCGACCATCCCGGCGCCGGCCTCGATCGTGGCGACCAGGCCCAGCTCTCCCAGCAGTCCGAGCCCGTCGAGGAGCCGGTCGTCGGCGACGGCAGGCGCCGCGGCGCGCGCCGGGCGCGAATGCGGGGACGAGCCGCATCCGCACGCTCGTCACCAGCGGGTTGGCGCGGAGCGCAGCGACGAGCTGCTCGAACCCGGGGTCGGCGGGGTCGGCGAGGCTGACGAGGCCGATCACCTGACCCGAGGTGTTCTGGGCGCTGACCCACTCGACCGCCGCGAGCGGGTCAGCCGCACCGGCGTCGGACCAGACGATGCCGCGCACGTCGAACCCAGACGTCGCGGCCAGGTAGTCCGCCAATCCGTACTCGTCGGGCAACGAGTCGTAGTTCCCGAGCATGTCGCGCAGCATCGTCCGGTCCGTCAACCAGAAGACCGGATTGCGACGTTGATCCCACAGGTGGACGTTGCAGTCGATCAACGGACCAAGATTCGTGGGGATCATGCGTGGATCCTGCTCACGGCGGCTCCTTCGCGAGACCTGCTTCCGACTCGACGAGCCACGCTCGGTGCGATGCGGAGACGGCTGCCCACAAGGCATCGAGTGCCTCGGGGGCCACGCGGTCGAGCTCCAACTGCAGCTCGTCGGCGACGAAAGCGAACCAGTCGGCGCCACGGGAGATGGTCTCCATCGTCGTGCCGTCGACGGTCCAGCGGGTCACGACGCAGCCGCGCAGGATGACTGTGCCCGTGGCGTGACGGCGCTGCACCGTGCAGACCCGCACGAACCCGGACTCCGGAGACGTCGACAGGTACTCGTGGCGGGCGGCGAAGACGTTCATGCCGACCTCGCCCTCCCGGAAGCTCATGCCGGTGAAGGAGCCGGCCGGATCGTGGGTGAGGTGCCAGTCGCCGACGCCGTCGTCAGTGGCCGCCAGTTGGAACGTCATCGGAGGCTGCACGTAGGTGGCGGGAAGCATCGGCATGGGCTCGTGCAGCGCATCGCCGAGCCCGGCGTCGACGTACCACCGGCCGCCGGGATTGGCGTCGGTCGGCAGGTCGGACACGACGAGGACGAGGTGGTTGGTGAGCGCTGCGGTGTTCGGGCCCTCCGGACCGTGGACACCGCCGACGTGCCGGGTGACCCGGTACCCGAGCGCGGCGAGGAGCAGCGAGAGCGCGCCGTTGAGGTGGTAGCAGTAGCCACCGCGACCCTCGTGGGCCACGCGGCGCATCGACGCCAAGGGATCGATGTCCCACTGCTCACCGAGGTGGATCCATGCGGTCTCGTACGGGACGTGCTCGACCTGGGCCCGGTGCAGGCGCTGCAGGGCCTCCACTGACGGTGGCTCCGCCTCGAGACCGATGCGCCGGAGATATGCCGCGATGTCGGCGTCGGTGACCGAATCAGACACCACGGGCTGCGTTGTCGAACCGGGTGTACTGGCCGAGGAACACGAGCCGCTTGGTACCGATGGGACCGGAGCGGTGCTTGGCGACGATCACCTCGGCGGCACCCTTGTCCGGCGACTCCGCGTTGTAGACCTCGTCGCGATACAGGAACATCACGACGTCGGCGTCCTGCTCGAGAGAGTTGTGAGCGATGATGCCGTTGGCGACGAAGTTGTGGGTGCCCTCGATCGTTGCGTCGAACACTGGTCGCTCACCCAGGGGCGTGATGCCGACGATGCGATCCCAGCACACGTCCGAGCAGGCCAAGTCGCGTAGCCAGGGATCGCCCGTGAGCGCAGCGATCGTGGCGAGCCGGGAGCGGGACAGCCGGAAGTGCGGCAGCGACGCCGCGCAGTACTGCATGCCGAGCGCTGCGGCGAGCTGACTGGCGGTGAGACCGGCCGCCGGAAGTGCCTTGTCGAGCACGTGCTCCCAGACCACCGGTGGGATCGTGTCGACGGTGGCGGGTCCGGGCGACCGCCGGGCGGTGGCAAGGTGCTCGCCGATCGTCAACGAGTCGACCGGCCGCCATCCGCCGATCGTGAGGAACGGATGGTTGGCGCTCGCCTCGATGGCCCGCCCGGACGCCAGCGCCAGGCGGAACGTCGGCTTGGTGCCGCTGGCGAACGCCTTCACCAGTCGAGCGGGTACGAGCCGGTACCGCTCGTCGAGCGACCACAGCGGGATGTTGCGCGCATCGGCCGCCACGAGCTCGCCGAGCGTGACCCGCGTCTCGGTGTCGGCTCGCACGAGCGTGGCGTCGGCGGTCAGGCAGCCGCTCTCGCGGAGGTCCGAGAGCATCGGGCGCTTGTCGTGACGCGATTCGAGGTTGCGGCTGAGCTGGCTGAGAGCGACGATCGGCACCTCGAGCTCACGGGCGAGGATCTTGAGGTTGCGGCTGATCTCGCTGACCTCGAGCTGGCGGTTCTCCGGGTTGCCGCCACCGCTCATCAGCTGCAGGTAGTCGACGACGATGAGCGCGAGGCCGCCGTGGCGAGCCTTCAGGCGCCGGGCCTTGGCCCTGATCTCCATCACCGTCACGCGTGGGTTGTCGTCGAGGAACAGCGGCACCTCGAGGCGACCGATGGCCCGGCCGATCTTCGCCCAGTCCGACTCGGTGAGCCGGCCGTTGCGCATCTTCATCGAGTCGACCTTGGCCTCGCTGGCCAGGATGCGCTGGGTCAGCTCGTTGTGCCCCATCTCCAACGAGAACACGAGGACCGGGCGACCCGTGGTTTGTGCGACGTGGGTCGCCATGCCGAGGCCGAAGGCCGTGTTGTGGAGGTAGATGTCGGCGGCGACGAAGTTGTGCAGGCCGGGAACGGTCAGGTCGACGACGTCGGTGTCACCGGCGGGCGTGATGGTGACGATGCGCTCCCACCGCATGTCCGGCGATGCCCACCATCGCAGTTGATCGTCGTCGAGCGTCTCGGCCAGACGGGCCACGGTGTCTCGGCGCAGACGCAGGCGCCGCGGGTAGCTGCCGTCGTCGGCGATGGCCTTGGAGATGTCCCGCCACACGGCCAGCGGCAGGAGGTCCGGCAGCTGGCGGCTCGACGCTGCTGCCTCGGATCGCCGCGCCGGGACGGCGATCTCCTCGCCGACCGACAGCTCGGTCAGCGGGCGCCAGCCATCAGCGGTCAGCAGCGGGTGAGACGCGGTGAGCCGGACGCTGCGGCCCGACGCAGTGCGGACCCAGAACACCGGCTTGACGCCGTCGTGGACGAAGGCGCTGACCGTCGCCGTGCACAGGCGTCCGTCGGGTCCGAGCGCCGGCACCGAGCACGAGCCACGCGAGGCGGCCCGATCGGCCAGCTCGGAGACCGTCACCACCTCGCCGGTCACGACGTCGAGGATCGGCGTGTCCCAGGCGACGCACTTGCCCATCGCCGGACGGGCACCGACGATGTTGAGTGTCGACGGCTGGAGACCCGACAGCAGCTCGTCGATGTCGTGGTAGCCGGTGGCCGTCCCCGTGATCGAGTCGCCCCGGGCGAACGTCTCCTCGAGGCGGTCCATCACGCCCTTGATGGTTTCGCTGAGCAGCTGCGTCGAGTCGACGACGCGCTCCTCGGCGACCCGGAACACCTTCGACTCGGCCTCGTCGACGGCCTTGGTGACGTCGTCGGGCTCGCCGTAGGCCAGCTCGGCGATGTCGCCGGCGACGTGGATCAGGCGCCGCAGGACCGCCGTGTCCTGCACGATGCGGGCGTAGTGGGCGGCGTTGGAGATCGCCGGCGTGGCGTTCTGCAGGGTGTGCAGGGTCTCCACACCGCCGACCTGTTCGAGCAGCCCAGCCCGTCGCAGCTCGTCGGCGACGGTGATCGTGTCAGCCGGCGCGCCCGTCGAGTAGAGGGCGCGGATGGCGTCGAAGAGGTGCTGGTGAGCCGGCTTGTAGAAGTCGTCGGGCCGGAGGCCTTGCTCGCTGACAGCGCCGATCGCGTCGCGCGAGAGCAGCAGCGCGCCGAGCA
The DNA here is from genome assembly GCA_963774635.1 of uncultured Acidimicrobiia bacterium. Classification (GTDB taxonomy): domain Bacteria; phylum Actinomycetota; class Acidimicrobiia; order Acidimicrobiales; family Ilumatobacteraceae; genus JALZMG01. The sequence goes on from CAVZFS010000017.1 coordinate 19,942, forward strand.
CCGATTCCTCGGCTTGCAGGTTGTGCGGCGGCAGCCGCGACCCGCTTCGGCGGGATTCGTCCCGGCGAGTATCACGCCGCTCCCCCCGCCGATCCATCAGGACACACTCCCAGCCGGATCATGTGGGGTACCAGTGGGCGCGCCGGGATTCTGTGTGGGCAAGTGCTCGATTTGTGTGGACGGGGCTGTGGACATCGCCACCGCCCGTCCGCCCCTAGGCCGGGACCACGTCGACGGTGATCGGGAACGACACGTCCGAGTGCAGCTTCGCCGTCAGGGTGTGCTGTCCGACCGACTTGATCGGATCGCCGTCGAGCTGGCGGCGATCGAGCGCGATCCCCGTCTGCTCGCGCACGGCGTCGACGACGTCGGCGTGCGTGACGGACCCGAAGAGCCGTCCCTCGTTGCCGGCCTTGGCCTCGATCAGGATGATCTTCGGCACGAGCGTCGTGGCAACGGTCTGGGCGGCCTCCCGATCGCTCGCGTCGCGGAGGTCGCGAGCGCGCCGCATCTTGGCGGCCTGGTCCACGGAGCCGGGCGAGGCAAGGAAGGCGAGTTGGTTCGGCAACAGGTAGTTGCGCCCGTAGCCGGCGGCCACCTCGACGATGTCGCCGCGCTTGCCGAGCCCGTCGACGTCGGCGCGCAGGATGATCTTCACGTCATTCCTCCGTGTCGGTCTCGTTGACGTCGGCGCCGCCGGTGTCGACCGCGTCGACGGTGTCGACCGCCGCCTCATCGGCGACCTCGTCGGGCGCCCGTCCCATCGCCTCGGTACGCGCCTCGGCGTCGCGGTCGCGGCCGGTCCTGCCCTCGCGTGGTGGTCGAGTGCGTTGCGTCGAGACGCGGCGGGCGTACGGCAGCAGAGCCATCTCCCTGGCGACCTTGATCGCGTTGGCTACCTCACGTTGCTGCTGCACGTCGTTGCCGCTGACCCGACGGTTGCGGATCTTGGCCCGATCACTCATGAAGCGCGACAGCAGGTCGACGTCCTTGTAGTCGACGTACGTCACCCGCTCGGTGATGAGGGCACTCGTCTTCTTCTTGTACTTGCGGGGAGCGGTGTCCTTGGACGCCCGCGCCCGGTTCTTCTTGCTGGACATTGGTTCGCCTCGATCGGGGGGTCAGAACGGCTCTTCGTCGCCGTAGATGGGGTCAGGGGCGCGCCCACCGGTCGGCGCCGGAGCGCCGCCGGTGCCGCCGGTGCCGTCGGCGTTGGAGCGCGCCGTCTTCTCGACGTGGGCCTGCGCCCAGCGCAGGCTCGGGCCGATCTCGTCGGCGACGACCTCGACGACGGAGCGCTTCTCGCCCTCCTGGGTCTCCCAGGTGCGCTGCTCGAGGCGGCCGTAGACGAGGATCCGGTTGCCCTTGTTCAAGGAGGCGGCGGCGTTCTCGCCGAGCGTTCCCCACGCCACGATGTTGAAGAACGACGTCTGCTCCTGCCACTCGTTGTTGACCTGGTAGCGGCGGTTGACCGCGACGCCGAAGCTGGCGACACCGCGGCCGCCACTCGTGTAGCGCAGCTCGGGGTCGCGGGTCAGGTTCCCGACCAGGGTGATGGTGTTGTCTGCCATGTGAAGAGGTCCTTCCGGGGTCCGCCGGCTCAGGCCGCGGCGTTCGTCATGCCACGACGCTCGGCCTCGGCCTCGGGCAGGCGGATGAGCTTGTGGCGGACGACGTCGTCCGCGAGGCGCAGGGTCCGCTCCAACTGGTCGAGGGCGCCCGGAGGGGCGATCGTCTCGACGACCAGGTAGTAGCCGGTCTCCTTGCGGTTGATCGGGTAGGCGTACTGCCGCTTCCCCCACCAGTCGGGCTTGCCGTGGATCGAACCGCCGGCGGCGGTGATCGCATCGGTGACCGTCTTGACCCAGGACTGGGCCTTCGGATCATCGACGTCGCCGTCGATGATGACCATGAGCTCGTACGCACGCATCATGCGTGGGAAACCTCCCTCCGGACCCGTGCGCGCGTGGCGGACGGGGCCCCTCGACGGGGCAGGGCCAATATGACCCGGCGAGTGTACCGACGCATCCACGAGCCTCAGCATGAACGCGGGGTGTCACAACCCGCGAGAAGGTCGTTCTGTCCGTAGGGATCGCATCACAACGACCGATTCCTACGGACAGGACTCGTTCAGCAGGGCGAGTGTGCTGCCCGGAGCCATCAGGAGCTCGTCGAGGTCGCCGGCGGCCACCTCGATGGCCGTCGTGTACGGGCCAGCAGCGGCGTAACGGGCACACTCGGCGTCGGTCCCGGTGAGGCACGGCTCCATGTCGGCCGCCGAGACGAACGATCCGTCGGCTGCGTAGAAGGCGATCGACAGCGGCGTCGGGGTGTCGCGCATCCAGAACTGGTTCGTCGACGGGGCGTCGTAGACGAACGCCATGCCGTCCGCAACACCGAGGTCGGTGACGCCCATCAGGCCGCGCGAGCGCTGCTCCCCCGTCGCCGCCACCCACAGGCACAGCTCGCACACTTCGCCGTCTGCGGCGGTCACCGTGGCCGCCGTGGTCGTGAAGCCCACGGGCTGCACGCCGGTCGTCGTCGGTGCGCCGCTCGTGGTCGGTGCCTCAGTCGTCGCAGCGGCAGTCGTCGCCGTGGCTTGCACGCTGGTGTCGGAAGCGTCGTCGCTACACCCGGCGACCCCGACGACGAGCGCTGCCACGACCGTCGCCACGGTCAGCGTTGTGGTGCGACGGTGGGGCAAGGCTCTGACGATGGCTCGGTGGTCAGCGGCCGCCGACCGGCAGCACTCGGAGGAGGTGGTGCCAGTGGCACTCCACGCAGGCCTCGACGACGTACGCCGACAGCTCGTCCTTGCGGCGGTTCAGCGCAGCGATCTCCTTCGCCGACGTCACGCAACGGCCGTGGGCGGGAAGGCGCGGGCCGAAGACGTACGTGACGAGCCGCAGCTGGGCGTCGTCACAGATCGGACAGACGGTCTGTGATTCGGTGCCGACGTTGGTGGCAGCCCGGATCAGCTCGGGGTGCGCATCGCACACCTGATCCTGACTGAGCCGACCACGCCGGTACTCGTTGATCAGGTGCTGGCGGGCCAGCCGGTGGTCGATCTGCCCGCGACCGTTCGCTGCGCCGCGCAGTGCACCGATCGACAGAGTCATTGCCGGCCAAGGCTAGTGGCCGCGTCTCGGCAAGGCCGGGCGAGCAAGCCACGGTGGGTGAGACGCCATACCGAAGTGACTGCGGCGAGCCCGAGCATCACGGATCGACGCGGATGCTGGCGAGCACCTCGTCGAGGACACGCAGGTCGAAGTCGGTGAGGATCTGGACCAGCAGCACGGCGGTGAACGATCCATCAGCCGGACGTGCGGCGACGGTCACGATGTCGGTCGGCAGGCCACCGCAGTCGTTCCACACCATGTACTCGCCCGCGAGATCCTGCGTCGTGAACGGCGTCGCTGGGCCGCCCTGGCAGTCTTCCGGGAACGTGAAGTCCTCGAGTGCCGTTGCCGGATCTCGCTCGGGCGGGAGCACGACGAGCGCCATGCCTGCCGCGTCGTAGCTGTCGAGGAAGGCCGTCAGGTCCGGAGAGACCGCCAGGTACGGCGCAGCAGACCCGTCGGAGAGGACGCCGGGTGCCGTCGACCGGTCGGGCCACACATCGGGCACGCGGACGGTGAGCCGCCCGGTGTCGTCGGCGAGCAGACCGAAGCGGGCGTCGTCGACCCGGAACGACCCGTCGTCACCGACGGCGGGCGCGAGGTCCTCCAGCAGCGACCGCGCCTCGACAGTCGTGGTCGGAGCGACGGTCGTGGACGTCGTCGTCGACGTGCTCGGCGGCGTTGGCGGGGGCAGCAGCGTGCCGGGCAGGTCCGAGAGCTCGACGGTCGCCGGCGTCGTCGGTCCCGACTGCTCGTCGTCGGCGCACGCGACCAGTGCCAGCAGGGAGACGGGGAGGGCGGACGCCCAGGTGCGGATCCTCATGGCGTGGTGCGGGACGGGGCCGGCCGGATGGTACGCGGTCGACCGCGTCGTGGGGAGGCGAGGCCCCAGTTCGGCACGGCGGGCGCTCCAGCGCCTTCGCCGGCCGCATCGACCCGGCCGTGGCACACGCGAGGGCCCCGCGGCTTCAGCTGCCGCGGGGCCCTCGCTCGATCTGCTCGCTCGCGTCGTGCTACGAGACCGAGTTGAACGTGTTGAACGCCTGGTCCAAAGCGTCGAGGTCGGCATCGGTCAGGATCTGCGCCTGGATGACGGCCGTGTAGCTGCTGTCGGCAGGCAGGGCCACCAGCGTGACGACGTCGGTCGTCGTGCCGGCGCAGTCCTGCCACACCTGGTACTGGCCGGTGAACACCGGGTCGGAGTAGTCGACGATCCCTCCATCGGTGCAGTCCCCAGCGAACCCGTACTGGGCGAGCGAAGCGGCGATGTCGGTCGTCGCCGGCATCTTGGCGAAGAGGATGCCGGGATCCGTCCACCCGCTGCGGAAGCCGTCGAGGTTGGTCGAGGCGGCGATGTACGGCACCACCGTGCCGTCCTCCATGGTGATCGGCGCCGTGTCCCGTGCCGTCCAGGTGGAGGGCACGTCCATGTAGATCGCACCGCTGTCGTCGGTCAGCGACTCGTACGTCACCTCGGGGGCGGCGGCATCGGAGTCGTCGCCGACCTCGTCACCCACCTCCTCGGCGAAGGAGAAGGCGAGCTCGATCGGCTGGTCGCCGTTGATCTCGCCGCGCAGCACCTCGGAGGTGTCGAAGCGCAGGACGTCGACGTTGATCGGGGCGCCCTCGCCGGCCGTGCGGAGGACGTCGCAGTAGTCCTTGAACGTGCCGTCGGTGCCGACCGGCAGGCCGTTCATGGCCGTCACGATGTCGCCCGGCAGGAGCTCGGCGTCGGCGGCCGGCGAGCCGGGGTCGACACCAGCGACCCAGATGCCGGAGATCCCGAGCTCCTCGTCGTAGACGGCCCATCCGTTGATGCCGAGCGACTCGAAGTCACCGTCCTGCAGCTGGTCGATGACGGGCTGGGCGAGGTCCGAGGCGATGGCGTAGAACTGCGCCGTGGTGGTCGCGCTGGCGCCGCCGGCGTAGTTCACCGCGACGACCTTGCCGTCGGCGCCGACCAGCGGGCCACCGGAGTTGCCGGGCTGGATGTTGGCGTCGTGCTCGACCGTGTGGTCGATCGACGATGTGCCGGTGATGTCGCCGCCGGCCTCGGCCTTGGCGACGATGCCGCGAGTCAGCGTGAACTCCGGGTCACCGAGCGGGTACCCCGCTGCGTAGACGTCGAGGCCAGCGGCGATCGGACCGTCGTGCCACTCGAGGTAGGGGAGGTCTCCCGGCGCGTTGATGTCGATCAGCGCGAGGTCGTTGCACTCCGAGGCGCCGAGCACCGTGGCGTTGTAGCTCTCGTCGAGCTCGCCACCGATGTAGACCTCGAGCGTCGCTGCACCGGCGACGACGTGGTTGTTGGTGACGGCGAGGCCGTCGGGGCTGATCACGAAGCCGCTGCCCAGGCCCGAGCCGTCAGCGAACCCGATCTCCGGGTCGCGGAACGTGCCCTGGGCGACGATCTGGACGACCGCCGGCTGGACGTCACCGTATGAGGAGATGGCGCCGGAGGGGGCTTCCGTGGCGGTCGTCGGGACGGTCGTCGCAGCCGCCGCGGCCGTCGTCGGGGGGGCCGGCAGCGTGCTGGCGGCGGTGGCCGCGGCCGTGGTGTCAGCGGATTCTCCGCTCGCGTCGCTACCGCAGGCGGATGCGGCCACGACGAGCGGCAAGGCGAGCAGCGCAAGCGCGCGCTTGCTGGATCGGGTCATTGGTTCCTCCACACAGGGTCCGCCGCCGTGACGGACCTCACAGGGCGGTACGTGCGCGGCTGGCCCTTGTGAACCGATTGGGAAGCGCATGAGACATCACGTCTGGGGCTCGGCTCGCAAGCAAGTTGCTCGCCTCGCCGACCGAGCTCGCCGTCGCTGTCACGAGCGACTCCGGACTCTCTGGCGTCACCGCGAAGCGACGGCTCGCCCACCTGCCGATCCGTGGGTGTACGTCAAGTGCTCGAGCGTTCGGCTTCCACGATGTTGGCCGGCCGCGGGCGGCCGAACAGGTAGCCCTGACCCCGGTCGCAGCCCAGCTCACGGAGCCGCGCCAGCTGGAGCGGCGTCTCCAGGCCTTCGGCGATCACGGCGATGCCGAAGGAGTGGCCGAGGTTGACCACCGCCTCGACGATCGTCGTGTCCTCGCTGTCGAGCCCGAGCCCAGCGACGAAGCTGCGGTCGATCTTGATCGCCTCGACGGGGAAGCGCTTGAGGTACGTCAGCGACGAGTACCCGGTTCCGAAGTCGTCGACCGCGAGGTGGAGCCCGAGGCTGCGCAGGCTGCGCAGCGCGACCGTCGACGCCTTGACGTCGGCCAGCAGGGCCGTCTCGGTGATCTCGAGCCACAGTGAGTCGGCCGGGATCCCGGTCTGGGCCAGCAGGTCGGCCACCAGCGTGGCGAACGCCGGGTCGACGACCTGGCGCGTGCCGACGTTGACGGCCAGCGTGGCATCGGCGAAGGGCATGTCACGTGCTCGCCACCTCGCGAACTGGCTGAGCGCGTCCTCGAGGATCGACGCGCCGATCTGATCGACCAGTCCGGTCTCCTCGGCCATCGGCAGGAACTGGTCCGGGGACAACAGCCCCCGATCGGGGTGCAGCCACCGGGCCAGTGCCTCGAAGCCCGTCACGTGGCCGGTCGTCAGCTCGACGATCGGCTGGAAGTACGGCACGATCTCGCCCCGGTCGAGCCCGCGGCGCAGCTCGTTCGCCGTGCGCAGGGCCAGGACGGTCGTCTCGTGGGTGCCGGGCGCGAACCGCTCGACGCAGTCCCGGCCCCGTGCCTTGGCCCGATACATCGCGGCGTCGGCGTCGCGCAGCAGGTCGGCGGCAGTCACTCCGTCGCGGTCGTTGATCGACACCCCGATGCTCGAGGACACGAACAGCTCGGTGCCCTCGACAGTGACCGCATCGCGCAGTGCGGCACGTAGCTGCTCGGCGACGGCGACGGGATCACGATCAGTGCTGTCGACGGACGTGAGGACGACGATGAACTCGTCACCGCCGAACCGCGCCAGGATGTCGTCTGGTCCGACGGCGGCGCGCAGGCGGTCGGTCATCTCCGTGAGCAGGGTGTCACCGATGCCGTGCCCGAGGCTGTCGTTGACCGCCTTGAAGTTGTCGAGGTCGATGAACAGCAGCGCGACCTCGCCGCTCGGCGACTGGTCGAGCAAGGCGTCGACGCGGGCGATCAGCTCTGTGCGGTTGGGCAGGCCGGTCAGGTCGTCGTGGGTGGCCGCCCACTGCAGCCGCTCGGCCGTGCGTCGCTGCTCGGTGACATCCTCGATGTGGGTGATGGCGAGCGAGACGCCCTCGTCCTCGGTGACCGCCACGCGAGTGCGGGCCCAGACGAACTGACCGTCGCGACGGAGGTACCGCTGGTCGAGGAAGTAGGTGTCGGCGATGCCCAGCTCGAGCCGGGCGCGGGAGGCGGCCGCGGCCCGCAGGTCGTCGGGATGGGTCAGCTCACGGATCGAGCGGCCGACGAGGTCCGTCACCGGGCGCGACAGCATGTCGGCGAGCGAGCGGTTGGCGTCGATGATCGTCGAGTCGTCGAGGCGCACGAGGGCCATCCCGGTGGGCGCGGAGTGGAAGGCCTGCTGGAAGCGGCGGCGCGCTTGCTCGAGCGCCCGCACCCGTTCTTCCCGCTCGGTCACGTCGCGCATGCGGACGATCACGGCGCCGTCGGTCTGGCGGGGCCGGTCGACGTTGGCTTCGACGACCGTCGGCGTCGGTCGTTGCGCATGCAACAGCCGCAGCGAGATCGGTGCGACTGCGTCGCCGCGCCGACCGCTCTCCAGCCAGTCGGCGAGCTCATCCGAGCGGATCGTCTCGACGAGCGTCGTCAGCGGCGCGCCCACCAGCGAGCTGACGGGCCGCCCAGTCAACTCGGCCGTCTTCGCGTTGGCGCCGCGCACGACGCCGTCGTCGTCGACCGACATCACCGCCTCGGGCAAGTCGTCGAGCAGCAGGCGGAGCTCGGCCTCGGTGTCGATCAGGCGGTCGATCGTGCGGTTGAGGTGGCGGGTGATGCGGCGGGACTCGAGCCAGGTGACGACGACCGCCGCCACCGCGAGCAGCGCCGCGGTGACCGCCGCCGCGAGCGTGCGCGGCGAACGATCGCTGTCGAGTCGAACGACGAGCACGACGAGCCCGACGAGCAACAGCGCGGCGACGACGACCGAAGCGACCCACCGCCACGTCGCCGCCCGTCGCCGGATGGCCACCCCATCAGTGACATCGTCACTCAATGGCTCGCACGTTGGCGTCGCGTGCCTCGCTGCGCCTAGCGGCGCGACGCTCGGCCAGACCTTTCACGCGCGCTGCGGCACCGGGCCTCAAGCGGTCGGGACTGCCACATCGGAGCGCGCACCTCGCGATTATCCACCCTCCGTTCGCCTGCCTTCTTCCATCCACCACTCGTCCAGGCGGCGAGCGATCTCTGCCTCGCCGAGCTCGCCCTCGTCGAGGCGGATCTCCAAGAGGTGGGCCAGCGCCTTGCCGACCACCGGACCGGGTGGGACGCCGAGGCGGGTCATGATCTGGTTCCCGTCGAGCTCCGGGCGGATCGCCGCCAGTTCCTCCTGCGCCGCCAGCTCGTCGATGCGGGCCTCCAGCTCGTCCATCCGCTTGGACAGCCGCGCCGCCTTGCGCTCGTCACGCGTCGTGCAGTCGCAGCGCGTCAGCACGTTGAGCTCGACGAGCAGATCGCCGGCATCGCGGACGTAGCGGCGGACGGCCGAGTCGCTCCACCCCATCTTGTAGGTGTGGAACCGCAGGTGCAGGAAGACCAGTTCGGCGACAGCGGCGATGTCGGCGCTCGGATAACGCAGCTCCTCCATCCGCCGGCGCGTGATCCGGGCGCCGACGACATCGTGGTGATGGAACGTCGTGCCCTTCCCCGACTGGTAGCCGCGTGTCGCCGGTTTGCCGACGTCGTGGAACAGCGCAGCGAGGCGGGTGAGGCGGAAATCGTAAGCGGGCCGATCGCCGTCGACCGGTGCCGGCGGGCGCACGTTCTCGACCACGGCGATGGTGTGGCTCAGCACGTCCTTGTGGCGGTGGATCGGGTCGTGCTCGAGACGCAGCGCCGGCAGCTCGGGCAGGAAGTGCTCGGCCAACCCGGTCTCGATGAGGAACCAGAGTCCGGCCGACGGATGGTCGACGACCATCAGCTTGTCGAGCTCGTCGCGGATGCGCTCGCGCGAGACGATGTCGAGCCGACCGCCGCGCTCGGCGACGGCTGCCGTCAGCTCGGGGACGGGTGTCAGGTCGTAGGCGGCGATGAAGCGGGCGGCGCGCAGCATGCGCAGCGGGTCGTCGTCGAAGCTGACCTTCGGCGCCATCGGCGTGCGCAGGACCTTGGCCGCCAGATCGGCCACGCCGCCGTGAGGATCGACGAGCGTCGCGTCCACGCTCCCAGTGGTTCCGGGTGCCAGCTCGAGGGCCATCGCGTTGATCGTGAAGTCCCGTCGCGCCAAGTCCGACTCGATGTCGTTGCCGAACGTCACGTGCGGCTTGCGAGAGTCGTCGACGTAGGCATCGGAGCGGAACGTCGTGACCTCGACCGTGCGGAACGCGCCGTCGTCTGCACGACGGTGGGCACCGATCGTCCCGAACCGCTCGCCCTGCGTCCACACCGCATCACCCCACGAGTCGAGGAGGCGCTTGACCGCCGGCGGACGGGCATCGGTGGTGAGATCGAGGTCGAAGTGGGCACGCGCGCTGCCGACGAGCAGGTCGCGCACGGCACCACCGACGAGGTAGAGCCGATGACCGTCGGCCTGGAAGGTCTCGGCCAGCGGGGCGAGCTCCGCCAGCACGGGCGCGAAGCGTTCGGGGATCATCGTGAGCGCGGGCTCGTCACCCGAGCAACGGCCGCCAGAGCTTCCCGGCCTCGGCGACGACGTGGGCCCCCGGTCCCCCGCTGCTCGGGCGCTCCGAAGCCGCCGGCGTCCCGGCCAGCGTCGACAGCACCGCGCCGGTGCTCGCCGAGAGGGCCTCGAGGTCGTAGCCACCCTCCAGCATCGCCACGCAGCGACCCAGCGGGACCAACGCACGTGCCCTCGCGGTGAGCAGCGCGTAGTCGCCGGCGGTCAGCGCCAGCTCGGCCAGTGGGTCGGCACGGTGGGCATCGAACCCAGCCGAGATGAGCAGCCACGTCGGGGCGAACCGCTCCACGACCGGTGCGATCACGTCGTCGAAGGCCTGGAGGTAGACGTCCCCCGTGGCGCCCGCCGGAAGCGGGAAGTTCATCGTCGTGCCACAGCCAGCGCCTGTGCCCTGCTCGGTGAGGCGGCCCGTCCCCGGGTACAGCGGCCACTGGTGCAGGCTGACGAAGAGGACCCGCGGATCGTCGACGAACACGGCCTGCGTCCCGTTGCCGTGGTGGGCATCGAAGTCGAACACCCACACCCGCTCGCCGGCGTCGGCCAACGACGCCGCCACGACGGCGATGTTGGAGATCAGGCAGAAGCCCATGGAATCGGTCTTCGTGGCGTGATGCCCGGGCGGTCGCACGGCGCAGAAGGCGGCGTCGGCGCGACCTTCCCGAAGGGCCTCGACGGCGGTCAGCCCAGCCCCGGCGGCCAAGCGAGCCGCCTTCGCCGATTCGGCACTGAGGCGTGTGTCGGCGTCGATCCATCCTCCACCGGCCTCGGCGAGCGCATCGAGACGATCGAGGTACCACGCCGGATGGACCCGCTCGAGATCTGCCCGCGACGCCGGGACCGGCTCGAGTGGGGTCAGTGCGTCGGCGACGCCGTCGACTCGGGCACCGGCGATGACCGCCTGCAATCGCGACGGCCGCTCCGGGTGGCCGGGTCCGGTGAGGTGCTCGAGGTAGGCCTCATGCGTCGCGAACAGCACGGTCACGCACGTCACACTAGGACGGAGGTGAATGATGCGGCCGCCGTGCTTGATGCGGCCGGGAATGCGCAACGCCTCGCATGCAGCGAAAACCCCGGGTCACCACCACTACCGTCAGGGGGCGGTGAAGGTTCGTCGGCACTCCCCCGGGCTCGGACCGCGCGTCCGTGTCCGCCCGTGGGCCTTCGACGAGCGCGTCGTCCACCTCGCGCTGGCCGATCAGGCGATCGTCCCGCACCCCGAGGAGCTCGAGCAGTGGGTCGAGACGCTGATCGACACGCGACCGCGACTGTCGACGATCCGCACGGGTGCGCTCTTCCCGGCCGCCGCAGCGCGCTTCGTCGACGCCGGGTTCGTCACCGTCGACACGCTGGCGTTGCTGCGCGTCGAGCTCGCCGGCCGCGCGGTGGTTGCGCCGCCGGCGACGTCGCGGCTGCTCGGCCGGCGCCACCACGACGCCTCCCTCGTCGACCGGGCCGCGTTCGGTGACAACTGGGCCAACGACGCGCGCGACCTGGCCGACATCCGCCACGCCACGCCGTCGCACCGGGCCCGCGGTCGCTTCGTGCGCCGAGCAGCCGGCGAACCCGGCAAGCGGCGTCGACTCGTGGGGTTCGCGATCTCGGGGGCAGCGGGCGGGCAGGGGTACCTGCAGCGCCTCGCCGTCGTGCCGGAGCACCAACGCGAAGGACACGGGCGCGCCCTCGCGCTGGACGCGCTCGCCTGGATGCGGCGCCGCCGGTTGAGCCACGGCGTCGTCAACACGGCGGTGACGAACGCTCCGGCTCTCTCCCTCTACGAGTCCCTCGGCTTCCGGCGTCTGGCGGAGGAGCTGCTGGTCATGCAGCTCGACGTCACCACGCGATGAACGTGACCAAGCGCGCCCTCGCCGCAGTGGTGCCGGTGGTGCTGGCAACAGGCGTGTCGCCCGTCGCCGCGGCGCCTCCCGAACCGACGACGCCGCCGGCGCTCCGGTTGATCGACCAGGACTTCGCCATCGCACGCGACGCCCCGTGGCACGCGCAGTGGCGCGTCGAAGGGACGGTCCCGCCGGGTTCGGTCCGCGTCATCCTGTACCGACCTGTCGACGACCGCATCGAGCTCGCCGACGATCTGGCCGGTGACCGCCAGGACGTCATCGACAACATCAGCTTCGAGGTCACGCCGAGCCTGCGCGTCGATGCCTCCGGCACCGTGCTCGACGTGAGCCTCCCGACGACGACCGCGACGAACGTGGCCGAGGCATTGACGCTGCGCCAGCCGGGGCTCTACCCGATCACCGTCCAGCTGGTTGACGGTGACAACGTCGTCGCGGAGGATCACACGTACATCGAGCGCCTGCCGGTGGATCCGAGCACGGCGCCGCCGATGAACGTCGCGCTCGTCGCCGCGATCGACGATCCCGGCCCGAGCCCTTCGGCGGACGAGTTGGCGGTGGGCCGCCGACGGCTCGCCGACCTCGCCGCCTTGACGACCTCGGTCGACGGTCCCGTGACCGTGTCCATCCCGCCGCCGCTCGTCGACGGGTTGGCCGACGACGATCCGGAGCTGTCCGCCCAACTGCGTCAGGCGCTGGCCGACGATGAGGTGCTCTCGCTTCCGTCGGATCGGCTCGATCCGTCGTCAGCGGTGGCGATCGACAAGGCGGAGACCTTCACCCGGCGGCTGCGCGACGGCGAGGATGCGCTCGGCGCCGCGCTTCCGGGCATCGCCGCCACCCGTTCCGGCTGGCTGGTGACGTCTCCGGTCAGCACCGACGCGGCAACGCTCCTGCTCGACCTGGGCTTCGACCTGCTGACGCTCGGCACCGACGACTACGCCACGCTGGAGGGCAACATCGGAG
>CAVZFS010000018.1:0-20310 GCA_963774635.1 uncultured Acidimicrobiia bacterium
GCGTGGCCCGATCCACTTGCCGGTCAGCATCGACGGCGTCTCGATCTAGCCGGTCACGACGTTCACGAAGCCGGCGACCTCGAGACCGAATTCGTCACCCGCATCGACGAGCACGTCGAAGAGGTACTGACCGGACGATCGTTCGCAGTGCAACAGATATGAGGGCGCGCCGTCGACGTCATCCCGCACGACGTCGGTGACGATCTTCGCCACCGAGGAGCGGAACGCGCTGAGGTTCGGCGTGACGTCGTCGGCGAGGTCGATGCCGCACAGCTTGGACAGCACCCTTGCGGCAGCTGGCCCGGTGAGGCGCACGAGTGCCCGGCCGTGGGTCAGGTCGACGACGCTGACGAAGTCCTCGCCGCGGCGAGCGTTGGCGCGATCCATCAACGCGTCGGCCGATCCGATCGGTCCGAGGAGCAGCCACTCGCCGACACCTGACCCGATCTCGAGGATGCGGCCCTCGATGTGGGCGGCACGGCCGAAGCCGACGGTCGCGGCCCCGGCGTAGGGACCACCCGGGTCGGCGTGGACGAGCACCTTCGCCAGCGGCGTCCGGTCCGACAGCGTGAGCGCGCTCGTGGCGTGGCGCTGCGAGACCTCCCAGCCGTCCACGACGGCGACCGAGGGAGCCGGTGCGATCGGCGAGCGAGCGATCGGCGCCTCACCCACGGAGCCGCACCCCGTCGGGATCGAAGTGGGCGTGTTGTTCCATCACGCGGCGGAGACGTCCGTGCCGTCCGGCAGACGGATCCTGACCACCGCGTCCGGGTGTGACAGATGCGGCGCCACGAAGCCGAGGCAGATCGAGCGGTCCAGCGTCGGCGACATCCGGCTCGACGTGATGCGGCCGACGATCTGCGTGTACCCGTCGACGCGCTCGATGATCTGGCACCCCTCCGCAGGGACGCATCGGGGATCAACGGGCTGGAGGCCGACGAGGCGCTGATAGTCCCCCCGCTCCTGCTGCCAGACCAGCTCGGGCCGGCCGGCGAAGTCCTGCTTCTCGAGCTTGACGAGCGAACCGAGGCCGACGGCGAACGCCTGCGTGAGCCCGTCGGTGTCCTGCCCGACGATGAAGTGCCCCTTCTCCAGCCGCATGATGCGCTGCGCCTCGACGCCGAAGGCGCGGATGCCGAGGTTCGCCCCCGCCTCGAGGCAGGCCTCCCACACGTGCAGGCCATACGCCGCGGGGACGTGCAGCTCGTAGCTCAGCTCTCCGGTGAAGCCGATGCGCCACATGAAGCAGCCGGCGACTCCGGCGACGGTTCCCTGACGAACCTGCATGTACTTGAACGACTCGGGCGCCAGGTCGACATCGGTGACGAGCCGGGCGAGGAGCTCCCGGCTGGCTGGACCGGCGACGTTCATCGACGCGAAGGCCGTCGTCACCGGCGTGACGTGGACGCGCCACTCAGGATGTTCCGTCTGCAACCAGTTGAGGATCCACTCCCACACTGTCCCCGCACCCGACGATGTCGTCGTCATCACGTAGTGCTCGGGGCCCAGCCGCCCGGTCACGCCGTCGTCGAGCACGACACCGTCCTCGGCGCACATCACGCCGTAGCGGACGCCGCCGATTGCGAGCTTGCTCCACAGGTTGACGTACAGGAGGTTGAGCAGTTGCGCGACGTCCGGCCCGCGCAGGTCGAGCTTGCCGAGCGGGGTGACGTCGATGATCCCGACGTTCGACCGGACGTTGCGGACCTCTGCCTCCGGGTCGCCGTAGTGGTCGGGCCGGATCCAGTCACCGGCGACGAGTGGAGATGCGCCGTGCGCCTCGTGCCACGGCTGCATGGGGGAGTAGCGCACGGGCTCGAACCCACGGCCGGCGAGCGCCCCCAGCGTGATCGGCGCGTACGGAGGCCGCCACACCGTCGTGCCGGTCTCCTCGATCGTCGTGCCGTTCGCCTCGGCGAGCACGGCGACGAGGTTGACGGTCTCGAGTTTCCCCTGCGCCGGTCCCATCGTCGCCGTCGTGAAGCGTTTGACGAGCTCGATGGAGTCGTACCCCTCGGCGGCGGCGGCGACGATGTCCTTGGACGACACGTCCTCCGAGAAGTCGACCATCCCGTGCGTCCGGGACCGGAACAACGGCGGATGAGCGACGACCGGCAGCTCCGGGATCGCTGTCGCGGTGCCGCTGCCGGCGCGGCTTGCGGCTTCCCGGCCGCTGGCCTGACCATGCTCGATCAGGGCGTCGAGCGAACCGTCCCCGGCAAGCCCTCCCGTGGCGAGCACGCTCGGGTGGGCGAGACCGCCGGGGAGGAAGCGGTTGGCGACGGCCGAGAAGGCGGGACGGTCGCCGGCCAGGTTGAGCAGCGTCGTCGGCGCCGTCCACCCGACGGCCGTGACGAGCAGGTCGCACTCGATGCGCTCGCCGCTGCCCAGCGTGACGCGCCGGACGCGCCTGTGCTCCCCGCGACCGCCGCCCTCGGCCTGGACGACGTCGCCGCCGGATCGGGCGTCGACGACGCGGACGACGTCGACGCCGGCGCGGCGGAGGTCGTCGACCGCGGCATCACCCTCGTCGTTGGCGGTCAGGACGACCGCCCGCTCGCCGGGCCGCACCGCCCAGAGGTTGACGAGGCGGCGGACGGCCGTCGAGAGCAGCACGCCGGGCTCGTCGTTGCCCTCGAACACGTAGGGGCGCTCGATCAGCCCGGGCGCGACGACGAGGGTGCGGGCACGGACCTTGACGAGCCGCTCGAACACGGGACCGCGCTGGCGCTCGACGACGGAGAGCCAGTTGTCGTCGTAGCGCCCGGCGACGACGCCGTTCGTGACGACCTCGAGGTTCTCGAGGCCTGCGACGGCTCTGCGCAGGTCGGCGAGCGTGGCGAGCTCGGTCTCACTGCCGAAACGCAAGTGGCCGCCGAGCCGGTACTCCTCCTCGACGAGCAGCACGCGGGCCCCGGCCTCCGCGGCGGCGATCGCTGCTGCCATCCCGGCTGGTCCGCCGCCCGCGACGCAGACGTCGACGTGGGCGTAGCGCTGGTCGAAGCGGTCCTCGGCCGGCTGGTCGGTCACCCGTCCGCCGGCGGCGAAGCGGCTGAGCACCCTCTGGTAGGCAGGCCACAGCCGTTGCGGCTTGATGAACGTCTTGTAGTAGAAGCCGGCGCCGAGGAACCGTCCCGCGAGCTGGTTGGCCGCCTTCACGTCCCGGTGCAGGGACGGCCATGCGTTCTGCGGTTGCACGACCATCCCGGCCGCCAGCTGGCGGTGGGCGCCGCGGACGTTGGGCTCGTCGCCGACCTGCACCGTGCAGCCGGGATCGTGGAACGTAGCGGCGAGCAGTCCACGCGGGCGGTGGTACTTGAAGCTGCGCGAGAAGACGGAGACGCCGGCCGCGGTCAACGCCGAGGCAATGGTGTCGCCGGCGAAGCCGTGGTGCTCGTCGCCGTTCCACGTGAACGCCAGCGGGGCCTGGCGGTCGATCTCCTCACCGGGCTGGGGACCGAGGCGGCCGCTCACGGTGCGGACCGAACCTCGTTCGAAACCCGATGGCGCTCGACCTTGAAGTATCGCCGGCAGCCGGCGCGGTGGTACCAGGTCTCGGTCGTCCAGTCGGCCTCGTTGGCCTGCGCGTACAGGTACGCCCGCCACTCGTCGGGCTTGGGTGCCGAGGCGTCCGGCCGTGAGGACGCGTCACCGACGAAGCGGAACTCCGCCGACCCGCGCGGGCCGCACCAGGGGCAGGGGACGAGCAGCATCGATCAGTGGCCGACGGCGGCCGCACCTTTCTCGCCGACGAGGCGGCCCTCAGGGAACCGAGCGAGGTCGAACGGAGCGATCATCTCGGGCGTCTTGCCGGTGGCGATCAGCTCGGCCATCGCCTCTCCGGACACGGGTCCCGCCTTGAAGCCATACGTCCCCCAACCGACGTCGACGAGGAATCCTTGCACCGGCGTGACGCCCATGACCGGTGAGAAGTCGGGGGTCATGTCGCACAGGCCGGCCCACTGGCGCAGCACCCGCAGCTTGGAGAGCGAGGGCATCAGTTCCAGCACGTGACCGGCCAGCTCCTCGCAGAACGCCAGCGAGCCGCGCATCGAGTACGAAGCGACGGAGTCGGTGCTGGCCCCGAACACGAGCTCGCCGCGGTCGGTCTGGCTGACGTACACGTGGAGCGTGCCGGACACGACGACGGTGTGCAGGAACGGCTTCACCGGCTCGGTCACGGCTGCTTCGAGTGGGTGAGTGCTGATCGGCAGCGTGACGCCGGCCATCGCGGAGATCAGCGACGACCAACCGGCCGTGCAGTTCACGACGACCGGTGTCGAGATGTGACCGCGCGATGTCGTCACGCCGACCACCTCGTCATCGACGACGTCGATGCCGAGGAGCTCCGTCTGCTGGTGGATCTCCACACCCATCGCGTCGGCGGCCCGGGCGTAGCCCCAGTTGACGGCGTCGTGGCGGATCGTGCCACCGGGTGGGTGGTACAGGGCGCCGAGGATCGGATACCGCGTGTGCTCACTGACGTCCATGAAGGGGACGAGCCGGGCGATCTCCTCCGGGCCGATCACCTCGGAGTCGACACCCTGCAGCTTGTTGACCTCGGCCCGCCATCGCATCGTCCGCAGAGACGAGTCGTTGTGGGCGAGCGTCAGATGTCCCCGCTGCGAGAACATCACGTTGAAGTTCAGCTCTGCCGCCAGCTGCTCGTAGAGCTTGACGGAGCGGTCGTAGAAGGCGACACCCTCGGGAGTCAGGTAGTTCGACCGCACGATGGCGGTGTTCCGCCCGGACCCGCCGCCGCCGATGTAGCCCTTGTCGATGACCGCCACGTTCGTGACGCCGAAGTTCCTGGCGAGGTAGTACGCGGTCGCCAGCCCGTGGACCCCGGCCCCCACGATGACGACGTCGTATGCGGCACGGAGGTCCGGGGCACGCCACGCACGCGGCCACGGTCGATTGCGCAGGCCGTGACGTACGAGCATCGCCGCCGAGTACCTCGCCGCGGGACGACTGATCATGGCCACGTCAGGAGGCGCCCTCGGCCAGCGCGCCCGTGGCGATGACGGAGAGGAATGTGATCGGGAGCTTCGTCAGCTCGGCGGGACCGTGCGGAACGTCGCCTTCGAACTCGAGCGCGTCGCCGGGGCGCATCGCGTAGCGGGCCGCTCCGTAGCCGTACGTCATGCGTCCGCTCAGCATGTAGATGAACTCGGTGCCGGTGTGCTGGAAGAGCGGGAACACCTCGGAGCCCTCGGTCAACGTGACCAGCACCGGCTCGATCCGCTTGGCCGCGCCGCGCATGCTGCCGAGCAGCTGGTAGCGATGCCCGACCCGGGTGCCGCGACGCACGATGTCGAGGCCCTCGCCCGCCCGCACGTGCAGCGCATCGTGCTCCTCCTCGAGCCCACGGAAGAACGACGTGACCGGCACACCGACGGCCGCGGCGAGGCGGGCCAGTGTCGCCAGGCTCGGTGACGCCTGCGCGTTCTCGAGCTTCGAGAGCATCCCCTTCGAGATGCCGCTGCGCTCGGAGAGCTGCGCCACGGTGAGCCCCAGCTGTTGGCGTTGCTCGCGGATCTGGCGGGCGATCGCGGCGTGCATGGCCTGCTCCGTCTGCGCCGGGTCAGCACCCTCCGCGGCATGGCGCTCGGGCAGCGTCATCGGCGAGCGTCCCTGTGCCATTCAGAACAGCGCCAGGTAGCGGTCGACTTCCCAATCGCTCACGTGGGCGTGCCACTCGCGGAACTCCTCCGACTTCACGCGGGCGAAGTAGTCCACGTAGTCCTCGGTGCCGGTGTTGCCGAAGGCGGCGCGCATCACATCGTCCTCGACGAGTGCCTCGACCGCGTGCAGCAGTGTCGGCGGCATGGCGGACGATGCCGCGGGAGGCGACCACGTCGGGGTCCAACGCGTAGAGGTTGTCGGCGTTGGGTCGACCCGGATCCAGCTCCCTGTCGACGCCGTCGAGCCCGGCGGCGAGCACCGCGGCGAAGGCGAGGTACGGGTTGGCGGCGCCGTCGATCGCCCGCAGCTCGATGCGTCCGACCTCGGGGACACGCATCAGCTGGGTCCGGTTGTTGCCGCCGTAGGAGACGTACGCCGGGGCCCACGTCGCTCCCGAGCTGGGCGGGCCGACCCCCATGCGCTTGTAGCTGTTGACCGTTGGGCAGCCGATGGCCGACAGGCCACGGGCGTGTTCGAGCACCCCGGCGGCGAACTGGTAGCCGAGGCGGGAGAGCCCGAGGCCGTAGCGGTCCCGGCCTCTTCCCCCGGCGAACAGGTTGCGCCCCTCGGTCGACCACAGCGACACGTTCGTGTGCATACCGTTGCCGGTCAGGCGGGTGAACGGCTTGGGCATGAACGTCGCCGCCATGCCCGCCTCGTGGGCCAGCGTGTGGACCATGTAGCGGAAGAAGATCACCCGGTCAGCGGTCGTCAGCGCGTCGTCGAAGAGGAAGTTCTGCTCGAACTGACCGTTGGCGTCCTCGTGGTCGTTGGCGTAGTTCGTCCAGCCGAGCTCGTTCATGTACCGCGAGACGGTCGACAGGTGGTCGAACATCCGCGTCAGGCCCTTGGCGTCGTAGCAGGGCAGGCCCTGCTGGTCGAGCGGGTCGGCGACCTCGATGCCACCCTCGGGCCGGCGCCGGACCAGGTGGTACTCCGCCTCGACGCCCACCATCATCCGCATGCCGCGCTCGTCGAGCAGGCGCTCCAGGGTGTTCCTCAGCATCACGCGCGGCGTGTAGGGCCATGGCTTGCCCTCGACCTCGATGTCGCACATCACCACGGCGACGCCGTCCCGCCACGGGAGCTTGATGTAGCTCGCCGGGTCGGGGGCGGCGATCATGTCGGGATCGGCCGGGCTCTGACCCATCGGCCCGACGGCGAAGCCAGCGAACCCTGCTCCGCCGACCACGACGTCCATCGCCGACGACGGCACGAGCTTGGCGCAGGGGCGCCCGTGCATGTCGACGAACATCGTCAGGAAGAACTCGATGCCGTCTTCAGTGGCCCGGGCTTCGAGCTCCTCGCGGATGTCAGTCACACGGTGGGACCTTAGTTCGAAGGCACGCCGCCGTGTTTCACCGTAGGAACCGAACACCTACTATGAGGAAACATGTGTGGCATCGTCGGACTGCTGATCCTCGATCGGGATCTGGAGCCACAGCTCGGCGAGCTGTTGGCGGCGATGCTCGTGCAGATGACCGAGCGCGGCCCGGACTCGGCGGGTGTTGCCGTCTACTCGGACGGGCTGCCGGAGGACCGCTCCAAGTACTCGTGCCGCACCGACGACGACGTCGACTGGGCCTCGCTGGCCGCTGAGGTCGGCGCGACGCCGACGACCTATGGGCGCGCCGCCGTGCTCACCGGGCCTGCCGACCTGCGGCATGAGCTCGAGGCACGCGGCGTGCGAGTCATCTCGTCCGGCCGGGACCTCGAGGTCTTCAAGGGCGTCGGGCTTCCCGTCGACATCACCAAGGACTTCGGCCTGCCGGCCCGCCAGGGATATCTCGGCGTCGGCCACACCCGCATGGCGACGGAGTCCGCGGTCACGATGGACGGCTCGCACCCGTTCTCGACCCACGACGACCTCTGCGTCGTTCACAACGGTGCCTTCTCGAACTACTTCTCGGTACGGCGTGACCTCGAGCGTGAGGGCGAGCGCTTCCTGACCGAGAACGACACGGAGGTGGCCGCTCGCCTGATCGGCCGTGAGATGGACCAGGGTCGCGACCTCGGCGATGCGATCCGCGTGCTGCAGAAGGAGATGGACGGCTTCTACACGCTCGTCTGCGCGACCCGCGACCAGATGGCCGTCGTCCGTGACGAGTTCGGCTGCAAGCCGGCGATGGTGGCCGTCAGCGACCGGTACGTCGCGGTCGCCTCCGAGTTCCGAGCGC
This sequence comes from uncultured Acidimicrobiia bacterium, assembly GCA_963774635.1. Taxonomy (GTDB): domain Bacteria; phylum Actinomycetota; class Acidimicrobiia; order Acidimicrobiales; family Ilumatobacteraceae; genus JALZMG01. Next base: position 7,863 of record CAVZFS010000018.1, read on the forward strand.
TGGCGATCCTGCCGGGCATCGAGAACGCGGAGGTGTTCGAGCCGACGCCGACCGAGCTGTACCTGTGGGAGCGCCCCGGATGAGCGTTGCCGCGCGCGAGGGCACTGTCCTCGACTGCGACGAGCTGACCACGCGGCAGGTCAACCAGGGGCTACGCGCGCTGCCTGCCGGTTCCCGAGTGCGGATCCTGAACCCCCGAGGGCGGCACAACCTCGCCGTCGGGTTGGTCCACCACCTGGACATCAGCATCGAGGGCGACGTCGGCCACTACGTCGGCGGACTGTGTGACGGGCCCGACGTCCGAGTCGACGGGTTCGCCGGCTGGGCCGCCGGCGAGAACCTGATGGGCGGCACGATCCGGATCACGGGCAACGCCAGTGAGCGAGTCGGTGCGTCCGCCCACGGCGGGGCGATCGTGATCGAGGGCGACGCGTCGACCCGAGCGGCGATCTCGCTGAAGGGCGGCACCGTGCTCGTTGCCGGCGACGCCGGCAACTTCAGCGCGTTCATGGCGCAGGCCGGTGTGCTGCTCGTCGGCGGCGACGCCGGGGAGGCCCTCGGTGACTCGCTGTACGAGGCGGTCATCTACGTCGCCGGTGCGATCAAGAGCCTCGGCAGCGACGCCCGGGTCGAGGAGCTCACCGAGGCGGACGTCGCCCGCGTGCGCGAGTTGGTCGAGCTGGCGGGATTCACGCACATCTCGCCCGAGGACGTCACCAAGGTCGCCTCCGCCCGCGAGCTCTACAACTTCGACGCCGTCAAGGCGCACAACTACTGACATGGAGCCCGTGATGGAGCCTCGCCGTCGCCACCTGGCCCTGCGGGAGAGCCACAGCTTCCCGCGCCACGTCATCGACCAGATCCATGGCATGGCGGAGGAAGGGCGGTACGAGATCCGCGGCTGGGGCGCCAAGCGGGCACTGCCCACGTTCGACGATCTCGTGTTCGTCACGGCGTCGGCGTCGCGCTACCCGATCGAGGGCTACCGGGAGACGTGCTCGACGACGACGGTGCTCGGCTCCCGCCACGCGGCGCAACCGCTCGTGCTCGACACTCCGATCACGATCGCCGGGATGAGTTTCGGCGCGCTGTCGGGTCATGCGAAGGAGGCGCTGGGACGGGCCGCGACCGCCGTCGGCACCTCGACCACCACAGGCGATGGCGGGATGACGTCCGAGGAGCGGACGGCATCGAAGTACCTCGTGTACCAGTGCCTGCCGAGCCGCTACGGGTTCAACCCGCACGACGTCCACCGCGCCGATGCGATCGAGATCGTCATCGGTCAGGGAGCCAAGCCTGGCGGTGGGGGAATGCTCCTCGGCCAGAAGGTCAGCGAGCGGGTCGCCGGCATGCGCACCCTCCCGGCCGGGATCGACCAGCGCTCGGCGTGTCGTCACCCGGACTGGACAGGACCCGACGACCTCGTGATGAAGATCGAGGAGCTGCGGGAGGCGACCGACTGGCAGAAGCCGATCTACGTGAAGATCGGCGCCACCCGCGTGGCCTACGACGTGAAGCTCGCCGTGGCGGCCGGAGCCGACGTGGTCGTCGTCGATGGCCTCCAGGGAGGCACCGGAGCGACGCAGGACGTCTTCATCGAGCACGCCGGGATCCCGACGCTGGCCGCCGTCCGCATGGCGGCCGAGGCGCTGCGTGAGGTCGGCAAGCACCACGAGGTCCAGCTGATTGTCTCGGGAGGAATCCGCTCGGGAGCCGACGCGGCAAAGGCGCTGGCGCTCGGAGCGGACGCCGTCTCCATTGGCGTGGCCTCGCTGATCGCCCTGGGCTGCAACCGCGACTCGTGGTGGGACGCCGAGTCAGACCGCTGGGTCGACAGCCGCAGACGAATACGAAGCGCTCGGCGCCGCACCCGGCTACTGCCACCACTGCCACACCGGACTGTGCCCGGTGGGGATCACGACGCAGGACCCCGAGCTCGAAGACGCGCCTCGACCCCGAGGTCGGAGCGCGGTGGATGACGAACTACCTCCGTGCGATGACGATGGAACTGACGACACTGGCCCGGGCGTGCGGGAAGAGCGACGTCCACCATCTGGAGCCGGAAGATCTCGTCGCTCTCACCATCGAGGCCGCCGCCATGGCGAAGATTCCGCTAGCTGGCACGAGCTGGATCCCCGGCTGGCCCTGACGCACCGGCTCGGGTCGCCACGCTACGTAACAACGCCGGCTCTGGGCGCGAGCGTGAGCCTGCTGGTTGACTCGACGGTCGTTGTTCGGTGCGCGTGGGCGCCGCGGGAAATTGACCCCGCCGGGATCGGCGCCGAACGCCGGCGGCTACGCAGGCCGCCTCGAACTGCTCGGCGAAGAGGCGATCAAACGTGGCCGTCGTGGCGTCGTCCATCTCGGGCAGCGAACCGTCGGTTGTCGTCGTGTCCGCGCTCGCCGTGGTGGACGGTGGGGAGGTCGTCGCGGGTGAGCTCGACGTCGTGGTCGACCAACCACCCGAGTCGTCATCGGACCCACCGGCGGCAAGGTGTGGCGAGCGAGACCGTGCCGCCTGCGGTCAGGAACGTCCGAGCGCACCCCGCCATGGGTGGAACTCGGCGTCGGTCTCGCCGGCCACCATGTGAGAAGCGCCTGGCGCGACTTCGAGGTCCAGGCCGCACGCAACGGCAACGGGTCGGAATCGCCCGAGACAGCGGCCGACGTCGCAAGGCCGACGCCTCCGGCAGCACGTACCTCCGGGTGCCAGGCCAGCCTGTCGGCAGATCGCTCGATGAGGGAGACGCTCGCTCCCATACTGGTCAGGGCCGTACCGTCGCCAGGGGCTGCAGCTGGGGACCCACCCGCTTTCGCCGAGCTGGCTCGCCGTCAACGCAACGGTTGGGCATCGACAAGTCGGACTCCCGAACGTCGGTGAGACCTGCGCATCCCACCCACGCCAAGTTCATCGACCCATCCCCGCGACGACCTCGGAGGCGGAGAGCCGACGGCGCCGATGGACGAGGGAGGGAGGAACGCGCCGGCGCACAGCGTGCGAATCGGCCTGGCCGTAGCGTGATCGAGGATGGCGACACGGCGATCCTGATCGCCACGCAGCTCGACGTCACGCTGGAGGCGCTGACCCGCGGCCAAGGGCTGGGGCGCAGAATCTTCCGACTTTCCCCAAGGATGGCGGGAACATCGTCATCCCGGGGTGAGGACCGCTGACAAACACGTCGGCTCTGCGATACTTGTTCTGACCCCGGCGTGCTGCGGCTGCCGGTGGAGGGAGGACGGATGATCGCTGAGCGCAAGACGGTGCTCGCGCTCGTCGCCGTAACGATGCTTGTGGCGTGCTCGGACGACGCGCCCGAGGAAGCCGTCGCCGCGCCGACCACTACGGCGGAGGCGACGAGTGCGCCCGAGTCAACTGCTGAGGCGACGAGCGACTCCGACGACTGCGGCGACCGAGGCGCCGGGGTACGTGGCACCGGGAGGCGCGGAGGGTGCTGCGGCGGCGGGCGTCACACGCCAGCAGGTGGATGACGCGTTGGGCATGATCGACGGGTTCGTCGAGGCCGAGATGGAGAAGACGGGCGTCCCCGGCGTCGCGGTCGCTGTCGTCTACGACGACGAGGTGGTGTTCGCCGAGGGGTACGGCGTGCGAGAGGTCGGCACGGATGATGCGGTCAGCGCCGACACGGTGTTCCAGATCGCCTCGTTGTCCAAGCCGATCACCGGAACGGCGCTCGCCGGTCTGGTCTCCAAAGGCATCATCGACTGGGACGAGCCCGTCCACCCGTACGCCCCGGATCTCATCTTCAGCGATCCGTGGGTCACCGACCACGTCACGTTCGCTGACCTGTACTCGCACCGCAGCGGGCTGCCCGGCGGCGTCGGCGAGTCGCTCGACATCTTCGGCTACACGCGAGACGAGATCCTGGCCCGCCTGCGTTACGTCCCGCTCAACCCGTTCCGCGCCACCTACGCCTACACGAACTTCGGGATGACGGCGGGCGGTGATGCGGCGGCCAAGGCCGCTGGGGTGAGCTTCGAGGACATGATCGACGAGCAGCTCTTCGAGCCAGCGGGGATGGCCACGGCGAGCGCCCGGTACGCCGACTTCCTGGAGCGACCTGACCGGGCCACCATCCACGTCCGGCTCGACGGCGAATGGGTCCCCGGCCCGACACGCATGCCGGACGCCCAGGCGCCAGCGGGCGGAGTCGAGCGCGGCGGTGACGGACGTGGCGACGTGGGTTCGGCTGCAGCTCAACGGCGGCACGCTCGACGGCGAGGAGATCGTCAGCGAGGAGGCGCTCCAGCCGACGCACACGCCGCACATCGCCGTGGGGTCGCCTGGAACGTACGACGGTCAGACGATCTCCTACGGGCTCGGCTGGAACGTCCTCACCGACCACCTCGGCTACCTGCGCTGGGCGCACTCCGGGGCCTTCACGAGAGGTGCGGCGACCAACGCCACGCTGCTACCGGCCGCAGGGCTCGGTGTGATCGTGCTGACCAACGGCGTGCCGATCGGCGTGCCCGAGGCCCTCGTCGATGAGATCATCGACCAGATCGTCACGGGCGGACAGACCCAGGACTGGCAACGAGTACTGGTCCGAGAGCTTCGGCGGTCTGTCCGTCGCCGATCCGGCACTGTCCGAGTTGCCGGAACCGCCGACGCCGGCCCGGCCCAACGACGCCTACCTCGGGTCCTACGCCAACGACTTCTACGGCACGTTCGAGGTCGTCGCCGACGGCGAGGGGATGGCCCTCGTCGAGGGGCCGGACAGGCTGACGTTCCCGTTGACCCACTGGGACGCCGACACCTTCACGTACGTTGGCGCCCCGGAGCTCCCGGACCTGCGGGCCACGATCACGTTCACGATCGGACCCGACGGTCGGGCCTCGTCGATCTTCATCGGAGACTTTGACGGAGAAGGCATCGGCACCCTGAACCGAGTCTGAGGTTGGATCACCCGAACTGTCGGTAGCGAGCACATCACAACGAGCGCTCTGTCCGGACAAACGCTTGACTCTTAATCGAAAGAGGGCACCGTTAGCAGCGGCCCGAAGAAGGGACGATGATGGTCGAGTTCGATGAAGTGGTGGAGAAGATCACAGAAGCTGTGCGGCAGGTCGAAGCCGATGCGGGCGCATCGCCTGTGCTCGTAGCCGTCGTCGGGGAGTTCCAGGCGAAGCTTGTGAAGGCGAGGAAGCACTCGACCGGTGTCCGACCTGATCACGACTTCGTGGTGGAGCTCGAGCAGGCCGGCGATAGTGCGAAGGTGGCCGCCGAGGCCGATGCAGGGTTGTCGGGTGATGCGCGCGAGTCTGTGCTTGCCGCTCACCTGGCGATCTGCATGCTGAAGGCTGGCGCCTGACCGCACGGCGTGCCTCGTGCTGAACTCAGGGACCCCGACAGCGACCACGTTGTGGATCAACGGTGTAGCGGTGGCGTCGGACGGGTTCCCGGCCGTCGTCTCCTTCACGCTGCCAGCCGACGGCCAGTACGGCGCCATATGGGCGGTCGACGCCGGCGGCGTCGTCACGTGGGACGTGTCGTGCGTGCACTGCACGCTCACCGGCACCCCGAAGGGTGACGTTCTGGTCGGAACCGAAGGCGCGGACGTGATCTGCGCGCTCGGCGGTGGCGACGTGATCGATGGCCGCGGCGGCAACGACATCGTGCTCGGCGGTGACGGCGGTGATTCGATCCGTGGTGGCGACGGAGAAGATCAGCTCTTCGGCGAGAGAGGTGCCGACGCCATCAACGCGCGTGATCGGTCTCCAGGTGACGCCGTCTTCGGTGGTGCCGGCGGCGATGCGCTCGGCGGCGACCCGGGAGACAGCCTCACGCAGTAGCGGCCGCGTGAAAGCCGTGCTCGGGCGACGCGGGCACGCAGCACGGCGTGCAGCCGGTTCAGCGCCGCCCGAGCATCGCCCTTGCCGGCCCACGGTCGCGCAGGATCTCCGCCGTCTCTTCGCGCTCGGTGAGCAGCCGATCACACGCGGCGACGCGTATTGGTGGGGAACTCGGCGCTGCGATGGCAGACCTGGGCCGAGGGCTCGTCGGGTCGGGATGTCGGCTCGGTGAACGGGACGACGTGGCCATCGTTCAGCGCGGTGCGACGGCCATCGCCACAGCGTGCCGAACGCCGGGCTCGGGTCTGGAGGTATCCGGAGGTCGATGTTTGGTGTGCCCCGGCTCGGGTGCGGCCGACACCGGTCAGTTGTCTGACCATCCCTGTGCACGGGTCGTGCTTACCGTTGCCGAAGCCGGGGCACGGGTGGGCGCTGGCGAACGGTCGTCGATGGTCGACGCCCGGAAGGTCGAGGCTGACCGATTTCCCTGTTTGCAGATCCGGACGATCTGGCAGCGCAGTGACGGCTCCGCGCCTTGTCACCGACCGGTTCTGGCGCGGGCGGCGTCGCGGGTGCGGGTGCTGAGCCAGCCACGAGCAGGACCCCGACAGGACGACACCTCGTTAGTCAGCCAGACAACGATCGGCAGGCATTTCGAGAGCGACCCTGCCGGAGCCCCTCGACGCTACGAGAACCCTCGCCACGCCGACGACGACTCAATCAGGCATCACTGGCGAGCGATGCTGAGGATCCTCCCGGCGAGGCAGTGTGTTGTTCACGTGGATCGCGTGGGCGGCTCCCGTTGGTCATGCCCACCAGCGAGTAACGGATGGTGACGTAGGGATGTCGAGTCGCTTGGATAGTCCGTTCGGGTTTCGGGGGCTGTGCGTGTTGGCCTTCGGCTCGCGCGGGTCGTGTGGGTGAGTACGGTCGTGCGATGAGCGGACTCAGCGATTCGCTGATCCAGGACGACCCGTACCCGTACTATCGCGAGCGGAGGGGTGTCGGCCCGGTCTGGCGCGAAGACGAGTTGGACCTATATGTCATCGGCGGGCATTCGGAGGCTAAGGCGGCGCTCCTCGATGCCACCACGTTCTCCAACCGCCCGTCGGGAACGCGAGGGCTGGGTGACGAGGGCGCCGCGGCCTATCACCGTGTCCTGGCTGAGCGGGGGTGGGCGAGGGCGCCGACCCTGCAGCGCACCGACCCGCCGACGCACACCCGCTATCGCAAGTTGATCAACCGGGTCTTCACACCTGCACGTGTGCGCGATCTGACGCCGCGCATTGAAGAAATCGTCCAGGATCTCGTAGACCGCTTCATCGACAAGGGAACCTGTGAATTCGTCGCCGAGTTCGCCTTACCGATGCCGGGCACGCTGATCGCCGAGCAACTGGGGCTCGACCGATCCCAGTACCGGACCTTCCGGCGATGGGCGGACGCCATGCTGTCACTGGCCAACCGAAGGATGACCGTCGAGGAAGCGATCGCCGAGGCAGAGGTCGAGCTCGATGCCCAGCACTTTCTGGCCGCGGAGTTCGAGCGCCGGCGCACCGAGCCGAGTGACGATCTGATCTCACTGCTCGTCCACGCCCACGGCGACGACGAGGAGCCCCTCACCATCGACGAACTCCAGGATCTGATGCACCAGTTGATCACCGGCGGCTTCGAGACCACCACAGGGGCCCTGGCCAAAGGCATGTGGCTGCTCATCGCCCACCCGGACCAGATGGCGCTGCTGCGCGCCGATCCGGACCTGGTGAAGAGCTTCATCGAGGAAGCGCTCCGCTTCGAGAGTCCGGTGCAGGGTTTGTGGCGCCACGCCAGCCGCACGACAACCGTCGGCGGCGTCGCCATTCCGTCCGACGCCTCGGTCATGGTCCGCTACGGCGCGGCCAACCGCGACCCTCGAGCGTTCGAGGATCCGGACCGGTTCGACATCACACGGCCTGAGGCCAAGAACCATCTGGCGTTCGGCTTCGGACCGCACTACTGCGTCGGCGCCGCGCTCGCTCGCCAAGAGATGCTGACCTCCTTCACCATCCTCCTCGAGCGCCTAGACGAAATCGAACTCGCCCAGCCTCTTCCGACCCCGGTGCACCTGCCCAGCTTCTTCCTCCGACCGATGGAACGCCTGCCCCTGCGTTTCACCGCCCGCGCGTCATGAAAAGAGCGGGCCGGTCGCGACCGAGGCGGATCCGCCAAGAGAAGTAGCGGATATCGACGCTCGCAACGCGATAGTCCAGCGTCATCGAACGCCGGCGATCGGGTGCCCGTCGAGGCCACTCACTCCGAGGGGTGCTTGCGCCCGCTAGAAGGCCCGTGAGTCGTAGCGAAGTCGCCGCGGTCTCGGCCGAGCACCGAACGTCAGCACCGAACCTCGCCCGAACACGGCTCCTGAAGAGCGCCGAACGGCATGTCCGCACGTGCTGCTTGTGACCGCTTCGTGCTTGTACCGGCGACTCGATTTGGACGGGGTCTCGCTAGACAGCCTGGATCCGTAGCCGTCGATCGGTTTCTGTTTCGAACGTGTCGTCGTTGGGGCAGTCACTGGCGCGGCGGGAATGCTCGTCGCTCGAAGAACGCGGCGACGTCCGTGGCGAAGCGGCGCGCATCCTCCCAACGTGGCGTGTGGCCAACACCGTGGTAGACGAGCAGCTCGGCGCCGCCGATGCGCTCGGCGAGCAGCGCCTGCATGTCACGATCGACCAGCCCGTCCGCATCCCCCCACACCAACAGGGTCGGGGCGGTGATGCGCTCGAGTTCCACGAGGTCGTCATACGCCAGCAATCCCACGAACATCTCCTTCCACGCCTGGGCCGGAACCTTCATCAGCTCGTTGGCCAACTCGTCGACCAAGTCGGGTGCCAGATGCTCGGATGACGTAGCGGCCACGAATGAGCGGGCGAAGGTCGGATCAATCGGATCGTCAAGATTCGAGACGACGGACTCCACGAACTCCGTCAGGCCAGCATGCCCTCGAAGCGTCGTGGGCGAGGCCTCGAGCACCAGTCCGGCGACACGCTCGGGGTGGTCGAGTGCGACCCTGCGGGCGACCAGGCACGAGCCAGAGTGTCCGGCCAAGACCGCTCGTTCGATCCCAAGCGCGTCGAGAAGCATCAGCACGTCGACGGCGAAGTCCTGCACTAGATATCCGGTTGGCGGCTTGTCCGAGTCGCCGTGGCCACGCTGCGATACCGCGATGGCGCGAATCGATGCCGGAAGGTGCTCGAGCACCGGCTCATATGAACGCCACGAATCCGTAGGCCCCGGCAACAGCAACAATGCTGGACCGGACGGGTCACCCGTCGCTGCTAAGGACAGCGATACCCCGCTCTCGAGGATCGCCGTCGAAACGGCAGGCGTCATCGCGCAATCGTAGGGATCTGCCCACGCGCCCGATTCAGCGCTCTGACGCGGCCGCCGATGGCCGCGTCAACCGTCGCTGCCGTAGTCGATCGACAGGCTCCCTCTCATGGTCGTGGCACCGAATGGCGCGACCGAACCACGCGACCGAACGCCGCTCCGCGTCGGCGCTGAGCCCGCTCCGAACGGCATCTCGTGACTCGTCATGGCGTGAGGGCCCGATCGGCTGGCCCGCGCGGTGCCCATGTCGAGCTCGACGGCAAAGCGGTCCTCGAGTGCGTGCCGATGACCAACTCGGCCCGTTCAAGCACCGTCTTCGACGGCTGCTCTTGATGGGACAAGAGCTCCACGTTGAGTGCGGCGGCGTCGGCACAGGCTTCATGGTCAGGCGAACGAGTCCCTCAGCTCGCCGGCCGCATGGAGCAACACGAGCTGGCCGCTGAGCTGATCAGGTCGCGAGCGTCTCGGCGATCAGCGGGACCAGCCCGTCGACGGCGTAGGGCAAGCTGAGCACGGTGCCCCAGGTAAGGGCGGCGGACACGAGTGGATCCTCGATGAACATCGAGTGACCGGCCTCGACCACGTCGAGTTGGGAGTACAACGGCTTGGCCTCGATCTGGGCCCGCAGCTCTGGGTCGTGCCCGACGTTCCAGACCAGGAGGTCGCGGTCGAGCAGGTCCATCCGCTCGTCACTGATCTCGGCGCCGTCGAGGTCGCCGGCCAGCTCGGCGATCTCGTCGGGGAGGGCGAAGCCGAGCGAGGTCATCAGCTTCGTCCGGGGATCGTTGGGGCTGCGCGCAAACGACGAGCCTGGCTCGAACAGCTCGGCGACGACCATCTCCAAGCCCTCGAACTCGGGGTGCGCAGCGCGAGCGTCGGCGATCATGGCGTCCACCTCGGCGATGAGCTCCTCGGCTCGTTGCGGCTGGCCCAGCGCTAGGCCGACAGTTCGAGTCGTCTCCTGCCACGGCATCCCGAACTCCGGGTACTCACCGCTCGGGGCGATCGTCGGCGCGATGGCTGACAACGTCTCGTACTGCTGCGCATCCATATCGGTGTAGAGCGCGATGATGAGGTCGGGATCGAGCGTGGCGATCTGCTCGTAGTTGTACGCAGCGGTCCCAGTGAACGCGCCCTCGTTGAGCACCACGGGTTCGGCATCACCGAGCTCGTCCCGAGCCCAGTCCCACGTCGCGAACTCGACGTCGCCGTACCAGTCGGTCACGGCGATGGGTGCGACACCGAACGCCAAGACGTAGTCCTGATCGCTGTAGCCAAGGGTGACGATCCGTTGGGGCGCGCTCACCACCTCAGTCGCACCATGCTCGTGAGGCACGCTCACCGGGAACTCGCCATCCACCTGGCCGGCGCCGGGGGCGCCTGGGGGCCCCGACGTCGAGGCGCCCGTCGTAGGGGCCGGCGCCGTGGTCTCGACGGCGGCATCGTCGGCTTGGTCGTCGTCGCTGCAGGCGACCAGCAGCGCCGAACATGTCGCCAGCATCACCGCCGTCCAGCGGCTCGCCACCACGTGGTTGCTCAAGTCCTTCACGAGGCGCAAATGTAGGCGCGCCTAACAATCGGCACAAAGCGCACCTAGCAACCCGTGACCACCGATCGGCGTCGATGTGTCCTGCGCACTGGCGCCGCATGTGACGAGCGTGTACCGGATCGGAGGCGACAGCTGCAGGGGTTCCTCGGCGACGGACGGACTGCCAACGAGCACTCTGCACTGGCCGCTGAGCGGAGTCGATGGCACGTCCGGAATGGGCAATACGGTGCCGGGCATGACAGAGATCGGAACGGATTGGCGGGTGGTCGATGGCGTTGCGACGGCATGGTTCGACGCGCCGTCGCTGATCGAGGGTGCTGCGCTGGCCGGGCGCATCGTGGAGCTGTCGGCCGGGATCGTGGTCGACCTGCGCGCGACAGGTATGCGGGTGCGCCTCGACTCGGACGAGCACGCCAACGCGGTGTCGGTGGCTGCGCGGGATCTCGGGCTGGCCGCGAACCCTGCCGTGCTGCAGCACCTGAGCGTCGTGTTCGAATCCGCGAACCCGACCGTGGTGAGGCGGTTCTGGCAGCGTGTGCTCGACTACGCGCCTGGGGAGGACGGCGGTTTGGCGGATCCGTTGCGGCGCGACCCCGCGATACGGATCCGGCAGTCGGCGGAGCCGCGGCCGCTTCGAAACCGCATCCACCTCGACGTGGTGCGGCCGGCGGCGGCGGTCGAGCAGGCGAGTGTTGGTGAGGCATCCGGACCATTCGGGGTCTGTCACACCGACCCCGACGGCAACGAGGTCGACCTGGTGCCGGGCGAGGCGCTAAGCGAGAGGATCGGGACAGCCGACTGGCAGGCGGTGTTCAGCGCGATGGCGTGCTACCGCACCACCTCGCCGACGCAGCAGCGTGACCTGGCCGCCGCAGCTGCGGCGCTGGCCGCCGACACGGGCTTCCCGCTGCTCGTCGACCTGCGCCCCGGGCTCGTGATCATCGACAGCGGTAAGGACCAGTGGGAAGACGACGCCCACGGCCTCGAGCTCGACTTCACCGACCTCGCCGGAAACCTCCAGACCGCTGCCCGCGAACTCGGGGCCACTGCGGATCCGGGGCTGCCGCGCTTCGCTCAGCTCTTCCTCGACGCCGCCGACGTCGCCGCAGTCCGCGCGTTCTGGATCGCCGCACTCGGCTACACCCACGACCGGCGAGCCGGGGTCGTCGACATCCACGATCCGCGGCGGCTGAACCCGGTGCTGGTGTTCCAAGAGCTCAATGCTTTGGAGACGGAGCGGCGCCGGCAGCGCAACCGCATCCACTTCGAGCTCGCGGTGCCGTCGGACCTCGCGCAGACGCGCCTCGCCACGACCGTCGCAGCCGGTGGCCGGGTCCTTGACGAGTCGGAGGATCGCTGGCGGGTCGCCGATCCCGAAGGCAACGAAATGGTGATCGTCAGTGGGGCATGAGCTCGCAGTCGGCTGAGCTCCACGCTTGGCGGTTTCTCGTCGCCGAGCCCTGGATCTCCGCCGCAATCACCATCGACACGCACGCCACGCTTGAACACCAGCGATGACGCGCCGTACATGGCGACGGCTCGGCGCTCATCATGCGCAGCCGCCGGCATGTGGCCGGACACGCCGCCAGTGAGGTGAGCCGACCGCTCTCCGGGGCACCGAACGCGCGGCGCCGGGGTGTCTTCGAGCATCCGGGATAATCACGGTCCGCCACGTCCTCGAACGCCGGATCCGTGCGCAAATCGACACCGGCCGATAAGTGG
>CAVZFS010000019.1:0-36577 GCA_963774635.1 uncultured Acidimicrobiia bacterium
ACCGGATGAGTTGAGAACGATTCTCGGCCAGATGCCCTCTGACCAGGGAGTTTCTGGAGCGGGTGACGGGAATCGAACCCGCACCACCAGCTTGGAAGGCTGGGGCTCTACCGTTGAGCTACACCCGCGAGGTGCAGCAAGGGTAGCGGCGGCGTCAGCTCCGATCTGACTCGCTGACCGATGCCGGCACCGACGAGGAGACCGTCGGGTACGGCGTGGTCGGGCAGATGTGCTCCGTCAACACGTCGTCGGCTGGGCGCGCGGTGGCGCTCGCGCCGCGACCGTGCAGCGCCGGGCCGACCCAGAGGAGGGCGAGCGCCAGGATGGCGACGGCCGTCCAGGCGATCGTCGCCCGGGCGCCGATCGCCTCGACCATCGGGCCGGCGACGCCGTACCCAACTGCCATGCCGAGCATCGTCAGGACCGCCATCGCGGCGAATGCCCGGCCGCGCACGTCCTCGGGCACCGACTCGACGACGAGCACCTCGCCCAAGACCAACTCCGGGCCCATGGCGATGCCCCAGAGCAACCAGCCCAACGGCAGCAGCCACGGTTGCAGCGCCACGACGCCCATCGCGCAGGTCACGGCGTAGATCGGAGCGGAGATCACGAGGATCGTCGCCAGGGGCAGGCGGAAGCTGCGCCCGCCGGCCCATCCCAGGCCGAGCGTGGCACCGATCCCGTAGGCCGCCACCGAGATGCCGTACCAGGCATCGGCGACGCCGAGATCCTCCTCGAACCACACGATCGCTGCCGCCATGACGATGGCCACGGTCGCCATGACGATCGTCCAGTAGAGGATCAACCGGCGCACCAGCCGCGTGCCGAGGAGGACGCGGACACCCTCGAGCATCGAGTCGATGCGATCGCGCAGCCCTTGTCCGGCTTGTGCAGCCCGTCGCTCGGCGACCGAGCGGTCGAGGTCGCGCAAGGGCGCCAGCAGCAGTACGGCCACGATGAACGTCACGCTGTTCAGCAGCAGCGCGCTGGCGAGGGCCTGCCACCGTCACCGCGAACGCACCCACGGCCGGCCCGATCGTGTACGAGATCGACTGCACGAGTCGCCGCAGCGCCAACACCTGTTGCAGGTCGCCGTCGGCATGCTCGGGGACCATGGCGTCGAATGCCGGGTTGTCGAGCTGGCCGCCGGCGCGGGCGAGCACGCCGAACAGGATGGCCATCCAGAGCGGCTCGACGGCGACCGCCGCGACGAGCAAGGCCGCCCGCACGAGGTATGACCACACGAGGACACGGCGGCGGTCCAGCGAGTCGGCGAGCATTCCGCCGACGACGCCGAGCACGACACCGGCGAGGAGCTCGGCCATGAACGTCAGTGACGTCGCCAGCGGTGACGCCGTCCGGGCGTAGACGTACAGGGGGAGGGCGACGGTCGTGATGCCGTCACCGAGCTCCGAGACGAACTGGGCCGTGACCATCCGCCGGAAACGCGGGCGCCGCAGTGGCCCGAGCACGGCCAGGTGCGTCGACGGCGTGCTCATCGGCGCCGACGGTACGGCATCGCTAGCTTCCCCAGGCGTGTCGATCGACGCTCGCGTACGCGTGCGTGCCCCCGGTCGGGTCAACCTGATCGGTGACCACACCGACTACACAGGCGGGCTCGTGCTGCCGGCAGCCATCGACCGGTTCGTCGAGATCGACGGCCAGCTCGGCGGACGCGAGGTGGTGCTCTCGTCGGACCAGTTCGAGACGGTCGCCGCCGTCCCGCTCGATGTGGCAGCGGCGGAAGTCGCCCGGCTCGAGCCGCCTTGGGGTCGGTTCGTCGCCGCTGTCGTGGTCGAGTTGCGGCCCGCCACCGGCTTCGTCGGCACCGTGGCCTCCACCGTGCCGGTGGGAGCAGGGCTGTCGTCCTCGGCGGCACTCGAGCTGGCCCTCGCCGTCGCCCTCGGTGCGCCCGAGGAGGATCCGGTCGCGCTGGCGCGCATGGCGCAGCGCGCCGAGCATGCCGCCCGGGGCGTGCCGACGGGGATCATGGACCAGCTCGCCTGCGTGGCAGGCAGGAACGGCCATGCGATCCTGATCGACTGCACGACCCTGGCGATCACCGCTGTGCCGTTGCCACCGGACGTCGGACTGGTCGTCTTCCACTCCGGTCAGGCCCGCGATCTCGCCTCGTCCGCCTACGCCGAGCGGGTCGGCGAGTGCGCCGCCGCCGAAGCCGAGATCGGGCCGCTGCGGACGGCCACGCTGGCCGACGTCGATCAACTGGCCGACCCGCTGCTACGCCACCGCGCTCGGCACGTCGTCACGGAGAACGCCCGCGTGCGTGCCGCCGTCGAAGCACTGGGGCGCAACGACGGCGCCGCCGTCGGTCGCCTGATGGGGGAGAGCCACGCCAGCCTGCGCGACGACTACGAGGTGTCGACCCCGGAGATCGATGATCTCGTCAGCCGCCTGTCTGCGACTCCGGGAGTGCTCGGCGCTCGACTGACCGGCGCCGGCTTCGGTGGCTGCGTGGTCGCCCTGACCGTGGCGGGCGTCGAGCTCGAGGGCGGCTGGGCACTGCGCGCCGTCGACGGCGTACGGAGGGTCGAGCCCCTCACCAACCGCGCCGTACGATCGCCCGATGACGACCGATGATCAGGGCGTACTGCTCGTCAGCCTCGACGGTGGGGTGGCCACCGTCGCCCTCAACCGCCCGGATCGAGGCAACGGACTGACAACCGAGCTGAAGGAGCGCCTGCTCGATGCGCTGGGCAACGTCGGGGACGACCCGACGGTGCGCGCCGTCGTGCTCACCGGAAGTGGTCGCTCCTTCTGCGTCGGGCAAGACCTCGGGGAGCACGCGGAAGCATTGCGCAGCGACGCCAGCACGGCGTTCGAAACCGTCAAACGCCACTACAACCCGATCGTCGCCCTGCTCGCCGGCATGCCCAAGCCGGTCATCGCGGCGATCAACGGCGCGTGCGTCGGCGCCGGTCTCGGTTTTGCGCTCGCTTGCGACCTGCGGATCGCCGCCGACACGGCGAAGTTCGCAACGGCCTTCACGGCGATCGGTCTGACGTGTGACTCGGGGCTGTCGGCCACGCTCGCGCTCGCCGTCGGCGCCGCTCGAGCCAGCGAGCTCGTGCTGCTCGGCGAGACGTTCGGCGCCGAGGAGGCGCTGGCGTGGGGCCTCGTCGGTCGCGTCGTTCCAGCCGCGGAGCTGTCCGCTGCCGCGGCGGAGATGGCCGGACGACTCGCCGCGGGGCCGACGGCGGCGTACGTCGAGGCCAAACGAGCACTCGCTGCGGCGCGCGTGCCCACCCTGACCGACGTGCTCGACGGCGAGGCTGCGGCGCAAGCGCGGATGGGTCTGACGACGGATCACCAGGGCGCGGTCGACGCATTCCTTGCCAAGCAGTCACCGCGGTTCAGCGGTCGATGACGGATCGCGAGCTTTCGGGCCTCTACGACGCGGACACCGCGGCTCGCGCCATTGGCATCGAGCTCGCGGATGTCTCCATCGGCCGAGCCGTGCTCCGGCTGCGCATCACGGAATCGATGATCAACGGTCACGGACTGGCCCACGGCGGCTACGTGTTCCTGCTCGCCGACACGGCCTTCGCCTACGCCTGCAACAGCCACGGCCCGGCAACGGTCGCGTCTGGCGCCGAGATCACGTTCGTCGCGCCGGCGCGGCTCGGTGACGAGCTGATCGCCACGGCCGTCGAGCGGACGCGGTTCGGCCGCAATGGCATCTATGACGTCACGGTCGATCGGGTGGACCCCACGGGCACGACGGTGATCGCCGAGTTCCGCGGCCGCAGCCGCGTCGTCGACGACCGGCAATGACGCAATCGCGAATCATCGGTGACGTACGTTGGGCGGGTGAGGGAACGCGTGGTTGCGCTGGTGGTAGGCGTCGCCCTTGTGGCTGCCACGGCCTGCAGCGAGGAGCCTGGCCCGACCGCGGGGCGCGCCGGAGCATCCTCCACGGAGGCATCGACCGCGCCCCCGAGCACGTCGATCACGACGACGTCCAAGAAGACGACGACCACGACACCTGCCACGACCGATGCCTCGACCTCGACGTCGACCTCGTCTCCCTCGACGACGTCGTCGACGAGCACGTCGTCCTCGACGACCTCCACCACCTCCACGACCTCGTCGACGTCGACGAGCACTACGACGACCATCGCCGCACCACCGTCCACACCTCCGCCGCCGCCTCCACCACCTGTCACCGGTGTGGCGGCGCAGCAGCAGAAGCTCAATGAGCTGTTCTACGGCCTCGGATTTCCTGGGCTGACCGTTGACGGTGACTCAGGTCGGCTGACCGAGCAGCAGCTGTGCGCCGCCCGGGTGGCGCTTGGTATGCCCATCAGCCGCGCCGACATGGAGCCCGGCGGCCCGGAGGAGCAGGCGTTGATGGCGGCGACGTCAGTCGGTGTTCCGCCCTCGGCGCCGACATGGGCGGGCAGGTGGATACTGATCGACAAGACGTGTCAGGTGATCTTCGTCGGTGAAGGCACCGACCGGCTCGTCTTCGTCTTCCAGACCTCGACGGGATCGCCGGGCTACGAGACACGTGATCAGAACGGCTCGGCGGTGTTCCGTTACACCCCGGCGCGCGGGAACAACGGCTGGCACAACAGCTACGACTACCCGGTCGGCGCCGACAACCCGCTGAACGGCAACATGTACAAGCCGTTGTACTTCGACAACGGGCAGGCCATCCACGGCGCCAACAACGTTCCGACGAACCCGCGCAGCAAGGGATGCGCCCGGTTGAAGGTGCACGACCAGGATGCGGTCATCAGCTGGCTCGGGCTGCAGGACGTCGGCCAGTCGATCTGGGACGCAAGCCAGATCGGGCTGATCGTCAACGCGCAAGGCGACTACTGATTCTCGGGCTCGGCTCGCAAACAAGTTGCTCGCCTCGCCTGCCGCGCTCGCCGCCGACGCTTCGCATCGGCGTCTCACCCACCTGACAACGCGGCGAACGTTCAGCGTGGAAGATGAGAGAGCGCTCATCCGCGCCTCATCGAGGTCTCACCGGCGACGTCGAGGGTCGGCGCCATGGCGCCTGTCCCCATCGCGTCGGACGTCTCGAACGACGCAACCGACCACGACCTTGAGCTGCTGACCGGCGGCGACGCCGGCGGGATGCTCGCCGCCGCGCTCGCTGCCGCTGGCGGCACACTGCAGCGCTGGCGAGCCCGCGATGTCACGCATCACCCAGGGCGCGGCACCACCGTCTCGTACGAGGCCAAGGTCCGCTGGGCCGACGGTCGCTCGAGCACGGAGACGATGGCCGCCTGTACCGGCAAGCTGCCCGACGGGGCACTGCACCTCGACGACGGGGCCGTCCGCGTCGCGGTCTGGAGGTTCCCGCACGACCCCGGCCTGCCCGGGTTGGCGGCGGCCAGCGATCCACGCGCCGTTGCCCATCTGCTCGACGACCTCGGATTCGGTCTCGGTCCGGTCCGCGTGAGAACGCGCGCCTACCGACCGGGTCGGCGGGCCGTGATCGAGGCCATCGGCCGCGGCGGGCGCTTGTTCATCAAGGTCGTGCGGCCCGGTCATGTCGAGGCCTTGCATCACCGCCACCGCCTCCTCGTCGACGCCGGCGTTCCGGCACCGCAGAGCCTCGGCTGGACCGCCGACGGCCTGCTCGTCCTCCAGGCGCTCCCAGGACGGACGCTGCGCGAAGCGATGCGGAGCCGGTTGAACGCGCCACCGTCCGGTGAAGCGATCGCCGCCATGCTCGATCGGCTGCCGGCCGAGATGGTGAATGGTGGACGGCACCGGTCGTGGCTCGATCGCGTCGGCCACTACGCCACCGTGGTCGGTGCGGTCGTTCCCGACCAGGCGGCGCGCGTGGAGCGCCTCGCCAGCACGATCGCCGCCGAGGCCGGCACCGGGCCGACCGTGCCGGTGCACGGCGACTTCTACGAGAGCCAGATCCTTGTCGACGGTGGGCGGGTGTGCGGCGTGCTCGACGTCGACGCCGCCCGCACCGGCGACCGTCTCGACGACCTCGGATGCCTGATCGGTCATCTCTCGGTGCTGGCCCAGCTGGACCACGCTCGGGCCGGCGCGATCAACCGCCTCGGCGCGCGCTATCTCGCCAGCTTCGAGCGGACCGTCGACGCCGCCGATCTGCGCTACCGGACGGCAGCGGTCGTCATCTCGCTCGCCACGGGGCCTCATCGCGTCCAGGATCGAAACTGGCCGGCGTTGACCCGCCGCCTGATCGACCTGGCGGAGCGGTGGCTGCTCAGTGCCCGTGCGGTCCGCTGACGCGGTGATGAGTGAGGTCTCATCGCCGCCTCACGACGGTGTCACCCGCGAGGCCGACAGTGGATGAGACAGACCCACCACCTCCCAAGGAGCACACCCATGTCTGCCACCCGCAACTGGACCATCGCCGGAGCCGCGACGGTCGCCCTCGGCACCGTCACCGGCATCGCCTTCGCGACGGACGGCATCGATCTGCAGGACCGCGCTCGATGCCATTCAACTCGCCAGCGCGACGAAGTTCGCCGACGGGACCGCCGATGAGGTGATCGGCGTCGACGTCTCTCCCGAGTCGGCCGACTCGCCTGCGGAGTCCCCGTTCGACTCGCCCGAGTCGCCGACGGACAGTCCTGACGATCCGGGGTGGGTCGATCCATCGTCCCGAATCGGTGGACAGCCCAGCAGAGTCGCCCGGCGACTCACCAGAATCGCCTGCCGACAGCCCGGACGATCCGTTCTGGGTCGATCCGTCACCCGAGTCAGCCGATAGCCCTGCTGACTCACCGGCCGATTCCCCGGCACCTGCGCCGAGCGGCGGTGGTGGTGGTGGCGGTGGCGGTGGCGGCGATGACAGCCCGGCGTCGCCCGAGTCGGCCGCCTCGCCGGCATCCGCTGATTCGCCCGACTAGACCTGGCCCACCGCAGATCCGGCAGTCCGGCCCTCGTCGTCCGTGGGCCGGGCTGCCGCCCCGACGTGTGAACATCGGGGAGTGGGCGACACGATGAGCATGCCGACACGAATGCAGGGCTGGCCACGGGAGCGGCTGGCGGAACGGGTCAGTGCGGCCTCCTACGGCTCGGTGTTGGTCCTTGCCGCGCTCGCACTCATCGACGGTGACGATGTTGGCGCCGGTTGGGGATGGGAGCTCGTCACGGGAGTCGGCGTGGCGACCTGGATTGCACATCTGTACGCCGAAGTGGTCGGCGAGCATCTGCGCCATGCCACGGCGGCGCACAATCGAACGGAGATCGGCCGAGCTATGGCGGATGGCTCCCCGATCCTCCTCGCCACCGTGCTGCCGGCGATCATGCTGCTGCTCGGTCGGCTCGACGTCCTTGACCGTCGCACGGCGCTCTGGGCTGCGGTCGTGGTGGCGTTCTTGCAGCTCGTCGGCCTCGGAGCATTCGTGGGGCGGGTCATGTCCACTCGCCACTCGCAGTCCTGGATCTACGCCGCGGTCACGGCCGTGTTCGGACTCGGGGTCGTCAGCCTGAAGGTCGTGCTCGGCCACTGAGGCGACTCGGCCCCGCCGGCGTGGTCGGTGTCAGTCGGGCTCGGCTTCGAGCTGCTGACGGGCCTCGGCGTTCGCCGCTCGATCCTTCTCGGAGACGGTCGGCCATTCGAGCGGGAGTGATCCGATCGTGTCGACGAGGATGCGGGCGACCATCGCCTGCATCACGTGCTTGTGATCGGCGGGGATGACGTACCACGGCGCCCAGTCGGTCGAAGTGGCGGTGATGGCCTCCTCGAAGGCGCTCATGTACTCGTCCCAGTGCAGCCCGCACGGCGACGTCGCCCGCACTGAACTTCCACAGCTTGTTGGGGTTGTCGAGGCGGGCCATGAAGCGGCGCTTCTGCTCCGCCTTTGACACGTGGAGGAAGAACTTGACGATCTTCGTGCCGGTGCGGTCCAGGTGCCGCTCGAACGCGTTGAGGTCCTCGTGACGCCCGGCCCAGAAAGCGGGACCACGCTCGCCGGGCGGCAGGTTCTGGTTGTCGAGCCACTCCGGATGGACACGGAGCGCCACCACCTCCTCGTACTGGGACCGGTTGAAGATCCCGATCTGGCCGCGGGCCGGGAGCGCCTTGGAGATGCGCCAGAGGAAGTCATGATCGAGCTCCTCGCTGGACGGCTGCTTGAACGACACGACGTGCACGCCCTGGGGGTTGACGCCGGACATGACGTGCTTGATCGTCGAGTCCTTGCCGGCGGCATCCATCGCCTGGAAGACGACGAGCACGGCGTAGGTGTTGCTCGCCCACAGCAGCTCCTGGGCGTCCTTGAGCTCCTCGATGCCGTCGTCGAGGATCGACTTCGCGGCGGCGTCGAGCTCGTCCGCAGAAAGGTCGTCGTACGCACCGCCGCCCGTCCACCTGGTGTCGCGCCCGGCCAGGTCGGCACTGGACCCCGGAGCGACGCGCAACTGGTCGACGATCCGCTGGCGCCCGGTGTCGCCGACCCCGTCCGGTGAGGTCGTCGAGGTCACGGGGCTCCTTCGTGGTGGAAGCGCCGGAGGATCAGCTTGCCGATCTCCGCGAGAGCGAAGTAGCCGGCGACGGCGATGAAGCAGACCCTCCACTGCTGGCCATCGAGCGCGACGGTGTCGAGGATCACGTTCAGGCCATCGATGCTCGTGGCAAGGAACGTGAGGGCGAGCGCGGTGAGCACGAGCAGGTTGAAGCGTCCGTTGGCGAACGTGTCGCGGTGGAAGATGCTGCGGTACGGGTCGCGCCATTCCAGGGCTGCGACGATGTGCAGCAGCGAGATCGTGGTCAACCCCATCGTCGTGGCCGTGATGAGGTCGTAGCGATCCTCGCCCCACGCAACGACGCCCAACGTGCCGCCGGCGATGAGCAGTCCGGCGAAGCCCAACCGCACACCGAGTGCGGGCGCGATCACCGGTTCGGTCGGCGATCGGGGCCGTCGCTGCATCAGACCGGGTGTCGCCGCGTCGAAGCCGAGCCCGAGGGCGAGCAGCACGTCGATGGCGAAGTTGATCCACAGGACTTGCAGTGGCAACAGCGGCGTGCCATTGGCGATGTCGAAGATCCCGGCCCCGAGGAACAGCAGGATGAAGCCGGCCAGCATGATCATCTGGACCCGGATGTACTTCATCAGGTTGTCGTAGAGACCCCGCCCGCCCTCGACGGCCTCGACGATGGTGGCGAAGTTGTCGTCGGTCAGGATCATCTCCGCGGCGTCCTTGGTGACCTCGGTTCCGGTGATCCCCATCGCCACACCGATGTCCGCCCTCGTCAGCGCCGGAGCGTCGTTGACGCCGTCACCGGTCATGGCGACGATGTTCCCCTGCTGCTTGAGCATGCTGACCAGCCGCACCTTGTCCTCCGGTGCAACCCGCGCCACGACACCGATGTCGCCCACCTGGGCCAGGAGCTCGTCGTCCGTGAGGGCGGCGAACTCGGCGCCGGTGAGGGCGCGTCCCTCGATCCCCAGTTGCCCGGCGATGGCGGACGCCGTCGTGGCGTGGTCGCCGGTGATCATGCGCACACGGATGCCGGCCTCCTTGCACAGAACGATGGCGTCCTTCGCCTCCTTGCGTGGCGGGTCGACGATGCCAACGAGGGCGAGTAGCTCCAGGTCGGTGACCAGCGCCAGCAGGTCGGCGCGCGGGTCAAAGGAGGCAGGGTCGAAGTCGCGCCGTGCGACCGCCAGCACACGCAGGCCTTCGCCCGCCAATCGGTCATTCTCCTCGAGGACCTGCGTCGACGCCGCGCCCATCGGCTCCGCTGACCCGTCGGTGCCCATGTACTGCGACGAGCGGGCGAGCAGCACGTCGGGGGCTCCCTTGACGAAGCAGCGCACGACCGGTCGGCCGTCGTCCACCATCTCGTGGAACGTCGCCATCAGCTTGTACTCGGCGTCGAACGGCACCTCGGCCAAGCGCGGGTAGGTGCGCCTCGTCGCTTCGATGTCGAGCCCTCCCTTGGCGGCCAGCACGACGAGGGCCCCCTCGGTCGGGTCGCCGATGCATGCCCCGTCCCGGATGACGGCGTCGTTGGCCAGCGCCATCGGCAACATGAAGGGCTCGAGCGGGGTGTCATCGGTGCCGGCCACCCGAAGAATCCGGCCTGTGGTCGAGTACCCCTCGCCGTCGACGCTGAAGCGGCGGCCGACGGTCACCAGCTCACGCACGGTCATCTGATTCAACGTGAGCGTGCCGGTCTTGTCGGAGCAGATGGCAGACGTCGAGCCCAATGTCTCGACGGACTTCAGACGCTTGACGATGGCGCCCCGCTCGGCCAGCTGACGCGTCCCGACAGACAGCAGCATCGTGACGACCGCCGGCAGACCGGTCGGGATGGCGGCGATGGCGAGGGTGATGCCGGTCAGGAACAAGTCGTCGAAGTCCTCGCCGCGGACCAGCCCGAGGATGACGATGAGCACCAGAGCGGCCGCCGCCATGATCGTGATGATGACCGTGAGCTGATCGAGCTGCTTCGTGAGCGGGGTCTTCTCCTGCTCGACGCCGCTCAACATCCCCGAGATGTGGCCGACCTCGGTCGACATGCCCGTCGCCGTCACGACGATCTCGCCACGACCGCGCGTCACTTGCGAGTTCATGTACGCCATGTCCAGGCGATCGCCGAGCGGAACGTCGGTGCCCTCGACCGAGTCCAGGCTCTTGGCGACGGGCGTGCTCTCGCCCGTGAGTCCCGCCTCCTCGATCTCCAGTGTCGCAGCAACGAGGACCCGACCATCGGCTGGGACCTTGTCGCCGGCCTCGAAGCCGACGATGTCACCAGGCACGAGCTCCTCGGCCGGTATTTCGACCAGTTCACCGTTCCGTCGCACGCCGGCCGTCATGATCAGCATCTGCCGGAGCGCGGCGACGCTCTCGGCTGCCTTGCCTTCCTGGTGCAGCCCCATCACGGCGTTGGCGACGGTGAGACCGATGACGACCAGACCTGTCGACACTTCCTGGAGGGCGACGATGCTGACCACCGCCGCACCGACGAGCACCAGCTGCATGAGGTCGCGGTACTGCCGCAGGAAGGCTTTCCAGCCGGGCTCCTTTGCCTCCTCCGCGAGCTTGTTCGAGCCATACCGCGCCCTGCGCTCGGTCACCTCTGCGGTGCTCAGACCGACTGCGGGATCGACCTCGAGCCGCTGGCAGACCTCATCGGGCGACAGGCGATACCAATCGACCTCCGCTTGGGCCGTTGGGGTTGTCGTCGTCGCCGTCATGACGTCACGCCTGCACTCACGAGTTGCACAGCCTTTGATCCTGCCAAACGGCGCACGGCAATACCCGTTCTGTCCGCCGAAATCGATCGCAATGTGTGGTTTCTTACGGACAGAACGACCACAACCCTCGGAGGTAGCGGCCGGCGCGACTGGCCTCAGCCCAAGGTCATCCCTTCCGCGGATGCAGACGGGGTTGGTTCCCGCATGCGCACCATCCGGAACGAGTTGATCAACCCGATCACCCCGGCGAGGATCGGGATCAGCAGTGCCACCTGGAGGGCGAGAGGTCGCGCCTCGGTGTTGATGCGGATGATCTCATCCTGGACGTCTTCCGGCTGCCCGACGAGCAGCTCGTCGAGCTGGGTGTTGCTCATCAGCTCCGCATCATCTTCCAGCGCGGCGGCGACCTGCTGTTGCTCGGCGGGCGACAGCACCGCGCTGTCCTCGGCCAGCTTGGTGAACGCGAACGAGAGCGTGGCCAGCATGATCGCACCGGTGAAGGCCAGCCCGAACGACAGTCCGAACGATCCTGCCGCCGAGTTCACGCCGGCCGCCTCACTGATCCGCTCCTCCGAGATCGGGGCCAGCGTGTAGTTGTTGAGCTGGGACACCAGCAGTCCCAACCCCGATCCCGCCACCGCCAGTGAAGGGACCAGGTACCAACCGGAATCTGCTCGCGGCACGATCGGGATCAGCGACACCATCCCGATCACGAGGAGCGCGAAGCCCAACCGGATGATGGTGCTCGGGCGCCGGTCACCTGCCTTCTTGGCTGCCAGCATCGCCATCGCGAACATGCTGAGCGAGAGCGAAGCCAGCGACAGGCCCGTCTGCATGGCGTTGTACTCGAGCACCATCTGCAAGAAGATCGGCAGCGCGATCATGGCGCCGCCGAGCGCGATCTGCTGCATCATCTGCTGGGAGATCCCGATCCTGAACGGCTTGGATCTGAAAAGGTCGGGGTCCAGCAACGCCGGGCTCCCGCGACGCTTGCGGTGCACGAGCCAGTACGCCAACGCCGCGAGCGCGACCGCACCGATCGCCAGCAGCGCACCAACGAGTTCGCCGCCTTCCTGCCACACGAGGATGCCCAGCACGATGCCGCCCATGCCGACCACCGACAAGACGGCACCCACCACGTCGACGCCGCGAGGGCCCGTGTACGGCACGTCGCGCACGATCCCGATACCCGACAGCACGATCGCGATCACGATCGCCTCCAGAAGGAACGCGACGCGCCACGAGAGATAGGTCGTGATGAAGCCTCCGAGCAGCGGTCCGACGGCGGCGGCGATCGCCGCCGCGGCCCCCACCAGTGCGTAGACCCGCTTCTGTGCCGCTCCTTCGAAGTTGCCGTGGATCAGGGACTGCATGGCCGGGAGCAGTAGCGACGCCCCGAGCCCACCGAGCACCGCCCAGAAGACGATGATCGCCGTCAGGTTCTGCGCGAGCGTCATTGCGATGGCGCCGACGGCGTAGCCGAGGAGTCCCAAGACGTAGGCCCGCTTGCGACCGAAGAGATCGCCGATCTTGCTGCTGATCAGGATGAACGCCGCGGAGATCAACGCCTCGAGGGCGATCGCCGACTGCACGCCACTGACGGTCGTGTCGAGGTCCCGGACAACCGACGAGATCGAGACGTTCATCAACGACGTGTCCACGACGAGCACGAACATCGCCATCGCCAGCAGCACGGCGAGCCGTTGATTGCCCGCCTCCCCTGGCGGGGTGTCGGCCATCGGGCCCTCGGTCACGTCGCTCAACCTTGATCTCCTTCGTCCGGAAGTATCGTCCGGTCAGCACGCTGCGTCGTTGCACCCGCGCGAGATCGTCGACGGTGTCGGGCAAACGTGTGGCACGATGGCCCGTGCCCGGAAGTCGGGCTCACGAGCAGGGCCGGTACGACGTGCCGAGCGACGGGAGAAGGGAACAGCGAGTGACGGATGAATCGGAGGGGATGGGCCCGGTCAGCTACCTGATCGTCGAGTTCCCAGGCAGCAAGATGACGGGCGAGGGCTTTCAAGCTCTGGTCGATCTCGTCGATCGAGGGATCATCAGGATCCTCGACCTGGAGTTCGTCACCCGTCACGAGGACGGTTCGGTGACGGCTCTCTCATTGCAGGAGCTCGGCGGCGGCCAGTTCGACCTCACGATCTTCGAGGGCGCCTCGTCCGGGCTCCTCGACCAGTCCGACTATGAGGATGCGAAGGCAGCGATCAAGCCGGGCTCGTCGGCTGGCATCCTGCTCTTCGAGAACCGGTGGGCGACGACGTGGGTGGAAGGGTTGCGCCGGGGTGGCGCGGAGCTGGTGGCTGCGGGCTACATCCCGCTCGCAGACCTTGCCGCTTCGCTGGACGCCACCGAGACGAGCTGATCCGTAGATCCGAGACGAGCGAGAAGGGAAACGTCAATGCCAGGACTCTTGCGAGGTGTCGCCCGAACGGCCGTCGTGGCGGGCACGGCGACCGCCGTGTCCAACCGGGTGTCGCGTCGACAGGCCAATCGGTGGTCGCAACAGAACGAACCGCAGTACGAGCAACAGCCCCAGTACTACGAGCCGCCACCTCAGTACGCCCAACCGGCTGCCGGCTCCGGCTCCGGCAGCACCCGACCCGATCGAACAGCTCAAGGAGCTCGCCGCGCTCGAGGGACCAAGGGATCCTGACCGAGGAGGAGTTCGCCGCGCAGAAGGCGAAGATCCTCAACGCCTAGCACGACGTTGCGCAGATGCTGTTCTTGTACCGGCCCCGTGAGACATGGATGCCGTTCGCGCTCCCGCGCAATCGAACAGAGCAGGCCGCCTACAACCGGCAGCTGCAGCAGGAGTTCGACGCCACCCGGCGGGTGGCGCCGCCCGAGCCCGCAGAGGCACAACGCGATCCGATCGCCGACTTGAAGGAACTGGCAGCGCTCCACGCTTCGAGCGCGCTGACCGACGCCGAGTTCGAGACGGCCAAGGCCAAGCTGATCGCACAGTGACGTCGAACCAGCTTCGGGCCGTGACGTTGGTCCGTGCGCTGCGTGCCGCAATCGAGCGCGACCGCGAGACGCTGCAGGGGCTGCTCACTCATGACGTCCGAGCATGGAGCCCGGCGCTGTCGACGGCGTCGCTCGACGAACTGTTCGACGAGCTCGATCGTCGCGACCACGCGTTCACCGACGTCGCGTTGGACGTCGCCCCGCTCGACGTGGGCGGTGACTACGCGTGCGTCGAGTGGACGGTCCAGATGACGCACAGCGGCACCACCGTGCTCGCAGACGACATGACCATCGAGCCATCCGGCATCCGGTTGACGCTGCACGGGGTCACGATCGCCGAGTTCGTCGGTGATCGGATCTGCTCAGTGCGCCAGTACTGGGACGAGCACACGGTGCTCGAGCAACTCGGCGTCCTCAGACGCAATGCCTAGCTAGGGGTTCGCTGGCCAGCGGATCGCCGCTCGTCCTGCAATGTCAGGATGACGCTGCAGCCATCCGCGGGCGAAGGGGCACTGAGGAACGATCGTCAGACCGTCGCGGACGGCGCGATCGACGGCGGCCGTCACGAGCTGACCTCCGATGCCATGGCCTTCGAGCTCGGACGGCACTTCCGTGTGGATCAGCGCCAGATCTCCGTCGCCGAGGTCGTACACGAGTTGCGCCAGACGACCGTCGAGCTCGACCTCGAAGCGTTCCTCAGCCTCATTGTCCACCACTGTCTGCATCGACTGCCTCCTCGGGTGATGCCTGCTGCCCACCCAACTGTGGCGACGCCG
Source organism: uncultured Acidimicrobiia bacterium (assembly GCA_963774635.1). Taxonomy (GTDB): domain Bacteria; phylum Actinomycetota; class Acidimicrobiia; order Acidimicrobiales; family Ilumatobacteraceae; genus JALZMG01. The sequence continues at coordinate 14,924 of CAVZFS010000019.1, forward strand.
ACCTGGGCCACGGGATGAGCGCCAGGCCGATCAGGATCGCAGCAGCAGTGATCAGCCACGCCAGGTTGACATCGAGATCGACCGCCTCGCCAATGGCGACGAGGAGGCCGGCGACCACCACGATGACGCCGAGGACGGCAGACACGGGGTCGAACACGTGACGGCTCATCGCATCAACCTCCGCCAGTCAGGGCTGGCAGCTCGAGCACATCGCCGAATGGTGTGAGCAGCAGGTCATCGGGGAGCAGCTGGAACTCACCCAGCGACGTGGGGATGACGACGATCCCGCCACGCCGTTCGGTCGACCCGGTCAGCACGTTGCCATCGAGATCGATCACCGCCTCGCCGTCCGCCAGCACGACCAGACCGCCACGGCTCAGCACGACGCCTTCGGCGACGATGCGCTCCCCACCGAGAACGGGTGGGTCCGGCGCGTCCGGTGGGTCGGGTGGAATCGGGGGTACAACGCGCTCGCGCGAATCGACAGTGATCTCGCCTCGCCCGACCCGAGCGAGGACGACGACGTCCGGTGGCCCGTCGGGCCCGATCGTGAACGTCCCATCAGGCCGCTCGACGTCACCGACCTCCACGTCGCCGTTGTCGACGGCCGCCCGCACCTCGACCGAGACGTTCTCGACGGCGAGGATCCGCACCGCGCCGATGGCGGCGCGAGCGTCCACGGTGACGGGCGCCGACGGAGCACCGTCGATCGAGACGTCGACGGTGCCGATGACGACGTGCTCGCTGCGACGAGATCCGCCGGGCGTGTCCGACCCGATGTGAACCCCCTCGTCGCCGAAAAGTGCGTCGGGTTCCACGCCGACCCTCGCGGCCTCACCGGCAACGAATCCGACGCCGGCGAACACGGCCGCGGGAATGACCAGCCAGAGCGCCCGACCTGCCAGCGCGCCGACGAGGAGACCGATCCCGCACACGATGGCGGCGCTGCCGAGCCACTGCTCGGGATGCAGCCGGCCGCCGTTGGTCTGGTCGATGAGCGCTCCGAGCGCGGCGACGACGATGGCGATCCCGAGCGTCAGTCGGCCGAGGATCGAGGGCGGCCGCCGGACACGCACGCGCGGAGTGGCGGTGGCGGTCACCTCCGTCGCAGGCGAGGGGGGAATGGATCCCGACGGTGTCGTCCGCAGGCCGCGGCGTGGTTGCCAGAGGGCGACAGCCAGACCCGCCAGCAGCGCGAGGACGGCCAGCGGCCCGTCGAGGAAGCCGAAGCCGACGGTCAGCAGAAGTGGCAGACCGAGCACGAGGAGCAGCCCGCCGGCAACGCGCGCCCACCGTCGATCGGCATCGCCGCCAACGACGAACGCCAGCCACAGGGCGCCGTAGATCAGGATGCCGACACCTTCGACGAGGGCCAGCAGCACGAAGGCGATGCGCACCCAGAGTGGGTCGATGCCCAGCCGAGCGGCGAGGAGTGCGGAGACGCCGCCGAAGATGCGCTCGGGCGGGTCGCCTTGATGGACGGGTGCAGGAGAAGGTGCGGGTGCGGCGTCAGCCGGCGGCGGGGCGAGCTCCACGGCGACGACGGTACGGACGTTCGCCGACGCGCACCATCGGGGATGTCCCTGATCGATCCCCGACGGCGCCGCCATCGTGCCCGGGTGTCCCCCGATGGTCGCACGGGTTCGACGCGCGAGAGACTGGCGCCGTGCGTCGAGTGCTCGACAGGCTGCGTGTCCAGCGCGGGTCGGATCGCCTCCTGGCCGGTGTTGCCAGCGGTTGGGCGGATCGTTGGGGAGTCGAGCCGACGGTCGTCCGGGCGGCGATCGGTCTGCTGACGCTCGCTGGTGGCCTCGGCGTCGTCATCTACGTGGGCGCCGCCGCGCTGTCGACGGATGGCCACGGCCGGCCCACCCCCCGCCCGCTGCCGCTGAGCGACCGGTGGAGGCGCGAGGTGGCCCTCGGCTGCGCCACGGCGGCCGTGCTCGTCGCCTGCCGCGCGATCGGGCTGTGGCCAGGCGACGCCATCATGGTGCCGGCAGTCGCCATCGCGCTCGGCATCTCGGTCGTGTGGTCGCTCGGCGGTCGGGCACGGCCGACGGTCGGTGGCTCCGTGGTCCGCGTCGGCGCGCGTTGTGGTCGGGATCGTCCTGCTCGGCGCCGGCGTGGCGTCGCTCGCCAGTCGCACCGGGGGGTTGGCGGGGGTTGGTGCGTCCGCCGGCGCCATCGCCGTCGTCATCGGCGGACTGGCCGTGTTCGCGGCGCCGGTGCTCGGCCGTCTGGTGCGGCGCCTCGACGACGAGCGTGCGGTGCGCATCCGCGAGGACGAGCGGGCGACGCTGGCGGCCCACCTGCACGACTCCGTGCTGCAGTCGCTGGTGCTGATGCAGCGGACGTCGGACCCACGAAGGATGGCGACGATCGCCCGCCGGCAGGAGCGCGAGCTACGGGGATGGCTGTACGGCACCACCCGGGACGGAGAGCCGACCTCACTCCACGCTGCGATCGACGCCCTCGCGGTGGAGATCGAGGCAGACCACGACGTCCGCGTCGAGGCGGTGGTCGTCGGCGACCAACCGCTCGACAACGCGGCGCGAGCGCTCGTGGCGGCCGTCCGAGAGGCCGTCGTCAACGCGGCGCGACACGCCGGTGCCGAGCGCGTCGACGTGTTCGTGGAGGCCGATGACAGCGAGCTCATGGCGTTCATCCGCGACACGGGCCGCGGCTTCGATCCGGCCAACGTCGCCAGCGACCGTCGAGGCATCAGCGAGTCGATCGTCGGGCGCATCCAGCGCCTCGGCGGCAAGGCGCTCCTCACCTCTGTGCCTGGAGCGGGCACAGAGGTCGAGCTGCGCGTGCCGAGGCCGCGCCCATGACGGTGCGCCTCGTCCTCGTCGACGATCACGCTCTGTTCCGCGCCGGGGTACGCGCCGAGCTGATCTCGCTCGGTGATCGCATCCAGATCGTCGGCGAGGCGGCGGACGTCGACAGTGCGGTGTCCGCGTTGCGCGAGACGACACCCGACGTCGTCCTGCTGGACGTGCACCTGCCCGGCGGAGGTGCACCACAGGTCATCGCGGCCGTGAAGGACGATCCATCGCCCCCGCGCTTCCTGGCGCTGTCCGTGTCGGACTCCGCCGAGGACGTCATCGCCGTCGTGCGGGCGGGAGCCCGCGGCTACGTCACCAAGACCATCGACGCCACCGAGCTGGCCGCCGCGATCGAACGGATTCACGACGGTGACGTCGTCTTCTCGCCGCGCCTCGCCGGCTTCGTGCTCGATGCGTTCTCGGGCGAGATCCCCGTGCCGAGCGATCCCGAGCTCGACCTGCTCACGGCCCGCGAGCAGGAGGTGCTCCGACTGATTGCCCGCGGCTACGCATACAAGGAGATCGCCAGCCGCCTCCATCTGTCGGTCAAGACGATCGAGAGCCACGTGTCGGCGGTGCTGCGCAAGCTGCAGCTGAGCAACCGCCACCAAATCACGGCCTGGGCGAACGCACGACGGCTGGTCTGAAGCACGAACGGATGGCTTGACGGTGGGCCCGCCCGCCCTCGCTACGGTGGCAGCAGCGCCCGCGCTTCGGGAGTGAGAGAGGGAAGCCAGCATGCCTGCAGCGTCCGTCTCGACGATGCGCCGCCGATCGCGTCTGCGGTTCGCGCTGGCGTTCATCCTCCTGGCGCTCGGCGCCCAGGTGGTGGTCGTCGACAGGGGCGCAACCGCCCCACTCGCCAAGAGCCTGCCGGCGATCCTGCCCTCGGCCGAGCTCGATGCCCTCACGATCCCTGACATCCAGCAGCGCATGTCGGCCGGGGACCTGTCGTCGACCGCACTGACGTTGTCCTACCTCGCCCGCATCCGCGAGGTCGACGACGAGTTGCAGGCCGTCCTCGCGGTGAACCCTCTGGCCTTGATGGAGGCGGCGACCAGCGATCTGCGCCGTCACCTCCGCGGCCCGCGCAGCGCTTTGGAAGGCGTGCCGATCCTGCTCAAGGACAACATCGACGTGGCCGCCGGGCGGCCGCTCCCAACCACCGCTGGGTCCCGGGCGCTGCTGCGCAGTCGCCCTGCGGACGACGCCGGTCTGGTCAAGCGGCTCCGGGCGGCCGGCGCCGTGATCCTCGGCAAGGCGAACTTGTCGGAGTGGGCCAACTTCCGCAGCACGAACTCCTCGAGCGGGTGGAGCGCAGTCGGCGGGCTGACCGCCAACGCGTACGTGCTCGATCGCAACCCTTGCGGCTCGTCGTCTGGCTCGGGCGCGGGTGTCGCCGCGTCGCTCGCCCAGGTGGCGATCGGCACCGAGACCGACGGATCGATCGTGTGCCCGGCAGGCGCCAACGGCGTCGTGGGGCACAAGCCCACCCTCGGGTTGGTCTCGCGAGCGGGGGTGGTGCCGATCTCGGCTCAGCAGGACACGGCGGGCCCGATGGCTCGTCACGTCGTCGATGCCGCGCTGACGCTGGCCGTGCTGCAGGGCTTCGATCCTGACGATCCCGCCACGGGTGCGATCCCGCCCGATCAGCCGAGCGAGTACGCCCTTGATGCGAGCGCGCTCGCCGGGGCGCGCATCGGCGTGTGGCGGCCCGATACGGGCTCGCCGGAGACCGACGCCATCACCGAGCTGGCGGTGGCCGCCCTCTCGCCGCCGGCGCGACGCCCGTCGACGTGTCGCTGCCCTTCCTCGATGTCATCGATCAGAACGAGTTCCCGGCGTTGCTGGCCGAGTTCAAGCGCGACATCAACGCGTACCTCGCGGAGACGCCCGGCCGTCATCCAGTTGACCTCGCCGGCCTGATCGAGTTCAACCAGACCGACCCCGTCGAGCTCGAGTTCTTCGGCCAGGAGCTGTTCGAGCTGGCACAGGCGGCACCGTCGACGGACGATCCCGCCTACCTCGCCCAGCGTCAAGCGGCCACCGGTGCGGCTCGGAGGGCGATCGACGAGACCCTGGCCCGATTCCACGTCGACGCGATCATGGCGCCGACGAACAGTCCCGCGTGGGTGACGACGCTGGGCCAGGGCGACGCGTTCCTCTTCGGGTCGTCGAGCCCGGCCGCGGTGAGCGGCTACCCGAACGTCACCGTCCCCGCCGGCTACGTCGGCCCGCTCCCGGTGGGCATGTCGTTCTTCTCGACGGCATGGGCCGATGGCGACGTCCTGAACTTCGCCTACGCGTTCGAGCAGGCCACCAGCGTCCGGGTCCCACCGAGCTCCTCCCGACGATCGGTCCCTGAGCGCCCGAGCTACCGGAGGTCCACGAAGAAGTCGCGGATGTCGGCCAGCAGCAGGTCCGGCGCGTCCTTCGGGGCGAAGTGGCTGCCTCGGTCGTGGCGACGGAACTGCACGATGTTGGCGTGGTCCCGGTCCGCAAGCTTGCGGATCGTCTGGAAGTCCTCGGCGAACACCGACACGCCGGTCGGGACCGTGGTCGGCTCGGTCGGATGGTCGGTCGCGTGGGCATCCTCGTAATACCGGCGGATCGACGATCCGATCGTGCCGGTCAGCCAGTACGCCGATGCGTTCGCGAGGACGTAGTCGCGATCGGTCCAGTCCCGGAACAACTGGGCGACCCAGGCGACCCAGCCGGACGGGGAGTCCTGGAGGGCGTAGCTCAGGGTCTGGGGCTGGGCCGACTGGTACGCGTTGTAGGCGAGTCCACCACCGCCGGCGAACTCCTCCAGGAACTTGAGGGCGGCCGCGTCCTCCGGCGTCAGGTCGGCGAACTCAGAGGGATCACCGGACGGGAACGAGAACAGCTGCGTCACGTGCACCCCGACGACCTTGTCCGGGGCGATCCGACCGAGCTCCGGCGAGATCATCGACCCGCCGTCGTTGCCGTGGGCGCCGTAGCGGTCGTAGCCCAGACGGTCCATCAGCGTGGCCCACGCCTGGGCGATCCGTCGCGTGGTCCACCCCGGTTCGGTCGTCGGGCCGGAGAACGCCACACCGGGCACCGAGGGGACCACGACGTGAAACGCCTGCGACGGATCGCCACCGTGGTTGGCGGGATCGGTCAGCGGTGCGATGAGGTCGACGTACTCGAAGACCGACATCGGCCAGCCGTGCGTCACGATCAGGGGCAGGGCATCCGCCTCGGGTGAGCGCACGTGGAGGAAGTGGACGTTCTGCCCGTCGATGGTGGTCGTGAACTGCGGATGGTCGTTGAGCCGCGCCTCCTGGGCCCGCCAGTCGAAGCCCGCCCGCCAGTACTCGACGAGATCCTCGACGTGCTGCAGCGGGACGCCGTACGACCACTCGGCCCCCGCCAGCTCGTCCGGCCACCTGGTCCGGGCGAGGCGTGCGCCGAGATCGTCGAGATCTCTCTGGTCCGTCTCGACGCGGAACGGCATCACCTGGGTTTCATCACCAACACTCATGTTCTGCACCTCTCTTCTACGACGATCGCATGACGATTTTGGAACGAAGTGCTTCGCTTCGCAAGGTGGCGGGCAAAGATTCCGTCGTGACCGCCGATCAACCCCGCCTGAGTGGCCGTCAAGAGCAGGCCCGGCGCAACGACGCCGCCATCCTGGCCGCTGCCCGAACCGTGTTCGTCGCCGATCCGGACGCCCCGATCGCCGCGGTGGCGAAGCACGCCGGGGTGAACATCAGCTCCCTGTATCGACGCTTCGACAGCAAGGAGGAGCTGATCCGTCGGCTGTGCAGCGACGGGCTGCAGACCTACATCGAGATTGCCCAGGCAGCAATCGACGACGAGGAGGGCGAGCAATGGGGAGTGTTCAGCGCGTTCATGCGACGGATCATGGAGGCTGACAACCACGCCCTCACGGTGCGGCTGGCCGGACGCTTCACTCCCACCAGGCAGAACCAGCGCGACGCGGCGCGTGCGTTCACCCTCAACGAGCAGCTCGTGGCGCGGATGCAGGCCGCCGGTCTTCTTCGCGACGACGTCGACGCCAACGATCTGACCTACGTGTTCGAGCAGCTCTCGTGCCTGAACGCACCGACCGCGCAGCGCACCGCTGAGTTGCGGTCCCGCTATCTGGCGCTACACCTCGATGCCTTGCGTGCTCCGGGGCGAACACCCCTGCCTGGACCGCCGCCGACGGCCACGGAGGTGGCGGACCGCTGGCGCGGCGGCTCCCCGCGGCGTGAAGCGGCGCGTCTAGAGCAGGACGGTTGACCACCATTAGCGTCGGTCGCCGGTTGTCGGACGGCGGGAGGTGCCGTGTCAAAGGAAGCGGTTGACGCCGTGCGCGTCGGCATCGAGGACGCTTTGAACGTCTTCGAGAGTCTGAGCGTGGAGGAGTGGGGTCGCCCCAGTGGCTGCACTGGCTGGCGAGTGCAGGACGTCGCAGCCCACATGGGCTCGAACTTCAAGGAGACGGCGGATCCCTCACCACCACCGCCCGAGCCGCTGCCGCCGATGCCCGCCGAGCGGCTGATGGATCTGCTCGTCGAGCCGCGACTCGACTGGACGCCCGAGCAAGTCCTCATCGAGCTGCGCACGTACGCCCCCGGCCTCATCGCGACGTTGGACGCGATGCAGGAGCCTCCGCTGGCCACGAGCCCGCTCACAGTCGCGGACCTCGGGACCTACGAGATGCAGCAGCTCGCCGACGCCTACGCCTTCGACCTGTACTGCCACCTGCGCGTTGACGTGCTGGCACCTCACGGGCCGATCGAGCGTGACATCCCTCCGGCCGACGATCTGCGCATCCGCCCGGCCGTCGGCTGGATGCTGGCTGGCCTTCCTCAGATGCAGGGCGACGCCTTCGCGTTCGTCGATCGTTCGATCGGGCTGCGGCTCGACGGGCCTGGCGGCGGTGAGTGGCTGATCAGTCCGGCGGAAGGTGATCGCATCGCCGTGGAGGCGTCGACCGCCGCGAACGACGTCGCAGCGGTCATACGGTCGTCGGCTGACGCCTTCGTGATGTGGGGAACCAAACGGTCCGACTGGCGTGAGAGCACCGAGCTGGACGGCGACCTGGATCTGGCGAGCCGCTTCCTGGACACGTTGAACATCGTGTAGGCGGCCTGCCGGGCTACAGGTCGTCCCACACCACCGGTGTGGTCGTGCCGGATTGCCAGTCGCGGCGCAGCATCGCGTATGCGACCGACGACTTCGGTGGCGCGCCGGCGACCGGCCAAGCGTCTCGATGCAATCCCTCCTTCACCCAGCCGGCGCCCCGGAACGTCGACCGCATCGCCAGGTTGTCCTCGCGGGTGTGACCCTCGAAGCGCGTCACGTCAGGCCAGCGGGTGAACACCAGCTCGGTCAGCGCCCTCAGCACCGGCACGCCGAGCCCTCGGCCGCGTCGAGCCTCGGCGAGGCGCAGGTCGAACACCGGGCTGCCACAGTCGGTGACGTCCTCGAGGTCGTCGACCACGGCGACGCCGATCCGCTCGCCATCGGCTTCAACCCAGAAGCCGACGCTGTCGTCCGACCAGAATCGTCCGCCGAGCACGACCTCGCGGGCTTGCTCCTCGGTCACCCGCGGCCGGCGGTGAAACGGAAAGGTGTTGGTCGCGAGGAACGAGACGAGCGGCTCGACATCGGCCACCGGGTCGAGCTCGGCGAACGTGATCGCAGGGATCGCCGCAAGCTAGGCGGCCACGCGCTCGTCGGCGCGTGGGAAGAAGGGGAGCTCGATGTACACGCGGTCGACAGCGGCGGGGATCTTGGCCGCGTCGACCGGCGGATGGATGTGCTTGGCCGCCCGGGGCCGGAAACTGGACTCGCGCCGTGACGCGCTGCCGACTTCAGCACGTTGTAGGACGTGCGGGCCGCGATGGTCACCAGCCACGCCCGCAGATCCCGGACGTCGGACACGTCGGCGGCGGCGGCACGCAACCACACCTCCTGCGTCACATCCTCGGCCTCGGCAACGGTGCCGAGGATCCGGTACGCCGCTCCGAACACTGCGGGGCGATGCGATCCCAATCGGCCTGCGCCAACGTGCCGGTCAGCTCCATTGCTTCAGCGTGCTCCTGCCGGCAGCCACTCGTCGAACGTGGTGGGCGCGATCCGGGCGCCTTCGCTCGGCAGCAGCACGTTGCCCGCCATCTCCAGCCCGAACGTTCGTCCATGGCACTGATCCCTCGGCGACGAGGCGCTCTTGCTCTCGTTTGCCGGCGTAGTGCGCGTTGCCGTCGACGTGGTCGATCCCGACGATCGAGAGCAGAACGTGGTGGCGCACGGCGGCGCGCTGTTCGGCAGCGAGCAGGTTGCGGGTCAGCGTGCCGAGGTACGCCACCGCCTCGTGGGTGTCGGTGGCGTTCGAGTTGGTCGTGTCGACGACCGCTTCGACACCGGCGAGCGCGTCGTCGAGCCGATCACCGGTGACGAGGTCCACACCGTGAGCACGGCTGATTCGCACGACGCTGTGCCCGGCCTCCTCGAGCGCTGTGACCGTGAGTGATCCGATGTGGCCGGTGGCGCCGGCGACGGCGATACGCATCATTTCAGTGTCCAGATCTGTCGGCGTTCGGCGGTGGGGCGAGTGGGGTCGCGGCAGCGAGCTGGCGGCGCAGGTAACGGAGCTTGTCCGGGTTCATGATCCAGTGGATCTCGCGAATCGTTCCGTCGCGGACGTCGACGGCGAGCACCGTGTACTGGCGCCCGAACCACAACGTGGCGCCCGTCTCGCCGTTGACGGGAAGTGTCAGCACGTCACGAATCGTGAGCTGGCGGCGCAACGTCGTGAGGAACTGGAAGACCTGTGGGGCACCGACGATCGGCCGGCGGGCGGCGCGGGCTTTGCCGCCGCCATCGCTGTAGGAGACGACGTCGGCGGCGAGAAGGTCCTGCACCTGGTCGAGGTCGCCGTTCTCGAGGGCGGTGAGGAACCGTTCGAGGGCCGCGTCGTGGACGGCGGGCTGAGAACGTGTGGTGCCGGCGTGGAGATGATTGCGTGCCCTGCGGAGGTGTTGTCGGGCGCCCTCCTCGGTGATGTCGAGGATGCCGGCGATCTCCGAATGGGTCAGGTCGAAGGCCTCGTGCAACACGAGGACGGCCCGCTCGGGCGGCGTCAAGGCCTCCATCATCCGCAGCGTGGCCAGCGACACCGCCTCGCGGCGTTCGACGGTGTCGAGCGGCCCTAGCGGAGACGGATCGGTCAGGATGGGCTCGGGCAGCCACTCGCCGATGTAGCTCTCGCGGGTCGCACGTGCGGATCGCAACTGGTCGAGCGCGAGCCGGGTGACCATGGTGGTCAGGAACGCCAGGGGCTCGTGGATCGTTTGCCTGTCGACGCGCATCCAGCGGACCATGGCGTCGGCGACGATGTCCTCCGCGTCCCAGGCGCTGCCGAGCAGCCGATAGGCGATGCTGAGCAGCCGCGGCCGGAACGCGGTGAACTCACTGGCCAGCTCGTCGGCCGTCATGCCGCTGGGTGCGTCATGCGCCACTCGGCGATGGCACGGGGCCACCCCTCCCAGGCGCTCGGGTATCGCGGGTGCCACCGGGTGACCTCCTTGAACTTCTGGTTCGAGACGCGCTGGGACCTCACCATGACCGAGAAGAGGCCGGGATCTTCGAGGGTCACCGAGCGCGCCGTCGGTGTTGGAACGCCAAGAGACGTTGCGAGTGCGTCGACGTGTTCGGCCCGGGTGAGTGGCCGATCGTCGACCACGTTGTAGACGCCGCTCGGGGCGCTCAAGGCCGCCACCACGGCGGAAGCCGCGTCGTCGGTCGTGATGAGGGACCGGTACGCCGACTCCGGGCCCAGCTCGACGGGCAGACCGGCTCGTGCGGCCTTGATCGCTTCGACGGTATGGCCGCTGTCATAGCCGTAGAACTGACCGAATCGCAACGCGACGCCGGTGCGGGCGAGCTTGGCGAAGCGGGCCGTTTCCGCCTCGGCGACCAGGCACGCACTTGTCAGTTCTGTTGGATGGACCGGCGCGGCCTCGTCGAGGAGCCGGTCGCCACCGTCGGCATAGAGGAAGGCGACCGACTCCTGCACGTAGCAGCGCGCGCCCGCCGTGATTGCGGCCTCGATCAGGTTCCGAGAGCCCTCCCGGCGGATGCGGTCGTTCGCCTCCCACGCCGCAGGGTGGTTCGCACTCTCACCGACCGGGATGGCCGTCGCCAGGTTGCACACCACGTCGTGACCGGTGACTGCCGCCATCACGTCCATGCGATCGAGGAGGTCCAGTTCCACCGCGTGCGCGCCGGCCTCGGCCAGCTCGGCTCGCTTCTGCGGGGTGCGGCCGGTGCCGGTCGTCTCGAACCCCGCGGCGACCAACCTGCCCACCACCCGGCGACCCAGCACGCCGGTCGCTCCCGCGACGAACACCTTCATCGTGTGCTCCTTTGCTCGTGGAACCTCGGGCCCGCCGCGCTCGGACGCCGACCTCGCCCTCTTGACGGACGGGGCGGCCCGAACGTGACAGTCCGATCGCTCGACGTGGGCGCGAAGCGGGCAAGCACTGACCCTCAGCACGAGGGTCTTCGCGGGCCGCAATGAGCCCGAACGCGCGGACTATCCCTCCTCGAGATGGGTAAGCCGACCCAGTGGACCGCTGAAGGGCGCCGATGGGAGACCTCAGCACAGGTCGTCGGTGGTTCTGCCGCCCGGCGCGGCTGCGGTCCACGTGAAGGAGGTTGTCAATGTCCGTCACCCTCGTGCATCCCCAACCGGACCTCGGTTCCGCGTCGCTGGTGGCGCCGCCGCCGTATGGATACCTGCTGTTCGGGGCGACCATCGCCCCGCCGAAGGGGCCACCCATCGTCCGGCGCAACGCCACGCGACAGACGGTGCTCACGCGCATCTCTCAGCAGCTCGAAGAGCTCGCCAAGCTCGAGTTCGTGGTGCGCGCGACTGGCTATCGCGCCGTGGTCATCCCGCCCGCCCGCCCGCCTCGCTTCCGCCCAGCCCTCGAGCCGCCACGATTCGACGTCACCGTGCTGATCGAAACCGATACGCCGGACTCGCTCTCGGAGCTCGGTGCCACGCCCGGCGTACATGCAATGCGCACGGTGCTCCATGGGTCGGCGTCGCACGTCAAGGAGCTGCAGGCGCGGTGCGTGAAGGCCATCGCCGACGTCGAGAAGCGAGCGAGCGGCACCTACCTGTTCAACTACTGGGCAGCGGAGGATCGGCAGACGGCGCTGGAGCTGTTCGACAAGCTGGCGCCATGGTTCGAGACCAATACCGGCCTGCAGAACTCGACCGTGCTGCAGTCGCTCGGCGACGATGACTTCGCCTTCGTCAACCACGCTCGGTGGGACTCCGGCGTGCTCTCCGTCGCCGCGCACCAGTTCCTACGGCCCAGCTTCCATCGCTTCGTCCGGCCGACGCTCGACGCCAACAACGTCCAGGTGTACCCGGCCCTCTACCGGAAGCTCTGAGCGCGACCATCCACGCCAGCACGGTTCGGAAACCCTTGGCGCAACTGCAGACGCAGCGACGGTGTGGACGCCCGCCGCACGTTGGTGCTCGGTTAAGCGCGGGGTTGCGGCGACGACTACCTTTGGCGAGTCGGTCGATGGTGGGCGAGAAAGAGTGAGAGGCCTTGGGGCAGCGGCACCCCTCGCGTCGTCGGGTTCGCTCGAAGCGAGAGCAGACGTTTGTCGGGGAACCCCGCTACCCGATGTGGGGGCCGATTCGTACGTTGATCTTCCCCATACCGATATCAGAGGAGAACACCGTGGCAGTCGTCACAAGGCCCATGATCGAGAACCTCGAGCTCACGATCCAGCGGGACACCGCGAACGCAAACATCACCGTCGACTACGACATCAACTGGAGCAACTTCGATCAGCTCACCAACCTCTCGTACACCGAGCGTTGGGAACTGGTCGGGGTCGACCCGCTGAGCCAGTCCACGCTGTACGTCGGACCGTCGCTCGTCGGCGGGATCAGCGCCAACGGGAACCAGACCACGCACCGCACCCACGTGGACACCATCGCCTTCGCCGACCTCGACGAGGACCCGCCGGGGACCGACGAGATCGCCGTCGTGGTGACGCTGACACCGTTGCTACCGACGCCCAAGAGCAGGCAGAGCGCCCAGGTGCTCGTCACCGCCCCGTAGAGGGGTGGCTCACGACGCGGCTCGTCGCCGATCCGTCCGAGCTCGTGCTCGGACGGATCGGGTGAGTACCGGGTATCTCGGGGCGCCCGGACGCGGAGGTCAGGTACGGTCGACCCGTGACGGTGAGCACGCCCGTCGGGCGACCGCTCGTCGGCCGTGCCCGTGAACTGCGTCGCATCGAGACGCTGGTGCGCGATGTCGAGCACGGGCCGCGCTTCCTCGTGGTCCGCGGCGAGCCCGGGATCGGCAAGACGGCGCTGTGGCGCAGCGGCATCGAGCGACATCGCGCGGCCGGGCACCGTGTCCTCGTCGCGCGCCCGGCAGAGGAGGAGCTGGCGGGCGGGATGACCGGGCTGATTGATCTGTTCGAGGATGTTGAAACGGTGCCGGGCACGCTGGACGCCGATCGTGACCCGTTCGGACGCGGCCGCGGTGTGCTGGGCACGCTCCGCGACCTGACGCATGATTCGCCGGTCGTGCTGGCGATCGACGATGTGCAGTGGCTCGATCCCGTGTCGTCTCGGTCACTGAGGTACGCCATGCGACGCCTCGACACGGAGCCGGTCGCCGTGCTCGCCACCGAGCGCACTCACGGCGTGGAGCACGGACCCGGTGGTCGGTTCGAGGGCACACGGATGCTGCCACCAGAACGGCTGGACGAGATCGTCGTCGGGCCGCTGTCCTTCGACGGCATCCGCCAGGTCGTGCGGACCGTCGTGGAGACGATCTCTCGCCCGGTGCTGAGCCGGATCCACGAGCTGTCCGGTGGGAACCCGATGCTCGCCATCGAGCTGGCGCGTTCGGTCGAGCTGCTCGGCGATCCGCTTGGCGCGGCGATCCCGGCGACACTGCCGAGCGCGGTGTCGCAGCGTGTCGCGGAAGCGCCGGCAGAGGTGCGGTCGGTCTTGAGTGTCGCCGCGGCGCTCGGACCGAGCCCCGCGCCGGCGCTGGCTCGGGCGTGGGGTGGCGACAGCGTGGTGCCGATCCAGGCGGCGATCGCCGGCGGTTTCCTGGTCGTCGGCGACGACCTGGTGCTGCGGTGTTCCCACCCGTTGTTGGCGTCGGCGGCGCTGGCGCAGCTCGACCCCCTCGATCGGCAGGCGTTGCATGCTCGTCTCGTCGACGTGGTCGACGATCCCGATCAGCGGGCACGTCACCTTGCGCTGTCCTGTGCCGAGCCAGATGCCGCGGTGGCCGACGAGTTGGGTCAGGCCGCGATGCGGGCGTCCAGGCGGGGTGCCTCGGCGCTGGCGGCTGAATTGGCGGGCCACTGCTTGCGGGTGACCCCGCCCGCCGACTTGGCGCTGCGTGCCCGCCGTTGGTTGGTGGCGATCCTCCATCGGGCCACTGCCGGAGAGAAGGCGCGAGCGCTCGCCGAGGTCGACGAGTTGATCGGCCTGCTGCCGTCGGGCCCGTTGCGCGCCGAGGCGATCGGGCTGCGGGTGGCGATCGACTTCGGTTCCGGCGATCGGTACCTCGAGCAGGCACTCGCGGAGACCGACGACGACGAACTGCTGCGGGGTCGGATCCTCGAGCTGTGCGGTTGGGTGGCGGTCATCTTCCGCGGCGAGCCGCGGCAGGGATTGGAGCTCGCCGAGCAGGCGCTGGCGATCGCCCGCAGCCGCGGCGACCCGGGGCTGGAGATGATCGCCGCCAGCTCCGTCGCCACGGCGGGCCTGCTCGTCGGAATGCCACGACCCGACTTGATGGAACGAGCCCTCGAGCTCGCCGAGTCGCACACCGGTCCACGCCTGGGGAGATGGCCGCCGGCGGTCGAGGGTCGTCTGTGCCTGTGGGGCGGCCGGTTGGGGCAGGCGCGCCGGTACTTCGAGGACCTTCACGCAGTGTTCCTCCAGTCGGGGTTGGAGTTCCAGAGACCGTTCCGCCTGCTCGACCTCGCCGATCTCGAGGTCGCCTGCGGCCATCTCGCTCTCGCTGCCGAGCTGGCCGACGATGGCATCGAGGCAGCCGACGATGCCGGCAACGCGGAGGCCGCGGCGTGGCTCAGCTACCCGGCGGCAATCGCCAGCAGTCATCTCGGTGAGGTCGACCATGCGCGAGCTGCAGTGGCGCGCTTGCGATCGTTGGGCGCTGACCGGGGCGGGGCCACCAGGCTGCTGATGGCTCGTCACGTCCTTGGCTTGCTGGCCCTCGTCGGGGATCAACCGGCTGTCGCGCTGGCCGAGCTCCTGCCGGCGGTGGAGGAGTTGCGGCGCAAGGGTGTTCGCCTTCCGACGCCCATTCCGGTGCTGCCGGACGCCATCGAGGCTGCCGCAGCGTGTGGGGATGCGTCGATGTGCGGGCAACTCTCGGCTGAGCTGGACAGCCAGGCGGCTGCAGTCCGACAACCGTGGGTCGACGCTGCCGCCCTTCGTGGTCAGGGGTTGGTGGCGCTGGCAGAAGGACGGCAGGCGGCCGGTGAGCTGCTCGGCGCCGCAGCCGGGGCCTTCTCGGGCTTCGGCTGCCGCCTGGAGGCTGCCCGCAGCCTGCTGCTTCAGGGCCGCGGCGTTGCGCCGACTCGGCCGCCGCAACGCCTCGGCCGAGGTTCTGGAGCAGGCCCGGGAGCGTTTCGCGGCGATGGCAGCGGCACCGTGGGAATCGCATGCCGCGGCCGAGCTCGATCGGGTCGCACCCGGCCGTGACCGAGCCGTGCTGACGCCCACCGAGTCTCGCATCGCCGAGCTCATCGCCGCCGGTGATCGCAACCGGGAGATCGCCGGGAAGCTGTTCGTCAGCGTGGCCACGGTGGAGGCGCACCTGACCCGGATCTACCGGAAGCTGCACGTCCGCTCGCGCACCGAGCTCGCCCGCCACATGCAGTAGCGAGCGGTTGCGCCCGAGCACGCACGAGACTTGTCGGGAAAACCCGCTCCCGCCGCCGCCCACTCCGTGCCTCCATGGGGAGCAATGGATGACCTGCGTCACCACTTCATCGGCGTCGACGAGCTCGTTCCGACGCTGGATGGATCGATGGTCCGCTACGTCAACCTCGACAACGCGGCGACGACTCCCGCCATGCGCGCTGCGATGGACGCGGTGGAGTCCGTCCTCCCGTGCTACGCCAGCGTCCACCGCGGCAGCGGCCACAAGGCACGTGTGTGCACGGCAGCGTACGAACGGGCCCGATCGTCGATCGAGGCGTTCGTCGGCGCGGATCCTGAGCGCGACACGGTGATCTTCACCAAGAACACGACCGAGGCGATCAACAAGCTGGCCAGGTCAACGGCCGTCGATGACGACTCCGTCGTGCTGACCACCCTCCTCGAACACCATTCCAACGACTTGCCGTGGCGAGCCCGGGTCCGCACCGTCCACGTCGGCGTGCTGGCAGACGGGACGCTCGATCTGGAGGATCTCGACCGACTCCTCGCCCGCCACGCCGGCCACATCGCTGTGCTCGTCGTATCGGGAGCCTCGAACGTCACCGGCGTCATCCCGCCGATCCATGACCTGGCCGCCCGTGTACATGCCGTCGGCGGACGGATCCTCGTCGACGCGGCGCAACTCGCCGCGCACCGACCGATCGACATGCGACCTCATGACGACCCGGGTCATCTCGACTTCGTCGCCCTGTCCGCCCACAAGCTCTACGCACCATTCGGTAGCGGTGCTCTCATCGGTCGACGCGACGGCTTCGCTTCCACGCCCGAACACCGCGGTGGCGGCACCGTCAACGGGGTGACGCTCGATGAGATCGCCTGGGCTGACCTACCCGATCGGGAGGAGGGAGGCACTCCCAATCTGCTCGGTGCTGTCGCCTTCGAAGCCGCGGCCTGCACGCTGCAGCAAATCGGTTGGTCACGCATCGTCGCCCACGAGAGCAGACTGCTCGCTCACGCTCTGGCCGAGTTGGCGGAGCTGCCCGGTGTGCACGTCCACGGCCCCACCGGCGTCGACGCGATCACGTCGAAGGTTGGCGTGATCCCCTTCACCGTCGACGGTCTCGACCACGGCTTCGTCGCCGCGGTGCTCGGATACGAGCACGGCATCGGCGTCCGCAGCGGCTGCTTCTGCGCCCAGCCGTACGTCGCGCGCCTGCTCGGTGTCGAGGGGGCGGCGGCGGCCAGCTGGGTCGACCGGGCTCGCCGCGGGGACAAGCGCGGCGCCCCCGGCATGGTGCGCATCAGCCTCGGATTGCCCAACCGACTCGCTGACATCGACCGCGTGATCGGCGCCCTCCGAAGCATCGTCGCCGGCGACTTCACCGCCGACTACTGCAGCGACGAACACAACGAGCATCACCCGAGCCACCGATGACGATCGACCGAACGACACCAGCGTTCTCCACCTCGTCGAGGAAGGGAGCATCATGACCTCCACCGGACCGAGCTCCGATGACCGTCGGCCGGCCGTCGAGGCGCTGGAGGGCGTCACTCGGGACCAGTGGGTCGAACTCGCCAGCCGCACGCTGGCGGCAAGCGGCGAGGCGCGACCCTCGGAGGTCAACGGGCTGCTCGACGCCGCGGCGCTCGCTGAACCGCAGTCACCCGTGGCGCCGGCCTACCGGATCTGGGCGGCCGACAACCTGGCACGGGAAGGTCGCCACGCGCTCGCGCTGCGGGCGTTCGACGTGGCCATCGAGGCGGCGTCGGCGGCACCGCGGTTCACGGTGCACGTCGACCCAGTCCGCTGCTCGCTGCTGCACAAGGCTCAGGTGGCCCGGCTCGCCGGTGATCCGACGACGGCGATCAAGACGTACCGGGATCTCGCCGCTGCGACGTCGGATCCGTCCGAACCGCTGTACCAAGCCGGATGGGTCGCCGAGGCGAATGGCGACGACGAGGAGGCCGCCCGGCTGTACAGCGCCGCAGCCCATGACCGGAAGTCGACGCGCACCGACGACGCGGCCGAGCTCGCCCGCCGCTCGATGCGACGCCTCGAGGATGCCGCAACGACCTACCTGCCGTCGGCGCGAGCGCTCGCCGACGTGCTCGGGCGGGCGCTCGAAGCCGGCGATGTCGCTGCCCTCGAGCGGCTCGTCAGCACGAGCCACTTCGCCGTCGGGCCGGCGGGCGGGCACACCATGTTCGAAGAGCCGGCGATGCTCGACGCGCTGTTCGCCGACCTGATCGACAGCAGGGTGCGGGTGCGACCGAAGCTCGCCGGATCGGGTGGTAAGCGCTACTTGACGACCAGCGGGTGGAAAGGCGAGTGGTACCGCGGCGTGGTCACGTTGCTGCTGACGCTGGCGCCGAAGGGCTGGCAGTGGACCGCCGTCGTCCTGTCGGAGCCCGACGAGGCGTGGGTCGAGCGCTGGCGACCGGCGACGCCGCAGACGAACCAGCCGCTTCCGTTCTCGCTGCTCGCTCCCTGGCCGTCCGGCCAGAGCTTCAAGGCCGGCGGGCTGACGAGTACATCGGCCAGCAGGTTGCCATCGGCGCCGCCGGGTCGATCGGCGGGCCGCTCCTCGCCGTCGCCCTCGCCCACAACGCCTGCGGTTTCGGGCCGCGCGGGTTCTATTACAACCAGGGACCCACCCACGACGAGCAGGACGGCTTCGCCATCGACTTCACCCGCTACGAGCGCAACGTGCCCTACGACAACGAGTCCGGGGGAACGCCGGTCCTGGCCGCGATGGATGGCATCGTCGTCACAGCCGACGCCGGAACGTCATCGGGTGACTCCAACTCCTCCAACACCGTCGCGATCGAGCATGCCGATCCGGACGTGCCCTCTGATACCCACCGGTTCCGGTCCCGCTACATGCATCTCGCCGGGCCCTTCCAGCTCCGAGTCTCGGTGCTGATGCCCGTCATCACCGGCCAGCGCCTGGGCGTCATGGATGACACCGGCAACTCGGCGCTCGACCACCTGCACTTCTCGATCCACGACCGGCAGCTGTCGTATCCGAACGTCCCCTACGGGCGCAGCGTCCGCCCCACCCCGCTCAGCGGCACCAGCCTCGGCGATGGGGATTCCGGTCGGTGCGTCATGTCGAACAACGTCGAGCGCTTCCCGGGGCTCAACTTCCAGCCAACGGTCGTGAACCTCGGCTCGGTGGCACCCGGCGCCAGCCGCACCATGACAGTCACCGCAAAGAACACCACAGGCGCGACGGTCACGATGTCGTTCCCAGCATCGTCACCGAACGCCATCTTCCGCTGGTCGTCGTTCCACGGCGTGATCACCAACGGCGCCGAGACCACCTTCCAGGTGTCCTTCCACCCGGTCAACAACGCCATCCAACGCTCGACGCTGCAGATCACCAGCACGGCACTCGGCAGCCCGCACTCGCTGGGCCTGCTCGGCAAGGGCATCGGCGGCTTCCCAACCGAACCGGACGAGCCACCGCTTCCGACGGGCCTCGAGTTCAGCCCGGATCCCGTGAACTTCGGCTCCGTGACGGTCGGCAGCACCGCGACGCGGACCCTGACGATCGCCAACTCGACCGGCGCCTCAGTGTTCGTCTCGTACCCCGCCTCGCCTAGCGGGGTCTTTCAGTGGAGCGCATTCAGCGGCCCGATCGCCCACGGCAACGAGCATCTCGTCGAGATCACGTTCCACGCGGCAAGCGGAGCGATCGCCCGCGGCAACTTGACCGTGACCAGCGCGACCGTCTCCAGCCCGAACGTCATCGGCCTGCTCGGCAAAGGTCCAGGCGGCTTCGTGACACCGCCGACGGGCGCCTAAAGCTCCGGCTCGTCGACGCTGGAGCTCACTTGCTGCTGGCGCGGTGACGGGTGCACACTGATCACCGTGGCGGAACGTTGGTTCCTCAAGATCGATGGAGTCGCCGGCGAATCCACGGACGTCGCTCACAAGGGCGAGATCGACGTGCAGTCGTGGTCGTGGGGGCTGACGCAGAGTGGCTCGTCGGGCTCAGGTGGGGGCGGTGGTGCGGGCAAGTCGTCGTTTCAGGATTTCCACTTCGTCAGCCGCATCAGCAAGGCGTCTCCGGCGCTGTTCCTCGCCTGCGCCAGCGGGTCGCACATCAAGTCGGCGACACTCAGCGGTGTCCGCGGCGCCGGAAAGGTCAAGGGTGCCGACTTCCTGCAGATCAAGTTCACCGACTTGCTGGTGACGAGCCAGCTGCTGGGTGACTCGCCCGACGCTGAGCCCGTCGAGCAGATCTCGTTGAACTACGGCAAGTTGGAGTTGACGTACACCCCGCAGTCGCCGACCGGTTCGCCGGAACCCCCGCTGAAGGCGGGATGGGACGTCAAGGCGAACAAGAAGCTCTGACCGGCGCTCAGGCCAGCGCCGGTAGCAGGAAAGCCTGCTCGATGAGCCGTCGAACGATTGGTACGGCGGCGGCACGCACCTCGGCGAACTCGAGCTCTGCCTTGTCGGCCACCTCGGTCAGCACGTTCTCCAATGTGCGTCGGCCGTCGCAGCCGGTGACGATGGCCACGACGCCGGGATCGACGTCGCCGGAGTGACACAGCCCTGCGGTCTGCCGCAGCTGGCGCCCGATGACAATCCAACCGTCGGCGCGGTGTCCGGTGCGCTCGTCGAGCACCACATCGGGTGCGACGGCGAGCACCGACGCGAGCAGCTGTTCATCGTCCGCATCGGCGAGGAAGTCGGCCAACTCGAACACGGCGCCGAGGTGGTCGCCGCAGGGCATGGCGAAGTCCTGCGATGCCTCCTCGGCCCGGAACCAGGGAGTGCCGGCATCCCGCTTGCGCATCGTGATCACCCCGAACCCGATCGCCTCGATGCGATTCGCCTCGCTGTACGTCATCCATGCATCGAAGTCGTGCCACGTGCCTGCCTGCTCGGTCTGGCGCAGCCAACTGGCGGCGTGCGCAGCGGGGTCCAGCGCCTCCCGCTCCAGCACGTAGGCGTCGCATCCAGTGTCCACGAACCAGGTCTCGAGCCGCCGGCGCCAGTCCTCGCCGTCGACATGAGCCCACGAGGCCAGGAGCTGACAGTGCCCGCCGATGTTCAAATGGTCGGGCGCCGCTTGCACGATCGAGCGACACAGCTCGTCGATCGGCAGCCCGCTGTCGCGGAACAGGTATCGACGCAACGGCGAGATGACGTAGGGCGGGTTGCTGACGATGAGGTCGAAGCGCTCGCCGGACACCGGCTCGAAGCGGTCGCCGAGGCGGACCGAGACGTGATCGAGCTCGTTGAGCTCGATGGTCAGCGTCGCCAGCGCAACGGCGCGTCGATTGACGTCGGAGGCCACGACACGACTGCTGTGCACCGCGGCATGCACGGCTTGGACACCGCATCCGGTTCCGAGGTCGAACGCGGCGTCGATCGGCCGGCGGATCGTCACCCCGGCCAGCGCCGCAGTGGAGGCACTCACCCCGAGAACATGATCCGTGGCGACGGCGCCCGAGCGACCAGGGCGGTCGTGAGCGACGAGGCGGTCCTGCGGGTCACCAAGCGGTCGAATCACGATCCGGCCGCGCATGCGGTCGCCGTCGATCGCCACGAGGCCGCCGGCGGCCCACTCGTTCGGCGACAGTGGCGCCAGCGCTGCGCCCGCCGCGTCGACCGACACCGGTTCGCCGATCAGGAACAGACGGGCGAGGACGTCCAGCCGGTCGCCTTCGCGCGTCGCATGCAGAAGCGGCTCGATTTCGCCGGCGGACAGGTGGGCGAACACGTTCGCGCCGACCCGCTGCGTCACCGCCGCCAGCGTGTAGCCAGCGTCGTCGAACGCCTGGCGGGCACGCAGAACCTCGTCACGCCCGGCGAAGAATCGCACGGCGCCATCGTGCCATCGACCCTCGGATCCG
>CAVZFS010000020.1:0-338244 GCA_963774635.1 uncultured Acidimicrobiia bacterium
CCCGCGGTGGCGGCGTCTCCACACCGCGACCAACCCGGGAACCAGCAAACCCGCAGGAACGCCGGATCGCCAGCGGCCCCGTCACGAACCTGGCCTGCCGTTCCCCCACAGACAGGGCGCTGCCACATCGTTCACCGACCGCCATGCCCAGCACTCCAACCGCCGACGCGTGCGGTGAGGCGGCCAACGCCGAGCCCGCTGAACCAGCCGTCGTTGAACCGGCTGACCCGGAATCGTCTACCCGTGGCGACGTGACGCCGGCCAGCTCTAACAGCCGCCACTGCATCGAGCAGGCGAGGCGGCCAACCGCCGCTACGAGTTACCGTCCCGAACCTACGCCCCCGCCGCCCCAGCACCAGGTTGCGGTCAACGACGACCTCCCGCAGGTCGCGACCGGCGAAGCGGCGAACGAGGCGACCCGAACCTTGGCTCGAATCGAGATCATCGCGCGTGTCGTGGACCGTCACTCGACGGTACGCCGACAACGCTCAGCCGCGTCAACACCGCCGATCGAAGTGCCGTACGGGGCGAGGCGGTCGCCCCAGCGGATGGGTGATAACACGCGGGCGGCATCACAGGCTCCTGACTTGAAGACTGCACGCCTCCGGCCCGTACGCCGTGCCCGATATCTCCGCTCGGGGCGTTTCGCCGAGCGCCCTCGAGTGCCGCGTCGCCCACCAGGAGGAGCTCGGCGATAATCCCGATGACGACGCCAGCGGTGACGCACGCCTCGCGGAGACACCATCGATCGTCGATGATCGACAGAGTGGCGGGCCCGCCTCATAGGCCGAGCTCCGGGCCGACGCGACCGATGGTGACGTTTCGGCTCAGTTGAGGACGCAGATCACGCCGTTGTCGTGCGCCCACCGCTGGAGAACGTCGGCGAGACCGGTCGCGAAAAGATTGTGCGGGCCTCGCTCGCGGTCCAATGTGTCGACGGCTTGGCGGAGGAGGTCGTAGTCGACGTCGTGGCCGGTGGCCCAGTGCCGCCAGGTTTCAAGGGCGTTCACACGCCGGCGGTGGATATCGAGTGGGTGTTGGATGGCGTCGAGCTGGCCGGCGGTGTCGTGGTAGTGCAGGTTGTCGTGTGCTTCTCGCCGCTGTACCTGGGCTTGGCGGTAGAGGCCGATGGCGGGTTCGGTTCGTTGACGGGTGCGTTCGAGGTAGGTGTCGGCGTGTTCCAGTCGTTGCTCGGCGATCTCGAGGTCATGGCGTGCGGTGCGGCGGCCTCGACGGCGGACGACGGCGAAGCGATGCTGGGCGACGGCGTGGCCACGGCGGGCGTCGTCAGCCCGGGCCGCGGCGTGAGCGTAGGCGTCACGGTCGGGCCCGGTCGCGACTCCGACATCGTTCACGGTGCGGTCTGCGGCCGCGACAGCGTCCTGCAGCCTCTGACGCTGCGCCACGCGGCTCGGCGTGGCGTTTCTCGGCGACGGCGAACTCTTGTCGGGCGTCGCGGGGCAACGCGCCGAACCAGTCCGGGATAACGCAGCGGGGAGTGACCGGCGCGGTTGCCGGGAGTTCGTGGGCCGTTGCTGCTGGGCGAGGGTGCGGCGTTGGGTGACGGCGGGGATGTCGGCGCGGTCGACGGCGAGGATGCGTTTCCAGGACGTTGCGGGCTTCGGCGACGTCGTCGCTGTCGGTGACCACGCAGATCGTGTTCCGTCCCGGCCGCGGGTGGCGGCGACGTACAGGCCGCGGCGGGTCGTCGCCGGCGTGGCGAGGGCGATGGCGGTGGTGACGGTGTCGGACTGCCAGCCGTGCTCGGTGGCGGCGTAGCCGAGCCGGACGTGTTCGCGGACGTAGTCGGCGGGCAGGGTGACGTTGCCGTGTCCCTGTTGTGGGTCACGGTCAGCGAGCCGTCGGCGCCGAGGCCGGTGACGGTCCAGGTCTCCCGGTTGCGCACCGGATCACCGGTCGAGGTGGTGAGGCGGCGGTCGTTGCGGCGGGTGGCGACGACGTCGCCGACGTGGGCGCCGCTCGCCGCCGGCGATCCGCGTCGCGGCGTTCGGTCGAGATCGCCGGCGGCGAGCGCGGGCCTGTTGCACGGCGCGGTTGATCGGGTCGACGTGGTCGTTGGTCGAGGCCACCAGCGCGACGCGTCCGCCGTCGCTGGTGGTGGCCGATCCAGGTGTCGCCATGCGGGCGAGGTGGTCCTCGAGGCTGCCGGGGACGATCCGGCCGTGCGCCTCGTAGGCGTCGAAGCCGCGCGGGTCGCCGGATCGCAGCTGGAGCGACGCGGCGGCTTCCCAGTCGTGGGGGAACCGGTGCAGGTGTTCGAGCTGGTCGACCCGGCCGTTGGCGCAGAGCTCGGCGAACAGGCCGCCCCGCCCGACGCCTGCAGTTGGCGGTGGTCGCCGACCAGCACGAGCCGCCACCCGTTGGCGTCGGCGAGCTGGACGAGCTGGTGCAGGGCGGGGGTGGAGAGCATGCCGGCTTCGTCGACGATCACCGTCGTGCCGGCGGCGAGCCGGTACTCGGGCAGCGGTGGCCGGTCGGTGCGTTGCCATTCGTGGAGCAGCTTGGCGACGGTGTCGGCGTGGATGCCGGTGTCGCGTTCCAGGACGCGGGCCGCCTTCGCGGTCGGGGCGACGCCGAACACGTCCGGCCGTGCCGGTGCGAGGTCGTCGACGGCGGCGGTGAGCATGCGGGTCTTGCCGGCGCCGGCCGGCCCGACCACCAGCACGAGCCGGTCGTCGCCGGCGACGGCGGCGGCAGCGTCGGCCTGCAGCACGTCGAGGTCGGAGCGGTTGACCGTCGTCGACGGGTGCCGGCTCGGCGTCTTGGGCGTCCATCGCCCAGGTGAGATCGTACTCCTCTTGGGCCAAGCACGTCCTCGGAGGTGAAGCGGGGAGCCGTCGGCTCGACCCACACCGAGCGGCCATCGGAATCCCGCCGCGGCGTTGCTGGTGGGTCGAGGTCGACGCAGCGGGCCAGGACCTGGTCGGCGGATCGTTCGAGGACGTCGGCCCAGCGGTGTCCCGGCATCTGCGACACGGTCGGCAGCTCGTCACAGATCGCCTGCAGGACGTCGGGCCGGCACCACGACGACCGCATCGCCGACACCGCCTCGACCACCTCGGCGACGGTCACACGCCGTCCGGCTCGAGGGTCGTGTGCGGCCGTCCTCGATCGCTGTCGTCGAGCCGATCGACGGTCCAGCCGAGCTCGGCGGCTTCGGTCTGCCACCGTGTCGTCAGATCGGCGACACCGTTCCCGGACTTGCGCGACCGGGTGTCGGCCGAGGCTTCCCGCTCGAGGGCCGCGTGCTCGAATCGGACGGGTCCCGCCCTTCCCGCTGGCGGAACTCGTCGAGCTTGGCGGCCATGGCGCGGCTCGATCGCCGTCGCTGCGCTTGGAGAACCGTCCAGCAGCTCGTCGGGGACGCCGGCGATCTCCGCCTGCCCGTGCACGATCGGCCCCCAGGCCACCCCGAAGCGGTCGGTCAACTCGGCGCGCAGCACCGACTGGTACAGCCCGCCCAACATCCGCTGATGCCGCTTCACGTACTGGGCGTCAAGCGCCACCACCGGCCATCGGCGGTCTGCACCTTGGCCGAGATCACCGCATGGGTATGGATCTGCGGGTCGTCGGCCCGTGACGTGGTCTGGCGGAACGTCGCCATCATCAGCCCGTGCGTGTCGGGATGCATCCGGCCGCCATCATGCCGGATGCGCGTCGTCGAGCCGTACCGCTCGAGGTGCTCCAACGACGGCGTGACGGCGACATCGTGAGCATCGAGCAGCCGGTCGTCGCCGGTCAGTGCCCACCACACCGACAACGACTTCGGCGCCGAGAACGTGGCGTCGAAGCCGGCCACCGCCCGCATCAGCTGCCGTGGCGCTTGACCGATCGACGAACTCACGACCCAACCGCATCCCCGACACCGGGTCACGGCCCGACAGCAACAACTCCAAGTCGGCATCGTCACCGTGCCGGCCAAGCCAAGCGCGGCGGCCTGCCGACCCGTCCACACGCCCGGCTGCTCGCCCGGCGCGTCGGCCAGGTACTTCGCGAAGTACGCCGCCGTCGATGACGCCGACGACGCGTAGATCGTCCTCAGCCGCAGCATCGACCCGCACCCACTCCCGCCCGCCGGGCACCTGTCTGAACTTCTCGGAACACGACCGAAGGGAGGTTTGAACGGAGGACACGGAACTCAGCCCGGAAGACGCAGCTTGAGCTGCTCGACGACTCTGGCGAGACCGGATGGGCGGGAAGGAACTTGCACGGGACGCGACACCTTCGGCAGGCGGGAGGTGGCGGCGGCTGCGGACCGAACGCCGACGGCAAAGGAGGTCATCACGCGATCGCCTGGTTCTCGAGCGCGTCGGTCAGGCGCACGACCCGGCCAGTAGCGACCAACTCCGCCAACGCCCAGCGCGGCACCCGCAAGCACGAGCTCAGTCGCATCACCGGAAGGCCTGCCCGGCCGTCGGTCGCCTCGTACTGCCGGGCGAGGTCATAGGCCAGCGACCGGCTGATGCGCACCACCCCCGCCGCCTCCTCGACCGTGAGCAACAACGGGTACTCATCGAGCGACCCCAACACCACTTCGATGACGCTCATACCGCTACTTACATCGATGTCGTCCTGGCCATCAACCCCCGAACGCGCGTCGATCGATCCCGTCGGCGGGACTCACGGACAACCACGGTCACTCGTGGACACCAGCGGACACTGGCGGACACAGGACAACACGACAGCCTTGACGAAAGTAAAGCCAAGCCTCAGGCTGTGCGCCGGGCTTCGGCCACAGCTACGGCGGTGCCCCGGCCAGCATCACGTACGCGTCCGGCACGATCTTGTTCGAGTCGGCCGCCTCGTTGACGAAGGTCCACGGCAGACCAGTGTCGTCCATCGTGTTCTAGTCGACATAGATGTCAACGCGCAGCCATCAACTCAGGCGACGGCTGCATGCAGCTCGGCCA
Organism: uncultured Acidimicrobiia bacterium; assembly: GCA_963774635.1. Lineage (GTDB taxonomy): Bacteria > Actinomycetota > Acidimicrobiia > Acidimicrobiales > Ilumatobacteraceae > JALZMG01. The sequence goes on from CAVZFS010000020.1 coordinate 4,932, forward strand.
GGGCTTGCTGGACGCGGGGAACCGATCGAACAGTGCCTGGCGGACTGCGGCTCGAGGGCCGCCGGCGCCAGCAGGAACTCGACGCCCACGACGCCGTCTGCCTCGTCAACGTCGACCGCCACCTCGTCGGAGACGTGCGCGGTGCTGCTCACCGGCGCCTCGGAGAGCGTGAGATACCAGGCCTGAACATCGGGGTCGAAGTCAACCCGCACGGCTCCTACGTTACGCCTCCTCATCCCGGTCGGCGACAGTGACGACAACGTCGCCGGCGAGGACGACCTTCAGCCGACGCCCCGCCCGGGTCCGTCCGAGCACGACGAGGCGACCTTCCGGGCGGCCGCCATAGCTCGTCTCGGGACTCGCCAGGGCCTCGTCAACCTCCGCCGCTGTTATCGCGCTGAGCCATCCGCTGCTGCGCATGCCGGCTGAACCTCACGGGGCGAAGACCTGGTCGAGGCGCTCGCCGGCCACCCGGTGCTGCTCGATACCGTGTGGGTGTAGGTGTTCAGCGTGATCCCGATGTCGGCGTGGCCGAGGCGCTCCTGCATGACCTTGTCGTCGCCGACGACGACCCGGCCGACGGACTGCGCGGTGTGGCGGAGACCCTTCGGGGTGATGCGGGGAACGCCGGCCGCGGTCGATCGAGTCGTCCATCAGTCGGCCGAAGTTGTTCGGGTCGATCCAGCCGCCGAGCGCGGTGGTGAACACGAGCCCGTGTCCTTCCAGCCGTCCCGACGAAGTCGCCGCTCGTCGTCCTGGCGCTCGCGGTGGCGGCGAGCACCGCGGCGGTGGCCGGCCCGAACGTGACGACGCGATCGGCGTGCTCGGTCTTGAGCTGCTTGAGCACCGGCCGACCACGCTCGACGGCGAGCTGCTGGTGCACGTCAGCTTGTGCGTCGTCGAGGTCGACGTCGGACCAGCGCAGGGCCAGCAGCTCGCCCCGGCGCAGGCCGGTGACGAGGCACAGGTGGAAGGCCGGCGTACAGCCGGTGCTTGCCGACGGCGGCGAGGAAGCGTGCGGGCCTCCGTCGAGCGTCCAGCCCAGCTGCCGTCGCGTGCCGGTCCCGCCGGGGCGGCTGGGTCAGCCCACCGGGTTGCGGCCGAGTCGGCCGCGCTGCACGGCCTCCTCCAGCGCCATCGACAGCACCTTGCGCACCAGGCGCGCCGACGTGGCGCCGAGGCGCGGCTTGCCGTCGTCGTCGGCGGCGACGAGCGCCGCGACCCAGCCGTCGACGACCTCGGCGCGGAGGTCGCGCAGCCGGACCGTGCCGATCAGCGGGACGATGTGGCGGTCGACCGCCCAGCGGTACTGGTCGAACGTCGACGGTCTCGACCCGGCCCTCCTTCGACGGCAGCCACACCTGCTCGAGGAACTCCCCGACCGTCTCGGCGTCCGGTCCCCGCCCGGCCGTCGAGCACGGCCCGGCGGTGGGCCATCGCCGCTCGCTTGGTCGTCGAACGTGCCGAGCTGGCGCACCTTGCGCTTGCCCGTGGTGGGGTCGTAGCCGGACTGGCGCACGACCCACTTGCCCCGCTGGCGGTGTACCTCGGGCTCGCCGACCTGCACCCACTGCACGCCGCGACCGTAGTTCACGAGCGCATACATCGCTGCATACATGCCCGGAACGCAGAAGAGCCGGTGCTCCTCGCACCGGCTCTGACCTGGACTTTCGTGTCGGGCTGGGGAGATTTGAACTCCCGACCTCTTGACCCCCAGTCAAGCGCGCTAACCAAGCTGCGCCACAGCCCGTGTGACGCCGGCTGATGCTAGCGACGCGGCAGCACCTCCCACGGGTCCTCGCACGCGACGTCGCGATCCTCGCCGCTAGCGGTTCGCTAGCACGCCACGCTCATTGTCTGACGGATGACGATCAGACTCCGCCCCAGGCGGGCGCTGCTGGCCCTTCTTCCCCTGGTAGCACTCACTGCGGCCGCCACCGCCGCCGTGGACGCCCAGCCGGCCGCCGCGCTCGTCGACCTGCCGTTGCCCGCCGGTGGGTTCAGAGACGGCGTGTACGTGCCGATCGACGAGCAGGTTCTCGGTGACGGTTCCGGTGGCGCGCAGGTCGTCGCCAACGGCAACCTCGCCGTCACCTGGGCGGGATCCGACTTCGCCGCGACCTTCGATGAGAACGACGAGCTCGAGAGGATCGACACCGATCTCGGGCTGCGCGGCGCGATCACGCTCGAGCTGTCCGCCGAGACTGCCGGTGGCCTCGAGGACACCCTGGAAGTGCTCACCGTCCCGCTCACGCAGTTCGTGGTCGGGCCGCTCACAGTGACCCCGTACCTCGGCGTCAACGTGCGCATCAGCGGCCAGGCCGAGGCCGGGGCACAGGTGAGCGTGGTGGCCCCGTTCGACGTCAGCGCGGCGGTCGCGTCGCTCGGCGGGCGGCCGCAGGGAACGCCGACCGAACGTCCGGCCTTCCGGCCCGAAATCGGGCTCCCCGATGCCGCGAACGCGCTGGCCTTCCGGGCGCGAGTCGAGGTCGAGCTGACGACGACGTTCATGATCACCGTCAACAACCTGATCCCAATCGGTGGCCCGGTCCTGACAGCCAACCTCGGCGCCGAGCTCAACGTCGATACGGGCCAACAACCGTGGTGGAGCCTCGATGGCGTCGCCGGGCTCAAGTACGGCTGGTCGATGCCCGATGCCACTACGGGTGCCCCGCAGCCCGCCGACACCCGCCGGCTGTTCCCCGAAGCGCGATTCCACGTCGACCATGCCCGCGACAGCGGACCGCTGGGAGACGTCTCCACGCGTTGGTCCCGGGCGTTCGACAGCTTCAACGACGACGACACCGGTGCCGTCCTTCCCGACGGCGACCACGTCGTCGTCGTCGAGGAATCGGGCACGCCGTGGATGGCCCGGCTCGACGCCCTCGGCGGGCCGTCGTGGCAGCACCAGGAGAGCACTTCGGGACGCCTGGTCGAGGCCATGGCGCCGACCGCCGACGGTGGATTCTTCACCGCGGGAGGCGCGAGTGGCGGCGGCGTCCGTGTCGAGCGGTTCGACGTCGCCGGGATGCCGCAGTGGGCCGAGGACGTCGAGATCGACGGTGTCCAGAGCGGTAGGTGGTCGTCGGCCGTCGCGACCGACGGTGGCGTGATCGTCGCCGGCAACGTCAAGTATCCCGACGGACAGGAGCGGGCGGTGCTGATCGACCTCGACGACGCGGGCACCGTGCGCTGGACGACCGAGATCGATCCGGACGCTCGGTTCGACGACATCGAGATCACCGCCGTCGACGCGGCACCCAACGGTGACCTCGTGGTCGTCGGCAAGTCGTACTTCGAGAACCCGGACACCGCGCACGACGACTGGGAGGCGGTCGTCATCCGTGTCGCTCGGAACGGAGCGGTGGGCACGACCTTCGGCATCGGTGGTCCGCTCTACGACACGGCCTTGGGTGTTGCCATGCAGGCCGACGGGTCCTACGCGATCAGCGGGCAGACCGTCGGAGACGGCTACTGGGCGTGGGTCGCCGCATTCGATGCCAGTGATCAGTTGCTGTGGTCGTCGACCTACCTAGACCGCTCGGCCGACGAGCTCACCTCGGAGTATGCCTATGCCACGGGCCTGGCGGCCGTCGACGGCGACTACGTGGTGTCGGGGATCACCGGCATGGAGGGTGGCCAGGACAGCTGGCTGATCCGTGTCGACGGAACCGGCATGCCGGTCTGGTCCAAGAGCTTCCTCGGAACCCAGGACGACGAGCTGACCGGTGTCGTGGCGATGCCGACCGGCGTGGCAGCGTTCGGTCAGACCGAGACGACGGACCCGGCCCTGAACACCTTCGGCGACATCTGGGTCGTGCGGACGAACGTCGATGGCATGGTCCACTTCGACCCAGCCAGCGGCTTCGACGCCTTCAATGGCGCCGTCCAGTGGCAGGAGGCCACCACGCACGTCGTCACCGGACTCACGCCGACGCCGAACGTCCCGTCCGTGACCGTCGCGCCGGCAGACTTCGGCACGAACGCGGAGGTCGCCGCGGCCATCGACCTCACATGACGTGGACCAGCCTGATCGAGGCGCGGTCCGTGTCGCGGCGAGCGCCTGGGTGTAGACGCCACGCGTACGTCGGTCAGGCCAGACTGGCCCGATGTCCACGTTCGGGTTCTCCTCCACCGCCGACGACGTACTGGCCGGCGTCGACCTCACGGGCCGGCTTGCGGTGGTCACCGGCGCTTCGACCGGGCTCGGGGAGGAGACGACCCGCGCCCTCGCCGATCACGGTGCTGAGATCGTCATGGCGGTGCGCGACCTCGACCGCGGCGAAGCGGCCGCCGAGCGCATCCGCGCCGCAGTCGACCATCCCGTCGAGCTGCACGTGCGAGAGCTCGATCTCGCCTCGCTCGACAGCGTTCGCGCCTTCGCCGACGGGTTCCTCACCGAGCACGACCGCCTCGACCTCCTCATCAACAACGCCGGCCTGATGGCCGCTCCGTACGGGACGACGAAGGACGGCTTCGAGCTCCAGTTCGGTACGAATCACCTCGGTCACTTCTTGCTCGGCACGCTGCTCGCGCCGGCGCTCGTCGCCGGTGCCCCGTCGCGGCTGGTGTCGTTGACGTCCCGCGGGCACGCCGTGTCGGATGTCGACCTCGAGGACTACGGGTTCGAACGCACGGACTACGACGCATGGGTCGCCTACGGCCGATCCAAGACCGCCAACGCCCTGTTCGCCGTCGCCTTCGACCGCCGCTACGTGGGCGACGGCGTGCACGCCTACTCGGTGCACCCCGGCGGCATCCACACCGAGCTGGCCCGTCACCTCACCGACGAGACCCTCGGCGCGCTGCGTCGGCGCCTCGAAGCGAGCGGCCGGCAGTTCCAGTGGAAGACGATCCCGCAGGGCGCAGCGACGACGGTCTGGGCGGCGACCGCGCCCGAGCTCGACAGCAAGGGCGGCCACTACCTCGAGGACTGCGGCGTTGCCGAGATCACCGATGAACCCGTACTGGACACCGGGGTCAGGGCCTACGCCCAGGACCCACAGCGCGCCGAGGCCCTCTGGGAGCTGTCCGCGCGTCTCGTCGCTGTCTGACGGGCGTCCGAACAGCCGCAGTGCCGCTCAGCCGAAGAACAGCTGGTAGAAGCGCCACACGAGGTAGGCGACAGCGGCGACCACGAGCAGCTTGAAGTGCCATGGCGCGCCGGTGTGCGCGTCCTCCTCGTCCCCGGCCGGTTGCGCCGGAGGATCGAGCGCTCGGCCGCATGTGGGGCAGTTGCCCTCCGGGGTCATCGTCGACGGCGCCCAGTACCGCGAACAGTCCTCGCACCACGGCATGGTGTCGACCCGTCAGCCGGTCCGCTTCCGCACGCGCAGCTTGAGCGGCGTCGAGCCGAAGTCGAACGCCTCGCGGATCGAGCGCTCGAGGTAACGGATGTACGTCGGCGGAAGCTGGCGGTTGGCGAAAAGGGTGAACGTGGGCGGATCGCTGGCGCCCTGCACGGCGAAGAGCACCCTGGCCCCACCTGCGGCCGGATGCCGCTGCTGCGCTTCGGCGATGACCCGATTGACGTCTCGCGTCGGGACGCGACGGTGGTACTGCGTGATGGCGTCCTGCAGCACCGGGCGCAACCGGTGCACGCCCTTGCCGGTCAGCGCGGAGATCTTCAGCACAGGGGCATCCCCGATGAACGCCAACTTGCGCGACAGCTCACCGAGCAGGACACGTCGTTCCTCGGGATCGGCGATCAGCTCCCACTTGTTGAGTAGCACCACGATCGGGCATCCAGCGGCATCGATGCGCTCGGTGAGGCGCTGGTCCTGGCCCGTGACGCCTTCGGTCGCGTCGATCACCAGCAATGCGATGTCGGCGTCGTCGATGGCCCGCAGCGCACGCACCAGGGAGTAGTACTCGGCGGCGTCATCGATCCTCGACCGCCGCCGCATGCCGGCGGTGTCGACGAAGACGATCGGACCATCCGCCGTCTCGACCAGCGTGTCGATCGAATCGCGGGTCGTGCCCGGCAGATCGTGGACGACGGAGCGGTCCTGTCCGACGAGGCGGTTGAACAGGGTGCTCTTGCCGACGTTGGGGCGCCCCACGATGGCCACCCGCGGAGGACGCGGCTCGTCGGGCGTCCACGGGGCGCTGCCATCGGCCTGGCGCTCGGTCTCTGAGTCGTCGTCCCCGCGCTGCACCGGCAGCCGCTCGACGACGACATCGAGCAGGTCGCCGGACCGGCGGCCGTGTAGTGCGCTGATCGGGTACGGCTCACCGAGGCCGAGGGCGAGGAACTCCCAGCGCTCGTCCTCACGACGGTCGTTGTCGGCCTTGTTCGCGACGACGATCACCTCGCGCCCGTCGCGGCGCAACCAGTCGGCGATCGCCTCGTCCTCGTCGGTCATGCCGACGGAGGCGTCGACGACGAACAGCACGACATCGGCGGCACGTACCGCCGCCTCGACTTGGCGGCTCACCTTGGCGTCGAGGTCATTGCCGGTCGGCGACCAGCCACCCGTGTCGATCACCCGGAAGGGCACGCCGAGCCACTCGGCCTCGAGCTCCTTGCGGTCGCGGGTGATGCCGGGCCGGTCCTCGACGATCGCCGCCTGTTCTCCGAGGATCCGGTTGAACAGCGTGCTCTTGCCGACGTTGGCGCGCCCGACGATGACCACGACCGGCAACGAGGTGACCGCCGCCTCGCTCACTGGTGCACCATCACGTCGTGCGAGGAGTTTGCCGTTGGCGACATCGCCGGGCACCAGTGAGCGCATCGCCGCTGCGCGGCGATGAAGACCGCAATGATGATTCGCTCGCTTCGCTCGCTCATGAGCGCAGCAGGGCGGCACGCAGCGCCTGCCCGTCGGTCGCCACCACCTCGACAGGTCGCGGCAGGTCCTGGACGGAGCCACCATCGAGGAAGCGACCGTCGTCGGACAGGCAGACGTCTGGCAACAGGTAGCGGTGTCCGGCCGGCTCGTCCGAGAGGACACGCGTGAGGTCCGTTCCCGTCATGAGGCCGGTGACTCCCGTGTTGCCGCCGAAGAACTCGTTGCGTACCGGCACGATGCGGACATCCGGGCAGCCCAGACGATCGACGAGTGGCGCGACAACTCGCGCGCCGAGCTCCCCGGTCAGGATCGCCACCGGCGCCTGCCGGCTTGGTCGCATGACGACCTGCGCCGTCGCGGCACACGACCGCAACCCCGTGTAGGCGGCGGGATTGGGAGGCAGTGATCCGGCGTCGACGGCGGCGAAGAAGCCACGCTGCGGTCCCGTGGCGTCGGCGGACTGCCCGTTGAACTCGAGCTCGAACGTGCGGGCCATGCCGATGCCGTCCTCGTGCATCGAGAAACCCTCGTAGCGTTCGGCCGGGGGGAACGGACGCTCGGCGAGCAGGTAGTACTCGTCCGCGGCGTGGACGAGGCGGCGCCCGAGCACAGCCGCGAAGACGTCCTGCCAGTCCTCGACGGCATCCACGACGGCCACGGCCTCGGCCTGGGTGTGCGGACGCATCGCCGGCTCGGGGTTGAAGCGCGAGACGCCGAGTGGGACCACCGCCAGCGCGGCAAGCTCCGGGTACTCGTCGAGCACGCCGGCCAGCGTGTCGTCGAGCAGCCGGCCGTCGTTGACTCCAGGACAGACGACGACCTGGCCGCGCACCTCGATGCCGCGGTCGAGCAGCGCTCGCAGCCAGCGCAGGCTGGTGGCGCCGCGCTCGTTGCGCAGCATCTGGGCGCGGAGGTCCGGATCGGTCGTGTGGATGCTGACGTGCAGCGGCGACAGATGTTCATTGACGACCCGTTCGAGGTCCGCTTCGGTGAAGCGGGTCAGCGTCGTGAAGTTCCCGTACAGGAAGCTCAGCCGGTAGTCGTCGTCCTTCAGGTAAAGGCTGCGGCGCAGGCCCTTGGGCAGCTGGTAGATGAAGCAGAACTCGCAGTGGTTGTCGCACGTCCGCACGCGGTCGAAGACGGCGCTCGAGACTTCGGCACCGAGCGGCTGGCCGGCCGCCTTACGGACCTCCAGCTCGAGGTCGAGGCCGCTGCGCTGCACGTCGAGCGTGACGTCGGATTCGTCGGTCCACAGGCGCCACTCGATCACGTCGCGAGGAATCCGACCGTTGATGCGCACGATGGCATCGCCGGCGAGCAGACCCACGGCCGCGGCCGGTGAGTCCGGGGTGACGGAGACGACCCGTGGCGAGAGTGTGCTGGCGGACATGGCCGGTCCAGGCTACGGGCCGCCTGCCGGGACCACAGGGCCTCGCGGAGCCGCCGCGCGAGCCCCGGTAGCGTGAAGAGCGCCATGGCGATCGAACGCGTGCTCCTCGCCGAGCCGAGGGGGTTCTGCGCCGGGGTCGAGATGGCGATCAAGGCACTGGCGTGGATGGTGCGCAGCTTCGAACCGCCCGTGTACTGCTATCACGAGATCGTCCACAACAAGCTGATCGTGGAGCGCTTCGAGCGCGAGGGCGTCGTCTTCGTCGACGACATCGCCGACGTCCCGAAGGGGCGGCCGATCATGCTGTCGGCTCACGGCTCGGCGCCGGAGGTCGTCGCCGCGGCGAAGGAACGCGGCAGCTACGTCGTCGACGCGGTGTGCCCGCTGGTCACCAAGGTCCACCACGAGGTGCGCGTGCGGGCAGGCAAGGGCTATCGCATCGTGTACGTGGGCCACGCCGGCCACGAGGAAGCCGTGGGGACGATGGCCGTGGCACCGAACGCCATCAGCCGCGTCGAGAGCGTGGCCGACGTCGGTGCTCTGCCGGCTTTCGACGAGCCCGTCGCCCTGTTGGCCCAGACAACGTTGTCCCATCGCGACTGGGGCGACGTGGCGGTTGCGGTGCGGGATCGTTTCCCCGACGTCTGGACGCCGGGACGCAGCGACCTCTGCTTCGCGACCACGAACCGGCAGGCATCCCTGCTCGCCGTCGCCGAACGCTGCGACACGATGATCGTGATCGGTTCGGCCAACTCCTCCAACACCAGGGCGCTGGAACGGTTGGCCCGAGAGGCCACGTACGGGCGCGTCGCGCGCATCAACACCGCCGACGAGCTCCCCGACGAGCTGCTGGCCGAAGCTCGGGTCGTCGGTGTCACGGCGGGCGCCTCGGCACCCGACGAGGTCGTCGCAGAGGTGATCGCCCGGCTGGATCCGCGCGACGGGGTCGAGCTGGTCAGCGTCACGGACGAGGATGAGTACTTCCCACCGCCGCGCAACCTGCGCGAGCTGCAGTCCGCCCTCCGCGGCGCCGCCACCGTCATGCTCGGCGGCTCATTCGCCGGCCCCCCGATGGATGACCGGGCACTCAGCGCCAGCGACGTCCTCGCTGGACTCCCCCGCACCTGATCGGCGCGAGCTCAGTTCCGAGGGACTTGGCTCCACGGGACGTCGCGGTCGACGCGCACGTCGCCGGGCAGCCCGAGCACGCGCTCACCGAGGATGTTCTTCATCACCTCGGTCGTGCCGCCTTCGATCGAGTTGGCCCGCGATCGTAGGAACGCCTTCTGCAGGCTCACCTCGGTCCCGCCGACGAGCTCGGGCCGGATCATGTCGTAGCTGCCGTACAGCGTCCCATCGGCCCCGAGCAGGTTGACGACCTCGTCGAACACGTCCTTGTTCAGCTCTGCCGACGCGGCTTTGCCGATCGAGCCCTCCGGGCCCGGGTCGCCGCGCTTGCGCGCCGCGTTGGCCCGCAGGTTGGTCAGCCGCAGCACCTCCGCGCGCGACCACAGTTGCATCACCCGATCCAGCGTCGCCGCGCTCTTGCGATCGGGCGGGAGCTCCTCCCAGACCTTCATCAGTGCGGCGATCGCGCCCGAGCCTTTCGGTGCCACCGCGCCGCCGATCGACACTCGCTCGTTCATCAGCGTCGTCAACGAGACCCGCCAGCCGTCGCCGGGCTGACCGAGCCGATTGGCGTCGGGGATCCGCGTGTCGGTGAAGAACACCTCGTTGAACTCGGCCTCGCCGGTGATCTGGCGCAGCGGCTTGACCTCGACGCCCGGGCCTTGCATGTCGACGATGAACGCCGTGAGCCCGGCGTGCTTGACCGTCTCCGGATCAGTCCGCACCACCAGCAGCCCCCACTTGGAAACGTGGGCCAGCGTCGTCCACACCTTCTGCCCGTTGACGACCCACTCGTCGCCGTCCTTGATGCCGCGCGAGGACAATCCGGCGAAGTCCGACCCCGATCCTGGCTCCGAGAAGAGCTGGCACCAGATCTCCTCGCTGGTGAACAGCGGGCGGAGGTACCGCCGCTTCTGTTCATCGGTTCCCCACACCGCGATCGTCGGGCCGCACATGCCGTAGCCGATGGGGTTGCGGTAGTACGCGTTCGGCCCGCCGGCAGCCGTGATGCGTTCACTGACGACTCGCTGCAGCTTGGGTGAAACCCCGAGTCCGCCATGGCCCTCGTCGAAGTGCACCCAGGCCAGTCCCCGGTCGTACTGTTCTCCGAGGAAGACCCGCGAATCGGTCGTGTTCGGCGGGAACCGGGTCAGCAGGTCATCGAGCAGCGCGTCGACCCGTTCCTCGTCGGTTGACACCCGATTATCGGTCAACGTCATGGTTCGACGGTACCGGGTCGTCGTGCTCGCACGTCAGTTGAAGACGGCGACGCTGCGCGCCGCGTCGGCGCGCTCCGCCCGCAGTTCCGGGACCCGCCAACGCAGTCCAGCCACCAGCGCGCTGTGGACCGGGTCACGACGTTGCCGGTAGCTGGCCCGCAGGTTGCTCAGGATGCGCACGACGATCGCCCTGGCCGGCACCGGGTCGAGGTGGCGGTCGTCCCACGGCAGCGTGCCCTGGGCGAGCGACTCGAACAACGCTCTCGCGCCCGAAGGGTCCAAGGCGACACCGGTGAACGGATCGGCCAACGAGGTCGGGTCCCTGGCGTCACCGACGAGGAAGTGCATCGGCATCCCGATGCCCAGGACGCCGACGCCGGCTCGTCTCCCCACCTCGATCATCACGGTGGCGAGCAGGATCGGGAGGCCACGAAGGCGGGTCAGGACGAGCTGGAGGAAGGAGTTCTCCGGGTCGTCGTAGCGCAGCCGGTCGCCCAGGAAGCCGACCTCGTCGAACAGGTGGTGACGAAGCCCCTCGAACGACCGCTCGGTACATCCTTCGGCGAGCCTGTCGAGGACTCCAAGGGCGCCCGCCTCGTCCACCCCGCCGCGCAGGACCTCCTCGATCGCCAGGGCAGCGTGGTCGAGCGGTACGAGCGCAGGATCGCCCTCGACCAGGCGCTCGAAGCGCTCCAACGCCTCCGCCGGATCCATGGCTCGAACGTATCGTCGGGTACCTTCCGCGGACATGTACCCCGGTGCCTACGTCACCTCGCAGCCCGACAAGCCGGCGGTGATCATGGCCTCCACCGGATCGCCGCAGACGTTCGCCGAGCTCGACGCCGCTGCCAATCGCCTGTCACGACTCCTGCGTGCGGCGGGTGTCGAGCCTGGCGACCACGTGGCGTTCTGCATGGAGAACCACCCCCGCTACCTGGAAGTCGCGTGGGGCTGCCACTACGCCGGCGCCGTCTACACCGCGGCATCGTCGCGCCTGACGAGCGGGGAGCTCGGATACGTGCTGCGCGACTGCGAGGCCAAGGTCTTCATCGCCTCGATGCACCAGGCCGACCAGGCGGCCGAGGTGCGCGAGCACGTCCCGGAGGTCACGACGTGGCTGATGCTCGACGGCGTGGTCGACGGATACGCGTCGTACGAGGAGGCTGTCGCAAGTCAGACCGCAGACCCGCTGTCGGACCGCGTCGCGGGTCAGGACATGCTCTACTCCTCCGGCACGACCGGACTGCCGAAGGGTGTCGCCCGACCCTTCCTCCCCGAGCCGCTGGAGACGACGGGCGGTCCGGTCCTGGGCTTGCTCCGCCTCCTGTTCGCGGTGGAGGAGCAGTCTGTCTACCTCTCCCCCGCGCCGCTGTACCACGCCGCGCCGCTGCGCTTCTGCATGGCAGCCAACGGGCTCGGCGCCTCGGTCGTCGTCATGGAGCACTTCGACGCCGAGGAGTTCCTTCGCCTCATCGAGCTGCACCGCGTCACCCACATGCAAGTCGTGCCGACGATGTTCGTGCGCCTGCTCAAGCTGCCGCCCGAGGTGCGTGAGCGCTACGACGTGTCGTCCCTGCAGTACGTCATCCACGCCGCCGCGCCGTGCCCGGTGCCCGTGAAGCAGCAGATGATCGAGTGGTTCGGGCCGGTGATCCACGAGTACTACGCAGGAACCGAAGGAAATGGTTTTGTGTACTGCTCGAGCGAGCAGTGGCTGGAGCACCCTGGCACGGTCGGCTATCCGCTGAACTGCACGATCCACATCTGCGACGACACCGGTGAGGAAGTGCCCCAGGGTGAGCGGGGCATCATCTTCTTCGAGGGCGGGATGGAGTTCGAGTACCACAACGACCCGGACAAGACCCGTTCGTCGCGCCACCCGAAGGGCTGGACCACGCTCGGCGACGTCGGCTACCTCGACGCCGACGGCTTCCTCTACCTGACCGATCGCAAGGCGTACATGATCATCTCGGGCGGCGTGAACATCTATCCGCAGGAGGCGGAGAACGTGCTGATCACCCATCCCAAGGTGGTCGACGTCGCCGTGTTCGGCGTCCCCCACGACGAGTTCGGTGAGGAGGTCAAAGCGGTGGTGCAGCCGGTCGATCTACCGGTCGACGACGAGGAGGCCGACGCGCTGGCGGCCGAGCTGATCCGCTACTGCCGGTCGCAGCTGGCCGACGTGAAGTGCCCTCGCTCGATCGATTTCCGCACCGAGCTCCCCCGCCACCCGACGGGCAAGCTCTACAAGCGCCTGTTGCGCGACGAGTACTGGTCGGCCGCCGGCCGCAGCATCTGAACCTTCAGCGCGTGACGTCGGACGGTGCGGTGAGCGGTCCGACGTCTGTGCCGAGCTCGCGATCAGCGAAGCGCCAGAAAGCGGCTGACCGCTCGCCGACGCTCGGGCCGACGGGCGTCCGGGACGCCTCGAACGAGATGCGGGCGAAGCCGTCCTTGGCGACGACGTCGCCGTCGCTCGGCTCGTCGGGCTCGGCCCAACGCCACGTTCCGTCCTCGTAACGAGCGGCGCGACCGGTCACCTCGAGCGGTGTCTTCACGTGCAGCTGCCAGGATCCACCGCTGCGGTTGGCGTCGGACTGTTCGAGGAGCAGCGCTTCCAATTCGGTCGCCGAGATCTCGAGGTGCGTGCCGCTGACGACCAGATCGAGCACGAGGTGCAGCGGCAGCCCGTCGAGGCCGCGGGTGATGACGCCGAGGCCGGCACCGAAACGCGGGTTCAGCTCGGTGGGCCGGAAGCCGTCGGCCGTGGCGACACCGTCGAGCGTGAAGGCGCCTCGGTAGTCGATCTCGTCCCGCAGCAGCGCTCCCACGCGGCGCGCCGCTTCACGCATCTCGTCACGGATGGCTGACGGTGGGTCCCAGAACGTGGCGCAGCCGGCATACCGCAGGTCATGACCGCGGCGCAGCGTCACCAGCTCGACGGGCCGCAGGGCGACGACGTCGTCGGGGAGCACGATGCCGTGCACGGATGTGGCGATCCCTTCGAGGAACGGCATGACTCGCACGGCGTCACACCACGGCGCGAGGTCCGCCGCAGCAGCACCGGCCTCGTCGTCGTCGGTGACCCACCTCGTTCTGGCGCCGCCGCCGTGGTAGCCGTCACGGGCATCGGCGGCCCACACGGTGCCGCTGCCGTGGTCGAGCGCTCGCCACGCCTGGGCTGCGTCGCCCACGGGTAGAACCGTGGAGGCCGCCCGCGTGACCCCGGCCCGGTCGAGCAACGCGTCGACGATCGTCTTGTCCTCCAGCGCCACCCACTCGGGTCGGCGGTGGGCGACGAGCGGTCGGCCGACGAGGTCCGGGGTTTCAGTGAGGAAGGTGCCGAACACCACGGCCGTACGGTCGGCGTCGAACGCCTCGACGGCATCGACGATCGCCGGCGGTGGCGCGGCGAGGAGGTCGATCGCCGCGTGCAACCGGACCATCGCGTCGCTGTCGTCGCCCGGCACGTCGACGACGGCGACGGTCGCCTCGGGCTGCGGCCCGGCACCAGTCCCCTCGGTGGCCACCACCAAGACGTCCGTCGCGCCGAGGTCGCGGAGCGCAGCGACGAGGGACGTCCATGCCGCGGCCGGGCCACCGGCGACGATCACCCGCCTCCCGCTGACGAGCGCACCGAGCGGTCGGCGCCACCAGTCCATCGACCAAGGCTAGGAAGCGGACCGCCGGCGGTTCTGTGTGGGTTTCAGGCCCGCAAACGGACCCGATTCTTCGTCAGAACCAGTTATGACGCGGCGTGGAGGCGATCGAGGAGGCGGGCGAGGCGGATCGAGTCGGTGGGACTCCAGGCCGGTGCGAGGTCGCCGGCCGCCTCGGCGACGAAGGCACTGACCATCCGCTCGTAGGCGTTGGCGCCGGCGTGGGGGTAGTTGTCCCGGCTGCCGTCGGGACGCTGGATCGTCAGCACGTCCGGGCGCTCGGGGCCCGGCACGTGGTGCTCGATCTCGATCACGCCCGCGGCGCCGACGAGGGTCTGGCGTCGGTGCATCGGTGCCTCGAGGGAGACCGCGAACGACGCTCCGGTGCCGATGCCCAGCTCGACCCAGCCGCTCATCGACACGTCGATCCCGGCGGCGTTGCGGACCGCCGTCGCCGCGGCGGCGCCGACGTCCTGACGGGAGAGCGTGAGAGCCGGACCGAGGCAGTAGATGCCGGCGTCGAACAGGGCGCCACCGCCCAGCGCGCTGAACCGGTGGTCGTCGGGCCGGTCGAGGACGAACGTGAAGGCCGCGTCGTGGGACACGAGGTGACCGATCTCGCCGCTGGCGACCAGTTCGCCGAAGACGCTGCGCTCGCGGGTGGTGCGGCCACATGAACGCCTCGGAGAGCCAGCGTCCGGACGTCTCGGCGATCGCGAAGAGCCGCTCGGTATCCGGCCCGGACAGCGTCAGCGGCTTCTCGCACAGGACGTGCTTGCCGCACTCGAGGGCCCGCCGGACCCAGTCGACGTGGAGCGCACTCGGCAGGGGGATGTAGACGGCATCAACCGACGGGTCGGCCAGCACCTCGAGGTACGGCGACACGTCGTCGCGATCGGCGACGGGTCGCGACGCCTCGGCGACGATGCGCTGCCCCGACAGACCGAAGGCCGGCCGCAGCCGGAGGCGATGGGCGCGCGACGTGGCGCCGAGCACTCCCCATCGCACGACGGCGTCCCTCTACCGTCCCCGCGTCACGGGGAGAGGATGACCATCCGCAGCTCGGTCATCTCCCGCGCTGCGTAGTGCGGTCCTTCACGGGTGTTGCCGCTGTCGCGCACACCGCCGTAGGGCTGCTGGTCGGCGCGCCACGTCGGCACCTCGTTGACGAGCACGCCGCCGAAGTCGAGCGTCTGGAACGCCTTGATGGCATTGCCGACGTTGTTCGTGTAGATCGCCGCCTGGAGGCCGTAGCGCGTGTCGTTGGCCAGCCGGAACGCGTCGTCGAGGTCGCCGTAGGCGGCGCACGCGACGACGGGCCCGAAGACCTCCTCCGACCACACCTTCATGTCAGGCGTGACGCCGTCGAGGATCGTCGGAGCCAGCACACCCGACTCGTCCACCTCACCGCCGAGCACGAGCGTCGCGCCGGCGGCGACGGCCTCGTCGATCCACTCCTTGACCCGATCCCGATCCTTCGGCGAGATCAGCGCCGACACGTCGGTGCCTTCGTCGAGCGGGTCTCCGACGGCCAGCGACGACACCTCCTTGACCAGGCGATCGAGGAACTCGTCGTGGATCGCATCGTCGGCCAGGATCCGTTGCGTCGAGATGCAGCTCTGCCCGGCGTGGGAGAAGCCGGCCACCTTGATCTTGGAGGCCGCCGTCGGCCAGTCGCTGTCGGCCTCGATGATGACCGGCGCGTTGTTCCCCAACTCGAGGCCGACCTTCTTGCGGGCGGCGCGGCCCCGGATCCCCCACCCGACCTCCGGTGAGCCGGTGAACGTGATCATCGCGATGTCGGGGTGCTCGACGATGGCGTTGCCGACCGTCGATCCGCCCCCGGTCACGACGTGCAGCCATTCTGCCGGAAGCCCGCAGTCGTCGATCAGCAGATCGGCGAACGCGATCGCGCTGAAGGGCGTCTGCCCGGCCGGCTTGAGCACGACTGGGCAGCCGGCAGCGATCGCCGGCGCGACCTTGTGCACGACGAGGTTGAGCGGGAAGTTGAACGGGCTGATCGCGCCGATGACACCGATCGGCACGCGCATCGTGAAACCGACCTTGCCGACACCGCTGGGGATGGCATCGAGCGGGACGACGTCACCGGCCATCGTGCGAGCTTCGGCGGCGGAGAACTGCAGGGTGCCGACTGCCCGCTCGGCTTCGACACGCGCCGTCTTCATCGGCTTTGCCGCTTCCTCGGCGATGATCGTGGCGAAGTCGTCGCGTCGCTCGGTCAGGAGGCGCGCCGCCGTGTCCAGCACCTCGGCGCGCTGCCAGGTCGGCAACGGCCCGCCGGCCAGCGCGGCCTTCGCCGAGCGCACCGCCCGGTCCACGTCGTCCGGTCCGCACACCGGTACGCGGCCGATCTCGTGGCCGTCGTAGGGCGACGTCACGGCGCTCGATTCGGAGCCGGTGAAGCGCTCGCCGGCGATCGGCAGGGAACGGACCGTCATGGGTCGACCATACTGCCGGTCATGGGGGAGCCGACGCAGCCGCGCCATCCGTTCCTCGAGTGGCCGGGCCCGATCGCGTTCGCCCACCGCGGCGGCGGTGGCGAGGCTCCCGAGAACACCATGCCGGCGTTCCAGCACGCCGTCGACCTCGGCTACACGTTCCTCGAGACCGACGTCCGGATCACCGCCGACGGCGTCGCCGTCGCGTTCCACGACGAGGACCTGCAACGGACCTGCGGGCGCCCGGAGCGGATCTCCGACCTGACATGGCGGGAGCTGGCAAACGTGCGCGTTCACGACGCGGAGCCGATCGCGTTGCTCGAGGACGTGTTCGGCACGTGGCCCGACGCCCGCATCAACGTCGACTGCAAGGACGACTCGTCACTCGAGCCGTTGGCGTCGATGGTCGAGCGGTTCGATGCCCTCGGTCGCACGCTCGTCGCCGCCTTCGACGACCGCCGCGTCCGATGGCTGCGCCGGCGCCTCGGCACACGGGCCTGCACGGTGGCCGGGATCGCCGAAGTGAGCGCGCTGCGCTTCACCGGCTGGACGCCCTCCGGGGCGCAGGCCACGCAGATCCCAGTGCGCCGCTACGGCATCCCGCTGGCCACGGCGGGGTTCGTCCGGCGGGCCCATGCTCGACGGCTCGCCGTGCACGTGTGGACGATTGACGACGCGCCCGAGATGGAGCGTCTCCTCGACCTCGGCGCCGACGGCATCATGACCGACCGCCCGAGCGTCCTGAAGGAAGTGCTCCAGGGCCGAGACCTCTGGTTCTGATCGGGCCGCGGTGAGCGGTGAGGGCGCATACCGCACCGATCTCTCACCGCACGTCAGGTTCTAGCCGAGCGGGAGGCGGTCCTGGGCTTCGGTGGTCGATGCCAGGAGGCGCCGGGCCCGCCGGCCGAGATCGCCGAGATCGACTCGCCCGGCGTCGGCGGCGTTGACGAGTCGCTGGGCGAGGTCGAGGGCGTCGTCGACGATCGGCGTGACGGCCGCCGCATCCTCGCCCATCTCCTGGAGGATGATCCGCTCGGTTCGTGAGGCGACGATCGGGTCCGGGATGCCCTCGACCCACACGCGGGTACGCCGACCGTCACCGCGCTCGTCGCCGCGCAGCGGCTCGAGGGCGAAGATCCGGTCCGACCGGGCGAACTTGCCGAACCCGAGAGACACCATGCGCGGTTCGGCCACGTCGAGATCATCCCAGACGGCGGCGGACCCTTGCGCAGACGGCTGCCTGCGGTGAGGATGCGGGAGTGGCGATGGACCTGGTGATCGAAGTTGACAACCAGCCCGGCGCGTTGGCGCAAGTGGCGCGGGCGATCAGCGATGCCGGGGTCAACATCGCGGCCGCGACGTGCGTCGGCGCCGCCGAGCGGGCCGAACTGCACATCCTCGTTCCTCACGCCGATGCGGCGAAGCACGCCCTCGCCACCGCGCAGCTGGCCGTCACGCGCGAGCGCGAGGTCGTGGTGGTCGAGGTCGACGACCGGCCAGGGATGCTCGCCGACCTTGCCCGCGACGTGGCCGACGCCGGCATCGATCTCGATCTCGTCTACGTGGCCACCCGTAACCGGGTCGTGTTCGGCTCGCCCGACCTGTCGGCGCTCAAGAAGGCGCTGAAGATCTCGGCCTGACAGGCGCCCCGGATCCGATCGCCAGGGCGGCGACCGAACCTGCCGCGAGCACGACCGCACCGATGATCGTCACCGTCGTGCCGGCCTGCATCCTGACGAGCGCAGAGCCGCCGCGTACGACGAGCACCGAGATCGTGCCGGCGTAGCCGGCTGCGACGAGCCCCGTCGCACCTCCGACCCGCAACCATCCCCACCACGCCGCGACCACGGCCGCCACGACGAGCACCGGCAGGAGGGGCCACCACCGCAGCGCCGTCGCCGTGGCGCCGTCGGGAGTGAAACCGAGGCGCTCGACGAGCACCAGCAGGTCGTAGCTGTTGCGCCGTCGGCCGCCAGTGCGGACCCACGGCAGCAGCGTGCCGATGACGACCACCGCTGCCCCGACCGCCATGACCACCACCGTCAGAGCTCGCTGCCTGATGGAGCCAAGTTAGAGACCTCGGGAGTCGAAGGTGGGTGAGACGCCGAAGCGGAGCGGAGGCGGCGAGCTCGCTGTGCGAGCGAGTACGAAGTACGAGCGAGCGATCGTGAGAGGTGAGGCGAGCAACTTGCTTGCGAGCCGAGCCCGGGACATATGGTCGGAACGATGTCGGTCAGTGCCCCCACCGGCGCGGTCCGTGCCTTGCGGGCCGTGGCTGCGACCGCCGATCAACTCGCCACGCAGGCTGCGATGGCCGCCTTCACGTGGGGTGGCAATGCCGTGGACGCCGCCGTGGCCGCCAACGCCGCCCTCGCCGTCACGGCGCCACACCTGTGCGGGATGGGCGGTGATCTCCTCGCGCTGGTGCGGACACCGGATGGCGAGGTCGTCGCACTCAACTCCAGCGGCCGGGCCGGTTCAGGCGCCGACGCCGACACCCTCCGGCACGACGGGCACCAGCAGATGCCGTTCCGCCACGACGTCCGCACAGTGACCGTCCCCGGGTGTGTCGACGGGTGGATCGCGCTGCACTCGCGCTTCGGGCACCTCGATCTCGCAGTCGTGCTGGGTCCGGCGATCAAGCTCGCCGCCGGCGGGTTCCCTGCCAGTCCCCTGCTCGTCGGAGCCCTCCAGCTCGTCGACGACGCGGCCCGTCAGAACCTTGCTGTGCTCGCCGAACAAGCCAGCCGCCCAGGTGCCCCGGTACGCCGTGCCGGCGTCGCCTTGGCACTCCAGGCGATCATCAACGGTGGGCGGTCGGCGTTCTACCTCGGCGCGTTCGGCGAGGGCCTCATCGAGTTGGGCCAAGGTCTGTTCACCGAGGACGATCTGGCCCGGGTGCAAGCGAACTGGGTCGAACCTCTCGTCACGGACGCGCTCGGCGTGCAGCTCGCCACCATCGGACCGAACTCGCAGGCCTACCTGGCGCTCGGCGCGGCCCGCTTGGCCGACGAGGTCGGCGTCCCAGCCGATCCTGCCGATCCGGCCTGGCCGCATCTGCTCATCGAGATGTCCACCGCCGCCGCGATGGACCGCCCGGCCGTCCTCCACGACGCCGCCGATGGCGCCGCACTCGTCGAACAGATCGCCACGCGAGGCGCACTCGTCGACCCCCAGCGCGCGAGCCGCCGGCAGGCCTCCACCGTGCCGGGCGACACCACCTACCTGTGCACCGCTGATGACTCGGGCATGGCGGTCAGCCTCATTCAGTCCAACGCGTCGGGGTTCGGGTCGTGGCTGGTCGAGCCGACGACCGGCATCAACCTCCACAACCGCGGGCTCGGGTTCAGCGCCGAAGCCGGCCACCCAGCCGAGTACCGGCCAGGCCGGCGGCCGCCGCACACGCTGTGCCCAGCCATGGCGACGCGTGACGGTGAGCTCGTCGCCGTCTTCGGCACGATGGGCGGCGATGCGCAGCCGCAGATCCTCCTCCAGCTGATGGCGCGGCTGTTCGCCGGACGGGAAGGACCTGCATCAGCGGTGGCCGCCGGCCGCTGGGTGCTGCGCGGACCGTCGACGGGTTTCGACACATGGACGAGCGGGCAACCGCCGTCGGTGGTGATCGAGGGCCATGCGCCCGCGGCATGGCGCGACGGCTTGCTCGCCCGGGGACACGACGTGAGCGTGGCTCCGTCGTTCGACTCGGGTTTCGGGCACGCCAACGTGATCGCCGTCGAGAAGGGCGGCGTGTTCGCCGCAGCGGCCGACCCGCGGGCGCGCGTCGGGAGTGCGGCAGGGAGCTGACGTTGCACCCGATATCGCGTTCGAGCGAAGCGAGCGCCAGGACGCGCGGAGGGTGCGAGCGACGGAGCGCCAGCGAAGGAGCGGTTGTCTGCGGCCTGCGTGGCCGGGGAACGCAATGCCGGCCTGCGTGGCCGGGGAACGCAATGCCGGCCTGCGTGGCCGGGGAACGCAATGAGCGCGCAACTCGAACCCGACAGCAGGTGCGAGCGAGTGAGCGCCAGCGAACGAGCGGCCACCGACGGCCTGCGTGGCCGGGGAACGCAATGAGGGGCTGACTTCATGCCGGAGGGCCACACCCTGCATCGGCTGGCCCGATCGCAGCGCCGCCAGTTCGTCGGTCTGCCGATCGCGGTGTCGAGCCCGCAGGGCCGCTTCGACGCCACGCTGGTCGACGGGCGCGTGCTCGACACTGTGACCGCCCACGGCAAGCACCTCTTCGAGGCGTTCGGTGATCGCATCGTCCATGTCCACCTCGGGCTGTTCGGCAAGTACTCCTCGGGCACTGGCGACCCACCGGAACCGCTGGGCGCCGTGCGCATGCGGTGGGTTGCCGAGTCGGGCTGGGGCGACCTGCGTGGCCCGACTGCGTGCGAGGTGCTCAGCCCCTCGGAGGTCGATGCGATCATCGCCCGACTCGGCCCGGACCCCCTGCGTGCCGGCAGCGATGGCGGGCGGGCTTTCGATCGGATCCGGCGCAGTCGCGCGCCGCTCGCCGGGCTGCTGATGGACCAGCGCGTCGTCGCCGGCGTCGGCAACGTCTACCGATCCGAGGTCCTCTTCCGGCACCGTCTCGATCCATATCTGCCCGGGCGAGCGCTCGACGCGACGGCATGGGAGGGCATCTGGTCCGACGTCGTCACGCTGATGCGCGCCGGACTGCGGAGTGGGCGCATCATCACGACGGATCCGACTGACCGGTCGCGGCGCACCGGACCGGTGCGTGGCGAGGACGCCCACTACGTGTACCGCCGGACAGGTCTGCCGTGCCGGATCGACGGCACACCGATCACGATGCAGGTGCTGGCCGCCCGCAAGCTCTACTGGTGCCCGACATGTCAAGCGGCGTGACGAGCGAGCGCGGCTTCGACCGCCTGGTCAACTTCAGCGACGCCGTCGTCGCCATCGCCATCTCGCTGTTGATCCTGCCTGTGGTCGACGCCGTGACGGACATCAGCGACGAGACCGGGGTCGAGTTCTTCACCGAGAACGGCAGCCGTCTCATCGCCTTCGTCGTGAGCTTCGTCGTGATCGCCAAGTTCTGGCTCGTCCACCACAGCCTCTTCGAGAAGGTGGTCAGCTACACGCAGCCGATCCTCATCGCCAATTTCGTCTGGCTCATCAGCATCGTGTTCATCCCGCTGCCGACGGAGATGCTCGGTGAGAACGGAGCGGACGACCCGTTCGTCCGGTTCGTCTACTGCGGCTCGCTGTTCGTGAGCAGCGCCTCGATCGTCTTCGTCGATTGGCTCATCCGGCGCAGCCCGGAGACGTGGAAGGACCCGTCCGGCCCACCGCGGGGCTTCGAGCGCGGGCTCATGACGAGCGCGATGTTCCTCCTGGCCACCGTCATCGCCGTGACGGTGCCGCCCATCGGGCTCTGGGCCTTGATGCTCGTGTGGCTCGGTGATCCGCTCGGCCGGCGCCTGGAACGAGAGCGCCTCCGTGCCTGACCTCATCCTGCGCGGACCCACGCTCCTCGATGGGACCGTCGCCGACGTCCGCCTGCGTGACGGTCGCATCGACGCCATCGGTGAGCTCGCCGCAGAACCCGGCGACGATGCACGTCGACCTGCACGGGTACCTGCTGTCGCCGGCCCCGGTGGAGCCACACGCCCACTTGGACAAGGCGTTCCTCGCCGAGCGGGTGACGAATCGCACCGGCGACCTGCTCGGCGCAGTGGAGGCGATGATGGCCGCCCGCGGGGAGCTGGGCGTCGCGGACACGGTCGAGCGGGCTGAGCGGGCAGCCCGCCTCCTCGCCGCCAACGGCTTCGCCGCAGTGCGTAGCCACGCCGACACGACGACCGACCACGGGCTGCGCAGCATCGAGGCGCTGGCGGAGGTGCGGCGCCGGGTGGCCGATTCGATCGACGTCCAGGTCGTCGCGCTGTGCGGATGGCCGATCGCCGGAGCTGGCAGCGAGGACCAGCGCGCGTTGCTTGTCGAGGCACTCGCCATCGGAGCCGACCTCGTCGGAGGTGCACCACACTTCGACACCTGTGGCTCGCGGGCCGCGACCGAGACGCTGCTCCAGATCGCCGCCGATCATGGTGTCGGCGTCGACCTGCACACGGACGAGACGCTGGAGCTGGAGTTCGACGGGCTCTCGGAGCTGGCGGAGCTGGTCACGAGGTCGGGGTTCGAGCACCCGGTGACGGCCAGCCATTGCGTCAGCCTCGGTATGCGCCCGCCCGACCGCCAGCGCGAGGTCGCCGAGCTCGTGGCCGCCGCCGGCATCTCCGTCGTCGCGCTGCCGGCGACGAACCTGTACCTCCAGGGCCGCCAGCATCAAGAGGCCATGCCGCGCGGCGTGACGGCGGTCCACGCGTTGCGCGCCGCCGGCGCCGTGGTCGCGGCAGGTGGCGACAACCTCCAGGACCCCTTCAACCCCGTCGGCCGTGGGTGTCCGTTCGAGACAGCCGCGCTGATGATCCTGACCGCTCACCTGCTCCCTGAGGAAGCGTGGGAGACGGTCAGCACCGGTGCCCGCCGTGCCATCGGAGTGGAACCCGCCGGGCTAGAGGTTGGCGGGTCAGCGGACCTGCTGGCGGTCAAGGCGTCCACGATCCGTGAGGCGATCGCCTTCGCCCCGGCCGACCGTTTGGTCATCCGTCGAGGTCGTGTGGTTGGTTCGCCAACGTGAGCAGGGTTTGCAGGAGCACGTCGGCGCCTGCGGTGACGTCGTCCGGGTGCGTGTGCTCGCCGATGTTGTGGGACAACCCGCCGACACTCGGCGTGAAGATCATCGCCGCCGGGCAGATCCGAGCCAGCATCTGGGCGTCGTGCCCGGCGCCGCTCGGCATCCGGCGCGTCGTGTGACCGAGGCGCTGCGCGGTCGCTTCGACGAGGGCGACGGTCGCTGGATCGAAGTCGACCGGAGCGAAGCGGGCCAGTGAACGGCTCGTGACCGTCACGTTCTCGGCAGCGGCGAGGCGGTCGACCTCCGCGCGGAGACTGGCCTCCGCTCGTTGCAACACCTCGTCGTCGGTGTTGCGCAGGTCGACGGTCAGGGTGGCGCCGTTCGGCACGACGTTGACGAGATCAGGACGGACCTCGAACCGGCCGACCGTGGCGACTTGGGCGTCCCCGAGCTCCAGCGCCAGGCGTCGAGCGAAGGTCGCGATCTCGGCCGCGACGTACCCGGCGTCGCGGCGCAGGCGCATCGGCGTCGTGCCGGCGTGAGCGGACCGGCCGTCGATCGTCAGCTCGGTCCAGGAGATGCCCTGCACGCCCTCGACGACGCCGATGCCGACTCCCTCGTCTTCGAGGATCGGTCCCTGCTCGATGTGCAGCTCGACGAAGGCGTGTGGAGCGATCGCAGTCGGGCAAGGCACGGGCCCGGCGTATCCGATGCGGGCCAGTTCATCGCCGAGGCGAGCACCGTCGTCGACAGCCGCGACGTCGAGGGCCTCCTCGAGCGCCATGCCGCCGACGAACACGAGGCTCCCGAGCATGTCCGGTGCGAAGCGGGCGCCTTCCTCGTCCGTGAAGAAGGCGACGGCGAGCGGCCGGGTCGTCGCCACCCCGTGCTGCTCCAGCGTCTCGATCACCTCCAGCCCGGCGAGGACACCGAGATTCCCGTCGAAGCGACCGCCGGTGGCGACCGTGTCGATGTGCGATCCGGTCATCACCGGAGCCGCAGCCGGATCGGTGCCGGGACGGGTGGCGACGACGTTTCCGAGGGCGTCGATCACGACCTCGAGTCCGAGGTCACGCATCCAGCTGACGACGAGGTCCCGCCCTTGACGATCGGCGTCGGTGAGCGCCAACCGGCAGCAGCCCTGCTCGCCGTTCGGCCCCTTGATGGCGCCGAGCTCGCCGAGCTCGACGAGGCGGTTCCACAGCCGTCCACCGTCGACCCGCAGGTCCTCCCATCGATCCATCACGCTCGTTCCTCTCACCGCGATCACACCTGAGTACCGGCACCGCGCCGGTATCGTCGTAGCAGAACCACGATGCTCAATGGATCGCTCAGAGTCGGCCGCCTGGCTGGTGCGACGCTGCGAATCCACTGGAGCGCGGTTCTGATCGCCGTCATCCTCGGCATCGGGCTCGCTCAGACTGCCGACCTCGGTGTCCCCGCGGCGATCGTCTGCGTCGTCGCCTTCTTCGCCTCCATCCTCGCCCACGAGCTGGCCCATGCGTTCGTGGCACGCCACTACGGCGTCGGCACGACGTCCATCGACCTGTGGGCGCTCGGCGGCGTCGCCCGCCTCGATCGCGAGCCCAGCTCGCCACGGGCAGACGGCTGGATCGCCGCCGCCGGTCCGCTGTGCAGCCTCACCATCGGCCTCGCCACCTATGGCACGGCCGTGCTGCTGCACGGGATCGACGCGCCCGACGACGTCGTCACCGTGCTCGGGTGGCTCGGCGTGATCAATGTCGTGCTGGCGATCTTCAACATGCTCCCTGGGGCGCCGCTCGACGGTGGACGGGTCGTGCGGGCCGTCCGGTGGGCTCGTCACGGCAACCGCTATCGCGCCATGCGAGAAGCCGCCCAGGCCGGCCGGATCATCGGGTGGGGGCTCGCCGCGCTCGGCCTGTCGCTCACGCTGAACGGGCGGGCGGGGCTGTGGATCGCCATCACCGGGTTCTTCATCGCCGTGAACGCGCGGGCGGAGATCGCGATGGCGGGTGTCAGCGAGCGCCTGGACGGCGTCAAGGTCAAGGACATCACCTGGTTCGGTGTCGCCGAGACCGGCACCGACATGGACGCCGACTCGATGATCTGGCAGCGCTCACGGCTCGGTGGCGCAGGGGCCGTCGCCGTGCGCGGGGACGACGGCGAGCTCGACGGTCTGGTGCTCGAGGATCACCTCTGGGCAGTTCCCGCAGAGCAGCGTCCATGGACGATGCTGACGACGTTGATGACCCCGTTCAACCGGTTGGCCCAGGCCGACCCGGATGACGACCTGGCGTCGGTGCTCCCCAAGCTCAATCCCCTCAACCCCGTCGTCACCGTGTGGCGAGGCGGCCGCCTGCTCGGCGTGGTCCCGCCCAAGGCGCTGCGCGCCAAGCTGCACCTCGAACCGGCCACCACCGCCTGATCCACCTCTCGTCCGTAAAGATCGATCGGATCCGGTCGATTCCTACGGACAGAATGCGGGACTTACGCGTCGCGGACGGCCCACTCCCGCTTTGCCACCGGGTCTTTGTCGCTCCACGGGAAGTTGATCCACAGGCCCGTGCGCTTCCACACGTAGTCGCAGCGCACGACGGAATGCGGCTTCTCGTACAGCACAGCCGTGCGCACCTCGGCCACCTTGCCCTCGCAGAACTTCTGCACGCTGCGCAGGGTGTGCCCGGTGTCGGCGACGTCGTCGGCGATGAGGATGCTGGCGTCGTGGAGATCGACGAAGTCGGGGGCAGGAGGCAGGATCCGCGGCACCTCGAGGCGCTCGTCCACGCCGGTGTAGAACTCGACGTTCATCGTGTAGACGTTCTTCACCGAGAGCGCGTACCCGAGGGCGCCACCGATCAGCAGCCCACCCCTGGCGATGGCCAGGATCATGTCGGGCTCGTAGCCATCGTCGGCCACCATCTGGGCGACGTCGCGGGACGCCACACCGAAGTCCTCCCAGGCCATGATCTCGCGCTCGTCGGGCACGCCTCGGAACCTACCCGGGTGTGGGGTCCCCGCTACAAGGCGATGCCTTACAAGGCGATGTCGGACGGCCGAATCGGCGCACGGGCGAGGAACGGGCGGTCCGTCCGGCCCTGCTCGGCGTCGAACTGCGCCAGGGCGTTGCGCACGGCGGCCACGATCGCCGGCGTCACCGAGATGCACGGTGGCTCGCCGGCGCCCTTTGCCCCGAGCGGTGCCTGCGGATCCGGCTCCTCGACCAGCGTCGCCACCACGTCGGGCATGTCGAGGAACGTCGGCAACAGGTAGTCGGTGAAGCTGGCGTTGCGGACGACGCCATCGATCTGGACGATCTCCTCCATCACGGCGAGACCCAGTCCCTGCGAGATGCCGCCCTCGATCTGGCCGAGCACCGACAGCGGGTTGAGCGCCCGCCCGACGTCCTGGGCCGTCGCGACCTGGATCACCTTCAGCAAACCCAGGTCGGGATCGACGTCGACGACGGCGCGATGGGCGACGAAGGCGAACGCAGTGTGGCAATTGCCCTGGCCGTCGGCGTCGAGCTCCTCGGTCGGGCGGTGATGGAACTCGACGGTCTCTTCGAACCGCACGCCCGTCGTGACGTCGTCGACCGCCACGCGTAGATCGCCGAGCGAGTCGACGACCTCCCGCCCGTCGATGACCAGGCGCAGCGGATCCAAGCCGTGGATCGCGCCGACGTGCTCGAACAGCCGCTCCCGCACGGCTCGGCATGCCGCGTCGACGGCGCCACCGCTCATCCACGTCTGGCGGGACGCCGACGTCGAGCCCGCGGAGCCGATCGATGTGTCGATCGGCTCGAGGATGACGGTCTCGACCCCGAGCACCGTGCGGGCGATCTGCTGGGCGATCGTGACGAAGCCCTGGCCGACCTCGGCCGTCGCGAACTTCAGCGTGGCGACGCCGTCGGCGAGCCCGCAACGAGCAGTCGAATAGTCGTCGAAGCCTTCGGAGTACATCAGGTTCTTCATCGCCACCCCCCAGCCGATGCCGCGTCGGACGTGCCCGACATCGGCCGTCCGCCCGGCCCCGCCCGGCAGGCGCATCGCGTCCTGCGCACCGGAGTCGGCCGCCTGGCCAACCGCCTCCACCGGCATCGGCAACGCCGCCGTCTCGCGGATGCAGCGGGCGACCGGAGCGACGCTCTCCATGACCTGCCCGGTGATCAACCGGTCTCCCGTCTCCATGGCGTTGCGCAGACGGATCTCGACCGGGTCGAGCCCGCACGCCGCGGCCAGCCGATCCATCTGGCCCTCGTGGGCGAAGCACGCCTGCACGACGCCGAACCCGCGCATCGCCCCGCACGGCAGATGGTTGGTACGCACGGCGTAGCCCTCGACCACGGCATTGAGGCAGCGGTACGGGCCCTGGGTGTGCGTGATCGCGTTGAGCAGTACGGCCGACGACGTCGAGGCGAAGGCACCGCCGTCGAGGACGAAGCGGGCCTCGACCTTGACCAGCCGACCGTCGGCAGTGGCGTGATGTCGCATCCAGATCTTCGCCGGGTGGCGGTGGACGTGGCCGAGGAAGCTCTCGGCGCGGCTGTAGGCCATCCGCACGGGCCGCCGCAGCCGCAGCGCCAGCAGGCACGCGTGGACCTGGAGACTGATGTCCTCCCGCGCTCCGAACGCACCGCCGACGCCGCCCAGCACGAGCCGTACCCGGTCATCGGCGAGCCCCAGGCAGGCGGCGACCTGCTTGCGATCCTCGTGCAGCCACTGCGTGGCGATGTGCAGCTCGACGCCGAGACCGTCGTCATCAGGAACCGCGACCGCGGCCTCGAGGCCGAGGAAGGCCTGGTCCTGCATGCCGATCTCGTACGTGCCCTCCACGACGACCTCGCCGACGGCGTCGACGTCGCCGCAGCGGATGCGCTGGTGGCGCAGGATGTTGCCGTCGGGATGGATCGGCGGGTGGTCGCCGGCGATCGCCGCCTCCGGATCGAGCAGCGGCTCCAGCACCTCGTAGGTGACGTCGATGGCCGCCAGCGCCCGCCGGCACGTCTCCGGATGATCGGCGGCGATGGCGGCGACGGGCTGACCGACGTAGCGGACGTGGTCACTGGCGAACACGGGCTGGTCGGCGGCGATCAGCCCGTACGTCTCCTTGCCCGGCACGTCGGCGGCGGTGATCACCGCCTCGACGCCAGGCACCTTCCATGCCGGGGTCACATCGATCGACACGATGCGGGCGTACGGGTGCGGCGAGCGCAGCGTCGCGCCCCACATCGCGCCGTCGATCGGGAGATCCGACGAGAAGGCGAATGCACCCTGGGCCTTGATGATCCCGTCCGGGCGCGGCGGCGAGTCGCCGATCCTGCCGGTCGAGACCAGTGATCCTGCGTGGGTGTCGGTGGCCGTCACGCGCTGGCCGTCCCGATCGTGACGTTCGTCGGCCACCCGGCGCACTGCCTCGATGATCCGGCCGTAGCCGGTGCACCGGCAGAGGTTCCCAGACAGCTCCTCGCGGATCTCGGTGAGCGTCGGATCCGGCGTGCGCTCCAGCAGCGCGTGCGCGGCCACGATCAGCCCCGGCGTGCAGAATCCACACTGCACGCCGCCCGCATCGACGAACGCGCGCTGCAGGTCCGTCGGCACGGCCCGCTCGCCGAGGCCCTCGACGGTGACGATCGGGCGGTCGACGGCGCTCGCCGCCAGCACGAGACAGGAGCAGACCAGATCACCGTCGAGGAGCACCGAGCAGGACCCGCACTCCCCCTGCTCGCAGGCACCCTTCGAGCCCATCAGGCCGAGCCGTTCGCGCAGCACGTAGAGCAGGCTCTCCCCCACCCACGCGTCCGCGACGTCGTGCGTGCGACCGTTGACGTGCAGCTTGTAGTTGGCGCTCACGCCGATCCGTTCGGGAACGCGCGCCGCAGCAGGCGTCGCGACAACACCTCGACGGCGCGCCGACGGTAGGCCGCCGTGGCCCGGTGGTCGCTGATCGGACTTGTCGCCGCGGCGGCGAGCTCGCCGAAGCGAACGACGTCCTGCTCCGTCACGGCGTCCGCGTCCCAGTCGACCGTCGCCGAGGCGTGCGCTTCCGCATCCGCGGCGCGCACGATCGTCGGCGCGACGGAACCGAGGGCCAGGCGAACCGAGCGCCCTGGCCGGTCTGCGGCGAGGCAGGCTCCGGCGATGGCGATGACCATGGCGTTGCGGACGCCGACCTTGGCGTAGCCCTGCCAGCCGTCGAGCACCGGCACCGTGATGGCGACGATCAGCTCGCTGGGTTGCAGGGCCGTGCGCTTCACCCCGGTCATGAACTCGTGCACCGGCAAGGTGCGCGTCCCGTCGGGACCGCGCAACTCGACCATTGCCTCGAGCGCGGCGAGCACCGGCAGCCCGTCGCCGGCGGGCGAACACGTGGCGAGGTTGCCGCCGATCGTCGCCGCGTTGCGGATCTGCGGCGAGCCGACCGTGCGCGCCGCTTGAGCCAGCGCGGGCGCGAGGTCGGCCAGCGGTGCTCGCTCGAGCTCGGCGTACGTCACGGCGGCGCCGAGCCGCAACGTCCGGGCGTCCGGATCGTGGACCCACGTCCGCAGCTCCGGCAGATGACCGACGGCGATGATCCGCTCGTCGTCGGGTACATGGTGGCGACCCTCGTTGATCTCGACCATCAGGTCGGTCCCACCGGCGAGCAGCAGCGCTTCGGGCTGCTCGGACAACGTGGCCAATGCCTCGTCGAGCGACATCGGGGTCAGCACGCCCACCGGCGCGACTTTACAAACCGTTAAGGCGTGCGAGCCGCTACTGCCGAACGATTCCGGACACTGCGTGACGGCCGTTTCGTGCGTAGAGCGCTCACCGGACGCTCGGGACGCCGTCGCGACGGTCTGACCTGCTCAGCCGATTGGCCCCGTTGGTGCCTGGGCGTCGCTTGCGTTGGTCCCTGGCGTTGACCCCGGCGCGGCGGGTTGAGTGCTCAGCCGATGGCCCGATCCGCGACGATGACCGTTCCCGGTTCGAAGACGTTGTGATCGCCCCTCGACGCCGTGTCGCGTCCTCGGCGCGTGCTCGCCATGGATACGCGTACAGCCGCGCCCGTCACGTGGTTATGCGCTGGCGCTGGCTTCTCGCACGGTCGGCTGCTGGTCGACGAGCTGTACGAGGCGATCATCAGCGCCACACCGCTCGCCTCCCATCCGAGCGGTGAGCTGTGGCTCTACGACGGCGGGGTCTACCGCCACGCCGGGCGCCTGTTGGCCCACCTCGTCACCACGCGGCAGCGTGGACGATTCAAGCCCGAGGACCTGCGGGCGCTGGTCGCCTACGCCGAGGCCGCGCTGACCAACCTGCTCGGACCTGGCGACGTCGCCTGCCGAGTACGTCCACCTCGTCAACGGCGCAACGGGATGGTCAACCCGTTCGGGCGAGCTGGCGGCCCACGACCCGAAGTACCTCTCCGTCGCACAGTGGCCGGTCGCCTACGACGCCGCGGCGACGTGCCCGACGTTCGATCGCTGGCTCGCCGCGGTCCTGCCGTCGAGAGGCGCGCGGGACCGACCTGCTGGAGGACCTCGGCATGCTGCTCGACCTGCGCGGCTACCACAAGAAGGGGCGGTTTTCCCATCTGGCTGACTCGCTCGGGCGAGTCGACTTTGGCCCGCATCGTGGGGGGCATCGTCGGCATACAGAACCGCTCGACCGAGGAGCTGGACCACCTGGCCGGCAACAACGTCGCCGCCCGGAAGCGGTTCGGGAAGGTGCTCAACGTGGCGTCGGACATCTCCACCGGTCACCGACACGGGCACGCTCAAGAAGTTGCGCTGTCAGGACTCACTGACCGGCGAGCACAAGTACGGACACACGTTCAGCTTCAAGTTCCACGGGCTGATGCTGATGACGATGAACGCCGCGCCGTCGGTCAGCGATCCGGCCGGCGCCTACCTCCAGCGTGTTCGTGGGTACCGCTTCACGACGTCACTGGTCGGCCGTGAGGACCCGTCGATCGAAGGGGTCTGCTTTCGCCGCGGCGGCCGGAGCTTGCTCGCTACGGCACCGTTCCGAGTTGGTGAAGCGAGAACAACGCTGCCCAACGCACCTCGGGATGCGCGTCATCGCAGGCACGCTGCACGATGTCGAGGACGGCGTCCCGTGGACGTGCGACCGCATCGAGCGGCATCTTTATGTCGCTGGCCGCCGTCGGCCTTCGACCAACCCGCCTCCAGCACGAACGACTCGGGGCTGGCCGACCAGCCAGCGCGGAGGCGTTTGTTCAAGCCGAACAGGTTCTTGGGTTCAAATGCCGTAGCCTGGCGGGCCGGACGACGGCGCGGGCGGAATGAATCGATTACAGACAGATGTTCGGGCTGACGCCGCGACGTCGAAGGCCGTCGCGCTGCCCAGGCTGACCAGTCTCCGCGCCTTGGCCGCCGCGGCGGTGCTCGTCTACCACTTCGGGACCCACAACGTCGTGCATCAGACGGCGATCGGTCAGATGGGGTTCGTCGGAGTCAGCTTCTTCTTTATTTTGTCGGGATTCGTGCTGACGTGGTCGCTCACGCCCGGCACAAGTGCACGGGCGTTCTATCGCCGCCGGTTGGCTCGCGTCTATCCGAGTCATCTCGTCGTGACGCTCATTGCGCTCGCGCTCATCACCCTGTCTCGAAGGGTTGGCAGAGCTTCGTGGCGTCGGTGTCGCTCACCCAGTCGTGGTTCACCAACGAGTCGGTTGTGTACGGCATGAACGGCGTGACCTGGACGCTCGCCTGTGAGGCGGCGTTCTACGCGGCGTTTGTTGACCATCATGCTCCTTGGCCGTGTGTCGGTCAGGGCCGGTGGGCAATCGCGGCGGGCTGGTATGCGGCTGCTCTCACATTGTCGCTCGCGAGCGAGCATCTTGGATTGGCTCGCAGTCATGGCGAGGGTGAGCCGGTGACGCGCTTCAACGAATTCCTCATAGGTGTGGTGGCCGCTGTCGCATTCACCGCGGGTGGCGGCCGCGCATGAAGATTTGGCATGCCAGCCTTGCCGTAGTCGCATCACTTGCACTGTGCAGCTACCTGCCGATCACTCCCGCCGCGTCGAACCAGTTGATGGCGCCCGCTTTCCTCGCCCTTATCTTCGCCGCTGTCCGCAGCGACGTCGATCGACGCTCCGGAATCCTGACGCGGCGATGGCTGGTGCGGGCCGGGGAGGTGTAGTTCGCCTTCTATCTGGTGCACGAACTCGTGATGCTCAACGTGCGGTCATGGTTGGGATTCAACGGCCCGTTGATGGCGGCCCTCGTCGTGGGGGTGGCCGCCGCGTGTGCCGTAATCCTGCACATTGCCGTGGAGCGGCCGCTCCAGATTCGGTTGCGCGGAGCAGAGGGAAGGTCGCAAGAGACGAGCGCGGTGACCACGTCGAGCGCACGCGGTGAACCCGATTCGGGCCCGGAAACGCGTTCGACGCGGCGTCGGACAGGCCACTGGGTCGCTGTCCGCCCGCACCGAACGCCCAGTGTGCCAACGGCGGCTGAAAATTGACCCTCTGGCGGTAGGCAGGTTCGACCCCAATCAGGACAGCTACCCCGCCTGCGCCGACCTCTCCCGCGAGGCTGCCGCGGCCGTGCGGACGCTCGGCTTCGCTGGACTGCTGGTGATGGACATGCCCGAGGATGACCCGTCGGCGGCGTGCGAGGAGCCGATCGCGCGACGCCACGGGTATCGGCGTGAGCGGATGACTCATGAGCGACACAATGAGGCGCTGGCGGTGGCCCACGGTTGTCCTCGGCGGCGTCCGATCGATCTCAGGTGACCTGCAGCCCGGTGAGGTCCTCCTCCGGCTCGGGGTACTGGGGATCCAGTTGCCTCGAGCGTCTGGTGCAGGATCTTCGCCACGGCCAGGTTGCGCACCCACTTGCGGTCGCCCGGCACGACGTACCACGGCGCCGCGGCGGTCGAGGTCTCACGCAACGCGTCGGTGAACGCCTCGCGGTACGACGGCCAGAGCTTGCGGTCGTCGAGGTCGCCACGACGGAACTTCCACTGCTCGTCCGGACTGTCGATGCGATCCTGCAGCCGGCGGCCCTGCTCCTCGTACGACACGTTCAGGTACAGCTTGACGACCGTCGTGCCGGCGTCCGTCAACGCCTGCTCGAAGTTGCGGATGTGCGCGTAGCGAGGCCTCCAGACGTCCGGCGCCACCAGTTCCTTGACCCGCTCGACGAGCACCGCTTCGTAGTGGCTGCGGTTGAACACGCCGATCAGCCCGTGCCGAGGGCAGCGGTTGTGGATCCGCCACAGGAAGTCGTGCTCGGCTTCCTCCTCCGTCGGCACGCCGAAGCTGTTCACGACGATGCCGGCGGGGTTGATGCCGGTCATCACGGAGCGGATCACGCCGTCCTTGCCGCCGGCATCCATCGCCTGCAGCACGACGAGCAGTGCTCGCCGCCGTTCGGCGAAGAGGCGCTTCTGCAGCTCGGCGATCGCGTCGACGTCCACGCCGAGCTCGTTCTGGGCGGCCGGCTTCTGCCAGCCGAACGTCTCCTCGGGGTCGTGGTCGTCGAGGTTCACCGCCCCTTCGACTCGCATCGTCGCGACGACTTGGGAATCGGATGCGGACATGGTCGGACGGTAGCTGCGACGGTCGGTCCGACTTCGGGTCACCCGAACGTCGGATCGCTAAGGTCGGCGTCTGCCGTGACCGGCGTCACGGCAGCCGGGGACGTAACGTACGCACCTGGCGGAAGCTCGCCGCAGTACTGCGACGAGTACGAAACGACAAGGGGGACAGGTGCGCTCAGCACGATCATCGAAGTGGGCCAGGTTCGGCGCGCTAGCGGTCAGCTTCGGGCTGGTCGCCGCGGCCTGCTCGGACAAGAAGGACGAGGACTCCGTCGGCGGTGGGACGACCGAAGCGACCGGCACGACGACGGCCGACACCGGCAGCCGAGACGACGGCGCCGGACGAGTCGGGTGCGACCACGTCCGCCCCGTCAGACGGCACCACCGAGACGACGGCGAGCGAGGGTGGCGGCACCGAGCTCGAGTTCCCCCCCAACACGCTGCCTCCGCCGGAGGGCGAGCCGGTCGTCGGCGGCCGACTCGTCGTCGCCGGCGAGGCCGAGGTCGGTGCGCCGTGGACACCGGCCAACGTGCAGTGCGACTCGTACTGCCAGATGCGCATCCGCACGTTCTTCGAGCCACTGGTCGTCGTCGACCAGAACCTCGAGGTTCAGGGCGTTCCTCGCCGAGAGCATCGAGCCCAACGAGGACTACACGGTCTGGACGATCAAGCTCCGCGAGGGCATCACCTTCACCGACGGCACGCCGCTCAACGCCGACGCGGCGATCGACAACATCAACCGCAGCTTCTTCGGGCTGATCCCGGCCGGCGCGCTCAAGGACGTCGCCAAGAACCCCGACCGGACGGTCGTCACCGAGAAGCTCGACGACTACACGTTCACGATCGCGACCGGGCAGGAACGGCGACTCAACCGAGCCCGTCGTCGTGGCCGCTGTTCCCGTACTACCTCGACCGGCCAGAGCGGGCTTCATGGCCTCGCCGACGTGGCTGGCCGCCGTCGACGGCGATGCGAGCCTGGCCACGCAGCCCGTCGGCACGGGACCGTTCATCGTGCAGGAGTACCTGCCCGGCGACCGCATGACGGTCACCAAGAACCCCGACTACTGGCGCCAGGACGAGGCCGGCAACCAACTGCCGTACCTCGACGAGATCGAGTTCCGGGTCATCGTCGACTCGCAGGTCCGCCAGCAGGCCCTCGAGTCAGGCGACGTCGACCTGATCGCCACCGCCGACCCGACCGTCGTCGGTCCGCTGTCGGAGAACCCCGACTTCGTGACGCTGCTGCAGAACGTGCTGACCGAGACGGCGTACGTCATGTTGCACCTCACCAAGCCGCAGTTCCAGAGCCGCGAGGTGCGCTGCGCGCTGGTCCAGGCGATCGACAAGGAGGACTTCATCAACACGGTCTACGCCGGCTACCCACAGCCGTCCAACGGACCGTTCACGCCCGGCCAGGACGGCTACCTCGAGGACACCGGCCTGCCCGAGTACGACCCTGAGGCGGCCAGGGCCGCGATCGAGGACATGGGAGGCGGAGAACGGCCCGCTGACGATCAACTACTCGACGACGCCGACCGGCACCAACCAAGGCGGCCGCCGACTACCTCCAGCAGAAGTGGGGCGAGGTCGGCGTCGACGTGACCCAGAACGTGATCGAGCAGTCGGTGCTGATCACCAACGCCCTGCTCGGGTCGCCGGAGTTCGAGGCGTTCGGCTGGCGCAACCACGCCGGCATCTTCGTCGACACCCAGAACTTCTGGTGGAACGGCTTCGCCTCCGACGCCTTCGGCGCGGAGACGGCCGACGGTGCAGTGTCGCTGAACTTCGGGCGACTCAACGACCCGGTGATCAACGACCTGCTCGACCAGGTCCGCTCGGAGACCGACCCGGCGGCCCGCAAGGAGCTGGCCCAGGAGATCAACCGCCAGTTCGCCCGGGAGTGCTGGATCCTGCCCGACGTACCAGGCCGAGTGGGGCATCCACATGGATCCCAAGGTCCAGAACATCGGCTACACGCCGCTGCTCGACGGCGACGGCACATGCTCGACGGCGCCGGCTTCCCCGGCCAGGTCTGGCTGACGTCGGTGTGGGTGGAGGAGTGAGTGAGAAACCCGAAGCATCGAGGAGTGATCGGAGGCCGGTTCTGCGCATGCGCTACCTCGGCCAGCGGCTGATCCAGTTCGTCCTGGTCTTCGTCATCGTGACCTTCGTGGTCATGGTGTCGACCAGGATCGGCTCGACGGACCCCGCCCGCGACCTCGCGGGCGGGGCCGTCAGCGAGCAACGATCGCACAGGTCGAGGAGGACTACCCCTATCTCGACAAGCCGCTGCCCGTGCAGTACGTCTACTGGCTGAAGGACATCTTCACCGGTGACTTGGGCTACTCGTACGTGGCCAGCCAGTCGAACCTCGAGATGTTCCAGCAACGGATGCCGACGACGGTGTTCATCGTGTTCTGGGCGATCTTCATCGGGCTGCTCATCGCCGTGCCGCTCGGTGTCTACAGCGCCTACCGAAGAGACAGCTGGTTCGACCGCGGCTGGAGCATCGACCTCGTTCGCCGTGATCTCGACGCCGCCGCTCGTGGTCGCCGTGCTGGCCCTGTTCCTCATCGTCACGCGGGTCGACTTCTTCCCGTCCGTCGGGCGCTCGAAGTACGTCGCGCCGTGGAGCGACCCGGTCGAGCACTTCGCGAACTTCTTCATCCCCGCCCTGGTGCTCGGGCTCGGGCTCGGGGCGGCATGGAGCCGCCTGCTGCGGGCCGACATGATCCTGACGCTGCAGAGCGACGCCATCAACATGGCGCGGTCCAAGGGGATCTCGCCGCGCCGGGTGCTGTGGGTGCACGCGCTGCGGATGTCCATCCTCACGCTGATGACGAGCGTGGCGCTGTCGATGGCGGCCCTGATCGGCGGCACCGTCGTCGTCGAGACGTTCTTCGGACCCAAGGGCATCGGCGAGCGCCTGGTGTTCGCCATCCAGCAGAACGACCTGCTGGTCATCCAGGCCATCGTCGCCGTCCTCGTGGTGGTCGTCGTGCGTGGCCAACCTGATCGTCGACCTCCTGTACTCGCGTGGTCGACCCGCGCATCCGCCTGGCCAGGTCGCTGGGATGAGGATCGACATGACTGACGTCGCGCCCGCCGCCACCGCCGCGGCGACGATCGCCCCGGTCGGCGTGGCCGAGCCGACGAAGCGGCGCAGGATCCCGCTCGGTTTCTTCGTTCGGGGTGCGTCTGGCTCGGCACGCTGCTGTTCCTCGCCATCTTCGCCGACTACCTGCCGTTCATCCGGCTCCCCGATCGCGGCCTCGACGGCGCCGGCAACTACGCCTACGGTCCGGGCGCCGACTTCTGGTTCGGCAGCGACCGCAACGGGCGGGACGTGTTCGCCCGCTGCGTCTACGGCGCCCGCATCACGCTGCTCATCAGCGTGTCCAGCATCCTCGATCGGGCTCGTGCTGGGGCACCGCCGTCGGCATGATCAGCGGCTACCGCAGGGGCTGGACCGACCGCGTCCTCTCGGTCTTCGTCGACGCGCTGCTCGCCATCCCCGCCCTCGTGTTCGCGGCGATGATCGTGGGACGGGCCAAGGCGCTGCGCGCAGAGCGAGATCGAGGTCCTCGGCATCGGCTTCAGCTGGGTCAACAACACGTGGGCGATCATGTTCGTGTTCGCCGTGCTGACGATCGCCCCGGTCTCGCGCATCGTGCGGGCCCAGACGCTCAGCCTGTCCCAGCGCGAGTACGTGCTGGCCGCCCGCAGCCTCGGTGCGAAGACGCCGCGCATCCTGTTCCGGGAGATCCTGCCCAACGTCGTGCCGGCGCTCGTGTCGGTGCTGTTCACCGGCGTCGCCCTCGTGCTGGCCGCCGAGGCCGGCCTGGCGTTCCTCGGCTACAGCGTCGAGCCGCCGCAGGCCTCGTGGGGGCTGATGGTCGCCGAGAACCGCGAGTTCATCGACCAGGCGTGGTGGGCGACGCTGTTCCCCTGCCTGATGCTGTTCCTCACGGTGCTGGCGTTCAACCTGATCGGTGACCGAGTGGCCCGCCGGTTCGACATCCGGGAGGCCGTGATTTGAGCGAGGGGCGGACGCAGGCCAGCGGGCGGCCCGAGAGCGGGCTGCTGCTCGAGGTCGAGGACCTGCGGACGTACTTCCGCACGCCGCGCGGGAAGGTCAAGGCGGTCGACGGGGTGTCGTTCA
Organism: uncultured Acidimicrobiia bacterium; assembly: GCA_963774635.1. Classification (GTDB taxonomy): domain Bacteria; phylum Actinomycetota; class Acidimicrobiia; order Acidimicrobiales; family Ilumatobacteraceae; genus JALZMG01. The sequence goes on from CAVZFS010000020.1 coordinate 42,937, forward strand.
CGCTCGACCGCGGCAAGGCGCTCGGGATCGTCGGCGAGTCCGGCTCCGGCAAGACGGTGCTGTCCCGCTCGATCATGGGACTGCTCGGCGGCAAGAGCGTCGAGCGCACCGGCTCGATCCGCTTCGCCGGCCAGGAGATGATCCACCTCACAGCCCAAGCAGATGCGCCACATCTGGGGCCAAGAGATGTCGATGATCTTCCAGGACCCGATGACGTCGCTGAACCCGCTGATGAAGATCGGCAAGCAGATCGCCGAGCCGCTGCGCACGCATCTCGACGCCAGCCGCGCGCGACGCCAGGGCGACGTCCGAGCGCCTGCTGCGCGAAGTCCGCATCCCCGAGGCGGCGCGGCGCCTCGAGCAGTACCCGCACGAGCTGTCGGGCGGCATGCGCCAGCGGGTGATGATCGCCATCGCCCTGGCCTGCGGCCCGTCGCTGCTGTTCGCCGACGAGCCGACGACGGCCCTCGACGTGACGGTGCAGTCGCAGATCCTCGATCTGATCGAGGACGAACGGCGCGAGCGCAACATGTCGCTGATCCTCGTGACCCACGACCTCGGCGTCGTCGCCGGGCACACCGACGAGATCGCCGTGATGTACGGCGGCCGACTCGTCGAGAAGGCGCCGACGAAGACGCTCTTCGCCAACATGAAGATGCCGTACACCGAGGCGCTGATGGCCAGCATCCCGAAGCTGGAGCAGCCGTCGCACTCGCGGCTGAAGCACGATCCCTGGCCGGCCACCGGACCTCGTCAACCCGCCCAACGGGTGCCCGTTCGCGCCTCGTTGCGCGTACGCCCGCGAGCGCTGCCACGACGAGCGTCCGCCCCTGGTGCCCGCCGACAGCGCCGACCACGTCTTCGCCTGCTGGTACCCGGTCGGCTCCCCCGAGTACCACGAGCGGCGCCGCGAGCTCGACAGCGCGCCGGTCGGTGCGCCGGTCGGAGCAGGCGCGCCGCTGATCGAGCCGGCGTCGTTCGAGGACGTCTCCTGATGGCCGGCACCGGCAAGGCGCATCTGCGCGACGCCGACGACGTCCTGCTGCGCGTCGAGGACCTCGTCGTCGAGTTCCCGGTCGGGCGGACCGGGCTTGGTGGTGAACGCCGTGTCGGGGATCAGCTTCGACGTCCGCCGGGGCGAGACGCTCGGGCTGGTCGGCGAATCGGGCTGCGGCAAGAGCACGACGGGCCGGGCGATCATGCAGCTGCCCCGACCGACTCGCGGGACCGTGCGCTTCGAGGGCAAGGAGCTGACGAGCATGCCGACGGCCGACATGCGGCAGGCCCGGACGCACATGCAGATGATCTTCCAGGACCCGATCTCGTCGCTGAACCCGCGGCGCAAGGTCCGGGACATCGTCATGGAGCCGCTGACGATCTGGAAGCGCGGCACCTCCGCCGAGCGCGGCGCAGCTCGTCGACAAGACGCTCGAGGAGGTCGGCATCGACCCGCAGCGGGCGGCGGAGAGCCAGGCCCACCAGTTCTCCGGCGGACAGTGCCAGCGCATCTCGATCGCTCGATCGCTGGTCCTCGACCCGAGCATGATCATCTGCGACGAGCCGGTGTCGGCGCTCGACGTGAGTGTTCAGGCCCAGGTGCTCAACCTCCTCGAGGACCTGAAGGCCCGCTACGGGCTGACGTTGATCTTCATCGCCCACGACCTCGCCGTCGTCAAGAACATCAGCGACCGGGTAGCCGTGATGTACCTCGGCAAGCTGTGCGAGGTGGCGCCGAGCGACGAGCTCTACGCCGCACCGATGCACCCGTACACGAACGTGCTGCTGGCGTCGATCCCGGTCCCCGATCCGGAGGCCGAGGCGTCGAAGATCGACGTCATCGGTGAGCCGCCGTCGCCGGTGCTGCCTCCGCCGGGCTGCCGGTTCCACCCCCGCTGCGCCAACGCCACGGAGGTGTGCACGATCGACCGAGCCCCAGCTCGAGGAGCTGAGGCCAGGGCACTTCGTCGCCTGCCACAACCCCGTGTTCGAATCGCCCGTCGCGGTCGCCGTCGAGCTGGCACCGAACGGCAGCAACCCGGCGACCAACTGACCGCTTCTGTCCGTAGAGATCGATCCGATCCGGCCGATTCCTACGGACAGTTCGGCGTGATACGGTCGGCGGCATGGAAACCGCTCTACCGACCGCAGCGTTCGGGCGGACCGGTCACGACTCGACCCGGGTCGATCTTCGGGGCTGCTGCCCTGGGCGGCATGAGCCAGAGCCGGGCCGACGCCACGATGGAGCAGGTCGCCGGGTTCGGCATCAACCACATCGATACGGCTGCCATGTACGGCGCCTCGGAGGACCGCCTGCGGCCCTGGCTGGCGACCCACCGGGCCGACATCTTCCTCGCCACCAAGACCGGCGAGCGACGCGGCGCAGCAGCGCGCGCCGAGCTCGAGCACTCGCTCGAGCGCATGGACGTCGACCATGTCGACCTCATCCAGCTGCACAACCTCGTCGAGGAGGACGAGTGGGAGGTCGCCCACGGCCCCAACGGCGCAGTGGAAGCGCTGGCGCGGGCCAGGGATGAAGGTCTCGCCCGGTTCATCGGCGTGACCGGCCACGGGACGCGGATCGCACACATGCACCTCGCCTCGCTCGACCGCTTCCCGTTCGACTCCGTGCTGCTGCCGTTCAACCACTCATCGCTGCTCGACCCCGGCTACGAAGCCGACGTCCGGATGCTGCTCGAGCGATGCGCCGAACAACAGGTCGCCGTGCAGACCATCAAGTCGATCGCCCGCCGACGCTGGCCCGACGATGCCACCGAGCCGCGACACAGCTGGTATCAGCCGTTGCGCGACGAGGCGGCGATTTCGCGGGCCGTGCGGTTCGTGCTGTCGGACCCGCAGCTGTTCCTCAACACCAGCAGCGACGCCACGCTGCTGCCAGCGGTCGTCCAGGCGGCCGCCGGACCGCTCGAGTCCCCCAACGACGAGGAGCTCGCGGCCGACGAGGAGAGCTTCGGCATCACCCCGCTCTTCGACGGCGACGCCCTCGAACGGATCTGAATCTGGCTCGGCTCGAAGCGCTCGCCTCGCCGAGCTCGCCGAATCCGCTCAGTCCCCGACACCCCGCGAGGCGACTGGTACGGTCGGCTCGATGTCGATCGCCGACCCTGTCGATCGGCGAACCCCGCTCCTCGACCTGCGCCGGACGCTGTCGTGGTACCGGCACGGCGGCGGAGACCCGACGACCCGGCTGACCGCATCGAGCATGGCCCGGGCCTGCTGGACGCCCGACGGTCCGGCCACCGTCACGCTCGACTGGTCGGGTCCATCGCTCGAGGTCCAGGCGTGGGGACCAGGTCGTGACCACGCCGCCGACGCAGCTCAGCAGATGGCCGCCATCGACCGTCTCCCTGTCGAGGTCGCCGAGTGCCATCCCGTCGTGTCCGAGGCGGCGCGGCGGCTGCGGGGCGTCCGTACGGGCCGCAGCGGCGACCTCTACCACGCCCTGCTCCCGACGATCCTCGCCCAGCGCATCACGTCTGGCGAGGCAGTCCGCCAGTGGGCATCGTTGTGCCGTCAGCTCGGTGAGCCGGCCCCTCAGCCCTCTCTGGACCTGCTGCTACCACCGGCACCCGACCGGCTCGCTGGACGCCCCGCCTGGTGGTTCCATCCGCTGGGCATCGAGGCGAAGCGGGCCCGAGCCGTCGCCGAGATCGGACGGATCGCCGACCGCCTGTGGGACTGGGTGCGGCTGCCGGCGGCGGAACTTGCGCCCAAGCTCCGGCTCGTGCGCGGCATCGGGGCCTGGACGGTGGGCTCGGTGCTCGGGCCGGCGTGCGGCAACGACGACGCCGTGCCAGTCGGCGACTACCACCTCCCCCACATCGTCTCGTGGAACCTCGCTGGCGAGCCTCGCGGCGACGATGCCCGGATGCTCGAGCTACTCGAACCGTTCCGCGGTCATCGTGGTCGAGTCGTGCGGCTCTTGACGCTCGACGGCAGGCACCCGCCGGCGTTCGGCCCGCGACGGCGCATCCTGCCGATGCACCGGTGGTGACGACCTCGCTGGAGAACGGCGACGGAAGCCCAGCCCGACGCCACCGAAGACGGCGATCCCGACGGCGCCGAGCCCCATGGCGGTCGCGAGCACGATCGGCATCGGTTCGACAGGTGGCTCATGCGGCGGCGCGCGTCCCGCTGGCGAGCACGATCCCGGGGAGGTCGAACTGCACGAGCGATTGCCGGTACTGCCAGGCATTTGCATTCTCTCCAGCGGACACGATCCGAGAGTTGTGTGACAGGAGCACGCCGACCCGACCGGAGTCGCGGGCCGGAAGCAGGAACGCCCCGTAGTGGAAGCAATCGTCGCCGCACTTCGACGGCACATCGGCGGCGACTGCCAACGTCCACGGTCCCTGCGGCTCGCGCGCCGTCCAGACCTCGATCGTGGGTCCGAACCATTCACCGTCGTCAGTGACGTTGACGTAGGTCTCCCCGAAGCGCTGCACCGACAGCGCCGCCGTCGTGCGGCCACGGAAGACGGGCACGCGAGCGGACCGATCGAACGACCAACCGTCGGCCGTCCAGTGCTCGAGGGGCTGATCGAAGCGACCCTTCGGCACACACGCCAGATAGGCGAAGGGCGAGCACGCTGGGTCGAAGCCGAGCAGCTCGCCAGGCACGAACTGGCGGTAGCAGTTGGCGTACAGGTACGTCCACACCTCATCGGAGACGATGCTGTAGCCGTACATGTCAGCGACGGGTCGGGGGCAGGCTCGAACGTTGCGATGGTCAGGTCGTCGGGGCGCAGCCGGGCCACCCAGGTCCCTGCGGGCAAGAGTCCCGCCGACGCCCCGGTGCCGTTCGGGTTGTACATCTCGGCCAGGAAGACCCAGACGTAGCCGTCAGCGCCAACCTCTGCGTCGAGCGGCCACCACCAGCGCTTCAGCAGGATCTCGATCTCGCCGCCGATCCACGCACCGCCATCGGCGGAAACCGGGCCAAGCAACTCGAAGCAGGCGCCGGTCTGCACCATCCCGAAGTTGTGGTGGAACGAAGAGCCTTGTAGCGACGATCCGGTCGTCAGAAAGGCGTCCTGGAAGGTCCACAGCACGCGCCCGTCGGGGAGATCGATGGCGCGGGCATAATCCGCACCACCGAGCCCCGCAGCGTCGTCACCGGCGAAGAACTCTCCGAGCGCGTCGAACGACGTACCAGTTGCGCAGCGTGCCGCCTGGGCACTCCCGTCCGCTACTGCCGAAGCCGCCGTCGCCGCAAGCAGGAAGACAGCGATCGACTTCCACTTCCTCAGATGCATCTACCTCCGGGTCCGGCGAAGCTTAGGCGGCCGCCATGCCGGGCTTCCGGGATCGCCGCACGCAGGCTGATACGTTGCCCGCGATGTCGGGCCACGTCCGTGGATCCTTCCTGCCCGAAGGTCGCCCGGCTGCGGCAGGACCGTGACCAGGACCTCGACGCCGGCACGCCCCCGGTCCGTGGCCTGACACGCCACGCGAAGTCGTCTCCACGGTTGCACGCCCCGGCACGCCGACCGGCCGGCGGCGGCGGATCCTGCCGATGCACCGGTGGTGACGACCTCGACACTCACGAGTGACGCGGCGCGGACCGTGCCCGACCAGCCACCCGTCGTCGAGCGGTCCAGGCGTCCCTGGCTCTGGGCCGGCCTGTTGACCGCCGCGCTCACGGCACCGGTGCTGTGGGTAACGCTGTCACGGCACTACACGAACGGCTCCGACTGGGCGTCGATCGAGATGCGCACCCGTGACGTCTTCTCGGTCGATCCACCCGTCGTCGGTGCCTACTCCCGCATGGGCTGGTCACACCCCGGTCCGCTGCTCTTCTACCTGCTCGCCGTCCCCTACCGCCTCTTCGGCCAGGACGCCAACGCGATGCAGCTCGGCGCGATCCTCGTCAACGTCGTCGTCATCGCCCTGATCGTGTGGCTCCTGTCGCGGCGCGGCCGGGCGCCGCTGGTGGCCGGAAGCGTGGCGATCGCCGCCACGATGTGGGGCCTCCCGGCCGACTCCCTTGGAGACACGTGGAATGCCACACTCGCGGTCCTCCCGTTCTTCTTGACGATCGTCGCCTGCTGGTCGTGCGCCTGCGGTGATCGCGCCGCACCGATCGTCGGGGCCGGGGCCTACGCCGTCGCCGCACAGGCCCACGTCGGTTTCGCCGTCGTGGCCGGTCCGCTCGTCGTGGCGACCGTGCTCTACGTCCTCTTCACGCCGAACCTGCGCCAGCGGCTGGCTCGCCGGCTCGTCTGGGCCGCCGCCCTGATCGCGGTGCTCAGCCTGCCGCTCCTCGTCGACACGTTGCGAGACTGGCCCGGCAACCTGTACCGCCTCGCTCGATGGTCCGTGGCGGATGAATCGCCGAAGGCTGGGTTCGGCGAAGGACTCGACGTCATCGGCCGGGCCACCTCGCTGAGCGCAATCCGCGACCCCCGCTTGCCGCAGTACCTCGGCGAGCTGGTGCAACCGCTGCCGTCCGGGTTCCTCCCCGGCACGCTCCTCGTCCTGCTCGTGGGGGCGCTGGCCGTGACCTGGCGGCGCAGATGGACGAACGAGGGACTGCTCGTCGGCGGCTTGCTCTTGACCTGGATCGTCGCCTTCGTGGCGGCGTCGAACATCAGCGGTCCCTCCTACTCGTGGCTGTACCTGTGGGTCCACCCGCTCATGTGGCTGTCCTGGGCGGCGGTGGCGCTGGTGGCGTGGCGCGTGCTCAGCGCATCCGCCGCTGCTCGACCCCGACCATGGCTCGTGCCCGCTGCGGGCGCCGCGGCAGCCCTGGTGCTGATCGGGTTCCTCGTGGGCCACGCCCGCCGGGCGGTGGACGGCGCGTACGTGTGGGAGGACCTCGTCGCGCCGATCGACGACCTCGCGCAGGCGGCGGAGGGCACCGTCGATCGCACCGCACCGGTGTTCCTCACCTTCGACGGCGACGCCTACCTCGCCCATGCCGTCCACGCCGGGCTCGTGAACCAGCTCGACCAGCGTGGCATCGACGTCGCCGTGGTCCCGGAAGCGGCCGCGCAATTCGGATCGCAGCGCGTCATCCAGCGCCCTGCCGGGACACATCTGCTCGTGCGCGCCGAGACGACGACCTCGCCAGCGCCGCCTGGCGCCGTCGTCGTGGCCGTCGCCGACGAGGTCCCGTCGTCCATTCGAGAAGAGATGGATCAGCTGACGGCGACGTTGAGCGAGGTCCTCGCCCGAGCCGGCCAGGCCAACCGCATCCCCGTCCTTCAGACGCCGCTCGTCATCTCAGTGCTCGAGGACGCACCTGCTGCGGTCACCGCTCACGCCAGCGAGATCGAACGGCTGGCCGAGCTGCGGGCCGAGACGTCTCCGCGCTTCGTGCTGTACTCGCTGCCAGTCGACGATGCCTGATCACCTCGCCGCGGAGCAGACGTTCCGGACTGCCCGAGCGCCGGCTGATACCTTGCCCGCGATGCCGTGCCACGTCTGCGGATCGTTCCTGCCGAAGGATCGGCCGCCAGCGGCACGGCCGTGACCAGCACTTCGACGACGGCACGCCCTGGTCCGTGGCCTGAGGGGCCACGCGAAGACGTCTTCACGGTTGCCCGCCCCGGCACGCCGAACGGCGACGGGGAGGACCGGCGGATCTGGCGTCGGTCCTTGTTCCTCGGCCTGTCGGCCCTGGTCGTGTCGCGTGTCTGCATGCTGATCGGCGCCGGCGTCAGGGCGAGCCAGCAGTCGGTCGACGCCGACCGGCTCCTGCAGCCACGGCCGGGCAGCCCGTTCGCGTTGGTGGCCAGGGTGTTCGCCCAGTGGGACTCCAACTGGTACCTGGAGATCGTCCGCAACGGCTACCCACGCTCGATTCCCCCCGACATCACCTACTTCCAGCTCGAGGCTCGGGCCGCGTTCTTCCCGCTCTACCCCCACCTGGTGCGCTGGTTCGACGCCATCGTCCCGGCCGGCGACACGTTCGCTGCGCTCCTGCTCAACGTGATTGCCGCCGTCGCCGCCGTCGTGCTCGTCGGGCTACTCGCCCGCCGCTTGTACGGCGCCGAGGTGGCCGGTCGCACGATGGTGCTGTTCGCCATCTTCCCTGGATCCTTCGTCCTGTCGTTCGCCTACGCCGAGGCGCTGCTCATCGTGCTGGCGGCGGCCTGCCTGCTGTTCCTGCACGACGAGCGATGGCTCCTTGCCGGCGCCGCCGCCGCGCTGGCGACGGCGACCCGACCCAACGGCATCGCCCTTGTCGCGGCCTGCATCGTGGCATCGGCCATCGCCATCCATCGACGGCGGGACTGGTGGTCGCTGGTCGCGGTCGTGCTGTCGCCGCTCGGCTTCCTGGGATTCCAGTGGTTCCTGGCCGCGCACACGGGTGAGTCGACGGCGTGGTGGAGGGTCCAGAGTGAGGCATGGCGGGAAGGGACCAGCTTCGGGATCACGGCGGTGAGCAACACGCTGAGCTTCCTGCGGCACCCGTTGGCATCGCCGGCCGACGCCCTGACGTTCGCCTGCATGATCACGCTCGGCTTCGGTCTCTGGTGCTTGTGGAAACGACGCTTGCCGTGGCCGATGGTCGCCTACTCCGCGGTGATCATCGCGCTGATGCTGCTCCCGGCGACCGTGACGGCCCGGCCGCGCTTCCTCCTCACCGCATTCCCGCTGTTCATCAGCGTCGCCGCGTGGTGGCCCCGCAACGATCGAACTGCCTGGGACCTGATGCTCGTGCTCAGCGGTGCAGGTCTGACGGGACTGACGGCGCTGTACGGCGTCTACGGCGCCATCCCGTAACGACATCCTGGATGCCCCAACGCGTGACCAGGAGCATTGACTCGACGATGATCCGCGTCGACATCTTCGACGTTCCGTAGCGCCGGTCGGCGAAGACGATCGGGGTCTCGGCCATGGTGTGACCGCGCCGCTCGTGCCGCCGCACGAGCTCGGTGAGGAACGCGTAGCCCTCGGCAGTCGTCGTCGACGGCTCGATGGCGCGCAGCGCCGACGCTCGATACGCCCGGTAGCCCGATGTGCAGTCGTTGATGCCGAGGCGAAGGACGAACGAGGTGTACCGATTGCCCCAGCGCGAGAGCATCCGCCGGTGCAACGGCCAGTCGACGGTTGCGCCGCCCGGCACGTACCGGCTGCCGATGGCGACGTCGGCGCCTTCCTCGATGAGGCCGAGGAGGTCCGGCAGCGCGTCCGGGTCGTGCGACCAGTCGACGTCCATCGACACGATCACCTCGTACCCCTCGTCGAGGGCGACGGCGAAGCCCTCCCGATACGCCGTCCCGAGCCCGCGCTTTCGCGGCCGGACGACGAGCTTGATCTGCCCGAGGTCGGCGGCGGTGGCCTCGACCAGCGCCGCGGTGCCATCCGGGCTGTTGTCGTCGATGACCAGCACGTCGGCGGTCGGCACCGTTTGGCGAACGGCGCTGAGCAGGCCACGCACGTTGTCTCGCTCGTTGTAGGTCGGCAGCACGACGACCATGCGCATGACGCGCAGGCTAGGTGCCGCGCATCACGACGCGGTGGAACACTCGCAGCACGCCGAGGGCAGAGGCGTCCCACGTCAGGCGACGGGCGCGAGCCAGCGCTCCAGTGGCCAACCGCTGACGCTCGGCCGGATCGGTGAGCAGCGCCGTCAACGCCTTGCCCAGCTCGGCCGGGGCTGCGAGAACACCGGTGCGCCCGTCGATGACGGAGCACCGGTGCCCCGAGATGTCCGTCGCCACGGCGGGCGTGCCGCAGGCCGCCCCTTCCGTCAACGACAGCCCCCACCCCTCGGCCAGCGACGCACTCGCCACGACCCAGGCCCGGCGGTACTCGTCCCGGAGCGCCTCGTGGGCCACCCGTCCCGGCAGCTCCACCCATCCACCGGCGTCGTGCTCGGCGATCCATCGCGTGAGCTCAGCGCGTGTGGGTCCGTCACCGACGATGCGGACGCGCAGGTCAGGCACCTGCTGCTTGGCTTCGAACGCCGCGTCGAGCAGCAGCTGGAAGCGCTTGACCGGTGCCAGCCGGCCAACGGCGATCACCGACGGGTACGGCGTGCGCTCTCCACCCGGGGTGAAGAACGGTTCGACGCCGTTGTCCACGGCGGTCACTCGTGATGGAAGGAAGCCGAGCGCGATCAGCTCGGCCCGCGTCGCGTCCGACGGCGTGACGGTCTCGCTGCGCCGGTAGAAGGGCGGCGCCAGCCGCGCTTCGAGGAACCGACCGGCGCCGGCCAGCGGACCCGGCATGACCTGGTCCCACATCGGGCCGTGGACATGGTGGAGGATCGTGAGGTGGGGGCGGCGGTACCAGACCGGGCTGAACCAGGGCACTCCGTTCCAGATCTCGACGAGCCCGTCCGACGGTCCCATCCGCCGGCTCAGCTCGGACACGATCGTGCGTGGGAAGACGCTGTAGCGGCTGCCCCGCCGGACGACGCGATAGCCGTGCCGCTCCGATTCCGCTGGGAGGCCCACCGCCGCCGACGTCCGGTGGACGATCTGCATCCCGGCGGCCGCCCAGCGCCGCATGAACTCGTCGGCGTGGACCTCGGAGCCACCGGCATCCGGGTCCTCCAGGTCTCGCCAGGCGAGCACGTGGATGCGCCGGATGCCGCGCGCCTTGACGGAGGCGACGAGCTCTTCGATCGCCTCCTGCTCCCCTGACATGGGCGAGGAAGCTAGCTATTTCGACGCGGCCGGCGAAGGCGCTGGAGCGCCCGCCGTGCCGAACCGGGCGATCGCCTCTCAACGACGCCGCCGGAAAAGCGCTGGAGCGCCCGCCGTGCCGAACCGGGCGATCGCCTCTCAACGACACCGCCGGAAGGCGCTGGAGCGCCCGCCGTGCCGAACCGGGCGATCGCCTCTCAACGACACCGCCGGAAAGCGCTGGAGCGCCCGCCGTGCCGAACCGGGCGATCGCCTCTCAACGACACCGCCGGCGAAGGCGCTGGAGCGCCCGCCGTGCCGAACCGGGCGATCGCCTCTCAACGACACCGCCGGCGAAGGCGCTGGAGCGCCCGCCGTGCCGAACCGGGTGATCGCCTCTGAACGACGCCGCCGGCGAAGGCGCTGGAGCGCCCGCCGTGCCACGGCCTGGTTGGCGGCCACCACTACGATCGCTGGTTCCGATGCCGACGTTCCCGCCGCCCGGCCCCATCGCCACGTTCGGGGACCGGCTCCTCGCCCACGACCTGCCCGCTCTGCCTGACGATCGGCGCCGCGAGGTCGTCGCCTTCACCGGCCGACGCATCGCCGGGATGCCGTCTCCCATGCGACTGGGCGTGGGCGTCGTCGCCGTGGTCCTCGACGGTGTGGGCCGCGTCGCGGGGCCGACCAGGGTGGCCGCCTTCGTCGCCCGTCGGCCCGTGCCCGTCCTCGGGGACTACGTGCGATTGCTGCGGTCGCTCTCCTACACCTACGTCTGGGAGCACTGGCCGGACACCGCACCGGACGGCGCTCCCGCATGAGCGAGCGAAGCGAGCTCATACCGACAGAGCGCTCACCGCTAGGTCGCCGGGCGGCGATGAGCGATGGGGGCGCAGCCCCGGGTGTCATGAGTCGGAGGCTCCCGGACCTCCAGGCCGACGTGCTCGTGATCGGGTCCGGAGCGGGCGGCGCGCCGACCGCCGCGCTGCTCGCGGAGGCGGGCCATGACGTGCTCGTGCTCGAGGAGGGACCCCTCGTACGCCAGGGCGAGACCGTGCCGTTCTCGCTCGACCAGATGGATCGCCAGTACCGCGCCGGCGGGGTCACCGCGGCGTTCGGCTCGGCGGCGATCGCCTACACCGAGGGCTGCTGCGCCGGCGGCGGGACCGAGATCAACAGTGGCCTGTACCGGCGTCCCCCGGAGAACGTTCTCGACCGCTGGCGCCAGACCGTCGACGACCTCGACCCGGCCGACGTCTATGCCACGTGTGACGAGGTCGAGAAGGAGCTCTCCGTGCAAGCGGTGCCGGGCGCCCACCTGGCCGCCAGCGAGGCCCTGCGCCGCGGCGCCGAGCGGCTCGGGTGGCGTCACGACGAGAGTCCCCGCTGGATGGACTACTCCGCCGGGCCGGATGCCCGCAACGGGCGGCGCCGCAGCATGTCCGAGACGTACCTGCCACGAGCCGAAGCCGCCGGCGCCCGCCTGCTCACGGACCATCGCGTCGACCGCCTCGTGATCGATGGGGGTCGGGCGAGCCGGGCCGAGGTGACGACGAATGAAGGGCGTCGCACCGTGCACGTCCGGGATGTCTTCGTCTGCGGTGGCGCCATCCAGACACCGGCGCTTCTGCAACGTTCAGGGCTGCGCGGTGCGGTCGGGCGCTCACTCGCCGTCCACCCGACCGTCAAGCTGGCGGCGCGCTTCCCCGAGTCGCTCAACGTCGCCGACGACGTGCCGGTCCATCAAGTCAAGGAGTTCGCGCCCGACCTGTCCTTCGGTGGTTCGGCCTCCAGCCCGGGACTCGTTGCGCTGGCCCTCAGCGACTCCTGGGACCGCTTCGCGCCCGCCGTGCGCGAGTGGCGCCACTTCGCGGTGTACTACGCGGCGATCACCAGCGAGGGGCGCGGCACCGTGCGGGCCGTGCCGAGGCTGCGCGACCCGATCGTCACGTACCGCCTCACGAGGCGCGACCGCGCCGTCCTCGGCCAGGGTCTCGCCCGCCTCGCGTTGCTCCTGCTCGAAGCCGGCGCGACCGCCGTCTACCCCTCGTACCGCGGCGCCCCGGTCGTGCGCCGCCCGGCCGATCTCGCCACGATGCAGGCGACGTTCAGCACCCGGCGGGCCAGCTTGATGACCGTCCACCTGTGCTCGACCGTGCCCCTGGGTCGCCACGGAACGACGCCCGCCGACAGCTTCGGTCTCGTGGGCGGCACGCGCAACGTGCGCGTGAACGACGCCTCGCTGCTCCCCGACGCCCCGGGTGTCAATCCGCAGGCCTCGGTGATGGCCATCGCCGTCCGCAACGCCCGCCACTACCTGGACACTGCGACGCCGTGACCGCCCACCCGACGCGGGTGGCGGCGCCCGACACGACAGTCATCACCGGGACGACCGGCTGGCTCGGCGGTGCCCTCCTCCAGCGGCTCACCGGCGACGGTCCGATGGCCCGCGGCGGCATCATCCGCGCCCTGGTCACCGACGCCGCCGACGTCGAGGGGCTGCGCCAGCTCGGACGAGTGGAACCTGTCGTCGGCGACGTTCGGCGACCCGATGGATTGACCGCACTGTTCGACGACCTGACCGGGACCGTCGACGTGATCCACGCCGTCGGAGTGATCCACCCGCACCGCGTCGACGACTTCGAGGAGGTCAACGCGCGCGGCACCGCCAACGTCCTGGACGCGGCGCGGGGGGCGGGTGTGCGGCGACTCGTGCACGTGTCCTCCAACAGCCCCTTCGGCGCCAACTCGCACCGCCTCGACGTGTTCCGGGACGACGAGCCCTACCACCCACTGGGCGGTTACGGCCGGTCGAAGATGCGTGCCGAGCTGCACGTCGCCGACGCCGTCGCCGCCGGCCTCGACGCCGTGATCGTGCGCCCGCCGTGGTTCTACGGCCCGTTCCAGCCGGAGCGCCAGACGGCGTTCCTGCGGATGGTGCGGCGCGGCCGGTTCCCGGTCGTCGGCGACGGTCGGCAGCGGCGCTCGATGGTTTACGTCGACAACCTCGTCCAGGGCATCGTCGCCGCCGAGCTGACATCCACGCCATCCGGGCGGGCATGGTGGATCGCTGACGCCGAGCCCTACGAGCTCGCCGAGATCGTCGCCACCGTCGGCAGAGCCCTGGCTGCCGAAGGCCTCGACGTGACGCCCAACCGGGTGCGCATCCCGGCCGTCATGGGCCGGCTGGCGGAGCGCGCCGATGAGCTGATCCAGCGCACCGGCCGGTACGTCGCGCCGGTCCACGTGCTCGGCGAGCTCGGCACGACGATCGCCTGCGACATCTCCGTCGCCCGAGACGAGCTCGGCTACCGACCAGAGGTCGGGCTCGAGGAAGGGATGCGGCGCAGCGTTCGCTGGTGCCTCGACAAAGGCATCGAGCTTGTGACGACCAGCGTCGTCACCGGCGGCAACGGCTACTTCGGGCGGGTGCTCGTCCAACACCTGTTGGAGCAGGGCGACGAGGTGCGTCTGCTCGACATCGACGTCAGCGACGCTCCGACGCACGGGGTCGAGATCATCCAGGGCGACGTCCGCGATCTCGCCGTCGTGCGGCGAGCAGTCGACGGCGCGGACACGGTGTTCCACAACGTCGCCCAGGTCCCGCTCGTCAAGGACCCTCTCCTGCTGCGCTCGGTCAACGTCGAGGGCACCGAGAACGTGCTCACCGCCAGCCGGGACGTTGGCGTGGCGAAGGTCGTGCACACCTCCTCCAGTGCCGTGTTCGGGGTTCCCGAGACCAACCCCGTTCTGCCGACGACGGTCCCCCAACCGGCGGAGCCCTACGGCCACGCCAAGCTGGCCGCCGAGTGGGCATGCCTGCGTGCGGCGTCCACCGGACTCGACGTCACCATCGTCCGGCCGCGCACGATCCTGGGGCACGGTCGACTCGGCATCTTCGGGATCCTCTTCGATTGGATCGCCGACGGCGCCGACCCGTGCGTGCTCGGCGACGGGTCGAACCGCTACCAGTTCGTGCACGCCGATGACCTGGCCGGCGTCTGCCGACTCGCCGCTGCCAAGCCAGGACCGGCCGTGTTCAACGTCGGCACCGACCGCTTCGGCACGATGCGCGAGGCGCTCGAGCAGGTCTGCCGCCACGCCGGCACTGGCGCTCGCGTCCGCAGCCTTCCCGCCGGTCCGACCGCGGCCGCCATGCGCGCCAGCGCAGCACTGCACCTCACGCCGTTCGCGCCGTACCACTGGCTGATGTACGGCCGCTCGATGTGGTTCGACATCGAGCACGTCCGCGTCGCGCTGGGGTGGACACCGCGGTGGTCGACCGATGAGATGTTCGCCGAGAGCTACGACTCCTTCGTGGCCAATCGCGCATCGTCCACCGAGGGCTCGTCACCGCACCGGCGCAGTCCGAAGGCCGGGGCCCTCGCCGCGCTGAAGCGCCTGACCCAACTGCTCCCGTGAAGGCAGTTCATTCCCGGGGGCTGCGCCCCCGAACCCCATCGTCGTCCGGCTCGCTGGCGCTCGCTCGGCCGACCGGTCATGAGCTGCGCTCATGACCGACGCGCGACCCTGGGCCTCGTCCGCCAGCACGCCGTCTGGTTCGCCGCCGGCGCGCTGGCGCTGTTGGCGTACGTCCCCGCCCTGCTGTCGTCGCCCGGCCGGATGCCCGCCGACACCAAGCTCTACCTCTACCTCGACCCCAACCGGCTGATCACCGACGCCCCCTGGACCTTCGATCCCCGGCAGTTCGCCGGATGGGTTCCCCACCAGGTCATCGCCTACCTGTGGCCCCAAGGCCCGTGGTACTCGCTCGGCGACGCCGCCGGGCTCCCGGACTGGATCACGCACCGGCTGTGGATCGGCAGCCTCTTCCTCGCCGCCGGCGCCGGCGTGCTGTGGCTCGGTCGTCGCTTCGGCCTCGGCGTGCTCGCCGCGTTCGCCGCCGCCGTCGTCTACCAGCTGTCGCCCTACCTCCTTCCGTACGTCTCACGAACGTCGGCGATGCTCCTGCCGTGGGCCGCGCTCGGCTGGATCGTCGGCCTCGTCGCGCTGGCAGCCACCCGATCCAAGTGGCGCCACGCCGCGCTGTGCGCCCTCGTCATCGCCAGCGTGGGTGCCGTCAATGCGACCGCCATCTTGATGATCGCGCCGGCGCCGGTGCTGTGGCTGCTCGTCACCGCGGCGGAGCGCCGGATCGGCTGGGGGCGGGCCGTCGCGACGGCGGCCAAGGTCGGCGTCCTCTCGGTCGGCGTGTCGCTGTGGTGGATCGCGGCGGTCGTCATCCAGGGCAGGCGCGGCGCCGAGGTGCTCGCCTACTCGGAGTCCCTCGAAGCCGTGAGCCACACCTCGACCTCGCCGGAGGTGTGGCGCGGGCTCGGCTACTGGTTGACGTACGTCCGCGACCCGTACGCCGCGACGACCACCGCCGGAGCGGACTACCTCGAGTCGGGCTGGTTGATCGCCGCTGGCTTCGCGGTGGTCGTCATCGGGCTGCTCGGCCTGACGATCGTGCGCTGGCGCGAGCGTCGCTTCGCCGTGACGCTCGTCGTGACCGGCGTCGTGCTCGGCGTCGGCGTACACCCGCTGACCGATCCGACGCCGTTGATGGACGTGCTGTCGGGCGACGGTGAGAGCGGGCTTGCCCTGGCGCTGCGATCGAGCACCCGTGCCGTCCCGATGCTCGTGCTGGGACTGGCGCTCGGCGGAGCGGCGCTCGTCGATGGTCTCGGCGCGCCGCGTGTCGTGGCCCGGCGGTGGCTGCGCCCACTCGCCGCGGCCGGGCTCGTCATCCTCGCCATCGCCAACCTCCCGTCGCTGACCGATCGCCGGCTGGTCGACCCCGCACTCGAACGGGACGAGGACCCGCCGCAGGCGTGGATCGAGGCCGCCACCGACCTCGACGCCGCGCCCGCCGGATATCGCGTGCTGCAGCTGCCCGGTGCGGAGTTCGGAGCGTTCCGCTGGGGGTACACCGTCGACCCGCCGCTTCCGGGGTTGACCGAACGGCCGCTCGTCACGCGAGATCTCCTGCCGCTCGGCAGCCCGGCAGCCATGGACCTCGTCTACGCCCTCGACGACCGCTTGCAGTCCGGTGTCGCCGAGCCGGCGTCGCTCGCCCCGATCGCCCGGCTGCTCGGTGCCGACACCATCTGGGTGACCGGCGACGCCGCATTCGACCGCTTCAGGACGCCGCGTCCTGAGCTCGTGCTCGACCTCGTGACCGGGGCTCCTGGCCTCGGTCCGCTCAGCACCTACGGCGAGGCGGTGACCAACAGCCCGACCATCCCGATGCTCGACGAGCAGTCTGCGTCCGACGCCCGTGTCGGCCAGCCGATCCCACCCGTCGTCCTCGCCGCCGTCGACGATCCCGTCGGCGTGATCCGGGTCAAGGACCAGGAGGTGCTCGTCGTCGGCAGCGGTGACGGGCTCGTCGACGCCGCGGCTGCCGGCCTCATCGACGGAACGGAGCTCGTCCGCTACAGCGCCTCGCTCGGCGACGCCGCGCTGCTGCGCGCCGTGGACGACGCGGCGGCGGTGATCATCACCGACAGCAACCGAGACCGTGCCCACCACTGGCGCAGCTCACAGGACGTGGTCGGCCTGACCGAGGACGACGACCCCGCCTCGGCGGACGTCCTGCGACGGGATGCCGCCGACGAGCGACTCCCGATCTTCGACGAGACGTCGGCGGCGGCGGCGACGGTCGCCGTGCAGGAGGGCCCGGTCCGAGCGCGGGCCACGGCATACGGCGAGCCGTTCGCCTACCGGCCGGAGCAGCGACCTGCCATGGCTATCGACGGTGACCCGACAACGGCCTGGGTCGTCGGGGACCACGCCGATCCGGTCGGGGAGCGTCTCGAGCTGGCGCTCGACGAAGCAGTCGACCACCTGACGCTGCGCCAGCCCGACGGAGCCGCCAACCGGCGTCACGCCGGCACGATTGCGGTCTCCGTCGACGGCGGTGAACCGCAACACGTGACGCTCGACGACCGTTCACTCGGTGCCGGCGGGCAGCGCGTGGACATCACGCCGACCACCGGGCCGAGCACCGTCAGCCTCACCATCGAATCCGTCGTGGTCCCGCCGGGCACCAGCGAGCCACTGGCTGCCGTGGGATTCGCCGAGGTCGATGCGGGGCTCGGTCCAACCGTTGAGGTGGTGCGCCTGCCGACCGACGCCATCGTCGCGCTGCGTGACTCGCCTGAGCGCGCGTTGTCGTACGTGTTCACCCGGCTCCGCACACGCCCGAGCGATCGCTGGCGCGCCGATCCCGAGCCGACGATGCATCGTGAGTTCGAGGTTCCCGGCGACCGCACGTTCACGCCGGCGGTGACGGTCCGCCTGGACCAGCGCGCCGACGACAGCACGCTCGCCGAGTTGCTCGGCATCGACGGCGCCGTGGCCTCGTCGCGGCTGACCGGCGTCGCCGGCGCCGGCGGGTGGGCGGCGACCGACGGCGATCCAGGCACCTCGTGGATCACCCCGTTCGGTGCCGCCGCGGGGGCGCGCCTCGACCTCTCGATCGGCGGCCCGATCAGGGAGCTGACCATCACCCAGCCGATCGGTGACTTCTCCCCCATCACGGGCCTGCGATTGACATCCGGTGACACAGCGGTTGACGTGGCCGTCCCGCCCCCGGGCACCGATGGCCAGAGCACAGTGACGCTGCCCGAGCCGCTGCGTGGTCCGGAGCTCGGGATCGAGATCACTGAGATCGAGCCGCGCCTGACGACCGATCGCCGCTACGCCGACCCGGTCGTCCTGCCGGCGGCGATCAGCGACCTGTCCGCCGGCACGAGGTCGGTCCTGCCCGCGGACCTCGACACCGGCTGTCTGGACGGCCTGCTCACCATCGACGGCGAGCCCGTCCCGGTGCAGGTCATTGCTCCGGTCGCCGATCTGCTCGCCGGCAACGCTGTCGAGGCGGTCGCCTGCGAGCCGCAGGTCGCGCTGGAGGATGGCACGCACCAGCTGGAGACCACGGTGGGAACCGGGCTCCAGGTTGATCGCGTCGTGTTGGCGAGTCCGCAGGCGGAGGCGACGACGACCACCGGTCCGACGATCGACGTCACGGCGGTCGACCGGACCAGCCGGACGGCGACGGTCGATGGTTGTCGCGCCGGCTGCTGGCTGGTGCTCGGCGAGGGCCTCAACGACGGCTGGACGGCAGAGAGTCGCGGGTGAAGACCTCGGCCCGCCCCAGCTCGTCGATGGCGGCTTCAACGGGTGGCGCCTGCCGCCCACGGAGGGACCGGTCGAGGTCGTGATGAACTGGACGGCCCAGACGCCGCAGACGATCGCCCTGCTGCTGACCGTGCTGGCGGTGCTGGTGTGCATCGCGCTCGTCGTGTTGGATCGCAGATCGGCGCTCACCTCCGAGCCTCCACCGGCGGTGCTCGGGTGGAGCGGCGACCGCGTCGGAGTACACCGCCGCTGGGTGGCAGCCGCAGTGTGGGTCGTCGCCGCGGCGCTCCTCGTCGGGTTCGCCTGGGCCCTCGTTGCGGCAATCGCGGCGGCGCTCCTGATCGTGCGCGTGGGGCGCCCGCGACTGGCCGGGTTCGTTGCCGTGGGTGTGCTGGCGGCGGTCGCAGCTGTCGTCATCGTGATCGTGCTGCGCGAGCATCCGCTGCCCAACGGCGCCTGGCCGGTGCGCTTCGAGCGGTTGCACCGCGTCGGGCTGTTCGCTGCGGTGTCGCTGCTGATCGTGCTGTTCAGCGGCGACGATCGGCAGCGCGCCGCGGATACACCCAGCGGCGCAGCACCGTGAACCGGAACAGGCCGGCTAGTCCCCACACGACGAGCAGCACGGCGACCTCGGCTGCTACGCCCTCGGCAAGGACGAGGCCGATCGTGGAGACCGCCAGGGTCACAGCGAACACTGCTGCCGCTCCGGCGACGTGCCATCTCGCGCCGACACCGCCGCGGCGTCGGAAGGTCCAGCGCCGGTTGGCCCAGTTGTTGACGACGGCGGTCGCGGCGAGCCCGATGGCGTTTGCCCACAGTGGTCCCAATGGCTCGCGAAGCACCAGGAACAGCACGAGCGAGACCAGCGTCGACACGGAACCGATGACGAGAAACGAGACTGCCTGACGGCCGAAGTCGTCGACTGGCGGTACGCGTTCGAGGGAGCCGAGTTCGACCTGGCCGTCGCCGCGCAGAAACGTCCAGAGCACGCGCCGCACGCCACGTAGGTCGGCACGCGCCGTGGCGGCGACATCGACGTGGCTGTCCGGATCGTCTACCCAGTCGACGGGCACCTCGTGGACGCGCAGTCCGTTGTGCTCGGCGAGCAGCAGCAGCTCCGTGTCGAAGAACCACTCGTCGTCCCGCACGGCCGGCAGCAGGCAGCGGGCAACATCCGTGCGCATTGCCTTGAAGCCGCATTGTGCGTCGCGGAAACGCACTGCGAACACCACGCGTAGCAAGAGGTTGTACAGACGCGAGATCAGTTCACGCTTCGGCCCTCGAGCGACCACTGAGCCGGCACTCAGTCGCGAGCCGATGGCAAGGTCCGAATGTCCCGAGACGAGCGGGGCGACGAGCGGCAGCAGTCCCGTAAGCGCGGTAGAGAGGTCGACGTCGGTGTAGGCGACGACGTCGGCGGTGGACCTACCCCACGCCGCCTTCAGTGCTCGCCCCCGCCCCGGGTCCGGGACCTCCACGACGTCCACAGACGGGAGCCGCTCGGCGAGTTGGCGGGCGATCGAGCGCGTCGAGTCGGTCGAACCGTTGTCGGCGATAACGATCCGCCAGCTAAACGGGAAGCCGTTCGAGAGGTAGGCGTGCAGCCGCTCGACGCTGCCAGCGACGACCCGCTCCTCGTTGTGGACGGGCAGCACGATCTCAACGGAGATCTCGTCAGCCATCCGCGAACGGCTCCACGAAGACTGCGACGGCGTCGGCGTCCTCGCGGGCCGCCACGTAGGCGAGACGCGTCGCACCGGGCGGGACCACTTCGGCCTCTGGTCCGCTCCGGTAGAAGACCCGGACGTCGGCGCGACCGTCGAACCGTCGGGCGTCTCCGACCTGCCGCACGTCTCCGTCGCTGGCGACGAGGAATGGAACGTCACGTCGCGCCAACTCGGCCATCAACGCCCACGAGTAGGGCTCGGCGAAGACGATCCCTTCGAGGTCGACGAAGACCGTGCCGGCATCCTCGAGCGGTCCGAGCTGGTCACGCAGCGCGGCAGCGACTGGCCACGCTTCCGGCTGGTCGACAGGGCCCGCCACCGCCCGGTACGTCGGGACCGTCAGCACTGAGACGACGACGGCGCCAGCGACAGCGACCCACGATGCTCGTGTCGCCGTGACGGTGGAACGTCGCTCCGCGGCACGCAGCAGCGCCCCCACGATGACGGCCGCGATGAAGGCGCCGAGCGCCCAGAGCCAGCGCACCTTGTGCGGCACGATGCCGAAGACCGGATCGACGGGCGTGATCGCGGCGGTGAAGAGCGCGGCGAGGAGCGCCACACCGATCAGCACGACGCCGGGCGGTGTGACGTCATCGCCGTTGCGACGGGCCAGCACGAACGCGGCGATCAGCACGGCGGCGAGCACGACGAGCCCGACGATCCCAAGCGGCAACACCGGGAGGGCGTCGAGGTCGATCCGGCGCCGACCGCCGGCATCCGTCCACGGTGAGATCGGGATCGCCGAGTCGTAGCCGGGGCGACCGAACCACGGTGGCAGGGCGAGCACCGCCGACATCATCCGCACCGCGACGCCGACGCCGTTGCTCTCGGTGCCGGACGAGTCGAGGAGGCGGCTGAGGTTGCCCTCGCCCGAGGACGTGAACTGCTCCCACAGCGGCTGAGCCCACGCCACGACACCGACGGCGACGGCGATCACAAGGGGTCGACTGTGACGGGACCACGTCTGGCGGCCGTCACGGACGATCAGGGCGACCACCCCACCGGCGAGCAGGGCTGGGACGAGGAAGAGGTAGCTGAGGTGCGCCTGCACGCACAGCGACCCGACGAGCACCGCCCAGGGCAGCGCCGCGGCGTGCCCACACCAGACCGCCCACATGAGGACGAGGAAGCAGAAGAACGGCAGCACGAGGATGTTCGGCTGCCAGGTATCGAACAGCAGCTCGCTGCCCATCGCCCACGTCAGGACGGCCGCGGCGACGGCCGTGGCCAGCGCGATCGTCGCACCGCCGATGCGGCGGGCCACGAGGACGCTCGCCCACAACGCACCGAGGTTGAGCACCGCCGCGCCGAGGGCGAGGCCGAATCGACCGCCGAGCAGACGCACCGGCAGCGCGAAGTAGTCGAACAGCAGTGGACCCGGGTGGTTGACGTCCAGACCGGTGGCGACGGATGCAGACGACCACGTGCCGAGCAACGGGCGGTCGGACGTGAAGACGTCCCACGCCCGCAGCTCGATCAACGCGTTGTCGCCGATCGGTTCGAAGCCACGGACGAGGCCGCGAATCGTCGAGAACACGACGACTGCTGTGGTCATCGCGGCGACGATCAGCCAGGCCGGCGGAGTGGCGTACCGGCTCGCCGTGACGGCGGGCTGCACGGTCGACGACGTCGTCGCCGTCACAGCGCCGTCGGGTCGTCGTCGGAGGGTGGTGGGGCGACGAAGACGGCCATCGGCTGACCGAGCTCGATCAGGCGCCCCAGGTCGCGCTGGTCCGCCGCCGAGAGCCGGGTGTCGATGGACATGCCGAACAGGTTGGTGTCGACGAGTGGGACGAGGTCGGCGAGGCCTTCTGCCTCGAGACGCTCGATGAATGCGGCGCGGACGGTCGCGTACTCCGCCCGCTGCGCATCGGTGCGGGGATCGTACGAAGCGACCTCGACGGCCTCCGGGACGGCTCGCCAGAGCTCGACGTACCCGCCCGTGGCGAGGTGGATCTGGGCGTCGGCCTCGGCGCGCGGTCGCGTGCGGTCCTCGGTCGCCGGGACTCGGAAGTACTCGTCGGCGGCGACGTCCAGTCCACGTCGCTCGAGCTCGTCGAGCAGTCCGAAGCCAGGGCTGCCGATGTCAGCGGCGTCGCTCCAGCGCACGACGTAGCGACCGTCCTCCCCCGTTGCCGCACCGACTCCGGCGACGACGGCGTCGTAGGTAGGGCCGGCGAGGCTGCCCACCGCCGTGCTCAACCGCGCTTCGGGGTGCTCGGCGTCGGCGGCGAATGCGACCGTGGTCGCCAACGAGACCACGAGCGCAAGGGCGGCGGCCGTGACAGCGACGTACGTCGCGGCGTCCCGGGACGGACGGCGGTGGCGGTATGCGGCGACCGCGGTCCACAGGACGGCGCCGACGAGCAATGTCGTGATGCCCCAGGCCCACAGCGTCAGGTAGAACCACGGCCGCCCGAAGATCCGCGCCGTCGACACGGTGCCGAGCAGCAGGGCCACGCCGATGACGACGTGCAGGGCCCGGAGAGCCCGCGAGCCGATCCGGAATGCAACGACGGCGGCCACGACCCAGACGAGGATCGTGACAGCGCCACGCCAGGCCGACGCCGTGTCGACGAACCGCTCGGTGCCCATGAATTGGGTCCCGAGGCCGTACCACGCGTCGAGGTGGCGACCCATGATGCGCAGCCCCTCGCCGAGGCCGATGGCCGGCTCCGGGGGCGATCCGAAGTGGTCGGCCAGCTCGCGGATGTTGCCCGGCTGGTTGGTCAGCTGATCCAGCAGCGGTGGGATCCACAGCACGACGCCGATGCCCACGCTCCACACCAGGCTGCGGCGGACAGCTGGGCGCTCGTCGGCCGGCGTCCGGCGCAGCCCGATGAGCGTGGCGACGAGCGCGACGACGGTCAGCCCGGCGCCGAGCGGCAGGTAGGGCACGTGGGTCTGGGCGCAGAGTGTCGCCGCGACGACGAGCGGGATCAGCATCCGGTGGTCGCCACAGAGCACGGCCCACGTGGCGAGCAGCACGAGCAGCCAGGCCAGCAGCGGCAGGTACGGGTTCCAGGGCTGGGTGAGGAGGACCTGGCCGTAGCCGCGGATCGCGAGGGCGAGGAGGGCGGCAACTGCGGCGACGCCCTTCCACCCGAGACGGCGCTGGCCGATCCAGAGCGCGGTGGAGATGGCAGCCAGATGGATGACAACGGTTGCCGTCTCGAGGGCCCACGACGACGAGCCGAGGATCCGATACGTCGGCGCCAGTAGGTAGAAGCTGAGCGGGCCTGGATGGCTGCCCTGGTCGGGATACTCGCCGATACGTCCGGGCAGCCCGATGAGGGGGTTGTTGGCGGTGAAGACGTCGCGGACCCGGAACTCCGTCATCGCCAGGTCGAGCACAGGGAACCACCGCTCGGCGCGGAGCGCGATCACGGCGGCGATGAGCGGCAGACCGACGACGAGCGCGGCGATGACGATGGTCCAGGCGGGATGACGATCGACCCAGCGCCGGTCGTCGGTCGGTGGAGCGGCCGTCGATCCCGGTTCGCCGGCGGTCAGGAGCGCCGGCGCCGGCGTCTCGATCACGAACGGGAGAGCGTACCGGTCGGTCCCGATCCACGGCGGTACCCCGTGCCCGACGACGCGATGAGCGATGAGTGGCACGCGACCGCTCACGCGCCCGCCCGACTGAGCGATGAGTGGCACTACGGCGCTCATCTCTCATCGCGCGACCACGTGCGACCCGTTCAGAGCGTGAGGGTCATGAAGACGCTGTGGCCGCTGTCGGGGTAGCCGGCGTACGGCCCGCACGGCCGGAAGCCGGCTCTCGTGTACAGCGCTCGCGCCGGCTCGTACTCGAGCTGGGAGCCGGTCTCCAAGCTGACCCGCCGGTAGCCCAGCTGGTGAGCCAGCTGGAGGAGGTGCTCGAGCATGGCCGCTCCGATGCCCTGGCCGCGCGCGGCACCCGACGTGTGCATCGACTTGATCTCTGCGTGCTGGACGTCGAGCTCCATCAGCGCGCCCACGGCGAGCAACTCACCGTCTCGTCGTGCGGTGCAGAACGTGACGGTCGGCTGCGCCAACCCATCGACGTCGAGGGCGAAGACGAACTCCCGAGGTGAGCACGACAGCGCGAACTCGTGATGCTGCTCGAGCAACATCACGACGTCATCGGCGCGAGGATCATCGGGACCGATGACCACGTCGGGCATCGGCGCATCGAAACCTACGGACCCGGCGGTGTCAAACCGCTGGGATGAGAACCTGGCATGACGATCGAGCGGATCATCGCACCACGCGCGAGGCGCATCGCCGGCGCCGCCGGCGAGGTTGACCGGCTGCTTCCGTACCGGGACCGACGGATGGTCGGTCCGTTCATCTTCGCCGACCTCATGGGTCCCGACGACCTCGCGCCGGGTGACGGCGCGGACGTGCCGCCACACCCACACATCGGGCTGGCCACCGTGACGTATCTGTTCGAAGGCGCCCTCTTGCACCGCGACTCGACCGGCGCCGTGCAGGAGATCGAGCCCGGCGGCGTCAACTGGATGACGGCCGGGCGAGGGGTCGCCCACAGCGAGCGCACCCCGCCGGCGAGCCGGCCCATCGCAGGGCGGCTGGGCGGCCTGCAGACGTGGGTGGCCTTGCCGGACGACGTCGAGGAGAGCGATCCCGGGTTCCAGCACGCCGGCGCCGCCGAGCTACCCGCCGCCGAGGACGGCGGCGCTCACGTGCGCCTGCTCGTCGGCACCGGTTTCGGTGCCGCGTCACCAGTGGTGGGCGCATCACCCCTGTTCCACGCCGACGTCCATCTCGACGCCAACGCCCGGCTGGCCCTTCCGCGTGAGCACGCCGAGCGGGCGGTGCTCGTCATCGAAGGAGCCGTCAACGTCGACGGCCAGCCCGTGCCCGAGCGTCACCTCGCCGTCGTCGATCCCGGCGATGCGATCGTGACGGCATCGCGCCGGTCGCGGATCATGACGTTCGGCGGAGCGCCGCTCGGGCGGCGGTTCATCTGGTGGAACTTCGTGGCCTCGACGCAGGAGCAGATCGACCGCGCCAAGGCCGACTGGGCAGCCCATCGCTTCGCCGAGATCCCCGACGAGCACGGCCGGGTCGAGCTCCCCTCGGCCGGCGGCTGACGAGCCGTCCGGCGCGCTCCGACGGCCGGCGTGCTCGCCCGATCGGCTGTCGACTTGACGGCCAGGTAGGTTGCCCCTCTCGTGGACGCGGCGACCCTCCCTCGGGCGGTGGTCGTCGATCCACACGAGGGCGACGACCCGACCGCTTTTGTGCTCGGTGGCTCGGGCGGCCTGCGACGCCGTTCGAAGGGCGCCATCGGGACGTGGGTCGGCATCGCGATCGTCGCGGCGCTGGTGGCGATCCCGCTGCGCGGGCTCTACCGCTTCACCGGCGGGACGATGGAAGAGGGCTTCATGCTCTACTTCCCCGAGCGCATCGCCCAGGGCGACGTCCCCAACGTCGACTTCCTGCACCTCTACGGGCCCGGGTCGCTGCACATCCTGACCGGCTGGTACGAGGTCTTCGGGTACTCCCTGCCCGCCGAACGGACCTTCGGCCTGCTCCAGCACCTCGGGATCATCTTCGGGCTGTTCGCGCTCGCCAGAGCGTGGGGCCGAGCCGCGGCCACCGGGGTCGCCGCGCTCGCCGTCTTCTACGTGATGACGCCCGTGGCGCTCACCGCGATGGCGTGGAACGGGGGACTCGCGCTCACGTTGTGGAGCGTCGTGTTCGCCCTGCGCGCCAACCGGCTCGCTGCGGTCGGTCGCGGACGGAACTGGTGGATCGCCGCCGGGGTGCTGGCGGGACTCGCACTGAGCTTCCGCCCGGACCTCGTCATCGCCGTCGGGCTCGTGTTCGGCTGGCTGCTGTGGCGAGACCGCGTGGGCCGCCGCCCGGTCCTGCTCGGCGCCGTGGTCGGGCTGCTGCCGATCTGGGTGCACCTGTTCATGGCGGGTCCGGCGAACGCCTTCGAGGGCATGGTGCTCGACCCCGTGTTCCGTCTCCGCGACGGACGCGAGCTGCCTCGCCCACCGCCGTGGGACCACCTCGACGGTGCGCTGCAGGCGGTGGCCGAGGAGATCCCGCCATGGTGGAAGGTGCCCGCACTGTCGGCGTCGCAGACGATCTTCGTGTGGTTCTTCGTCATGCTGCTCGGCACGGCGGCCATGTTGATCTTCGCCATCTGGAACCGCCGTCGCGCGGGTCCGACCGGCCGGGCAACGGTGCTCCTTGCCGTCGCCCTCGTCGGCGTCGGGATCCTTCCGCAGGCGCTGCAACGACCGGACTCCGCCCACCTCCTGTGGGTCACGTGCGTGGCGTTCCCGTTCTCCGTCGCCACCGTCACCGAGCTGGTCGCCAGGGTCTGGCCAACCGTCGATCGCCGTCGCGCCGTCGCCGTCGGAGGGGCCTTCGCCCTCGTCCTGACGTTGGTGGTGACGGCCCTGTTCACGTTCCGCTACTACATCCTGCACACACGGATCGGGCTCGGTCAGGTGGCGAGCCCGTTCCGCGTCGAGCGCGATGACCGCTACTTCTACCTCGGCGACCGCGAGGCGTATCTCGCCGTGCAGGCGGCGGTCGACCAGCTCGACGCGCTCGCCCAGCCGGGTGAGAGGCTGCTGGTCGGCCCGAACGACCTGCGCCGCACCTGGTACAGCGATGCGTTCATCTACTGGCTGCTGCCCGAGCTCGATCCGGCCACGTACTACATCGAGATGGATCCGGGCCTGGCCAACGCCGAAGGGTCGAGCCTCGCCGCCGACGTCGCCTCGGCGGACTGGGTCGTGCTGACCGGTCTGTGGGATGGCTGGACCGAGCCCAACTCATCCGTCGACTACGGCTCCGACGCCCCGAACCAGGTCCTGCGCGACGAGTTCTGTGTCGTCGGCACCTGGGAGGACGGCCAAGCGACCCTCTACGCCAAGAATCCATCCTTCTGTCCGTGATGATGGCCTCGCTCGCTCGAAACTCGCTCGCTCGGCGTGCGGCTCGTCGCTGGCGCTTCCCTCGCCGCCTCCCGCTCAGGACGGCATGCGACGCCACACCGATCCGGGCAGATGGCGGAACACCGTGAAGACGGGCCGCAGCGTGCCCGGCACCCAGACCGTCCTGCGGCCCTTGCGCAGGCCATCGACGGTCGCCTTGGCGACGGCTGCCGGCGTGGTCGCGAACGGCCTGGCCTTCATGCCCGCCGTCATCTGGGAGTGGACGAACCCCGGCCGCACGACCAGGACACTGGCACCGGTGCCGACCAGCGCGTCGCCCAGCCCCTGGGCGAAGCCGTCGAGCCCGGCTTTCGAGGACCCGTACACGTAGTTGTCCTTGCGCACCCGCTCCCCCGCCACGCTGGACAGGACGACCAGCCGGCCGTGGCCCTGGCGGCGGAACTGCGCAGCGACGGCCAGCGACACACTGACCGCGCCCGTGTAGTTGACCGTCACCAGCTCGGCCGCCTGCGCCGGGTCGGCTTCCAGCGACGCCTGGTCGCCCAGTTGCCCGAACGCCAGGATGACCACGTCGAGGTCGCCATGGCGGGCGACCAGCTCGCGCACGAACGGGTCGTGCGAGTCGACGTCCGCAGCGTCGAAGCGCGCCGTCTCGACGGTCAAGCCGTCGCGCTGCAGCGAGCCTGCGGACACCTCGTCGGGACGGCGCGCCGCCAGCACGACGGTCCGCGTCGACGGCGATGCCAACGCCTCGACGATGGCCCGCCCGATCTCACTGCCGCCACCGAGCAGGACGATGGTCTGCACCTCCCCCAGCGCATTCTGCATTACTGCGTTCCCCGGCCACGCAGGCCGCGTCGGGCCGCTCGCTCGCTTGGCGCTCGCTCGCTTGCGGTCGGAGACGGGTTTCTCACGTCAGGCCTCCAACAATCCGAGCCGCCGGCTCTGATCGCTGGCCCACACGCCGGCCGGATCGACGGCATCGCGAACCGCCCGCCACTCGGCCAGCCGCGGATACCCCCTGCGGATCGCGGCGGGAGTCGTGCAGGCGTCCTTGGCCAGGTAGTGACGCCCGCCGGCCTCCAGCACCAGCTCGTCCAGCCCGTGCAACAGCGACGCCACCGCCGGCGCCGACGCCGGGATGTCCAGGGCCAGCGCCCAGCCGGGCCGCGGGAAGCTGAGCGGCGCCGGGTTGGCCGGGCCGAACCGCTTGAGCACCGCCAGGAAGCTGGCCGTGCCCGACGCCGCCAGGCGCTCGACGACCCGCCGGAGCGTGGTCTCCTCGCCGAACGGCACGACGAACTGGTACTGCAAGAAGCCGCGGCCGCCGTACAGCCGGTTCCACGAGCCGACGAAGTCCAGCGGGTGGAAGTAGCGCGAGATCGACATGATCTGCGCGACGCGACGAACCGGCGCCGCCCGGAACCACACCTCGTTGAAGGCCGCCATCGTGAGGTGGCTGACGACGCCACGGCCCGGGACCACCGGCGGCACGGCCATCAGCTGGCGCGGCTCGTACGCCAGCGGATCGACGGCATCCCGCGGCCGCAACTGCGAGACCTCGGCGTGCTCGCCACGCGTCAGCACGCTGCGCCCGAGGCCACGTCCACGAGCCATCAGATCGATCCACGCCACTGAGTAGCGGTAGTACCGGTCACCGTCCTCCATCAGCTCGAGCAGCGTGTCGAGGTCCGGCGCGCGGTCCGTGTCGACGGCGCAGCGGCTCGTCTCGATGGGGATGAGGTCGATCGTCGCGTCGAGGATGACCCCGGTCAGCCCCATGCCCCCGATCGTCGCCCAGAACAACTCGGCGTCCTGCTCCGGCGACAGCTCGACGACCTCCCCATCGGCACGCAGCAGCGACATCCGATGGACGTGGTTGCCGAACGAACCCTCGCGGTGGTGGTTCTTGCCGTGGATGTCGCTGGCGAGCGCTCCGCCCACGGTGACGAACCGTGTTCCCGGCGACACCGGGACGAACCACCCGCGAGGAACGATCAGTCGCAGCAGGTCATCGATTCCGAGTCCGGCCGGGACGGTGGCGGTGCCCGCCGCCGTGTCGATCACGACATCCTGGGGTGATGCGAGCAGGCGCAGGGCGACGCCACCGCCGTTCTGCGCCGAGTCGCCGTACGAGCGCCCGAGCCCACGGGGGATGCCGCCACGCGGGGGAAGCGCCTTGACGGCAGCCTTGAGCGCCTCCCGATCTCCCGCCGCGGCCGTCACGACCTCGGTCGACGACGGGCTGGTCCGCCCCCACCCCGTCAGAAGGGTCCGCCCGCCGGCACTCACGATGGCGACCGTACCGTGTGGCTCCCTCGCTCGTATGCTGCGTCCTCCCGGGAGAGGAAGGATCCGTGCAACGCACGAACGTGGCGGCAACGAGTAGCCCGCTCACTCCTGTCGCCTCCACGCCACACCGACTGCGCGCCGCGCTGTCGCCGCGCTCGACTCCGGGCAGCTTCCGCCTCACCGCCGCCGTGGTCACGGCGATCTGCGCACTGTGTGCAGTCGTCGCAGCCGCGGCAATCGTCGCTCGCGCCGGGTCGCTGAACGGCGCCGGCACGGAAGCCCAACAGCTCGTCGATCTCCAGGAGATCCGGACGGCCACGGTCGAGGCGGACGCCATCGCCGCGTCCTCGTTCCTGGGTGGGAGTGAGGAGTCGGCGAACCAGCAAGTCGACTACGAGGCGCGGCTCGGTGACGCCACCGCGCTGCTCGCGGACGTCGCACAGCGGGCGACGACGTCCGATCTCCCCAACCTCGCCATCGCCAACGACACCCTCGTGCGCTACGCCGGACTCGTCGAGCAGGCCAGGGCGAACAACCGCCAAGGGTTCCCGGTCGGCGCCTCGTACCAACGGCAGGCCTCGAACCTGCTGCGCACCGACTTCCTTCCGGCGATCGATGCGGTCGATGTGGCGAGCAGGGACCGCCTCAACGACTCGTTGACCGAGTCGACCCGCAACGGCGCCATCGCGGTCATCCTCCTGGCAGTCGCACTCGTGGCTCTGCTGCTGGCCTCGCTGCTCCTGATGCGACGGACCCGCCGCCTGGTCAACGTCCCGATCGCCATCGGCGCGGTGCTCGTGGCGGCGGCTCTCGTGTGGACGGTTGCGGTCGTGGCGACGACCGGCAGCGACGTCCGGAACACGGTCGACACGTCGCTGCGTGGCGCCGATGCCCTCTCCCGGGCGCGGACCGCCGCCTTCGACGCCCGCAGCGCCGAGTCGCTGACGTTGATCAACCGCGGCAACGGCGCCGCCAACGAGGCGGACTGGCAGCTGGCGGACGCCGAGGTCGTGGCGGCGGTCGACGAGGCGTGCAGCAGCGACCGGCGACTGCTTCGCCGACCTGTGGGCTCCGTACCAAACCGTCCACCAGGAGGTCAGGGCGCTCGACGACGGCGGGAACTACGACGATGCCGTCGAGCTGGCAACCGGATCGGTTGCCGCCACCTTCGTCGCCTTCACGAACGCAGGTCGGCGACGCCCGCACCGACGCGGCCGCGGCGGCGGCAGCCGGGTTCGACGACGCCAAGGGGCCGCTGGAGGTCCTGCGGTGGTTCGTCCTGGCGGCCGGGCTGCTCGCCGCGGCGACGGTCGTCGTCGGCTTCGGCCAACGGCTCCGGGAGTACCGGTGATGCGTCGCCCGTTCCTTGCCCTGCTCGTGCTGGCGACGATCACGGCCTGTGGCGCGCCGCAGCTCGCCGCGCCGCCCGAAGTGACGGCGCCACCGACAACCACCACCGAGTAGCGACGCCCCCACCCGAGTGCACGGACGGAGGAGGCGGACCTCGACGCCACCCGCTCCTACGCCCCCGACGGCGCGCTGCCGCCGCCCGGCGCAGATGCCAGCAGGGTCGACGATGGCGGAGATCCAGGCCAACGGGCGGCTGAGAGTCGGCGTCTCGGCGGGCACCCTGCAGTTCGGCTTCCTCAACCCGCAGACCGGCCAGCTCGAAGGCTTCGACATCGCGATCCTCGAGGAGGTGGCCCGCGCCATCTTCGGCGATGTCGACCCTCTGCCGATCGAGTACCGCGTGATGAACTTCGCCGAGCGCCTGCCCGCCCTGGAGAACGAGGAGGTCGACCTCGTCGCCCACACGATGACGATCAACTGCGACCGCTGGTTGCGCATCGGGTTCTCGTCCACGTACTACGACGCCGGCCAGAAGGTGCTCGTGCCCACCGAGGCTCCGGCATCACCGGCGTCCAGGACCTCGTCGCCGCCGGCGCCAGGGTGTGCGTGACGGCGGGCGGCACGGCCTTCGACGAGATGAGCAAGCCCGAGTACGAGGGCGTGGAGCTCGTTGCGGAGACCGAGACCACCGACTGCCTGGTCGCCATGCAGCAGGGCCGGGCCGACGCCGTGGTCAGCGACGACACGCTGCTCGTCGGCCTGGCGGCCCAGGACCCGAACCTCGAGTTGGTCGGCGAGGCGCTCACCGAGGAGCCGTACGGCATCGGCGTCAACCAGGACAACGTCGACCTCGTGCAGTTCGTGAATGGCGTGCTGGAGCAGATGCGCGAGGACGGCCGCTGGACCGAGCTGTACCAAGAGTGGGTCGGCGATCGAGAATGAGGCGCCGCCGGCGCCGCCGGATGCGGTCTACGGCCGAGAGCAGTGAGCACGCCAGCGCTCCCGCCGGCCGGTACATCCCTCAACCGTGACGCTGCGGCGGCGATCGCCGCCGAGCTCGACGCGTGGGTGGCAGCGGTCGCTTCAGAACTGCTCGATCTCGAACAGGACGCGCAGGCGTCCGGCACGGACGCCCAGCGGGCCGACGTTGCTGCTGCGTTCGCGTTGTGGCGGGCCGTGTCCGAGCGCACCGAGCGGTGGGACGGCGTCGCCGGCGCGGGCGGAGGAGAGCGGGCTGCCGCCCTGGCCTCGGCGTGGTCGCCGATCACGTCCGACGCCGGTGAGGTGCTGGCACCTGACCTCGCCGATGCGATGGCGTTCCTCGCCGCGCTCGTCGAGCGGCTGCGCACGCAGCTCGAGTCAGAGCGCCAGCAGGCCGCGTCCACCGCCGAGGGGTGGCTGTCACTCGACGAGGATCTCCGCCACGCCGCGCAGGCGGCGTCTCGCCTCGGCCAGGAGGTCCGCCACGTGGCCGAGTTGGAGGCCGAAGCGGGCCGCCACAGCCGCAGCGTTCGCCCGCCCGCCGACCTGGCGACCCGCGCCTCCGCGGCGCGAGTTCGCCTGGATGCGGCGGAAGCCGAGCGTGAACGGCTGCTCGTCAAGCTCGATACGGCGGTGTCACTCCTCGCCGACCTCGCCGTCAAGGAGGCGGCCGTGCGGACGCTGGCGGACACGTGCCGGGCCAAGATCGCCGGCGCACCCCCGCTGGCCGTCCCGTCCGTCGCCGCCATCGATCCCCCGCCCGACGGTGTCCGCGACCGTCCGTGGCCGGCCGTGGAAGCACCCGTGCGAGCGTGGCTGCAGCAGACCGACCGCGTGGGCGCCGCACTGGACGAGGCGGCGCGCCGCTTCCAGGCGCCACTGACCCGCCGCGACGAGCTGCGCGGGCTGCTGCAGGGATTCCGTGACAAGGCCGCCAGCGCCGGGCTTGCCGAGCACGAGGCGCTCGATCCGCTGTACACCGTGGCCCGTGACACACTCTGGTCGGCCCCGTGCGATGTCGCCTCGGCCGAATCCCAGGTCGATGATTACGTCCGTACGGTCAACACGATGATGCACGGGGTGGGCTGAACATGACCGTTCACTGCGTTCCCAGGCCACGCAGGCCGCGTCGGGCCGCTCGCTCGCTGGCTCTCGCTCGCTCGCACGTGAGGAGTCATCCTTGACCGCTTGTACGCAACCCGGCTGCACCGGGCAGATCCTCGACGGCTACTGCGACGTCTGCGGGATGGCCGCGTCCGCGGCGCCCGTCGGCGGGGCACCATCCGTCGCGACCTCCGCCGCCGGTTCCGCCGCCGTCGGTTCCGTGGCCGTCGGGTCGGGCGCACCGATGTCGGCCCGGACGGCGAGTGGCCGGGTGACGAGCTCGCGGCTCGGGACCGTTCCGCTGGGCTCGCAGCGGGCGACGGGCAGCCGCCGCACACAGCGCCTCGGCGGGCGGCGCCCGGGTTCGACCAGCCTCGGCGCCGGGCTCGTGGCGGTCCCCCCGGTGCCCACCATCGACCCGTCGGCAGCCCTCATGGACCCCGCCGTCGTCGCCGAGCACAAGCGGTTCTGCGCCCAGTGCCAGGCCGCGGTCGGACGGGCCCGCGGCGATCAGCCCGGGCGTACGAAGGGCTTCTGCGCGAAATGCCGCACGCCCTTCGACTTCGACCCGCGGTTGCAGCCGGGGATGCTCGTCGGCGGCCAGTACGAGGTCGCCGGCTGCCTGGCACACGGCGGCATGGGCTGGATCTACCTCGCCCGCGACCGCAACGTGAACGGTCGCTGGGTCGTGCTCAAGGGTCTTCTCAACAGCGGCGACCCCGACGCGTTCCGCGCCGCCGTCTCCGAGAAGCAGTACCTCGCCGAGGTCGAGCATCCGCTGATCGTGGAGATCTACAACTTCGTCACTGCGCCCGACGGCGCCTCCTACATCGTGATGGAGTACGTCGGAGGCACGTCGCTCAACGATCTCGTCAAGCAGCGGTCCCAGCAGCAGGGCGGGGCGTACTCACCGCTCCCGGTCGATCAGGCCATCGCCTACATGATCGAGGTGTTGCCGGCCTTCTCGTACCTGCACACGAGCGGGCTCCTGTACTGCGACTTCAAGCCCGCCAACGTCATCCAGGTCGGCGAGAGCGTCAAGCTGATCGACCTCGGCGGGGTGCGCCAGATCGGGGACGATGAGACGCCGATCTACGGGACCGTCGGATTCCAGGCACCGGAGGTGGCGCGCGACGGCACGACGATCGCCTCGGACATCTACACGGTGGGTCGGACGCTCGCCGTCCTGGTCTTCGAGTTCAAGGGATCGACGAGTCAGTACGTCTCCTCACTGCCGACGCCGGAACAGGTCCCGCTGTTCGCTGAGCACGACTCCCTGTACCGGCTGATGTTGCGCACGACGGCGGCCGCGCCCGAGGACCGGTTCCAGTCCGCTGACGAGCTGCGCGAGCAGCTGCTCGGCGTCCTGCGCGAGGTCACGTCCCGCGACGACGGCGACTTCCGCGCTGTGCCGTCGACGTACTTCGAGACGCCGGCCATCTCGAGCGACGAGCTCGGTTGGGCCGAGCTGCCCGCGCTGCGTGTCGACACCGCCGATCCGATGGCATCGTGGCTGGCCGGCGTGACATCCGACGACCCGGCGCGACTGCTGGAACTGCTGGACGAAGCGCCCGAGCAGAGCGCCGCCGTGCGCCTGGCCAGGGCCGACGCCGCGCTCCGGGCCGGTGATCCCGCGCGGGCGCGGGCCGAGTGCGAGTCGCTGCTGCAGATGGATCCTTGGGACTGGCGGGCGGTGTGGATGACAGGCGTCGCAGCCATGGCCGCCGACGACGTCCCAGGTGCCGTCTCGTCCTTCAACGCCGTGTACGGACAGGTCCCGGGCGAATTGGCACCGAAACTGGCGTTGGCGAGGGCGTGCGAGCTCGCGGACGAACGCGACATGGCGACCGGTCTGTATGCCGTGTGCTCACGGACCGATGGTGCCTACCTCGCAGCGGCTCAGTTCGGTCTGGCCCGCCTGGCCCAGGCCGACGGTCGGACTGCCGACGCCCTCGCCGCGCTCGGGCGTATCCCGCCGGTCAGCAGGGCATATGGCGAAGCGCGGCGGCAACGGGCGTCGCTGCTCGTGGGCGACGGCGCGGCCACGCCGGACGACCTGGCGGCGGCGTCGCTCGAGGTCGAGCGGGCCGGGTTGCCGCCACGTGAGCGGACCGCCCTCCACGTCGAGATCCTGGAAGCGGCGTTGGCGACGACGGTGCGCGACGGCGATCAACCGTCCACTCACGTCGTGGGCGTGACGATGACGGAGCCGGACGTGCGCGTGGCGCTCGAGTCGGCCTACCGGTCGGCGGCGAGGCTGAGCGACGACCAGGACGAGCGGATCGAGTTGGTCGACCGGGCCAACACCGTGCGACCGCGCACGCTCACATGAGCGAGGCGACAACGTCCACCCTCGAGGCGTGCCCGGCCTGCGGCCAGGCGATCGCCGCCGGCGACGTGTTCTGCGAGTCGTGCGGCACTGAGCTCGAACCAACGGCCGCCGTCGAAGCGGCGCCTGATGACGCCGACCTCGACGACACGCAGCCGGTGGAGATCGCGGGCGACGAACCGCCGCCCGGCGCCATCGTCTGCTTGTCATGTGGCGGTACGCAGTTCGAGGACGGGTTCTGCACGACCTGCGGCTCCAAGCAGCCGTCATGGCGCGACCACTTCACCGAGGCTCCGACCGACCTGGTGGCCGGCGTCTGCGACAAGGGCGTCGGACGCAGCCGCAACGAGGACGCCATGGCGATGGCCGTCGTCGGCGAGCGAACCGCCCTCGTGGTGTGTGACGGAGTGACGTCGGCGCCAGACAGCGACAAGGCCAGCCTGGCGGCTGCCCGCACGGCCAGAGACGTGCTGGCTGCTGCGCCTGCCGCCCCGCCCGGCATTGCGGCTGCCGTGGGCCACTGGACCGAGCAGCTCGTCAGTGCCTGCGCCGCGGCGAACCAGGAAGCCGTGCGCGTGGCCCGGACGCTCGGCAACCCGCCCGAACCACCCTCGTGCACGTTCGTCGCGGCAGTGGTCGAACCATCGCTCGCCACCGTGGCGTGGTGCGGCGACTCCCGCGCCTACTGGCTGCCGGACGACGGTGAGGCGCGGCAGCTGACGATCGACCACTCACTGGGGACCGAGCTGATCAGGATCGGGCGGACCCGGGACGAGGCCGAGGCTGAGCCGATGTCGCACACGATCACGCGGTGGCTTGGTGCGGACAGCGCCAACGCGAGTCCCGAGACCGCGTCGGTCGAGCTTGATGGCGCGGGCTGGATGCTGCTGTGCAGTGATGGGCTGTGGAACCACCTCAGCACGGCGGACGAGCTGCGGTCGTTCATCCAGGCGTCGGGCCTCAGCGAGCCGCTCTTCGTCGCCGACGCGCTGGTCGACCACGCCAACGCGGGCGGCGGCTACGACAACATCACCGCCGTCTTGGCCCGCATCGGCAGTCCCAATCCGAGCGTTCCAGACGATCCGGTGAACGAAAGGACGATCTGACCGATGGCCGACTTCACCGCCAGCGTGTTCCAGAACGAGTATCTGGCTGCCGACGCGACCGACGTGCACGCCGTCGTCTCCGTGACCTGCACCGGGGCCGGTTCCGCCGGCAGCGGCGCCGCAGATGCCGCCGTGATGCTGATCATCGACACATCGGGATCGATGGACCTCCCGTCGAGCAAGATCAAGGCGGCGCGCCATGCCGCCAAGGTTGCGGTCGACGAGGTGATCGACGGAACCTGGTTCGCCGTCGTGTCGGGCAACACCACGGCCACCATGTGCTTCCCGCCGTCCACCGGCATGGTGCGCATGGACGCCGCCAACCGTGTTGCCGCGAAGCAGGCCATCGACGAGCTCCGGCCCGGTGGCGCAACGGCCATGGGGACCTGGCTGATGAGCGCGACCGAGCTGTTCAAGATGTCATCGGCGACGCAGCGCCACGCCATCCTGCTGACCGACGGCAAGATCGAGGGTGAGGAACCAGCGGTCCTGCGCAACGCCCTGCAGTGGGCTCATGGCCAGTTCCAGTGCGACTGCCGGGGGGTCGGCTCGGACTGGCGCGTCGACGAGCTGCGGGAGATCTCGACCGCACTCCTGGGGACCGTCGACATCGTGGCGCAGCCGGAAGACCTCGCCGCCGACTTCGAGGCGATGATGCACGAGGCGATGGGACGGGGCGTGGCGCACGCCGCACTGCGGCTGTGGGCACCACAGGGCAGCGAGGTGCAGTTCGTGCGCCAGGTCGCTCCGGAGGTGCGCGACCTGACGTCGACGGCGACGCGGGTCTCGGACCTCATCATCGAGGTGCCGACGGGAGCCTGGGGCGACGAGACGCGCGACTTCCACATCGCCGTCAAGGTCCCGACCGCCCCGGTGGGCAGCGAGCGGTTGGCCGCGCGGGCCGAAGTGGTCGTCGACGACCAGGTGGTCGCCAAGGGGCTCGTGCGTGCGGTGTGGACCGACGACGCCAACCTGACGACGAGGATCGATCCCGCCGTCGCCCACTACACGGGCCAGACGCGTCTCGGCGAGGTGATCCAGGAGGGGCTGGCGGCGCGGGCCGGTGGGCGCGAGGAGGAAGCGACGCGGCTGCTCGGCGAGGCGGCGAAGCTGGCCTCCGAGTCGGGTAACGAGGCGACGACACGCCTGCTCGAGAAGGTGGTCGACGTCGTCGATGTGGAGACCGGAACTGTGCGGCTGCGCAAGGACGTCGCCAAGACCGACGAGATGGCGCTCGACGCCCGATCGACGAAGACGTCGCGGATCCGCAGGGAGCCGACGCCGTGAGTGAGACGACGCTGTGCCCGAACGGGCACCAGTCCCAGGACCCGGAGTGGTGCGACACATGCGGCGCCACGCGGCTCGGCGCCGCCCCGGCGCCCGTGCCCACCAGCCCGCCTCCAGATCCGGTCGCCGTGCCGGCCACGCCGGCGATGCCGATCACGCCGGCCGTCGACTGCCCGCACTGCGGGACGCCGAACGAAGCTGGAGCGCTGTTCTGCGAGGGCTGCGGGTACGACTTCACCACCGGCCAGGCGCCGCCGACGACGGAGCCGACCGGGGCCGTCACGGTGGAAGAACCGCCGGCGGCTCCCTCCGCCCAAGGATGGGTCGTCGTGGTCGAGGTCGACCACGCGTGGTACGAGCTCAAGGGTCAGCTCGCCGAGCATCCGTGCCCGCCTGCCTCGTCGTCGACGATCGCGTTGGCTTCCTCGAGGGCATTGATCGGGCGGACCAGCCAGAGCCGCCAGCTGCACCCGGAGATCACCCTCGACGGTGATACCGGCGTGTCCCGGCGCCATGCCCAGCTCGTGTGTGCCGCGGACGGATCGTGGACCGTCGTCGACCTCGGCTCGTCGAACGGCACGTATGTCGTGCCGGCCGGCCAGGACCCGAGCCACGACGTCGAGGCAATTCCGGTCGGTATCCCCCAGCCCCTCGCCGACCGCGATGCCATCTACCTCGGAGCCTGGAGCAAGCTCACCGTCCGCGGGCCGGGCGGCTGACGGCAGACGGGTGACGGGCGGCGCGTTCGCCTCGAGTTCGGAGGGCGTCTGCTGCGGCGACGCGCCAGTCGAGGTTGCGTCCTTCTGCCTCCGCAGTCTCGGCATCGCTGCCGAGGGCCTCGACAGCGATGGTTCGGGCGGCGCTCACGGCGCGTTGCTCGAATGCGAAGCGCCATTTGTACCCGGTCTCGTCGCGGAGCCGCTGCGCCGAGCCGAGGAGCCGTAGCGCTTCGGTCCAGCGTTCGACTGCGGCGGCGGTCACGGCGAGACCTTCGAGGGCGTCGACGGCGATGAGCCGGAAGCCCTGTTCGACGGCGAGGGCGAGGGCGTCGTGCCAGCGGTCCTCGTCGCTGGTGGCAGCAGCCTCGATGGCGGCCACGACGGCGCGCGGGTGCGGTTGGGGTAGCGCCCAATATCGAGCGAAATCGACCGCGGCGTCCGGTGCGCCGGCGTCGATCGCCTCCCGTCCCACGAGCCACAGCGTCGAGCAGGTCGGGGGCGGCGGATCGCGATGGACGTTCACGACACTGGGATGATGGTGGAGCAACCCGAGCCGATGACGTGGCTTGTCGGCCCATGCTCTTGCCCCGGGAGAACTACGCAACCCCAGGTCGGCAGCTTCCGTCGCGATGTCGAAGGACGTCCTCGTCCTCGGTCAGGAGCGCAGCAAAGCTCACGAGGCGGACGAAGCCACCCCACAACGGGTTCGATCGATGCTGCATGAGGTGCGTGGCGACGTCGATCGCGACCGCGAGATCGCCGGTCGAACAGGCCAGCTCGGCTTCGGCATAGCTCGCCATTGCCCGCAGGGAGTGCATGCCGCTGGCGGTCGCTGCGACCCGCGCCTCTTCGAGCACAGGGACGGCCGCCACTGGGTCGTCCTCTGCGAGGAGCAGCGCGAGCATCAGCGGCGCCCAGGCATTCAAATAGCCGCCACCTCGCTCGGCGGCGAGTTGGCGCCAGGATGGGTCACCGACGGGGAAGTCCCCCGTCGGCCAACGTGCCAGCCGCCGATAGAGCTCGTCGCCTCGGCGAGCAGCAAACGCCTCGATGCGTGCGCAGCAACGCCACTCCGTCGGTTGGGCCGCTCGCCTCGAGGACGAGATGGCTCGTTTTCCATGCGACGGCGAGCCATTCATCAGGGTGGAGCTCGGCGTTGGCGTCGGTGAGGAGACGATCGGCGGCGCCCATGGCATCACCGGCGCGTCCCAGATCCTTCCAGGCATTGGCGACACCACCCAGCAGGCGCAGACCCAGCTCGGGCCGGTCGACGCTCCAGTCGAGGGCGGCCTTGAGGTTGGCGTGGAACTCCTGGAACTCCTCGAGGATGTCGTCGGTGGGCATGTCGCCGCGGGGTTCGAGCCAGTCCGCCCACCAGGCGGCATGAGCATTGCGGACGGTGTCCAGCTCGCCGGCGGCGTCTACGCGGTCGAGCGCGTAGGCGCGCAGCGTCTCCAGCAGCCGGTAGCGGGGCTCGCCACCGAGGCCCTCGTCGGCGACGACGAGGCTCTTGTCGACGAGCTGGCTGATGAGGTCGAACACGTCGGTGGAGTGGACATCACCGCTCACCGCCACGATCGCCTCGGCGGCTTCCAGGGGGAACGGTCCATCGAACACGCCGAGTCGCCGGAACGTTGCCTGCTCTGGTTCATCGAGGCGTTCGTGGCTCCAGTCGACCGACGCGGCCAAGGTTTGTTGACGGCCCACCACGGTGCGGGCGCCTCCGGTCAACAGCCGGAAGCGGTCGTCGAGCTCAGCGGCGATGCGTTGGGCGGACAGCTGACGGCCGCGGGCGGCGGCCAGCTCGATGGCGAGGGGGATGCCGTCAAGTCGGTGGCAGATCTGCGTGATGGCGGCGGCGTTGGCGTCGTTGAGGGTGAATGACGGTCGCGCCCGGCGAGCGCGTTCCACGAACAGCGCCACGGCGTCGTAGCTCGACAACGCGGTCAGGTCGATGGTTTGCTCGGGACTCGGGCAAGGCAACGAGGGCACCCTGAACGTGATCTCTCCCGGTACGCCGAGGGGTTCGCGGCTGGTCGCCAGCACCGATGTGGATGAGTTGGCCGCCAGGAGGCCCGGCGACGAGCGTGGCGCAGCCTTCGATGAGGTGCTCGCAGTTGTCCAACACCAGCAGCGATGGCTGGTCGCCGAGCTCGGCGGCGAGCTGATGGATCGCGCGTGGCGCCGGGCGCCTCGCGGGCGCCGATGGCGGCGAGCGCGGCGCGGCCGACGGCGTCCGGATCCGAGACCGGTGCCAGTTCGACCCACCACACCCCGCCCGGGTGCGAATCGACGGTCTCGGCGGCGACAGCCGAAGCGAGGCGGGTCTTGCCCACCCCGCCCGAACCCGTCAGCGTGACGAGCCGATCACCGCTCAGCAACGACCGCACCTCTGCGATCTCGCTGGTTCGCCCGATCAGCGGTGTCAACTGCACGGGCAGGTTGTGTCGGAACACGTCGAGCGAGTCGCAGCGGAGGAAACGTCGACGGGAGAGCAGGGTGAACCACCTGCCAGATGTGCTCAGGCCGCTCGAGGTCCCGGAGACGGTGTCGGCCCAAGTCGAGCAGGGTCGTGTCGGCCGGAAGTCGATCAGCGACCAGCTCCGCAGTCGCCGCCGACACCAGGATCTGGCCCCCGTGCCCGCTGTCGCGGATCCTTGCCGCGCGGTTGAGCGTCGGACCCCCGTAGTGACGCCGGTCGCCGAGCTGCGCCTCGCCGGTATGCAGCACGATCCGCACCCGCAGCTCGCCACCTTCAGGCCACCGCTCGCCGGCGAACGCCTGCTGGGCAGCGACCGCCGCGGCAACCGCATCAGACGCCTGGCTGAACGCCGCCAGCACACTGTCACCTTCGCCGTGCTCGACCGCCCGGATGCCGCCATGGGCGACGATCGCCTCATCGAGCAGTTCGTCATAGAGCGGTGCGGCCACGGCCATGGCGGCCGGTGCCTCCTCCCACCGTCGCGTCGATCCCTCGAGATCACTCAGCAGGAAGGTGACCGTGCCCGTCGGCAACAGCGACGCCGTGTCCCCCGCCTCGGGTGCCCGTACAGCGAGCAGGTCGGGGTCCTGTTGGAGCACACGGAGCTGGAGGCGCTGCAGTTCGGGTGATGGATCGAGCCCGAGCGACTCGGCGAGGTTGGTGCGGAGCCGCTCGTAGGTTCGAAGCGCTTCCGCCTGCTGGCCGGCCCGGTATTCGGCGACGATCAGCGACGACCACAGGCCTTCGCGCAGCGGATGCTCCTTCACGAGTTGTGACAGATCGGCGATCAGCTCACTCCCCGCCCCGGCGGCCAGCCGGCGAGCATGCGCATGCTCGATGACCGCGATGCGCAGCTCTTCGAGCCGGGCCGCCTCATGATCGAGCGTCGAACATTCGGCGGCATCGCCGAACGGTGCACCGCGCCAGAGACCAAGCGCTGTCGCGGACAGATCAACAGCCTGCTCGTCGTCGATCTCGGTACGTGCCTGGCGGGCTTGATCCTCGAAGACGAGGGCGTCAACCGCGGCCCTCGAGATGTCCAGGCCGTACCCGCCGGATCGGGTGTCGATCGGAACGATCGCGCCGAGCTCCTTGCGCAACTGGGACACGTGGAACCGCAAGGCGCGCAATCCAGACTCCGGCTGGTCCTCGCCCCACAGATGTTCCATCAGCCAATCCGAAGCGAGAACCTGACCCGGACGCAACGCCAGCAGTGAGAGCAGAGTTCTGCGCAGCGCCGACCCGGA
The DNA here is from genome assembly GCA_963774635.1 of uncultured Acidimicrobiia bacterium. Taxonomy (GTDB): domain Bacteria; phylum Actinomycetota; class Acidimicrobiia; order Acidimicrobiales; family Ilumatobacteraceae; genus JALZMG01. Next base: position 85,226 of record CAVZFS010000020.1, read on the forward strand.
ACGACGGACCGATCCGTCGTCGCCGACCACATCGACGGGGCCGAGCAACCGAATCTGCAACCGCGTCTCCCTCGCGTCCTGCGACGAGGCTAGCCGTCGGTCGCGACGTCGACGTCGAGTACGCATTGCCTGACGTGGCGCTGGACATGCTCACGACATCGTCATCCGCGGTGACGCAGGGCCGCACAGGGTGGTCAGACCATGCAGCGGCTCGGCGCCGGTCAAGGTGACATAGCCGACGCGTAGCTCGGAGCACGTGTCGTGGTCGATCTGCACGGTCGGCGCCGCCTGGTCCGACACGCCCCAGGCAATGATCTCCGCGGCTTGCTCCGTGCCGTTGTCCCGCCACTCGTCGTGGCGGTGGTTCGACCAGTGCTCCCAGCCCCGCAGCAGCTGGAAGGCATGACGGCGCTCAACCGGGAGGCCGATCGTCGACCACGCATGGGCCAACTCGTGCAACACCACCCTCCGAAACCATTCGTCGGCCGTCGGCGAGCAGAGGAAGATCTCACTCCCTTGTTCGTGGGGCTGGTGCAGACCATCGTGGCCATCACATGCCGATGGGTCCTGGCTGCCGTACACGACCAACGCCGGCAGGGGCAATCCCGCCTCGGCAAACAGGCCCACTGCATGACTGACCACCGATTGCTGGGTTGCGGACAGGCCGATCAGCTCGATCGCCGGACGAGGCGACGACGGCGCGTGGCCGTCATCGAACATCAAGCCAGGCCACGAGCCCGAGACGCAGATCGTGAGCAGGATGTGCACGGCAACCGCCATGCACCCGATCGTCCGAATCCGAGGTGAGCGCCCGACCCCAACCGAGGTGAGCGGCGGCGCTCATCAGCACTCACCTACCTCATCGGCGACGAATGCCCTGGGAGCATGCAGTCGCCCGGGTCAGTACGGCCACTCGGGGGCGCGACGTCCGAGACGCTCGAGGAGGTGCCGCCCACCGACGGTCAGGAACACCTTGAGCGCGACGTTGCGCACGAACCACGGCAGCTGGGCCGACCTGGCGGGCGGCATTGGCCAGCCGCCCGTGAGCGGCGAGATCGGCCCGGTACTCGACGAGCGAGCGGGTCCGGCCCACGTACCGGAACCGCCGTCCGGCAATGAGCTCCCTCCCGATCGCGAGCGTGACGCCGATCGAGGAGAACGCGTCATGGATGAGCAGCGTGCCGCCGTCGGTGACCCGTCGACCCCAATCGCGCAGGTCCGCCCGGGCCGGCGCGTACCGGTGGGCGCCGTCGACGTACAGCACATCGATCGGACCCGTCACCGCTTCGTGAGCCGCCGTGGAGAACGAGGCCACGTGGCGGACCCGGTCGGCGACGCCGGCACGGGCGAGGTTCCCCTCGAACGCTTCACGGTCGTCAGCGGCCTCGGCGGTGTAGCCGCGCAGCTCCTGCGGGCCGCGGTCGTTGCCGGCGTGCGGATCGATGGCCACGACCTCCGCACCCGGCGGCGCGGCTCGTGCCAGCACGATCGTCGAGCGCCCTCGGAAGCTGCCGATCTCCACGATCCGCCCACCTTCGGGGCAGCGAGCTGCCGCCGCGAACAGCCGCCTTCCCTGGTCCTCCGTCATCCATCCTTCGACGTCCTCGGTCGCCGCCAGCGCGGCGTCGACGTCGGCTCCTGCGCTCTCCTCGCTCATCGCAGGTACACGCCGAGCCCGTACACGACGACCCACGCCAGCCCGAGCAACTGCAGGATGCGGTCGCTGGCGAAGACCTCCTCGGGCGCTGCGCCGCGTCCCTGCTCGAGCACGAGTGCGTAGCGCAGCAGGGCCGTCAGCATCGGGACGATCGAGAGCTCGTAGAACGGCAAGTCGTCGTGGGAGGTCTCCGACGTCTCGAACGCCCACTGGCAGTAGCTGACCAGCGCTGCGCCGAGCGACACCGTCAACACGATGCGTAGGAACCCGACCGAGTACTCGGCGAGCGTCGTGCGGACCGCCGCCGCGCCGCCGCCCAGTTCACGCAGCTCGGCGTAACGCTTGCCGGTGACGATGAACAGCGAACCGAACACCGTGCACAAGATGAACCACTTCGACATCGGCACGGCGACGGCGACGGCACCGGCGGCGGCCCGCAGCACGAATCCGGAGGCGATGGCGACGATGTCGAGCACGGCGACGTGCTTGAGCCAGGCGCTGTAGGTCATCGTCAGCGCCACGTAGACGCCGACCACGACCACGGTCTTCCAATGGGTCGTGGCCGCGGCGACGGCGAGCGACGCCGCGATGGCCACGGTCCCCGCCACCTGGGCCGTCCGCACGCTCACCTCGCCGGCGGCGACTGGCCGGAAGCGCTTCGTCGGATGGAGGCGGTCGGCCTCCACGTCGAGGGCGTCGTTCCACAGGTAGATCCCGCTGGCGGCGAGGCAGAACGATACGAAGGCCAGCATGGCGTACCCGAGGGCCGGCCAGTCGTCCAGCACACCGGCTGCACCCGGCGCGGCGAACACGAGCACGTTCTTGATCCACTGTCGTGGCCGGGCCGTGCGTATCAACCCCTTCACTGCGTTCCCCGGCCACGCAGGCCATGCGTTCCCCGGTCACGCAGGCCGTCTGGTCGCTCCCTCGCTGGCGCTCGGTCGCTCGGCACGTCGCTGCTCGCTGGCGCTCGCTCGTTCGCATCTCCTCACGGGTCTTGCGGCGGTCACGACACCGGCTCCGGTACCGCCGCGAGCGTGCCCTTGGCCCACACCGCGCTGTCGGCGTCGGCGAGCAGCTCGCGATCGCCCGACGAGTCGCCGTACGCCCACAGCTCGACGGCCGACCGAGACCCGTAGCGCTCCTCCAGCCAGGCGTGGAGACGCCTGACCTTCTCCGGTCCCCGGCAGTTGGAGCCTCGCAGCTCACCGCTGCAACGACCATCGGCTGCGACCGCCAGCTCGGTGCCGAGCACCGCTTCGATGATGCCGAGGCGCATCGCCAACGGACGCAGGTACACAGCGAGCGACGCGGACACCAAGACGACGGCATGCCCGTGCTCGTGGTGCCATCGCATGCGGGTCACGACGTCGTCGCGCAGCTTCTCGGCGGCGACGGCGGCGGCGAACTCGTCGGCGTGACGCTCGACGTCGGCCATCGGACGCCCGGTGAAAACGGCGTGCACGGCCAGCGCCTTGAAGCGATCCCGATCCCGCCGGAGGAGTACCGGGAGGTGGACGAGCCCCGTGCGACCGAGACGCGCCGTCACGCGCCCGCGTCCACCGACGCGCATCATGAACGGGACCACGCAGTCACCGGTCGTGACCGTGCGGTCGACGTCGAACGCGGCCACCACAGGTCGCCCCTCTGCAGGCACGGAGAACCATCGTGGCAGGTCGGTCCCGTAGGACTCGGGACCAGTCACGGGGTGGAGAGCAAGGCGTCCCGGACGGTCCAGTACTCCGGCCAGCTCTTCGCCACGACGCCCGGCTGCACGACCTCGATCCCGCTCACGGCGCAGCCCAGCACGCCGAAGGCCATCGCCAGGCGGTGGTCGTCGTGCGGTTCCAGCACCGCTCCGTGCAGCCGCGGCGACGGCGAGATGCGTAGGCCGTCTTCGAGCACGTCGACTCGCGCGCCGGTCTTGTTCAGCTCCGCCGCGAGATCCGACAGCCGGTCGCTCTCCTTGCGGCGGATGAACCCGATGCCGGTGATCGTCGTGGCCGTCGACGCGGTCGCCGCGACGGCGGCGAGCGTCGGGACGAGATCGGACGCCTCAGACAGATCGACGTCGATGCCCACCAGCGCCTCGTGGCGGTCGCGCTCCACACCGAGTCCGTCCGGGCCGTCGACGACGGTGCAGCCCATCCGACCGAGCAGGTCGGCGAACCGCACGTCGCCCTGCGCCGACGATGGCCGCAGGCCCGCCACGTCGATGCGCCCTCCGACCACCGCCGCCATGCCGAGCGGGTAGCTGGCAGACGATGCGTCCGGCTCGACCGCATATCGCGTGCCTCGGTAGCGCCCGTTCGGGACGGCGACCTCACGATCGCCGACCAGCACGCCGTCCACGCCGAAGCCCGCCATGACGGTCGCCGTCAGCTCGACGTATGGCCGGGAGACCAGCGGCGTGGAGAGGGCCAACCGAAGGCCACCTTCGAGCAGCGGCCCGATCAGCATCAGGGCCGTGAGGTACTGGCTGGACACGTCGCCCGCCAACGTCACCTCGCCACCACGAACGAGCGGACCAGTCACGGTGACCGGCAGGTGACCAGGCTCGGCACCAGGCCGTATGTCGGCGCCGAGCGCCGCCAGCGCGTCGTGCAGCGGCGCCATGGGGCGGCGGCGCAGCGGCGGCGCGCCGTCGACAGTCACCGGGCGAGGCGAGAGGGCCGCGACGGCCGTGACGAACCGCGATGTCGTCCCGGCCAGCCGTGCATCGAGTCGCCCAGCTCCAGACGTGAGCACGCCGCCACTCCCCTCCACGCTGACGACGGTTCCCTCGAGGGCCAGCCGGACACCAAGCGCACCGAGGCACTCGGTCATCGCAACGGTGTCGTCGCCGGGCGGGACGTTGGCCAATTCGCTCGGGCCATCGGCCAGCGCAGCGCAGACCAACGCCCGGTTGGCGATGCTCTTCGAGCCCGGGACGGTGACGACGGCGTCGAGGGGCCGCCACGCCGTCCGCAGCGTCGTGCTCACGGACCCCGCCGATCCGCGATCCGGGTGGGCACAGTCCCGAATTTGGGACTGTCGCCACCCAGAAGGCCGGTTGAGACTGTGGCCACCCAGATGTGCAGAGTCGCGACGGGTGGGTGCGGCATTCAGGTCAGGCGGGTGACGGCGGGGCGGAACCCCCTGGCCATCAACCCCCCGCGGTAGAGGTCGGCGAGGTCGGCCGCGACGAGCACGACGAGGACGCCGGCGTTGCTCTCGGCCAGGTGGACGACCTCGAAGCTGGCGATGTTGACGCCGAGCTCGGCGGCCAGCGTGAAGACCTCCGCCGCCGCACCGGTGCGGTCCGGGATCGGAATCCGCACCTCCGCCAGCTCCTGGGGATGCGTGGCATGGATCGGCAGATTGGTCCGCGCCTCTCGAGCACGCTGGAGGCGGTCATGCAGCTCGGCCCGGGCGTCGGTGCGGACGATCTCGCGCACCTCGCCGAGCTGCCCGATCAACGTGTCGAGGGCGGACACGATGGCCGGCCGGTTCTCGGCGCAGATGTCGAGCCAGATGTCCGGCTGGCCGCTGGCCACGCGTGTCATGTCCCGGAATCCGCCGGCGGCGAGGCGCAGCAGCGCAGCATGCTCCTGTGCGCGCTCGGCGGCCACCCCCATCAGGCTCGCCGCGGTGAGGTGCGGGACGTGGCTCACGACGGCGACCATCTCGTCGTGGCGGTCGGGCGCCATGGCGACGACCTCCGCGCCGAGCTCCGCCACGACAGCGGCCACGTCCGAGAACGTGCCGTCGGCGGTCGAGGAGGTCGGAGTGAGGACCCACACGGCGCCGCTGAACATCGCCCCGTCGGCTCCCTCGAGCCCGTCGAGCTCGCTGCCGGCCATCGGGTGCCCGCCGACGAACCGCGGATCCGCCACGGCGGCGGCGATCGCTCCCTTCACGCCGCCCACATCGGTCACCACGCCGCTCGTGTCGGCGAGCGCCCGCTTGACCTGGTCGGCGACGGCAAGTACCGGAACGGCGACGAACGTGATGGCAGCCGCTGCATCGAGACCACCGCGGTCGATGCACCCTCGTTGCTGCGCCTCCTCGGTCCGCGACGGGTCGACGTCGTCTCCGGCGACCTGCCAGCCGGCCTCCCGGAGGGCGAGCGCGATGGAGCCGCCGATCAGCCCGAGGCCGATGATGTTGGCCACCCGCGGCTCAGTCACGGGGCCGCAGCGTAACGGTGGTCAGACCGCGTCGTTCGGAGGTGAAGACCCGGTTCGGCACGGCGGGCGCTCCGGCGCCTTCGCCGGCCGCAGCGTACCGGTGGGGGCGGCGACGGCTCTGGCGAGATCGCGCACCTCGACTGCTGTGAGGACCCGCCACGTCCCGGGCCGGAGGCGGCGGTCGCGCAGCGAGCCGATGCGCGTTCGCACGAGCCGCGTCACGGGATGGCCGACCGCCTCGCACATCCGCCGCACCTGGCGGTTGCGACCTTCGTGGATCGTGATGCGCAGCACGCCGGGACTGGGCTGGGAGATGCGGGCCGGAGCCGTGAGTCCATCGTCCAGCTCGACGCCCTCGCGCAGCCGGCGGATCGCGCCGGCGCTGACCGGACCGCCGTGGGTCGCGACGGTGGCGAGGTACTCCTTCTCGACGCCGTGGCTCGGGTGGGCGAGCCGGTTGGCCAGCTCGCCGTCGTTGGTCAGCAGCAGCAGCCCTTCGGTGTCGACGTCGAGACGCCCGACCGGGAAGACGCGCGGCTCGGCGGGCACGAGCTGCACCACGGTGCGCCGGCCCTGTGGATCAGCAGCCGTCGTGACAACGCCGGCCGGCTTGTTGAGGAGGTAGTGGACGAGCTCGGGGCGGATCCCGACCGGCGCGCCGTCGATTTCGACGTGGTCGTGCTCGGCATCGACCCGGCGCCCAAGTTGCGCCACCTCGCCGTTGACCGTCACCCGCCCAGCGGCGATCAGCTCCTCACAGGCCCGTCTGCTCCCCCAGCCTCGACTGGCGAGGACCTTCTGCAGCCGCTCGGGCGTCTCACCCACCTGAGTCGGTGCCCCGCAGTCCGGCCTCGAGGGCCTCGACCACGTCGGCACCGGGGATGAAGTCGGCGATCGGCGGAAGCTCGTCCACCGAGTCCAGACCGAGCTTCTCGAGGAAGATGGCCGTCGTGCCGTACAGCACGGCCTGACCCGGGCCGTGGTCCCGTCCGACGGCGTCGATCAGCCCCCGACCCTGCAACGTGCGCAGCACGCCGTCGGGGTCGACGCCACGGATCGAAGCGACCTGGGCGCGTGAGATCGGCTGCTTGTACGCCACGATGGCCAACGTCTCGAGTGCCGCGCCGGAGAGCCGGGTCCGCTGGTCGTGGAGCAAGAAGCGCTCGACGTACGGCGCGAGGTCGGCGTGGGTCTGGTAGCGATAGCCGCCGGCAACCCGCACGAGCTGGAAGCCACGGTCCTGCAGCTCGTAGCCGGTGGCCAGCTCGTGGCACCAGCGCTCGATGTCGGTGACCGACCGCTCGAGCAGCTGTGCCAGCAGCTCCGGCGGTACCGGATCGTGGGCCACCATGACGACGGCCTCGATCGCTCGCAGGTGCTCGGCGTGCGACGGCAGCTGCTTCGTGTCGTCGTCGTCGTTCTCGAAGAGTCGATCGCTCATGGCTCAGCCCTCGTACAGGTCGACGGTCATGGCGGCGACGTCCGGCGCCGGCTCCCCGCACCACTCGATCGTGATCTCACCGAACCGATCCGCCTGATCCAGCTCGACCACGCCCTGCTTGTACAGCTCGAGCACGGCGAGGAACCGCACGATGATCTCGAGCCGGTCATCCAGCGCGGACGTCAGGCGCGGCGAACGTCATGCGACCCACGCGTGACAGCTCGTCGACGACCTCGACGAGCGCGTCGGCCACGCTGACCCGGACGGGCGCGACGTGGAAGAGGTCGATCGACGGCGCCGGCTTGGGTGTGAGCGCGACGATGGCCGCTTCACGCAGCTGCAGCGGTGTGACACCGGCCAGCAGGTCGGGCGCCAGCTCGGCGAATCGCTCGTCGGGGCCGACACGCCGTGCCACGCAGCGATCGGCGGCGTCGGCCATCCGCGCGAACACGCTCGAGACGTCCTTGAACGTCTTGCACTCGAGCAGGCGCGCCAGCAAGAGGTCACGCTCCTCCCAGAGCGCCAGCTCATCGTCGAGGTCGATGTCATGGCGGCCCGGCAGCAGGCGGCGCGCCTTGAGCTCGACAAGCGTCGCGGCGATCAGCAGGAACTCGGTGGCGACGTCGAGGTCGAGCTGGCGCATCCGATCGATCTCGGCCAGGTAGGCCTCGACGATGCGCGCCAGGTTGACCTCGTGGATGTCCACTTCCTCGGCCAGGATCAGGTGCAAGAGCAGGTCGAACGGCCCCTCGTACACCCGGTCGGGGAGTTGCGCAGCCACCTCGATCGCCATCAGTCCCGCGACGCTACTGGCGCCCTCGCGGCGAGGGGCGGATCATCGAATGTTCCGCAGGCGAGCATGAAGCCAGCCTTGTGGCCAGCGCCAAGAGATCCGAACTTGTGCTTTCCGGCTGGCATCTCCACCCTGGTCCTCGGCGACCTCCGGAGACCAACGAAAAGAGCCTCAGCATGGGACTAGTCACCGCCAACTTCGCCGTCTCGCTCGATGGTTACACCGCCGGGCCATCCCAGGACCTCGAACACCCCTTCGGTCTCGGCGCCGACCCACTCACCGCCTGGATGATGACGGCCGATCAACCAGGTCGTGAAGCAGACCGAGACATGCTGGCGAGGGTCCACGCTGGCACTGGCGCACACATCATGGGCCGCAACATGTTCGGTCCCGGCCGTGACGACTGGGACGAGACATGGACGGGATGGTGGGGCCCCAACCCGCCCTACCACGCTCCGGTGTTCGTGCTGACGCACCATCCCCGCGAGCCGGTCGAGATGGAGGGTGGAACGACGTTCACGTTCGTCACCGATGGGATCGAATCGGCGCTCGAGCAGGCCAAAGCGGCAGCAGGCGACCGAGACGTCGAGATCGCCGGAGGGGCGTCCGCCGCCGCCCAATACCTGCAGGCCGGACTGCTGGACGAGCTCGTGCTGCACGTGGTCCCGGTCATCCTCGGCGCCGGGGCCAACCTCTGGGACGGCGTGGCCGGCGTCGCGCTCGAGCGAACCGAGGTCATCGCCTCCCCAACCGTCACCCACCTTCGCTATCGAATCGTCCGCTAGGGAGCTCGTCCGGCCAGTCAGGGCCGTCTCGTCGAGCCCGCCGCCGACCGGCGACGGATCGCGAGACTTCCTCCATGCTGGACCTAAAGGGACTCATCGTCGTACAGGAGGTCGCTCGTTGCGGTTCGTTCGGGCGCGCTGCAAAGGCGTTGGCGTACACGGCCCCAGCGGTGTCGCAGCGCATCGCCGCACTCGAACGCGTCCACGGCGTGCTGCTGTTCGAGCGCTCGCCGCGTGGAGTCCGCCCCACTCCCGCGGGACGCCTTCTCCTGCGACACGCCGAACGGCTTCTCCAAGCCGAAGCGGCGGCTCGTGCCGACCTCGCCGCAGCCGCCGAGTGCCGACGCGGACTGGTCCGCCTCGGCACGTTCACGACGGCCGCCGCTGGTTTCGTCGCCGACGCGCTGCGCACCGCCAGCGACGATCACGGCCTCGAGTTCGAGATCGTCCAGGGTGAGCCGTACGAGCTGCTGCCACGCGTGCACGCCCGGGATCTCGATCTCGCCGTGGTGTTCAGCTACCCGGGCCAGCCGGCCAGCATCTCGTTCCAGGGTCGAAGCACGGTCGACGAGACGCGCCTGACGTGGATCCACTTGGGAGACGACCCGCTCGTGCTGGTCGTCTCTCGCCAGCATCGCCTCGCTGACCGCACCCGCGTGCGGCGCAGCGAGCTTCGCCAGGAGCTCTTCATCCCCGTCTCGCCGTTGATGCCGACGTTCGCCGGGGTCGAGCGTCATCTCGGCTTCCTGCCCCGCTTCGCCAGCGTCGAGACCGCCGACTATCAGGCGGTGCTGGGATTCGTGTCGGCCGGACTCGGTGTTGCGCTGGCGCCGAGGATCGTCCTCGAACAGGCGCGCCGGGACGACGTCGTTGCGCTGCCGCTCGCGGGGCGACCGATTCGTCGGCGCGTGGACGTCGTCAGCGCCACCGTCGAACCTGCGCTTCGCGGGACTGCCGAACGCGTCGCCATCGACGCCCTCGTCGCGGCGGCAGCCGTCAGTCTGGAAACCGATGGCCGGTAGAGGCGGACGAGCGGCGGCGATCGGGTCGGCGGTTGCCTTCGTCGTCGGGTTCGCGCCGTGGATCGTCTACTGGGTGCTCGTCGGCAACGCACCGTTCCTGACCGCCGTGCTCGTCGGCCTCGGATTGGCGGTCGCGATCAACGTCATCACACTCGTGCGGCACGAGCCGCCGATGGTCCTCGAGGTGGGCACGGCGCTGGTCTTCGGCGTCTTCGTGATCATGGCGCTGACGCTGTCCGACAACTTCCTCGAACGGTGGTTGCAGCCGCTCGGCAACGCCGGCCTCTTCGCCATCGTCCTCGTCTCGATCCTGATCGGCAAGCCGTTCACGCTGCAGTACGCCCGCAAGTCGACGCCCCGCGAGCTGTGGAACGAGCCGGGGTTCGTGTACGTCTGCCAGCTGCTGGCCTGGGTGTGGGCGGGGGCGATGGCCTTCATGACGATCGTGTCGTTGATCCCGCCGATCGTCGACGGCGACGCCACCGTGCGCGACGCCGACGACACCCTCTCGGTCGTCTGCTACTGGGTGCTGCCCTTCATCGCCCTCGGCCTGGCGATGCTCTTCACCTCGCAGTACCCCGACTGGTTCGTCGAGGCGTCGGGCGGCGGTGACGACGAGACGCCACGCTCCCTCGAACCACCCGAGACGATCGCCGTCCCCACCGACGACGCGGGCGCCCCGGTCGTGCACCTCGAGCCGGCCGACGTCCTCGCCGACGAGACGGCGGCCGTCACCGTCACCGGCGCGCCTCCGGGCGCGACCCTCAGCATCAGTGCCGAGACGATCGACGCGTTCGGACATCGCTGGCGATCGACTGCAACCGCACATGCCGACCCATCGGGCGCGCTGCGGCTGGCCGATCCCGACGCTCTGGTCTGGTCGATGCAGTTCGACTCGCCGGGCGCCACACCCGACCTCTTCATCCCCCCGTTCGGGCCGGCGGTCACGGTCGTCGTCGCAGAAGCTGCCGGCAAGCGCACCCACGGCACGATCGTCCGCCGCGCCGCCGCGGCGGGCGTGGAGGTTCAGGAGGTCCGTGCGCCGGGCGTCGTCGGCCGGCTCTTCCTGCCACCGACCGCCGCCGTCGCGCCCGGGGTCGTCCTGTTTCCCGGCTCAGAGGGCGGGCTCGACTCGCAGTCCTCGAACGCCGAGCTGCTCGCGTCGCATGGGTGCGCAGCGCTCGTCGCGGCCACGTTCGCCGGCGACGGCCCGCCGCTCGATGGGCTGCCGTCGCAGCTGGAGCGTGTGCCACTCGAGCGCTTCGCCGATGCCATCCGCTGGCTCGCCGGCCACGAGCGCGTCGACGGCGCGAGGGTTTCGGCGATGGCGATCTCGCGAGGGGCCGAGGGCCTGCTGGCGATGGCATCGAGAGTGGACGACCTACCGCTGCGATCGATCGTCGCCGTGTCACCCGCTTCGGCGACGTGGGTCGGGCTCGGTGAGCACGGCTCACTGGTAGGGATCCCAGCCTGGACCCTCGGCGGGCAGGACCTCCCGGCGGTGCAGACCGATGACCAGGCGGTGCTCTCCGACATCGCCCGCCAGGCGATCCACCGTCGCGGTCGACGCGCCCGTTTCGGCCCCGCGCTGTTGCACCTCTCCCGCGCGTACGCGCCGAAGCTCGACGATGCCGAGGTGACCGGGACGGCGGCGATCGAGTCCGAGCGCATCGACCTCCCGCTGCTGCTCGTCGCCGGTGAGAGTGACGCCTTGTGGCCGTCGGCCGAGATGGCCCGCCGACTGCTCGACCGCCGTCGACAGGCCGCGTCACCGGCGTCGTCACACGATCAACTGCTCACCTATCCCGACGCCGGCCACCTCATCCGGCTCGGCTGCTGGCCGACCACGGTCACCCAGGTCGGATCGATCGACCTCGGCGGCACGGCGGCCGGACTCGCCGCCGCGCAGGCCGACGTGACACCTCGCATCATCGCCTTCGTCAGCGCCTGAGCACCCGAGGCGGTCGACGCCGGCGTCATGCCCGGAAGCCATTCCACGGTGGCGGCGTCGTGAATGTGGATCAACTCCTCTTTCGACAAGGCGACGAGCGTCGCCTCCGCCTGCTCGGCGCCCTCGGGTGTGTCGAACTTCCATACCGTCAGAGTTGCCATCGGTGCTCCTTGGCGAGGGGATGGGGCGACGCGTTCGTACCACTCGGTCGGGAGGGGGTCCAATCATCACCCGCACCATCGCGCCTGCAGGATCGTTGCCGGCGAGGGCGAGTCGTTCGGCCCGCCGGTGAGCGCCATTCGTCCGAGCAGCCGCGGATGAGTGGTCGGTAGCGTGCGATGTCGTGACCCGTGTGCTCTCGTGCATCCAGCCGACCGGAGACGCCCACTTGGGCAGTTATCTCGGCGCGCTGCGCCCGTGGGTCATGAGCCAGCACGAGCACGACGCCTTGCACGGCATCGTGGACCTCCACGCACTCACCATCACCGAGGAGCCCGGTGTGATCGGCGAGCGCACGCTGGAGCTGGCAGCCGTGCTGTTCGCCGTCGGCCTCGATCCCGACGTCGCCACGGTGTTCGTCCAGAGCCACGTCCCCGAGCACTCGCAGCTGGCCTGGGTGATGGAGTGCACGGTGTCCTTCGGCGAGCTGTCTCGCATGACGCAGTTCAAGGACAAGGCGGACAAGCGCGACTTCGTCTCGGCGGGACTGTTCACGTACCCGGCGCTGCAGGCCGCCGACATCCTCCTGTACGACGCCGACGAGGTGCCCGTCGGTGACGACCAGCGCCAGCACGTCGAGATCACCCGCGACATCGCCATCCGCTTCAACCACCGCTTCGGTGAGACGTTCGTCGTGCCACGAGCGGTGACGCCTCGCGTCGGCGCCAGGGTGATGGACCTCCAGGACCCGACGTCGAAGATGTCGAAGTCGAGCGAGGCCAACGCCGGGCTCATCGCTCTGCTCGACGACCCGGAGATCATCGCCCGCAAGTTCAAGCGCGCCGTGACCGACTCGGGCACCGAGGTCTTCTACGACCCGGTCGACAAACCGGGGGTGAGCAACCTGCTCGAGATCCTCGGTGCCTCCACCGGCCAGACGCCGGCCGAGGTCGCCAAGGGCTACACGCAGTACGGCCCGCTGAAGGCCGACGCCGGCGACGCAGTCATCGAGCTGCTGGGGCCGATCCAGGCTCGCTACCGGGAACTGCTCGACGATCGAGGGGAGCTGCAGTCGCTGCTGCGCACCGGCTCCGCCAAAGCGCGCAAGATCGCGTCGGCCACGCTCGCGCGGGCCTACGACGCAGTCGGCTTCCTGAAGGCGTGAATGAACGGGAGCCACCGTTCATGATGGCCTCGCTCGCGTCGCTCGCTCGGCGTGCCGAGCGGTGCCTGGCGGCACGGCGCTCGGCCTGAGCTTCCATGCTCACGATGCGGGGGCCGAACCTTCACGAGCCTGGCTGTCATTCGTCATGAGGACCACCGACCGCCAGATCCTGCGGCTGGCGATCCCGGCGCTTGGCACCCTTGCCGTCGAGCCGCTGTACGTGCTCGTCGACACGGCCATCGTGGGACGGCTCGGCACGGCGCAGCTGGGCGGCCTGGCGCTCGCCGCGACGGTCCTCTCGTTCGTCGTCGCCGGCTGCAACTTCCTCACGTACGGGACCACCGAGCGTGTCGCCCGACGCCTAGGCGCAGGACGGCCGGTGGAGGCGGCCGACGTCTCCGTGCAGGCGATCTGGCTGTCGGTGCTCGTCGGCGTGGCTCTGGCTCCGCTCGTCGCCCTCGCCGCGCCCGTCGCCGGCCGACTGCTCGGGGGTGAGGGTGAAGTTCTCGACTTCGCGGTCACCTACCTGCGCATCGGCGCCCTTGGCGTGCCGTTCGTCGTCTTCGCGCTCGCCGCCCAGGGCGTGCAGCGCGGCGCCGCCGACTACCACACCGCGCTCGTCATCCTCTTCGCCTCCAACCTCACCAACGCGCTGCTCGAGGTGCTGTTCGTCTTCGGGTTCGGGTGGGGCGTGCCGGGATCGGCGTCGTCGACCGTGATCGCCCAGGTGGGCGCCGCCGTCGCCTTCGCCGTCGTCGTGCGGCGTCACCTCGTCGCCAGCGACGACCGGCGTCCGCACTGGAGTGGGATGGTGCCGCTGCTGACGGCGGGCCGGCACCTCCTCTTGCGCGTCGGATCGATCCTGGCCGTGCTCAGCGGCGCTACCGCGATCGCCGCGCGCGTCGACGAGCCGACGCTCGCTGCCCACCAGATCGCCGCCAGCCTGCTTCTGTTCCTCGCCCTCGCTCTCGATGCGCTGGCCATACCGGCGCAGACGCTGGTCGCCGAGCAGCTCGGACGCGACTCCACGGCGGAGGCCCGCCGTCTTTCGGACCGCGTCGTGCGGCTGTCGATCATCGCCGGTGCGGGGCTCGCCGTCGTCGTCGCTGTGGCGGCGCCACTGCTCCCCCACGCCTTCACCGCCGACGGTTCCGTCGTCGCCCGAGCCACCGCGGCGCTGTGGTGGATGGCCGTCCTGCTGGTACCGGCAGCAATCGCCTTCGGCTACGACGGCGTGCTGATCGGCGCCGGTGACTACCGCTTCCTGGGGTGGGCCGGCGTGAGCTACCTGATCGCCGTCGTGCCTCTCGGCTTCCTCGCGCTGCGCAGCGGCGCCGGCATCGCCGGCATCTGGGCGGCGCTCGTCGTGTGGATGGCGCTACGCGCCGCAGTCAACCATTACCGGGTTCAGCGGCTGCTCACGGTCACACGCGTCAAACCTGGTCAGCCGTCCGCAGGTCCTCGGCGGCTCGGCCGCGACCTTCGATCAGCGCCACCGTGACCGGATCCGAGCCGGCCTCCGCAGCGAGGCGGGCACCGATTGCTTCGTGGTCGTGGTAGGTGCTGAAGCGCTCGGTGCGCGGCCCGACGATCGTGGCGACCACCCGTCCGAACGTCCCGAGCTCCGCCTCGACCTTGCCGACGTCGTGGAGCAGCGCGCCGGCGACCTCCGACCGGTCGGCTGTCGGACGGCGATCCAGGAACCGTCGCGCCACGAGCACGGCGTGGCGCCGGTCGGCGTTGGACATGCGGCGCCACAGCTCGACCTCGCTCGGCAGGAGCCAGTGCTCGGCCCACGCCTCGTCGTCCTGCGACGGTGGCTGCCTCGACAATGACGTGGCGAAGCGGCGCGCCAAATGCAGAACCGTCATGACGCGATGGCGCGAGGGTGCGCGGCGCGGTAGACGTCGAACAGCCGCTCCTGGCTGACCTTCGTGTACACCTGCGTCGTCGAGATCGTGGCGTGGCCGAGCAGCTCCTGTACGACGCGCAGGTCGGCGCCGTGGTCGAGCAGGTGCGTCGCGCACGAGTGCCGCAGGACGTGCGGCGACAGGTCGCGTAGCCCGGCCCGCCGCCCGTGGCGGCGCACCACCGCCCACGCCGCCTGACGCGACAAGCGGCCTCCCCGGGCGTTGAGGAACACCGCCTCGGCGTCGTTGCGCCTCCGCCATTGCGCCGGCACCAACACCATCCGGCCGTCCGGCGCGAACCACTCGTCGAGCGCCGCGGCAGCGGCCCGTCCGAACGGCACGATGCGCTCCTTGGAGCCCTTGCCGAACAGGCGCACCAGGCGGGCGTCGAAGTCGATGTCGCCGCTCGAGAGGCCGCAGGCCTCGGAGATCCGCGCCCCGTGGCGTACAGCAGCTCGAGCAGCGCGCGGTCGCGCCGGGCAACTGGATCCGCGCCGGTCACGACGTCGAGCAGGGCGACGACTTCGGCTTCCGTCAGGGGTTTGGGCAGGCCAGCCGGCACGCGAACGCCTTCGACGTCGATCGTCGGGTCGTCCGGCCGCAGCTCCTCGGCGACGAGGTACCGGTGGAGCGTGCGCACGGCGGCCAGCTGGCGAGCGATGCTCGAGGACGCCGCGCCGCTCGCCTGACGTTCGGCCACGAAGTCGACGAGCGTCGCCTGGTCGACGGTGAAGATGTCACGCTCGCGATCCTCGAGCCATGCGACGTACGCCGCGAGGTCGCGCCGGTAGGCGGAGATGGTGTTGGCCGCCCGACCTCGCTCGGTGGCGAGCCAGCCGAGGAACTCGACGACCTCCAGCGGCAGTTCGAGCTCGGCGGCGGCGCCGGTCAGTGCCATGTCACCCGTGGTCGGCGCCGTGCACACGGCGCGCCGTCAGGAGCAGGGCGGCCACCGTCTTCGCATCGACGATCTCACCGCGCTCGACCATGCTCACGGCGTCGTCGAGCGGGATGTGCAGCAGCTCGGACTCCTGCTCCTCGGGTCCGTGCAGGCTGCGCGTCGTCGACGTGCAGTCCGAGGCGAGGTAGATCGTCGTCACGGAGTCGGTCATTGCCGGCGACGGCACCATCTCGAGGAGCAGGTCGAGACGTCCGGGGACGAGACCAGCCTCCTCGGCGAGCTCCCGGCGAGCGGTCTCCTCCGGCGGCTCACCGTCGACGTCGCGCATGCCGGCGGGGATCTCGACGATCTCCTGCTCGTACGGCGGGCGGTACTGGCGGACCAGGACGACGGAGGCGTTGCCCTCGGCGTCGAAGATCAGCGGCAGCGCGGCGACCGCGCCGGGCGAGCGGACGATGTCACGCTCGAACGTCGTCCCATCCGGAGCCTCGAAGTCAGCGACGACCACTCGCCAGACGTGGCCCTGATGGACCTGGCGATCGCCGACGTGACGGAACTCGCCCGACGTCACGCGTCGTTCACGGCGTGGGCCCCGCGGTCGGCGCGCATCTTGAGGGCGGCGCCGATGAGGTCCCGGAACAGGGGGTGCGGTCGGTCCGGCCGAGACTTGAACTCGGGATGGGCTTGCGTGCCCACCCAGTACGGGTGATCAGCCAGCTCGATGAACTCGACCAGCCGGTGATCCGGTGAGACACCGCTGCACACCAGCCCTGCGGCCTCGACCTTGGCCCGATAATTGGGGTTGAACTCCCAGCGGTGGCGGTGGCGCTCGCTGACCACCGGCTCGCCGTAGGCCTCGGCCACCTTGGTTCCCTGGCGCAGCACCGCGTAGTACGCGCCGAGGCGCATCGTGCCGCCCTTGTCGGTGACGTCGCGCTGGTCGTGCATGAGGTCGATGACCGGGTGGGGCGTCGTCGGGTTCATCTCCGTCGAGTTGGCATCTGTCAGGCCGAGCACGTGCCGGGCGACCTCGACCGTCATGGCATGGAGGCCGAGGCACAGCCCGAGGCAGGGGACGCCCTCCTCGCGGGAGTAGCGGGCAGCGGCGATCTTGCCCTCGAACCCCCGGTCGCCGAACCCGCCGGGGATGACCATGCCGTCGAGCTCGGCGAGGCGGCCGGCGGCGAGCAGCCCCTCGACGTCCTCGGCCTGGATCCAGTCGATCTCGACCTTGGCGCCGTGATGGAAGCCGGCGTGCTTGAGCGCTTCGGCGACGGACAGGTAGGCGTCAAACAGCTGCACGTACTTGCCGATCAGGCCGATGCGCACGGGCTCGGTGGCCGCTTCGACGAGATGGACGACGCGCTCCCACGACGACAGGTCGAGCTCGCCCTCGTCCGCCGGGAGGCGCAGGACATCGCACACCACGTCGTCGAGGCCCTCGGCGTGGAGGATCAGCGGCAGCTCGTAGATGTTGGCGGCGTCGGCGGCGTTGATGACCGCCCTGGCTTCGACGTCACAGAGGTTCGAGATCTTGACCTTGAGATCGTCGGAGACGGGTTCCGCGCTGCGACAGACGATGAGGTCGGGCTGGATGCCTCGGCTGCGCAGCTCGGTGACGGAGTGCTGCGTGGGCTTCGTCTTCTGCTCGCCGGACGGGCCGATGAACGGCACGAGCGTGACGTGGACGTAGCACACGTTGTCGCGCCCGGTCTCGTTGCGGAACTGCCGCATCGCCTCGAGGAACGGCAGGATCTCGATGTCCCCGACGGTTCCGCCGACTTCGGTGATCACGACGTCGACGTCGTCGGTCGCCAGGCTGCGGATCCGGCGCTTGATCTCGTCGGTGATGTGGGGGATGACCTGGACGGTCTTGCCGAGGTAGTCGCCTCGGCGCTCCGCGGCGAGGACCGATTGGTAGATCGAGCCCGTCGTGGCGTTGGAGTTGCGGGACAGGTTCTCGTCGATGAAGCGCTCGTAGTGGCCGAGATCGAGGTCGGTCTCGCCGCCGTCGTCGGTGACGAAGACCTCGCCGTGCTCGAACGGGTTCATCGTGCCCGGATCGACGTTGATGTACGGATCGAGCTTCTGGAGCGTCACGCGCAGACCGCGCAGCTTGAGGAGGCGACCCAGCGAGGAGGCCGTGAGGCCCTTGCCGAGGGAGCTGGCCACCCCGCCCGTCACAAAGATGTGCTTCGGCATTGGGGTGATCCTCCGATCGTGGCTGCACCAACGTCGGGATCTCAGGGTACCGCACGGCGGACGGGGGAGACTGGGACCGTGCCAGTCCGGGAGCCGCGCCACGGACCGAGCGCCTTCGGACGATGGGTCTTCGAACGCGACGGGAACGCCGTCGCCTCGGTGCTGCTCGGCGTCGCCGGCCTGCTGGCGTTCGGCCTCATCCTCGGCCCGATCGCCATCGGACTCGGCATCCTCGCCAAGCGCCGCATCCGCCTCTCCGGCCTGCCGGGGGACACGCTGGCCACGGTGGGCATCGCCATAGGGGTCATCGCAATGGTGATCCCGGTGGTGTTGTACATCACGTGACAGCACGCCGTTCTGTCCGTAGGAATCGATCGTTGTGATGCGATTCCTACGGACAGAACGGGGGTTTATCGCTGGCCGAGCAGCTCGACAGCGTGCCGCCGGGCCGCCTCGCCGCCCTTCGCCCCCGACAACATCCGCGCCACCTCCTCGACGCGGCGGCGGCCGCTGACCACCTCGACGATGGCCGTCGCCTGCTCGCCGGCGACGTGCTTGGTCACCACGACCTGGGTGGTCGCCTGGGCCGCGACCTGGGCCAAGTGCGTCACGACCAGCACCTGGTGCGTCTTGGCCACAGCCGCGAGCGCCTGACCCACCGCCCCAGCCGCCACGCCACCGATGCCGGCGTCGACCTCGTCGAAGACCAGCGTGCGGGCCGCGTCGCCGTCGAGATCCGTCAGCACGAGGCGCAGGGCGAGCATCGTGCGGGCCAGCTCCCCGCCAGAGGCGACCTTGGTCAGCGGCAGCAGCGGCGCGCCGGGATTCGCCGCGAGCAGGAACTGCACCTGGTCACCTGGGTGGTCTTCGTCGTTCGTCCCGACCGTGATCGCCACCTCGGCATGCGGCATCGCCAGTTCCTGCAGACGCTCGGTGACGGCCCGAGCCAGTCGAGGCGCAACGGCGCGCCGAGCCCGGCCGACTGCTTCCGCCGCCGATCGCTCGGCCGCCGCGGCTGTCGCCCGTTCGACGTCCAGTTCGGCGGCGCGCTGGTCGAACCGCTCCAGCTCGTGCAGGCGGCGCGCCGCCTCATCGCGGTAGATCCGCACGGCGGCGAGGTCGTCCCCGTACTTGCGGCACAGGTCGCGTAGCAGTTGACGGCGCGCCCGCACCTCCGCCAGTCGCTCAGGGTCCTCCTCGATGCCGTCGGCAACGCTGCGGACCTCGGCGACCACGTCGTCCAGCTCGGCCAGCAGCGCGGCGGTTCGTGAGGCCACCTCGGCGTACGGCACCCGTGAGCCAAGGGCGTTCAAGGCCGTGACCAACATGTCGCGTCCCTGCCCGTCGTCGGCGAGCGCCGCATGCGCCCGGGCTCCCGCCTCCCGGTGCCCCTGGGCATCAGCCAACTCGTCCTCGACCAGCTCGAGCGAGCGGTCCTCGTCTGGATCATCGACGGCCGCACCGAGCAGCTCCTGCACCTGGAAGCTCAACAGGTCGATCTCGCGCGCCCGCGCCCGAGCATCTCCACCGAGGGCCGCCAGCTCGGCGTCGAGCTCCGTCAGGCGGGCCCTTGCCTCACGCAACGTCGTCAGGTCGATCGACCCGTACCGATCGAGCGCGTCGCGTTGCGTCCCCGGACTCAACAGGCTCTGGTGGGCGTGCTGCCCGTGGAGATCGACGATCCCGGCAGCCAGCTCGCCGAGGCGACCGACGGTCGAGGGTCGGTTGTCGACGTAGGCGCGGGATCGCCCGTCGGTCGGCACGACGCGGCTGAGCACCACTTCGTCGTCACCGAGGACGAAGCGGCCGTCGACACGCGTGTCTGCCGCGCCCAATCGGACCACGGTCGCGTCTGCCCGGGCGCCGACCAGCAGCTCGAGCGCCTCGACGAGCATCGTCTTGCCGGCACCGGTCTCCCCGGTCACCGCCGTCAAGCCGGGTCCGAGCACCAGATCGAGCCGCTCGATCACGCCGAGGTTCTCGATGTGCAGCTCCGTCAGCACGCACCGTTCTCCGTTCGTCGGGCCTCGATGGATCCCCGGCAGCTTCCCACGTTGACCCCGAGGCGTCCTCGAACGGGTCAGCCGGCGCGTTCGGTGACCACGTCCAGCGGTCCCACTTGCTCGCCCTGCACGAGTTCGGCGAAGCGGTCGCAGGCGATCGACCACATCTCGCCCTGCAGCGCCTTGGCGATGCCGAGCTTGTCGTACATCGCGTCGAGGAAGCGGTCGTGGCTTCGAGCCCACGACTCGATCGTCAACGCGACGTGGGGTTGTTGACCGTCGGAGACCTCGGCCGACGTCCGCATCTCGATCACGCCCGACTCCATGTGCCCCTCCAGCGTGGCCAAGCGGAACGAACAAGGTGAGACGTCGACGACCTCGACGGCACCCTTCCACGGACCTGCGACCTCGATCACGTAGCGGTCGCCGACGCGCATCTCACCGGACTCGCCGCGCACTTTGGTGAACGGCGCGAGGTCCAAGTCGGCGAGGACGTTCGGATCGGCGTGGATCGCCGCCATGGCCTCCGCGGCGCCGAGCGCACCGCCGCGCACGACGATGCGGTAGCGCCGGTGGAACGTCGGTCCCACGCCGATCTCGACGGGTTGGTCGTCGACGTCTCCGGCCCGGTCGAGCGCGGGAGTCTCGAGCTGTTCCACAGTCCGCTGGTCGTGGTCGACGCGCCGCCGGTTCCAGCTCCACACCGCCTGCACAGCGGCGCCGAACCGACCCTCCCGGTGGTCAGGCGGTTGCGCCGGACCGAGCGCCGAGGCGGCGGACTCGATCCGTTCCTCCACAACGCGCAGGAAGCCGTCGAGATCATCGACCCCCAACGTCGCCGCCGGGTGGCGGATCGCGCCGAGTGGATCGATGCCCCTGACGGGCTCGCGGAAGCGCAGGCAGACACCGCCGGCGGTGGTAGCAACCATCGTGATGCCGCGGTCGGCCCACGACAGGTGGGCCGGCCCCGCCACCTTCCACGCGCGATACGGGCCGGTGCGTTCGGCCCCCGCCACGTTCGACCACACCGTGGCGAGACGCCATGGGCCGTACACCGCCTCGAAACCGTGGTCGTCGACGCGGACGTAGCTGCGCGTCGGCACCACTGTGAACCAACGAGCCCACGTATCCAGCGGCTGTTCGAACGCGAACGAGAAGGCGATGGTGCGGCCGGCGTCAGGCATCACCGTCGGCGCCCTTCGTGGCGCCCAAGCGGGTCGCCTCGGTGACGAGGAATGTGTTGCGCACGTCGATCAGGTGCCGGAGATACCTCTCCAGCACGAGTCGCTCGGCGGCGCGGCCGAGCAAGCCGAGCGGCGCCTCGAACTCGACATGGTCGAGCAAGCGCGTGCCGTGCTCGACCGGCTCGAAGAGGTGCTCATGGCGGAACGACTTGAACGGACCCTTGCGCTGCTCGTCGACGAAGCAGCGCGGACGGTCCCACTCGGTGATGGTGCTGGTCATCGTCCACGTGATGCCGAAATGGCGGGCGCGCCACGTCACGAACTCTCCCAACCCGATCAGCCCAGCAGTCACGCCCTCGACGGCGCGCTCGCCGGAGTCCTCGAACGACGCCACATGGGCGTCGATCGACAGCGAGAGGTCGAACGCGAGCTCCGGTTCGACGGGCATGAGCGCCTGGGCATCGAAGCGAACCACCGCCGCCCTGTACCCGATGGCCGCAACGACGATGCGTCGAGCGGTGGCTATCGAGCCGCGTGGTGCGGCGATGCCCAGCTGCGCTGCTGCCCCTCGATCATCCAGAGGACCATGGGCGGGATCTCAGAACCCGTCGATGCCAGGCCGGGTTCCACGTCAGCCGGCGTGCCGGCAACGCCGAAACCGGCAGACCTCATGATCGGTTCCCACCGAGCGGCGTGCCTGGCTGCCCTCGCTTCGGCACGGGCCAGCCTCTTCGGCGAGTACCAGCGCCGCGCCCAGCGTGATCCCGGCAACGCGAGCCGGATCGCACCGATCAATGCCACCGGCGGGAGAAATATCCCGAGCAGCGCCATCCGGAACTTGCCCTTCAGTACGCACAGGACGATGAACCCGAGATGCAGCGCGATCGTGGACACGATCGTGATCACGGACGCCGTCTGTCTCTCTTCGTTGAGGAATCCCAACGGGTTGGCACCGATCAGCATCAGCCCGAGGCAGGCGACGGCCAAGCCGGCGATCTCGACCGAGACGCGTCCCTGATCGGTCCAATAGACATCCTCGAGGTGCAGGATGAGGGCGAACTCATCGAGCACGAGCGACGTGCCGATGCCGACGAAGAGGCCCGCGACGAGGGAGAACGGCGAGTCGAGATCGACGGCGATGGCGGTGAACGCGCCGATCACCAGCAGAAACACGCCGGGCACTGCGTGGTGGACGTGGACACCGCTGGCGGAGACGTTGTCCTTGAACGGCCCGCGTCCTGACCTGATCATGCGCGTGATCACGCGGGTCGTGATGAACGTCACGACGAAGGCCGTGAAGCACAACAAAAGGGGGAGGTGCCCCCTGTCCCAAACACCGTCAATCCACAAGTACACGACCGAATCGTACGGCTGGACGACGGTGTCCTCGGGACCGATCGCGGCATCGGCTCTCATCTCGCCGCATGAGCAGACCCTCATCGGGCGCTCATCGCGGCTTCATGGGGGACGCCGATCGTGAGCGGGCGGCCCGGGACGCGGGCCGCTCGAAAGGAGCAACCATGAAGCGATCCATCGTCATCGCCGGCCTCGGCATCGTCGCCGCCGGCACGTTCGCCGTCTCCCCCACGGCTCACGCCGAGGAACGTGTCTGTCGCGGCACAATCGGCGCGCAGACGGTCGACAACCTGCGCGTGCCGTCCAATGCCAGCTGCACCCTGCGCGGGACGTGGGTTCAGGGAACCGTCAAGGTGGAGGCCGGGGCGCGGCTCGACGCCTCCGGGATCCGGGTCATCGGCAACGTGCAGGCCGAGGGCCACCGCGACGTCCGCGTCGTCTCATCCACGGTGGGTGGGAGCGTGCAACTCAGGCAAGGTGCCACAGCGACTCTGCAGCACAACAACGTCAAGGGCGACGTGCAGTCGTTCACCAACCGCGGTGCCCAGACGTTCCGTGCGAACGTGATCGACGGCAACCTGCAGTGCAAGGAGAACGCCCCGGCACCAACAGGCGGCGGCAACACCGTCGGCGGCAACAAAGAGGATCAGTGCGCCAGGCTGTGAAGCAGCGATGACCGCGGCGCGGGCGACGACTGAGGACGGTGCGTCGCCCGGCTGCGGACCCACGTGGTGAAGCCTTCGATGGCGTCGATGACGGTTTCGAAGCGCACCGAGTGGAAGAGGTCGAAGGAGTGCTGGGCGCCGGGGAGCTCGGCGTACACGGTCGGGTTGGCCGATCTCGTCCGGAGGTGCGTGACGAGGGCTCGCCCGCCCTCCGGCGGGGTGTACGTGTCCTGATCGCCGTGGATCACGAAGAACGGTGGAGCGTCGCCGTGGTAGGCGAGCGGCGTCGTCGCTGGGTGTCGATCATCACTCACCTGGCCGTAGTACCCGAACAGGCCGATGCCGGCGGTGATCGATGTGTCGGCGTGTTCGAAGCCGGGTTGGAAGGTTGGGTCGTTGGCGCTGAGCGCGGCGGTCGCCGTGAGGTGGGCCCCGGCCGAGGCGCCGACCAGGATGATGGTGTCGGGATCGGCGCCGTACTCGTGTCCATGCGCGCGAACCCATGCGATGAGCTTCTTCACGTCGATGAGGTTGCGGGGGAAGGCGTCGGCGGGCGGAGCGAGGTGGTAGTTGGCGCTGATGCAGGTCCAGCCTTGGCTGGCGAAGTGATACAGCAGCGGGCGCGACTCGCGGCTCTTGCGACCCCAGTGGAACCCGCCTCCGTGCAGGTAGACGAGCGTCGGCGCGTTGGTCGGATGTGAGCGGTGGCGATAGACGTCCAAGAGATTGCTCGTGCCGTCGTCGCCATAGGCCACGTTCGCCAGCCGTTCGACGTCGTGGCGGCCGAACATCCACGGGAGGAACAGGATCCTTCCCCACGGCAGGTGGCGCCGCAGCCGACTGGCGAGGTCTGGATCGAGCTCGCGCCGCCAGTCTGCGCCCAGGCCGTCGACCAGCGCCTGCTCGACGACCGGTCCGCTGCGCAGCGCCCGACGGGCGACAACGATGAGGCCGGCCGAGGTCAATCCCGCCAAGGCGAGCGAGATCCACGGGCCCGACCCATCGAGTCCACCGGCGAGAACGACCGGCACAGCGGACCCGACGACGATGTACAGGAACACGAACGGCAGCTCATTGACCGCCATGCTCGAGATCCAGCTGATGACCGCCATCCGGCGCGGGTGGCGCAGTGGCGCCACCGCCATCAGCGTGCACCACGCGAAGAACAGCGAACCGAACGGCACGGCAGTCATGCTCGACATGGTACTACAGATGTAGTTCGGATCACTACTGATGTAGTCTGAGCTGGTGCTGACGCGCGAGGACCGTCTGCTGGATGCCGCGATCGAAGTGTTGGGGACCCGCGGCATGCGCCAGCTCACCCATCGAGCGGTCGACGCTGCCGCCGGCCTACCGATCGGGTCGACGTCGAACCGGTTCCGAACCCGCGACTCGCTCCTCATCGCCGTGCTCCGCCGCATCCTCGAGCGTGAGACCGCGGTCTGGACGAGGTTGGCCGTCGACATCCGCAGCCTCAGCGTCGAGGCCGTCGCGGGTGCCATCGGCCAACTCCTCCAGGAGCTCACCGGCGCCGGACGCGTGCTCAGCCAGGCGCGGCGAGCCGTCTTCGTGGAAGCGGCCAACGAGCCCGCCCTGCGGTCCGTGATCGCTGACCTCCAGGACGAGATCGGTGTCTGGATGGAGCCACTGCTCGGCGAGCTCGGCACGTCGGATCCCTCGAATGACGTCCACCACCTCCTGGCGCTCATGGATGGGCTGGTGATCAACCAACTCACGACGCCACGTCCAGACTTCGATCCCACCCGCGCCGTCGCGGCGCTCCTCCGCGGCCTCACCGACCGCCACACCTAGTCACCGCACCACAGACCATCGAAAGGCCTTGATCCCGTGTCGACCCTGACGTTCACCCACATCGGCGGGCCGACGGCCCTCATCGAAGTCGATGGGTGGCGAATCCTCACCGACCCCACCTTCGACACGCCCGGGCGGACCTACCGGTTCGGCTGGGGGACGTCGTCTCGCAAGACCTCTGGACCAGCGATCCAAGCCGCCGACATCGGCCCCATCGACGCCGTGCTGCTCACCCACGAGCATCATGCCGACAACCTCGACGACACCGGCCGGAGCCTGCTGCCCGCCGCCGATGTCGTACTCACCACCGCTTCTGGCGCCCGTCGTCTCGGGCCGAACGCCCGAGGCATGCGCAACTGGGACTCGACACGTCTCGACGCACCCGGGAAGCCAACGATCACCGTCACCGCCACCCCGTGCCGCCACGGCCCCGTCGGCAGCCACCCGATCGTCGGCGACGTCATCGGGTTCGCCCTCTCCTGGCATGGACAGCAGCACGGCTCCACGTGGATCTCCGGCGACACCGTGCTCTACGACGGTGTGCGCCAAGTCGCCGATCGAATCGATGTCGGCACCGCGATCATCCACCTCGGACGGGTCCGTTTCCCGATCAGCGGGCCACTCAAGTACACGATGGACGCGCGAGATGCGATCGAGCTCTGCCAGCTGCTCGAGCCCCACACCGCGATTCCAGTCCACTACGAGGGCTGGTCACACTTCACGGAAGGTCGGCAACGGATCGAGGAGCGACTGGCCGTCGCACCGGCCAGCATCATCGATCGAATTGTCTGGGCCGACATCGGTGCGTCGATCGAGATCGACGTGTAGTCGCGACACGACACGGCGGCAGGTGAGCCGCGTGCCGTCAGCGGTCGGCGAGCCCGAACTTAGCCTAAAAAGTACCTGATACGAAGCATCGTCCCTGCTCAGAGCGTCGCGCCGGGCCGTTCGGTCCACGGTTGGTCCGCGAGAGCCTGCCACGCCTCGTCGATCGCGCCCGGATCCGGTCCTGGTCGCTCGGCATCAGGTGGCCGTACGTGTCGAGCGTCGTCGACGGCTTCGCATGGCCGAGGGCGCGCTGCACGGCGACGATCGAGCAACCTGCTGAGATCAACGAGCTGGCGAAGTGGTGGCGGAGATCGTGCAGCGTCACATCGGTGACGACGTCGCGCACCGTCAGGTTCCATCGCCACGTCATCCGGTTGGAGTTCAACGGGCGGCCGTCGGCATGAAGTAGAACGCCGTGCTCGCCGGTGCCGTGCCGGCCGATGTGCAGACTGATCGCGTCGAGCACGGTCGAGCTCGCCGGGATGGTGCGGTTCGATGCCTTCGACTTCGGCGGCTCGAACTGGGCCAGGATCCCGTGCCACTGTCTGTCGACGGTCACCTCGCGGCGCAGGAAGTCCACCCGGTCCACGGTGAGGCCCGCGGCCTCACTCGCCGCAGCCCCAGTCCGGCGGCAGCACGATGGCGATGGCGAAGTCGTCTGGCGCGGCGTCGTGGAGCTCGACGACTTCGTCGAGTGTCGGGACCGTCACGGGCGCGCCGTCGGGTTGCGGGAGCTTCACCCGCGCCGTCGGGTCGCGTCCGATGACGCCGTCAGCCATGGCGGCACGGAACGCCTTGCGGACGTAGGAGAAGATCGTCTGCACGGTGCGCGGTTCCAGCCCGCTTGCCGTGAGTGCGGCGACGAACGCCTGCACGGCGGTCGTCCGGATCGCGCGACCGGCCGCTCGCCGAAGTGGGCGCGGACGTGCTCGATCGAGTTGCTGGCGTTGACCATCGTGTTATGTCGCCACGGCTGGGCGGCGACGAACTCGGTCATCACCTGGACGAGCGAGACCTGGCCGGCCTTCGGGTCGACGTACACGCCGCGGGCGATGTCGTTCTCCATCTGATTGACGTGACGGAGCGCGTGCTCCTTGAGCGCGAAGTGCTGGGCCCGTTCCGGCCCACCGGGGTACTCGCGCCAGCGGGCCCGCCACCTGCCGTCGGGACGCTTCTTGACCGATCCCATCAGCGCCGCCTCCTCCGGCCTCGAGGCGTTTGGCGTCGGCGATCCACCTGCGGATCGTCCGTTCTTTCTTGCCGGTGATCTCCATGATCTCGGGGATCGACTTCGTGTCGTACAGCTCGAGGACGGCCAGCTTGTCCTCGTCGCTGACCGGTGGCCGGCCGGGCTTTGGGCGTATGGCTTGCCGTGCAGCATGGTCGGCCGCGTCGATGGCCGCCTGATCGATGCGAGGAGCGTCCGCCGGGACCGGAACGTCGGGGAAGAATTCCTCAGCGCCGGGGCCGATGGCATAGCCGCGCTTTGCTGTGAACCGGTTTGCTCTGATCGTGCGGACCTGTGCAGCGATCGCGTCCTCCATCCGCTGCCGCCATGGCTCCTCGGTCAACTGTCCAACCGTCCAACAATCCGACGCTCATGCTGGCGTCGACCTCCGGCGACCCACCCGTCGCCGTCGTCGTGGAGCCACTCCATCGACACCGCGTAGGCGATCATCTCGTCGACCGTGGCCTCCTGCCGGTCCCTGCCGCCGGGGCACGCGAGAGCTCGCTGCGGCTGATCGTCTCACCGCGCTGCCGGTGAACGAGCCGCCCGATGGCTCGGGCTCCGGCAACGACGGCGCGTTCGTGAATGTCGGTGTTGAGCGCCTTCGCGGCGAGCCGCTGGCGCTTGATCGCTGCCCGTGTGCGGGCGTCCTCGAGCTCGTTCTCCACGGCGGCGTTCGTAGCCAGCACCCACCGGCGGACGGCGTCGGACGTGTCGAGGATCATCCCGGCGAGCTTCCAGTCCTCGGCGTTGCCGTGGTCACGTATGGCGAGGATGGTGAGCAGCGCGCCGATCCGTGCGCGGAGCTGGTAGCGGTGGGAGTCGAGCGGGGTGAGGGACGAGCAACCTGCCAATGTCCCGGTCCTCCTCGAGCACGATCGCGACCGTGGCGCCCGGCCTGCTCTCGGCCGGCGAACGACGATGGCTCGGCGCCCACCAACACACCGAGGCTCGCCGATCACTACTGCGCGAGGTCAGCCTCGTCGAAGGCGCGGCTCAACGGCTCTCGCCCTGCAGCGTCCAACCCCTCGACGTCCGCCTCACGAAGGGCGGCGCCGCTTCGGCCCCGGTGACCATCACCGAGAAGTCCTCGACCGGGCCTACGCCGCGCTGCACACGCCGGCTCATCGGCGCAGCAGCGGACTGACCATCGTCGACGTCGGTCCTGATCCCGTCGCCCTCGCTGAACGACAGGCCCGCCAAGCCGAGAACAAGGCACACCTCGACGCCTACCTCGCCGAGCACGGCGATTGGACATGTCCAACTCACCCCCCATGTGAGCGAACCCCCCAAGTCCGTTAGAAGATCTATTTACCAGGGGGTTCACGTTCGAGCCCTCGGCCCCCGAACGCGATCTACACCCCCCATGTTGGACAGTGTCCAACTTGTCCAACACCTAAGGGATCAGGTGTTCGGGCCAGCTCGCATCAACACACAAGGAGAATGAACCCATGACCATGACACTGATCGGCCAGCTCCGTCGGGACGGATGGTTCGCCCAGGAGGTCCGCAACATCGGCGGCTTCGACACCGGCACGTACGAGCTCGACCCACAGTCCCCGTGTGTGTGCCCAGATCGGCAGCGATCGGGAAGTGTCGGCCGGTCATCCGGCGGAACAACGGCGATCGCGGCTCTGAGTTCCTCAACATCGGCGGGGTGTAGCGTCACCCGATCGGGTGATGAGAAAGGGGGACGTCGTGTGGTGGATCATCATTCTCGGCGTCGTGGCGATCCTGTGTATCGCTGTCGCCCTGTACAGGGTCCGGACCAGATACCGCCGAGGTTCGCAGGAAAGCGCCTCCGAGTTGGCTGGCACCTGGGAGGGGAGGAACCAGGCGGCAGGTGAAGCGGAACGGCTCAAAGGGGGGTACGGGTAGCCCGGCGCGCTCCGCCAACGTGGCCGTCCCGAGGGCCCTACAGAGTCCTCTCCGCTACAGGTCCGTTCGGTGCATCTGCAACTACCGTCGACGCTGTGGCCAAGCCGGGCTACGGCCGTCAGCACGAGCTCGCCCGCCGGGAGCTGCTCGCCGCTAACCCGTGGTGCGTTCACTGCGGAGCGCCGGCGTCCGTCGCCGACCATGTGCCGCCGTTGAGCTCATTCGCGCATCCGCTGCTGTGGCGTGGCGTGCTCGTGCCCAGCTGTGCCCGCTGCAGCGCCCAGCAAGGTGGCCGACTCCACGGCGCCCGGACACCCCGAGCGAGCCGACCGCTCCCGAGACCATCGAGGCAGTGGTGACCCGGATCATCCCGCCGCGCATCGGCACCAAGCGCCGCCCACGGCGCCAGACGCTGGGCCCGGTGCTGGCTGACGTCGCCGCCGAGATGGGGCTGACGCTCCATCCGTGGCAGCGTCACGTCGCCGACGTGTCCCTCGAGCTCGTCGAGCGTCGCCGGCCCGGCTCGAGGCGTCGGCTGGCCGCCTCGACCGTCGGCGTGATGGCGTCACGCCAGACCGGCAAGACCGTCCTCGCCGCCGGACGGGTCGCCCTGCAGGCGCTCCTCCCGGACCTGGACGCAGCTGCCCAGCTGGTCGGCATCGACCGCATCCGCCCGCAGCACATCGCCTATCTCGCCCAGGACCGGGCCTCGGCGCTCGACCGCTGGCATGAGCACTGCGCCCTCCTCATGGCGAGCCCGCTTGCCGAGCACGTCGCCCGGATCGTGTTGCAACGCGGCGACGAATGCGTCCGGTTTCACAACGGCTCGACGTACAAGGTCGTCACGCCGTCGCGCACCGGCGCCCGTGGCCTGTCGCTAGACCTCGCCATCGTCGACGAGGCGTTCGTGCACGGTGCCGACCTGATGGCCGCCGTCCGCCCGACGATGGCGCAACGTGACGGCGCGATCGGGTGCGTCGGCGCCCAGCTCGTCATCGTGTCCAACGCCGGCGACGAGCGGAGCACGTTGCTGAACGAGGCCCGCGAGCTCGGCCGGCGTGCCGCCCTCGAGGGTGATACGGGCCGGGTGTGGTTCGAGTGGTCGGCGCCCGACGACGCCGATCCCTATGACGAGGACGCATGGCGTGCCGTCATCCCGACCCTCGAGCAGCCCGACGGGATCGGCTTGGAGTTCCTGCGCGCCGAGGCCGAGTCGATGCGGCCGGCGGATTTCGCCAGGGAGTACTTGTGCCGCCACACGGCCCGCCCGGTCGCCGCAGTGATCGATCCGGCCGTGTGGGCCGAGCTGCCCGTCGTCGAGATCCCGCCGGAACGCGCCGGTCGTCCTCGCCGTCGACGCGACGACGGATCGAGCAGCGCTCCGGTGTCGACTGGGTCGCCGGGTACGTCACCGCCGTGGCGTCCGTGCACGCCGCCTCGGTCGTCGTCGACGCCTACGGCCCGCTCTCCTCGATCATCCCCGTCCTCGAGCGGGCCGGCGTCGGTGTCTGTCCGGTCCGTGTCGGCCAGGTCGTCGACGCCGCGCAGTCGTTCGTCGACCTGATCGCCGTCGGCCGTCTCTGCCACCAGCCCGACCCGCGCTTCGCCGACGCCGTCGCCGCCGTCGGGCGTCGCAAGGTTGGGGACAGATGGGCGTTCTCGAGGGCGAGTGCCGGTGACATCTCGCCGCTCGTGGCCGCCTCGCTCGCCGTGTGGGCCGTCGAGTCCGACGTGATCCTCCGCCCGGCCATCTTCTGACCGGCTCAGTCGTCGAGCACGACGAGGCCCGAGTCGGCGAGGTACCGGTCGAATTCGCGGTTCCCGCTCAGGGCGTCGACCAGGCGAGCGAGGGCGACGTCGGCGGCACGGACGGTCTGGCCGACGATCTCGCGGCGGTCCTGGTCGCCGTCGGCCGTCACCGGTCGCCCGACCGGGAGCACGGCCCGGCCACCGTCGACCACGGCGACGACATCCCGGTCGATGAGCATCCCGTTCCAGAGCGCGTCAACGTGCACGAGGAAGTACGTCGGGTCGGCGAACCGGTCGTCGTCGAAAGTGCGCCTGAGCCGGTCGAGGGGGAGGCCCCAGGCGACCCCGAGTGACACGTCAGGCCGGTACACGGCCCGCAGACGGTGCTCCTCGTGCTCGAGGTGGGTGCGCCTCACCGCCGCCACTAACCGTGGCGAACATGGTGAGAAACGTCGGCCCCTCGGCGAGCGCCTTCCAGTCGGCGGCCGAGCTGGCCCTGATCGTCGTGCGGATCTCGGCGAGCGTGGTCATGCGGTGCGTCGGTCCGCGATTAGTCCACGGTTAGTCCGCACGAGGACTGGCTACGGGCTGTTATCCCTGATGACGTCTCGTGACGCTCGGTGACACGTATGTCCTGGTCAGGGCCGTGGAGCCGCCCGAACCGCAGGTCAGAGGCATCTACCGATCCGCAGTCCGAACTTCGCCTTGAGGATCTGATGGAAGTGGTGCGGCGCCAGGCGCACGAAGCGGGCCGTCGTCGCCGCCGGCCGGCACGTCACGACGTCACGCTCGTGCAGTGTGGCGACGAGTTGGCCGTCGACGGCGAGGCCGGCCTGCTGGTGGCCGGCGACCTCGATGGTGACCGTCTCGGACGGATCGAGCACCAGGGTGCGGTCGAACAGCATGTGCGGCGACACCGGCGTGAGCAGCAGAGCGCGATGGCGTGGGGAGACGATCGGCCCGCGAGCCGACAGCGAGTAGGCCGTCGAGCCCGTCGGGGTCGCCACGATCAGGCCGTCGGCGGCGAAGCTCGTGAACGGCTCACCGGCGATGCTGGCGAGTAGCCGGACGGTGTGACCCGACACGTGCTTCTCGACGACCACCTCGTTGAGCGCTCGCCACACACCTTCGACGGCGCCGGCCGCCGTGACCTCCAACATCATGCGCTCGTCGAGCTGCCACCGGCCGGCGATCGGTCCGGCGAGAAAGCGCTCGAGGGCATCGGTCAGTTCGGGCGGGTCGATCTCGGTGAGGTAGCCGAGCTCGCCGAGATTGACTCCGAGCAACGGCACGGGCGCGCCGTCGAGCAGCCGCACGGAGCGCAGCATCGTGCCATCTCCGCCCAAGCTGACGACCAGATCGGCTGACGCGACCGGGCGTTCACTCAGCAGCTCGGTGAGCCCGAGCACCCGCGCATCGTCGGGAACGATCCACCCCTCGTGCCCGTGCGCGGCGAGCCACTCGACGGTGCTTCGAGCGCAAAGCGCTGCGTCGGGACGCTCGTGATGGGCGACGACGACCACCGCCGTCACGATGCACCGCTCGGTGTGATGGCATGGACGAGGAACTCCCGATTGCCCTGCCCGCCACGGATCGGTGACTCCATCCAGCCGCCGATCGTGCAGCCCGTCGCGGCCAGCGCAGCCTCGATCTCGTCTCGCACGCGAGCGTGGACGGCTGGATCCGTCACGATGCCCTTGCCTCGCCCGACCTCGGCACGGCCGGCCTCGAACTGCGGCTTCACGAGGAGCACCATCGACGACCCAGGCTGGCACAGCCGGACGAGCACCGGGATGACGACCGTGAGGGAGATGAACGACACGTCCGCAACTGCGAGATCGACCGCTCCACCGATCGTCTCGCGCGTGGCGGTGCGGATGTTCGTCTTCTCGAGCACCGTCACGCGTGGATCGTCGCGCACCCGTGGATGCAGTTGGCCGTGACCGACGTCGAGCGCCACCACGTGCGCCGCGCCGCGGCTGAGCAGGCAGTCCGTGAAGCCACCCGTCGAGGCACCGACGTCGAGGGCGCGGCGCCCCGCCACCTCGATCGCGAACTCCACGATCGCGGCGTCGAGCTTCTCGCCACCACGTCCGACGAAGCGCGCCGGTGGATCAGCGACGACCACCGCGTCGCCTGCGGCGACAAGACGAGCAGGCTTGCCGGCCACGGCGCCGTTGACAAGCACCAATCCTGCCTCGACCTGGTCATGAGCCTCGGTTCGGCTCACCGCCAGGCCACGCCGCACGAGCTCGGCGTCGAGCCGGCGGCGGGCGACCACTCAGCCGCCGGACGAGGACGCCGCAGCCTTCTTGGTCGCAGCCTTCTTCGCTGGTGCGCGCTTCTTGGCTGCTGCCTTCTTGGCCGGAGCCTTCTTCGCCGTCGTCTTCTTGGCGGCCGCCTTGCGCTTGGCCGGAGCCTTCTTGGCGGAGGACTTGGAGGCTGACGTCTTCTTCGCCGCGGTCGTGGTCCGCCTGGTCGTCGCCTTGGTCGCGGCGCGACCCGGACTCACCCGCGAGACGAAGCTCTCGAGCTGATCCTCGAGGTCGTCGACGCGGTTGGCCAACCAACCGAGCTGCCGCGACACTTCGGCCTGCACCGCATCGCTGATCTGGCCGGCCACTTGTCGACCTCGCTCGAGCAGCGACTGCACCGTCGCGTCGGTGTCGGATCGATTCACCGCCCCTGCCTTGACCAGGCTGTTGACCGCTTCCTCGAGCTGCTTGCGCGAGAGCTCGGTGAGCTGGATGCTGTTGTCGAGCAACTGCTTCAGCGGGTTCGTGGGCATCGACGCATGCTATCGGCGCCCGTCATCGCTCGATTCGATGACGTCGACCACGCCGGCAAGATCTGCGGCGTCGATGTGCACGGGCACGTCGACGGCTTCGCCTGGCAACGTCACGCCTGAGCGCACCAGCGCGAACGGGCACCCGAGTTCGACGGCGAGTGCGCCGTCAGTGCTCGGCCGGTCACCGACGACGAGCATCTCACTCGCCGGCACGCCCCCGACGACGTGATCGATCGCCGCCGCCATCGGCTGGTACGGCTTGCCGGCGATGATGGCCGCGACGCCGGCCGCGGTGCTCACAGCAGCGAGGATCGCCCCGCCCCCCGGAATCGGCCCGTCGGGAGTCGGGTAGGTCGCGTCGTCGTTCGTACCGATCAGCCGGGCACCGTTGCGGGCGGCCGTCGACGCGATGCGCATCCGCTCGTAGTCGAACTCGCGGTGGAAGCCGACCATCACGACGTCGACGTGCACGCCGGCTGGATCGTCACCGGCCACGGGCACAGCCCCGATCGCCTCGACGGCCTCTGCAGCCCCGGGACCCCCGCAGACGAGGACGCGTTGTCCCCGACTCACCAGCGCAGCAGCGGCGATCGCCGACGTCATCACATCACCCTCGGCCGGAATGCCAATCGACGCCAGCGCCGCCTCCTGGTCGGCGAGGCGCGCCCCGGAGTTGTTCGTCACGAACACGACCCGTCGCCCGCTGCGGCGCAGGCGGGCCACCGCCTCCACGGACCCCGG
Source organism: uncultured Acidimicrobiia bacterium (assembly GCA_963774635.1). GTDB lineage: Bacteria > Actinomycetota > Acidimicrobiia > Acidimicrobiales > Ilumatobacteraceae > JALZMG01. The sequence goes on from CAVZFS010000020.1 coordinate 119,613, forward strand.
GATCGGGACATGGGACAGCCAGACCACCCCGTCGAGGTCGAGCAGCACGACGCGCGGGTTCACGGGCCGGGAAGGCTACGTCCGTCGCTCGCGCTAGAAACGTCTAGGTGCCTCGCTTCAAGCCGTTCAGGGCGATCCGCTACGCCCCACACATCGACCTCGATGCCGTGGTGGCGCCGCCCTACGACGTGTTGTCCGACGACGACCTGGACGCGCTCGCCGCCCGAGATGCGCACAACATCGTTCACGTCGACGTCCCGCGCGGCGGCGACGATCGATATCTCATCGCCGGTCGGCTGTTCAGGAAATGGCTGGCCGACGGCGTGCTCGTCACCGACGAGCATCCGACGTTCACCCTGTACCGGATGCGCTTCACTGACGAGTCCGGTGCCCACCGCGACCTCGTCGGCGTGCTCGGTGGTCTCGAGGTGGTCGATGACGGCGCCGGCGGTGTGCTCCCCCACGAGCGAACGACGCCGAAGGCGTCGACCGATCGGCTCGATCTGACTCGGGCGACCGAGGCCAACCTGTCACCCGTGTGGGGCCTCTCGCTGGCGGGCAGCTTGACCTCTCTGCTCGCCGAGGCAGCGGAGCCGATTGGGTCGGTCGAGGTGGACGGTGTCGAGCACGTCGTCGAGCGGGTGGCCGACCCCGAGCGCGTTGCTGACATCGAGGCGCGTGTCGCCAGCGATGACGTGCTGATCGCCGATGGCCATCACCGCTACGGAATCAGCCGGATCCACCGCGACGACGTGCGCGCCGCCACGGGCCGCCGCGACACGCCGGCCGAGGAGACCCTTGCCTTCGTCGGAGAACTGGTCGCCGACCAGCTCAGCGTCGAAGCGATCCATCGTGTCTATGTGGGCGTCTCGTACGACGAGCTGCGCGCCGTCCTCGCCCGAGCGTTCGAGCTCGCCCCGGCCGAGCCGCCGACCCGCGCCACGCTCACCGACATGGTCTCTCGAGGCCGCCTCGTGCTCGTCGGACCGGGTTCGTCCGCCGAGTGGTTGATCCCGCGCGACGGCGCGTTCGATGGCGTGCGGTCCATCGACGGCGCCTGGCTCGAGCATGCCGTGGCCGGGACGCCGGTGGCCGACACGGTGATGTACCAGCACGGTCTCGATGAGACGCTCGCCGCGGTCGAGCGCGATGGGTCGGCGGCCGTGCTGATCCGTCCGGTCAGCCTGGCGGAGATCGAGCGCACGGCGCGCGAGGGCCAGCTGATGCCGCCGAAGTCGACGTTCTTCACCCCCAAGTTGCGCACGGGCCTCGTCGTGCGCGACTTGCGGGAATGACGCTGGGGAGGCGCCCGCTCAGCCGGGCGACGCAGCGCCCTCGACGAGTCGCCGCACGCTGCCGAGAACGCGCCCGACGCGCCGGCGGTTCGTCGCAGCGATGACCTCGTCGGCCACGACCTCCGTGCGGCTCTGCGTGGCACCGCTGACGCGAAAGAACCGCCGGGAGACCTTGCCGACGACGACGATCCCTTCACCCAACGCGACGGGCAGCCCGTCGGGAGGTGGGTCGATCCACGCCACCGGGACGGTGTGGACACCGTCGTCGTCACGCGTCGTGACGTCGAACTGACGCACTGTCCCACCGGTCGGTAGGTCGCGCTGCATGCCCTCGGCGGCCAGGACGCCGCGTAGGACCACGAGATTGTGCTCGCTCACGGTTCGAGCTCCCTTCAACGATGCCGGTCGAATGACCGGCCCAGTCGCAGGGGGAATGTCGGTGTCAGGCACAGTACGCGCGGGGTGCGCGACCGAGCCGGCGACGGTCCGCTACTCGCCCTTGGCGCAGTCGCCGGAACTTCTCGTAAGAGCTCGCCCACCCGTTCGTCTTGACCGGCAGCCCGAAGGCGGATCTCCGGGCTACCGAGCTCACAGAAGGACCGACAACATGACGAATCTCACGACCCGGACCCAGAGGGCCCTCCTCTCCGCAGCGACGTTGACAGCGATCGCAGCTGTCGTTGCCATTCCTGGACAGGCGTCTGCAGGACCGAGCGACGGACCCTGGCCGGAGCCGCCGTCCTGCTCGAACGAGACCGGCACGTGCACGTCGATCGAAGACATGCTGGCCTACGAGTGCTTCTTCGAGGAAGAAGGCGCGCTCATCTCCTGGTGCGAGGACCCGTTCGAACTGCGCAGCGGCGGACGAGGCCCGACGCTCGTGGCCCCACGGGCAGATCCGGACCCGACCCCGACGCAATTGCTCGCTCCCTCCTCGGAACGCTGACCGGTCGCCGCCGGATCGATCGCCGACCCGGCGAGTTACGATCAATGGCGGTGGTGGTCGTGGCCGCCACCCGCGATGAACGAGACGTCTCGCTGTTCGCCGCCGCATACACGAGGGCCTGTGACGGTTCGGCGGACGACTCGTCGTGTCCGCCACGCGAGATGATCAGAGGGAGCAACGCATGTCCGACTTCTCACTCCCGGAACGCGGCCGATACACGGAGTACTGGCTGCAGCGGGCCAACGTTCATCGCATGCAGCTCTTGGGCGGTGGCGGTGTGGACCACATCATGCAGGACATCGGCGACGACGTCGGGCGGGAGATGCCCAGGCTCGAGCAGGCGCTGGCGGCGGACAACATGGTGCAGTACAAGGGCTTCTTGGAGTCACTGATCCGGAGGCTCGTCGCGCTCGAACAGGCGATGAACCAGCAACCTGCGCCGAACCCCGCCGGGGTGGTAACCACCGGGCAGCTCATCGATGCCCTGCAGAAGTCGTACGCCAGTCTGTAGCCGGTGCGTCGCTACAGCTCGACGTTGCGCTCGAAGATCCTGAGCAGGCTGCCGAACGGATCGATCAGCTCGGTCGGGCAGTATGTCGTCCCGCCCATTTCCTGGGCGGCCGGATCGTCGTACTGTGGGCACTGATGCGTTGCGCGTACTGCCAACGCGAGTTCACGCCGGGCCACCGGTGGCTCCGGTCCAAGGCCTGGTGCTCCGGCACGTGCCGCCGCCGGATGACCGAGGAGGTGCGTGATCTCATGTCGTGGATGGCGCGCTGGGGCGCCGCCGTGGAACGTCCCGACATCGTGGCGCGCCATGACGAACTGCTCCATCGCTACGTCCACGCCGCGGTCCGGCCGCCAGCAGCGGATCCTGCCGCCGTCACGAGGTTCCCCTACGTGGACTTCGGGGAGGTGCCGCTCTCGTCAGAGCCCGCTCCGCCAACGCGGCGCTCACGCTTGCGATCGCGGTGAGACCCACTGAGGATCGCGACCGGTAATACCCAGGATCCGGTCGAACGTCGACGCGTCCGGCGGCACGGTGACCTCGGGGCCGAACAGCCCCTCGAACCCGCCACCGCGGAACTGCGTGACCATCTGCAACACCTCGTCCACGCCGGGCCCGTCGTAGTCCGCCGGCTGGTCGATCGCCTTTGCCAGGTCCCAGCCATGGATCACCATCTCGTCGAGGCCGACGATCGCCGCTGCCTCGCCGGGAAGTTCGACGCCTCCGGCCGCCGTCATGCCGGTCCATGCCTCGGGATCGTCCCATGCGTCGGCCAACGCCCTGGCGTCATGGGGCACTGCCGACCGCCACTGCGGATCCAGGTTGGCCGCAACGCCGGACGGGCCACCCGGCAGCGGCTGCTTGATCGCGGCAGCCCGGAAGGCGACCAGCGACCCGCCGACGTGGTCGAGCAGAGCCGCCACGTTGTACGTCGCACACGGCGTCGGCCAATCGAGCGCGTCGTCAGGAACCGCCTCGACGAGCCGGGCGAGCCGCTCAGCGGCGGGATGCAGATCAACCGGTGTGCTCACCCGGACAGCTTGGCCCCCAGCGGGTCCTCGTTCGCAATGGCGAGCAGGACGTCGCCATGGCATGCCGCGTCGAGTGGGCACCAGCAGGCGAGATCCCTTCCGGCCAGCTCTCGCGTGACGTCATCACGAGTGAACCGCAGCTTGACTGGACCGTGGCCAGCGAGGGCACGCTCGAACAGCCGGAGCGCTTCCGCCCACGCTCGCGACTCATCGATGACGAACGGGTTCCCCCACTTCGAGGGTCGAGAGACGACCACGGCGCCAGGTGGTTTGCGCCAACCGCGACGGCGACTGAGCTGGATGCGACGCGGTAGGAGATTGCTCACGATGGCGGCGGTACGACGCGGATGCCGAGCTCGGCCAGCTGCGTCAGGTCGACCGGCAGGGGCGAGTTCGTCATCGGGTCGGTGCCCGACTGGGTCTTCGGGAAGGCGATGACCTCGCGGATGTTCTCCTCGCCGGCGAGGATGGCCACCAGCCGGTCGAGTCCGTAGGCGAATCCGCCGTGCGGCGGGGCGCCGTACTCGAACGGCTGGAGGAAGAACCCGAACTTGCGGTCCGCCTCGTCCTCGTCGATCCCGAGCACGGCGAAGACCCGTCGCTGTAGCCCCGAGTCATGGATCCGGATCGAGCCGGAGCCGAGCTCCCAGCCGTTCAGCACGAGGTCGTACGCCCGCGAGCGCACAGCCATCGGGTCGGTCTCCAGCAGGTCCACATCGTCGGGATGCGGCATCGTGAAGGGATGGTGGGCAGGCTTCGGGCGCCCGTTCTCGTCGACACCCACGAACATCGGAAAGTCGACGATCCACACGTAGCGATACGGACCCTCGTGGACGGGCGGCCGGCCGAGGTCGTTGCGCAGCTGACCGAGCACTTCGACGGTCGTGGTCCACTCGTCGGCGACGACGAGCAGCAGATCGCCAGGCGCAGCCTCCAATCGCGCGCGAACGGCCGCCGACTCCTCGCCAGACAGGAACTTGGCGACCGGTGACTCGAGGGATCCGTCTCCGCCGACCTTCAGCCACACGAGGCCCTTGGCACCGAGCGCCTTGGCTCGATCCGTCAGCTTGTCGAGCTGGTTGCGGCCGGTCTGCTCAGCGACGCCCGGGACCCGGATGCCCTTGATCGTCGATGCCCCCGCGAACGCCTTGAACTCGGTGCCGGCGAAGACGTCGGTCAGCTCGACGAGCTCCATCCCGAACCGCAAGTCGGGCTTGTCGACGCCATAGCGATCCATCGCGTCGTGCCACGTCATGCGCTCGATGGTCGGCGGGCGCTCACCGGTCGCCGACTCTGCGGCGGCCAGCACCGATGCACTGATGGCTTCCAGCACGTCGTCCTGATCGACGAAGCTCATCTCGGCATCTAGTTGCATGAACTCGTACTGCCGGTCGGCCCGGAGGTCCTCGTCGCGCAGGCAGCGGGCGATCTGGTAGTAGCGATCGACGCCGGCGACCATCAGCAGCTGCTTGAAGAGCTGCGGCGACTGCGGCAGGGCGTAGAACGAACCATGCTCTCGGCGCGACGGGACGAGGAACTCGCGAGCGCCCTCGGGGGTGGAGGGCACGAGCATCGGCGTCTCGACCTCGACGAAGCCCTGCTCCTCCATCGCCCGCCGCACGGCCGAGTTGACGGCGGACCGCAGGCGGAGGTTGCGCTGCATCCGCTCTCGGCGGATGTCGAGGTAGCGGTGCTGCAGGCGTACGACCTCGTCGACATCGTCGGCCCTGGCGTCGATCGGGAAGGGCGGAGGGATCGCCGCCCGCAGCACCTCCACGCTGCACTCCCCCACCTCGACCTCGCCGGTCGGCAGGTTCGGATTGACGGTTCCGGCCGGCCGCTCCCTGACGACACCGATGATCCGCACGACGTACTCGCTGCGCACGTCGATCGTGTTGTCGACCACGCACTGCACGATCCCGCTGTGGTCCCGAAGATCGACGAAGGCGAGGTGCTCACCGTGCTCTCGGCGGCGGGCCACCCAACCGCACAGCTCGACGGTGCGCCCGACGTCGTTGCGACGCAACGCGCCGCACAGGTCGGAGCGCATCGAGGTCACGCTGCGGCTCATGTCGGTTCTCCCAGCTCTGCGAGGACGTGGGTGACGAGCTCGGCCCGGTCGACGACTCGTTGCTCGCCGCCGTCGCGCAGTGGACGGACGACGGCCGTGCCGCCCGCCCGCTCGTCGTCGCCGATGATCACCGCCAGCGTTGCCTTGCTGCGATCAGCCGCCTTCATCTGCGCCTTCATGCTGCGACCGTCGAAGGCGCGGTCAGCGGAGCGGCCGGACCGGCGCAACTGCTCGGTGATGGCGAGGGCCTCGGCGCCGCCTGTCGTGTCGACGACGAACACGTCGACTGCGGATGCCGGAGCCGGGAACACCCCTTCGTCGTCACAGGCCAGCAACGTCCGGTCGACGCCGATGGCAAACCCGATCCCCGGTGTCGGCGGCCCGCCCAGTGCTTCGACGAGCCCGTCGTAGCGCCCGCCTCCGCCGAGCGCGTTCTGCGCGCTCGTCAGGGTGCCGCCGGCGTACTCGAACGTCGTCCGCAGGTAGTAGTCGAGCCCGCGCACGAGGCGGGGGTCGAGTGTGTACGGAATTCCGAGCGCGTCGAGTCCGGCTCGGACCGTGGCGAAGTGGGCGGTCGCCTCGGCGCTCAGGAAATCGGTGCCGATGGGTGAGCCGGCGATCACGTCCTGGTCGGTCGCCCGCTTCGAATCGAGGACCCGCAACGGGTTGCGCTTCAACGTGTCGCGGCTGTCGGTGCTCAAGGAGTCCAGGTTGGCCTCGAAGTGGGTGCGCAGTGCCTCGACATAGCGGGCCCGATCAGCCGGGTCACCCAAGCTGTTCAGTCGGAGCTCGACCTGGCGCAGGCCGAGGGCTTCGAAGAACCGCCAGCCGACGGCGATCACCTCGACGTCGAGGTACGGGTCCACCACACCGAGCACCTCGAGATCGACCTGCTCGAACTGCCGATACCGGCCGCGCTGCGGTTTCTCGTAGCGGAAGTTGGGCCCCGAACACCAGGTCTTCCACGGTGTCGGAGGACGGTGCTCGACGAAGGCCCGGCACACGCCAGCGGTCATCTCCGGTCGTAGGGCGACGTCACGACCGCCGAGATCGGTGAACTGGTACATCTCCTTGGAGACGACCTCCGTGGCCTCGCCCAGCCGTCGGAACACACCGACGTCCTCCAGCAGCGGCGGCACCAGGAGCTCGAAGCCTGCGCCCTCGACCACGTCGGCGAACACGTCGACCAGCCGGCGGTGGCGAGCCGACTCCGGCGGCAGCAGGTCCCGCATGCCAGGACTGGTCGTGAACGTGGGCACGGGCGGCAAGGGTATTGGGCTGGGTCACGTCTTCAGAGGTGACCGACCCGGTTCGGCACGGCGGGCTCTCGAGCGCCTTCGCCGTTGACGGTGCCGCCCAACGGCTCACGGTGGCGCTCGACCTGACACTGAGCCCGGAGTTGCTCGACGAGTCCCAACTCGTGCTGCAAGCGCCCCATTACCGTCGTCCTCGATCCGTCGGCCGGCAGTCGCCAGGTGACGTTCCGGCCGGCCAGATCCCGGCCGTCAACCACATCGAGGTTCTTCTTGATCGGGACATCCGCTACTGGTTCTCAGATGACGTGAGTTCCCCCAATCGGTGGACACGCGGTCATCCCGTCGATCCACCGGTCGCCCGATCCCGCGCCGACCCTGGTCCGGACATGCTCGTAGAGGGTCGGGAAACGCTCCCGGACGTTCAAAAGGAGTTCTTCCATGCGCAAGCTCGTCGCTCTCGCCACGTTCTCCGTGGTCGCCTCGCTCGGTGCGGCGGCCACTGTCGCCGGTACCGCCAGCGCGATGGAGCCCCCAGCGTCATCGAGCAGGCGATCGTCGATCGTCAGGAGTGGTGTTCTGAGGCGAAGACCCGGTTCGGCACGCGGGTGCCTCCACTTCGAAGACGGCGGCACGTGTTCATGAACACCTCCACCTACGACCAGACGATTGTGCCGGGGGCCGCCCTCGGGAGCGCCGCCGACTATTTGGTCGAGCAGGCGGTGGCGCAGGTCGCGTGGTACCGGGGGCAGATCATCGGCGTGGAGATCCCGGCGTCGGTGGAGCTGACGGTGGCGCAGACCGAGCCGGGCGTGCAGGGCGACCGGGTGCCCGGGGCCCGCAAGCCGGCCGTCCTGGAGACTGGCAAGACGGTCCAGGTGCCGTTGTTCGTCGAGGCCGGGGATCGGATCACGGTCGACACCCGCACCGGCGAGTACATCGGCCGCGTGTGACAACAAGACGAGTCGTGGGGGATTCTGCCAAGCTCACCACCGGGAGCGGGAGCTCCCCAGCTCTCGCGAGCGACGGGGTGTCCTCATCGATCGAGAAGCGTTCTGCAGCAGGTCAAACGGCGTTCTTCGACCCGCCGGGCACCAGCCGGTAGGCGTCGTACACGGAGTCGATCGACTTGATCGTGCGCAGCACGGCGGCCAAGTGGTTGGGGTCGCCGAGCTCGAACTCGAAGCGCATCTTCGCCACGCGGTCGTTGCCCGTGGTGGTGTCGCAGGAGACGATGTTCACGTGGTGGTCGGCCAGGGCGTTGGCGACGTCACGCAGCAACCGTGATCGATCGAGCGCCACGACCTCCACACCGGCGCGGAACACCGTCCCCTGGCGGGCATCGTCCCAATCGACCTCGATCAGCCGCGTGGCGTGATCGCTCATCAACTTCACGGCGTTGGCGCAGTCGGCGCGGTGCACGCTGACCCCACGGCCGCGGGTGACGAACCCGATGATGTCGTCGCCGGGAACCGGCGTGCAGCAGTTGGCCAGCCGCACCAACACGTCGTCGAGGCCCTCGACGTGCACACCGACCTTGTCGGCCTCGGTGCGGTGACGGCGGGGCCGCAGCACCGTCGCCGGTAGCTGCTCGGCTTCGTCTCCGCCACGGAACCCGCGGGCGACGCGCTGGGCGACGCCACGCGGCGACACATGGTGCTCGCCGATCGCCGCAAGCAGGGCGTCCAGATCGACGTAGCTGAAGCCGTCGATCACCTTCTTCAGCTGGTCGGACGCCCACATCCGCTGCACGGGCAGGCCCTCCCGACGCAGCTCCTCGGCCAACGCATCGCGGCCGGACTCGATCATGTCCAGGCGCCGCTCGCGGCTGAACCACTGACGGATCTTGTTGCGGGCCCGCGGTGAAGCGACGAAGCGCAGCCAGTCCTGCGACGGCCCGGCCGTCTGGACCTTCGAGGTGAAGATCTCGACCGTGTCTCCACTGACCACCTGGTGGTCGAGAGAGACGAGGCGGCCGTTGACCTTCGCCCCGATGCAGGCGTGCCCGACCTCGGTGTGCACGGCGTAGGCGAAGTCGACGGTCGTCGAGCCGAGCGGCAACGTGATGACGCGGCCCTTCGGCGTGAAGACGAACACCTCGTCCTGCTCGAGGTCGGTCTTCAGGCTCTGCATGAACTGAGCCGGATCGCTGACCTCCGCCTGCCAGTCGATGATCCGGTTCAGCCAGTCGATGTCGCTCCCCGGCGAACCGTCCTTGTAGGCCCAGTGCGCGGCGACACCCCATTCGGCCCGCTGATGCATCTCCCGGGTGCGGATCTGCACCTCGATCGGCTTGCCGGTCGGCCCGATCACCGTCGTGTGCAAGCTCTGGTAGAGGTTGAACTTGGGCATCGCGATGTAGTCCTTGAACCGGCCCACCACCGGCCGCCAGCGCCCGTGGATGCACCCGAGCGCGGCGTAGCAGTCCTTCATCGAGTCGACGATCACGCGCACCGCCACGAGATCGAAGATGTCGTCGAACTCGCGGCCCTTGAGGACCATCTTCTCGTAGATGCTCCAGAGGTGCTTTCCGCGTCCCGTCACGTCCGCGGCGATGCCCAGCTCAGCGAGCCGAGCGCGGATCTCGTCCACGGTCGCGGTCAGGAAGACGTCGCGCTCGGGAGAGCGGCTGTTGACGAGGTGGTCGAGCTCGGCGAAGCGCTTGGGATGGAGCGCCGCGAAGGAGAGATCCTCGAACTGCTGCTTGATCTCCTGCATCCCGAGGCGGTGCGCCAGCGGGGCGTAGATGTCGAGCGTCTCCTGGGCGATGCGCTGCTGCTTGTCCGCCGGCATGGCGGCCAGCGTCCGCATGTTGTGCAGACGGTCGGCCAGCTTGATGACGAGCACCCGCAGGTCGCGGGCCATCGCCACCAGCATCTTGCGCATGGTCGCCGCCTGCTGGGCCTCCCGCGAGTCGAACTGGATCCGTTCGAGCTTGGTGACACCGTCGACGATGGCGGCCACCTCGGCCCCGAACTCGCTGTTCACCGCGGCGAGCGTGATCTCCGTGTCCTCGACGGCATCGTGCAACAGGGCGGCGGCCACGGAGATCTCGTCCAGCCCGATGTCGGCGACGATGCGAGCCACGGCCAACGGGTGGTTGATGTAGCTCTCACCGCTGTTGCGCAGCTGGCTCCGGTGCGCCTCGGCGGCCGCCTGGTACGCCCGGTTGATCGTGGCGACGGGCGCCTTGGGATGATGGCTGCGATAGCTGGCCAGCAGCGGCGTCAGCTCGGCCGGCGTCGCCGCCTCATGGTGACGCCGCCAGGGAAGGACCCTGTCGCGCGTCGCCATCACTCGTACTCCGCGAGCGATTCGACGCGTCGGTCTCCGAGGGCGGCCCGCCCACCGAGGTGCAGCAGCTCGATCAGCACGCCGACGCCGACGATGGTGCCGCCCAGCGTCTCGACCAGGCGCGATGTCGCCGCTGCGGTCCCCCCGGTGGCCAGCACGTCGTCGATGACGAGGATCCGCTCGTCCGGGTGGATCGCGTCGCGGTGCAGCTCGAGCTTGGCGCTGCCGTACTCGAGGCGGAACTCCTCGCGAACGACGGCCCACGGCAGCTTGCCGGCCTTGCGCACCGGCACGAACGACGCCCCGAGGCGGTAGGCGACCGGCGCGGCGACGATGAAGCCGCGAGCCTCGATCCCGACGACACGGTCGACCTCGAGGTCCGAGAACCGGTCGCTCAGCTCGTCGATGGCCCGCCGGAACTGCTCGGGATGGCCGAGCAGCGGCGTGATGTCCCGGAACATGACGCCCGGCTGCGGCCAGTCCGGAACGTCACGAACGAGTGCGCGCAGCCAGGTGGCATCGGCGACCGTCCCGTCCCTCATGGTCCAAGGATATCCGCCGGCCCCGTGCGGACCTGGTGGGATGGGTGTGCTACCGGCGCTTCTTCTTACGCGGCCGGGGCGGGTGGCTGAGCAGCTGCTTGGCCCCGGCGCCGTGAACCACCGGCGCCTCGGCCGTCGGGGCCGTCTCGGCGCCTGGTGGGCTCGCCGCGCCGGGCGCCGTGGGGACCGCGGCCGCGGCCGGCACGACCGCCGGCTGGGCGCCCGAACGGCGGCGCCGGCTGGGAGCCGGGCGCGCCGACGGTCCGGCGATGACCACCGCCCGCAAGTCCTCGCCCACGAGGTGCGCGCCGCTTCGACTTGGTCGCGCCGGCGAACTCCGGCTCGCGCTGTTTCAGCCACCCGAGCAGCGGAGCAGCGACGAACAGCGACGAGTAGGCGCCGGTGATCATGCCGACCAGCAGGGCGATGGCGAACTCACGCAGGGTGACCTGGCCGAAGATCCACGAGCCGACGACCAGGAGGGAGAGCACGGGCAGTGCGGCGGCGATCGTCGTGTTCACCGACCGCAACAGCACCTGGTTGGTCGACACGTTGATCAGGTCGCCGGCCGTCAGACCGGAGGAGGCGACGCGACGCTCGTTGTCCTTGATGCGGTCGAAGACGACGATGCTGTCGTAGAGCGAGTAGCCGAGCACCGTGAGGAACGCGACGACCGTCGCCGGCGTGACCTCGAACCCGAAGACCGAGTAGATCCCGACGCTGATCGCGACGTCGTGGAGCATCGCCAGGATCGCCGTCAGGGCCATCCGCCACTCGAAGCGCAACGAGATGTACAACGCGATCAGCCCGAGGAACACGACGAGCGCGATGAGTGCTTTGCGGGTGATGTCCTCGCCCCAGCTGGCGCTCACCGACTCAACGCTGACGGCGGCCGGATCCACGCCGGCGGCTTCGGCGAACGCTTCCTGCACGCGCACCCGCACGTCGGACGGTTGGTCCTCGACCTGGACCTTGATGAGGTCGCCGCTGTCGGAGGTCCGCTCCTGGATCTTGGCGCTGTTGGCGCTGAGGCCGTTCTCCTCGAGGATCGCCTCCGCCTCTTCGGTCGTCAGGTTCTCGGCGGGGACGTCCCACGCGACGCCGCCGGCGAAGTCGATCCCGAGCACGAGATCGCGCGTCGCGAGCGACACCCCCGTGATGGCGAGCGCGACGAGCGAGATCGCCAGCCAGAGGCGACGCCGGCCCCAGAAGTCGACGGCCGTCTGGCCGAGGATGAGACGGCGCCAGTGAGTGGTACCGATCAGCCGTGCCGACCTGTGGACCCCGTGCTGGCGGTCACGGTCTCCTGATCGACGATGTTCACCGGTGCACTCCTTCGACGTTGCGAGCGAGTGAGCGCCAGCGAGCGAGCGGCCGACAGCGGCCTGCGTGGCCGGGGAACGCCGTGACCGTCACGAAGGCTCCAGACCCAGGCCGAACGTGTCACGGCGGTCCAGGCGGCCGGTATCGGCGAGCAGGATGACCGCCGGGCGGGTGAAGAAGTACAGGACGATCGACGTCGCAGATCGTCGTGATACCGAGGTACAGGGCGAAGCCGCGCACCGCGCCGACGCTGAGGACGAACAGCACGGCGGCGGCGATGAATGCGACGAGGTTGGCGGCGAGGATCGTGCGCCACGTGGCCTTGAAGCTGCGCGCCGCCGAGTTGCGCAACGTCCGGCCGTGCACCACGTCGTCCTTCATCCGCTCGAAGTAGATGACGTAGCTGTCGACGGTGATGCCGATCGACACGACGATGCCCGTCACGCCGGCCAGCGTGAGCGGCGAAGTTGGTGGTCTGCGAGATGATCGCCGAGATGCTGTAGATGAGCATCCCCCAGACGCACAGCCCGAGGGCGACGAGCAGCGTGAGCCGCCGGTAGAACACGGCCAGCAGCGCCAGCACGGCGACGATGCCCACCAGGCCGGCGAACACGGCGGCCCGCAGCGAGTCCTGGCCGAGCGTCGGCGAGACGGTCTCGACGCGCCGCACCTCGACGTCGACGGGGAAGGCGCCGCGGTTGAGCACCCGGGCGAGGGAGCGGGCCTCCTCCTCGCTGAAGTTGCCGGTGATCGACACCTCACCCTGGAACGGACGGCGCTTGCACGGTCGGGGCCGACTGGATGACGCCGTCGAGGACGATCGCCAGCTGGCGGCTCGGGCACGAGCCGAGCCCGTTGAAGCACTCGGACGGCCAGCGCGTTCCAGGCGCCCTCGCCGGCGCCGCTGAGGCTGACGACGACCGACCAGCCGCGTTGCTGGTCGAGCTCCACGTTGGCGCTGTTGCGGGCGAAGACCTCACCGGTCCCGCCCGGCGGTCCGACGAGGCACGTGCCGCCATCGAGCAGCGGCAGGACCTCGGTCTGGGGCGTCTCGGCGCGGGCACGGACGTCGGCGGCGTCGACCCTGGTGTCGTCGTCGGGGTCGGCGGCGTCGAGGCGGCCGACGTCGAGCCGTCGGTCGTCGGCGGCACGGGTTCGGTCGTCGGTGTCGTCGGCGTCGGCAGGCCGGCGGGAGTCGCCGGCGGTCGAGCCGTCGTGGTGGTCGACGCTCGAGGCCGTCGCGGTGCCGAGCCGTCGCCGGCCGTCGGGCGTGGACCCGCCGGCGTCGTCGAGCCGGTGGGCGTCGACGTCGTCGACGGCGCCGCGTCGTCGGCGGCGAGGCACTGCAGCACGGGCTGCAGCGTGACGATGCCGGCCACGTCGGCGGCGTCGAGCGCCTCACGCTGGTCGCGGACGCCAGGGCAGGTCCACGACGATGTCGGAGCCCTCGACGCGCACATCGGGCTCGGCGATCCCGCGGTTCTCGAGCTCGGAGCGCACGAGGTCACGGATGACGACGAGGTCGTCCTCCGTCGCGCCCTCGGTCGGCGTGAGGACGACGGACACGCCGCCCTGCAGGTCGAGTCCGAGGACCGGCGTGTTGCCGAAGGCCGAGGTTGAGGGCGAGGCCGACGACCGCCACCCCCACGATGCCGAGCAGCGACGTCCAGAGTCGCCGGCGGATCATCCCGCGGCGTCGCGGGTGGGGGCGTCTGCGGCGCTGTCGTCGCTCGCCGTTGGCTGGCCGGCGGCGCGGCGGACTTCGGCGGCTCAGGCCTGGTCTCGGCAGCCGAGCCGCTGGTGTCGACCTTGCCCTGGATGGCCGCCCGGTTGACGCGGATCTGGACGTCCTCGTCGATCTCCAGCCAGATGCGATCGTTCTCGTCGAAGCCGGTGATGAAGCCGTACACGCCCGGAGGTCGTCATGATCTCGTCGCCGACCTGGAGGGCGGACTGCAGGCGCCTGCTGGTCCTTCGTCTTCCGGCGCTGGGGCCGGATCATCAGGAAGTACATCGCCAGCGGGATCAGCAGGAGGATGCCGAGCTGGGCGATGGCAGCACCGCCCCCGCCACCGGAGTTGGCCAGGAGGTTGAGGGTCATCAGGTTCCGTGTCTCCGAATCGACGCCCGACGGGCGCCGAGCCAGCCGAAGATGCTACTCAGGGCGTCTCCCAGACGGACAGCACCTCGGCTCGCAGCGGCCGCGAACGACCCGTCGGCGATGGCGGCCCGGAGCCCGGTCGAGCAGCCGCAGCGTCCAGGCCACGTTGTGCAGCGTGAGCAGGCGCGACGCCGTCGGCTCGCCCGTGGCGAACAGATGGCGGAGGTAGCCCGCGGCTGTGGCGCGCGCAGACCTCGCATCCGCAGTCGGATCGACCGGGAGGTCCTCGTCCGCGTGGCGGGCCGCCTTCACGTGCACCTTGCCGGCCGCCGTCAGCGCGGTGCCGTGGCGGCCGAGGCGCGTCGGCAGCACGCAGTCGAACTGATCGACGCCGAGGGCGACGGCTTCGACCATCGACGACGGGGTCGCCGACGCCCATCAGGTAGCGCGGTCGATCCGGCGGGCAGGTGGGCGAGGGCGGCGGCGAGGGCAGGCAGCATCTCGGTCCGCGGTCTCCCCCACGGACAGGCCGCCGATGCCGTAGCCGTCGAAGTCGAGGTCGACCGGGCCCGGCGCGCTCGGCGCGCAGCGCCTCGGAGTCCCGCCCTGAACGATGCCGAACAGCGACTGCCCCTCGCGCCGGTGGGCGGCCCGGGCCCGTGCGGCCCACTGCGCGTGTCCGGTCGGCGGCCAGCTCGACGACGTCGGGCGGGCTCGGCAGCGGCGGGCAGACGTCGAGCACCATCTGGATGTCGGCCCCGAGCAGCTCCTGGGTCGCCACCGCCGACTCCGGGGTCAGCCGGTGCTTCGAGCCGTCGTAGACGCTGCGGAACGTGACGCCGTCGTCGTCGACGTGCGGTCGCAGCGAGAACACCTGGAACCCGCCGGAGTCGGTCAGCGTCAGGCCGTCCCAGCCGGCGAACCGGCCGACGCCGCCGAAGCGGGCGACGACCTCGGCGCCGGGGCGCAGCATGAGGTGGTACGTGTTGGCCAGCACGACCTCGACGCCGAGGCGCTCGTAGTCGGCGGCGCTGAGGTACTTGACGGCGCCACGCGTCCCGACCGGCATGAAGCACGGCGTGCGGTACGTGCCGCGGGCCGTCGTGGCGACGCCGGCGCGGGCGGCGCCGTGCTCGGCGACGACCTCGAGCGTGACCGGGTGCAAGGCGGCGACGCTAACGATTCCTCCGTTCTGTGCGTCGGAATCGCTCACAACGATCGATCGTGACGGACAGAACCTTCGCGCATGGCGGTCGAGGAGCATCGCGTCGCCGAACGTCAGGAAGCGGTAGCCCGCGGCCAGCGCCGTGTCGTAGAACTGCGCCAGCGGGGGCCGACGAACGGCGTCGACGAGCACGAGCAGCGTCGTGCGCGGCAGGTGGAAGTTCGTCAGCAGCACGTCGACGACGCGCGAAGTCGGCGCCGCGGTGCAGGAACAGGTCGGTGCGGCCCTCGAGGCGGCCGGTGCGGGCGGCGCTCTCGAGGGCCCGCACGCTGGTCGTGCCGACGGCCACGACGCGCTCGCGCGTCGGCGCACGGCCCGCCACGTCGCCTCCGGGACGCGGTAGCGCTCGGTGTGCATGCGGTGGTGCAGGGGATCGGCGGCGCTGATCGGCTGGAACGTGTCGAGCCCGACGACGAGATCGACGGTGACGATCGGGATGCCGACTGGGCGGTCCAGCGTCGCCAGCAGCTCGGCGGTCAGGTGCAGGCCAGCCGTCGGCGCAGCCGCCGACCCGGCGCCGCGGCGTAGACGGTCTGGTAGCGCTCGGGGCGGTCGAGCGGCGTGTGGAGGTACGGCGGCAGCGGGACCTGGCCGAGCCGCTCGATGACGATCAGCGGATCGCCGTCGGCGAGCAGCTCGACGTGGAACGTGTCGCCGGCCGGTGTGCGGTCGCCGACGCGGAGCACGGCCCGCCGTCGGCGGCGAACAGGTCCTCGCCCGTCCGCAGCCGGCGGGCCGGACGCACGAGCGCTTCCCACGTCCGGCGGTCGTCGCTGACGGGCTCGAGCAGCAGGACCTCGGCCTCCCCGCCGGTGGCGCGACGCAGCGGGAGCCGTGCCGGGAGCACCTTGGTCTCGTTGACGACGACGAGGTCGCCTTCGCGCAGTAGCATCGGGCAGATCGGCGATCGTGGCGTGCTCGGGCGGCGCGCTGCCCCGGTCGACCAGGAGGCGGGCGGCGTCGCGTGGCTCGATCGGCACCTGGGCGATGCGCTCGGGCGGAAGGTCGTAGTCGAACTCCTCCAGCCGCACGCTGGCGAGGGTACGGACGAGGCGCTTGTGCCAGCATTCCCGCCCGTGACAACGAAGCGCAGCGAAGCGGTCTCGATCGACGGCGACGGCATGACGATGACCGTGTGGGTCCCCGACGGCGGGCAAGGTCCCGGGATCCTGCTCATCCAGGAGATCTTCGGCGTGGGCCCGTACATCGTGGCCGTCGCCGAGCGCCTTGCCGACGGCCGGCTACGTCGTTGGCGCGCCGGACGTGTTCTGGCGCTTCGCACCCGGATTGGGTGTCCGGGCACGACGAGGCTGGGCTGGCCGCATCGATGGCCCAGGTCGGCAACCTCGACTTCGAACAAGCCGTCCAGGACTGCGTCGCCGCGCTCGACCACCTCGCCGGGCTCCCCGAGGTCGACGAGGCGCAGCGCCCTGGCGTGATCGGGTTCTGCCTCGGCGGCACGCTCGCCTTCGCCGTCGGCGATCGCCGATTCGCCGTCCGTGTGCGTCAGCTACTACGGCTCGGGCGTGCCGTCGATGATCGGTGCGATCGACGACGTGACGTGCCCGACGCTGTTCCACTTCGGACGCACCGACGCTTACATCCCGTTCGAAGGGGTCGAGGCGGTGGCGGAGGCGATCGGCGAGCGCCGCCATCTCGTGCTCAACGTCGAGGAGGCCGGTCACGCCTTCGACAACCACGAGGCAGGCATGTTCCACGACGAGGCCGCTGCACGGGCCGCATGGTCGAAGACCATGGCCTACCTCGCGGAGCACTTGCCGGTGACGCGATGAGCGACGCCATCCCGCCCGACGACAAGGACTGGACGTGGGTGCTGCAACGGCCGTGCCCGGAGTGCGGGTTCGAGCCGGCCTCCGTCGATCTCGATGACGTGCCGAAGCTCGCTCGGGCCAATGCTGGCGCCTGGCGGGAGGTGCTCGGGCGCGCCGATGCGACCGTCGACCCCGCCCACATGTCTGGTCTCCGCTCGAATACGCCTGCCATGTGCGCGACGTGTTCCGCCTGTACGACGAGCGCTTGGCACTGATGCTGCCCGAGGACGATCCGCTGTTCGCGAACTGGGACCAGGATGAGACGGCGGTCGCCGAGCGCTACGGCGCACAGGATCCGTCAGTCGTCGCGTCCGAGCTCGAGACGGCAGGTGAACAGATCGCCGCGTCGTTCGATGCGGTGAAGGATGACGAGTGGGCACGGACCGGCCAGCGCAGTGACGGCGTGAGCTTCACGGTCGAGTCGTTCGCCCGGTACTTCTTGCACGACCCGATCCATCACCTCCACGACGTGACCGCGAGGCCCTGAACCGTCACTCGAACAGTGCAGGCGGCCCGGCAAAGCGCCGTTCGGGCGGCGGCGTGAGTCCGAGGTGCTCGTACGCGGCGGGCAGCGGGACGCGGCCGCGCGGTGTGCGAGCCACCAGACCCCGTTGGATCAGGAACGGCTCGTAGACGTCTTCCACCGTCTCGGGTTGCTCGCCGACGGCGATCGACAGCGTCGACAAACCGACGGGACCACCGCGGAACTGCTGGCACAGCGCGCCGAGCAACGCACGATCCAATTTGTCCAGACCAAGGTCGTCGACACCGAAGACGGCCAGGCCGTCACGCGCCGTGGCGGCGTCGACAGCACCGTCGCCCCGGACCTCGGCGAAGTCCCGCACGCGGCGCAGCAGCCGGTTGGCGATGCGTGGTGTACCGCGGGCGCGGCGGGCGATCTCCCACGCCCCCTCGGCATCGATCCGGACATCGAGGATGCCGGCCGCCCGCGTGACGATCGCTTCGAGCTCGGCAACGTCGTAGTAGTCCAGGCGGGCGACGAGCCCGAAGCGATCGCGCAACGGACCGGTGATCATTCCGGTGCGCGTCGTCGCCCCGACCAGCGTGAACGGCGGCAACGTCAGCCGGATGCTCGACGCCGCCGGACCCTTGCCCACCACGATGTCGAGCTGGAAGTCCTCCATCGCCGGATAGAGGATCTCCTCGACGGCCCGCGAGAGCCGGTGGATCTCGTCGACGAAGAGGACGTCGCGCTCCTCCAGCTTGGTGAGGATGGCCGCGAGATCGCCGGCCCGCTCGAGAGCAGGACCGGACGTGATGTGCAGCGTCACCCCGAGCTCGGCCGCCGTGATCCCGGCCAGCGTCGTCTTGCCGAGACCCGGTGGGCCGGCAAACAGCAGGTGGTCGACGGCCTGCCCTCGACGCCGCGCTGCCTCGATCACGATGCCGAGGTGCTCCTTCAGCTCGCGCTGGCCGACGAAGTCCTGCAGCGTTCGGGGGCGCAGGCCGACCTCGACGGCATCCTCGTGCTCGCCCTCTATGCCCGGATCGAGGAACTCATCCCGCACGCCGTGCTCCCAGCACCTTGAGCGCGTCGCGCAGCAGCGTTGCCGCATCGACGTCGGTCGGCAGCTCGCGCAGCGACTCACGGATCTCTTCGGGGCCGTAGCCGAGTCCCGCCAACGCGTCACGGACGTCGCCGATCACGGAACTGCCACCGCCCGCGCCGCCGACCGGATCGAGCACCGGCACGGACAGGCGGCTCTTCAGCTCGACGAGCAGCCGCTCGGCGGTCTTGCGCCCGACGCCCGGCACCATCGTGAGCGCTCCGACGTCGGCCGCGGCGACGACGTCGACGAGCGCCCGCGGCGGATGCGTGGCGAGGATCGCCATCGCCAACGCCGGGCCGACTCCGTGGGTGGCGATCAGGGTCTGGAACGTCGCGCGCTCCTCGCGGGTGGCGAAGCCGAACAGCGTCTGCTCGCTCTCGCGCACGTGGTGATGGACGTGGAGGAAGACGCTCGTCGTCGGCTCCAACTCGGCCAGGGTCCGCGGCGTCACCGCGACCACGTAGCCGACGCCACCGACCTCGAGCAGCACGGTCCCGTCCACGTTGCGCTCGAGCACTTCACCGCGCAGCGATCCGATCACCGCTGCCTCCCCACCGCCTCGGCCACCCGACGCTGCAACGGGACGGTGGCAAGGTGACAGAGCGCCAGCGCCGCGGCGTCGGCGGCGTCGGGAGGCTGCGGCGTACTGCTCAGCCGGAGACGGGTCTGAACCATCCTCTGCACCTGCTCCTTCGACGCCGCGCCCCAGCCGGCGACGGCGCCCTTGACCTGGTTGGGCGTGTACTGCGCGACCTCGCAGCCGGCGGCGGCGGCTTCGGCGAGGGCCAGCCCGCTGGCCTGGCCGACGCTCATCGCCGTGCGCACGTTGACCTGGAAGAAGACGTGCTCGACGACCACGGTGGCAGGCCCGAACTCGGTGATCAGCGCCGCCAGCTCCGCCCGCAGGGTGGCCAGGCGCCGCGGCAACGCCTCACCAGCTGATGTGCGGATCACACCGAGCGCGACGGCCGTGGCGTCAGTCACGCCACGGGCGTCGATCACGGCATAGCCGCACCGGGTCAAGCCCGGGTCGATGCCCAGCACACGCCCTGCGAACACGAGTTCGGACACTAGCGACTCGCCGGCGGGAGGGGGCGGACCGTATCTGGCCACACGCCTGGACGCACCCGTTCGTCAACCACCCCGAGGAGGGAGTCACGATGGCACGAAGGACACGGGACGCAACGACCCCGATGACGACGAAAGAGGTCCGTCGTCGGCGGACGGTGAAGGCGCAGGGAGATCCGCCCGGAGGCCGCTACTCGCTCTACTCGTTCTCGCTGGCGGACGGCGAGGACGTCGAGCTGATGCGCGACCAGGAGCGGGCGAACGCCTATCACGTCATGGTGTCGAGCAAGCTCGACGGCGCCCAAGTCACGCCGGTGCTCGACCGCATCCCGGTCGAGCCGCTCAACCGGTCCACGTTCGACCAGTTCGGTCAGCTCCGCGAGCTCGACGGATTCCGCCCGGGTACGTCGACGTGCGGGCCGGGCCGCCGGCCAGAAGGTCAGCTGCCCGGACCCGACGGACGAGGACATCGGAGACGCTTGCCGCCGAGACCAGGTACGTGCACAGGCACGTCGTTCCCGGCGAACCGTCGGTCGGGTGTGGACGGCCGCCGGCAGTGGAACGGGGTGCAGCATCGGGCCACGCCTCGTGTTGACCGCGAGCCACGTCGTCAACTGGCTGGACGGCGGCGGCGCCGGATGGATCAAGTTCTCGCCCGGGTACTACAACGGCAACGGGCCGTGGGGCGAGTACTACGCGACGCGGGTCATCTTCTGGAACCGGGCCGAGGGCGGGCTCAGCAACCTGGAGACGGCCTTCGACTACGCCGTGCTCGTGATGAACGAGCGTGTCGGCGACCACGTCGGCTACCCGGGCTACCGCACGTACGACGATGACTGGAATGGCGGCACGTACTGGCAGCACATGGGGTACCCGGGCGATCTGACCGGCACGCAGCGACCGGCCTTCTTGGGCGACGCCAGCGTGTCGACCGCCGACGACGAGAGCCTCTCGGGCCAGACGGGTCTCGTCATGGGCCACTTCAACGACACGAGCCCCGGGCACTCCGGCGGCCCGGCGTGGGGCTGGTGGAGCGACGAGCCATGGCCCCGTGACGTCCGTGTGCAGAGCGCCGCGGCTTCGACGCCTGGCCCGACGACGAGCGGCGACAACGAGTTCGGCGGCGGTTCGGCGCTCAGCGCGCTGATCTCCTACGCCCGCAGCAACTACCCGTGACCTGACGCTTCTGTCCGTAGGAATCGTTCGTTGTGATGCGATTCCTACGGACAGAACGGGCTTGACAGGAAACCATTTGGTTTCCTATTGTCGACCGCCGTGGAGATGGTGTTCCGGGCCCTCGCCGATCCGACTCGGCGGGCGTTGCTCGATGCGCTGTTCGACCGCGACGGTCAGACACTTGGAGCACTCACGGCGCGCCACGAGATGACGCGCATCGCAGTCGCCAAGCACCTCCGCGTGCTCGAGGACGCCGGTCTCGTCGTGAGCCGGCGCCGCGGCCGGGAGAAGTTGCACTTCCTGAACACGATCCCGATCCGCCTCGTCCATGACCGGTGGGTGAGCAAGTACACGGAGCCGTGGGCCGCCGGTCTGGCCGGGCTGAAGCGCGAACTGGAGGCACCCATGGAGAAAGTGTTCGAGATCTACATCCGCACGACGCCGGAGCGGCTGTGGGAGGCGATCACCGACCCGGCGATCCGCGCCAAGTACCAGTTCGGCGTCGGCGCCGTGTCCGACTGGACGCCCGGGTCGCGTTACACCCTTGCCCACCCAGGCGCCGACGGCTCACTCGCCGAGGGTGAGAACCTCGTCGTCGATCCTCCGCGACTGCTCGTGCAGACGATGTACGTGACGTGGAGCGCGGAGGCCGAACACGAGGGCACCTCGCGCGTGAGCTGGGAGATCGAACCTGTCGGCGACTCGTGCCGGCTGACGGTCACCCACGACCAGCTCCGCGACGGCGCGTCACCCGAGCTGTACGGCGGGTGGCCGATGATCCTCTCCGGCCTGAAGACGTGGTTGGAGACCGGCGAGATCCTGACCACCCCTGGCTCGTTGATGTACGGCGAGTCCTGACCCCCCAAGGAGCAACCATGGCAACGACCACCATCACCGACGTCCGCACGATCGGCGTCAACGTGAGCGACCAGGACGACGCGCTCGGCTTCTACGTCGACGTACTCGGCTTCGAGAAGCAGTTCGACGCACCGATCACGGACTCGATGCGCTGGATCACCGTCGCTGCCGCTGGCGCGGCGACGTCGATCGCGCTGCTGATCAACGAGAACGCCGAGAGCGCCGGATCCGACACGGGCATCCGCTTCGTCGTTCCGGATGCTGCGGCCGAGCACGCCTCGATGCGCGAGCGCGGCGTCAACGTCGGCGAGTTGCTCCTGTGGGACGGGGTCCCGCCGATGTTCACGTTCGACGATCTGGACGGCAACCGCTTCTACGTCGTGGAGGAGTCGTGATGGCCAACGCCCGGACCACTCGACAAGACGTTCTCCGCCGCGTTGCAGAAGAGCGGCGCCAAGGGCGGCTGGACGTACGTCGTCACCGACTGGAGCGCCGAGTACTTCGGCACACGCAGCCTCGTCAAGGTCGTGGGGACCGTTGACGGTCATCCCTTCCGCAGCTCGTTCATGCCTCTCGGCGACGGCACGCACAAGCTGCCGATCAGGGCCGACCTGCGACAGCTCATCGCCAAGCAGCAGGGCGACACCGTGAGCATCCACCTCAGCGAACGACTGGCTTAGGAATCAGGCTCACGCCACAGGGCCATGGGCACGGTGGGATCACGCCAGACGACCACCGCTCCTGCTGCCTCGAGCACGTCGTCGCCGAGCGGCGCGAACACGAACGGACTGCTCGACGTGTTGCCGTCCGTGCCGTCGACCGACAGCGCGTTCTCCGGGAGGTAGAACTGGTACAGCATCGAGCGCAGGCGCTGATCCGTGTACGCCGCAGCCGGGCGGTCCCTCGTCGGCACGATGCGCATGCGCACCGGCTGTCCGGGCGGCAGGACCTCGTGCAGCTCGCGACGCGCGGCATCCGGAAGCGCCCACGAGTTCAGGTTGCGGTCGACGTCCTCGCGGGTCCGTAGCCCAGCGACGAGCAGCAGGGGCACGAGCGCCAGCAGCGCCAAGGACGGTCGTCGCGCGCGACGCGCCGCGCATGCGGCAAGGGCGACGACCGCCAGCACTCCAAGTGCCGCCACTGTCACGGCGACCGGGTCGATCGTCAGGTCCCGGACGAGGTACGGACGGATCCCGAGGATCATCGCCGGCGTCGTGCCATCGGCGCCCAGCTCGTCGCCACGCCACAGCTGCAGCACAGCGAGGGCGGCGACCATCGTCGCCGCCATGGCAGCGAACACGCGGGCGAGCGCAGCCCACCGCATCGTGACGAGCGCGCCGATGCCGGCGACGAGGATCGGCCCGATGATGGCGTCGTTGTATCGGCCGTAGACGATGCGGTCGGGGCGGAGGCGATCGGCCATGAACACCATCGACACGGCGACGAGCGTGCCCGTGGCCAGGAGGGCGAGCCTGGCCGGCCGCGGGCTGACCGTCCCGTCGGACCGACGGCGCGCCGCCCGAACGAGGACGACAACACCGACGCCGGCGAGTCCGGCCGTCGCGACGAGCTGGTACCAGATCTGCCCGACAGCGGAGATGGCGACGCCAGCCGGGTCGATGAGCCGGTCCAGCAAACCGCCGACGGTGTTCGTGTCCCGCGGCGACTCCCAGATCCTGTCGACCAGCCACGCGGAGTAGGTCCGGACGAGCCAGGTCAGTACGGCTGCCAAGAGGACGAGCAATGCGGCGTCTAGCGCGGTGATGCGCCGCCGGACAGCGGTGTACACGACGACTGCTGCGGCAAGGGCGGTGAGCGGGAGCAACCGGCTGTGTGTGGCGAACCCGGCGGCGCAAACGGCGACGAGCAACGCACCGCGACGCAACGACGGCTGGTCGTCGAAGCGCATCATCGTGAGGAGCGCAACGAGGAACGTCAGCGTGACGAGGGACTCGGACCACGCCCAGTTCGTCGTGAACAGCACGGCGGGTGTCAACGCGACCAGCACGGCGACCGCCACGCACGCCTGGCCCGAGAGCGTCGTCAGCCGGCGCGCCAGCAGGCACAGCACGATGCAGGACAGGCCGCCGAGCACGGCGTTGACGCCGAGCGCGACGTGGTAGACGACAACCGGGTCAGACGTGAACCAGTAGATCGGCGCGAGGAGCGTGCCGAAGCCAGGACGCCACGTGCTGCGGTCGAGCATGTTCCAACGAGCGGCTCCCCCGAGGAAGCGGGCGATGGCCAGCTGTCCCGGCTCGTCTGGAGTCAGATGGAAGACGTCTCGCTGATGGGAGATCAACCAGCGAACGGCGGCGACGGCGACGCCAGCGAGAAGCAACAGCCGCGCCGGAACCGCCGTCGCCGCCGCTTCGTTCTGTCCGTAGCGATCGGCTGTTTCGACCGTGTTGCTGCGGACAGTTCGCATTCGTCAGGGAACTTGCAGCTTTTCGAGCGCCGCGACGAGCTCGCTGACGGGGCGATAGGTCAGCCCTGCGATGGCGCGATGGACGTACCGGACGACCCCGTCACCATCGACGATGAAGACGCTGCGCCGTGGGAAGCCGATTGGCCCCAGCGTGCCGTAGGAGGCGGCGACCGCCTTGTCGGTGTCGGCGAGCAGTGGAAAGGCCAGGCCGTGCTTGCCGGCGAAGCGCTCGTGGCTGCGCACGTCCTGGGCCGAGATGGCCAGCACCTGAGCGCCGAGCTCGGTGAACTGCTCGAGGCCGTCGTTGTACGTGTTCAGCTGCTTGGTGCACACCGGCGTGTCGTCGCCCGGGTAGAAGACGAGCACCACCGGTTTCCCGGCGTAGTCGGAGAGCTTGTAGTCGCGCCCGCCCGTCCCGGGAAGGGTGAAGTTCGGCGCCCGGTCGCCGACGCCGAGGCTCACGAGCTTGTTTCCATCACATCGTCCATGACGTCGTCGGCGATGTCGAAGTTGGCGAAGACGTCCTGCACGTCGTCGTTGTCCTCGAGCGCCTCGACGACCCGCAGCACGCGCTTGGCCTCCTCGACCGACGTGATCGGCACCACGTTGTCGGACACCATCGGCGCGTCGGCCGACAGCACGGTGAGGCCGGCACCCGTCAACGCGTCGCGGACGTCGTAGACCGTCGAGGCGTCCGTCGTGATCCGCCACGTGCCGCCGTCGTCGGCGACGTCGTCGGCGCCGGCGTCGAGGGCGGCCAGCATCACATCGTCCTCGGTCGCCGCACCATCGATCATGATCACGCCGCGCCGGCCGAACTGCCAGCTGACCGAACCTGGCTCCGCCAGCGACCCTCCGTGCCTCGTGAACACACCGCGGACCTCCGAGCCGGTGCGGTTGCGATTGTCCGTCAGGACGTCGATCAACAGGGCCACCCCGCCCGGCGCATAGCCCTCGTACATGATCGACTCGTAGGTGCCGACGTCGCCTTCACCGGTCCCCCGCTTGATGGCCCGGTCGATGGCGTCGTTGGTCATCTGTGCGGCCTTGGCCTTCTGGACGGCGGTGCGCAGTGTCGGATTGACATCCGGGTCGCCGCCGCCGGCGCGAGCCGTGACCTCGAGCTGCCGAGCGAGCTTGTTGAACAGCTTGCCGCGGGCCCGGTCGACGGCGCCCTTCTTGTGCTTGATGGTCGCCCACTTGGAGTGGCCTGACATCTCAACGCTCTCCTGTCTCACGCACGAGCTGGATGAAGCGCTCGTGCAGCCGGGTATCGGGCGTCAGCTCGGGGTGGAACGACGCCGTCATCATGCGACCCTGGCACACGAGCACAGGGTCGCCGTCATGGGTGGCAAGAACCTCGACCGCAGGACCGACGGCCTCGACCCGCGGGGCGCGGATGAACACGCCGTGGAACGGCGTGTCGAGGCCGGCGACCTGGAGGTCCGTCTCGAAGCTGTCGAGTTGGCGGCCGTAGCCGTTGCGTCGCACGGTGAGGTCGACGAGCCCGAAGGTGCGCTGGTCCGACCGGCCGTCGAGCACCTCGCTGGCCAACAAGATCATGCCGGCGCACGTGCCGAACACCGGCATGCCGTCGGACGCTCGAGCCTTGATCTCGTCGAACAGCCCGCTCGACGTCAACAGGTTGGACATCGTCGTGCTCTCGCCACCGGGCATCACGAGCGCGTCGACAGCATCCAGGTCGTGGGGGCGGCGGACCTCGCGAGTTTCGACGCCGAGCTCAGCGAAGCGCGCCGAGTGGGCGCGAAACGCGCCCTGCAGCGCTAGCATCCCGATCTCCATGCGGCCGCCGAAGCGCCTGGAGGCGCCGGCGTGCCGAACCGGGTAGTTCGCCACTGAATCCGGGACTTCGACCCGAGAGAAGGCTCCACCTGGAGCTCCGGGTCTCCGGGTTCACCATCCACGCTCCGCCAGGCGGATGTCGATCTCGTCCATGCCGATCCCGGTCATCGGCGTGCCCAGGCCACGGCTGACCTTGGCGAGGATTGCCGGGTCCTGGAAATGGGTCGTCGCCTCGACGATCGCCTTGGCCCGCGGCGCCGGGTCGTCGCTCTTGAAGATGCCGGAGCCGACGAACACCGCTTCGGCGCCGAGCTGCATCGCCAGCGCGGCGTCGGCGGGCGTGGCGATCCCACCGGCGCAGAACAGCGGCACTGGTAGCCAGCCGGTCTCGGCGACCTCCTGCACGAGCGGCAGGGGGGACTGCAGCCGCTTCGCCCAGTCGAACAGCTCGGCCGAGTCGGCCTGCGTGAGCTTGCGCATGTCGCCGACGATCGAGCGCAGGTGACGCACGGCCTCGACGATGTTGCCGGTTCCGGCCTCACCCTTGGAGCGGATCATCGCGGCCCCCTCGGACACCCGCCGCAGCGCCTCGCCGAGGTTGGTCGCCCCGCACACGAAGGGCACGTCGAAGGCGAACTTGTCGATGTGGTGGGCCTCGTCGGCCGGCGTCAAGACCTCGCTCTCGTCGACGAAGTCGACGCCGAGCGCCTGGAGGATCTGCGCCTCGACGAAGTGGCCGATGCGGGCTTTCGCCATCACGGGAATCGACACGGCGGCCTGGATGCCCTCGATCATCTGCGGGTCACTCATCCGCGCCACACCGCCGTCACGGCGGATGTCGGCGGGCACCCGCTCGAGGGCCATCACCGCGCAGGCCCCGGCATCCTCGGCGATGCGGGCGTGGTCGGACGTGACGACGTCCATGATCACGCCGCCCTTCAGCATCTCGGCCAGCCCGCGCTTGACCGGGAACGTGCCCGTGGCGCGCGACTCGATGCTCATGCGGTCCATCGTACCGACGGTCGGTGCGCCGCGGCAGGTGGTGGCACTGCCCGGCACGTTCGATCCGGAGGGCAGCGCGTCAGGAGATGACCGGTGCGCCGTCGACCGGGTCCGCCAGCTCGACCCAGGTCCGGCCGGGCAGCAGCTCGATCACACTGCCGTCGGCGGCGTACAGGCCGATGCCCTCCTCGCGAGATCCGCGCATCCAGCTGCCGGTGCGTACGGTGCCGCCACTGAGCACCCACACCGGCCCGCCGCCGATCGTGACGGCCTCCGGGCTGTTGGAGTCGACGTAGCTCGGTCGGTACGGCGTCTCCATGATGACGACGTTCGCCGCGTTGACCTGGTCGCCTGAGTTGCCGTCCTCGTGCGTCTGCCCGTTCGTCGAGCGCCAGTAGGCGCCGCTCGCCGGGTCGTACTCCCACAACACGCTGTCGGTGTCCATCCGGACGTCAGCTCGACCGCCGGGATCGCCCGACGGCAGCACGCCGGGATCGAGGTAGCCGAACAGCGGGACCGGTCGCCCGGCCTCTTCGTTCGTCAACGCCCACAGCTTGTCGGTGCCGGAGTAGTAGTTGTGCGGCGTGCCGTTGTTCCCCTGACGTCCATACGTCCCCCCGGGCACACCGCTCGGGTTCAGGTCGACGAAGTCCGAGTCGGCGATCGCCTGGGTGACACCCGGATTTCCGCCGCTCCACGCGAACAGCGGCCGCTGGAGGCCGCCGAGCAGGTCGATGTCCTGGGTGCGTCCGGAGCGGATCGGACCGACCGGGTTGGCATCGCCACTGTGGAAGACGGCGGCGAACCGCGTGCCGTATTCGACGACCTCCTCGAACACGATGTCGGCTGCGTTGAGGCCGCTCTGGGGGCGCGCTCGCGGGTTGTTGTCGATCTTGACGACGAGCGCCGGGCGGTCCGGCACGGACTGACCGAACTCGAGAGGCGCGCCGGTCAACGGCATCCGCTCGATGACCAGCTCGGTGGTGGTCGTCGGCGCGGCAGTCGTCGTCGATGCTTCGCTCGTGGTCGTGTCCGGACGGCGCTGCGTCGTCGCCGGCTCCTCCGTGGTGGTGGTGTCGGGACGGCGCTGGGTCGTCGGCGGGGCCTCTGTGTTGGCCGCTTGGCCGCTGCCGTTGCAGGCCGCAGCGACGAGGCCGCCGACCAACGCCAGCACCACTAGGGCAGGGCGTCTCGTTCGTGTCCTCATAGCTCTCTCAACAGGCTGATGCGCTCTTCCAATGGAGGGTGGGTGTCGAACAGCTTGTGGATCGACCGCAGCTTCCCGTGGTCGCCCACTCCGCTCATGGGCTGCTCGATCCACAAGTGTGCCGTAGCCGTGGACGCGGAGTGCGTCACCGTCTTGTCGTCCCGCAATTTTTCCAGAGCGGAGATCAATCCTGGTGGATACCTCGTGAGCTGGCACACGCTGACGTCGGCCAGCGTCTCGCGCCGCCGGGAAATCGTCGCCTGCATGGCCTTGGCGATGATCGGGGCGAGGATCAATAACACAAACCCGAGAATCGCCAGCGGGTTGACGTGGTCACCGTGATCACCGTCGCGGCGCTCGCGGCCGCCGTTCCACCACATCATGCGGATCGCGATGTCGGTGATGATGGCGACGGCGCCGACCAGCGTCACGGCGAGTGTGGACACCAGGATGTCGTAGTTGCGGATGTGCGACAGCTCGTGCGCGACGACGCCCTCGAGCTCGACGCGGTTGAGCTTCTCCAGCAGCCCTGTGGTCACGGCGATCGCGGCGTGCTTGGGGTTGCGCCCCGTTGCGAACGCGTTCGGCGCCGGGTCGTCGACCACGTAGACGCGCGGCTTGGGAAGGCCACTGGCGATGCACAGGCCCTCGACGAGGTTGTGCAGGCGGCGGTACTCCTCCGGATCTGCGGGCTTGGCGCGGCTCACCGCCAGTGCGATGGCGTCCGCCTTCCAGTACGAGCCGAAGGCCAGCGCCGCCGAGAAGACGAAGGCGATCACAATGCCAACCCACCCGAAGCCGGCCAGGTAGCCGGCGACGGCGCCGATGGCGACGACGACGAGGACGAAGCCGAGGACGAGGAGGACGGAGCGCCGTTTGTTGGAGCGGATCAGCTCGAACATGGGACGCCGCGCGAAGAAGACCGTGATCACGGAGCGATGTCGGTCAGAACTCGACCGTCGGAACGGTGCGTGCGGCCTCGTCGGCCTCGAAGTACTCGCGCTTCTCGAAGTTCAGGCGCTGGGCGTAGAAGTTCGTCGGGAACTGCTGCAGCTTGTTGTTGTACTCGAGGACGCTGTCGTTGTAGAACTGCCGCGCGTAGGCGACGCGGCCCTCTGTAGCGGTCAACTCCTCCTGCAGCGCCAGGAAGTTCTGGTTCGCCTTGAGGTCCGGATAGGCCTCGCCGAGCGCGAAGACCTGGCGCAGCGCACCTGACAGCTGCGTGTCCGCCTCGGCCTGCGCGTGCGGCGTGTCCGGCGCCGCGATGGCGGAGTTTCGAGCCTTGATCACAGCATCGAGGGTCTCGCGCTCGTGGGCTGCGTACCCCTTGACGGTCTCGACGAGGTTGGGGATCAGATCGAGGCGGCGCTTCAGCTGGACGTCGATCTGCGACCAGGCGTTCTCGATCTGGTTGCGACGACGTATCAGCCCGTTGTAGGCGGCGATCAGGTAGATCACCAGGAGCACCACCACCACGGCGATGATGATGAGGACGACGGTCATGGCCGAGAGTGTACGAGCGGACCGTTTATGTCTGGGCTTCGGCTCGCAGGCAAGCTGCTCGCCTCGCCTCCCGAGCTCGCCGTCGCTGTCACGGGCGACTCCGGGCTGATCGGACGTCACCACGAAGCGACGGCTCACCCACCTGCCCAATCCGCACAACCGTCACCTCGGGTTCGGCTCGCAGGCAAGCTGCTCGCCTCGCCTGCCGAGCTCGCCGTCGCTGTCACGGGCGACTCCGGGCTCATCGGACGTCACCACGAAGCGACGGCTCACCCACCTGCCCAATCCGCACAACCGTCCTCGGGTTCGGCTCGCAGGCAAGCTGCTCGACCGTCACCTCGGGTTCGGCTCGCAAGCAAGCTGCTCGACTCGCCTGCCGAGCTCGCCGTCGCTGTCACGGGCGACTCCGGGCTCATCCGACGTCACCACGAAGCGACGGCTCGCCCACCTGCCCAATCGGTGCAGCTTCTCAGGCTCGGCCTCGCTTCACGACGATTGCTGATCCGGCCGCGGAGGGTCGGTCCGCTCGGCCGCTCCTCGAGCAGCTGCCGGTAGATCCGCACGTACTCCTCGGCCAGCGTGGCCATCGAGAAGTCCTTGGCCCGGCGCAGCCCGGCGTGGCGCAGCGAGTCGGCGAGGCGCCGATCGACGAGCACGGTGGTCAGCGCCTTGGTCAGCGCCGCGACATCGCCCGGCTCGACGAGCAGCGCGTCGATGCCATCGGTGGCGACGTTCCGATAGCCATCGAGGCCACTCGCGACAACGGCGGTTCCGGCCGCCATCGCCTCGATCAAGACCACACCGAACGACTCACCGTGCAACGACGGCGCGCAGAACACCGATGACCCGCGCAGCCGGGCGAACTTCTCGGGGTCGCTGATGCGTCCCAACCACGAGATGCGCCCGTCGCCGGCGTAGGCAGCGCGCAGCGGCGGGCCGGCCGGACCATCGCTGGCGATCCAGAGGCGGGCGTCGGGCGGCAGGGAGGAGAACGCTTCCAGGAGCACGGCGAGTCCCTTGCGCTCCTCGTGGCGGCCGCAGAAGAAGATCGTCGGGCCGTCGGTCGGCGTCGGCGGAGTCGCCGCGATCGCCGCCTCCTCGACGCCGTTGAAGAGGATGTCGTACTCGCCGCCCAGCGCCGATTGTGCCAACTCGAGCGCATCCTTCGAGACGACGACCTTGCGGTCGATGCGACCGGCCAGCCACAGCAGCAACGGTCGGAAGATCTTGTAGCTGGCCGATTGGCCGGCGGCGTGGAACGTCGCCACGAGCGGGGCCGGACGCATCGTCACGGTCGTCATGGGCGGTCCGGGGGCCATCGGCTCGTGCACGTGGACGACGTCGAACTGCTCGTCGCGCAGCGCTCTGATCGTGCGCAGCGCGGCGGAGGCGTCAGGGGCGAGCGGGGCCATCGATCCGTTGGCAGCCGTCGGCAGGCTGTCTCCGAGCGGCGTGACGAAGGCCTCGGGTGGCGGGCCATCGCACGGTCCGAGCACCCTGGCCTCGTGGCCCTGCCGCCGCAGCTCCCTGGCCAAGCCCAGCACCTGCGACTGCACTCCCCCCGGCACCGTCAGGCTGTACGGGCACACGAGTCCAATCCTCATCAATGGCCTCGCTCGCCGCGGCACGAACGCTCGGGAACGAGCCCGGCTGTCATCTGTAGATGCCCGCGAATCCGGTGGAACCTAGCTGGGCGGTGGCGGTGTCGGAACGGGCATGGGACGTCGAGCCGCAGCATGGGTCATCGGGTTGCTCGCACTGTGGACGGTCGCACCGTCATCGGCGAGCGCTGGCGGATGGGCGGTCACGCAGGTCGACCCGTTCGACCAGCCGGTCGCCGGCGAGGACGTCGAGATCGACTTCACGATCCTCCAGCACGGGCAGACGCCGGTCGACGTCGACGGGGTGGTCATCGTCGTCGAAGGAGCCGACGGTGACATCACCCAGTTCCCCGCGGAGTCCGCAGGCACGCTCGGGCGGTACCGGGCGACGATCGAGTTCCCGGAGTCGGGCCGGTATCAGTGGAGCGTGATCCAGGGCTGGTTCGGGCCACAAGACCTCGGTGCCCTTGACATCGACGGGACCGGGTGGTCGCCACCCGCCGCCGCCTGGTTCGTCGGGCCGCTGGGGCTGGCCGCCATCGCCGGGACGGGCGTGGTCGTGGCCCGGCAGCGCCACCGTCACTCGCCGCTCGTCAGCCCGAAGCCGCAGGCCTCCGTGATGTAGTCGTTGAGCTCGGTCGCCGCCGTGAGGACGTCCTGCGGCGGTGTGCCGAGCTCGGTCGCGAACTCGTCCGCCGACGTGGCCTCCTCGGCCATGTCGAGGACGTTCTGGCTGTAGTCACGCAGCGTCGCCAGCTGCCCCTCGACCTCGGCCGGTGCGACGGCGATGACCTCGTCATAGAGGCCCATCGCACCGTTCCCGCGGCTCACGAGCTCTTCCTGCACCGTCGCCCATTCACCTGCGGGATCGGGAGGTGGTGCCTCGGCGTTGTAGTTGGCCAGCTCCTCCATCGGTCCGCAGAACTCCGGGTCGGCGACGACTGTCGTTGCGTCGGGCTGCGTGCTCGCGGCGTCGTCGGTGGTCCCGTCGACCGTGACCGGCGTGCTGCTCTCGGACGGGTCCGCATCGTCATCATCACCGCACCCAACGGCGAGGATTACGATGCCGGCGACGAGCAGTCGTCTGGACCTGGCGTGGCGGGGGTAGGAACGGAAGATGGCCGGGACGGTATCTCGACAGCGCCAGGATCCCGAGTCGTCGACGCAACTATCCGCTGAACCGCCGTCGCACCCGAACGTGCACGGGGACACGCCCGACAACGACACGGAGCGGCGCTACGGCCGCGACGAGTCCCCTGCGTAACGGGGCGGGGCGTTACTCGTGGAACCCATCGGTGACGGTTCGGTCGTCCTGGTCCTGCCGCCCGATGTCCGCAATGCTCGCGTTGCTCGAGCAGTCGCCGTTGCTTGCGCGTCGTTGGAGTCCTTCGACGTGGACGACCTGGTCGACCTCCGGTTGCTCATGGACGAGGTGTTCCACGCCGTCACCGCACTGAGCGACGGACCAGTCACCCTCTCGATCCGGCCGATCGACGGAACCCTCGGGCTCGAGGTGCGCGCCGCCAGCCACGGACCGATGCACTGGACCGATCCTGATCTCGAGTTGGCTCGCCGCATCATCTCCTCGACGTGCGCGACGGCCGCCTTCGGTGAGGCGGAGGGCGTCGTCTGGTTCGAGGCTCAACTGCAGGCGATGCCTGTGTAGCGCCGCGCGCGGCTGAGAGAAAAGATTCAGTCGGGTTCGTTGGCCGACGGTCCAGGTGCCGTCTCGCCGGCATCGACGACCCGCTCGTCCTCGGCGCCGGGTCCGGCTGGGCCTTCGGTGGGTTCTTCGTGCAGCAGCGCCTCATGCGTCATCTGGTCCGGCTCCTGGTGTGACGACGCGCTCTCCGGGTTCTGGCGATTCACGAAGAACCACACGATGACGATCAGCGCCAGCAGCGCTCCACCAATGGCGACAGCTGCGCTCACGGGCGCAACGATAGGCAGATCTTCAGCGGTCGCCGTCGACGCCGAGCACCAGGTGGCGCTGCCCTGACGACAAACGCAACCATGAGCGGCGGGCATCGGCGCCAGCGCTCATCGTGATGACATCGGCATTCGACGCCCAGGCCTCGATGGCCTGGTCCGAGCAGTCGTCCGGATGCCCTCGACGACCGATCTGCAATGTGAAGGGCACGTACCGGTCGCACTCCACGACCGCCACCGGGCACGGTTCCAGTGCGACGAGGTCGAGCAGCAGCGCATGGGCGCCAACCTCGGCGCGGATCAGCTGGCACGTCCACGACGGCTTGGTCTCTTCACGGCGGCCAAGCGATGACGACACGTACCACAACCGGTTCACGGTCGTTCACTACCCCGGCCGAACGCCTCCCCACACGCACGCGAAGCGTTCTGTCCGTAGGAATCGCATCACAACGAACGATTTCTACGGACAGAACGGGTCAGGAGCCCACGACGCGGCGGTCCGCCAGCTCGCGCAGCGCCACGAGCGCCTGCTTGATCAACCGGCTCACGTGGACCTGGCTGACGCCGATTTCGCCGGCGATGTCGGTCTGCTTGCGCTCCTCCACGAACCGCATGACGAGCACGTTGCGGAGACGGACGGGCAGTTGCTCGAGCAGTTCCACCAACTCGTTGTTGGCGTCGAGGTGGGCGACGATGCGCTCCTCCCAGTTGGAGTCACGGAGGTTCGCGCTCGAGCGCTCCTCGCCCGTCGGCAGGTCGATCGGCAACGCTCGGAAGTTGCTGCCGGCGGCGATGCAGTCCTCCACCTCGTCGCGTGAGATCTGCAGATAGCTCGCGACCTCGGACGTGGTAGGCGCTCGCCGCAGCCGCTCTCGTAGCACCTCGGTCGCCGCCGCGACGTCGTAGCGGAGATCCTTCAGGCGTCGCGGAACGCTGACCGACCAGCCGGCGTCGCGATAGTGGCGGCGGACCTCCCCGCGGGCAGTCACCGATGCATACGTGCGAAACGACGCACCGAAGCCCGGCTCGAACCGCTCGATCGCCTTGAGGATCCCGATCATCGCCACCTGGACGAGATCGTCGAAGTCCTCACCGCTGCGCTTGAGCTGACGGGCGACCGCTTTCGCCAACCACTCGTGCTGCTCGACCACCCGGTTACGGAACCTTCGGTCGCCGGTCTCCCGATACCGCCGAATCAGCTCCTCCGCCGTCTCCTCGCCGACCACATCAACCGTCAACTCCGGTCGTGCCGAACTCCCGTTGCGATACATCTCGAGCGGTGTGCCCTGGGACCGTGCGGTTCGAACCGCCACGCTCGAGAAACCCTCACACGGGGGGCAGTCGCTACCAGCTGCTGATGAGCACGCCGTCCGGGATGCCGATCACGTCGACGAGCCGGCGGACCGCAAGCGCTGGGCGGCGCACGATGAGCCAGCAACCTCGGAGCGCGCATGCCGCGCCGATATCGACGAGTAGCCGGTAGCCGCCCAGGTCCATGAACCGGACATCCCGGGCGTCGAGAACGATCGGATTACGACCCGCCGCCAACAGCTGGTCCAGGTGATGGGACAGGGAGGGCGCCGTGAGCCGGTCGAGCTCGCCCGTCAGCTCCAGCGTGGCCGCGCCAGCGTCGTCGTCGACTTTCGTGTGCCACGTCAATGGCAGCTGCGACGGACCAAGCACTTCCAACGAGGCACCTCCCGATAGATGGATCGAGTCGGCCCTCGCTGCTGAAGGTCGTGGTTGAACGGTATCCCGCGCAAGGGGTCGAAACAACGGTCCGCACGGGGTGTCACGCGGTTGACGTTGCAGGTCTCCCGCGGTGCCGTGCCAGCACCGTCAGCACGGCACGAGCATCGTGTCGAGGGCGGTCAGGACGTCCTCGACCGGTGGCCAGTCACCGTCGACGCCAACGCCGACCGTCCACGGGCCGCGAGGCTCCCAGCGCCGGCGGGCGGAGCCACCGAAGACGGTGACGGTACGCGCGCCGACGGCGGCGGCGAGATGAGCGACGCCCGTGTCGTTGGAGACGACGACGCTCGACCTGGCCAGAAGTGCGGCGAGCGTGCCAAGAGGTGTCTGACCGGCGAGGTCGACGACCCGGCGGCGCGCCGCGCCGTCGAGGCCGTCGCGCACCAAAGCTGTCACCGGCAGCTCGTACCTGCTGCCCGTCAGTGCGACGCAGCCGACGCGGTCCGCGAGCATGGCGGCGACGGCGGAGAAGCGCTCGGCTGGCCACCGCCGGTCAGGGCGGTTGCCGCCGGCGTGAACGACCGCGACAGGCCCGTCGCCGACGGCCGCCGGCGCCCTGTCGGTCGGTTCGACGGGGAAACCGCCAGGTCCGGGCGTGATCTCGATCTCCACGGCCCGGACGGCCTCGACGCACCGTTCGGCTTCGTGGGCGGCGTCATCGACGAGCACGGTCGAAGCGCCTGGAGTGAACTCTCTCGACAGTCCCCCCCACCGTCTCGCGCCGAGCGCTGCGGTGAAGGCGTTGGTGGCACGGCCATCTCCGTGCATCTGGATGGCGAGATCGAACGACCGTTGACGCGCTGACGCCAGGAACGCGTCAAGCGCCGCGGGGTCCTCCGTGCTCTCGACGAGCCCGGGGCACCAGTCGCAGCCCAGCCAGTCGTCGACGAGCGAGGAGTAGCGGTGAGCGAACCAGCGGCTGGAGCCGCGACCGATCAACGTGATCCGAGCGTCCGGTCGGGCGGCGCGCAGTCCCTGCAGCGCCGGCACGGCACACAGCAGGTCGCCGAGACCCGGAAGCATTCGCACGACGGCGATCCGAGAGAGGTGATCGTCAGCCCGCGCAAGCACGGAGCGCCGCTACCCGATTGAACGGGGACGCACACATTTCGCCAGTTGAAATTGCGATTCGTCAGATGCTCGGTCGACCGGCTCCGCCTCGAGGGCCTCCGTACCCTGCGCGGCGCGCTTTCATCCGCGCCGTGTGTCGACCGTGTATCCGGGATCGCTCGGCCAGTTGGGCAGGAACATGTGCCACTGCGACGGCGCCCTGCGGATCAGGCGCTCGAGGACGTACGTGAGGTCTTGGGTGACCCGCCCAACGTCGTCGCGGAACCGACCCATCCGTTCCGTCGGCACCGGCGGGCCGACGACGGCGTGATGGCCGTTCGGGCGTGGGGTGAAGTAGACGCCGACGGGGACGAGCGGCGCTCCCGCCCGCATCGCCATCATCGCCGGGCCGGAGGGGATCAGCGTGCGCTCGCGGAAGAACTCGACCTCGACGCCGCCGGCGCCGATGTTGCGGTCGCACAGCAGACACACGATCTCGTTGTCGGCGAGCGCCCTGAGCACTGCTCGACCGGCGTCGGGCCCGAGCGGCACGACCGTCATGCCGAGATCGCGGCGCAGCCGCACGAACCAGTCGAACAGCTCGGGCGGATCGAGCTGCTCCACGATGACCGTCACGGGGTGACCCTGGTCGGTCAGCCACCGTCCAGCCCACTCCCAGCCGCCGAGGTGAGGCAACGCGAGGATGACACCGCGTCCCTCTGCCAACCCGCCCACGATGTGCTCCTTGTATCCCTCCGTCGTGAATCCGTCCTCGACGACACGGGCCGGCAGCGTCGGCAGCCGGAACGTGTCGATCCAGTAGCGGGCATACGAGTCGAAGGCATCCTGCACGGCACGCCGCAGGCGCCATCCCTCCAACGTCGGATCGACGCGCCGTAGTTGGCGCTCGATCATCGCCCGCCGCTCGGGCCGAGTGAGGTTGGCGCCGAGACCGGCAGGAACGGCAAAGCCGTCAGCAGCGAAGTTCGGCAGCGTGCGGACGATCCCCGACGCGGTCCGGTACGCACCGTAGGTCACCGCACCGGCCAGCCGCTGCAGTCGGGCCCGGGCAGCGTCGCCCGCTGGTGCCGCCACCGTCAGGAACGACGTCGCGGCACGCGGGTGCGGCGCCGTTCGCTGCGCGCGACGCGCCGGCTCTGGCGGCGCGACCGCCGCAGCTCGATTCGTGCCGCGGTGACCGGCGCGACCTGGGCTTGCCGCCACACCTTGACGAAGCGCTGCACGGCCGTGATCGCCGTGAGCGCCAGCATCACCCAGAGCACGGGAATCAGCAGCGGCTCGAAGAGCAGGCCGATGCAGAGCAGGACCACGCGCTCGGCCCGTTCCATCAGCCCGCCCTTGGCGTCGAGGCCGAGCGACTCGGCCTTGGCGCGCTGGTACGAGATCAGCGAGGAGATCGCCATGATGGCGAACGGCAGCAACGTCAGGTGGGCCGACTCGTTGTCGGCGATGTACCAGGTGACACCGCCGAACAGCACGGCGTCGGTGATCCGGTCGACGGTGGAGTCGAAGAAGGCCCCGCGCTGGCTGGCTGCACCAGATGCCTTGGCGAGCGCACCGTCGAGCAGATCGGGCAGCGCAGCGAGCACGACGAGGAGCAGACCGAGTTGCAGGTAGCCGAGCCCGATGGCGAACGCCGCGCCCACACCGACGACCAAGCCGGCGATCGTGAGGTGATCCGGGGTCAACCGTGTGCGACGCAAGACGTTGCCGATGGGCTTGACGGCCAGGTCGATCGGCCTACGGAACTTGCCGTCGAACACCGCGGCAAGGCTACCGCGCGTGCCGGTCCAGGTGCTGGAGCCTGACAGGCTGCAGGCATGAGTGGGTCCACGCCAGCCGACCTTGCCATCACGTTCCGCTCGCTCGCCCGGCGCACCAGCGAGGCGATCGGCGACGCCGAGCCCTCAGCTGTCTCCGGGCTCGTCGCCGAGCTGCAGCGTCACGTCGACGCCGCCGCGGCGACGGTCGGCTCAGCCGCCGACGGGGCGGCGGTGGCCGCCGCGATCGAGCAGCGACGAGCCGAGGACTGGGACGACGTCACGCTCGAGGAGTTGCGCCGGCAGGCGTTGGATGCCGGCGCGGTGCTGCGCCGCATCGCCACCGCTGCCGAGGCCGCGCAGCAGCAATGACGACATCGGCGCCCTCGCTCGGCGAGCGCCAGCGAGCTGAAGCCTGGTGGAGAAGCGCGGTCATCTACCAGATCTACGTCCGCAGCTTCGCCGACGCCGACGGCGACGGGATGGGCGACCTCGCCGGCATCCGGTCGCGACTTCCTTACCTCCGCCAGCTCGGCATCGACGCCGTCTGGCTGACGCCGTTCTATCCCTCCCCCCAGGCCGATGCCGGCTACGACGTGGCCGACTATCGCGACGTCGATCCGCGCTTCGGAACCCTCCCGGATCTCGATGGACTGATCTCCGACGCCCACGCCCTCGGCATCCGCGTGATCGTCGACATCGTGCCGAACCACACGTCGAGCGCACACCAATGGTTCCAGGCGGCGTTGGCGTCGGCGCCGGGCAGCCGCGAGCGCGCTCGCTACCTGTTCCGCGATGGACGTGGAACCGACGGTGACGAGCCCCCGAACGACTGGAAGAGCGGCTTCGGAGGGTCGGCATGGACCCGGGTGACCGAACGCGACGGGCGGCCCGGCCAGTGGTACTTGCACCTGTTCGATGTCGGCCAACCCGATCTCGACTGGATGAACGACGAGGTGAGGGCGGAGTTCGAGTCGATCCTCCGGTTCTGGTTCGATCGAGGCGTCGACGGCTTCCGCATCGACGTCGCGCACGGCCTGGCCAAGGACCAGGAGATGCCGGATCTCGCCGGGAGGTTCCGTCCAGGTCCGGCGCCCAGCGGGCATCCGCACTGGGACCAGGACGAGGTCCACGACGTGTACCGGGCGTGGCGGAAGATCAGCGACTCCTACCCGGGCGAACGGATCTTCGTCGGGGAGATCTGGCTGCACACGCCTGAGCAGGTCGCCAGGTACGTGCGGCCGGGTGAGCTGCAGACGGCGTTCAACTTCCACTTCTTGCTGGCGCCCTGGGATGCCACCGCGATGCGGGTGGCCATCGACCGCAGCATGGGCGCCCTCGTCGAGGTCGGTGCGCCACCGACGTGGGTGCTCTCCAACCATGACGTCACCCGCCATGTGACGCGCTACGGCGGCGGCGAGCGCGGGCAACGGCGAGCCCGTGCTGCGGCGCTGCTGATGTTCGCCCTGCCGGGCGGCGCCTACGTGTACCAGGGCGAGGAGCTCGGGCTCGAGGAGGTCGAGGACCTGCCCGACGAGCTCCGCCAGGACCCGACGTTCTTCCGCAGTGGCGGAGCACGCAAGGGCAGGGACGGCTGCCGGGTACCGATTCCCTGGGGCGGCAAGGAGCCGCCGTTCGAGTTCGGACCAGGACGGACGGCGTGGCTGCCGCAACCGATCGAGTGGGCGGAGCGCACGGTCGCCGCCGAGGACGGCGACCCGGATTCGATGCTCGAGCTGTACCGGCGCACGTTGGCGCTGCGCCGCCGGCTACCCGCACTCGGCGACGGCCCGATGGCGTGGATCGTCGTGGCGCCGCGCGTCCTGGCGTTCCGGCGCCAGCCCGGGTTCGTGTGCCTCGTCAACTTCGCCGACGAGCCGGTCGAGCTCCCGAAGGAAATGCGAGACGCGGAGGTCCTGCTCTCCAGCGGGCCGCTCGACGAGCCAGGCGTGCTGCCGCCCGACAGCGCCGCCTGGCTCTCCGTTCCTGACGCCTGACGTCCTCGGCTACCTCAGCTCTGAGCCGTCGGGATGGCGATGTCGACGACGGGCACCGGGAACGTGCCGATCGACGAAGCCCGGCCGGCCAGCAGGTCGACTCCGTAGAGGCTCGTGGTGCCATCGGCCGCGGTGATCGATGCCAACGCCCGCAGCCCGGTCGTCGTGCCGTTGCGGACGTCGCTGTAGATGTCGAAGCCGACCGGTCCAGCGGCGTCGACACCGAGCTTGCCCGTCGGGCTGAGCGAGCCTGCGTTGGCCGGAGCCTGGACGACGACGTTGTCGTTGGTCGTGTCGATGTCGAACAGCGTCGTGACCGTGTTCGGGTCGGCGTCGTTGTTCGTGTAGGCCGCGGCCGTCACGCCGAGCGCCGGGCTGACCGGCGGCGTGCCCGGGATGTTCAGGGTGCCGTCGACGTTGGTCGTGCCGTCGGCGACGTTCGTCCGCAGGTTCTGACCGGCATCGGAGATGGTGCGCAGGCGGTCGACGGCGGGGTTGAAGTCGACGCCGAACGACGTGCCCTGGAGCGGCTGGTTGATGCGGCTGACCAGCGTCGCAACGGCGTTGCTGGCGTCGATGGTGTACACGCCGCCGGCGTTGCCGACGCCGTAGAGCAGGTTGTCGGCCGGGCGGTAGTCGATGCCGACGAGCGACGTGTCCTGGACGAGCCCAGTGACGGTCCCGATGGGATCGACGCGGGACGGCCGATCGTCCTCGAAGCAGACCAGAGAACCGTCGGCAACGAGGCCGACGACCTGCAGGTCGCGACCGCGGCTGTTGCGGGCCGCGCAGTCGTTGACACGGTTGTGAGCGGCGGTGTCAGCGCTGGCGCTGGTGCCGGCACCGAGCGCGCCGACGGCCAGTGCGGCCGCGACGGCAGGCAGGATGAACTTGCGACGCATGGTGGTGAACCCTTCTCGTGGATGGCCGGCGGGGAACCGGCTCGGTCAGCGTCTCGATGAGACGGTGAGGGTTCGTGTCACGAGAGCCGGGAGATGTTCTCCGCCTCGGATTGCTCCGATTGCGTCGCGAGGAACGCGTCGACGATCTCGATGGCTTCGGCCGGATCCGCATCAGCCTGCCCGGTCAAACGGATGCCGAGGGCCAACACGTTGGCGTCGTTCCATCGACGGGCGCCGACCGCCGTCTCGGTATCGGTGCACAGCGCGGCGCGGACGCCGGCGACCTTGTTGGCCGCCATCGACACGCCCGTGCCGGTCCAGCACCACACGACGCCGCGGTCGGCAGCTCCCTCGGCGACTGCCGTTCCGACGTCCTGACCGACCTCGGGCCAGACCTTGCCGTTGGCGACATCGACCACCACGTGCCCGGTTGCGGTGAGGTGCCGCTCGACGGCTGTAGTCACGGTCGTGACTTCGTCGGTGCCGACGGCGATGCGCACGTCAGCTCGGCTTGTCCGGCGTCGACGTCGGGGGCGCGGCCGACCAGCGCTCGGGGTTGTCCTCGACGAGCTGCTCGATGACGCGGCCGTCGATGGCGTCGACGAGGACGAGCCCACGCCGGACCGGTGGATCCTCGACCGAGTAGCACAGCACCCGCCACGTCGGCCGGCTGCGCAGTCCCCGCCAGACCTGCTGCGCCGAGGCATGGCCGACGGGGAAGCCGACGGCACCCTGGGCGGCCACCAGGGCGGCCCGCTCGTCGACGTGCATCGGCCAGCCGGAGGTGATCGAGATCAGGCCGGCGACCGTCAGCAGCCCGGCGGCCCACAGCCAACCGGCGTTGGCGATCGGCGACGAGTCATGCCACACCAGCCAGACGACGACACAGGCGGCGGCGATGACGAGATAGATGACGCCCGGAATGCGCCGCCTGGAGTTGTCGGGGAACCGGTACGGCCCGACGTAGCCGGCCGCATCCAGGTCGTCCGGCAGCACGTCACGGTGCTCGGGCTCGGTCATCAC
Source organism: uncultured Acidimicrobiia bacterium (assembly GCA_963774635.1). Taxonomy (GTDB): domain Bacteria; phylum Actinomycetota; class Acidimicrobiia; order Acidimicrobiales; family Ilumatobacteraceae; genus JALZMG01. The sequence goes on from CAVZFS010000020.1 coordinate 161,685, forward strand.
ACGTCAGGCTATGAAGCGAGACCGGCCGAACTGTCCGTAGCAATCGGGCGGATCGGACCGATCGCTACGGACAGAACGGGCTGTCCGGCACGGCGGGCGCTCCAGCGCCTTCGCCGGCCGCATCGATCGCGTCGTTCAGAGGTGAACACCCGGTCCGGCACGGCGGGCGCTCCAGCGCCTTCGCCGGCCGCATCGAAAACGTGTCGGATGACCGGTAGCGGGTAGGCGATCCCGCTGAGTACCGCGCCTACCGTGATCCCCTCGTGGCGCAACGAGGCGCACGCCATCGAAGAAGGGGTGAAGATGACGGACGTGATCGCTGGAACGGAGGCGCCGGTCGACGGCAGCCGCCGTGCGGAGGTCGAGGCTGCGCTGGCCCTGCACCGGTCCGAGCTCACCGGATACTGCTACCGGATGCTCGGTTCGGTGGCCGAGGCCGAAGACGCCGTTCAGGACACGCTGCTGCGCGCCTGGCGCGCCTCTGACAGCTTCGAGGGCCGCGCCGCCGTCCGGTCGTGGCTGTACCGCATCGCCACCAACGTGTGCCTCGACATGTTGAAGAGCCGCAAGCGCCGGGCCCGGCCGGTCGATCTCGGCCCCGCGGCGACCGCGACCACACCGTTGGCAACCCCACTCCCGGAGAACACGTGGATCGAGCCGGCGCCCGACGTCGAGGTGCTCCCGGCCACGGATGATCCCGCCGAAGAGGCTGTCCTGCGCGAGTCGATCCGTCTCGCCTTCATCGCCGCACTCCAGGTCCTTCCTGCCCGTCAACGGGCCGTCCTGATCCTGCGCGAGGTGCTGCGGTGGCAGGCGACGGAAGTCGCCGAGCTGCTGGGCACGAGCGTCCAATCGGTGAACAGCGCGCTCCAGCGGGCGCGGGCGACCCTCGCTCAGCACGAACTCGAGCCTGGGGACATGCGGGACGAGGCCGATGACGAGCAGCAGTCGTTGCTGGCCCGCTACGTCGATGCGTTCGAGCGCTACGACCTCGACTCGCTGGTTGCGCTGCTGCACGAGGACATGGTCATGTCGATGCCGCCATACGACCTGTGGTTGCGCGGGCCAGAAGAGCTCCGGGCGTGGTTTCTGGGTTCTGGGCACGGCTGCGAGGGCTCGGCCCTGGTGCCGGTGATGGCCAACGCGTCACCGGCGTTCGCCCAGTACCGCCCGAGCGGGCCCGGTGGGCGCCTCGAGCCGTGGTCGATCCAGGTGCTCGAGATCCGGGACGGCCGGATCACGTCGCTGACCAGCTTCCTGGACAAAGACCTGTTCGCCCGGTTCGGGCTACCCGAGACCCTCGAGCGCTGACCCCGCCGCGGCTGGGCTAGCCGGCGCGGCGAAGGCGGCGCAGCGGCGGCTCGGTCTTCGGTGGGACGCGCCGCTCTGGGAGGCTGTCGAGCAGCTGCGTCGTCGCCTCGGTCACGCGGGTGACCGCCAGCTCGAACGCCGCCTCGTTGGCCGCCGACGTGGCCTGCACGCCGCTGACCTTGCGGACGTACTGGCGGGCGGCGGCTTCGATCTCTTCGGGGGTCGCCGCCGGTTGCAGCCCGCGCAGCGTCGTGATGTTGCGGCACATGACGTCATCCAAGCACGACGTCGCCCCAACGACTCGCCCATCCGATTGTTTCGTCCATCCGAGTGTTTCGTCCATCCGAGTGTCACCCCTGGGGAAGCCCCTCACCGAACACTCGGACGGGTCGAAACACTCGGATGAGCCCTCCGACGAAGTCCCGCGCGACTGCTACTCGAGTTGGCCGCGAACGGCACCCCCTGGGAAGCGGGTGTTGTGGACGTTCACGTAGTAGTCCGCCGGGTTGGCGGCGATCTCGGCCAGCAACGTCGCCGAGAGCAGGCCGAGCGCACGCACCCCTCGAGGTGGCCCTCCTCCAAGTCGTCGTTGCGCGGGGTCTGCCGGCAGCCCGATCAGCTCGAACAGCGGCACGACGATGCCGCCGTTCTGTCCCGGCCGCGCCGACGTGGATGTGTCCGCGGTTGGGCGTCCCCACATCGTTGATGCGGACCTGAAGCAGACCTCGCCCGCCTCCTCGTCGATCGTGACCCTGGCCTGCCCGGTGCCGTCCGGGTCGGTGGCCGGGAGCTCATTCGTTCGCCATCGAGCGAGGCGCGCAACGGCGATCGATCGCGGGCTGTGGCGATGCCGCCGATCGCCACGATGCCAACCAGGCTGAACGCGCCGACGGCAACGAGCAACGGTCGTCGATGACCCCCCATAGGTGACCTCCCTGTCGCGGCCGGGCAACGAGCCCGGCTCACCGGCGACTACGTCTGAGCGGGCAGTTGGGATTGCGCTCAGCTCGTCACGAGTGCGGCGATCGCCTCGTCGAGGGTCGCCACCGGGAGCAGGCGCATCGCACCGGGGTCGAAGTCTGCCAGCGCCGCCGCCTGTTCGGCCGGGAACAACATCACGTCCGCACCCACCTCGCGCGCCGCCTCCGCCTTGGCCACCAGGCCGCCCACCCTGCTCACCGACCCGTCGCTGCGGATGCCGCCCGTGCCGGCGATGGTGCGGCGCGGCGGCAAGATCGCGCCCGGAGGCATCGGCGTACGTCACCAGCGCCACCATCAGGCCATGCGACCGCCCCACCGCGAGGTTGCGGAACCAGCGGCCTGGAGCTGACAGCGCCCAGCGCCCCCCGACCGCGACGTCGAGCTCATCCACGGGACGCTCGAGGACGTCGACGAACGCGTAGGGCAGCCGCTGGTCCGTCGAACGTCAGTACCCCACCACCGGCTGCGACGAACGTGTTGTTGTGCGCGCCCAGCGTGCCGAGCGCGTAGCGCCACCCCTCCAGGTTGGTGATGCGAATGCCGTTCAGCGAGACCAGCGCGGCACTCGCCGGCAGGCCGTCGACGAGCGGCTCGCGCACCTCCACGACCACTTCGAGCGCGAGATCGACCCCGGCCCGCCGCAAGCCGATCGCCGCAGCTGCCGGTTCGTTGAACACCGGACGGCTCGCCCGGGATCCGACGGCCAGATTGCGGGGCTGGTCATCACCCGTGACCCATCCGGCGACCACCTCGGCGACGAGCGGCGGTCGGCCGACCGTGAGCCAGTACCAGGCACCCGGAGGATCGATGCGCCGACCCTCGATGGTCAACCCACCGTCGAGCCGCCACGCCGTTCCCGGCGGGTGGGCGATGTCGGCGGTCAGCCATGGCACCGGCAAGAGCGCGAGGAGCGACAGCATGGCCAGACCGAGGGCGGGCCAGCGCACGACGGGTCGGCCGCGGCGCCAACGCACGAGCCGCCACGCCGCGATCCCGACCGCCAGCAACGCCCCGAGGTACCACAGCGGGACCCAGGGCGCCTGCGCCCGCACTGCTCGTGCGGCCACGAGCCCGGCGCCGAGGAGTGTCCAGCCGAGGACGGGCACGAACCATCTCCGCACGGCCGCGCGGCCGCGTGCCGGAAGTCCGCCCCCCTCCGCTGTCCGCCCCATGTCGCCGGGGACGGTAACGCCTCATCTGAACGACAGCCGAACCGGAGCACCCTGGCAGCGCGAGAGGCGTGCCGTCAGCCGCAGACGTCTTGCGGAGCAATCGCTTCTGCCGCACTTCGTCGAGCCGCTGTCGACAGCTCGCCGACTTCGACGCCCGCAACGATCGAGAAGTTCGGGCGGCCGAGGTGCGATCAGATCACGGGTTCGTGGCCTCCTGGCGAGTGGTCTCGGCGGCGTCACGCACGGCGTCCTTGGTCGCCTGCGTCGCCTCCTTCGCCGTGTCCGCCACCTGTCCGGCACTCTCCGTCGCCGTCTGCTTCACCTGGCCGACGGCCTCCGTCGCCGACTCCTTCAGGTGCTCGGCAACCTCTTGGCCCGACTCCATCAGCTGCTGCTTGACGGGCTCGGCCTTCTCCATCGCCTGCTCGGCGAGCTGCTCCTCCGTCCGCGACGGGGGGAACGCCGCGGCGACGAGGAAGCCGATCCCGAACGCAACGGCGCCGGCCATCATCGGGTTGCCCTGGGCCTGCTGGCGCGCCGCCTCCGGGGCGCCACGCACCGTGTCGACGGCTGAACCGGCGGTTCCGGTGATCCCGTCACCGACGCCTTGGACCCGATCGGTCACGGCGTGGCTTGCGTCGGACGCGGTGCCCATGATCCGGTCCTTGGCGGACCGCATCCCCACCACGAAGCGGTTCTTGCGCCGTTCGATCATCCGTCCCGGACTGACCCGGTCGCCGATCGCATCGAGCGTCTGCCCGAGCTCGGCTCGGGTGTCGGCGATCTCGTACCTCAGCTCCTCTGCGCTTTGGCCCATTCCACGTCCTCCTTGATGCTCTGCTTGGTCTCGGGCAGGGTCCTGATCTCGGCCAGGCGGCGCCGGCCGACGGTGACCAACACCGCCGCCACGAGCAGCCACGCCACTCCGACGAGGGCGAACGCCAACGCTGAACCCATCACGTTGTCGAGCAGCCACGCCAATCCGGCCGACAGGAACGTCAGCGCCAGGAGGGCGGCGACGGCACCGACGACGAACATCGCCGACGCCTTGCCTGCTGCGGTCGCCTCTTCCTTGGCTTCCGTCTTGGCCAGTTCGACTTCTTGGCGGAACAGCGTCCCCAAGTTCTGCGTCATCTCGGAGAACAACTCACCGAGCGACGCCTCGGGCCGTTTCGGTTCGACCGCCAGGTCGACGTCACCGCGATCGACGGTCACGGCACCCGCATCCCGGTCGTCAACGGTGACGGCGGCGGCAACACCTCGGCCTGCGCTGCCGGCGTCGTCTGCGACGTTGGCGTCGTCCACGTCATCTCGTGCTCGCTGTCACCGTTCGGTGAGGAGTCGCGGGCGACGCTCACACCAGAGCGCACGAGACGGCCGACGAGGAAACCGGTCCCAGCCGCAGCAAGCATGAACATCCCCGGGCGGCGCCGCGCGAACCGGGCGACGTCGTCGACGACACCTTCGATGCCCCGATCCTCCAACCGTGAAGCGAACGAGGCGACCTGCTGGCGGGCATCGGTGACGTACCCGGCCAACGGCCCGGCATCACCGGGGCGGCCCTCGCCCAACGCCTGCAACTGATCCGACAACGTGCGCAACCCGCCCGCCGCCTGCTGGCTGCGATCGGCGGTCTGCGTCCGCAACTCGTCGCGCGCCTTGCCCACGAGGCCGCTCACCTGATCCTTCGCCTCGCTCACGACGGAGCGTGCTTGGTCCTTGGCCTCCGACACGACGCGCTTGGCCTCGCCTCCGGCGGCGGAAGCGGCGTCACCGGCCGCCGACGACGCGGCGTCAGCGACGCGCCGAGGTGTGCTCTCGGTGGTTCCAGCCTCCACACCGTCAGGGGGTGGCTCGATCGTTCGAGTGATGTCTCGTTGTGGGTCCAAGGTCGTACCTCCAGTGCCGCAGGTGGCGTCTCGGTACCCGCCGCCCTGGCGGCGCAGACGCGTGCCACAGCGGTTGCCTCGTTTGGGGGACGCACGTCGCGACGTCGCGCTGACGCTCAACCGTCGCCGTCAGCGCGGTCCCCACGCCCGACCGCCCGGGCAGCGCGGACCGCGGCGACGACCTGACCTGCAACCCGCCGCTGGCGATCCAGCCGGCGCCCGGCCAGGCCGACGTCGTCGAGGATCGCTCGAGCGCAGGCCCTGCCGGGGGCTCCGCTGACGCTGCTTCCCGGGTGCGTCCCGGCACCGGTCAGGTAGATCCCGTCCACGGGGGTGCGGTAGTTGCCGAGGCCCGCTGCCGGTCGCCACCCGAGCGTCTGGCGCAATGTCGGGGCCACGTGACTGCCGGCGTTGTCGGCACCGGTGAGCGCCGTCAGGTCGTCGGGGTTCGTCAGCACCTCGTGCACGGCATGAGCCCGGATCCCGGGAAGGCAGGCATCGATCGTCCGCCACACGCCCGCCGCGGCCTCGTCGGCGGCCTCCGCCCATGAACGACCGGCGAGACGGCGAGGTGTGAACGCGTTGGCCCACATGGTCGCTGATCCCACGGGCGCGGCGCTGGGATCGACGCGGCTGGGGAACGTCACCAGCGTGCCCGGTGACCGGGGGACCTGGCCGAACTGCGCCGCCGTGGCGACCTGCGTGGCCGCCGTCGGGTCCGACAGCAGCCACATCGTGGCCGTGTCGAGGTCGTCTCGGCCGAGGGCCGGCAGCACCGTCGCGTCGTCGATCGCGACGGCCAGCGTCAGCTGGCTGAGGTTGTCGGCGACCTCCTGGACATCGGTCGCCCGCCGGCGGACGCGCCGCGGGACGTCTCCGTCAAGCACGTCGAGCAGGAACGGTCGCGGCGCCATCGCGGAGACCACGCGGCGGGCCGAGACCTCCTCGCCAGCGCCCGACCGCACGAGCCACGAGGAGCCGGTCCTGCGCACGGAGACCACGTCGAACCCGCAGCGCACGGTTCCGCCGGCTGCGCCGACCACCGCGCACAGCGCATCGACCAGCGCCTGGGAGCCGCCGACCGGGCGGCCGACGCGTCGGCCGTGCCCGGCCACCGTCAACAGGAAGGCGCCGGCTGAGCCGGGCGTCCACGGCGCCAGTCCGGAGAACACAGCACGGAACATCGCCATCGCCCGCACGTACGGGCTCTCGAACCACCGCATCGCCAGTTCCGCGACCGACATTCGCGTCAGCTCGATCAATGGCTCCGCCCCGCGTCCGGCAACGACCCGGGCGAAGCCGTTGGCGATCGCCGGAGGCGGCACCCAGCCGTCTGACGCGAGGGCGAACGCGCGCAGCACTGGCTGGCTGCGTGCCCCCAACTCCATCCACGCCGCGGCGTCGGCTGGCGAGACCTGCTCGATCGAGGCCGCTGTCGCCTCGGCCGTCTCCTCGATGACGATGCGTGTCCCGTCCCCGAACATGTGCGTGCCGTTGGTGGTGCGACACCAGTAAGTGAGTCCGTGCGCCGCGAGGTCGAGCTCCTCGAGCACGCCGGTGGTGAGGATCGACGTGTGCTCCAGCGCACCGCGCTCGAGCCGAAATCCTTGCCAATCCGTCCACAGCAGGGCGCCACCCGGGCGCTCGGCGCGCTCCACGACCACGACGTCCAGGCCGGCCCTGGCGAGGTAGGCGGCGCACACCAGTCCGTTGTGGCCGCCCCCCACGACGACCACGTCCACCATCATGATTCTCTCGCTCGCTCGGCAGGTGCGGACGAGCCGTGTCTTGGCCAAGCCGTCCTGAGCTTGGCGGCACTGTCCGGCAGCGCCTCGGGGATCGTGCGCGTGTTGGCCAGGGCGGTCATGAAGTTGGAGTCACCGGTCCAGCGCGGCACGACGTGGACGTGGAGGTGATCGCTGACGCTGCCGCCGGCCGGCTTGCCGAGGTTGACGCCGACGTTCACGCCCTCGGGTGCGTAGGCGTGCTTCACGGCGACGACGGCATCGGTGACGGTCGCCCACAGCTCGGCCGCCTCGTCGGCCTCGAGCGCCTCCAGGTCGGCCGTCTCACGGTACGGCAGCACCAGGAGGTGGCCGGCGGCGTAGGGGAAGGCGTTGAGGATGGCGAACACGCGCTTGCCGCGGTGCACGATGTGCGTCTCCTCGTCGGGCAGGCCGGACTCGAGGATGCGCGTGAACACGCTCCCGCGTCCCTGCGCGACGTCGTCGGAGGCGACTCCGCCGACCGCCCCACCGCTGACGACGTACGCGTTGCGCCAGCCGTTCCACAGTCGCTCGAGCGCCATCAAGCGCGCAGAGCTTCGACCTCGGCCAGCGCGACCTCGTCGGCGAACCGCTCGACGAACTCGGACAGCTCGACGCCGCGCTCGGGCCGCTCGCTCCCCCGCCGGTTGACACCGACCGTCCCGGCTGCGACGTCCTCGTCGCCGACGACCAGGATGTACGGCAGCTTCTCCAGCTTGGCGGCACGGATCCGCTTGCCCAGCTGTTCGCCGGCACCGACGAGATCGACCCGCCCGCCGGCCGCCTTCACGCGGTCGGCAACCTTCTCGGCGTACTCCTCGTGCGCCGTCGCCACCGGAAGCACGCGCACCTGGACTGGCGCCAGCCACGTCGGCAGGGCGCCGGCGTAGTGCTCCAAGAGGACTCCGAAGAACCGCTCCAGCGAGCCGAACAGCGCGCGGTGCAACATGATCGGGCGGTGCCTGGCGTTGTCGGCGCCGACGTACTCGAGATCGAACTGCTCGGGCAGGTTGAAGTCGTACTGGATCGTGGACAACTGCCAGCTGCGACCGATGGCATCCCGTGCGTCGATGTCGATCTTCGGACCGTAGAACGCAGCGTCGCGGTCCTTGATCTTGTACTCGAGGCCGTACCCGACGAGCGCGCTGCGCAGCGCCTCGGTGGCCTCTTCCCAACCCTCGTCCGTTCCGACGTGCTTGTCGGGATCGCGCGTCGACAGGTTGAACGTGAACTCCTCGAATCCGAACGCCCGCAGCACCGAGAGCACGAAGTCGAGCAACGAGGCGATCTCGCTCGGCGCCTGCTCTCTCGTGCAGAAGATGTGGCTGTCGTCCATCGTGAAGCCGCGGATGCGCATCAGGCCGTGCAGTGTCCCGGCCCGCTCGTAGCGGTAGACCGTGCCCAGCTCGAACAGCCGCAGCGGCAGTTCCCGGTAGCTGCGCGAGCGTGCCCGGTAGATCAAGCAGTGCATCGGGCAGTTCATCGGCTTCATGTAGTACGTGCCGTTGTCCATCTCCATCGGCGGGTACATGCCTTCGGCGTACCAGGAGAGGTGACCGCTCGTCTCGAAGAGACCCGAGCGCGAGAGGTGCGGCGTGTACACGAACTCGTAGCCGCCGGCCTCGTGGCGCTGGCGGCTGTAGTCCTCCATCAGCTTGCGGACGATCGCACCCTTGGGATGCCACACAGCGAGGCCACCGCCCAGTTCCTTCGGGAAGCTCAGGAGATCGAGCTCGGTGGCGAGGCGGCGATGGTCGCGCTTCTCGGCTTCGGCGAGCTGCTCGAGGTGCGCACGTAGGGCGGCGTCGGATTCCCACGCCGTGCCGTAGATGCGCTGCAGCATCGGGCCCTTCTCGTCGCCGCGCCAGTAGGCGCCGGCGACCTTCTGCAGCTTGAAGTGACCGAGGCGGCCCGTCGTCGGGACGTGGGGGCCCCTGCACAGGTCGACGAACTCAGGGGTGTTGCGGTAGATGCTGATCGCGCTACCGGCAGATGCCTCACCGACGTCGAGGGCGTCCGCTGTCGCGGAATCGTCGCCGGCGGCCCGCACGCGCTCGATGATCTCGCGCTTGTACGGCTGGTCGGCGAACACCTCCAGTGCCTCGTCCGTCGACACCTCCGAGCGCACGAACGGCTGGTCCGCGGCGACGATCTCGCGCATTCGAGCTTCGATCGCCGCTAGATCGCCCTCGTGGAAGGTCCTGCCGCCCGGCAGGTCGAAGTCGTAATAGAAGCCGTTCTCGATCGCCGGCCCGATCGAGAACTTGGCGCCCGGGAACAACTGCGTCACGGCCTGTGCCATGACGTGGGCCGTGGAGTGGCGCAGCACATGGCGCCCGGCGTCCGTGTCGTCGGTGATGATCGACACGCGGTCGCCGTCGGAGAGCGGCCGCGACAGGTCGACCTCGTCAGACGGTCCGCCGTTGTTCGTCACGGCGGCAGCGACGGCGGCCTTGGCCAGGCGCTTACCGATCGACGAGGCGACGTCCGCGGCGGTCGTGCCGGCGGGGTACTCGCGGGCCGAACCGTCGGGAAGGCTGATCGAGATCACGTCGCTCATGGTCCGACGAAGTCTACGAGCGGCCCCCTCTCCGCCTCAGGTGCGTTCTGGCCCCTCGGCTTGCGTCACCGTGCCGGATGTGATCGGCCAGCAGACCTCGGCGAGTCCATCGGACAGGTAGCGCTCGCGGATGGGCCCGGTGCGCCCGATCCCGCGCGCCGCGACCTCCGTGCCGAGGGCGCCATAGGTCCGGTCGAGCTCGCTGAACGGTGCTTCGTGGACCATCACCGCCACGTCGGCCGCTTCGACGTGGCGGACGTGGGCGTCGCCCGATACGGCGTCGAGCGTTCCTTCGATCGGCACCAGCGCGACGACCGACCCGCGGCCATCCTCGAAGAAGGCGTCGGAGTAGAGCGCGGTGTCCGGACCGGTCGGCTCCACACCGGCGTCCGCCAGCAGCCCGTGCAGTGCTGGGAACACGGCTGCGCAGAACTCGATGGCGTCGTCGAAGGCGACGCTCGCTTCGATGCTCAGCGCCGAGGTGGCGTCGAGCACGCGGAGCTCCACCGCGCCCGTCGGCGAGGTCGTCGACAGCATCGCCTGCAGTGAGGCGACGGTCAGCTCGGTCCGTTGCAGCTGGCGCTGCATCCGATCGAGGTGCTCGATGAGCACCTCGTTGCGTGCCTCCACTGTCGGCGCCGCGAGGATGGCACGGATCTCCTCGAGCGGCAGGTCGAGGTCGCGGAACCGGCGGATGGACTGCGCGGTGGAGACCTGCGATGGCGAGTAGAAGCGGTAGCCACTCGAGTCGTCGACGGCGACCGGCTCGAGGAGACCGACGTCGTGGTAGTGGCGCAGCGCCTTGACGCTCAGGTACGTCATCTTGGAGAACTCACCGATGGTGAGTCGGACGTCCATGACGTCAGCTCGCCAGGGCCGCCTGCATGGCGGCTGCACCCTGCTCGACGAGCGCGGCGACCATGGGCGCCGATGCGTCGGGCAGGAGGTCGGTGATCCACACGATCTGGGTGCCGCCGCGGCCATCGTCGGCGACCTGCATCGAGGCGTTGTGGTGGTCGAAGACGCCACCGACGACGGTGTAGGCGAGCCGCCGCTGCTCGTCGTCCACGGCGACGATGACCTCGCGGACGCGGAGGCCGTCGGCGAACGTGACGATGCGCGCATCGCCGTCGAGCTCGGTGGAGGTGAGCACGCCCGGAACGAGCCGCTCATGAGCGGCGCCGAAGTCACGGACGGCGTCCCAGACGGCCGCAGCGTCGGCAGTCACGGGGATGTCACGACGGATGGTTGCCATGGCACCAGCGTGAGGCCTCCCGCGACGGGAGGGTCAACCCGTTCTGTCCGTAGGAATCGCATCACAACGATCGGTTCCTACGGACAGAAGGGGCCTTGAGCGCGTTGTCATGCGGAAGTTGGGGTCGTGGCGGAGGATCTCCCGGCGGGCGATGGTCATCTTGTGGACCTCGTCCGGGCCGTCGGCGAGGCGCAGCGTGCGCATGCTGGCGTACATGCCGGCGAGTGGCGTGAACTGCGTCACGCCGGCGGCGCCGTGCACTTGGATCGCTCGGTCGATCACCTTCAGGGCCATGTTCGGGATGGCCACCTTGATGCCGGCGATCTCGGTGGCCGCCGCCTTGTTGCCGACGGTGTCCATCAGGTGCGCGGTGCGCAGGACGTACTCCCGGCACATGTCGATATCGATGCGCGACTCGGCGATCCAGTCCTGGATCAGGCCCTTCTGGGCGACTGTCGATCCGAACGTCGAGCGCTGCAGGGCGCGGTCGATCATCAGCCCGAGCGCCCGCTCGGCGACGCCGATCGAGCGCATGCAGTGGTGGATGCGACCAGGGCCGAGACGTGCCTGCGACATCGCGAACCCGCCGCCCTCCTCGCCGAGGAGGTTGTCGGCCGGAACTCGTGCATCCTCGAAGAAGATCTCCGGATGGCCGCCGGCGTGGTCGTAGCCGAAGACGTGTGGTGTACGGCCGATCCTGACGCCCGGGGTGTCCTTGGGGACGACGATCATCGACTGCTGCAGATGTCGAGGTGCATCGGGATCGGTCTTGCCCATCACGATGAGCACGCGACACCTCGGCCGGAGCGCACCGGACGAGAACCACTTCGTGCCGTTCAACACGTACTCGTTGCCGTCGCGCGTGATGCGCAGCCCGATGTTCGTGGCATCCGACGACGCCACGTCGGGCTCCGTCATCGAGAACGCCGAGCGCATCTCACCCTCGAGCAACGGTGCCAGCCAGTCGCGCTTGACCGTCTCGGACCCGTAGGCGTTGAGGATCTCCATGTTGCCCGTGTCGGGGGCTGCGCAGTTCAGGACCTCGGACGCGAACGTCACCTTGCCGAGCTGCTCCGAGATGGGGGCGTAGTCGAGGTTCGACAGCTTCTTGCCGGGCGCATCCGGAGCGAGGTGCGGGAGGAAGAGGTTCCAGAGGCCCCGCTCGCGGGCGGCCGCCTTCAGCTTCTCCAGCAGCGGCGGGTCGCCGTCGTGACCGAGCTCATGGGCCTGCTGCTCGTACTCCGCCTCGTTCGGATAGATGTGCTCGTCCATGAAGGCGACGACGTCGGCCAGGCTGGCTTCGCCCTCGGGCGTGAACTGATACGGCATGCCGCCATTGTCGCACCGCCGGTCAGAGCTCGTTACAGCGAAGAGAGGAAGTCCAGCAGCGCGGCGTTGACCTCGTCGGGCCGCTCCTGCTGGGTCCAGTGACCGCAGCGGTCGAGGATGATCGACTTGTGCAGGCGCGGCAGGGTGGAGGAGTAGCGGTCGATCGCCGGCCGACCCCAGACCGTCGGGCCGTCGAGGGATCCGCCGATGAAGAGCGCCGGCACGTCGATCGGGTGGTGGCGGTAGACGCTCAGCTCCTCGAAGTCCCGATCGATGTTGCGATAGCGGTTGAGGCCGCCCGTGAAGCCGGTCCGCTCGAACTCCCCGACGTAGACATCGAGATCCTCGTCGCTCAGCCACGCCGGCATCCGGTCCGGATAGCGGAAGCGATCCGACATGCGACCACCCGGCGGGATCGTCGCCGCCGTCTTGCCCTCCAGAGCGACCACCCCTTCCCCCGACGCGGTGTAGTACATGCCGAGGAGCCAGTTGCGGACGTCCGTCTCGAGCTCCGCCTCTGCCCGCCCAGGCTTCTGGAAGTACTCGATGTAGAACTCTTCGTCGCCGCCCATCGCCCGGAAGGCGTCCATCGGGCGGGTGTCGCTCGGCGGCGAGTACGGAACGGACAGACCGGCGACGGCGCGGAACATGTCGGGCCGCAGCAACGCCGAGTTCCAGGCGATGGGGGCGCCCCAGTCGTGGCCGACGATCACCGCCGACGTCTCACCGAGCGCCTCCACGAGGGCGACGTTGTCGGCCACGTGGCACATCATCCGGTAGGCCTCGATCGCCAGCGGCTTCGACGAGCGGCCGTACCCACGCACGTCCATGGCGACTGCCCGATAGCCGGCCGCGGCGAGTGCCGGGAGTTGGAAGCGGTAGGAGTACCACGACTCAGGGAAGCCGTGGACCAGCAACACGACCGGACCCTCCCCCTCCTCGACGGTGTGCAGGCGGATGCCACCCTCGACCTGATACGTGTGATGCGTCCCCATGCCCGCAGCTTCGCAGAGCGACCGTTCAGTCTCGGGCTCGGCTCGCAAGCAAGTTGCTCGCCTCGCCTTCCGAGCTCGCCGCCGCTGTCACGGGCGACTGCGACGTATCCGACGTCACCGCGGAGCGACGGCTCGCCGAACCTCCCGTGCTCGCCTGAACGTCGTCAACGCGCCGGCGCCGACGAGCTCCCGCACGACGGGCGCCTCCACCGGATCGGTGACGCTCGCGGGATGCGCGGCGACGGCCGGCTCGGTCACTTCCGCAGGGGTGCCGGCGTAGCGATCGACGTAGTGCTGGCCGGTCATCTCGCGGATCTCGAACATCACCTCGTCGGTCATCGAGCGCAGGGCGAGGTGCTTGTCTGGTCGATTCTGATAGCGATCCGGCCGCACCGGGCGGCCGATCTCGATCCGACACGAGCGGAACAGCTTGGGCAGCTTGGCGTCAGGTGGCTGGATGTCAGCGGTGCCGGTGATGCCGACGGGGAAGATCGGGCAACCGATGTCGAGCGCCAAGCGGGCGGCCCCGGTGCGGCCCTTGTGAAGCGTCCCGTTGCGGCTGCGCGTTCCCTCCGGAAAGATCCCGAACAGCTCGCCGCGCTCCAGGACGGCGGCCGCGGCCTCGAGGGCCGCTCGCGATTTGCTGCCGCCGGACCGGTCGATCGGGATCATGCCGAGCATCGGGAACACGTACTTCGTCTTCCACGAGTTCATGTACTCGGCCTTGCCCACGAAGCTGATGTTGCGCGGCACGCTGAGCATGAGGAACGCCGAGTCGAGGAAGGAGATGTGGTTCGGGCACAGGATCGCAGGCCCCCCTGGGGGCAGGCGGTCGAAGCCCGCCGTCTCGATCGACCACAGCCGTCGGGCCACCGGCGCGACGATCGTGCGATATCGCTCCTGTGCCTTTCCCGCTCCGGGTGTCTTCACGACCACGGGAGGCCATGCTACGGGGGCAATGTGACGACGGCTCGCCGTCACTGTGATCGCTGGATGAACAATCCGTCCGACGGCCAATCCGTGTGCGGATTGATGGCGATTGAGCGTCGGCTACTCACGACCACGCCCCCCTCAACCGCAACGTGCGTACCGACGTGACGCACACGAGATGCGCCGTCGTCAGAGCAGGATGCCGAGCAGTTCGGCGGCCTCGCTGACGTCGCAGCCGTCGGCCGCCGCGGCATCGATGGCCGCGCACGCTCCCGGCGTGTCGAGGTCGTCATCGAGGCAGGCCCGCACCTGCTCGATGACGGCGCACTGGGCACCGTTGATGGCGCGGCGCCACCGCTCGAGACGGGCGGCCGCCCTCGCCATCAGCTCGTCGTCCCACTCCCACTCGGTGCGGTAGTGGTGCTCGACGATGGCGAGTCTGATCACCATCGGGTCCCACTCCTTGCGGAGGTCGTCGACGAACACGAGGTTGCCGAGGCTCTTCGACATCTTGGCGCCGTCCTTGCCGATCAGCGCGGTGTGCATCCAATGGCGCACGAACGGTTCGCCCGTGGCTGCCTCGGACTGCGCTCGCTCCGACTCGTGGTGAGGGAAGATCAGGTCGGCGCCGCCACCGTGCAGGTCGATGGTCGTGCCGAGCTCGCGCAGGGCGAGGGCGCTGCACTCGATGTGCCAGCCCGGCCGGCCCGGTCCCCACAACGTGTCCCACGACGGCTCGTCGGACGCCGACGGCTGCCAGAGGACGAAGTCGAGCGGGTGCCGCTTGGCCGGGTTGTCGACATCTCCTCCGCGGTCGCGGGCGAGCGCGAGCATCTTCTCGGTGCTGTAGTTGCTGACCGATCCGAACGAGCTGAACTTGCTGACGTCGAAGTACACCGCTCCGCCGGCCTGGTAGGCGTAGCCCCGGTCGAGGACCATGCCGATGAAGCCGCGGATGTCCGGGATCGCCGACGACGCCCGCGGCGTCGACGCCACCGGCAGCGCGTTCAGCGCTTCCATGTCGGCTTCGAACCGTGTCTCCTCCTGGGCGGCGAGATCGAGGTAGTGGATGCCGAGCTCGCGGGCCTTGGCGAACAGCGGGTCGTCGACGTCGGTGACGTTGCGCACGCACGTCACGGTGTGGCCCCGATCGATCAGGCGACGCTGCAGGACGTCGTACGCGAGGTACGTCGCGGCATGCCCGAGATGGGTCGCGTCGTAGGGGGTGATCCCGCACGTGTACATCAGCACGTTGGGTCGCGGCTCGAACGGCACGATCGCCTGGCGCGCGGTGTCGTGCAGGCGCATGGGGGGTGGCGGCGCCACGGCGGCGGTCACTCGTCGGCGACGGCCCGCGGGTCCCGCCGGATCCCGGTGAGCTTCGGAGCGACCCGGGTCTTGTAGCGCACGTTGAGTTGCAGCAGCACGGCCGTGAACGCCTCGATGGCGGTCGCGTTGGACAGCTCGCCGGCATCGAGCGGGCGGCACCCGGGGATCTTGGCGACGATCTCGCTGACCGTGGCCACCGCCGACGGGTCGTCGCCGCAGATCAGCACGTCCGAATCGATCGGTTCGCCGAGGTGCCCGAGCTCCTTGGCTGGCAGGTGGTGGAAGGCGGCAACGACATGACATTCCGGAACGGCCGCCTGGACGTGGGCGGCGACACTGCCCCGTGGTGGGACCAGCGGCTGGAACTCGTGACCGACGCGCACGAGCGCGTTGGCCATGCTGACGACCACCTTGCCGCGCAACGCCTCCTCGTGCTCCTGCGCCGTGGTCGCCGCGGAGTCCCACGGCGTGGCCATGACGATCAGGTCGCACGCGGCCGCCGCCGGGTTGTCCCCGTACTGCAAGAGGTCGGCCAGCTCCGGCCACTGCTCGACGAGACCGTCGCGCGCCTCCATCGCCCGATACTTGGAGCGGGACCCGATGACCACCTCGTACCCGATGCTGGCCAGCCGAGCGGCGAGGCCGCTGCCCGCAGGACCGGTCCCGCCCAGGATGCCGATGCGCATGGAGGCGCAGCCTAGGTGGCGAGCCGGCCCGTCGTTGCGAGGTGAAGTTGAGAGGTGTTCGTTCAGAGGTGAATGGCCCGGTTCGGCACGCCGGCGCCTCCAGGCGCTTCGGCGGCCGCATCATTCGGCGACGGTTACGGTCGCCGCCCGTGGGTCTGCTCGACGGCAAGAACATCGTGATCACCGGCGTCTTGACGGACGCCTCGATCGCCTACGCGGTGGCCGAGTTGGCGCAACGGGAGGGTGCCGAGCTCGTGCTGACCGGCGCCGGCCGCGGCCTCAGCCTGACCAAGCGCACCGCCCGCAAGCTGTCCGGGGACGTCGAGGTGCTCGAGCTCGACGTCACGGTGCCGGAGCACCTCGCGCAGGTGCGCGACGAGCTGACCGGGAAGTGGGGGCGCGTCGACGGCGTGCTGCACGCCATCGGATTCGCGCCCGAGGTGTGCCTCGGCGACGACTTCATGGCCGCGCAGTGGGACGACGTGTCGGTGGCACTGCACGTCTCGACGTACTCCCTCAAGGCGCTGGCCGACGCGTTCGTGCCGCTGATGTCGTCTGGCGGCGCGTTCGTCGGTCTCGACTTCGACAACAGCGTGGCCTGGCCGGCGTACAACTGGATGGGCGTGGCGAAGTCGGCGCTGCAGAGCGTCAACCGCTACCTCGCCAAGCAACTCGGGCCGCAAGGCATCCGCTCGAACCTCGTCGCCGCCGGACCGATCAAGACGATCGCCGCCAAGAGCATTCCGAGCTTCAGCAGGTTCGAGGACATCTGGGACGCCCGCGCTCCGCTCGGCTGGACGATCGACGACCCGTCGGCGGTGGCCAAGGCGTGCGTCGCCCTGCTCTCGGACTGGTTCCCCGCGACCACCGGCGAGATCGTCCACGTCGACGGCGGCTTCCACGCCACCGGAGCATGACGTTTCGCTTCGCAACCGGAGGTTGCGAAGCGAGCTCGAAGCGCCGGCCTGCCGGCCGGCACCAGCATGCAGGCAATCGACCGGCGAAGCCGGATCGATCGCCAGGACGGGGCACCGGCGGAGCCTCCGCCCCCCGCAACCCCCGCCGCCGGATGGGTAGCGTCCGAGTTGTGAACCGCCTGGGCGCGGAGACGTCGCCGTACCTCCAGCAGCATCGGGACAACCCGGTCGACTGGTGGGCATGGGGGCCCGACGCGTTCGAGGAGGCGAGGCGCCGCAACGTGCCGGTGCTGCTCTCGGTCGGCTACTCGGCCTGCCACTGGTGCCACGTCATGGCCCACGAGTCGTTCGAGGACGAGGCCGTCGCGGCGGAGATGAACCGTCGGTTCGTCAACATCAAGGTCGATCGTGAGGAGCGGCCCGACGTCGATGCCGTGTACATGGACGCCGTGCAGGCGATGACCGGCCGCGGCGGCTGGCCGATGACCGTGTTCCTCACGCCGGTCGGTGAGCCGTTCTACGGGGGCACGTACTTCCCGGCGGCCAACTTCGTCCGACTGATGGAGGCCATCTCCGACGCCTGGTCGAACCGACGTGAAGAGCTGGCGAAGAACACCGAGGCCCTGCGGGAGGCCATCTCGCGCACCGCCAAGCTGCGCCCGACCGTGACGCTGCCTGGGGAGGCGCAGCTCGACAAGGCGATGCAGGCGCTGGCGGCCAACTTCGACCAGGAGTGGGGCGGCTTCGGTGCGGCCCCGAAGTTCCCGTCGACGATGAGCCTCGACCTCGTGCTCACGTCGTGGTTGACGTCGGGCAACGACGGTGCCCGGGACATCGTCGCCACCTCACTCGACGCGATGGCGTCGGGCGGCATGTACGACCACATCGGCGGCGGCTTCGCTCGCTACTCCGTCGACCGCGAGTGGCTCGTGCCGCACTTCGAGAAGATGCTCTACGACCAGGCGCTGCTCGTGCGGATCTACACCCATGCCGCGACGACGCTCAACGAGCCCCGCTGGGCGCAGGTCGTCACCGAGACCGTCGAGTACGTCCTTCGCGACCTACGCCAGCCCGCCGGCGGGTTCTCCTCGGCCGAGGACGCCGATTCCCCGGGGCCTGACGGCCACGGCCACGAAGGCCTGTTCCACACCTGGACCGTGGACGAGGTCCGAGCCGTGCTCGGCGACGACGCCGCCGCGGCGCTCGAGTGGTACGGCATCACACCAGCCGGGAACTTCGAGGGTCGCTCGATTCCCAACCGCCTGCATGCCCGCGGCCAGTGGGCGCGGCCGCCGTCGATCGAAGCCGCCCGCCAGCGCCTGTTCGAGGCCCGCGAGCAGCGGCCGCGCCCGGGGCTGGACGACAAGGTCCTGACCGAGTGGAACGCGTTGATGATCTCGGCCCTCGCCGAGGCCGGGATGCTGCTGGGACGGCCGGACTGGATCGATGCGGCGGTCGAGGCCGGAGACTTCCTACGCCTCGAGATGCGACGCCCCAACGGCCGCTGGTTCCGCTCGTGGCACGCCGCTGGGGATCCTCCGGCCCGGCACCACGCGCTGGCCGCCGACCACGCCGCACTGATCGACGCCTTCACCCGGCTGGGAGAAGCAACCGGAGAGGCGCGATGGATCAGCGAGGCGACACAGGTCGCCGACGTGCTGCTCGATCACTTCTGGGACGTCGACCACGGCGGCCTGTTCACGACTCCGGACGACGGCGAGCAACTGGTGGCCCGGCAAAAGGATCTGTTCGACAGCGCCACGCCCTCGGCAAATTCGCTCGCTGCTGTCGCGCTGTACCGACTCGCCGCGCTGACCGGCGAGATCCGATTCGCCAACCACGGCGACCGGATCCTGCAGCTCATCGGGAGTGTCGTCGACGAGGCGCCCGGAGCCTTCTCCAATGCGCTTGCAGCTGCCGACCTGCATCTGCGCGGCATCACCGAGGTCGCCGTCGTCGGTGACCGCCTCGACCTCGTCGAGGTCGTCAGCGCGCGCTGGCGCCCGGATGTCGTGCTGGCCTGGGGCGAGCCCTACGACTCACCGCTGTGGGCGGGGCGTGAAGCGGGGCTGGCCTACGTGTGTCGCAACTACGCCTGCCAAGCACCGCAGGCGACGGCCGAGGGGCTGCTGGCGCAATTGGTCTGACCGCCGCGGCCGCCGCTCACGGCCCGCACGGCACGGTTGACGTCGATGTGGTCGAGGTCGTCGAGGAGATGGTGGTCGTCGTCGAGGTCGTCGTCGAGCCGATGGTCGTCGACGACGTCGACGTGGTCGACGTCGTCTGACACGAGGTGGTCGTCGTCGGCGGCGCCGCGGTCGTCGCGCGGTGCGTCGGTCGGTGCGGGCGTTGTCGGCGTCGCCGTGGTCTCGGGCGCCGGGGTGACCGGCGTCGTCGGCGTCGGTCGGCTCGGTCGTCGGCTCGGTCGGCGGTCGGTCGAGCGGTGTGGCATGACCGGCGCACGACCGGCACGGTCGGCAGCTCCGTCGTGGGTGGTGGTGGTAGCGTCCGCGAACTCTGCGGCCGAGATGAACTGCAGGCGATAGCGCTCGGGATGGGGGAAGGCGTGGCGACCCATGTCGCGAGCGTTCTGCGAGACGCTCACCACGAGCGCTCCACCGTCGAGCCAGGGCATCAAGTGAGCGTGGTAGGTGTTCATCAACGGGTCGCCGCCGCGCGGCGCCAGTGGGCGCCGGATGACGGTGGTCCATGGACCCCACGGTTCGGTGGCGACGTCGATGGCGAGCTCCTCGCCCCAGTAGCCGTCGACCTTCGTCGCCGCGACCCACCGGCCGTCGAGGAACCGCGGCTGCATCGGGTTCTCGGCATGGAACCGCTGGCTGATCGGCTGCGCGTCAGACGGCTGCCCGCTCCAGCCCGAGCCGGTCCAGTACTCCGGCGCGGCGGTGAGCTGACCTCGCGGCACGCGAGCGAGCCACATCACGGTCGCCGAGCACGGGCAGGACCAGTAGCCACCCTGGCGGGCGAGGTTCTGATCGAAGGAGTTGCCGAACAGGTAGCTGTGGGCGTCATCGCTGGCGACGGCGTAGCCGTAGATCGGTGAGGTCCCCGACGCCGGTGCGGGACGGAAGGCGACCCTGGCGAGATCGCTGGTCCTGTACGTGGCCAACCACGTGCGGACCGGCACCCAGCCAAGCCCGTCGGGCACGGTGGGATCGGCGGTCTTGGACATCTCGGCCCAGAAGACGTGCAGCTCGCCGTCCCTCGTCTCCCCACCGAGCGGCCAGAACCATCGCGACAGGCGCCGCTCACCGGTGCCTGGCTCGAATGACGTCGGGGCGGCGCTCGATCCGCGATGCAGCAACGTGAAGCACGAGCCTTCTTGGAGCAGCGCCGTGTTGTGCGCGAACGCGGCCCGGTCGAGCCGCGTCGCCGTGCCGCCATGATCGAGGAACGCGTCCTGGAACAACCACAGGCGGCGATCACCGCCGAGGTCGTAGACGTGTTGGTAGTCGTGCCCGATCACCGGGCCGATGCGGTCACGGAAGAACGCGTCCAGGGCGCCGGCGGACGTGCCGGACGCGCACCCGACGGCCGTCGCGACGTACCCGGCCGGCGTGGTCTGGGTCGACTCGGCCCACGGCGAGTCGGCGCCGGTCGACGGCGTCTGCGCCGGCACCTCGGGTGGCACCGGCCGGGGCACGATCGGCGGAGTCGTCGACGGCGGCTCGGGGGGCGGCGGTTGGGCCACCGGCGGGATGTCCACGGGGAATGCCTCGGGGTCCGACTCGCCGGCACGGGGTTCGCCGCGTTGCACACGGATCCGCGCCGGTGAGGTGGTCGACGTCGATGAGCGATCGGGTGCCGTCTCTTCCACGGGTGCGGTACGCAGCTCGCCGCCACTATCGGAGGCGCGCGCGACGAACCACGACCCGACGACGGTGATGACGACCACGGCAGTGAGCACTCGTCGGCGTGAGGAGCTCGGGTGGCCAGCTGGCCCATCGCCGAACGCGACGTCCCGTTCGGTCTCGCGCCCGGTTCGGCGCCATCGGGCCGCCCCATTGTGCGGGAGTGTACGTGGCCTCCGGGACGCCGTCACCCGCCTGCGACTCGCCCGACGCCGAAGATGACGAGCAGGTCGATCACCATCGACCGAGTCTGGTGCCCGTGCGCTAGAACGACCGGCATGGATGCGGCACCCTCCGTCACCGGCGGACCGATCTCGCAGCGAGTCGTCGATCGGCCGCCGTTCGGCCCGATGGAACGACTCGATCACGATCGCCTCGTCGCTGAGCAGCAGGTCACGCTCGACACGCCGCGGCGACGACCGGGACTGAGCGCCAAGCTCCTGTTCCTGATCATGGACGTCGTCTACGGCGAGGCCCGCACGCTGGAGAAGTTCCGGGTCCTCGAACTCGTGGCGAGAGTGCCGTACCAGGCCTGGGAGAACGTCGCCTACGTCGCCGTCACGCACACCGCCCACCAGCCCGGATTCGCCCGCCGGGTCTTCGACCGGGTGCGGGTCAGCCGCTGGGAGCAGGACAACGAACAGTGGCACCTGTTGATCCTCGAGGAGCTGACCGCCGACGGCCCCCGCCACCCGTGGGTGACGGGGCGCTTGCTGCCCCAGATCCTGGCCTTCGCCTACTACCAGCTGTCATGGATCATGTACAGCATCCGCCCGGCCTGGTCGTACCGCCTCAACGCCGACTTCGAGGACCACGCCGAGCACGAGTACGCACTGCTCGTGGCCGAGCATCCGGAGTGGGAGACGATGCCGTACGAGGGCGGGTTCAGCGAGGACTTCGGGCGCTACGAGACCCTCGCCGACCTGTTCCGCCAGATCGGCTACGACGAGCGCCTGCACAAGCTGGAGAGCGAGCATCACCTGGGCGCAGCCCGATTCCGATAGCTATCGAGCGGAAAGGCAAAGCCTTTCCGCTAGTGGACGAATCTGCTCGGCTGGCCACGGAACCTTCGTGACGCAGCGAGCGTGATGGCACGGTCGGCCGTCGGGCCGCCAGGCCCAGGCCGACACGGGCGACGCCTACGGCGTCGCCCCATCCAGAACGGCGAAGAGGTCGACGTGGTTGCCGTCGGGGTCCGTGACCGTGGCGTAGCGCATGCCCCAGAACGCGTCGAACGGCGCGAGGTGGACGGATGCGCCGGCCGCCTCCAGCTCGCCGACGGTGCGGTCGACGTCGGCCGGGCTGCCACAGTCGAAGGCCAGTGCAGTCCGTGGCCCGCCCGACGGCGACTTCCACGACGGATCGAACGAGTGGATCGTCTCGACGGTGTCGAAGGCCAGCTTGAGATCCCCCGGAAGAGGGACCTCGACGTGGCCCTCGCCGGCGGCGCCATCGGGCACCTCGAGACCCAGGCGACGGTAGAAGTCCAGCGCACGGCCCATGTCGTCGACGACGATTCCGATGACGGCGAAACGTGGTGTCATGGGCGACCACCGTACGGAGTGGACCGTTCGCCCGTCTTGCACGAATCGGACGCTCCGTTGCCCACAGGAAAGCGCCCGAGATCCCCAACCAACTCACAGGAAATGGGGGCTGACGATCCACAGCCCTGATGGTCCAAAATCCCAATATGTCCACGAGCCTGCGCCGCTCGGTCCCGCGCCCCCGTCGGCACGGGATGGTCCTCGCGCCGGAGGACCGTCGTCTGCTCGAACGGACCGGATGGCGTACGACGCTCGACTACCGCGAGAACCACGTGCGCGGACGCGACGGTCGGCTTCTCGAGGTGATGCCGACGTGGACTGCGGAGGCGGAGCGCTACGACGGCGAGCTCGTCGTCGCCTCCGCCACCGCACCCACCGTCGAGGATGCGTGGGCCCTGCTGCGGATGGACATCGAAGCTGATCGTGCCGTCACGATGTCGCGCATCCGACTCGTGCGCAGCTGACTCGATGGATCGTCCCGGCGGCAGTCGGGGCATGCTGGAGGCATGTACGCGGAGCGACCGTCCGCCGTGGTGCCCGGTGCCATCCTGTGGACGCGCGCCGACGACGGAACCGCCCGCGTCCTTCCGGACGGGTGCACCGATCTGATCTGGACCGGCGACGAGCTGGTCGTTGCCGGCCCGGATACCACAGCGCACGTCTCAACGATCTCCGTCGGCGAGCGCTTCATCGCGGTGCGCTTCCCGCCGGGTGTCGGCCCCAGCGTGTTCCGGACGCCGGCCATGGAGCTGCGTGACCGGCGCCTGCCGTTGGATGGGATCTGGCCCGCCGGCGACGTGCGGCGGCTGAGCGAGCGGCTGGCCTCGGCGGCGCATCCTGGTCGGATGCTCGAGAAGGCGGTGGCGCAATTCGCGGCGGACGTGCCGACCGTGATGACGAACGCCGCCACCCTGCTCCTTCACGGCCGGACCGTCGACGACGTCGCCGACGACGTCGGGTTGAGCCCGCGACAGCTGCACCGCCGGTCGCTCGTCGCCTTCGGCTACGGCCCGAAGCTGCTCGCCCAGATCCTGCGCTTCGGTCGAGCGCTCGGTCTCGCCCGGGCGGGCGTGCCGTTTGCCCACGTCGCAGTGGAAGCCGGCTACTCCGACCAGGCCCACCTGTCACGCGATGTCAAGCGGCTGTCGGGCGTCACGCTCGGCGAGCTCCTGGCCCGCTGAGCTCAACTGTCCGTAGAAACGGTGCGTTGTGATGCGATCTCTACGGACAGAACGAGGGCGCGACGGGGTTCAGCTCACCCGCCAGCCACCCCGATGGATGATGTCCTCAGGACGCCGGCGTCGCCGCGGCGCTGACTGACCAGGGCCGCCTGGTCCTGTCTCGTCGCTGCCCGTTGCCGAATCAGCTGACGCCGGCCACCCGAGGGCGATCGCTCCCAGCACCTGCATGAACGCCGGGATGCCCAGCGCTCGTCGCAGCTGGCGCTCTCCCTTGAACACCCCGAAGAACAGCGCACCGAGCCCGACGGACTCGGCGGCCAGCAGCAGGGTCATCACCGACATCGATGCGTCCACGGTCCAATACGGCGCCGGCCAGGCATCCGTTCCGCTGCCCAGCCCGGTCGCCTGCTTGTCGGGTTCCGAATAGCGCTCCGTGTAGGCCCGCGGATCGGCGAGCGGGATGGCGATCACGGGTGCGTCGAGCAGCCGTTTCCAGCGGAACGCGCCACGCCGCATCGGCGGCAGCGTGATGTCCCAGAAGCGGGCCGTCTCGTCACCCTCGAGCACGACGAGGTGCCAGCCCTGGGTCTTTCCGGCGCTCGGTGCACGAGACGCGAGGTCGACGATCGAGTTCACCAGCTCGGGCGGCACGGGCCGACTGTCGAAGGACCGGGTCATACGCCGGCCGCGGACGACGTCGGCGAACTCGGGCACCGGCGCCCTGCTCCTACGTAGCCGAGCCCACAGGCGAGGCCGCCATCACTACGTACGCGCGCCGAGCTTGACGAGGTCCTCGGCCATCGTCCAGCCGTAGACGATCAGCGAGCCACCAGCGGCGAGCGGGACGTTCCGGAACAGCTCCTGTCGGCCGGCGGCGACCGCCTCCGGCTTGAGCACGTCGTGGTCGATGTAGCCGTCCTGGCCGTTGGCCTTCACCGTGAACGTCTTCTCGTCGTAGCTGCTCTCGACGTCGAACCGCTTGGCCAGCCGTCGGCCCCAGGCGCGCTCCTCGCCGACGGCCCGTACGCCGGGCGACGGCGTGACGTCGTCGAGCTCCTTGAACGCCTCGACGGCGCCGGGCGTCACGAACCGTGATCCCACGACGACGTCCTCGTCGGGGAATGCCATGAGCGCGCGGTGGTACGCCTCGCCCATCAGCCCTCGCAGTACCTGGTCGCGCCGCGAGGTGCGCTTGACGCTCATCAGCCCGATCAGCACACACGGTGTGCCGCCGATGCGCTCGAGCGTCGAGAACGTGAAGCCGTGCAGCTTCCCGTCGATCCGAGCGACGGTGGCGAGGACCCAGTCCTCCTTGGCCTTCGACAGCTCTCCGATGCCGAACGCGCCACCCATCGACGCCAGTTCGTCGAGGTCGGCGTCGGTCAGCGCCGCCGAATCGTTCGTTTGGACCTGGACAGCCATGCCGTTGATTCTAGTGGGCGCCGGCTCGGCCGTCGCCGTGAGCGATCGGCCGCTACGTCGTCACAGACTCACGGCGTCGTGACCGAAGGCGACGCGCAGCTCGCCGACGGCGCGATCGACGTCGACGCGGAAGTCGTCCGACAGGCGCAGGACCTGCGAGCCGAGATCGAGCGTCACGACCGAGTCCCCGGGGTGGTCGCGCAGGATGCGCTTCAGTCTGGCGATGCGCAGCTCGTCGAGAGACGTGGAAGGGATGCGCAGCTTGAGCAACGGCGCCGTGTCGGCCTCGAGCGCTTGGAGCACCTCGATGCCCTGGCAGATCACGGACAGCCGTGACTCGTCGCGGTGGTCGAGACGGCCCTTCACGGCGACGACGACGTCGTCGGCGACCTTGTAGCCGTGCTCCTGCAACGTGCGCGGGAACAGCGTCACCTCGATGCTCGCTTCGAGATCCTCGAGGACGAACACGGCCATCTGATCGCCCTTGCGGGTGAACTTGCGGGACAGCGCGGTGACGAGGCCGCCGATGTGCACCATCGCTCCGTCGGACATCTCGGCGAGGTCGGCGACGGAATGGTCGACCTTGCGTCGCAGCGCCGCCTCGACCCCGAACAGGGGATGGTCCGAGACGTACAACCCGAGCATCTCCTTCTCGTTGCGCAGCTTGTCGACCTTGTCGAACTCGACGTCCGGGACGGGCATCCGCTCGTCGTAGCCGGACGTCGTGGGCCCCTCGTCGCCGCCCCAGTCACCGAACAGGCTCATCACGCCTTGGTCTCGCTCGCGACGCCGGGTCAGCGTCGTGTCGATGATGTGCTCGAAGACCCCGAGCAGGCCCTTGCGCGGATGGCCGAGGTTGTCGAACGCGCCGGCCTTGATCAGTGACTCCATGGCGCGCTTGTTGAGCACCGGCTCAGGAACGCGTTCGGCGAAGTCGTGGAAGCTGATGAACGGGCCGTTGGCATCACGCTCGGCGAGCAACAGGGCGACGAGTCCGCCGCCGACGTTGCGGACGGCCGAGAGCCCGAAGGTGATGGCGCCGGGGCTCCCGAGTGGCAGCGTCACGCCCTCGGGAACCTCTTCGGGGGTGAGTGCGGCGAAGTCGGTGACGGAGCGGTTGATGTCCGGAGGCAGGACGCGGATGCCCATCGCCCGGCACTCGTTGATGTAGACGGCGGCCCGATCGAGGTTGCTCTTGACGCTGGTCAGCAGGCAGGCCAGGTACTCGACCGGGTAGTGCGCCTTGAGGTACGCCGTCTCGTAGGCGACGCGCCCGTACCCGAACGCGTGGCTCTTGTTGAACGCGTAGTCGGCGAACGGCTCGATGATGTCGAACAGGCGGGTTCCGAGCTCGGCGCCATATCCCGTCTGGACGCAGTTCTCGACGAACTTGGCTCGCTCGGCGGCGATCAGCTCGCGGTTCTTCTTGCCGCAGGCCTTCCGCAAGTTGTCCGCATCGGCGAGCGAGTAGCCGGCCACCTTCTGGGCCACCCGCATGATCGACTCCTGGTAGATCATCAGCCCGTACGTGTCAGCGAGGATCTCCTCCAGGTCCGGGTGGAGGTAGCTGATCGGCTGGCGGCCGTTCTTGCGGTCGGCGTAGTCGTTGTGCATGTTGGCCGCCATCGGCCCCGGGCGGTACAGGGCCACGAGGGCAGCGACGTCGGCGAAGCTGGTCGGCTTGAGCGCCCGCATGAGTGCCCGCAGTGGCGCGCCCTCCAGCTGGAACACGCCGATGCCGGAACCGCGCTGGAGGAGCTCGAGCGTCGGCGCATCGTCGAGTGGGATGGCGTCGATCTCGAAGTCGGCGTCGCGGCCGGCCCGCACCATCTCGATCGTGTCGGTGATCACGTCGAGGTTGCGCAACCCGAGGAAGTCCATCTTCAGCAGGCCGAGCGCCTCGACGCCGTGCATCTCGTACTGCGTGACGACGGGCGCGTCTGCGGGATCCTGGCCGCTCTCGGGCTTGCGT
Source organism: uncultured Acidimicrobiia bacterium (assembly GCA_963774635.1). Taxonomy (GTDB): domain Bacteria; phylum Actinomycetota; class Acidimicrobiia; order Acidimicrobiales; family Ilumatobacteraceae; genus JALZMG01. The sequence continues at coordinate 188,796 of CAVZFS010000020.1, forward strand.
TGTACGGGGAGGTACTCGGTCAGTGGTTCCTTCGTGATGACGACGGCTGCGGCGTGGATCCCGTCGGAGCGCTTGAGGCCTTCGAGGCCGCGTGCGACGTCGACGACCTTCTTGACGTCCGGGTCGGCGTCGTACATCGCACGGAGATCTGCGGCCGCCTTGTAGCCGTCGGTGTGCTTCGGGTCCTGCTCGAAGCAGTACTTGAGCGGGGTGTCGCGCCCCATCACGAGCGGCGGCATGGCCTTGGCGATGCGGTCGCCGGTGCCGTACGGGAAGCCGAGGACCCGCGCCGCGTCGCGCACGGCGTTGCGAGCCTTGATCGTGCCGAACGTGATGATCTGGGCGACGTGATCGCGGCCGTAGCGCTCGGCGGCGTAACGGATCATCTCGTCCCGGTACCGCGAGTCGAAGTCCATGTCGATGTCGGGCATCGACACCCGGCTCGGGTTGAGGAAGCGCTCGAACAGCAGGTCGTAGTGGATCGGATCGAGGTCGGTGATGCGCAGGCAGTACGCCACGGCGCAGCCGGCGGCGGAGCCCCGCCCCGGCCCCACGCGGATGCTGCGTGACCGGGCGTAGCGGATGAGATCCCACACGATGAGGAAGTAGGAGCTGAAGCCCATCGTGGCGATGACGTCGAGCTCGAACTGGATGCGCTGCTTGACGCTCTCCGCGAGGTGGTCACCCCAACGCTCGCCGGCTCCTTTCCACGTCAGGTCGGCGAGGTACTGGGCGTCGTCGGTGAAGCCCGCTGGGAGCGGGAAGTTGGGGAGCTGGGGCGCGCCGAACTCGATGTCGACGTTGGCCCGTTCGGCCACCCACAGCGTGTTGTCGCACGCCTCCTGGTGGTCGCGGAAGAGCAGGCGCATCTCCTCGGCGGTCTTCAGGTAGTGCTCGGCGCCCTCGAACTTGAAGCGCTTCGGATCGGAGAGCACGGCGCCCGTCTGGACGCACAGCAGAGCGTTGTGGGACTCGTGATCCTCGCGGTGGGTGTAGTGCGAGTCGTTGGTGGCGAGGAGGGGCGCGTCGAGGTGGCGGGCCAGCTCGATCAGCTTCGGGTTCGTCTCCCGCTGAGCAGGGAGGCCGTGATCCTGCAGCTCGACGAAGAGGCTGTCGCGCCCGAAGATCTCCTGCAGACGGCCGGCCTGCTGGCGTGCTCTCGCCTCGTCACCCTGCAGCAGCGATTGCAGGACGTGGCCGCCGAGGCACCCGGTCGTGGCGATGAGGCCTTCGTGGTGCTCGGCCAACAGCTCCCAGTCGAGCCGCGGCCGGTAGTAGTAGCCCTCGAGGAAGGCGCGGCTCGCCAGCTGGATGAGGTTGCGGTAGCCGACGTCGTTCTCGGCGAGCAGGGTCAGGTGGTAGTAGAGCTTCTGGCCCGCCTCGGTGTCGCCACCGGAGTCGTCGATGCGGCCGCGGCGGGTCGGACGCTCGCTGCGGTGGTCGTACGCCATGTAGGCCTCGGTGCCGATGATCGGCTTGAGGCCCTGGCGGCGGCACTCCTTGTAGAACTCGAGAGTCCCGTACATGTTGCCGTGGTCCGTGATGCCCATCGCCGGCTGCCCGTCGGCGACGGCCTTGGCCACCAGCTCGTCCAAGCGTGCCGCCCCGTCGAGCATCGAGAACTCGGTGTGCACATGGAGGTGGGTGAATGACGCCGCTGTGATTTGAGCAACATAGCCCGCTCGATCGCCGCCATGCCACGGTCAACCGAAGCGGCGCGGCCGCTCAGAGATACGTGCCGGGGCGATCCTGGATGGGTTGTCCGGGCTGGCCGGGCTGGCCGGCCTGGCCGGGGATCATGCCGGGGCCGACGACCCCTGGCGGCAGCTGGCGAATCTGCTCGAGCTGCTGGCGGGCGGCCAGCTGCTGGGCGAACAGCGTGGCCTGGATCCCGTGGAACAGCCCCTCCAGCCATCCCACCAGCTGGGCCTTGGCGACGCGGATCTCGGCCTCCGTCGGAATCTCGCCATCCTTGAACGGCAGGGCCAGCATCTTCAGCTCCTGCTGGAGGTCAGGCGACAGCGCGTCGGACAGCTCGGCGATCGAGCGCTCGTAGATCTCCGCCAGCCGCTCCCTGCTCGGCTCGTCGAGCGGCGCCGCCCGGACCTCCTCGAGCAGCGTCTTGACCATCGAGCCGATGCGCATCACCTTCGCCGGTGAGGTCACGGCCTCGGTCTCACCGGCCTGCCCCGAACCTCCCTCGGCGCCACCCAGCAGGACGATCTCATCGGGCTGTTCGGCGGGCGGCTGGGGAGGTGGCGATCCGGAATCGGTCATGGCGTTCCTTTCGTCGTCATCCGTGCGTTCCCTGCGAGCAGCGGCACGAAGACCTCCGCCGGCGTGAGCGACCCGTGCCGGCAGATGAGGGGGAAGGGCCCGGAGTCGGTCGGGTCATGGAAGGTAATCGGTGCGAACGGCACGAGGGCGACGTCACCGAGCCGTGACGCCATCGGTGCGGCGAACGTCGGACCGAACCAGTGCTCGTCGATCGTCTGCTGGCGGCTGACCACCCAGGCGACGTCCTCGTAGCGCTCGGTGGCCGCCTTCAACAGGTCGTCGGCGGCGCCCGGCGTCGCATGCAACCAGCGGAAACGTCCTTCGCCGGACTGCATGGCGACCATCGCCAGCAGGTCCGGATCGGGAAGCACGATCCGGTCGCCGACCTGCACCTGCCCGTGATCGGCCGTCACCAGCAGCACGGCACCGGCGGGAAGGGCCTCGAGCACGGAGGCGACCACGCGATCGGCAAAGCCCAGCTCGGCCTCGTAGAACTCGCCGAACCCACGCTCATGGGCGGTCTTGTCGACGCCGCCGTAGTAGGCGTAGACGAATCGTTCGCCGGCGACCAGCGCGTGGCGGACCTCCACGGCGATCGCCGACGCGGCGCGCCAGCCGACCGGCTTCGATCCACGGAGGTGCGCTTCGGTGAACGCCGATCCCTGCAGCTCGGTCGGCGACACCACCGGCACGGCGTGGCCGAGGAAGGCGGAGAACGGCTGTACCTCGCTCGGCGGCAGGGCGCGCCGCCGATCGACGCCCGTGACGGTCCAACGCAGCACGTTGAGCACGTCGCCACCGACCGTGATGCGATAGCCCAGCAGGCCGTGCTCGGCGGGCGACAACCCCGTGCAGATGGAGCTGAGCGCCGTGGCGGTCGTCGTCGGTGCGACCGTCGTGATCGCCCCGCCGGCGAGCGACGACAGCACAGGCATCAGGGAGGCGTGCTCGCGCAGCTGCTCCCAGCCCAGCCCGTCGAGCACGAGCAAGACCACCTGCTCGGCCTCCGCGACGCCCGGCGGGAACCAGCTCGGGACCGATTGCGACCACGGTGCCGGACCGAGCAGCGCCGGCACGATGCCGCGCACGTTGGCCCCGGTGTAGTCCGGGATCAGCGGCGCAGGCACCTCGGGCGTTCTCACAGGTGCATGAGTCCACCACCTCGTCGGCTCCCGCTCAAGCCGGATGGCCGCCGCCGACCCGGGCGGCGCGCCGTACCATGGGGCCGTGCGCGTCTCCACCCGCGGTGACTACGCCTGCCGGGCGTTGCTGTCGTTGGCGTTGCACGCCGACACGGAGGGACCGACGTCGGTCCGCGACATCGCCGAGCGCACCGCCCTTCCGCAGCCCTACCTGGAGCAGATCCTGCTCGCCCTCAAGGGCGCCGGCCTGGTCCGCTCCAAGCGTGGCGTCGGCGGCGGGTACGTGCTCGCCCGGTCACCCGAGGAGATGCGGCTGTCGGAGATCGTCTCGGCGGTCGACGGGCCGATCACGCTGGGCGACTTCGGCGAGCCGCACCAGGACGGCGCGTGCGACCACGAGGGTCAGTGCGTGCTGATCGCCGTGTGGAACGAGGCCGGCGAGGTCATGCGCCACCACCTCGACAGCTACACGCTCGCCGACGTGGCCCGCATGGCCAAGGGCGAGTCCGCCTGGCCGGCCACCGCCAGCGTCTGATCGCGTGATGTGAGCGATCGGGGCGATATGCGCCCTCACCGCTCACCGCGCCGCGGCGAGGAACTCGGCCAGGTCCGGGGGCAGCGGACTCGAGAACGTGAGCCGCTCCCCCGTCACGGGGTGGTCGAACGACAGCTCTGCGGCGTGGAGGAAGGGTCGGGTCAGCCCGAGCGTCGTGCGCCGGTCGCCGTACGTCGGATCACCGAGCAGCGGGTGGCCGACGGCGGCGAGGTGGACCCGGATCTGGTGCGTCCGCCCGGTCGCCAGCCGGCACGTCAGCCGTGCCAGCGTCGCCGGGACGTCATAGCGCTCGACCACCTGGTACTCGGTCCGGGCGGGCTTCCCGTCCACGACGACCGCCATCTTCAGCGGATCCGCCGGGTCCCGCCCGATCGGCGCGTCGACGATGCCGTGCGGCGCCTCGGGATGACCCCAGACCACGGCGTCGTACAGCCGCCCCGCTGTGTGGTCGGCGAACTGCTTCGTCAAGGACGCGACGGCACCGGCGGTGCGGGCGACGACGAGCAACCCAGAGCTCCCGGCGTCCAGCCGATGGATGACCCCAGGCCGGGACGCCTCACCGACCCCGGCCAGCTCGGGGAAACGATGCAGGAGTCCGTTGACGAGCGTTCCGGACGGATGGCCCGCGCCGGGGTGGACGACCAGACCAGCCGGCTTGTCGACCACGATGAACGCGGGGTCGAGGTGGACGACGGTCACGTCGACGTCGGGATCGGGACCAGGCGGGCCGTCCGTCGGGACTGCCACCGGGTCGACCTCGACCAACGCACCTTCGGCCAGGCGGGACTTGCCCGAGCGGGTCACGGCGCCGTCGACGCGCACGCCGCCGGCGTCGATCACGGCAACCGCTGTTGAGCGGCTGACGTCGGCCAGGAGTGCGACGACGCGATCGACCCGCTCACCGGCCAGCGCCGCGGGCACGTGTTCGCGGATCACCGGTCGTTCGTGTCGACCGGCTCCCCGTTGCCGGCGTCGGCCGGCGTCGGGGACGGTTCCTCTTGCGGCGGGCGCAGGCTGGAGATCAGCAGCAACGCGCCTCCGACGGTGATGGCGATGTCGGCGACGTTGAAGATCGGCCAGAACTGCAGGTCGATGAAGTCGACGACGCCGCCACGCAGCCAGCCCGGCTCCCTGAACAGCCGGTCGAGCAGGTTGCCGATGGCCCCACCGATGATCAAGCCGACCGCCCACGGGTAGATCCGGCTGCCAGAGCGGCCGATCGAGATCAGCAGACCGACGACGACGAGCAATGCGAACACGCCGATGACTGGCCCCAGGCCGGCCCCTTGCGAGAACGCCATCCCTCGGTTGAACGCCAGGTTGAAGCGCAGCGAGCCGATCACGTCGATCGTCTCACCGTCGCCGAGCGCGTTGAGCGCCCACTGCTTCGTCAGCTGATCGATGATCACCACCACCGCGGCGATCAGCAGTGGCCCGCGCAAGGCGCGGGCCGACAGGTTCATCACATGTCGGGGGCTGCGCCCCCGAACCCCATCGCCGTCTCGCTCGCTCGCGCTCGCAGAGCCGGCATGAGTCTCGCTCATCGCCTCCCGATCCCCCCGACCTTCTCCTCGACCAGGACGGTCGCCCACGGGATCGCTTCGAGCCGCTCGCGCGGGATCGGTCGACCCGACGCCACCGAGTACCCGTACGTGCCGTCGACCATCCGGCGCAGGGCGGCGTCGATGTCGGCAATCGTCTGGCGAGCCTGGGCAGACAGGGCGAGGTCCCGCTCCCGCTCCACGACCATCGTGTCGCCCTCGCCGCTCTCGTCGTCGAACTGGACGTCGCCCATCTCGCCTTCCTCGATCAGCGAGTTGGCCTCGTCCTCGAGGCGGTTGGCCTGGCCGAGGAGCGCCTTGCGCTCGGCGACCAGCAGTTCGTGCTGGGTCTTGAGGAACTTCACGTCGAAGTCCTTCGTGTAGGCGATGCCATCCTTGGTCCGACCGCGCGGCGCCGGGATGCCGGGGCCGTCGACCGGCGGCGCCGGCGCGGTGCTCACCGCGGCCTTCTTGGAGCTGGTCGTGGCAGTCGCCTTTCCCGTGGATGCAGCGGCCTTGCGGGCCGGTGCCTTCTGCTTGGCCGGAGCCGATTTCGTTGCCGGCCCCTTCGCCGCTGTGCGCTTCGCAGGGGCCTGCTTGGCGGTCTGCTTCGTCGCCGACTTCTTCGTCGCGGCCATCCCGTCAGGACCTCCCGATGGTGATCGAACGGCGGACTCTACCGGCGGGGCGCAGTTCTCATGCCCGGGCGACGGTGACGGCAGGGCTGTCCGTCCCGCTGTCGTCAGTGTCGATCGCAACAGCCAGCGTCTCGGCGGCGATCAGGTCGAGGTGCTCTTGCACCGCATCCACCCAGACCGCGTCGGCCACCACGCGGAGGCTGATCCGGTCCGTGACCGCCAGGTCGGCGTCGCGCCGGGCCTGCTGAACGAGCCGGATCACGTCGCGCGCCCTTCCCTCGTGCTCGAGCTCGGGCGTCAGGTCGACGTCGAGCACGATCACGCCGGTCCCGCCAGCGACGGTCGTGCTGGCCCGGTCGTCGTCGGCGACCATCGTCAGGGTGAACTCGCCGGGCTGCAGGCGGTGCCCGCCGGCCACCACCTCTTCGCCGTCGAGCCGCCAGTCGCCAGCCTTCACGGCCTGGATGACCTGCTGCGTGTGACGCCCCAGGCGCGGGCCGATGGTGGCCGGGATGACCTGGAGGCGCTGCCCGGCCACGGCCGACAGATCGTCCGTGAGGACGACGTCGCGTACGTTGACCTCGTCGGCGATGATCTCCGCGAACGGGCGGAGCGCGTCGGCGTGCGGAGTGGCGACCGTGAGCGTGGCCAGGGGCTGGCGTACCCGGCGGCCGTGCTCCTTGCGCACCGAGAGGGTCGCCGAGCACACGTCACGCACCTGGTCCATCGACGCCAGGAGCTCGTCGTCGGCCGGGAGGTCGTCAGGTCGCGGCCAATCCGTGAGGTGCACGCTGACTCGTTCGGGATCGCCGTGGTGCAGGCCGGAGTAGAGCTCCTCGGCGACGAACGGCAGCAGCGGCGCGGCGACCCTGCTGACGACCTCCAGGACCGTGTGCAGTGTGTCGATGGCGTCCCGATCACCATCCCAGAACCTGCTCCGGCTGCGGCGGATGTACCAGTTGGTGAGCACTTCGACGAAGGCGCGGACGCTGGCGCAGGCCGCGAACAGGTCGTACGCGTCCATCGCCTTGGTCATGTCCTCGATGAGCCGGCGCGCCTTGGCAAGCACGTAGCGGTCGAGCACGTGCTCCGACACCTCGGCCAGCGGGCGCGACACACCGCCGTGTCCGGCCACGTTGGCGTACAGCGAGAGGAACGACCAGGCGTTCCAGAGGGGCAGCAGCACCTGCCGGGCGGTGTCGCGCAGACCGGCGGCCGTGACGGAGAAGTCGTTGCCGCGCAGGATCGGCGACGACAGCAGGTACCAGCGCATCGCGTCGGCCCCGTTGGTGTCGAAGACCTCCATCGGATCCGGGTAGTTGCGCAGGCTCTTGGACATCTTGAGCCCGTCCTCACCGAGCACGATCCCGTGCGTCACGCAGGTCCGGAACGCTGGACGGTCGAACAGGGCGGTGGCCAGGACGTGCAGCGTGTAGAACCAGCCCCTCGTCTGGCCGGTGTACTCGACGATGAAGTCACCCGGGTAGTGGTCCTCGAACCACGCCCGATGCTCGAACGGGTAGTGGACCTGGGCGAACGGCATCGACCCGGACTCGAACCAGCAGTCGAGCACCTCCGGGACGCGCCGCATCATCGAACGACCCGTGGGGTCGTCGGGGTTCGGCCGCACCAGTTCGTCGACCATCGGGCGGTGGAGGTCGGTCACGGAGACGCCGAAGTCGGCCTCGAGCTCGGCGATCGAGCCGTACACGTCCACCCGCGGGTGATCCGGGTCGTCGCTGCGCCACACCGGGATCGGCGATCCCCAGAACCGGTTGCGGCTGATCGACCAGTCCCTGGCGTTCTCGAGCCATTTGCCGAAGCTGCCGTGCTTGATGTGGTCGGGCACCCACGTGATGTCCTCGTTCAGCTCGACCATGCGGTCGCGGAACTTGGTGACCTCGACGAACCAGGAGGAGATGGCCCGGTACACCAGCGGCTGCGAGCAGCGCCAACAGTGCGGATACGGGTGGTCGTAGGTCTCGTGGCGCAGGACGACGCCACGCTCCTTGAGCTCGCGGATCACGTGGGCGTTGGCATCGAAGACGTGCATCCCCGTCCACGGAGCAACCGCAGCCGTGTACCGGCCCTGCTCGTCCATCGGCACGATGGTCGGGATGCCGACGGCATTCGCGGCGACCTGGTCGTCCTCGCCGAAACCGGGCGCCAGGTGGACGATGCCCGTGCCTTCATCCGTCGATACGAAATCGGCCGCCAGCACCTGGAAGGCCTCGCCCGTCCCGTGCACGGTGGCATCGGCGAAGTAGTCGAACAGGGGCCGGTAGCGCCGGCCGACCAGGTCGGAGCCGCGGAGACGGGCGACGGGGCGGGCGTCGCCGAACTCGGCCTGGTAGGCCTCCAGGCGCGACTCCGCCAGGACGTAACGCCGCCCGTTGCGTTCGACGACCGCGTACTCGACGTCGGGCGCCACGGCGAGCGCCAGGTTGGCCGGCAGTGTCCAGGGCGTCGTCGTCCACGCCAGCAGGCGTTCACCGCCGGGACCCGTGGAGTCTTCGAGCAGCTCGAATTCGACGGTCAGGGCCGGGTCCTGGCGGTCCTGGTAGACGTCGTCCATCCGCGTCTCGGTGTTGCTGAGCGGCGTCTCGCAGCGCCAGCAATACGCCAGCACGCGGAAGCCCTCGTAGATCAGACCCCGATCCCACAGCGACTTGAAGGCCCACATGACGCTCTCCATGTAGTCGAGGTCGAGGGTCTTGTAGTCGTGGTCGAAGTCGACCCAGCGGGCCTGACGCTCGACGTAGCGCTGCCATTCGTCGGTGTAGCGCAGCACGCTGGTCCGGCACACGTCGTTGAAGTTGCCGATGCCGAACGCCGTGATCGCCGGGTGGCCGGCGATGCCGAGCTCCTTCTCGGCCTCGACCTCAGCAGGCAGCCCGTGGCAGTCCCACCCGAACCGGCGAAAGACGACCTGACCTCGCATGGTGCGGTAGCGCGGCACAGCGTCCTTGACGAAGCCGGTCAGCAGGTGCCCGTAGTGCGGCAATCCGTTGGCGAAGGGCGGGCCGTCGTAGAACACGAACTCGTCGGCGCCCTGCGCCTCGCGGCGGGCGATCGATTCGAAGAACGTCTGCTCCTTGGCCCAGCGCTCGAGGATCCGCGCTTCGAGGCGCGGGAAGTCGGGCTGCGACGGAACCTGCGGGTACGGCCGCTCTTCGCAGCTCACATCCGACATCGGCGCCATTCAAGCGCCCTGAGTGTCGAGCCGAGCCGGCGGAATCACGTCCGTTCGGATTCCCAGGGGCGCACGACGTCGACCCTCGCAGTATCAGGCTGCGCGTCGGCCGGCGGCAGCTCGACGTCATCGTCAACGCTGTCGGCGGCGCCCTCGGCGACGCGAGTGATCTCGCTGATCTCCGATCGCTCCTGGTCGACATCGCCGTCGACGTCCGACACCGCGGACTCGTCGCCGTCGGCGGACTCGCCGTCGGCGGACTCGGCGGCCGCTGACAGCAACGGCCGGCGCATGTCGGCCAGCCCGCCGGGAATGCGCTCGACCAGGGCGGTGAGGTCGGAGACGGCCTCGGTGATCCGCTCGCGCTGAGCGACGATGTACTGCTCGAGGTGGTCGACGTCGGACTCCAGGAAGTCCCTCCTGGCCAGCAGCGCCTGCACCTCGCCCTCGACGCGGACGCGCTCGGACTCCCCGGACCGGCGAGCCTCGGCCTTGCCCTCCTCGACGAGCTGGGTCGCCTCCTCGCGGGCGCCGTCGAGGCGAGAAGCCGCTTCGTCCCGAGCCGTGGCGAGCAAGCGATCTGCCTCCGCCTGGGCGTCGGCCACCGTTTGATCGGCGGTGCGCTGGGCGAGGAGCAGGGTGCGGCTGATCGTCTCCGCCTCGTCAACGTGTCCCCGCACCTCCTCGGGCGGCGGCAGCCGGGGCCTCAGCGCCCTGGCCCTGGGTCAGTTCCTGCAGCCGGGCGACGGCGGCTCGCGCCCGTGCCTCCATCGCCGTCGCATCGTTCTGCGCCGACTCGAGTGTGGCCGCCACTTCTTCGAGGAAGGTGTCGACCTCGCCCTGGTCGTAGCCCTTGCGGGCGGGCTTGAAGGTGATGTCGCGAATGCGTTGTGGGCTCAGTGCCATGGGCCTCAACTCTCGTAGTCGTCGAATCGGTGCACGCGCTGCGGTGCGGGCTTGAGGAGGTACACGCCCGTCGCCACCTTCTCCATCGAGCCGTCCAGCGAGTAGCACACGCCACTGGCGAAGTCGATCAGGCGGCGGGCGACGTCGCGCTCGGTCGCCTCGAGGTTGAGGATGACCGACTGGTTGTCCTTGAACTTGTCGGCCAGCTCCTGGGCCTGGTTGAAGCTGCGGGGTCGCACGGTGACCGGCTCGGTGTTCGCAGGCGGCGGCGCCGGAGGACGTGACGCCGAGCGGGTTTGCGCTCGGGAGACCGAGCCGGAGTCGTCGGGTTGGCCGGCGCGGCGGTTCGGTGACTCGAAGTCACGGGACGGGAAGCTTGGTCGAGCGGGCACGGCGCTGATCGCAGTCTCCTCTGAGTCGGTGGGCCAGGTACGGCCCGAACTCCCGCGGCCACCCTTGGCGTCGGCCTCGCGGGAGGACCGGGTCCGGTTCCCCGACGCCTCCGCTTCGCCTTGGTCGTCGTAGTCGTCGTAGGCGTCGTCGGGACCGAGACCCAGGTAGTCCATGGTCTTCTTCCAGATTGACATCCGCTTCCTCCTGCAGGATCAAGCTATCCCATCAGGTCGAACGCGCCTTGGATGGCGGGCTGCGAGCGGCGAAGTCATCCCGCCGCGCTCACCGCGGCTCGCGACGGCCGAACAGTGCGGTCCCCAGGCGCACCTCCGTCGAGCCCTCCTCGACGGCGACCTCCAGGTCGTCGGTCATCCCCATCGAGCATGTCGACAGGCCGAGCTCGTCAACCATGCGGCGGACCAGGCGGAACGTGCGGCGAGCCGCCTCCGGGCCGCCGACGGTCGGCCCGACCGTCATCAAGCCGTCTACATGCAGGCCGGCAGCGCGAGCCTGCTCGACGAGTGCCGGGACCTCGTCTGCTGGGCATCCACCCTTGCCGGGCTCGCCCGTCGCCGCGACCTGGACCAGCACGGTCGTGCCCGGGGCACGGCGCGCCAGCTCGGCGACGAGTGCCGGGCGATCGATGCTCTCCCAGACGGCGACGGCGCCCGCCAGCTGACGGACCTTGTTGGACTGCAACCGGCCGATGAAGTGCACGTCGAGCCCAGCGCTGCGGGCTGCATCCAGCTTGGTCAGCAGCTCTTGGGCGTAGTTCTCGCCGATGCTGGCGATCCCGGCGGCCGCGGCGGCTGCCACGGCGTCAACGCCGAAGCCCTTCGTCACCGCCAGCAACGTGATGCCATCGCCTCCCCCGGCAGCGGCGATGCGCCGGCGGGCGGCCTGGACGTTGCGGGTGACGAGGGCGGCGTCCGTCAGCGCAAGAACGACGGGACGTCGAAGTCGTCGTCGTCGTCGGCGTCGAGGGGATCGGTCTCGTCCTCGGCGAACAGCTCGGAGATCGTGCTCGGCGAGCGCGTCCGGTCGGTCGGCGCGGCGTCGAAGCGGTCGAAGCCGGCGGCGATCACCGTGACCTTGACCTCGTCGCCCATCTCGTCGTCGATCACCGTCCCGAAGATGATGTTGGCGTCCTGGTGGGCCACACCGTGGATGACCTCGGCGGCAGCGGTCATCTCCATCAGTCCCATGCTCGACGGGCCCGTGATGTTCAGCAGCACGCCGCGGGCACCGTCGATCGCCGCCTCGAGCAAGGGGCTGGAGATCGCTGCCTTGGCCGCGTTGACCGACCGGTCGTCGCCGCTGGCCTGGCCGATGCCCATCAATGCCGAGCCGGCCTGCGACAGCACCATCTTCACGTCGGCGAAGTCGGTGTTGATGAGGCCCGGTGTCGTGATGAGGTTGGTGATGCCCGAGACACCCTGGAGGAGCACCTCGTCGGCCATCTTGAACGCGTTGAGCACGCTGGTCTTGTCGTTGGCGACCGTCAGCAGGCGGTCGTTGGGAATCACGATCAGGGTGTCGACCTTCTCCTTCAGGCGTTGCACTCCGGTGTCGGCCTGCACCGCCCGGCGGCGCCCTTCGAACGAGAACGGCCTGGTGACGACGCCGATCGTGAGCGCTCCGAGGTTGCGGCAGATCTCCGCCAGCACCGGCGCCCCGCCGGTCCCGGTCCCGCCCCCTTCGCCCGCGGTGATGAACACCATGTCGGCGCCCTTCACCATCTCCTCGATCTCCTCGTGGTGGGTCTCCGCCGCCGAGCGACCCACCTCGGGATCGCTGCCAGCGCCGAGGCCCCTGGTGAGGTCGCGCCCGATGTCGAGCTTGAGGTCGGCGTCGCTCATCAGCAGCGCCTGCGCGTCGGTGTTGACGGCGATGAACTCGACGCCCTTGAGGCCGGCGTCGATCATGCGGTTGACCGCGTTGACACCTCCCCCGCCGATGCCGATGACCTTGATCACGGCGAGGTAGTTCTGGGGCGCGCCAGCCATCAGCGGGACCTCCCTGTGGTGGATCCGTCGCCGGATCCGGGGTTGTGAGCTTGTGCGTTCATGTGATCTCGCGGACGGTTGTGCCCTCATCCTCGCATGTCGGAGGGCCAGAATGATGCATTGTCATCGCGCAAGCGGGGGCGAGCCGGAGCATCACGGCGTTGTGGTGACCTCGTCCGTCGAGACGTCGACTGAGGTGACGGCTCCGTCACGGCCGATGTCGAGCCACGTCTGCAGGCGCACGAGCTTGGCGACCAGATCAGTCCCGGCACCGAAGCGCACTTCGACGCCGTCGGTGAGGAACAGTCGCAAGTCACTGGCATCGGGCGCGACCGTGACGGAAGCGGCAATCGCCCGCATCCCCGGCGTCAGTGCGTCGACCAGGCTGGCCGCGGCGCGGAAGCCCGCCGGCGCGAACTCTCCGGGGCCCATCGCTGGGAGCTCGCTCGACGTGATCGGCAGGTACTCCACGGGCTGGGCCGGCAACACGTCGAGGACACGCCCGTCGGGGTCGATCACTCGGAAGGATCCGTCCTCGGCCTGGTAGGAGGCGACCGCTCTGCGCTCGCGGATCTCGATGCGTGCCCGGTCAGGGAAGTACGTCGTGACCCGCGCGTTCTCGACCCACGGGATCTGCTCCAACGTCCGCTCCGCTTCGGCGGTGTCGGCCCTGAGCACGGGCGTCCCCTGGAGATCCTCGACCACTGCCTCGAGCGCCGCCGGATCGGTGTACACGGCGCCTTCGACCTGCACGTCGTCGATGGCGAACAGGCCCGAGCCGAGCACCGCCAGGGTCGCCACGACGATGGCGACCACGCCGACGACGATGAGCACCCACTTCAGGCGTTTGCGGGTGGCCGCCCGCTTGACGGCGACGCGGCGCTCCCGGAGGCGCGGTTCGATGCGCGTTGCGGTGGCGGCGGCCTCCATCGGCAGCACGTCGCCATCGGTCCCGGACGTGTCGTCGATGAAGACCCGCTGACCGCCGCCGGTGACCGTGGGGGGCGATGCGGTCGGCGTGACTTGGAGCAGCGGGTCGCCCGCGGCGAGGTAGACGGCATCGGGCAGCTCGTCCTCGGCGGAGATGACGATCGTCGTCGGGGTCGGGCCGTCGTCCGGGGTTGGCGGATCCGATGGCCCATCGGTGTCCCCGTCGCGATTCCCGTCGGTGGCCGCGTCAGGCTCAGCCGGAGCCTCAACCTGAGCTGCCGGCGTCAGGACAACTGTCTCATCCTCAACTTCAGGTTGAGAATCAACGCTCGACGGATTGCCGGCAATCAGCTCCTCGACCTCGGGGCTGTCGAGGTCGATCTGCTGCAGCTTCGCCCGGTCGGTCACGTCGGCCGAGAACGCCCGCAGCAGCTCGTCGAGGACCTCCGCCGACGGCGCGTCAGGGCCGGGTAGCGGTTCGGTGCGGCGCTCCGTCACGCCGTCTTCCGCTCCCGATCAGTGCGCGGGTCAGGCGACCCGTCGTCACCCTCGAAGCCGATGAGTCGGACCTCGCTGCGCAGTGCGATGCCCCGCTCGTCGGCGACCCGTTGGCGGACCACCTCCATCACGGCCCGGACGTCCTCGGCTCGTCCTCCTTCAGCGGCTTGGATGAAGTTGGCGTGCTTCTCCGAGACCCAGGCCGTGCCGACGCGCAAGCCGCGCAGACCGAGCTCGTCGATCAGCAACCCTGCACTCACTTCGCCGGGGACCGGGTTGATGAACACCGACCCGGCGTTCTGCCCTCCGGGTTGGTGCTCGCGCCGCCAGCGGACGATCTCGGCGATCTCCGCCTCGGCGGCCGATCGATCGCCCGGGCGCAGCGCGATGCGGGCGCGCACGACGACCTGTGTGGCGGTCACGTCGGAGCCACGGAAGCGGAGGCCGATCCGCTCGACTGACCACCGGGCCGGCTCCGGTTCGGCCGAACGAAGGTCGACGACGTCCACGTCGACGAGACACGACGCCATGTCGGAACCGTGACCACCGGCGTTCATCCGCACGGCTCCGCCGATCGAGCCTGGAACGCCGACGGCCCACTCGAAGCCGGTCAATCCGGCTGCAGCAGTGCGGCGAGCCAATGTCGGCAGCGCAACGGCGCCGCCGGCAACGGCGGCCAGCTCGCCGTGCGCACCGTCCACGGGCACGTCGATCTGCGTCGCCAGCTCCGCCAGCGTGAGGGCGATGCCGGGAAAGCCGGCGTCGGAGATCAGCAGGTTGGAGCCGCGCCCGACGACGAGCAGCGGCAGGTCGACCGCGGCCGCCGCTCGCCCCACGGCAGCCAACTCCTCGAGCGTCCGCGGACGGGCCAGCAGGGCGGCCGGGCCGCCGACTCGGTACGTGGTCAGCGGGCCGAGCGGCGCGTCTCGGCTGGCGATCGGGCCGAGCAGGGCGGCAGCGGCTTCCACTGCCTCCGACCGAAGGAGGCTCGGGACCGTCACGACGACCTCCACGTCGCTCGTCTGGCCATGATCTCCTCCGGCAGCGTGGCGATGTCGCCGCAACCCATCGAGATGCACACGTCGCCAGGGCCCACCTCGCCGGCGAGGAACGACACGACGTCGTCGCGGCGGGGCAGCCAGAGCACTCTGGACAGCGGATGGGCGTCGAGCACGGCGTCGACGATGAGCTCCCCGGTCACCCCGGGGATCGGCGTCGTGCCCGAGGAGTACACGTCGGTGATCACGACGACGTCGGCGCCGACGAAGGCATCGGAGTAGCTCTGCCACAGGTCGACGATGCGGTTGAACCGGTTGGGCTGGAACGCCGCGATGACCCGTCTCCAGCCGTCGCCGCTCTCGCGGGCTGCGGCGACCACCGCAGCGATCTCCGCCGGCAGGTGGGCGTAGTCGTCGACGAACGTCGCACCTCCATCGACTCCACGGATGTCGAACCGGCGGGCCACGCCACCGAATCGGGACAGCGCGTCGACGCAGGTCGTGAACGGCACGCCCACGGCCATGGCCATGGCGATGGCGCCGGTGGCGTTGACGACGTTGTGGATGCCCCGCAACGGCAACGCCACCTCCCCAAGTCGGGTGTAGCCGCCGTCGGCCCTGCGCTGCTCGACGGCGAAGCGGAACGAGCCACTGCTCGAGCGAGCCTCGACGGCGCGAACGTCGGCGTCCTCCGCGAGGCCATAGGTCGTCGCGCCGTGACGCATCGCCAGTCGGCGACAGATCGGGTCATCGGCGCACAGCACCTTCGGACCGGCGACCTGAGCCAGGTACCGATCGAAGCTCTCGACGAGCGCTTCGAACGTGCCGTAGTGGTCGAGGAAGTCGATCTCCACGTTGAGCACCAGCGTGCCCGCCAAGGGCAGCTCGACATGCGTGGCGTCGCTCTCGTCGGCCTCGACGACCAGCCACTCGCCTCCCGACCAGTGCCCGCCGGTACCTGCGTCGTGGACGTCGCCGCCGACGATGAAGCTCGGAGCCATCCCCGCTTCCGCCAGCACCAGCATGAGCATCGAGGTCGTCGTCGTCTTGCCGTGCGTGCCCGCCACGCCGAGCGACCGGGCGCGTGCGCAGATCGCCGCCAGCATTCCGGCCCTCCGCAGGACCGGGATCCCGAGGCGCTGCGCCTCCTTCCACTCCACGTTCGACGCCGGGATCGCCGTCGAGACGGTCACCGCGTCACATCCCTCGACGAGAGCAGGGTCGTGGCCGACATGGACGTCGACACCTGCCGCCCGTACTCGATCGAGGGAGGTCTGCTCCCGCAGATCGCTGCCGGAGACCTGATGGCCCATCTCGGCCAGCACAATGGCGACGGCGCTCATCCCGGGCCCGCCGACGCCGATCACGTGGAGCCGCAGCCGCCCCGAGAGGTCGATCGGAGGAATGGGCGTGGCGATGGGTAGGACCGCAGTCACCGGTCCACCATCGGCTGATGCGAGCGAGCGAGCGCCAGCGAGGGAGCGGAGATCTGCGGCCTGCGTGGCCGGGGAACGCAGTGACGGTCACGACGTGCCCAGGCTAGGAGGGGCTCGGTGGTCGCAATGCGTTCACCTGCGTGCGGCCTCGCGGTGAATCGCGTCGGCCGCGTCGTTCGGAGGTGAAGACCCGGTTCGGCACGCCGGCGCCTCCAGGCGCTTCGGCGGCCGCATCTGACGCGTCGGCCGCGTCGTTCGGAGGTGAAGACCCGGTTCGGCACGCCGGCGCCTCCAGGCGCTTCGGCGGCCGCATCGTGAACGGTTCGGCACGGCGGGCGCTCCAGCGCCTTCGCCGGCCGCATTCAACGCGGCCGACGGGCGACGTTGAGCAGCAGCCCGGCCGCCGCCATCGAGACGCACAGCGACGATCCGCCTGCGGAGAAGAACGGGAGGGTCAGCCCGGTCACTGGCATCAGGCCGGTGACGCCGCCGAGGTTGATCACGGCCTGCGCGCCGAACCACGCCGTGATGCCGCCCGCCAGCAGCATGCCGAAGCGGTCCGGCGCGGCGAGCGCGGCCTGGATCCCGAACCACACCAGCAGCATGAAGCCGCCGACGACAGCGACGGTTCCGACGAACCCGAGCTCGTCGGCGATCACGGCGAAGATGAAGTCGCTGTGCGCGAGGGGCAGGTAGCCGAGCTTCCCGTTGCCGGCACCGACGCCGGAACCCGTCAAGCCGCCGTCGGCGATCGAGAGGAACCCCTGGTAGGTCTGGTACGAGAGCTTGTCACGATGCCCCGTGATGTCGAGGAAGGCCGTGAACCTCTCGTAGCGGAAGGCCGTCGAGAAGACGAACCCGAGGGCAATGACCCCGGCCAGCATGGCGGTCGCCAGCATCGGTGACAGCGGCACGCCGCCGACGAAGGCAACGGCGAGCACGATGGCACACATCACGACGGCGGATCCGAGGTCGCCTTGTGCCAGGCAGGCGCCGGCCGCCACCACGGACAGCACGGCGATCGGGCGCAGGCTGCGTCGTACGTCGGACATCTCGTCACGCCGGCGGACCAGCAGGTCGGCGGCGAAGACGACGATGGCGAGCTTCAGGAACTCTGATGGCTGAACGCTGAAGTCGCCGAACGTGATCCATGCCCGGGCGTCGTTGAGCGTCACGCCGAGCCCAGGGACGAACGGCAGCATCATCGCCGCGATGCCGACAACGAGTCCGGGGATGGCCAAACGGCGGACCCAGGACAGACGCAGTCGAGCGCCGACGAGCAGTCCGGCGAGACCGATCACCGCCCAGGTCAGCTGGCGGTTGAAGATGCTGTAGGGACTGTTGCCCTTCGCCGACTCGACGGTCGCAGAGGCCGACAGCACCATGACGAGCCCCAGCAGGACGAACACCACGATGACGACGGCGATCACGTAGTAGCCGATGGGCGCCGGGCCTCGATGCGGCTCCCACAACCCCGACGGCCTGGCGTCGGAGCGCCGCAGCTTCGGCGGCGGACGGCGCGTCGGCACCTTGTCGGCGCCACCGTGCAGCCGCTCGAGGGCATTGCGGCGCCGATCGCGGAGCCGGGACTGCCGACCAGGCTGCGGACGGAGCGTGGTCGTCACGATGGTGCTCCCCTCAGTCGTGCGTTCACGAGGCGCCGGAAGTCGTCCCCGCGTGCCGGGTAGCCCCCGTCGGGATACCAGTCGAAGCTGGCGCATCCCGGCGAGAGCAGGACGACGTCGCCAGGTCGAGCGAGCTCACCGGCGCGATCCACGGCCTCGGCCATCGACGTTGCTTCGGCGACCGCCGATCCGGTGAAGGCCTCTTCGATGTCCTTCGCGTCACGGCCGATGGCGACGACGGCACGGATGCGCATTCGCTCGCGAGCCATCGGCCGGAGGTCGAGCCCCTTGTTCAGCCCGCCGGCAATGAGGACGATGCTGTCGAAGGCCCGGATGGCCGCCGACGCGGCGTGCGGTGTCGTCGCCTTGGAGTCGTTGTACCACCGAATGCCGTCGGACTCCCCCACCAGCTCGATGCGGTGCGGCGGTCCGGTGAACGACGTCAACCCGAGAGCGACGGCGTCGGCTCCGACCAGCCCCGGCTCGAGGACGAGGGCCGCCGCGGCGAGGCCGTTGGTCAGGTCATGGGGCAGGCTGCGGGCGAGCGCGCTCGTTGGCACCAGCGCGCCGGACGGGCCTTGAAGCACATCACCAGCGACGTGGTAGTCGGCGTCACGCAGGCCGAACGTCCGGTGGCGCGCGGGTGCCGACGCGAGATGTTCCATCACGACGGGATCGGCGATCGCGCCGATCGCCGTGTCCGTGGCGCGTTGCTGCGTGAACACCCGCGCCTTCGCCGCCTCGTAGGACGCCATCGAGGTGTGCCAGTTGAGATGATCTTCGGCCAGGTTGAGCCACACCGCGGCGTCGCCGCGGAACTGCTCGGTGGCCGCCAGCCGGAAGCTCGTGCACTCGACGACGAACGCATCGACGTCGAGATCGAGCGCGGCGACCAGCGGCACGTCCGTGTTGCCGGCGGCCACGGCCCGTAGGCCACCGGCGCGCAGCATCTCGGTGGCCCAGAGGGTCACCGTCGTCTTGCCGTCGGTTCCGGTCACCGCCAGCATCGGCCGAGGACCGCCTGCCCGCTCCTGCTCCCAGCGGTAGGCCAGCTCGAGCTCGCTCCGCACCGGACGCCCGGCGCGACGGGCGACGTCGAACAGCGGGTGCGTCTCGGGAACGCCAGGCGCCGGGACGACCACGTCGCAGCGCTCGACGAGCGCGGCGAGCTCCTCCGGTTCCGGAGCGACGATCAACTCGACGCCGAGCTCATCGGCGATGCGGCGTACCGCCTCGGTGCCGGCGTCATCGGCGACCTCCACGTCCAGCCCGCGTTGCGTCAGGGCCCGCACGACCGCCGCTCCGGCGATTGCCACCCCATACACCAGGTATCGACCGCTCATTGCGAGCTGATCCTCGTGAAGTCACCGATGAACAGCCCGAGCGCGACCGCGACGAACGTGGCAGCGATCAGCCAGAAGCGGATGAGCACGGTCGTCTCGGGCCAGCCGACCAGCTCGAAGTGGTGGTGGATCGGTGACATGCGGAAGATCCGCCGCTTGCGCCCGCTCGCCTTGAACACGGCCATCTGCACCGCAACCGAGCCGGCCTCCATGACGTTGAGCCCGCAGATGAGCAACAGCAACAGCTGGGTGTTCATCGTCAGCGCGAGCAGGGCGAGTGCCGATCCAAGGCCGAGGGCGCCGACGTCGCCCATGATGATCCGCGCCGGTGCGGCGTTGAACCACAGGAACCCCATGCAGGCACCGGCGAACGCCGCCGCCAGCGCGGCCATGTCGAGCGGGTTGACGACCGATCCGTAGATCTCCGGATTGCGGAACGTCCAGTAGCCGATGATCACGAACGCCCCGAAACCCATCAGCGCCGACCCGCCGGCCAACCCGTCGAGGCCGTCGGTGACGTTGACGGCGTTGGTCGTCGCCCAGATGATCAAGCCGGCGAAGGCGACCCACACCACGGTGGGCGGCTGCCATCCCGGAAGGTCGGCCCGTGTGAGGGAGATGGTCTCGGCGATGCCCGTGCCGAGGACCAGCCACCAGGCGATGCCGAAGCTGAGCAGCATCGTCATGTAGTTCTTCTGCTTCCAGAAGATCCCGCGGTTGTGGCGCCTGCGGACCTTGATGAAGTCGTCGAGGAACCCCATGAACGACATCGCGATGATGCCGATCCACACGATCAGCGCCTGGTCCGAGAACGGCAGGCCCCGCCTCGCGTGCGCGACGATCCAGCCCACGAGCGCGGCGGCGAGGATCGCCAGCCCTCCCATCGTCGGCGTGCCCTGCTTGGCCATGTGGTGCTCGGGCCCGTGGTCCTCCTTGCCCAGGATCGGCTGCCCGAGCCCGCGGGTCCCGAACGCGGAGATGAGGAGCCGCGTGATGACCAGCGACAGCACGCCGGCGACGACCCCGGCGATCATGACGGCGATCACGTTCGCTGCTCCAGCAGTCGGCGGACGACGGCACGGTCGTCGAACGGCACGACCTTCGCACCGATGGTCTGCGTCGTCTCATGGCCCTTGCCGGCGACGACGACCACGTCGCGCGGGCTCGCCAACTGCAGCGCCCGCTCGATCGCCGCCGCTCGATCCTCCTCGACGTCGACCTTCGAGCGATCGCTGGCGGCGATGCCGGCAACGACGGCGTCGATGATCGCCCCCGGTCGCTCCGACCGCGGGTTGTCCGACGTCACGATCACGCGATCTGCCATCTGCGCCGCTACCGCGCCCATCTGAGGACGCTTGCCTGCATCGCGATCACCGCCGCACCCGAACACCACGAGGACGGACCCGTCGGTGATCTGGCGGGCCGCGCCGAGGATCTCGGCCAGGCTGTCGGGCGTGTGGGCGTAGTCGACGATGACGGTCGGCGCGCTCTCGCCGTCGACGTCGACGCGCTCGAAGCGTCCCGGCACGGCATGAACGCCGGCCAGCCCCTCGGCGATGGCGTCGAGCTCGATGCCGAGCGTCGCCGCGGTGGTCGCCGCGGCGAGCGAGTTCATCACGTTGAACCGGCCACCCAGGCCGACCTCGATGTGCCGCCCCAGCCACGTGAAGGTGTGTCGGTCCGCCGTGACGACGAGGTCCGTCACGTCGCCGATCGAGTACGGCACCATCTCGATCGGGGCGGCGTCGAAGAGCAGGCGACCGTGCGGATCGTCGACGTTGGTCACTCCTCGCCCGGCGAGGTCCGGAGCGAACAGGCGCGCCTTGGCCCTGAAGTACTGCTCGACAGAGCCGTGCAGGTCGAGGTGATCCGTCCCGAGGTTCGTGAAGACGGCAACAGCGAACCGTGTCCCGTCGACCCGGTGCAGCGACAGGGCGTGTGAGGACACTTCCATCACGACGGCCACATCGCCCTCGTCCCGGAAGCGGGCCAGGCGCTCCTGCAGCTCGGGAGCCTCGGGCGTGGTGTGCGGACCAGAGAGCGTCCCGATCATCCCGGTCGGCTGACCGGCGGCGCGAAGGATCGCGGCGAGCAGATGCGTCGTCGTCGTCTTGCCGTTGGTGCCCGTGACGCCGACCATCGTCAGTGCGTCGCTGGGCCGGCCGTAGACCGCCGCTGCGACCGGGCCCATCGCCTGGCGCGTGTCGGCGACGATCAGCTGCGGCACCGCGAGCGGCAACTCGTGGTCGACGAGCAGGCATGCCGCGCCCGCGGCGACCGCCGGCGCGGCGTAGGCATGACCGTCGTGGTCATGGCCGCGCACGCACGCGAACAGCATCCCGGGCGAGACCAGGCGGGAATCGTGCGTCATCCCCGACACGACCACCGACGGGTCACCGACGATCCGTCCGCCGAGTGGACCGGCGACGACATCGGCCAACGACCCAAGATCGATGGAGTCGCGCCCCATCGTCGGGATCACTCCGGACAGCCCGTCGAGCCGGCCGGTGGGCGGATGCCCAGCTCGTGGACCATCGTCGGCGCCAGTTCGCGGAACACCGGCGCCGAGACCGTGCCGCCGAAGCGGTCCGTCGCATCGGAGCGCAGGTCGTCGATCGAGATCAGGATCGTGACCTGCGGATCCTCGGCCGGCAGGAAGCCGACGAAGCTGGCGTAGTAGTCCTTGGACCCGTCGGCCTTGACGTAGCCGCCTTCCGGCTGGGCGATGAACCCCGTGCCGGTCTTCCCGGCGATCGACAGCCCTGGCACCTGCGCCTGTGTGGCCGTCCCGCGGCACACGACCTGCTTCATCATCGCCTGCATCTGCTCGGCGATCTCGGGCCGCACGACCTCCCGGGTGGCTGACGGGGGCAGTTCGGTCACCTCACCGTCGCCGTCGACGATGCCCGACACGAGCCGCGGCTCGACGTAGCGGCCATCGTTGGCGATGGTGTTCACGGCCGCGGCGAGCTGGATCGGGCTGCTGGCGACGTTCTGCCCGTAGGCGACCGTGAACTTCTCGGTGCCCTCCCACTCCTGCCACGGGTGCAGGATGCCGGACGACTCGTCAGGGAAGTCGAGCGCCGTGCGCTCGCCGAAGCCGAACGCCCGGAGGTAGTCGTACTGCTTGGCGAAGCCCATCGTCTCGGAGACCGTGATCGTTCCGATGTTCGACGACTTGACGAGGATGTCCTCGACGCTCATCCACTGCTCGTCGTGTGGCGCGGCGTCGCTCAGGTAGTCGCCGCCATCGGTGTACTGCTTGCGCCACGGCACGAGGAACGTGGTCTCGGGCGCCACGGTTCGTTCGTTGAGGGCGCCGGCGATCGTGATGACCTTGCCGACCGAACCGGGCTCGTAGGCGTCCACGGCGGCGTAGTTCCCGGTCGTGACCTCGTACACGCCGTCGTCGTTGATGCGGATCGACGCCATCGCCAGGACATCGCCGGTCTGGGACGCCATCACGATGGCTTGTCCACCGCGGGCGCCGGTTTGTGCGACGCGTTCGAGCAGCGCTTGCTCGACGGCGTGCTGAACGGATCGATCGATGGTCAAGATGATGTCGTTGCCAGGTACCGGTGCGCTGGTCACCTGCTCGGTACCTGCGATGGAATGGCCTCCCGGGGCGACCTCGATCGAGGACTCGCCAGATTCGCCGCGCAGGACGTGGTCGTACTGCCGCTCCAGACCGGCCGTCCCGACGCCGTCGATGTCGGTACGCCCGATGACGCTGCGCCCCGTGCTGCCACCCGGAAGGACCCGACGGTCCTCCCGATAGATGGTCACGCCGGCCAGCTGCAGCGCCGCCAGCTGGGCCGCCTGCTCGTCGTCGACCTGGCGGGCCACGTACACGAATCCTCGGTCGCGAGCGGCCATCGCTGCTTCCAGCTCGAGTTGTCGGCGGGCGCCCAGACCGAGCGTCTGGGCGAACAGTTCGGCCGTGCCGGCCGGGTCCTCGACCTGGCGCGGGTTGACGGCGACGGTGCTGGCCGGGATGGAGAGGACCAGCTCATCGCCGTTGCGGTCGAAGATCGTGCCCCGCTGTGCCGGCAACGTGCGCTCGCGCGTCCATTGCTCGGAGGCCGCGCTGCGCAGCGTGTCGCGCTGCACCGTCTGCAGCAGGGCGACCCGCACCAGCACGGCCGTCAACACGATGAGCAGGACGACCAGGGCGGTGATGAGTCGGCGTCGTGGCTGGCCCGCGGAGAACAGCGTCGCCCAGCGGATCCGATGAGGCCGGACGGTGCGACGGACGCGCGGGCGAGCGGCGTTGATCGTGCGCGGCTTGCGCGGCTCGATCGAGCGGCGGGCGGTGGCGGCCCGCCGGCGCGGCGGAAGGCGCTTGGGCGGGATGCGCTTGGGTGCTGGGCGCTTGGCCGGCATGCGCCGTGGCGCACCGGGATGGCGCGGCGACGCCGCCCGACGGAGGGGAATCGTGCCGCCGGGTGCCGATGCGGCCTGGCGTGGGGAGGACGAACGACGGCGGGCCGTCGAAGCCGGCGCGGTACGGCTCGACGGCCCGCCGTGGCGTCGACCAGCCGGGGCAGCTCGGCGAGTCGACGCGTGCTTTCGACGGATCATGGCGACACCATCTCGCCGACGCGAGCGACCGAGCGCCAGCGTGCAAGCGATGCACGAGCGACCGAGCGCCAGCGAGGGAGCGGCCACCAACGGCCTGCGTGGCCGGGGAACGCAATTGCGCCTGCGTGGCCGGGGAACGCAGTCACGGATTTCCGTCCGAGGCTTGTTTGACACGGCGGATCTGGTCGAGCGGGTCCGCGGTGGTTGGCTCGCCCTCGGCCTGCCCATCCCCGCTTCCCGTGCCCGCCAGTACCTCCGCCAGCGTGTACGGATCAACAGGAAGGAACTCGGCCGGGGGCGCCGACTGCATGCCGAGCTCACCGGCGGCCGCTTCCAGCCGGTTGGGTGAGCGCAGCTCGGCACGCTGGCTACGGAGGACGTCGAAGCGCTCCCGGGCCTCCGTGACGGAGTCCTCCAACCGGTCGATCTGCAACTGCCGCTCGGCAAGGCGGGTGTGCAGCACCACGGTCGCCAACATCAGTGCGACGACCAGACCAACGAGCAGGACTGCTGCGTTGATGGCAACCCGCGGGCGCGGGACGAGACGGAGGTGTGGTCGGCGGGTCGGGGGGCGGTTGTGACGTGTCGCGCGAACCGTCGTTCGTCCCGGCTGATGCTCCTTCGTCCGTGCGATCGGCAGGCGGCGGGCGCGGATGGGTACTGCCATCAGCCTGCCTCCGTGTCGGGGACCCGCTCGGCGACGCGGAGCCGTGCCGAGGCAGCGCGGGGGTTGGCTTCGAGTTCGGCCGGGGATGGTCGGCGCGGAGCCCGGACCAGACGCACGGTCTGCACGGCGCCGCACACACAGGGCAGTCCAGGAGGGCAATCGCAGGCACCGGTGGCACGACGGAACCGATCCTTCACGATGCGGTCCTCGCCCGAGTGGTACGAGAGCACGGCCACTCGGCCGCCGGCGACGGTTGCGTCGATCGCCGCGTCGATCGCCGTCGGCAGCATCTCGAGCTCGGCGTTGACCTCGACCCGGATGGCCTGGAACGTTCGCTTGGCCGGGTGGCCACCGGTGCGGCGGGCAGCCGCAGGGATCGCCGCCGTGACGATGGCCGCCAGGTCGGTCGTCGACTCGATGGGTCGGGCCGCCACGATCGCCTTGGCGATCCGTGTGGCGAACCGCTCGTCGCCGTAGTCGCGCAGCACGCGGGCGAGCGCGTCGACGTCGTAGCCGTTGACGACGTCGGCGGCGGACCATGGTGCGCTCGTGTCCATCCGCATGTCGAGTGGTCCGGGGCTGCGGTAGGAGAACCCTCGCTCGGCCCGGTCCAACTGCGGTGAGGACACACCGAGGTCGAACAGCGCACCGCTCACCGCGGACGGTGCCAGGCGGGACAGCTCGTCGAACCGGCCGTGAACGGCACGGAAGCGCTCCCCGAACTCTGCCAGCCGGGTCGTCGCCGCCTGGACGGCGTCCTCGTCGCGGTCGATGCCGAGCACGCTGAGGTCGTCGCGACTGCGCAGCAGCGCCTCGCTGTGGCCACCGCCGCCGACGGTGGCGTCGACGACGACACCGGCCGGGACGGGCGCGAACGCGGCGACCACCTCGTCGCGCATCACGGGTTCGTGGGAGTAGGGCTCGCTCGCGTCACTCCTGAACCACCTGGGGGCTGCGCCCCCAGACCCCATCCCCGTGCGGCGAGCTGGCGCTCGCCCGCCCGGCAGGCCTTCGCTCGCTTCGCTCGCTCACTCCTGGCCTCCGGCCATCTCGCCCCGACCGGTGGCGGCGACCCGCTCGTAGAGGTCCTCGCACCAGACCTCGGCGCGGTCGAGGTTCCCGGAGACGACGACCCGGGACCCCGGCTCGAGGCGGGCATACGTGCGCAGCTTCTCGTCGATCGTCACGCGCCCTTGCTTGTCGAGCGTCACGAGTGACGCCGAGTGGGCGAGAGCACGCTGGCGGGCCTTCGTCATCTCACCGGTCCGGACCTGTTCGATGACGGTGGCCGCCATGCGCTCGAAGTCGCCCCGGGGGAAGACGTCGACGCAGCGGTCGTCGCCGTAGACGAGGTAGCAGGCGTCATCGAGCAGGGAGCGGAAGGCGGAGGGAAGTGCGAGGCGGCCCTTGTCGTCGAGTTGACGCTCGTGGACGCCGACGAACATCGCGACGGAACCGCACCTCTCTCGCTCATTCCCCGGTCGGCTGCCTCATCGTCGGGACGCCGGGGCCGTCCCCACCGACCCCCACTCTGCCCCCCGATTCCCCCCACTGTCAACCTTTTCTCCCCACTTCGGCCCACAGCAGCCCCACACGGCCCCGATCCGTGGGAGAGGTGGGAGTTCGCGGCGAGAGGTGAGCGGTGAGGGCGCTATGCGCGCTCACCGCTCATCGCGTCGGGAGCGCTGCGGCGACCGCATCGGGCAGGGCGACCGCCGTGTCCGATGGGAGTGTGGCGACCGGCCCTGGCTCACCGCTGGGAAGATCGCCGGCGAGCAGCCCGGCAAGCGCGTCAGGCGACCAACGGCTGTGCACGGCGCACTGGAAGCGGGCGCCCGCTCGCGTGCGGCGCTGGCTGATGCCGACGAGCTTGGTGCCGTCCACGACAACTTCGCCGGGACCGATGCCGGCGAAGCACACCAGCGGGCACCACGCCGAGCAAGCGGTCAGGCCGCCACGGTGGACAGCCACGCGTGGGACGTCGAGCGCGGCAAGAGCGTTGGCGACGGCTTCACCGAGCCAGATCATCGACGCCCGGATGTCGTCGCCAACGCCCACGTCGAGCAGTTGCGCCGCCGGGACCACGACGTCGAACCACACGACGTTGCCAGGCTCGAGCAGCACGAGGCCCCCGCCGCTGCGCCGGCGCACCACCTCGACGCCGGCTCGGCGGCACGCCTCGGCGTCCACGATGTCGGGCTGCTGCGTCGATCCGAGCACGAGCGCCGGACGCTCGATCTCGAAGACCCACACCTCGGGGCGCGGGTCGTCGCCGATCGTCCGCCCGTGGAACTCAGCAGCCGATCCGCGGAACCGCCGGATCATGCGCGGGGACGGCAGACGATCAAGAGGCGATGGCGAGATACGGCTTCCACGCCTCGGGCACGCGGGCCACGCTGACGACGACCCACGCCGTCGATCGCGGCGCGTGGCACGGCCGAGCCAGCCGCATGCCTGCCTCGTCCGGCGTGCGGTCGCGCTTGGCCAGGTTGCATGGACGGCACGAGGCGGCGACGTTCTCCCACACGTGCTCGCCGCCACGCGAGCGCGGCAGCACGTGGTCGATCGAGTCGGCGACCCGCCCGCAGTACTGGCACCGGTAGTCGTCGCGGGCGAAGACGGCGCGCCGTGACAGCGCCGTCCGTCGGTGGAACGGCACCTTCACCATGTAGCGCAATCGGATGACGAGCGGGCTGGGCAGGACGATCGACGGTGAACGCAGCTCGGTGCCGTCGGCCTCGATGATGTCGGCCTTGTCCGCCAGCACGAGGCACGCCGCACGCCGCGCCGCCACCACGCTGAGCGGCTCGTAGCTGGCGTTGAGGACGAGCGCGCTCCGCACCCTTACCCCCTGCGTCTCCGCTTCACGGCCAGCTGCGGCACCACGCCAGGTAGTTCACCACATCGGCGGGTGACACGCGTGCCTCCGTATCGCCGTACTGCGTCAGCCGGCGGAAGCGGATGTACTCCGCATCGGGCAGCGGCAGGAACGGCCACCGTCGCCACCACGCAGTCGGTGTGAGGCGGCGCCACTGCCGCAGCGCCACTCGCCACAACGACGGATGCCGCACGACAGCCAACGCGATTGGAATCAACCCGGCCTCGGCTCCTCGAACGTGAGCCTTCGGCTCCTTCGGCAGCCCGAGCACCATCTCACCGATGATGTTGCGCTGGATCTGCGAGGAGCCGGCGTAGATCGTTCCGGCCCGGGCGTGGAGGAAGGTGTCGACCCACGACGCCGACGAGTTCGGCGCGCCCGGATCATCGGTCTGGAACGCCGTCGAGGGGTGGCGGCCGGACGGCGTCAGCGCATCCGGGCCGAGGATGTCGACCGCCAACTCGGTGACGACCCGGTGGTACTCGCTCCAGTTCAGCTTCGTGATCGCCCCATCTGGCCCGGGGTGATGTCCGGCGAGGAACTGCGTCAGCGTGCGCATGCCGAGATAGCGCATGATCTCGACCTTGGCGTGGCACCACGCCAGGCGCTGGCGGATCAGCGGGTCCCGGTCGAGCCCACGCTCCGCCGCCAGCTGGAGCAGCCGGTCGAGCTCCCCGCGGTACCGAATTGACAGCGTCGCCGCGGCCTCACCACGCTCGAAGCCGAGGAGGCTCATCGCGACGGCCCAACCATTGTTGATGCCGCCGACGACGTGGTCCTTGGGACACGTCGCGTCCGTGTAGAAGACCTCGTTGAACTCGCTCTCGCCGGAGATCATGCGGATCGGCCGGACCTCGATTCCGCTCTGGTGCATGTCGACCAGCAGGAACGAGATGCCCTTGTGCTTGGGCGCCTCGGGATCCGTGCGGGCCAAGGTGAAGATGTGGGTGGCGAGGTGGCCCGCCGACGTCCAGATCTTCTGCCCGTTGAGCACCCACTGGTCGCCGTCGAGCGTCGCCTGGAGCGCCAAGCTCCCGAGGTCCGACCCGGCGTTGGGCTCCGAGTAGCCCTGGCACCACCTGTCCTCGCCGGACAGGATCCGCGGCAGGTAGTACGACTTCTGCTCCTCGGTGCCCCAGACGAGCAAGGTGTTGCCGAGCATCTCGATGCCGAACACGTCGTTGGCGGTCCCGGTCGGCACTCCGGCGCGGGCGAACTCCTCGGCGATGATCACCTGCTCGAGCGGTGACAGGCCACCGCCGCCGTACTCCACCGGCCATCCGGGCGCCAGATATCCCGATTCGAACAGCACCGTCCGCCACCGCTCGACGAACTCCTGCCGCTCATCACCCTCGAGACGGCCGATGCCAGCCCAGTCGCTCGGCAGCTTCTCGGCGAGGAAGGCCTGCACCTTGTCGCGGTATGCCTCGGCCTCCGCGCCGTACGTCGGATCCATTGCCTGGTCACGCTACTGGCGCGTCGGGGGCCAGCTCCCAGCGGGCCAGCCCGCCGGCACCGACGAGCGACGCTTGACTGCCCAGCGCGCTCGACCTCGACGTGCACCAGCTGCTCCGAGCGGTCGGCGCCGCCCCGCAGGTGGCCCAGCCGGCTGCGCTGGTCGAGCTCGCGCCGCGCTGCGTCGACCAGTGGGGTGCCGAACGCGGCGGGCACCGCACCGCTCAGCACGACGACTCGGACGTCGAACACGGCGGCCGCCGAGGCGATGGCCCGGCCGATCATCGCGCCCGTCCGTTCGATGATCGACGACGGCGTCCGCCGCAATGGGCGGTTCGTCTCGGCCTCGATCGCCGAGGACGATGCGTATGCCGTGAGGCATCCGGACGAGCCGCACGGGCAGGGCCGCCCGTCGGGTTCGACGACGACATGACCGAGCTGGCCGGCGTTGCCGTGACCGCCGTGCAGCAGTCGACCGTTGCAGATGACGCCACCCTCGACGGCGTCGCTCACGATGAGCGCCATCAGGTCGGTCACATCGCGACCTCGACCGACCCAGCGCTCCGCGAGCACGCGAGCAGTGCCCGAGGTGCCGACGATGGTCGGCAGCCCGGACAGGTCGCGGACCCGCTCCCGCAGCTCGAACCCTTGCCAGATCGGTAGGTGCAGCGGCGTGACGGTTCCCTTCGCTTGATCGATCGGACCTTCGCAGCTGACCCCGCATCCCACCGGTTCGTCGACGTCATCGGGTCGGGCCGCGACCACGCGTCGCACGAGGCGATGGAGCGCCGGCCAGACGTCGCGCGGTGGCGTGGTGACACGGTCGCGAACGACGACCTCGCCGAGCTCGTCGACGATGCCGGCCGCCAATCGGTCGTTGGCAACGTCGATCGCCAGGTAGCTCGCCACGAAGGCCGACCGTAACTGAGAACGGGGATCGCGTCGTTGTGAGGTGTGCGGGCGCTCCAGCTTCGCGCATGTACGGCGACCGCGTCATCGTGAGGTGAAGACCCGATTCGGCACGGCGGCGCTCCAGCGCCTTCGCCGGCCGCATGAGATACGGCGACCGCGTCATCGTGAGGTGAAGACCCGATTCGGCACGCCGGCGCCTCCAGGCCTTCGCCGGCCGCATTAGATACGACGACAGGGAATCGGGGCTGAAGCCCGTCTACCCTTCACGGCCGTGACCGTCTCGTCGAGTCGCGCCCTGAGCAGCGACGTCCCCGCAGCCGAGGGCCAATCCTCGCGCTTCGCGTCGCTGTTCGATGCCATCACCGCCAACATGGCGCAGGTCGTCCACGGCAAGATGGAACCGATCGAGCTGGCGGTCATGTCTCTGCTCGCCGAAGGGCACCTCTTGATCGAAGACGTGCCGGGTGTGGGCAAGACGAGCCTCGCCAAGGCGCTCGCGGCCTCGATCGACTGCTCGTGGAAGCGGGTCCAGTTCACGCCCGACCTGCTGCCGGCCGACCTCGTCGGCGTCAGCATCTACCAGCGTTCGAACGAGCAGTTCCGGTTCCAACCGGGCCCGCTGTTCGCCAACGTCGTCCTCGCCGACGAGATCAACCGCGCCTCGCCGAAGACGCAATCGGCGCTCCTCGAGGCGATGGAGGAACGGCAGATCACCGTGGACGGCGCAACGCGCCAGCTCGAGCCGCCGTTCATGGTCATCGCCACGCAGAACCCGGTGGATCAGGAGGGCACCTACCGGCTGCCCGAGAGCCAGCTCGACCGCTTCCTGCTGCGCATCTCTCTCGGCTACCCAGGGCGCGCCGCCGAGATGTCGATCCTCGACGGCCGCGGAGCCGTCGAGTCGCTCACCCGCATCTCTCCCGTCGCCTCGTCCGACGAGGTGATGACGATGATCGAGGCCGTGCGCAGCGTGTTCATGGCGGACGCGTTGAAGGCCTACCTCGTCGACATCGCCGAGGCCAGCCGCCGCCACCCGGCCGTGGAGCTCGGGCTGTCTCCGCGAGCCACGCTGCAGCTGGCGTCGGCGGCCAAGGCGCATGCCGCAGCGCGAGGCCGGCGCTACGCGACGCCCGACGACATCAAGGCCGTGGCCGTGCCCGCCCTTGCCCATCGCCTGCTGCTGCGCACTGATCGCGGTGGGCGACTCGACCCCGTGGACGCCATCGGCGAGATCCTCGCCGACGTCGTCGTACCGACAGCACGCTGATGTGTCGCCTCCCAGACCGGCGGGGGGTGCGGGGGGCAGAGGCTCCGCCGGAGCCCCCCGCCCGGCGATCGATCCGGCTTCGCCGGTCGATCGCCTGCTAGCTGGGTGCCGGCCGCAGGCCGGCGCATCGAGCTCGCTGAGCAACCTCCGGTTGCGAAGCGGATGACCACGCGGCTGACCCGCCAGGGGTGGACGGTGCTCGTCGGGGCCGTGCTGTGCGTGGTCATCGGTCGGCTGTTCGGGATCATCGAGCTGTACGTCATCGGAGCGGCGCTCGCCGCCGCTGTCGTGTTGGGGTTCGCCATCGTCCTGCTTCGTCGCCCCCGGGTGGAGGTCCATCGGTGGATCCGTCCGTCGGTGTTGACAGCGGGCGACGTCGGTCGCGTCGAGGTGCTCGTGCAGCAGATCGGGCGCACACGATCGCCGGGGTTCGAGCTCGTCGAGCCCGTCGGCGTCGACCGGACGGCGCGGATGGCCGTCGCTCCACTCTCGCCCGACAGCGAGGTCAGCGCCGGCTACCGGATCCCGACCGAGCGTCGGGGCGTGCTGTCGCTCGGCCCATTGACGGCGATCCGCCACGACGTCGTGGGGCTCGCCCGCTCGACAACGGAGGTCGGCGGCATCGAGGAGGTGCTGGTCTCACCGCGGGCGTACCTGCTCGACATGCCCTCCCTGGGCCAAGGTGTGCTCGGTCGGCACCTGCTGGCGCTCGCCCAACGCCTCGGGCCCGGCGACTTCCACAGCCTGCGTGACTACCTCGAGGGCGACGAGCCGCGCACCATCCACTGGCGGGCATCGGCTCGATCCGAGCAGCTCAAGGTGCGCCAGCACAGCGTCGAGGGACTGCGTCGCTGTCTCGTGCTGCTCGATCAGCACGTGCCGCCGGGGCCGGAGGGCGAGGAGGCGTTCGAGCGAGGAGTCACGGCGGCAGCCAGCATCGTCCACAGCGCCGACCGCGCCGGCTTGACGACTCGCTTCGTGACGACCGACGGCGCCGATCTGCGCGGGCCGGATGTGGCCGCGCAGACACTGCACCTGTTGGCTCGCATCGAAACGAGCGCCGCGCCTACGGCGCCCGTCGAGCGTGATCCTGGCGAGGGCCTCGGGCTGGTGGTGACCATCGCGCCGGATCAGTCGTCGGCGGCGTGGTCGTCGTTGGGTCGGGTGACCGATCCGACGTTGACCGCCGTCGGCGTGTTCACGTTGGATCGCCCGCCGCGCCGGGGCTTGCTCGCTGTCGACGCCCGGACTGAGGAGGCGTTCCTCAGCGGCTGGGAGCTGTTGGCCGGTGTTGGGCGCCTCGATGCCCGCACCCGCGACCCGTTGCGCCGCGACCAGTCGACGCTCGTCGGGGAGCACGCGTGACGGCGCCGCTTCCCCGCCCGTCGACGACCCCACCCGGCCCCGCCGGCGCAGATGGGGGACGCCGGCCCGAACGCCAAGCCACGCCCCGCGCGTCGAGGTGGGCGATCGATCTCGCCGCCACCATCGCCCTCGCCACGTACTCGTTCATCGCCGCGCTCGGATTCGGGCGCGTCTTCGGCGACTGGGAGTTCGTCGGTGACTCACTGATCATCGTCATCGTCGGTCACGGCTTGTCGCTCGTGCTGCGGTGGCTGCGCGTCCCGGGCGTGATCGCCGTCGCGGTGACGCTGCTGGCGCTCGTGTGGACCGTCGGCTTCCTTCACTACGGGTCGACCTACACCGCCCTGTTCCCGACGACCGGGACATGGGATGTGGCGTCGGCCGACCTTTCGTTGGTCCGCGAGCAGTTCCGCTTCGCCGTTGCGCCGGTGGAGTATGTCGGTGGGTGGGCGCTGCTTGCCTCGGTCGGCACCGCGTTCGTCGTGTTCACCAGCGACACGTTCGCGTTCAGGGCCAATGCCCGCGGCGAGGCGCTGGTACCCGGCGCGGTGCTCTTCGTGGTGGTCGCTGCACTCGGCGCCGATGTCAGCCGGATGGGCTTCGCCCTCGCGCTCGTCGCTTCTGGCTTCCTCGCCGCGGTGCTCCTGCGGGCCCGCGCCGCGCCACAGGCGCGGACGATCCTCGGACGAGCGCGGAATCCGCTCTCGACCGTCCTCCCGGCCGCCTTCGCCGCTGGCGGGCTGGTCGTGCTGGCGGCCTGGGTCATCGGTCCGCGCCTCCCGGGCGCGAACGACGAACCGCTGGTCGACACGCGCAACGAGCGCGGAGGTGTCACCGAGGTCATCAGCCCGCTCGTCGACATCCGGTCACGGCTCGTCAACCGATCGGCGACCGAGCTGTTCGTCGTGAACGCGACCGTCCCGGCGTACTGGCGGGTGACGGCGCTGCCCGAGTTCGACGGAAGCACATGGCGCCTGCCCGACCGCAACCTCGAAGACGTCGACGGCGCGCTGCAGCCGGCGCGGCCGGGATCGACGGAGAACCGCCAAGAGATCGTGATCCAGGCCCTGACGGGTCCGCTCGTGCCGGCCGCCGCCGAGCCGGTCGCCGCCTCCGGCCAGCGGCTGCGCTGGAACGCCGAGACCTCGACGCTGGTCAAGTTGGACGAGCAGCTGGCGACCGGCGACCGCCTCGACATCGTGTCGGCGATGCCGGTGTACACCGCGCAGGAGCTGCAGGCGGCGACGTCCCGGCAGCCGCCCGATCCGATCTACTTGGAGTTGCCCGACAACTTCCCGTCATCGGTCGCCGAGCAGGCCAGCTTGTTGACCGCCGGCGCGCCGAGTCCCTACGACGCCGCAATCGCGCTGCAGAACTGGTTCCGCTCGGAGTTCGAGTACAGCATCGACGTGCCCCAAGGCCACGGGAACTCGGCCATCGAAGCCTTCCTGCGCCAGCGCATCGGCTACTGCGAGCAGTTCGCCGGGACGTTCGCCGCCATGATGCGCTCGCTCGGCATCCCGTCTCGCGTCGCCGTTGGCTACACACAGGGCCTGACGCAGCCAGACGGATCATTCTCCGTGCTCGGGCGCAACTCCCACGCCTGGCCGGAGGTGTGGTTCGACCAGTACGGCTGGGTCTCCTTCGAGCCCACTCCTGGGCGCGGCGCGCCCGGCGCGGAGGCGCACACCGGTGTCACCCCGGCGCAGGACGAGACGGTTCCGGGCCCCGGCGAGGGTGCAGACGGCGGCACGGACGAGGTGCTCGTCCCCCCGACCCTTCCGCCGCCCACGATCCCACCCTCCGACGTCGTGCCGGACGAGGCCGCACCGGCGGCGCCGCCGTCGTTCTCGCCGATCTCCGTCCGGATCGAGGGACCGCAGCCGGCGTACGTTGCGATCCTCATCTTCATCGTCCTGCTCGGCGCGGCCGCGCTGACGCCCGAGCTGGTCAGGCGGTGGCGGCGCCGGCATCCAGATCCGGACGTCTCCAAGCAGGTACGCGACCTGTGGGAACGAGCGCTGGGCGCTGTGGAGGCCACCGGTTTCCGTATCGACCCGTCGCTCACGCCGGTCGAGCAGGCCCGAGCTGCGGCGCCACGCCTGCCGGTGGCCGCCCGGCCGCTCAAGTCACTGGCGGCCCTCGCGACGGAGGCCACCTTCGCTCCGGACCAGCAAGTGCGCGAGATCTCGCTGTCCACGGTCCAAGGCGAGCCTGGACCCCGCCGCTGGGCCCGCCAGGTCGAGCGGATCGCCGCCGACTCCATGACGGCCAGCGGCCGCCTCCGCCGCTACTTCACGATCTGGAAGTAGTGATTCTGACGACAGTTGGTTGCGCTGAGCGCAACCAAGTCTCCTCAGAATCCGGCCGGGCGGCGCCTACTCGGACGATTCCTGGTTCTTGCGGCGACGGGCGCCGCCGAGCCAGGCGCTGATCGGCAACGTGCCGAGGCGCTCCCGGGCGAGCAGCCGGACCTCCCGCTCGAGGGCGACGGCGATGGCCAGCACGACGAGGAAGCCGCCGAACGCCACCCAGAAGCTGACCGACAGCCCGAGGACCGTGAGCGCGATCGAGACCAGGAGGCCGATGATGAGGAAAACGAGGCGATGGCGGGCGACCCGGTAGCCGCGGGTCGCGAACGTCGGGTCCTGCTCGAGATGTTGCTCGATCTGGCGGAGGATCCGCTGTTCGTGCTCGGAGAGCGGCATCGACACCATCATCACACGTTCGAGGCGATCTCTCAACGCGCATCCGCGCTGGGAGGCTGGTCACGGTGTACCTTCCCGCCCGCCTCGGTTCCTGAACCTTCGTGGTCCGGACCCCACTGTTGGGCGCCCGACCGCACCAGCCGCACGGTCCGGCGACCGTCCGGACCTTCCGCCACACTGCTCGCCGGGCCGATCGCGGTGTCCCCGAAGCGATCCCTCACGCCATCGACGGCTCGGCTGGCCGCGCTCCAGCGACGCGTCGCCGACTCCGCCGTGGCCGGCGTCGATCCGGCGAGCAGGTCCAGAGTCAGCTGCTCGGCCGGCGCGGCGAAGCGCGACGCGGCCAACCCGAGCAGGCGGACGCCGCCGGAGCGGTCGACGGCGTCGAGCAGGGGCGCCGTCGCCTCCACGATCGCGTGCGCCGTGTCGACGCCGCCGCTCAGCGTCGTCGCCCTGGTGATCGTCGTGAAGCCACCGTCGCGGACCTTGAGGGTGAACGTTCTCGCCCCGAGGCCCTGCTGGCGCAGCCTGGCGGCAACGGCGTCAGCCAGCCGCACCAGCTCACGGCGCAGATCAGCGGGCTCGTGGAGGTCGTAGGCGAACGTCTCCTCGTGGCTGATCGACTTCAGCTCACGCTGCGGCTCCACCGACCGATCGTCCCTGCCCAGGGCCAGGTCGAGGAGGTGCCGTCCGTGGGCCTGCCCGAGGGCGGCGACGACGACGGCTTCGTCGAGGTGGGCGAGATCACCGACCGTCTGCACGCCCATCCGGGCCAGGCGCCGCTGCGTGGCCGGGCCGACGCCCCAGAGTCGAGCCACCGGCAACGGGTGCAGGTAGCGCAGCTCGTCGCCCGGCCGGACCTCGAAGACGCCGGGACCGGGCTCCACGCCATCGTGCGTCGGCCGCGGCTTGGCGTCGACCGACGCCAGCTTGGCCAGGAACTTGTTGCTCGCCACGCCGATGGAGCACGTCAGCCCGAGCTGGTCATGGATGTCGCGGCGGAGCCCGTGAGCGATGGCCACGCCATCGCCGAGCCGCGCCCGAGCGCCCGTGACGTCGAGGAACGCCTCGTCGAGCGCGAGGGGCTCGACGAGCGGGGTGACGGCATCGAGGATGGCCCGCACCTCGCGACTTGCCGCTGCGTAGGCGGCATGATCGCCCGGGAGGAACACCGCGTCGGGGCATAGCCGCCGGGCGGTCGCCGACGGCAGGGCCGAGAACACGCCGTAGCGCCGGGCCTCGTAGGACGCCGCGGCCACGACGCCGCGACGTCCGGTGCCGCCGACGACCACCGGAAGACCGCGCAGGTCCGGCCGGCGCCGCAGCTCGACGGCGACATAGAACGCGTCCATGTCGACGTGGAGGATCGTGCGCGCCGCCACGGCTCCAGTCTGGCGGTGCTCAGCCCGATCGACGGCGGCGGTTGCGTCGGCCCCGCCGGTCCGCCACCCACAGGCGGGCCACGAGCCCGACCGCTTCACCGACGATGTCCTGGTCGAGCTTCGATACGCCGGCGCGACGCTCGCGGAAAGCGATCGGGAACTCGACGATGCGGCCGCCGGCGCGCACCAGCCGATGGGTCATCTCGATCTGGAAGCCGTAACCCTCGGCGGTGACCGTCTCGAACTCCATCGCTTGCAGCACGCCGACTCGATAGGCGCGATATCCGGCGGTGGCGTCGTTGACGGCAAGACCCAGCACGCCGGCGGCGTATCGGTTGCCCCACCGGGACAGGCTGCGCCGGCGCCACGGCCAGCGCTCGGTGGCGCCGCCCGGGACGTATCGACTGCCGATGGCGAGGTCGGCGCCGTGCTCGATGTTGGCCAGCAGCGCCGGGAGGTCGGCGGGATCGTGGGACAGGTCGGCGTCGATCTGCACGCACACGTCGGCGCCGCCCTCGATGGCCCGCCGGAAGCCGGCTCGGTACGCGGAGCCGAGACCCTGCTTCGAGGGACGCGACAGCACCTCGATGTCGCCGTGCTCGGCCGCCAGCCTCGCGGCCAGTTCGGCGGTGCCATCGGGACTGTCGTCGTCGACGATCAGGATGGCGATGCCGGGCACGGCGACGCGCAGCTCCTTGACGAGCTGCTCGAGGTTGTCGACCTCGCAGTACGTCGGCACGACGGCCACCACGCGCACGACCGTGGACACTACGGCGGGGTGCACCCGTAACCTGCGCATCGTGCCCTCCCGCTCGGAGCTGCCACTTTCCGCGCTGCCGTCGCCATTGGCGCGCGCCGTGGCCTTCGCCGCCATCTGCCTCGGCGGTCTGGCCGGCGGCCTGATCGGCTACAGCCTCGTCGAGCTGCAGTGTGCGGGCGACTGCGGGCTACCGCTGGGACTCGGCATCCTGGCCGGAGCGCTGATCGCCGCCGGCGGGATGAGCATCGTCGCCGTGCTCGTGCTGCGCGCCCTCGGTGAGTGGCGCGAGCTGCAGGACCGCACGTCACCTTGAGGCCGTCGGTCACACGATGAGCGACGGGCTGCTCGCCTTGGCCTGCCGGCTCGCCGTCGAAGCAGGCGATCTCGCCCTGTCCGGCCGTCGGAGCCTGGATACGGCCGCACTCGGGACCGTGACGAAGTCGACGGCGACCGACCTCGTCACCGACCTCGACCGCGCCGCCGAACGCCTCGTCGTGGAAGGGATCCGCGACGCACGACCCGACGATGCGATCGTCGGTGAGGAGGGCACCGATCGGGAGGGAACGTCGGGGATCTCCTGGTTCATCGATCCAATCGACGGGACGACGAACTTCGTCTACAACGTCCCCGCGTGGTCGACGTCAGTGGCAGCAGCCGACGCCGACGGAGCACTCGTCGGCGCCGTCTACGTTCCGGCCATCGGCGAGCTGTTCGCCGCAGCTCGCGGAAGCGGCGCGACCCTCGACAGGGAGCCGATCGCCTGCAGCGGCCTCACCGAGCTCAGCCGAGCGCTCGTCGCCACGGGCTTCTCCTACCGTCCGGAGCGACGGCGTGCGCAGGCCGCCGTGGTCGAGCACCTGATCGGCGACGTGCGCGACATCCGCCGCCTCGGCTCGGCCGCTCTCGACCTCTGCTACGTCGCGGCCGGGCGGTTCGATGCCTACTTCGAGACGGGCCTCAACGCATGGGACATGGCCGCCGGCGAGCTGATCGCCCGCGAGGCTGGCTGCCGCGTAGGCAACTTCGCTGGAGGGCCGGTCGCGCCGGATCAGGTTCTGGCCGCCACACCCGGCATCTTCGACGACCTCTCCAGGTTGCTGTTGGCGAGCGAGCCATAGCGGGACAGACGTACCTCCGGCACGGAATTCGGGCATCATGGTGCACGTGGGGACACGAATCCTGGCCGTCGAGGACGACGAGCGCATCCGCGAGGCGGTGAAGCTGGCCCTCGAGGACGAGGGCTGGACCGTCGAGGAGGCCGGCTCCGGCGAGGAAGCCGTCCAGGCGTTCGGCCGCCAGCAGCCGGATGTGGTGCTGGTCGACATCATGCTGCCGGGCATTGACGGGTTCGAGCTGTGCCGCACGCTGCGGCGCACGAGCGACGTGCCGATCGTCATGGTCACCGCCCGCAACGACACCCACGACGTCGTGGCCGGGCTCGAGGCGGGCGCCGACGACTACCTCACGAAGCCGTTCGCGCCCAAAGAACTGTCGGCTCGCATCCGCGCCCTGCTCCGGCGGGTCAGGCCTGCTGCACCGGGCCACGAGCGACTCGTCTTCGGCGACCTCGAGCTGATCCCCGAGGAGGGCAAGGTGTTGCTCGGAGGCACCGAAGCCCATCTCACGAAGACGGAGTTCAGGCTGCTCTGCGAGCTGGCCGAGAATCGCGGCAAGGTGTTCAGCCGGGAGGAGCTGCTGGACAAGGTCTGGGGCTACGACTATTTCGGCGACGGCCGGCTCGTCGACGTGCACATCCGCCGTCTGCGCACCAAGGTCGAGGCCGACCCGGCCGCCCCGCGCCACGTTGTCACTGTCCGCGGTCTCGGCTACCGCCTGGAGTAGGGCAGTGAGCGCCGCCGAGACCGCGACGGCCGGTGGCCTCGACACGTCCGCTCCGCCAGGCCTCGCTCCCGCCGACCGAGCCGTCGGTGCGCCGCCTGCTGCGGACGAGTCCATCCACGAGCGCGTGGACGCCGCCCGTCGAGGAGTCCGGCGAGGAAC
This sequence comes from uncultured Acidimicrobiia bacterium, assembly GCA_963774635.1. Classification (GTDB taxonomy): domain Bacteria; phylum Actinomycetota; class Acidimicrobiia; order Acidimicrobiales; family Ilumatobacteraceae; genus JALZMG01. Next base: position 228,254 of record CAVZFS010000020.1, read on the forward strand.
ACGGTTCCGGCACCGCCGCGGCAGCTTCGGGCTCCGGCGGCGCATCCTGCTCGTGTTCACGTTGGGTTCGCTCGGGCTGTCGGCGTTCCTCGCGTTCACCTCCTACGGCCTCGTGCGTTCGAACCTCATCGAACAGCGGGAGTCGGCCAGCCGCGAGCTGGCCTACAGCCACGCCCAGATCGTCCAGACCGTGCTGCGCGGCTCTCCCGAAAGCGCCGAGCAGGCCAAGGAGTCGCTCGTCAGCAGCGGCGTCTTCGCGCCGCTGATCCGCTACAACGAGGAGTGGTCCTCGGGTGTCGCGAGGTACGGCCCAGAGGAGATCCCACCGTCGATGCGCGAGACCGTGCTGAACGACGGCGAACCGGCGTGGATGATCACGGAGGTCGCCGACGTCCCGGTGATCGTGTTCGGCATCCCGCTGCCCGAGCTCGGTGCCTACTTCGAGTTCTTCGAGATCGATGACGACGAGCAGACGCTGTCCAACGTCGCGCTCTCGTTGTTGCTGGCGAGCGTCATCACGACGGCGCTCGGCGTGCTGCTCGGCGTGTTCGCGGCCCGCCGTGCGGTCCGACCGGTCGCCGACGCCGCGCAAGCCGCCAAGGCCATCGCCGGCGGCCACCTCGAGACCCGCCTGCCACCGAGCAACGACCCTGACCTGGGTGTGCTGGCAAGCTCGTTCAACGACATGGCGGCCGCGTTGCAGCTGCGCATCGAACGGGACGCCCGCTTCGCATCCGACGTCAGCCACGAGTTGCGCAGCCCGCTGATGACACTGTCCGCATCCGTCGAGGTGATGGAGGCCCGCCGCCAGGAGCTGCCGGAGCGGGCCCAGGCGGCGCTCGACTTGCTCACCAGCGACGTGAGCCGCTTCCAGGGCCTGGTCGAAGACCTGCTCGAGATCAGCCGGTTCGACGCCGGCGCGATCCGGCTCAACCTCGAGGACCTGCCAGTCGCCCAGTTCGTCCGCAACGCGGTGGCCGTGAGCGCGGCGCCGCTGACGCCCGTCACCGTGACACCCCGCGCCGAGCGGGCGATGATCCACGCCGACCGGCGCAGGTTGGCCCGGGTCATCGCCAACCTGATCGACAACGCCCGCGCCTACGGCGGAGGCGACCCGGAGATCACGATCACCGATGCCGACCCACCGGACGACCCGTTGACGCACGTCCAGATCGCCGTCGAGGACCACGGCCCTGGCGTGCCGATGGAGGAACGGGCGTTGATCTTCGAGCGGTTCGCCCGCGGTGCAACAGCGGGGCGGCGCGCCGGCAGTGAGGGAGCCGGGCTCGGTCTGGCCCTCGTCGACGAGCACGTCCGGATCCACGGAGGCCGGGTGTGGGTGGACGACCGACGTGACGGAGAGCCCGGAGCGTCGTTCGTCATCGAGCTTCCGGCATCGGACGAACCGGAGTGAGGCGGTTGGGGCGAGGCGGCGTCGGCGCGGCCGCGGTGCTGGTTGTCAGCGTCGCGATGACGGCGGCCTGCGGGATCGAGCCCGATGGAGCGCCACGCAACATCCCTCTCGACCAACGCGGCCAGCTCGAGGCGACCGACGTGGGCGCCGGTGAGTCAACCGGCGCCAGTCGCGTGTTCATGCTGACCGAGGGTGGGGAGGATGGACAGCGGCTGCTGCGATCAGTGCTGCGCGACGTCCCGAGCACGCCAACCGACGTGCTGCAGGCCCTGTTCGACGGCCCCAACGAGCGGGAGCTCGAGGAGGGCCTGCTCACGCAGTTGCCACCCGAGGTGGAGCTGCTCTCCGTGCGGCGCGTTGCCGGCACGCTCAACGTCGACCTCTCCCCCGAGATCCTCGAGCTGCAGAGCTCGGCCCTGCGCTATGCCGTCGCGCAGATCGTGTACACCGCGGATGAGCTCGACGGCGTCCGCTCCGTACGCCTCCGAGTCGACGGCGAGATCCAGGCCTGGCCCGCCGGCCGGGGCGAGCTGCGCAACGAACCGCTCACCGTGTACGACTTCCCCGGCTTCGCCGAATCGGCACAGCCCGCCTATCCCGCCGATCCCATCCGACCAGCCGTAAAGATTTCGAACGAAAGGCGCCGCGCGGGCGGGGGCTCGGGGGCAGAGGCTCCGCCGGAGCCCCCGACACGTCGATCGGTCCGGCTCGCCCGGCCGATCGACTGCGATGCCTCGGCGCCGGCCGCAGGCCGGCTCGATCGAGCTCGACGTCGCAAGCTCCGCGTTGCGCTGCGAAAGCTCACGCGAAGAAGATCTCGGCCACGTCGTGGAACAGCGTCATGTCGAGGGGGCGGGTCTGACCGACGGTCAGGCTCAGCGGTGCCGACTGAGTCTCGGCTCCCCGTAGCACGACCATCTGCCCCCACGCGCCCTCGTGCACGAGGTCGATCGCGGCGACGCCGAACCGCGTCGACAGCACGCGGTCGAACGCCGTCGGCGTTCCGCCGCGCTGGATGTGTCCGAGCATCACCACTCGCGTCTCGAACCCCGTGCGCTCCCCGAGCTCGCGAGCGATCTGGTCGGCCACGCCGCCGAGGCGAACATGCCCGAACTTGTCGTAGAGCTTCTCTCCGACGTCGAGCGTCCCAGGCACGGGCTCGGCACCTTCGGCGACGACGATGATCGAGGCGTACCGGCCTCGCTCATGGCGTCTCGTGATGCGCGCGCACAGCTCGTCGATGTCGAAGGGGATCTCGGGGATCACCACGCCAGCGGCACCGCCGGCGATGCCGGCGTAGGCGGCGATCCAGCCGCTGTGACGCCCCATCACCTCCACCACCATCACCCGGTCGTGGCTCTCCGCCGTCGTGTGCAGGCGGTCGATGGCCTCGGTGGCGATCTGCACGGCGGTGTGGAACCCGAACGTCACGTCCGTCCCGACGACGTCGTTGTCGATCGTCTTGGGCACGCCGACGATCGGCAAACCCAGTTCGGCGTGCAACCGGCAGGCGATCGACAGCGAACCGTTGCCACCGATCACGATGAGTCCATCGATGCCGAGGTCGCGCAATGAGTCCGCCACCTCGTCGGCCCCGCCCGGTGTGTCGAAGGGGCTCCCCCGCTTCGTGCCGAGCACCGTCCCACCTCTCGGCAGGGTGCCGCGCATGAACTCGATGGTCAGTGGCAGCGTGTGGCGGGAGCGCACGCCATCCCACGCGTCGACGAAGCCGATCAGCTCGTCGCCGTGGACCCGCTCGCCCTTGCGGACGATCGCCCGGATCACGGCGTTGAGACCAGGGCAATCCCCACCGCCCGTCAACATGGCAATTCGCACGGCGGCGAGAATAGGGGCGCCGTGTCACAATCCCGATCGTGGGATGGGACGCCAGCCGGCCGGTTCCTTGGAACAGGCTCCTCAAGGAGTGGCTGATCTACGCCGTGATCCTGGCGGTGGTCTTCGCCCTCGTCTTCCGCGGCAGCGTCTTCAGCATCGTGGCGGGGCTGCTCATCAGTGCGCCGCTCTACCTGGCGTTCGGGTACGTGCTCGCCAAGTTCGGCTACCAGCGCAAGACACTCGCGGAGATGCGCACGCCACGGGCGAGCGTCTCCGAGCCGACGCCTGAGGTTCGCCGGGCTCCACCGCCGACGCGACGAACCGCAGGTGGGAGGAATCGGCGGCCGCCTCCGAGCCGCAAACGGCGATGACCGCTGTCGTCGCCATCGACGCCGGCACCACCGGCATCCGCAGCCGCGCCGTGTTCGACGACGAACGACCAATCGTCGCCGCCTACCGCGAGTTCACCCAGCACTTCCCCCGGCCCGGGTGGGTGGAGCACGATCCGGCCGAGATCTGGGAGGCCGTACGGGCGACGCTCAACGAGGTCGTGGACGCCGTCGGGGCCGACGAGGTCGCGGCCATCGGGATCACGAACCAGCGCGAGACCGCAGTTGCCTGGGACCGCTCGACCGGGAAGTCGTACGGCAACGCCATCGTCTGGCAGGACCGCCGGACGGCCGGGAGGTGCGCCGAGCTCGCCAGCTCGCACGGCGTTGTCGATCTTGTCCGCCAGCGGACGGGGCTCGTCCTCGATCCCTACTTCAGCGGGACGAAGTGGGAGTGGATGCTGCGCGAGGGCGGCGTGCCGAACGGCGACGACCTGGCATTCGGGACCGTGGACAGCTGGGTGATCTGGAACCTCACCGGCGGCGAGGTCCACGCCACGGACGCCACCAACGCCAGCCGCACGATGCTGTTCGACATTCGCCGGCTGGCGTGGGACGACGAGCTGTGCGAGCTGCTGCACGTGCCGCGTGCCACCCTCCCCTCCGTCGTGGCGTCGAGCGGGCGGATCGGCGTGACGTCGGGCCGGTGCGGTGTGAGGGCGGGGATCGCGGTCAGTGGCATCGCCGGTGATCAGCAGGCGGCCCTGTTCGGTCAGGCTTGCGTGCGTCCGGGCATGGCCAAGAACACCTACGGCACGGGCAGCTTCGTCCTGCTCAACGTGGGCTCCAGTTGCCCGGAGCCGACAGAGGGGATGCTGACGACCGTGGCGTGGACCCTCGCCGACGGCACCGTCACCTACGCGCTCGAAGGCGCCATCTTCTCGACCGGCTCGGCCGTCCAGTGGCTGCGCGACGGGCTCGGTGTGATCGCCACCGCCGCCGACACCGGCCCGTTGGCCGGCATGGTCGATGACAGCGCGGGGGTGTTCCTCGTGCCGGCGTTCACGGGACTCGGGTCGCCGTGGTGGGATCCGTACGCGAGGGGCACCGTGGTCGGCATCACGCGTGGCACGACGTCGGCGCACCTCGCACGAGCGGTCGTCGAGGCGATGTCGTTCCAGACCCGCGATGCGGTCGAGGCGATGGTGCGAGCGAGCGGGACGCCGCTGCGCGAGCTGCGCGTCGATGGCGGAGCGGCGGTGATGGATCTGCTCCTGCAACAGCAGGCCGACCAGTTGGGTGTCACCGTGCTGCGCCCTGTCGACCAGGAGACGACGGCCCTCGGCGCCGCCTATCTCGCCGGCCTGGCCGAAGGAGTGTGGCCGGATCTGGACGCCGTCGGCGCGCAGTGGCGGCTCGACCGCGCCTTCGAACCCGCCGTCGACCGCGGCCCTGCGGATGCCGGCCACGCGACATGGCTGCGGGCGGTCGAGCGATCGCGCGGATGGGTGAAGCCCGACTAGCTCGGGCGGGGTTGGCGAAGCCGAACCTCCGGTTGCGAAGCGAAATCAGAGCAGGGCGTCGACGACCTGGGCGAGCAGGGCGAGGCGCGTGCGCTCCCGTTCGTGGACGGCGCGGGCTGCGCGGCCGGCCGCGATCGCGATCCCAGCCGTTGGGAGGCGCGTCCACATGACGTCGCCGGGCCCGTTCGCCGGGCGAGCCGCGTCGAGGTGCTCGCTTCCCTCGAGGAAGGCCAGGATCCACGGCAACTCGGGCGAATCGCCGAACTGCACGATCGTCTCGCCGCCGCGGATGGCGACGCTCCAGTCCGCGTCGGCAGCCTGCAGCAGGCCACGGCACAGCGCCTCGCAGCGATCGGCCGGAGCCGCCGCGGCCACGTCGGCCGCCAGGGCGAGGAAGGCGGTAGCCGAGTCGGGACGGTCGGCACCGGTGGGACGAACGTGCTCGACGGCGACGCCGTCCACCGCACCGATCTCCTTGGTGAGCAGGGCGACCGACGTGGTGTCCGGGAGGGAGACGACGAGCTCGTCGATGACTCGGCCGGCGCCTCGCTCGAGGATGTCGATCGCGGTGACGTCGCCATGCACCGCACCGATTCGGCTGGCGACCTGGCCGAGTGCCCCGGGCCGGTCGGGCAGCCAGAGCCGCACCACCAGCATGCGGGCGTGCGCGAGCACGTCGTCGGCGGGCACGAGGCGACCATAACGAGTCGATGCCACGGGTTCGTGCTCGCCGTGTGACGAGTCCGTGAAACGACTTGACACGGTTCGTGTCATCCTGTCATGGTGCATGCCATGTCTGGATCGGTCGTCGAGCAGACGGGAGCCTGGGCCAGCCACCGCGCCGACATCACGTCGCGATGCGTGGAGGCCTTCCTCGACCTGCTCGAGACATCGAGCCCCGATGGCGTCTCGATGCCTGCAGTAGCGCGGCGAGCAGACATCTCGGTCCGCACGCTGTACCGGTACTTTCCGAGCAAGGACGACCTGCGGGCGGCAGCTTCCGGCTGGTTCGAACGAGGATCTCGGGTTGCTCTGGCAGGTCGTGAGCTCGACCGAGCGAACGTCCGCCAGTTCCTCCGCCACCTGTGGCGGGACTTCGCCGCGGAACTACCAGCCGTGCGGGTCCAGCACAGCACCCGCGAGGGCCGAGCGATGCGCGTCGAGCGCCTCCCGGTTGCGCGACGTGAGACCGAGCGGGCGCTCCCGGCCGAGATCACCGGCCAGCGGCGCGCCGAGCTGGTGGACCTCATCATTGCCGTCACGTCATCGTCGATGTTCCTCGAGCTCGTCGACCGGATGGCGTACGACCCCGAGCAGGCGGCCGACCTCGTCGCCGATCTGCTCGAAACGATCCTCGCAACAGAGTCCGGCCGGGGCGGCCGGCGCACAGAAGGGATAGACGATGACTGACGCGGGCACGATCGTGACGTTCGAGCCGCCGGGACCCGGCACGTGGGAGCACGACCTCTCCCACTGTCCGCCGGCAGCGACACTGCTGTTCCAACGAGTCGCGTCGACGACGATGACCACGACCTACCGGTCTGTTTTCGAGCGCTGGGGAGCACCGCTCGAGACGATGGAGGTGCAGTTCGTCGAAGGCAAGATGTACCGCCGCCTCGTGCCGCTCGTCGGCGCCAAGCGCACGGGTCCCCCACCGCCCAACGCCGTGTTGTGGCTGGCCACCCGCCTCCATCCAGCGTTCCGTCGTCGCGAGCGGCTGGCGAGCAAGACGCTCGCCGAGCGGCCGTACCTGGAGGTCGTCGACGGCTGGTACGGCGGCGAGCGCGAGGCGTGGATCGACCGCAACCTCGCCATGCAGGCGATCGATCCGGCGGCGCTCGACGACGCCGGCCTGGCCCATCACGTCGACGTCCTCGATGACCACCTCGTGCAGGGCTGGCAGCGCCACCACGACCTGCACGGCAGCGACCTCGGGCCGATCGGCGACCTGCTCGCCCACGGGAAGCAGTGGGGTCTCGACCCGGTCGCCGTGATGGGGCTGCTGCGCGGCGCCTCGCCGGCCACGCTCGAGGGCCAGCAGCACGGGCGGCGCATGGCCAATGCGCTGGCCGCAGCAGGCGTCGATCCGTCGACGATCACCGGGGTCGCGGAGATCCGAGCCGTGCCGGAGGCGTCCGCCGCGCTCGACGACTACCTCAGGCTGTTCGGCTGGCGGGTGGTCACCAGCTACGACGTCGAAGGGCTCACCACGGGCGAGCTGCCCAGCGCGACCTGCGCACTCGTTCGAGCCTGCGCCACCGAAGCGGTTGTGAGGGCATCAGCGGATCCGGCTGCGGTGCGGGCGCTCGTCCCCGAGGCCGACCGACCGATGTTCGACGAGTTGCTCGACGACGCCCGCCGCGCCTACGGGATGCGCGACGACAACGGACCGCTGACCGCCGAGTGGCCGATGGGGCTGCTGCGCCGCGCCTTCCTGGAGGCGGGCAGGCGGCTTGCCGGGTCAGGGCGGCTGCACGAGGCCGACCACGTCTTCGAGCTGGACAGCCCCGAGGTCGCGGCGACGCTCCGGGGCGCATCGAGTCCCAGCGCCGACGAGGCGGCTCGACGGGCGGAGTGGCGCCGCCGCCAGGCCGCGACGACTCCTCCGCCGGTGCTCGGTCCGCCGCTGCCGCCGCCCGACACCTCGGCGTTCCCACCGGCGATCCGCCGCGTGATGAACATCATCATCGCCGCGGTGTCGAACCTCGAGGTCGACCCGGCCACCGCATCGCAGGACCTGCGCGGCCTCGGGATCGGCGCGGGAGTGCACCGCGGGGTGGCGCGCGTCGCCACCGATCCCGACCGGGTGCTCGACGTGATGGAGCCAGGTGACGTCCTCGTGGCGCCGTGGACGGCGCCGACGTACAACGCGGTGCTGGCGATCGCCGGTGCCGTGGTCGTGCAAGAAGGCGGCCTGCTGTGCCACGCCGCGGTGATGGCTCGCGAGCTGGAGATCCCGGCCGTGATCGGCTGCCGAGGTGCGATGACGCTGATCGGCGACGGCGACCTGATCGACGTCGATGCCGACACCGGCGAGGTGCGCGTCGTCCACCGTGCCGTGCCGGAACCGGCACGGCACAACATGGATCTCGGTGCGTAGGCGGGCCGACTTGCTCGGCACGCCGGAGCTCCGACAGAGATGGGGGGATCTCAAGGGGGGAAGGTCTCCTTCCCCCCTTGACTAACCCAGTTTCGGAAGGCCGCGGCGGAGGTTGCGGATGCCCTGCGCGATGCGCTGCTCGTTCTCGATCAGCGCGAACCGCACGAAGCCCTCGCCTCCGGGACCGAAGCCGACGCCCGGCGACAGGGCGACGTCGGCGTCGCGCACGACGAGGGAGCAGAACTCGACGGAACTCAGCTCGTCGTAGGCCTCCGGGATCGGGGCCCACACGAACATCGAGCCGCTCGGCTTGGGGATGTGCCAGCCGATCCGGTCCAACCCATCGATCAGCGCATCTCTGCGGCGCTGGTACGTCGCGCACACCTCCTTCGGGAAGTCGGACGCCTCGTTGATCGTCACCGTGGCGGCGATCTGCACCGGCTGGAACATGCCGTAGTCGAGGTAGCTCTTCAGCTTGACGAGCGCCTGGACGACGTCGGTCCTCCCGAGCAGGAACGCGCAGCGCCAGCCGGCCATCGAGAAGCTCTTCGTCATCGAGTACAGCTCGACGGCGACGTCCTTGGCTCCCTCGGCCTGCAGGATGCTCGGCGGCTGATAGCCGTCGAAGCCGACATCGGCGTAGGCGAAGTCGTGCACGACGACCATGTCCCGCTCGCGGCAGAAGTCGACGACGCGCTGCATGAACGGCAAGTCGACGCACGCGCCCGTCGGGTTGTGCGGGAACGAGATCACGAGCAGCCGGGGCTTCGGCCAGCCGATGTCGTAGGCGGTCGTCAGGCGGTCGAAGAACTCCTCGCTGATGTCGCGCGTCGTCTGGGTCGGCGAGTGCGCCCATCGGCACCTGGCGCAGATCGGCGCCGGCGAACAGCGGTCCGTAGATGTGGATGGGATAGCTCGGGCTCGGCACGATGGCGGCGTCACCGCGGTCGAGCAGCACCCACATCAGGTGGCTGAAGCCCTCCTTCGACCCGATGACGTTGGTGATCTCGAGCTCGGTGTCGAGCGAGACGCCCCACGTCTTCTCGTAGTAGCCGGCGATCGCCTCGCGCAGCTTGGGCAGCCCGCGCGACATCGAGTAGCGGTGGTTGCGGGGCAGCCGGGCGGCCTCGCCGAGCTTGCGCACGGCGATGTCCGGAGACGGGATGTCGGGGTTCCCGAAGCCCAGGTCGATCACATCCCGGCCCGCCCGTCGTGCCTCGATCTTCAATCCGTTGATGATCGTGAAGACGTACGGCGGGAGGTTGTTGATGCGCCTGAACTCCATGTCATCCGACCCTACTCATGGCGTTCCCCGGCCACGCAGGCCGTAGATAGCCGCTCCCTCGCTCGCGCTCGGTCGCTCGCATTTGTGCCATGGTGGCGACGGTATGAAGCCGAACAAGTCGGGGTGCATCTGGGTCGTCATCGAGATACCACGCGGCAGCCGCAACAAGTACGAGATCGATCACACCGACGGTCGGGTCTATCTCGACCGTCGGTTGTTCACGGCGACCGTGTATCCGGCCGACTATGGCTACATCCCCGAGACGCTCGGTGGCGACGGCGATCCGCTCGACGCGCTGGTCCTGCTCGAGGACCCCGTCTACCCCGGCGTCCTCGTTGAAGCTCGCCCGATCGGCGTGCTCTACATGCAGGACGAAGCCGGCGAGGATGCCAAGGTGATCTGCGTCCCGCCCGGCGAGCCGCGGTGGGCCGACGTGCACGACATCAGCCACCTCCCGCCGCAGCTGATGGCCGAGATCCAGCACTTCTTCGAGATCTACAAAGCGCTCGAGCCGAACAAGTACTCGTCCACCGAGGGCATCGGCAACCACGAGGATGCCTGGCGGGAGATCGAAGAATCGAGACAGGCCTACGTGCCGTCGACCTGATGGCCTCGTTCGTTCGAAACTCGCTCACTCGGCGTGTCTCGCTGCGCCTGGCGGCGCGACGCTCGACCTGACCCTCACCCTCCTAGCGGCTGAGCATCGCCGACCCGATCGCGCCGGCACGCTCCCCGAGCGCGGCGAACGAGAGTCCGGGGTGCGGGCGCAACTCGGGCGCGTACAGCAGCCGGTCGAACCAGCGCTCGATCGGCGCGAAGTAGAGGTCGGCACCTTCGGCCAGGCCACCGCCGAGCACGAACCGCGCCGGGTCGAGTGCATTGGTCAGGTTGACCAGCCCGAGCGCAACCCAACGGGCGAACTCGTCGACCACCGCCAGCGCCTCGGCGTCACCCTCCCGGGCCGCCGCCTGCACGTGTTCGCCGCGCACGAGCGCCGGGTCTCCGCCGGCGACCTCGAGCACTCGTCGCAACCGACCGCCGACGGCAGCCGTGCGGGCGAGCTGGGCCAGGCCGGATCCGGACGCGAAGCGCTCCCAGCATCCTCGCCGGCCGCACGGGCACGGTGGCCCGACGGGATCGACGACCATGTGGCCGAACTCGCCGGCGAAGCCGTTCTCGCCGACGATCAATCGGCCGCCGGCAACCACGCCACCGCCGATGCCCGTCCCGAGGGTGACCATGACGAGGTCATCGACGCCCTGCCCGGCGCCGACCTGCCACTCGGCGTAGGCCGCCGCCGTGGCGTCGTTGCTGACGGCGACCGTCCGTTCGAGCCGTTGACCGAGCAGTCCGGCCACGTCGAGCTCGAAGACCTCCGGCACGTTCGGCGAGGCGCGCAGCACGCCACCGCGCGTGATCAGCCCGGGGAGTCCGACGCCGACAGACGCGGGCGACCGAAGCGCTCCGAGCTCGAGCACGATCTCGGAGAGGACGTCGATCAGCGCATCGCCGCCTCTGGGCGTCGGGCGACGCGTCGCCGCCAGCACCTCGCCTGCATCGTCGACGACGACACCAAGGCATTTGGTGCCGCCGACGTCGACGCCAGCGGCGACGCTCACCCCTCGGCGCGCGTCTTCAGCTCGCGCACCGAGTTGAGGATGCGCACCTCGGCTCGCCGCTTGACGAAGCCCGGCAACGGCGCGGCGAGCTCGATCGCCAGGTCGTAGCGCACTTCGGTGCCTCCGTCGGGCGTCGGGATGAGGTGGTAGGCACCTTCGATCGAACGCTGGATGTCGCCCTTGACCATCTTCCAGGCCAGCACTTCAGGAGCGCGCGAGTAGTCGTACGACAGCGTGTAGTGGGTGCTTCGTCCGAGTGCCGACGCCCGGAACTCGACCTCCGAGGGTCGCTGCTGCTCGTCCCGTGAGCGCACGACGACGTCCTTCACGTCGCGCACCCAGTCGACGTAGCGCTCGACGTCCGCGGCGATCTCCCACACCCGCTCGGGCGGGGCGGCGATCGTGATGGTCTCCGAGGCAGTCTCCGCCATGTGTTTCATTCTGTCACGGGCTCGTCGGTGTCACTGTGGCGGCGTGGGAACGCCCCGTGGAAGGCGGCCCACAGGCCGTTCAGCCCGAATCCGAACATCGGCACGATGAACCCGAGGGCCAACGACGAACCCGGCTCGCCGTCGGGGCCGTCGAGGCGGGTGAACGTCGTGATGGCGGCGATCATGATCTGCGCCAGCAGCGCGCCGAGCATCAGCCGCCGCACGCGCGACGGCGTGGGTGCACCGACGAGCAGGTACAGCCCGAGCACGGAGATCTCGTCACGCCGGCTGCGCACCACCGCGTTGTAGTACGCCCAGAGGAACGAGAAGACGCCGATCGCGAACAGCAGCAGCGCGGTGATTGCGGCGACCCACTGGAACGGCGTGGTGAAGATGATCGCCGCCAGTCCGGCCGTCACCGCGAAGAGCGCGGTGCCGACGAAGTTGGCGAGGATGACGACATCGCCCTGCGCGGCACGCGACACCTCATCTGCGTTCCCCGGCCACGCAGGCCGCAGCTGGCCGCTCGCTCGCTGGCGCTCGCTCACTCGCGCCGGTTGACGTTCGCCACGACCGTCGACACCGTCAGCCATCGCCGACCTCCAGCGCCTCTCCGAGGCGACGGGCGAGGACGTCGTAGGAGAACTCGGCAAGCGCTCGTTCCCGCGACGCCGTGGCCATCTTCGTGCGCAACGCCGGGTCGGCGAGCAACGCCTCGAAGGCCTCGGCCACCGCGACCGGGTCGTCCGGGCGACTCACGACGATGCCCGAGACGCCGTCGACAACAGCCTCGGCGGCCCCACCCGAGTCGCCGGCGACCTGCGGGACGCCGCACGCCGCCGCCTCGACGAACACCACGCCGAACCCCTCCTGCTCCAGGCCACCCCATCTCGTCCGGCACGCCATGGCGAAGACGTCAGCACATCCGTAGAGCGCCGGGAGGTCGGCATTGGCAACCCGCCCGAGGAACACCACGGGCGCGCTGGCAGTCCTCGGCGAGGCGGCGCAAGCGACGTTCGTCGCGGCCCTCGCCCGAGATGGCGAGGACGAGGTCCGGATGCGTCGGTGCCAGCGCCGCTGCCGCCTCGATTGCCACGTCGAACCCCTTGCGCGGCACGAGCCGGGAGATCGACACGATGAGCTGCGCGTCCGAGGGCAACCCGAACCGTTGGCGCGCCGCACGACGCGCCGCCTCGTCGAGCGGGACGAACCGGTCGACGTCGACGCCGGGCGGGACGACCGTGAGGGGAAGTGTGCTGCCCACCGCTCGTTCGGCCTCGCGTGCGGCGTACTCCCCTGCCGACACGACGTGACGGGCCCGCCGCAGCACGCTGGCGAGGGCCTGGCGGCTGCCCGGGAGGCGGCCAGGGATCGCCACCTCGGCACCATGCAGTACGACGTCGTACGGCAGCCGCAGCGATGGGCCGACGAGCCCGAGCGGGACAGCCGGGTCGAGGACGACCAGATCGGCGCCGAGCTCTGCACTCAGGTCGTCGATGCGGCGCACCATGATGGGGTGCGGCAGGAGGACGGATTCCCGCGTGCGTTCGACGCGGAACGGCTGCTCGTTGTCGAAGCGCTCGGCGCCTCGGTAGGGGCTCGTGAGCACGGCGAAGCTGTCGGACGGCAGGCGCCGCCACCACTCCCAGAGCACGGACTGGATCCCGCCGATCTTCGGCGGGAAGTCGTTCGTGACGAGGAGGTGCTTCATGGCCGGGCGGTGGACACCAGCCCGAGCCGCGTGCTGGCCCACTCCGCATGCTCGGTGAGCACGCTGTCGCCGCCGTGGCGGTAGCGCGCCAGCGTGACAGCCACCCGAGGATCCTGTGGATCTGCGCAGTTGCCGAGCACGACGAGCGCGTTGCGGCGCAACCAGCGCGGATCGCGCCCTGCGATGTACCAATGCCCATGGCGCTCGAGCAGCGTCGCATCGTCCGCGTCGAGGAGCTCGAGGACGTCCACCCAGGCCCGCGAATCCGGCGCCAACGGCACGCTGTGGCGACGGCCCAGGCGGACGGTCGGGGGGCAGGACTCCTGGCAGTCGTCGCAGCCGTAGATCCGATCGCCGATCGCCGTCCGCAACTCCTCCGGGATGGAGCCAGGACGCTGCAGCACCCACGCCAGGCAGCGGTTGGCATCGATCACCCCGGGCGCGACGATCGCACCCGTCGGGCACGCATCGATGCAGCGACGGCACGACCCGCAGCCGTCCGGCGCGACTGGTCTCCGCCGGCTCGTAGGCGGCGGTCGTGATCACACTGCCGAGGACGAACCAGCTCCCCGCGCCCGACAGCAGCAGGTTGGCGTTCTTGCCGAACCAGCCGAGGCCGGCACGATGGGCGACCTCGCGGTCGACCATCGCGTTGTCGTCGACCACCGCAACCGCCCGCTCACCCGCGTCCTTGAGGCGGCGAACGATGGCCTGCAGTCCGGCTCGCAACGGTGCGTAGTGGTCGACCCAGGCATACCGGGCCACTCTCGCCTGCGGACCGGCTGTTCGCGGCGGTTCCTCCTCCGTCCAGTAGGCGTGGGCGCCGACGATGATCGACCGGGCACCGACGACCGTGCGCTGCGGATCGGTCGACCGGTCGGGGTTGCGGTAGGTGAACGCCATGCCGCCATCAAGGCCGGCCGCCTTACGGTCGTGGAGGGCGCGCCGGGCTCGATCCAAGACGTCCGCCGACGTGACGCCCAGGTGGTCGATGCCGTGCTCGGCCCCCAGCGACCGCAGCTGCGCCCACGTCGGGAGGGGCTCGGGCGGGCGCACGCCACCAGCGTACGAGCCGATGTCGCGACCGTGGCCGGGACTCAACCCGCACGGCAGTGCTGCGAATCCGGGACCAGCCCGGCCTCGACGAGCAGGCGCACCACCTGTTCGGAACGGACGTCGAACACCACGCCGTGCGAGTCGGCCCCCAACACGTGCGTCACGACACAGCCGGCGCAAGCGTCGGTGTGTTGCATCACACAGTCGTCACACGAGATCACCATGGGGCCACTGTGACGAAGGGGTGTCACGTCAATCCCCCGTTCTGTCCGTAGGAATCGATCGTTGTGATGCGATCCCTACGGACAGAACGACCCTCAGCGGCGGGCCAACGCCAGGAAGGCGTCGCTCGAGATGAGGTTGGCACCGGCCGCCGCCACGGAGCGGCGCACCGCTTGGTCGTTCGTGACGACGACGACGGGACGCTCGGGTGGCGTCCCACCGACGATCGATCTGATCACGTCGTCGGCGGTGACGCCGGCCGGCGAGTAGACGACCCCGGCCAGACGTCGGCGGGCGGAGTGCGCGCCGACCACGTCGGCGCCGTCGAACACGACCGTCACGTCACTCCCGAAGCGCCGCGCCGCGTCCTCGATGACGTCGAGCGACCGCTCCCGCTGCTCGGCCAGCGCGCCATCCGGCCATCCGAGCTTGGCAACGTTGTACCCGTCCACCACCACGAGCGCGCCGGGCGCCCGAAGCAGGTGCTCGGTCGCCCGCAGCGAGTCGCGGACCACGCCGCCAGGCAGGCCGAGCGGACGTCTGGTCGAGCCGCCGACGTCGACCAGCTCGCTCAACCGATCGGCGACCGAGCGCGCGGACTGCGCCACCGTACGCAACTCGGCGACCTGCGCCGCGGCGAGCCCGACGCCGGCGCGCTCCGCGCGGTCGGCGAGCAGGGCGTCGCGCTGACCCGTCGCCTCCTGCGCTCGTTGCTGCGCAGTGTCCCGCTCCAGCTCGACTGCCGCGAGGCGAGCCCGTGCCGCCTCCGCTCGATCGTTGGCATGCCGTTCAGCCGTCCTGGACGCCGCCAGCAGCGCCGCCGTCTGCCGGGCGCCGCTCACCGCGTCCTCATGGGCTGCCCGCTGCTCGTCGAGCTGCTGCAGGAGGTCCTCGATCCTGGCGCGCAAGGCGACGAGCTCAGCCCGGGTGCGGATGGCGGCCTGCTCGGCCGCCTCGCGCCGACGCTCGGCGCGCCGCAGCGTGCTCGCCGTGTCGGCGCGCTGAGTGTCCTGATCGGCCTGCTCGACGAGCTCGACGATGCGCTCCTGCCAACCGTCCGCGCGGCGCAACCACTCGATGCCGATCGGGTCGACGAGCTCCGGCAGCGCGCCGGCGGAGAGCCGCCGGCGGAACGTGTCGTCGGCCTCGATGGCCCGTCGAAGCGACCCGAGGGCGGCCGCCGGTATGCGCGACTGGCGGAAGAACGGCCTCAGCTCCGCCGGGAACGCCAGGGGTGGGCGCAGGCGTTGCCCTGCCTCGGCCATCGCCACGGCGAACTCGATCGCCGAGCGCAGCCGACGATGCTCGATCGCCGGCGGAACCGACGGCGCCGACTGTGCCACCGGGCCACGTTAGGCCCGGCCCCGACGGCAGCTGGTCGTACGCGTGTTCTTGACGCGAACGTGTGTTCGTGATCTCATGAGACGGTGCCGACGGCGACGAGTGCTCCGCAGCAGCGCAGCTTCGACGACCTGCTGACCGACGCCGGCACGCCGCTCGCCGACGTGACGTTCTGTGTGCTCGACCTGGAGACGACAGGTGGACACCGCGAGGACGACATGATCACCGAGGTCGGTGCCGTCAAAGTACGTGGCGGGGAATGCCTCGGCACGTTCCAGACGCTCGTCAACCCGGGCCGGGCGATCCCGCCCCGGATCACCCTGCTGACCGGCCTCACCGATGCCGTCGTCGCGCCGGCGCCACGGATCGAGACCGTGCTGCCGTCGCTCCTCGAGTTCGCGCGAGACACGGTGATCGTCGGGCACAACGTCGGCTTCGACCTCGCCTTCCTGCGCGCGGCATGCCGGCGGGCAGGTCAGCCCGAGCTGGCGTTGCCCAAGGTCGACACCGCCGCACTGGCCAGGAGGCTGGTCCGTGACGAAGTGCCCGACTGCCGGCTGGGGACGCTCGCCTCCCGACTGCGGCTGGACCACCAGCCCACGCATCGGGCCCTCGAGGACGCGCTGGCGACCGTGGACCTGCTGCACCTGCTCATCGAGCGGGCCACCGGTCTCGGCGTGCTCGGCGTGGACGATCTGACGACGCTCGCCTCGATGGCCGGCCACCCGCAGGCCGGAAAGCTGCGGCTGACCGCCGACTTGCCGCGCGCCCCTGGTGTGTACCTGTTCTGCGGCACGCGAGACGAGGTGCTGTACGTCGGCAAGGCGACGAACCTCCGCCAGCGCGTGCGCAGCTACTTCGGGCGCGACGACCGCCGGCGGATCGGACCGATGCTGCGCGAGGTGCGGGCGGTCCGCCACCACCCCCTGCCGGATCCACTCTCGGCCGAGGTCGTCGAGGCTCGCCTGATCTCTCGCCTGCTCCCCCGTTACAACCGCGCCGGCACACGCGCCGACCGCTACTGCTACGTGCGCCTCGACGTCGAGTCGGCATGGCCGCGCCTGGCCATCGTGAAGGACGCGGGCGCGACCGGCATGCACCTCGGGCCGCTGCCCTCACGAACGATGGCCGGCCTCGTGATCGACGCGCTGCAGTCGGCGCTTCCACTGCGGCGGTGCTCGATCCGGCTCGGTCGCAGCTATGTCCCCGCGCCCAACGTGAGTCCGTGCGGACCGAGCCAGCTCGGTGTCGCGGCGTGCCCGTGCGCCGGCGTGGCGGACCGTCGCGTGTACGACCTCGCGGTGGGTGCCGCCGTCGACGCCTTCGACGGCCGGCCCGGCGCGGTCGTCGAGCGGCTGCACGCGCGGATGGCCACCCTGGCCAGCGCTCAGCGCTACGAGGAGGCGGCGGCCACGAGAGACCGGATGTCGGCGCTGGAGGGCGCGATCAAGCGATCGCGGCTGATGAACGACCTGGTACGGCGCGGCCGGTTCGAGGTCACGAGGGGTCCGGTGACGTGGGTGATCGACCGCGCTCGTCTCGTCGATGTGCGGGTCACCGGCTCGGCGGCCGGGGCGCTCCCGGCGTCACCTCCCGACCCGCCCGCACCAGGACGACCCGTGCCACGGGTGCTCGCCGACGAGGCCCTGGTGCTCGCCCGCCGCCTCACCGCGGACACGCCCGACGTGCGCGATGAGCGATGAGTGGCAGAGAGGCCCTCATCGCTCATCGCGGGCTTCGGGCCGGTCCTCCACCGTGGCCCCGGTGTGGTTGACAGAGGTGACGAGCGCGCGGCCGTCCTCCACGCTGCCCGTCAGCGCGGCGGCGATCCGCTCGGCGTCGACAGGCGCGCACATCAGCGCCACCGCCGGCCCGCTTCCCGACAACCAACCGGCCCACGCGCCGGCCTCCAGCCCCACGGCCAACGCCATGCGCGACGGGACGGATGCGGCGAAGCGCACGTCCTGGTGCAGGCGATCCTCGGTCGCCGTGCGCATCACTCCAACGTCCCCTGCCGTCAGCGCGGCAACCAGCAACGCCGTGCGACCCACGTTGAAGACGGCGTCACCGAACGACACCGTCGATGGCAGCGTCGCTCGCGACCGTCGAGTCGAGGTTGCCATCGTCGGGATCCACACCACGACCGATGGCTCGACCGCCAGGCGCACCGGCACCACCGTTCCGCCGGCCGTCGCGACGACGCCGCCGAACAACGAGGCCGCAGCGTTGTCCGCATGACCTTCCAGGTCGATCGCTGCCGTCAGCACGGCGAGCTGGTCGATGGCGGTGGCGTCGCGCTGAGCGGCGGCGGCCAGCAGACCACCGACGCGCATCACCGCGCTGAATCCCAACCCTCGGCCGACCGGGATCGACGAGCGCACCCACACTCCGCCGTTGCCTCCGCCGTAGGCGAACGCCGCCATCGCCGGATGGCGCTCGTCCAGCGACGATGCCGATTCGTCGGGCGGTTCACCGACGCCGATCTCGGCGGTGATCGAGAGCGCCATCCCGAGCGCGTCGAACCCCGGACCAAGGTTGGCCGTCGACGCCGGCACTCGGGCGACGATCACGTCGCCGCAGCAGCCTGGGACACGGCCACGAAGGCGCCGAGGGTGGCCGTCGCGCGGCCGGCGTCGATCGCTGCTTCGGCCGTCGCCACTCCTGCTTCGAGCGTTTCGCAGGTCCCGGACACGACCAACGCCGCACCGGCGTTGAGCACGACGATGTCGCGATGGGGCCCGCGCTCCCCGCCCATCACCCGACGCACGACTTCGGCGTTGTGCGCGGGGTCGCCACCGACCAACTGCTCGTGCGTCGCGGGCGCCAGACCGAGCGTCACCGGGTCGACGGTGAACGTTCGTGCGCCCCCCTCGTGGTCGAGGGCGAGCACCGTCGACGTCCCGGTCGTGGTCAGCTCGTCCAGCCCCCCGCCGTGCACCACCCACGCGTCCGTGGAGCCGTGCGCCCGGAGCGACGCCAGCATGCGCTCGGCGAAGCGAGCGTCGGCGACGCCGATCAGCTGGCGCCGTACCCGACCCGGGTTGGCCATCGGCCCGAGCAGGTTGAAGACGGTCGGGATCCCGATCTCCCGGCGGGCCGGTGCGGCGAAGCGGAACGCCGGATGGAAACGCGGCGCGAAGCAGAACCCGATGCCGGCCTCCTGCACGCAGCGCAGCACGCCCTGTGGCGACAGCTCGATGGCGACACCGAGGGCTTCCAGGACGTCGGCTGTGCCGGCCTTCGAGGAGGCGCCGCGGGCCCCGTGCTTGCAGACGGGGACACCGGTGGCGGCGACGACGATCGCCGCCATCGTCGAGACGTTGATCGAGTGGGAGCGGTCACCGCCAGTGCCGACCACGTCGACGGCGCGAGCGCGCAGCTCCTCGCCGAGCGGCACCAGTTCGGCCGCGCCGAGCACGGCGTCGAGCAACCCTGACAGCTCGTCGGCGGTCTCTCCCTTGGCCCTCAGGGCGACGACGAAGCCGATCAGCTGGGCCGCCGTGGCGCGGCCGGCCAGGATCGTGGCCATCGCCGCGCGGGCCTGCTCTGCGCTCAGGTCGCGCCCAGCGAGCAACTCGCTCAGCAGGCCCGGCCAGCCGCCGTGCTCGGCGAGCAGGTCGGCCGCGTCAGGCGCGTCAGTGTCGGGCACGCCGAGGAAACTAGCGAAGGGTGCAGTTACGCCGAGCGCCGCCTCTGGCGAATGATGCGGCGGCGTTCTCGTTCGGTGGCGCCGCCCCAGACGCCTGCTTTCTCACGTGACGCCAACGCGTGTTCGAGACAGGCGACGCGGACTCCGCAGCCCGCACACACCGATTTCGCGACCGCTGCGTCCTCGTCGTCCTCCGGATAGAAGATGCTCGCTTCCAGCCCCCGGCAAGCACCCAACTTCCGCCAATCGATGTCGTGAAGCGACACGTTATGGATCCCCCATCCAGGTAATTGTGCGACAGGAACGATAGAACCCCCGTTCCTCGTGCGCCAGAGGCAATCGCCGGAGCCTTCTGATGCGGCCGCCGAAGCGCCTGGAGGCGCCGGCGTGCCGAACCGGGTCCTCACCCCTGAACGACGCGGCCCAGGTAGTTGATGCGGCCGGCGAAGGCGCTGGAGCGCCCGGGCCTGCACCTCCGAACGCCGCACTCGGTGCCTCCTACACTCGGCGCCGTGGCCGTGGACCCGCCGTTCGACCGCCACATGATGCTGGAACGCCTGGCTGGCGAGCGCTTCGACGTGCTCGTCGTCGGCGGCGGCATCACCGGCGTCGGCGTCGCCCTCGACGCCGTCAGCCGCGGCCTGTCTGCCGCCCTGGTCGAGGCAGAGGACTTCGCCAGCGGGACCTCGAGCCGCAGCTCCAAGCTCGTCCATGGCGGCCTGCGGTATCTCCAGCAGGGCGACGTGCGGCTCGTCTACGAGGCGCTGCGCGAGCGGCAGCGCTTGCGCCGCAACGCCCCGCACCTCGTCAGCCTGCTGCCGTTCATGATCCCGATCCTGACCAAGGACGGCCTGATCCCCCGCCGCGTCGCCCGAGCGCTCGGATCGGCGATGTGGATGTACGACCTGACCGGCGGCTTCCGCATCGGTCGCCTGCACAAGCGCCTCAAGGCCGATGCTGCGTTCGCCCATCTGCCCACGATGCCGCGCGAGCGGCTCGCCGGTGGCTACCTGTACTTCGACGCCACGACCGACGACGCCCGGCTGGTGCTGACGGTCGCTCGGACGGCCGCCGCTCGTGGCGCCGTGCTCGCCAACCGCGCTCGCGTCGTGGCCTTCATCAAGGACTCCGCCGGTCTGGTCAAGGGTGCAGCCGTGGAGGCCGACGGGCGGCGCATCGACGTGGCAGCCAAGGTCGTCGTCAACGCTGCCGGCGTGTGGGCCGACGAGCTGCGCACGCTGGAGGACGGCCAGGAAGCGAACTCGATCAGGCCCGCCAAGGGCATCCACATCACCGTGCCGTGGGAGAAGGTGCGCAACGACATCGCCGTCGTCATCCCGGTCCGCGGCGACAAGCGCAGCCTCTTCGTCGTGCCGTGGGGCGAACGCTCCGACGGCACGTTCGAGCACACGTACGTGGGGACGACGGACACGGACTACGCCGGCCCACTCGAGGATCCTCCATGCACGGCAGACGACATCGCCTACGTGCTCGCCGCGCTCAACCAGGCCGTGACGACCGGGATCACCACGGAGGACGTGACGGGCGTGTGGGCCGGCCTCCGGCCGCTCGTCAAGTCGGCGACGAGCGGCCGCACCGCGGACCTCTCCCGCCGTCATCGCGTGACCACCGGGAGCGCAGGCGTCATTGCCATCACGGGCGGCAAGCTCACGACCTACCGGGAGATGGCCCAGGACACCGTCGACGCCGTGCTCCGGCGCCTCCAGCGGCGAGCCCGCGGACGCACCGCAAGGCTGAAGCTGCTGGGTGCGGAGGGCTTCAAGGCACCGACCGGGGACAGGAGCGAGGCCCATCTCGCCAACCGCTACGGCTCGCTCGCCCGGAATGTGACGGCACTGATCGACGCCGACCCGGGCCTCGGCGGACCGCTCGTACCCGGGCTCGACTACGTGCGGGCAGAAGCCGTCTACGCCGCCCGCCATGAGATGGTCTGCACGTTGGAGGACGTCCTGGTTCGCCGGACGCGGGCGCACCTCTTCAATCGAGCGGCAACGCTGGAGGCTGCGCCAGCCGTCGCCGAACTGCTGGCCGCCGAGCTGGGCTGGGACGCTGCGGAGACGTCCCGCCAGGTCGCCGCGTACCGTGAGCTCGTGGAGACGGAGGAGAAGGCCGCCGCGACGAGCGCCACCTCCAACGTTTCGGCGTGATGACCGAGCCCACTCCCCCGATCGAACTGACCGGCACGGACGCCCGTTGGCGGACGATGGTGACGGTCGACGACGCGTTGATCGCAGAGCTGAGCGCGATCGCCCCGGTCGTGACCGAGGCCGAGCAGGTCGCCGATGCGAGTCGCGACTGGTGGCCACTGGCGATGCACTGGGCGCTGGCCGGTCAGGTGCCCGCGCGGGCGGCGCTGGTCGTGCGGCCGGAGGACCCTGCGCTGGTCGCTTCGATCGTGCGCGCCTGCGCGACCGCCGGCGTCCCGATCACTGCTGCCGCTGGACGCAGCGGCGTCTGCGGCGCGTCTGTCCCGCTGTTCGGCGGAGTGCTCCTGGACACCACGGGGCTGGCCGGCCTCGGCGACGTCGATGCGACATCCGGGATCGTGGAGGTCCTGGCTGGAACGTTCGGGCCTGACCTCGAGGCAGAGCTCGGCTCGCGGCATGCCCTGAGCGTCGGCCACTTCCCGCAGAGCTTCGAGCTGGCGACCGTCGGCGGCTGGGTCGCCTGCCGCGGCGCCGGCCAGTACTCGACGCGGTACGGCAAGGTCGAGGACCTCGTCGTCGGTCTGGAAGTCGTCCTGGCCGACGGGACGACGATCCGCACCGGCGGCGCGCCGGCTGCGGCCGTCGGGCCGGACCTCACCCAGCTCTTCCTCGGTTCCGAAGGCACGCTCGGCATCGTCACCCGGGTCTGGCTGCGCGCCCATCCGCTGCCGGCGACGGAGCGCCGCGCCGCCTACTGGTTCCCGGCCTTCTCCGACGGCATCGAGGCCTGCCGCCTGACGCTGCGGGACGGGGCGACACCAGCCGTGCTGCGCCTCTACGACGGCGTCGAGTCGGCGCGCAGCCACGGCGGCGACGGCACGCAGTGCGCCTTGATCGTGCTCGACGAGGGGGAGCCGACGATCGTCGCCGCCACGATGGGAGTCGTCGATCGGGCATGTCGCGCCGCTGGCGGATCGCCGGCCGCCGTCGAGCTCGTGGACGGTTGGATGGCGCATCGCAACGACACGAGCGCGCTGCAAGCCCTGACGCGCCGAGGCTTCGTCGTCGACACGATGGAGATCGCGGCGCCGTGGTCGCGCCTGCCGGAGCTGTTCGAGGCCGTGCCTGCCAGCCTGCTCACCGTGGCGCACACCAGGGTCGCCAGCTGCCACCTGTCGCACAGCTACCCCGACGGGGCCTGCCTCTACTTCACGTTCGCCGCGACGCCACCGCCCGAGGAGATCGAGACGACGTACGTCGCGCTGTGGGACGTCGGCCAACGTGCGGTGCTCGAGCACGGCGGGAACCTCTCGCACCACCATGGCGTCGGGCTCAACCGGGCGCGCTTCATCCGCCAAGCCCTCGGACCGGCCTTCGGCGTGCTCGCGGCGGTCAAGGCCTCGCTCGACCCGCAGGGCATCCTCAACCCCGGCAAGCTCGGCCTGGACTCGCCGTTCGGCCCGGCGCCCTGGCCATCGTCTCGCTGAACCCGTGATGGCGTGCGAGCGAACGAGCGCCAGCAGAGCGCCAGCGAGCGAGCGGCCAGATGCGTGCCGGGGACGCCATGGCGCTGCGTGGCCGGGGAACGCTGACATGAGGCTTGATTGGGACGCCGTCCGCGCCGGCGGGCTGGTCTGCCTCGTCCTTGCGGTGCCGTTCTCGCTAGCAGGGCGGTGGGCCGCTGACAACGACGACGGCGGGCTCGCCGGCGCACTCGTGTTCTGCGCCGTGGTCGGATTCGTGATCGGTGCCGGATGCGCCGCATGGATCCAGCGGGTCGACGCGCCACTGACACACGGCGTCGTCACCGCCGCCGGGACCTACGTCCTCGCCCAAGCCGTGTTCGTCGCCATCCGGTTGGCCCGCGGGCTCGATGTGCAATGGTTCGGCGTCGTGTTCAACCTGACGGTGGTCACGTTCGCCGGGGTCCTCGGCGGGTTCCTCGGTCAACGGCTGCGCGCCCGCGGGTTCGTGCCTGGTACGAGAGGGCGCCGGTGACGGCGATCCTGGTCGTCGACGTCGGCACGACGACCATCCGGGCCGCCATCGTCGACGAGCAGCTGCGGATCGTCGCGCTCGCCCGCCGGTCGTTCCCGCCCTCGACGCCGTCGCCCGGACTCGTCGAGTTCGACGCCGTCGCCATGTACGACGTGGTCGAGGACGCCTGCCGTGAGGCCATGGCAAAGGTCGCGGAACGGCCCAGCGTGCTCGGCATCACCAACCAGCGGGCCAGCACGGTGTTGTGGGATCGATCCACGGGCGAGCCGATCGGGCCGGCACTCGGCTGGCAGGACCTGCGCACCGTGATGGAGTGCATCACGGCGAAGGCCGAGCACGGGCTGGCGCTGGCCCCGAACCAGCCGGCGACCAAGGTGCCGTGGCTGCTCGATCACGTGGAAGGTGCCCGCCAACGCGACGTGTGCTTCGGCACCGTGGAGAGCTGGGTGGCATGGAAGCTGAGCGGTGGCCAGCTCCACGTGACGGACCACACGAACGCCGCGGTGTCAGGTCTGATGACCCACGATGCCGCAGCGTGGGATCAGCAGACCCTCGACATCCTC
This sequence comes from uncultured Acidimicrobiia bacterium, assembly GCA_963774635.1. GTDB lineage: Bacteria > Actinomycetota > Acidimicrobiia > Acidimicrobiales > Ilumatobacteraceae > JALZMG01. The sequence goes on from CAVZFS010000020.1 coordinate 252,499, forward strand.
GGCATCCCGGCAGCGGTGCTGCCCACGGTGGTCGACTCCTGTGGCGTCATCGGCCAGGCCACAGCCCTCGACGGCTCCCCACCGATCGGGGCACTGATCGGCGACCAGCAGGCATCGCTCGTGGGGCAGGGATGCGTCATGGCCGGCCGGGCCAAGCTGACGTTCGGCACGAGCGGGATCCTCGACCTGTGCGGCGGTGATGACGCGCCGGCAAGCGCCCGGCGCGGCCCGCATGGGACATACCCGGTCGTGGCGTGGTCGCGCAACGGCTCACTGACCTGGGGCGTCGAGGCGATCATGCTGGCGGCCGGTACGAACGTCGAGTGGTTGTGCGAGGACCTCGGAGTGTTGGGGACGAGTGCCGAGAGCCACGACGTCGCGTCGTCGGTGCCGAGCGCCGACGGGGCCGTGTTCGTGCCGGCCCTGCTCGGGCTGGGCACGCCAGCCTGGGACTACGGAGCGCGTGGCACGCTGCTCGGCGTCACCCGGGGCACGACCAAGGCGCACCTCGTTCGAGCCGTGCTGGAGGGAGTGGCCCACCGGGGCGCCGACCTCGTCGAGGCGGCCGAGGCCGACACCGGGTTGTCGATCGCCACGCTGCGGGTCGACGGCGGGATGAGCGCCAACCCGACGTTCACGCAGGCAGTGGCCGATGCCACGCAACGCCGGGTCGAGGTCTCGCCGGTGGCCGAGGCGACGACACTCGGCGCCGCCTTCCTGGCCGGGCTGGCGGTTGGCGTGTGGGCCGACGTCGGCGACGCCGATCGGGTCTGGAAACCGGCCCGGATGCACGAGCCGGGTCCTCCGCTCGACCGGGACCAGTGGCGCGAGGCCATCGAGCGCTCGCGGCGCTGGATCCCCGAGCTGTCCGCTCTCGAGTTCTGATGCCCTCTACAGTGCCGTGACCGTGTCGCCTGACAGGATGTCGCCCGTGAAGGACCGTTCCCGACGCCGAGTGGCCGCGGCGTCACACCCCGCCTCTGTGCCGCCGATCGGGTACACGGCCGAGGATGCGGCCCTGCTCGGGGCCATGCAGGAGGTCGAGATCGCCGCCCGCGACCTGTACCAGGCGGCCCTCGACGCCGGGGCCGACGACGATGTGTACCGCGGCATCCGCGACAACCACGGCGCCTACGTCGACATCCTGTCGGGGCTGATCGGTCGATCGGCCGGCAGCCTGCGCAATGACGCCCTGTACCAGGAGCACGTCGGGATCGTTCGAGGAGTCGAGCGGGGAGGCGCTGGCGCAGGCCGCCTACGACTTCGAGTCGACGCTCGTCGCGACGCACACCCAGGCACTGGGCGAGCTGGTGGGCATCAACGGCGCCGCGGCCGTCGCCTCGATCGTCATGGTCGAGGCCCGCCACTGCACGGTGCTCGCCGACATGGCCGGGAACGGCCAGGACTACTCGGCGCTGTTCGAGAACACGGCGGAACCGCTCGACCTGCGCACCGGAGGCCAGGGATGAGCGCCAGCGATCGTGCTCGAACGAGTGGGCAGATCACCCGTCGCCGCCTGCTCGAGACCGGTGGTGTGGCGGCAGCGTTCGGTGCGCTGCTGGCGGCGTGCGGCGACAAGTCCGGCGACGAGGCGCCTGGCCGGGTCGGCTACGCCCCACCGGTCACTCCTCTGCCGCAGCCCGAGATCAACGACATCGTCTACCTGCGCACGACGACCTCGATCGAGTACCTCATGCTCGACCTCTACGCGTGGATGACCGAGAGCGGCATGCTCGGCCAGGGAGACCAGGACCTGGTCGACCAGTTGGTGGCCGATCACAGGGCGGCCGCCGAGACGACCGCCGAGCTGACGTCGCAGGCCGGTGGCGAGCCGTACGAGTGCGCCAACGTGTGGTACAGCGAGCGCGTGGTGCCGCCCATGAAGCTCGCCATCGTGGGCGACGAGGCCGACCTGCCCGGCAGCGACGACCCAGGCACGGACATGATGCGCATGAGCTACGGGTTCGAGACGATGGTGTCGTCGATGTACCAGGGGATGATCGAGCTGGTGACCGATCTGGCGCTGCGGGTGGAGCTGGGACAGCTCGGGACCGTCGCCGGGCGCCATTCAGCGGCCGTCGCGATCGCCGTCACGGGGGCTCCCGACGGCTACATCAGTCCAGTGGTGCTGGGCGGCGAGCTCACGCCGGACGAGAGCGGCCGCGCCGAGCTGTTCGCCATCCCGGCCCGGTTCGGCTCGCTGGCGTCCACGGAGATCGTCATCGGCGCGCCGAACGAATCCGGCACCCGTTCCAGCTTCGCTCTGGAGACGCCGGCCGAGAACTCCTTCGTCTACGACGGGCTGACCTGCCCGTCCTGACCCGCCCCATCTGGGTGGTCACGGTCTCACCACCCCATCTGGGTGGCCGTGGTCTCGAATTCGAGACCAGGAGCGCCCAGTTCACGCCCACGTAGACTGGAATGTCGACGGTGAGTCGGCCGGGTGGCCGCGGCGTGCTCGTCACGTCGAGGAAAGTCGGGACTCCACAGGGCAGGGTGCTGGCGACAGCCAGGTCGGGGCGACCTGACGGACAGTGCAACAGAGAGAGTCCGCCGATGGGCCGGGCAACCGGTCACAGGCAAGGGTGAAACGGTGCGGTAAGAGCGCACCAGCGTCCGGGGCGACCCGGGCGGCTTGGCAAACCCCACCCGGAGCAAGGCCGAGCAGGAGGCATGGGCGGCCCGTCCGTCCGCATCGAGAGGTGTGGACAGCCTCCGGGTAGGCCGCACAGATGGATGGCCACCGGTCGCCGGGAGGCGACCACAGAATCCCGCTTACAGGCCGACTCACCGTCGCTCAGCCGCCGCGCCGAGGACTCGTCGTGCACACCCGTCGCGGACGTCGTAAGTCATCAATCTTGATGATCTGACCAAGCGCGATCGCCCTTACCGTCCAGCGGGCCGGAGGACTCTTCCTCCGCCCAATCGCATCACCTGAGGGATATGTCCATGACCCAGCGCAACGCACTCAACAAGCGCGGCCATCGTCGAGCGCTGTGGCTCCCCATCCCCATCGTGATCGGCCTTGCCGCCTGTGGCGGCGCCGGCGAAGAGCGTGTCTCGGCGCCGCTCAGCGATTACAAGCCGACCGCCTGCGAAGACGGACAGCGACAGACCACGCCAGAGGCGACGTACGAGTGCGCTGATGGGGCGTGGGAGCACGCAACTCCCACAGCGCCGACACCTGAGGCTTTGAAGTCACCGCCGACGCAGCCGACTGTGCGGCCGACGGTTCCGGCGGCCACGACGGTTCCGCCACCCGCGCCCGCGGTCTACACCGTGACGAATGTGACGGATGGCGACACGGTCGATATCTCGTCCACCGACGGTCAGGTGTTCACCGTGCGAGTCCTCGGAATCGACGCGCCAGAGATCGGTACTGGGTGCGCCGCCGACTTGGCCACCGAGACGATGACCAACCTGGTGCTCGGGCGGGAAGTTGCACTGACGATGGGAGCCGATGGCGAGGACGTCGACCAGTACGGGCGTTTCCTGCGCTTCGTGGAAGTTGATGGAACCGATGTCGGTTTGGCCTTGCTCAGCTACGGCTTGGCAAGTGCGCGTCACGACTCGTCGGATGGCTACGGCAACCACGGTCGTGAGGCGCAGTATCACAGCGCCGACGATTCATCGATCGACTACTCCTGTGCGCCGCCGCCGCCTGCGGCTCCTGCACCATCGGCACCATCGGCGGCCGTCTACTACGCCAACTGTGACGACGTGCGGGCGCACGATGCCGCTCCGATCCATCCCGGTGACCCCGGGTGGCGAGAGGCGTTCGACCGTGACGGCGACGGAATCGGCTGCGAAGTGGCGACGGCGACAAATCCGTCGACCCCGTCGACTCCGTCTCCTGCGGCGCCGCCCACCTACACGGTGTCCGGGGTCGTGGACGGCGACACCGTCGACATCGCCGCCAGCGACGGTACGGCGTTCCGCGTGCGGGTCATCGGCATCGACGCTGCGGAGATGGACACCTGTGAGGGCCAGCCAGCGCTGGACGCCATGTCCGCCATGGTGATGGGGCGCCAGGTCGCCCTCGTGATGGGCGGCGACGGCGAGGACACCGACAGCCACGGGCGCTACCTGCGCTACATCGACGTCGACGGGATCGACGCCGGTCTCTCGCTGATCGAGCAGGGCAACGCCATCGCCCGCTACGACAGTCGAGACGGCTACGGCAGGCACGACCGTGAGGACGTCTACGTGAGCGCCGACGCAGCGAGCCTCGACTGGACCTGCATCGACGACCGCGAGCTGCTCCACCACGAAGGCCCCTGAAACAGATCGCCGGGGAGGACGGGCGGGACCTCCCCGGCATCCGCCCCCTCGTAACGGATCAGGCTGCGGGGCGCGCAGAGGAAGGTTGCCGGCGACGCCGGCCCGCCTCAGCGTCGGCGACCAGCGCCTTCATGTTGCGGCCGAAGACGGCGGCGACGGCGTCGAGGCTCATCGCTCCTCCGGACGGGCGGTCCGGACCACTCTGGCGATCCGACGGTTGATGACTGACGTGCGTGCGCATGACGAAGGGTTCCTCTTGGTGTTCGATCCGGGACCGTTTCCCGTACTAGGACCACCGTGACAGCACTCCAGATACAGCGCGATCGGGTGATCGGTGGATCGAGCGGATGAACGTCGGGTCCACCGATCGGCGGACAGCGCAACGTTCGTAGCGCGATCGTCATTCGGAACTGGCGAGATTACGGTCTCCAATGCCTGAGCCCGTCATGAACGGGGCCGGCGCGTCCGGTGACCTCGGCTCCGATCTGGCGATGGATCGGGCTGGCCGGCGCGGTCGGGCTCGCCGTCGGTCACTGTTGCCGTGGGCGTCGGTGACGTCGCTGTTCGGGCGGCAATTGTCAGGCCCCGCATGCAAGGCGCCGCTGCACCCTTGCGGCAGTGGCGGTGGACTCTGCGCCGCGGCCTGTGGGCTCAACGACGAAAGGCCGCCCCTTCCTTGCGGGAAGGGACGGCCTTTGGTGTCTGCGTCAGCCCTCGTGGGAGACGTTGCCCCGGCAGGCCACACCGGGAGTTCTCCCCGATCGAGGTCAGGAAGTCCCTGCCGTCCTTCGGGGATCTGGCCCCAGTCTCTGCGGGGGCTGCCCGGGCCCGCCGATGCCGCCCTCGCTGCCGTCGTCCAGGCCGGAGAAGCTGCAGATCGAAGAGGCGATGTGCCCCTTGATCGGCGTCTCGTTGCCGTTGCCGTCGACTTCTCCGGCGAAGGCCGTTCCGCCCACGCCGACGCCCGCGAGGACGATCGCCGCTACCACTGCTGTCTTTCTCATACGCCGTTTCCTTTGGCTCATCGCTCCGCCCGCTGCGAGAGCGAACGGCAGGTTACCGTCAGTTGCAGCCCTGGCGGTTTCGTCAATCTTGATGAACGCCGTGCACGCGGTGCCGCGTTCCGTGGAAGATTCGGTATCGAAAACGAGCTTGACCCGGAGTCAAAAACCGATCTCGCGGCGCTGTGGCTGTACGTCGCCGTGGCGGGCGGCGTCGTCGCCGTCGTCGCAGCCATCGTCGGACGGTCGCGTCTGTGAGCAGACTGCAGTCGTGGATCTGCGTGATTGGATCACCGCCGAGCACGAGTCGGTCGCCGGGAGGTTCCACGACTCGATCGTGGCGAGTGTGCCGCTCGAGCGATGGCGCGAGCATGCCGATGGCGGCGGATCGTCGATCGCCTTCTTGACGTTCCACGTCACGTACCACGAAGACGTGGCCGTCAATGCCGTGCTTCGCAGTGGGGAGCCGTTGTTGCAGACGAGACGCGACGACCTCGGTCTCGGTGGGCTGAGCGCGCACGTCGGCCTCGCCGAGGCCGAACCGCCGGAGCTCATTGCGGCGCTTGACCTCGAGCAGCTCGTCGCCTACAGCGCCGCCGTGCACGACGCGACGGCGACGTGGCTCGGCGACGTCGAACCGAGCACGCTGGACGCCAGCCCAGAGCCGGCCCAGGCGCTCTCTCACGTCGGCATCGACGAGAGCGAGGTCCCCTGGCTCTACAAGATGTGGACCGGCCGCCCGGCCGGTTGGTTCATCCAGTGGGAGGCCATCGGCCACCGCGTCAACCACGTCGGTGAGATGGTCTCCGTACGCAACCGGATGGGCCTCTCCCCGTTTTGAACCCTGCACTGAACCTCATGTGGCGACCTGGTTGAACATGTGCAGCACGGGTCCGGTCGAACGGATGTCGATGCGCGTCACCGAGGCGTACGAGAGGTGTGAACGCCAGGCGATCTCGACCCCGCAGTCGAGCGTCCACGCCACAGCGGCCTTGATCGGCGACACGTGGCTGACCACCGCCACGTCCCGGTCCCGCGCCCGCTCCGACAGCTCGATGCAGGCCGCTCGCACCCGTCGGTCCAGTTCCACGAGCGACTCGCCACCCTCGGGGACCCATGCCGCGTTCGCCCGCCAGTGGGCCCACGCCTCCGACGGGACGTCGGTGTGCGGCAGCCCCTCGTAGATGCCGTACGACAGCTCGATCCACCGCTCGTCAACCTCGAACGGGGCGTCGAACGCCCGCGCCGTCTGCTGAGCCCGCAACAGCGGGCTGGAGATCAGCTCGTCGACAGGTCCGACCAGCTTGGCGACGGCGATCGCTTGCGCCTCGCCGACCTCGTCGAGCGGCTCGTCGAGCCGACCCTGGAGCTTGCCGGCTGCATTGAGTGCGGTGCGGCCGTGGCGGACCAGGATCAGCACGCTCCGAAGTGTCTCACAGGGCTCGAGGGCGCTCGAAGAGCCGACCGCTCCTCCAGAAGCGATGCCGCCGTGACGGGCGCGACAGCCCCGAGCTGCGCCACACCCAGACGAGGATCGCCAGCCCGGCGAGCTCGAGTGGCACGTTCCACAGGCCCCGTTCTTCCTCTGGCAACTCCACGCCTGCGAAGCTCCACCCACCGGCGGGCCACCAGAACAGATCGGTGTCGGTCCACACGCCGTCGAAGACCAGGTGCAGCAGCATCCCGATCGGCAAGCCCAGCAACAGCGCCCTGGCCGGCCGTCGACCGAGCGTGGCGAGCATCGCGATGGCCAGCAACAACAGGCTGCACACGAGCGTGTGCAGGACGTCGATGCGTCCGAACAACAAGTCGACGAGCGGCAGGAGCGCACCGACGACGAGGAGCCGGTAGTCGAAACGAGGGTCCTGGAAGACGAAGCGGACGGTGACGATCGACGTCCCGATGAACCAGAAGAACATCGCCGGCGGCCGTCAGGGCACCAGCAGCCGCCCGCAGTGCGGACAGGCGGCGAACTGACCTTCCGTTGTGGCCCGGGCGGTGTCGAGCTCCGCCCTCGACAGGTCCAGATGGCAACCGGTGCAACGAGCGCCGTCCAGGCGGGCGACGGCGACACCGTCGAAGCGCTGGCGCAGTCGCTCGTAGCGGTCCAGCTCGGCAGGCTCGATGCGAGCGGCGACGCTTTCGCGGACCCCGGCGAGGTTGGCCAGCTCCGCGTCGATGACGCCCTCGGCTGCCCCGAGGACGGCGGTCGCCTCCTCGGCCGCCGCCGCAAGCCCCGGCCGGGACGCGTCGAGCTCCGCCAGCTCGGTCTCCAACGCACCTTGTTCATCGAGGTGCGCCAGTTCCTGATCGTCGAACACGTCCTGGCGGCCGGCCAACGTCTCGAGCTCGTGCTGCAGCGCCTCGGCCTGACGCGTCGATGTCACCGTACGCAGCTGGCCCTCGAGCCGCGTCCGCTGGGCACGCACGCGCTCACCATTTGCTTCCAGATCGGCGATCGACCGTTCGAGCTCACCGTTGCGCGTCACGATCGCGGCGCGGCGGCGATCAGCTGCGGTCAGCGCCGCCCCGGCGGCCGCCGACGCCTCCCGCTCGGGCAGCCGACCTCGACGGTTCGTCAGCTGATCGATCGCGGTGTCGGTGTCCTGCAGCTCCAGCAGATCGTCGGTCAGCACGGAACAACGGCGGTGCCGAGCGGCGCCGACGGCACGGGCGCCCTGGGGTCGAGGTTGTCGGGCGCGACGGTCGTCCCGCTCTCGATCGGTACCAGGCGGCTGACACGCGGTGCGGTGACCGGTGAGCCCGCCGCCGGCGGGGCAGTCGTCTCGGTGGGTGTCGCCTGTGCTGGCGGCGCCGGTGGTGCGGGTGCGGCCGGTGGCGCCGGTGGCTGCGGCGGTTGAGCCGGGTTGGCGAACCCTGCCGGTCCCGCCGGCGCGGCCGGTGCCGCAGGCGGTACGGTGCCGACGGTTTCGCCGCCCGTCGTCACGCGCCGCGCCAGGCACTCGTTGCCCGGGAGGTACAGGCGTGCCGCTTCACGAGCCGGCGCCGGCGGTGCCTCCCAGTCCGTCATCGGCAGGTTGGCGTGGGCCGGATCCATGAACGTCTTCCAGATCTGCGTCGGGTAGCGACCGCCCTGCACCCGCGAGGCGTTGCGCCCGCCGAACTCGGGGACGTTGACCATCGGCGTGTAGCCGTTCGGGTCGCCGACCCACACCGCGGTCGTGAGGAAGGGCGTGAAGCCGACGAACCAGGCGTTCGTGTTGTCCTGCTGCGTCCCGGTCTTGCCAGCCGCCGGCCGACCGTCGGCGAGGGGATACGAGCGGCCGGTGCCCTCGGTCAGCACGCCCTTCAGCGTGTCGACGGCCGTCAGCGCCACGCCCCGGTCGAGCACCTGGGTCCCGGCGCTGCTGTGGCTGTAGATGCGGCGCCCGTCGGCCGAGTCGATGTACTCGACGTAGTACGGCTCGTGGTGCAGGCCGCCGTTGGCCACGGTCTGCCCACCCGAAGCCATGTCGAGCGGACTCATCTCGTTGGCGCCGGTGGAGTAGCTGATGAACGGCTGGATCGGGTCCCGGTCCTCTTCCGGCTGGCCCGGATACAGGTACGGCGACTGCGCCAGGCGGTAGGTCATGTCGACGACCCGGTTGAGACCGACGATCTGCGACAACCGCACGTACGCACAGTTGATGGACGACCAGGTCATCTCCGCCAACGTGTCGGGGCCACGCTCCGTGGCGTTCTTGATGACGAACGGCTCGTCGTTGGGCACTGCGAACGAGCAGTTGTTGGCGCCGTCGATGATGTCATCGGGTTGGGCACCGGCCTGCAGCGCCGCGGCGAGCACGAACAGCTTGATGCTCGAGCCCGTCTGGCGGGGTGCGAGCGCCATGTTCGTCTCCCGCTCGTTGGGGACGAAGCCGCGTCCGCCGACCATGGCGCGGATCGCCGCCGTGCTGGTGTCCAGCGTGACCATCGCCGCGTCGAAGCCCTGGGCGGTCTCCGGCAGCACCTTGCGGGCCTCCTCGGCGAGGCCCTGCAGGTGCGGGTCGAACGTGGTGTGGATGCGCAATCCACCACGGAACAGCGCCGAGTAGCGCTCGTCGTACGTGTCGCCGAGCAGGTTCGAGCGGTTGAGCAGGTAGTCGCGGATCGCCTCGGTGAAGTACGTGCGCTGGTTGATGCGGCCCGGCGTCGTCCGGGCGCGGTCGGGCAGGACGAAGTCGTTGCCGATCTGCGTCGCCTCGGCCTCGGTGATGAACTCATCCTCGACCAGCCGCTCGAGCACCTGGATGAAGCGGGACCGGCTGCGCTCCGGGTTGATCACGGGGTCGTAGCCCGACGGCGAGCGCACCATCCCGGCAAGGAAGGCAGCCTCGATGAACGTCAACTGGTCGACGGTCTTGCCGAAGTACGTCTCGGAGGCCGCCTGGATGCCGTAGGCGTTGTTGCCGAAGAAGACGGTGTTGAGGTAGCGCTCGAGGATCTCATCCTTGGACTTGGCGCGGTCGAGCATGAGCGCGTAGTGGACCTGCAGCAGCTTGTAGCGACCGTCTCGCTCGAGCCCGGCGAGGAAGTCGTTCTTGACGACCTGCATCGTGATCGTCGACGCGCCCTGCTGGGACGCGTCCGACGAGAAGTTGGACAGCGTGGCCCGCACCAGGCTGCGCAGGTTGACGCCGTGGTGGCGGTAGAACTCCTTGTCCTCGACGGCGAGGAACGCTGTGATGACGTGCTCGGGAACCTGCGACAGGGCGACCGGCTGGCTGTTCTCGGCCTCGAACACCGCAATCTCGTTGCCGGCCATGTCATAGGCGTACGAACGCTGCGCCAGCGGCTGGAACGACGGCAGCACGACCGGCAGCTCCTCGTGCGCGTTGGCCATCTGCCAGAGGCGTGGCCCGACGGCGACGACGACGGCGACCACCAACAGGGCACCGGCCGCGATCACGAGCCCGAGGCGGGCCAACCACGTCAGCGAGCGCACAACGGAAGCACGCTATCTGCCACCCCTTGACAGGTGGTGGCACCCGAGCCGGGCGCCGGGCACCGGCCCGTCCGATCGGCCGTCGCTAGCGTCCCCGAGATGCCGGACCCGTCGCACCGCCCGTTCCGCTTCGGCGTGCAGCTGTCCGGTCCGCCGGACGCCAAGGGCTGGGTCGAGCAGGCCCGCAAGATCGAGGACCTCGGCTACGCCACGCTCACGATGCCGGATCACTTCACGGACCAGTTGGCGCCGATGCCGGCCCTCGCCGCGGCGGCGGCCGCCACGACGTCGCTGCGCGTCGGCGCGCTCGTCCTCGACAACGACTACAAGCACCCGGTCGTCCTCGCCAAGGAGCTGGCGACGATGGACGTGCTGAGCGACGGCCGGGTCGACATCGGCATCGGCGCGGGCTGGATGGAGACCGACTACCGGGCCGCCGGAATTCCCTACGACCGCCCCGGCGTGCGCATCGACCGGTTCGAGGAAGCCCTCGCCGTCATCAAGGGCGCGATGGGCGACGGGTCGTTCTCGTTCCAGGGCACGCACTACACGATCACGGACTACGACGGTCAACCGAAGCCGGCGCAGCGTCCGCACCCGCCGATCCTGATCGGCGGCGGTGGCCGGCGGGTTCTGTCGATCGCTGCACGGCAGGCCGACGTCGTCGGCATCAATGGCCAGATGACGGCGGGAGTGATCGGCCCCGAGGCGATCGCGACCATGACCTATGACGCGGTTGCCGAGCGGGTCGCGCTCGTGCGCGACGCCGCCGGAGCGCGCATCGAGGACATCGAGCTCAACATCCGGGCCTTCTTGGTCAGGGTCACCGACGACAGGGCAGGCACGGTGTCCGGCATCGCCAGCTTCGTGCAGGTCGAGGACGAGATGATCGCGGCGTCGCCATTCGCGCTCATCGGCAGCGTCGACGAGATCGCCGAGACGCTTGTCCGCCGGCGCGAGGAGCTCGGGTTCAGCTACGTGATCGTCGGCGGGGAGGACGTCGAACCCTTCGCGCCGGTCGTCGCCCGCCTCGCCGGCACCTGACCTTCCATCCGAGTGTTTGAGGCCATCGGAGTGCTGGAGCTGGGGATGCCCCGGGCCCAGCACTCGGATGCGCGCAAACACTCGGATGGGTCAGAGGCGGCGGTCCTTCTCGATGACGGCGATGCCCTCGTCGCTCACCGTGAAGCGTTCGGCGTCGTCACGGCTGTCGAAGCCGACGCGGTAGTCCGCCGGGACGTCGACGTTCTTGTCGACGATGCAGCGGTGCAGGCGGGCGCCCGGACCGACCCGGACGAACGGGAACAGGATCGAGTCCGTCACGTGGGCATCGTGGTCGACGAAGACACCCGGACCCAGGATCGACCGCTCGACGTGCGCACCCGAGATGATCGACCCCTCGCAGAGCAGACTGCCGTAGACGTGCGCCAGCTCACCGCCCGGTCCTCGTGACACCTTGGCCGGTGGCTCCGCGCCACGATACGTGTACACCGGCCACCGGTCGTTGTAGAGGTTGAACACCGGGTGCGGGGCGATGAGGTCCATGTTGGCGTCGTAGTAGGCATCGATCGTCCCCACATCGCGCCAGTACCCGCGCTCGCGCTCGTCCTGGCCCGGCACGACGTTGGTCGAGAAGTCGTAGGCGTGCGCCAGGCCCTCACGCGTCAGCGCCGGGATCACGTCGCCACCGATGTCGGTGTACGTGTCGTCACGCGGCGTGACGATGTCGACCAATGTCTTCGTGTCGAACACGTAGTTGCCCATCGACGCCAGGCACCGCGTGTCATCCCCCGGCATGGTCGGCGGGTTGGTGCTCTTCTCGTGGAAGTCGAGGATCCGGCCGTCGCTGTTGACCTCGATGACGCCGAACTCTGACGCCAGCTCGCGGGCCACGGGGATCGCGGCAACCGTCACGCCGGCGCCGACGGCCTCGTGATGAGCGACCATCTGGCGGGGATCCATCCGGTAGATGTGGTCGGCGCCGAACACGCACACGAGATCCGGACGCTCGTCGTGGATGAGGTTGAGGTTCTGGTAGATGGCGTCGGCCGACCCGGAGAACCAGAACGGTCCGCGGCGCATCTGCGCCGGGACGGCTGCGACGTACTGGTTGAGGAGGGTCGAGAACCGCCAGGTCTGGCTGATGTGACGGTCGAGGCTGTGGCTCTTGTACTGCGTCAGCACGACGATCTTCAGATATCGGGCGTTCGCGAAGTTGGACAGCGCGAAGTCGATCAGCCGGTAGCAACCGCCGAACGGCACCGCTGGCTTGGCCCGATCGTTGGTCAATGGAGAGAGTCGCTTGCCCTCTCCGCCGGCCAACACGATCACCAGCACGTCGGGCTCGTCCACCATCGCCCGCAACCTACGCGAATGATGCGGCCGGCGAAGGCGCTGGAGCGCCCGCCGTGCCGAACCGGGACATCCACCTCCGAACGACGCGGCCACTCGGTGATGCGGCCGGCGAAGGCGCCGGCCGCATCAATCAACGTGATAGGTATCGCAGCGATGCTGCTCGGCGCCGTGTTGCCCCACAACGAGATCGGCACCGATCCAGGTGCCATCACGGCCTACGCGCAGGGTCTCGAGGAGCTCGGCGCGGCGAACCTGCTCGTCTACGACCACGTCGTCGGCGCCAAGCGAGAGCGTCCCGGCGGCTTCGAAGGCCCCTACGACAAGGATGTCGCGTTCCACGAGCCGTTCACCGTCCTGAGCTTCGTCGCCGCCGTCACGCAGCGCCTCCAGCTCGTGACGGCGATCCTGATCCTGCCCCAGCGCCAGACCGTCCTCGTCGCCAAGCAGGCCGCCGAGCTCGCCGTGCTGTCGGGCAACCGGCTGCGCCTCGGTATCGGCACTGGCTGGAACACCGTCGAGTACGTCGCGCTCAACGAGTCGTTCACCAACCGAGGGCAGCGTTCGGCAGAGCAGGTCGAGTTGTTGCGGCAGCTGTGGACCCAGGACGTGGTCGACTTCGACGGCGACTTCCACCGGATCGAGCTGGCCGGCATCAACCCCCGCCCGTCGATGCCGATCCCGATCTGGTTCGGGGGATCCGCCCCGGCGCTCCTCGAGCGCTGCGCGCGGCTCGGCGACGGCTGGGTGCCCCTCGGCTCACCCAACGAGTCGTCGCGAGAGCGCATCGCGACGATCCGTGACCACCGCGCTGCGGACGGCCGCTCGATGGACGGCTTCGCCATCCAGGCCCAGGCGCAGTACGCCGGCGGCGACCCGCAGCGGTGGCGGACGCATGCCGAGCGCTGGCGCGAGCTCGGTGCCACCCACTTGTCCATCGCTACGCACAACGCCGGCCCGACCGACGTCGACGGTCACCTGCGGCGCGTCGCCGAGTACCTCGACGCCGTCCGCGACGTTTGAGCCGCTAGACCTCCGTCGTGGCGCGCGACGATGGACGACGACGAGATCCGACGCTTCCTGTCGACCGGGACCCGGACCGGCAAGCTGGCGTGGGCGGCTGCCGACGGCCAGCCGCACGTCGCGCCGATCTGGTTCGTGGTCGATGACACGGTCGACCAACTGGAGGTCGTGTTCAACACCGGTGCGGGCACGTCGAAAGGGAAGGCGCTGGCCCGCGACCCGCGCGTGTCCCTGGTGGTCGACGACGACACGCCGCCGTTCTCATTCGTCAAGCTGACCGGGCCGGTCAGCGTTGAGCGAGGATCCCGACGAGCTCCGGACGTGGGCGGCGCGCATCGGTGGGCGCTACATGGGGGCCGACCGTGCCGAGGAGTTCGGGCGTCGCAACGGCGTCCCCGGCGAGCTCCTCGTACGGCTGCGCCCGACGCGGGTGATCGCCGAGGCGGACATCGCGGACTGATCGTCGGCGGCTACTGGGTCGTCGGGCGCGTCCGCGGCCGGTGTCGGCGGTGGGAACGTCGACGCACCACTCGTCGCAGCAGGATCGCCGAGCGCCTCGCGCACCGCCTTGATCGCGTCCAGCGAGAGGTTGCCGGTGACGTATCGACCGCCCTGGAACCGCTCGAGCTCGGCGAGCACCGGCTCGGGGTCGATGTTCTCGGCGAGCAGGGCCACGGTCGTCGTCCCGGGCTTGACCATCTCCCGCAGCTGCTCGACGAAGTCGTCGGTCATGCCCACGTCGACGATCTTCGCGGTGATGGCACCGGCGCCGGCACCGATGCCCCCAGCGACGAGCATGCCGACGGGACCGCCGAGGATGAGCCCGAACAGCCCGCTCCACAGCCCCGCACCCAGCGCCGTCCGGCCCGGTTGCGGGTCCTTGGTCTCCCGCACGTAGGTCTTGCCGTCGGCGGACTTGACGACGAACACGGCGTCGCGCAGCGTCAGCCTGCCATCGCGAGCGAGCCGCGTCATCGCCGTCATGAACTCGGCCGCCTTGAGCTCGTCGTCGAAGGAGATGGCGGCCAACTGGGTCTGCGGTGCGGGAGTGCTGTCGCTCACGTGCCGAACCTACTCAGTGCCGAGCGGACGGCGGTCGCCCGCGCTGACGTCGATCACCGCGGCCCCGACGACACGGTCGGCGGCCAGATCACGGAGCGCCTCAGGAGCCCGTGAGAACGTCGTACGGCGTCGTGGTGACGTGCAATGGGACCCGCGACGCCAGTGCGAGGAAGTCCTCGCCGTCGCGTCGCGTGTTGGCGGTGACGCTGCGCAGCTGACGCTCTTGGAACAGATGGTCGTCGTACCGCAGCTGCGGCACGTCCGTGAGGTAGATGCCGGCGATGGCCAGCGTGCCACCGCGATCGAGCGCCTCCAGTGCGCCCGGCACGACCTCGCCGGCCGGAGCGAAGAGGATGGCCGCGTCGAGCGGCTCGGGTGGGCGGTCGAACGTGTCACCAGCCGATGCCGCACCGAGTTGCCGCGCCAGGTCGCGCGCCGCTGGCGACCGGGTCATGACGTGCACCGTCGCCCCGTCGGCGATGGCCACTTGCGCGGCAAGGTGGGCCGACGCCCCGAAGCCGTAGATCCCGAGTCGGCCGCCAGACGGCAGCGCCGCCCGGCGCAGCGCACGGAAGCCGATGATCCCGGCACAGAGCAGCACCGCCAGCTCCTCGTTCCGGTAGCCGGCCGGCAAGCCGTAGGCGAAGCGCTCATCGACGACGGCGTACTCGGCGTATCCGCCATCGGCGTCCCAGCCGGTGAACAGCGGCTCGTCGCAGAGGTTCTCGTCGCCGCGCACACAGAAGCGGCACCTGCCGCACGTAGAGCGCAACCACGCGATGCCCACGCGATCGCCGATCGAGAAGCGTGTCGCCCCGTCGCCGAGCGCGTCGACGACGCCCACGATCTCGTGACCGGGCACCACGTCGTGGCGGTGCGGTGGGAGATCGCCCTCGGCGATGTGCAGGTCTGTTCGACATACACCGCACACCGCCACACGGATGCGCAACTCGCCCGGACCCGGCAGCGGGTCAGCGAGATCCACGAGCTCGAGTGGTCCGCTCTCGACCGGACCGGGCCGCCTGACGACCCACGCCTTCACGGTCGGCCCCGAGCGAGCACTGTGGCGACGGTACTCCGCTCGGTACGCTCGCCGACGTGGCCACCAGCCGCGTCGCCGTCGTGGGTGGCGGCATCGCCGGCATCTCTGCGGCCTGGGCGCTCGCCGAGCACCACGACGTCGTCGTCGTGGAATCCGAACCCGAGCTCGGCCTCCATGCCACTGGACGGTCGGCCGCGACGCTGTCGGAGACGGTCGGGCACGCCGTCGTGTGCGCGCTCGCTCGCGCCAGCCGCGCGTTCATCGAGCAGCCGCCAGCAGGGTTCGCCGACTACCCGCTGTCGCGCCCGCGTGGGTTGCTGTGGATCGGGCGCGACGGTGATGGGCCCGGTCTCGACGAGATCGCTGCGGTGGCCGCGTCGGGCAGTCGCACCCACGGCGCGGCGCGTCGACGCCGCCGAGGCGCAGCGCATCCTCCCGGCGCTCCGGGAGACAGCGGTCGAGGCCGGTGGCGTGTGGGAGCCGGACGCCCGCGCACTCGACGTCGCCCTGCTGCTGGCCGCGTACGCAAGAGGTGCACGAGCGCGTCGCGCCGACATCCGGCGCGGCGCGCCTGCACTCGAGCTGGAGGCGACGTCGAACGGGTGGCGCATCCGCACTCCGACCGACGTGATCGACGCGGACGTCGTCGTGAACGCGGCGGGCGCATGGGGAGACGTCGTGGCCCGACACGCGGGTGTGGAACCGCTCGGGCTACGACCGCTGCGCCGGACGGCCTGCCTCGTCACCGCCCCGCCGGACGTGGCGTCCTGGCCCCTCGTGATGGACGCCGGCGGGCGCTGCTACTTCGAGCCCGAGAGCGGAGGGCTGCTGGTGTCGCCGGCGGACGAGCAGCCGAGCGAGCCCGTCGACGCCACAGCCGAGATGGAAGACGTCGCGTGGGGAATCGAGATGCTGCACGAAGCGACGACGCTGACGGTGCGATCCGTTCGACGGTCGTGGGCCGGTCTGCGTACGTTCGCACCCGACCGCATCCCGGTCGTGGGCTGGGCGCCCGATCGACCGGGCTTCTGTTGGGTCGTCGGACAGGGCGGTGCCGGCATCAAGACGGCGCCCGCGATCGCCGCCGCCGTCGCGGCGATCGTCGGCGACCTCGCCTGGCCGGGCGACCTGACCGCGCTCGGCGTCACCGCTGACGTCCTCGCACCACGCGCGACGTAGCGGCGCGAACGACGACGATCACGCCGCAGACTCCCGCAGCACCTGCACCAACAGCTGGATCGCCACGAGCATCAGCAGCGCGGCGAACAAGGTGTTCGACAGCTCGTCGCTCATCTTGGTGGCCACGAGGCCGCCGAGCGCGGCGGTGACGATGCCGGCGACGCCGATGACCGCCGCCGCCCGCAGATCCGTGTTCCCCCTGGAGCGGTTGCGCCAGGTGCCCATCAGCGCAGTGGGGATGATCACCGCGACGGACGTGCCCTTGGCGATCACCGGCGGGATGGCGAAGAGCAGGATCATCGCCGGCACCGTGACGAGGCCGCCGCCGACGCCGAGGAGACCGGCCAGGAGCCCCGTGACGACCCCGATGGCCACGAGAAGGATGGCATCGGTGAGCGTGAGCGGGGTCCGGCCAGTGGCGTCAGTCTCGAAGAAGAGGCGCACCGCCGAAGCGACGAGGACGGCCGAGAAGAGCAGGCCGAGCGTCCTGACAGGCAGGATGTGGAGGAGCTTCGTGCCGATCACGACCCCGCCGGCTGCGCCGACCGACAACCACAACGCCGCCGGCCAGTCCACGTTCCCGCCGCTGGCGTAGGTGATCAGCGAGGCGACGGCGATCGGCACCACCGCGGCGAGCGATGTGCCGTGGGCGAGACGCTGGTCCATCCCCGCAAAGACCAACCCGGGAACGATCAGAAGGCCGCCGCCGACCCCGAACAGCCCTGCCAGGAAGCCGGCGAGGACACCGACGATGATGATCGGGCCGAGGCGGCGTTGGGTGGCCTGGACCGGGGCGTGGCCCGGCAACGGTTTGGGCATCGGTGCTCATACTCCCCCGATTTGGGCGGCCACGGTCTCGTATCCGGGACCGTCACCACCCAGAAGGGAGGCACGCCGCAGCTCCACGGCGCGAGTGAGCGCAGAGAGGTCGTTGAGCGCGGCGACCTTCTGGTGGATGGTGAGGTCCTGCATCGCGCCGTCGATGCTTGCCGCCTCATCCAGCTTCAGGCGAGCAACGAGCAGGTCGGCGTCGATTGGATCACCAGGGCGACGCGGAGCCGGAAGGTCGGCGCGGTGGACATCGAGGAGCCGGGGGTCCCCGGCCAGTCGGGCAACTGCGTCGCCGGCGGGGACGGTGAGCATCGCTGACACCGCCGCGGTGCACACCGGTGGTGGTGTCGACTCCTCGGGCGTGCGAAACAGGCCGGCGCGCCATGTCAGCTTTCCTGCACGGGGCTGCGCGGTCACCGCCGAGATGGGGATCGCGAGCACCAGGCCGAGCACGATCGGGATCATCCAGAAGAACAGCGATGGTGCGACGAGCCACGCCGCGAATCCCATCGCCATGCCGAACGCGGTGTGCCAGAGGTGGCGATGGAGGATCTCCCGAGGCGAGATCGCGCCGCCGCGACGTTGAACCTTCCATCCGACGTCGCGACCGAGTGCGACCGCCACCACCGCCCGCGACTGCACGAGCATCATGATCGGCGCGAGCAAGGCGGACGTCAGGGACTCGAGCGCCACGCTGACGGTCACGCGTGGCGCCCCTCCGCATCCCCGTCGAAGGGGGCGCTTGGTCAGCACCACTCCCAGCGCGAGGACCTTCGGTGTCACGAGTACGGCCATCATGATGAGGAAGAGACGCCGCGCCCGTGGGGCGTCCTGGGCGGGCAGGCCGAGCAGCTCGAAGCCGCTGGTCAGCGGATCGGACATGACGTAGCGCGCCTGCAGGGAAGCGAGGATGCCGACGACGAGGAACGCCAACCACAGCGGCGATGCCAGGTAGGCGAAGATGCCGGTCACGAAGTGGAGTCGGCTGATCGGTCGTAGGCCGCGGGCGGTGACCACGGCGAGGTGCTGCAGATTGCCCTGACACCAGCGCCGATCGCGGGTGGCGAGGTCGACCAGGGACGGGGGACTCTCCTCGTAACTGCCCGGCAGCTCCGGCGCGAGACGAACGGCCCAACCGTCCCGGCGCACCAGCGCGGCCTCGACGAAGTCGTGGCTCATCACGTGGCCGCGGAACGGCTTCGGGCCCTTCAGATGGGGTAGCCCGGCAGCCTCGGCGAAGGCAGCCGTGCGGACGATCGCGTTGTGGCCCCAGTAGTTCCCGTCTGCACCGTGCCACCAGGCGAGTCCGCTGGCGATCAGTGGCCCGTACACGCGGCCGGCGAACTGCTGCAGGCGGGCGAAGAGCGTCTCGCCGCCGACAACGATCGGGATCGTCTGGATCACGCCGCAGTCCGGTTGACCCTCCATGGCTGCCGCCAGTCGAACCAGCGTCTCGCCTTCCATGAGGCTGTCCGCGTCGAGCACCACGAAGTGGGCGTACGGCGCACCGAAGCGGCGGACCCAGTCGGCGATGTTCCCGGCCTTCAGGTCGACGTTCTTCGTGCGGTGCCGGTAGAAGACCTGCGCCGCGCCGTCGAGGCGATCGCGCAGGCGCAGGATCGCTTCCTCTTCGGCGATCCAGGCGTCGGCGCCGGTCGAGTCGCTGAGCACGAAGACGTGGAAGCGCGCCAGGTCGCCGGTCCTGGCCAGCGACGACGTGATCGCCTCGATGTTGGCGACGATGCGTGCGGGCTCCTCGTTGTGCGTCGGGATCAGCAGCGCCGTCAGCCCGCGCAGTGCGGGCGATGGCCCCGTTGGTGCGCGTTCGACATCGCGTTCACGCGTTGTCAGCTGCACCCAGGTACCAGCGATGGCGTTGGTGAACGACAAGGTGATCCATGGGACCAGCAGCGCGAACAACACGAGCAGCGCCAGCTCCAAGCCGGTGAGCCCGCGGAAGATGAGCACCCGGAACACCTCGTATGCGGCGAGGCCCGCCAGCGCGACTGCACCGCCAAGCACGAGGATCCGCCGCAGCAGCATCCTGGGCGCGTTGGGTGCTCGCCGTGTCGGGGGGGCCCAGTGCCGGAAGGACTGCACGGGCATCGCCTGTGGCGCGTCCGGAGGGAGGAGGCCGGCGGTCACGTCGGAGCGCGATGTCGGCGGGCGTCAGCGGCGACGGGAACGACGGGTGGCCCCGGAGTGTCGGCCATCTCGCCTCCTCACATTCTTGGTGTGCCCACCGAGATGGCACTGAACGTGCCCGGCGTCATCGCCGCGTCATGCGCCGTCCCGACCCCTGACTCGAACTCATCGGCGAACCACCGATTGATGGGATCATGCGGACGTGGACGATCGAGCGGCCAGTGTGCTCGAGTCGGTGGACGCGCTCGCGCCAGCGATGGTGGACGAGACGTCCGCCCTGATTCAGATCCCGAGCATCAGTGGCAGTGACGCCGAGAACGAGGCGCAGGCGGTGCTCGCTCGCCGCCTCCGCACGACCGGCTACGACATCGACCATTGGCGCATCGACCTCGACGAGGTGTGCACGCATGCCGACTTCCCCGGCGTCGAGGTCGATCGCCAGGAAGCATGGGGGCTCGTCGCTCGGCTGCCCGGCACGGGTGGCGGCCCGGCACTGATGCTCAACGGGCACATCGACGTCGTGCCCGTCGGCGATCCGAATGCGTGGGTCGACCCGCCGTTCGCCGGCGGCACCCGAGACGGTCACGTGTACGGGCGCGGCGCCTGTGACATGAAGGCCGGACTCGTCGCGTCGGTCCACGCGATGGACGCGCTGCGGAAGTCGGGGGTGCGACTGGCCGGGGACGTCATCCTGGCGTCGGTCCAGGGTGAGGAGGATGGTGGGCTCGGAACGTTCGCGCTGCTGCAGCGGGGCTGGCGCGCCGACGCCTGCGTCGTGGCCGAACCGACCGAGCTCGACGTGATCCCGGCCAACTCCGGTTCGCTCACGTTCCGCCTGCGCGTGCCGGGCCAGGCCACCCACGCCGCCCGCCGCACCGAGGGCGTCAGCGCCATCGAGAAGTTCTGGCCGGTGTGGCAGGCGCTGGTGGAGCTCGAGCAACGCCGTCACGAGGTCGTCGACCCGCTGATGTCGCGCTGGCCCCTCGCGCATCCGCTGTCGATCGGCACCGTCACCGCCGGAGACTGGGCGTCGTCAGTGCCTGACCTGCTCGTCGCCGAGGGGCGGTTGGGCGTCGCCCTGGGCGAGAGCGTGGAGCACGCCCGCGCCGAGCTCGAGCAGACCGTCGCCCACCTCAACGAGCGTGATCCGTGGCATCGCCAGCATCCCGTTGACCTCGAGTGGTGGGGCGGGCAGTTCGCTCCTGGACGGCTGCCAGCGGGCAGCGACCTCATCGATCGAGTACGTGCGGCCCATGCGGTCGGCTCGCGCGACGCAGGACGATCCCAGCGGGTGTACGGGGCGCCCTACGGCAGCGACCTCCGTCTGCTCACAGGGCTGGGCGGCATCCCGACGGTGCAGTACGGGCCTGGTGATGTCCGCCTCGCCCACGGGCCACGCGAGTGCGTGCCGATCGCCGACATCGTCACGACGGCGCGAACGCTCGCCTTGCTCGCGCTCGATGTCTGTGGCGAGAGATAGCGGAGTGGTCGGTCCGGCTCCAGGTCAGTGACCCAGCCAGATCGTGCGGCTGACGGTGTAGAAGTCCATCACGGTCGGGCCGAGCTGCTCCCGGTGCGTCGCCGTTCCGGACTGCTTGATCCCACCGAACGGAGCGTTGAAGGCGGCGCCCACCGTCGGCCGGTTGACGCGCACCATGCCGGCCTGGATCTCTGCGGCGAAGTGCTGGGCTGCCGAAAGTGATCGCGTGCAGATCGCCGCCGAGAGCCCGTACTCGACATCGTTGGCCGCGGCGATCGCCTCGTCCAGGGAGCCGACGCGCTCGAAGCCGATGACGGGACCGAACACCTCGCGGCGGGAGATCTCCATGTCGGGCCGGGCGTCGGCCAGCACGGTCGGTGGGTAGAACCAGCCGTCGTCGAGTCCTTCGCCCGACGCCCGCGCTCCCCGGCGACGACCTTGGCGCCATCGTCCGTGGCCGTCGACACGGCGGCGTCCATGGCACCGAGGGCCCGATCGTCGACGAGTGGACCCATCGTGACGCCGTCACGGTCGCCGGCTCCGAGGACGTGGCCCGCGGCCCGCTCCGTGACCGCCTCGACCAACTCCTCATACACCGCGGCCTCGACGAGGATCCGGCCGGCGCCCGTGCAGGCCTGCCCGGTGAGGGAGAACGACGAGCGGGCCACGACGTCGGCAGCAGCCTGGATGTCGGCGTCGGCGAGCACGACGACGGGGTTCTTGCCACCGAGCTCCAGTTGCAGCCGCTGGCCCAGACGGGAGGCGGCGTGGATCTTGTGACCGACTGCCGTCGAACCGGTGAACGTGACGGCGTCGACTCTCGTGTCGGCGACGAGGTGGGCGCCGGCATCGAAGCCATGGACGACGTTGAGGACGCCCGGTGGCAGGCCGGCCTCGACGAAGGCATCTGCGAGCCGGGCGCCCATCAACGGCGTCATCGGCGATGGCTTGAACACCACCGCGTTCCCGGCGGCGAGCGCCGGGCCGATCTTGCGGCTCGCCAGGTTCAGCGGGAAGTTCCACGGAGTGATCACGGCGACAACACCGACCGGGTCGAGCACCGAGTACACGAGCGGCGTGTCATCGCTCGGGAACGTGGCGCCGAAGAGGCGGTACGCCTCGCCGGCGTACAGCTCCAGGTTCTTCGGTGTCCGGCTCGCCTCGTTACGAGCGTCGGCCAATGGCTTGCCCTCTTCGGAGACCATCTCGGCGGCCAGGTCGTCCGCGCGGGCAGCGAGCAGGCGCGCCGCCGCCGACAACACATTGGAGCGCGCCGTCGGCGACGTGGTCCGCCACGTCCTGAGTGCGTCGACGGCAGCCGACACCGCATCGGTGACGTCAGCGGCGGTCGACTCCGGCGCCACCGAGACGACCTGACGCGCGTCGGCCGGGTTGCGCCGTTCGAACGTCGCACCGTCGGCGGCGCCGACTCGTTCCCCACCGATGAGGTTGGGGACCTCGTGGGTGCGGCTGATCATGGGTCTCCTCTCTGCGCCGGCGCGATGACTCAGGCCGGCGAGCGCAGTCGGTATCAGCATTCCATCGCCCAGTCCAGGAGGAGCCGATGACCGAGCCCGTCACCCACGAGCTGGAGGTGCCCGGCGCCGTGTTGCGCTACGACGTCCGCGAGAGTGAGCCAGCGGGCGGGCCGGTGCTCGTGATGATCGGCTCCCCGATGGGTGCCGCCGGATTCGGCACGGTGGCGACGTACCTGACCGACCGCACGATCGTGACCTACGACCCGCGCGGCGTGGAACGCAGCGTGCGCACGGATCCGGAGCTCGAGGTGACGCCCGAGGCGCACGCCGCAGACGTGCGGGCCGTCATCGAGGCGGTCGGCGGCGGTCCGGTCGATCTCTTCGCCAGCAGCGGCGGCGCGGTCAACGCGCTCGCGCTCGTCGCCACCAACCCGGAGCTCGTGCGGACGCTCGTCGCACACGAGCCGCCGGCGGTGACGGTGCTGCCCGACGCGGATGCCGCCATTGCCGCCTCCCGCGCCGTCCACGACACGTACCACCAGAGCGGATGGGGCGCCGGGATGGCGCACTTCATCGCTCTCGTCTCGCTGCGCGGTCCCGTGCCGGACGACTTCGCGGCGCAGCCGGCACCCGACCCCGCCATGTTCGGCCTGCCCACAGAAGATGACGGCGCCCGGGACGACCTGATGCTCGGATCGAACATCTTGACGTTCACCCATCACCGTCCCGACATCGATGCGCTCCGGGCCGCGCCGACTCGCATCGTCCTGGCAGTGGGCGTCGACTCAGACGGTGAGATCCCACATCGCGGCGCGGAGGCGATCGCGGAGCTGCTCGACACGACCCCGGTGACGTTTCCGAGCGATCACAGCGGGTTCCTCGGTGGCGAGTACGGCCAGACCGGCGAGCCCGAGGCGTTCGCCGCACGGTTGCGCGAAGTGCTCGCCGATACGCGCAGGCTGAGCACCAGTTGAAGCATATCAAACATCTGCTTGTATTTATCGCATGGACCCCACAGAACTGCTCGACCTCGGCATCACGTGGACGGCAGCCCGCATCGCCGCCGTACCGGGGGCGTCTCGACGCCCCGACCCCTTGCGCCTCGTGGAACTTACGCCAACTGCTCGACCACACCATCGGCTCGCTGACCATGCTCACGACCGCAGTCGCGTCCGCTCCCACGGCGCGTGAACCCGAGTCGATTGACGTCGCCGCCCTCGGCTCGACCTCGTGGGATCGGGCGATCGCCGAGCTCGCGGCGCAGAGCCGCCGCGCCTGGAGAGCTCCCGGTGTAATGGACCGCACGTTCGAGCTGCCCTTGGGCACCATGACGGCGCAGGCGCTGGCTTCAGCAACATTGCTCGAGGTCGTCGTCCACGGCTGGGACATCAGTCAAGCGACGGGCGAGGCCGCCGACATCCCCGATGCGCTGGCCCGACCGATCCTCGACTTCGCTCGCCAGCCGATCGTCGACGCCAACCGGGGCGACCACTTCGGCGCGGACCTCGCCATCGGAGACACTCCGTCCGAACAGCTGGTCGGGTTCCTGGGCCGCAAACCGCTGTGACCGCGGAGCCGGTACCACTCGACGCCACACTGCGGGCCCTTGCCGACGGCAATCGACGGGCCATCCTCGGCGTCGTCCGGGACGGACCCCGGGCCGTCGGCGAGATCGCTTCCGAGACGGCGATGAGCCAGCAGGCCGTCAGCCACCATCTGCGGGTGCTCCGTGGAGCCGGCCTGGTCTCCGAGACCAGGGACGGCACGCGCCACCTGTTCCTGGTGCGAGCCGACGGCTTCGACGTGGTGCGCCAGTTCATCGAGGACTTCTGGCCTCAGCGCCTCGCCGCACTCAAGGCAGCTGCCGAGAACGCTGCCGAGAAGGCCGCCGAGAAGGCCGCCAAGGGCCATGCCTGACGTCGTCACGTCCATCGACATCGAGGCGTCGCTCGAGATCGTGTTCGCCCACCTCGTGACGCCCGAGGGGATGCTCGCCTGGATGGGCCAGCACGCGCAGCTCGACGCGACGCCTGGCGGAGTCTTCGCCGTCGACATCGACGGCATCCCCGTTCGCGGCGAGTACGTGGAGGTCGACCCGCCTCATGCGGTCGTCATCAGCTGGGGGGTGACAGGCAACGAGCTGCTGCCACCCGGCGCGTCTCGTGTCGAGTTCCGTCTGACACCGATCGCTACGGGCACCCGCCTCGACCTCACGCACACCGGGCTCCCGGACGTCGAGCAGCCCAAGCACGCCCAAGGCTGGGCCTACTTCCTGCCGCGCCTCGCCGGCACCGCCGCCACGCGGCGATGATTCGCGTCCCCGGCGGAGGTCGAAAGTGCTGAAGCCGCGACGACCGAAGGAAGAAGCATGCGCAACGTCGTCCTCTACCACTTGCAGGCGCTCGACGGGGTGTCGCTCGACGACGACTCGGACTGGTTCACCGACGGCGGCCCGGAGATGTTCGCCAACCTCGGTCGGGTCATCGGGTCACAGGACGACGTCCTGCTCGGGCGCGTCACCTACGACAACTGGGCGGACTTCTGGTCGAACTCCGACCTCGAGCCATTCGCCAGCTTCATCAACGGATCACCCAAGCACGTCTTCACGTCGAGCGCGCTGGATCGATCCTGGGCGAACGCGACTGCAGTGAGCACATCGCCCGCCGAGTACGTCGCCGAGCTGAAGCGCCAGCCAGGCGGCGACATCGGGATCCACGGCAGCATCAGCCTGGCGAGCTCACTGCTGCGCGCCGGGCTCGTCGACGTGCTCGAGCTGGCGGTGGCGC
The DNA here is from genome assembly GCA_963774635.1 of uncultured Acidimicrobiia bacterium. GTDB lineage: Bacteria > Actinomycetota > Acidimicrobiia > Acidimicrobiales > Ilumatobacteraceae > JALZMG01. The sequence continues at coordinate 278,104 of CAVZFS010000020.1, forward strand.
CTGCGGTCGCCGGTCAGGGGCGTCGGGTCTTCGACGGCGACGACACGAAGCAGTCGCTGGAGCTCACCGACGTCGCGCAGAGCCCGGCCGGCACGTTGTTCCTGACGTACCGACGGTCCCGCGTGTGATGGGGTGCGTCAGGTCGTCAGTGTCCGCTTCGGACCGAATGACGCAGAACTCGTTGCCCTCCGGATCAGCAAGAACGGTCCACGTCTCGTCGCCTCGCTGACCGACGTCGACGCGGCGCGCCCCGAGAGCGATGATGCGCTCGATCTCGGCCTCGCGCTCGCTGTCGGTCGTGTCCGGGCCCGGGTTCAGATCCAGGTGAACTCGGTTCTTGACCACCTTGTCGTCGGGGCTGGGCATGAAGCACATGCCGATGGGAGCATCGTCGGCCGGCCCGATGACGACCTCCCGCTCGCGCTCGGAGAGGATCGGCCAATCGAGCACCTGGCTCCAGAACCGAGCCAGCCCGGGAAGATCGTGCGCATCGACGACGACGTGGTGGAGAGACACCGGCATGGGGGAAGTCTGGGCAGCGCGATGGCAGAGATCACGCCCAGATTCGTCGCTCGCGCCCCGACCCGAGCGACCCGCGAGACCAACCGAGCCAGACCGTGCCGAGGGCGACGACGCTCCATGCCGCGAGCAATGCGACGTCGGCTCCCGTTGGATCGAGGCCTGACGGCAGCAGAGGACGAATCGCGCGGTACGGCCACGCTGCCGTCGAGGCGAAGTCGAAGATCAGCGTGCGACGCCCGGTCGACGACTCGATCGCCAGCCAACACCACGTGACCAGACCGACGGCACCGAGCGCCGCTGTGGCGGCCGCCCAGCGCGCCGAGCGGGCGGCGACTGCGGCCAGCCCGAGCGCAGCGAGCGGCAGCACGACGACGATCTGGCGACCGGGCACCCAGAACCCGTGCATCGTGAGGGCGACGAACGTCGCCGTCAGCCACCCGGCCACGATCACCGCCGGCACCAGCCACCGCCCGGCCCACCGGCGGGCGGTCAGCAGCCCGAGCCCGAACGGCGCGAGCAGCCACACGGGTGACCACGCGGCGATGCCGAAGTCGCGATCGACGAGCAGCCCGGCGAGACGTCGCGATCGCCCGAGCAGGTTCACCTTCGTGCCGACGACAGCCAGCTCGCCCGTCTCGGCGAAGTGGTCACCGCTGGCGTAGACGGTCCAGCCGCCGTACCACGCGTGATGTGCCCCCAGGTAGACGAGGGCAGCGACCACCGCCCCGCCGGTGAGCACGGCGATGCGGCGTGTGTCGTGGCGATGGCGGAAGAGCAGGGCGATGCCGAGCACGGCGACCACCGGCGCGTACTTGACCGCCAGCCAGGGCAAGGCGACCAGCGCGGCGAGTACGCCGACGTCGTGCCGCCACGTCGGCGCCGGGCTCGTGAGCAGGGCGACGGCCGTGACCACGGCGAGCGCGGCCGGCATCTCCGGATACACCTGGCTGCCGTAGGCGGCGAGCGGGATGCCGACGAACGCCGCGGCGACGCCGATTGCCGCCGGCCGTGAGGGGAGATCGACGCGGCGGATGGCCACCCACGTCGTGATGGCGGCGCAGACGCCGGCGATCAGGGCGAGCATTGCCTTCGCCGCCGGCCAGCCACCCACTCGCATCGGCACGGCGAGGACTGCTGGCAGCAACGCGTCGTGGGGCGAGACCTGCCGGCCGGACGTGTCCAGGACCACCGTCTGCGGGTCGAGGTCGATCTCGTGGTACGGGCGGTAGCGCCGATCGGCGATCTCGTCGGCGATGTCGAGGCTGCCGTCCTCGCCGATGCTCGTCGCCGTGAGCAGGTACTGCGGCTCATCCCCGGACACCCGAGCGCCGTACGTCGCACGAGCATCGATCCCGACGAGTGCCGCCAGCGCGCTGAGCACACCGACCAGCAACGGGACCGCCCGCCCACCCATCAGTCGTCCACCACGAACGTGTCGAAGCGGGCGCGCTCGGACCGCCAGCGCGCATCGTCCCAGCCGTCCGGGCCAAGGCATGCCACGGCCCCGAGCGCCATGTCGACGACGTGATGGAGGTTGTCAGCGACGGCGAGGCCCTGGCGCCCCAACACGGACACGCCGTCGAGGCCGTCGGCCCAGCCCAACGCCCGCCATCGTGCGTCGTCATCGACGCCCAACACGGGATAGACGCGGGGAAGCCGGATGACCTCGACACCGCCAACCTCGGGCACGCGCAGCCCGAGGCGAGCCATGCCGTCGAGGACGAGCTCTGCCAGCGCGTCGTCGCTCGCCGCCCAACGTGCGTCGCCGACGCTCGCCGGCACCTCGGCGCACAGCACGGTACGGCCGACCGGATCCGGGCCGTCCCGGTAGTTCTTCGGCTCCGAGAGGCGGGCGAAGGCGACGTCGGGGTCCGGCACGTAGTGGGCGTCGAACTCGCTGTAGCGGTCCTCGTCGAGCACGAGGTAGACGAGCACGACTCCCCGATGGCCTGGTGGTGCCACCTCCGGGGCGCCGGTGACTGCGCCAACGAGCGCATCCAGCGGAGCGGTCCACAGCACGCGATCAGCCTCGATCCGGCGCCCGTCGTCGAGCGTGGCGCGCACCGGGCGGCCGGGCTGCAGCGTGTCGACGCGGCAGTCGGTTCCGAGGCGTGCGCCGGCGTCCGCTGCTGACGCGGCCAGGCGATCGACGACCTCGCCGTAGCCGAGGCGGGGATAGAGGAACGTGCGCCCCGCTGGACGGGCGCCACGGGCGACGCGACGCAGCAGGCTGCCACCGTCGTTGACGGCGATGCGTCGTCGGGCCAGCTCGGCTGACAGCGCCGTCGGATCGCAGCCCCAGAGCTTGGCCGCCATCGGGCCGTGGAACGTCGCGAGCGCCGTCGGACCGAGGCCGGCCCGCACGTACTCCGCATAGGAGCCATCGCGAGGTCGCCGCAACGGGCCGGTGACGAGGTCGGCGGCGATGCGCGCACCGATGCCGATCGGGACGGTCCGGGCAACGTCGGCAGGTCGCAGCGGAAAGGCCACCCAGTGGCCGGCGAGGTGCAGCCGCCCATTGCGACGCCGCTCCTGGAGGTCGTCGCCGAGGAGCTCGTCGAGCAGGGCTCGCACCCGCGGCTCCGCGGAGGGATGGAGTCGATGGCTACCGAGGTCGACGCGCTGGCCCCCGACGGAGATGCTGGCTGCCAGCCCGCCGAGTCGCGGCGACGCCTCGATCAGCTCGACGCTGCGCCCAGTCCGGCCGGCGCCGAGCGCGGCGGCCAGGCCGCACGGGCCGCCGCCGACGACGAGGACGTCAAGTGCACTGGAGGACCATGTCTCCGGCGCGAACGAGCGAGCGCCAGCGAGTGATGAACTGCGTGGCCGGGGAAACGATGGCCTGCGTGGCCGGGGAACGCAGCATCGTCGCGATCGGCGACGGCGACGAGGCGGTGCCCCGGCACGAGCGTCGCCCGGACCTGTGTGCCGATCGCGATCCGCACCAGGTGGGACTGCGTCGAGTGCACGGTGATGCCGGAGGCGAGGCGCAGGTCGTAACGCCAGGTCGAGCCACGGAACTCGGCGCCGACGATCTCGGCCGTTCCGGTCGGGTCCTCGACGAACGTGACGTCGTCCGGGCGGGTGACCGCCACGAGGTCCCCGACGGTCGCGCCGTTGAGGTCGCCGAGCGTGACGGCGCCGAGCTCGCTCGAGGCGCGCCCGCCGTCGCGGGTGATCGGCAGGAAGCTGGCGTCGCCCATGAACCCGGCGACGAACCGGCTCGCCGGCTCGTGGAACACCGCGTCTCGGCGTGCCGAGCTGCTCGATCCGCCCGGCACGCATCACGGCCACGCGGTCCCCCGTCGCCATCGCTTCGGTCTGGTCATGCGTGACGAACACCGCCGGAGTCCCGATCGATCGCAGCAGGCCGACGACCTCGGTGCGGACCTGGGCGCGCAGGTTCGGGTCGAGGCTGGCGAACGGCTCGTCGAGCAGCATCAGCGTCGGCGCTGGGGCCATGGCCCTCGCCAGGGCAACCCGCTGGCGCTCTCCGCCGGACAGCTCGTGCGGGTAGCGCCGGCCATAGCCGCCGAGGCCGACGAGATCGAGCCACCGGTCGACGCGCCGCTGCCGTTCGGCCCGTGCCACGTTGCGCAGCCCGAAGGCGACGTTGTGCGCCACGGTGAGATGCGGGAACAGAGCGTGCTCCTGGAAGACGAGTCCGATGCGCCGCCCCTCAGGGTCGACTCGACGCGTCCCGTCGTCCACCAGCGTCCCTCGGATGCGGATCGTGCCGCGATCGACACCGACGAGTCCGGCGACCAGTCGCAGCAGCGTCGACTTCCCGCACCCGCTCGGGCCCACGAGAGCGAGCAGCTCTTGGCCGGCGAGCTCCATGGTGACGTCGTCGACCGCCACCGTCGACCCGAACGACTTGCTGACTCCGTCGAGCGCCAGCGCGGCCTGGGCCGCTCCTCCGTCACTCACCGTCATGATCGTTGGCTCGCTTCGCGCGCTCACACCACAGCTCCGGGATCGACCGGTGGCACCGACGCGTCACGGTGGTCGAGTTGGCGACAGAGGATCGCCACCGGGATCAGCGCGACGGCGATGATCGTGATGGCCGGGAGCGCGGCCTGCTCGAACCGGCTCTCGGAGGCGAGGTTGTAGACCCAGACCGGCAGCGTGTCGAAGCCGATCGGGCGTAGCAACAGCGCGATCGGCAGTTCCTTGAGCGCGTCGACGCCGACGAGCACGGCAGCGGTGATGATGCTGGCGCGCGAGAGCGGGAGGTGGATCCGTCCGAGGACCACGCGTGGCGGGGCACCGAGCGAGCGCGCGGATGCCGTCACCTCGTCGGACACCTGCCCGAGACCGGCCTCGACGGTGCCGAGTGCTGGACCGACGAAGCGCACGGCGTAGGCGTAGGCGAGGGCGACGAACGAACCGGTGGCTACCGCGCCAGGCAGACCGAGTCCGATGCCGTCGAGCAGGTCGTCGAGGGCGACGACGGCGAGGACCACGCCCATCGCCACGACGGGGCCGGGAACGGCGTACCCGATCGCCGTCAAGCGGTTGGCAGGGGCCACGGTGCGCTCGGCGCCGAAGCGCCGTGCGTTCGTGACGAGCACGGCGACGACGAGGCAGATGACCACGGTCGTCACGGTCAGCACGAGGCTGTTGCCGAGGAAGTCGAGGTACCGGTCGACGACGGGCGTGCCCCGGTTCCCCGTCTGCTCGCGGATCGCCCAGACAGCCAGCTGCGCGGTCGGGGCGCCGAACCCGAGCACCACGACGCTCGTCGCCCCGACTGTCGCCGCGACCGCCCGCCAGCCGCGCAGGCGGCGGGGCGGGATGCCGGCCTCCTGGCCGCCGGCCCGACCGAAGCGGGCCCGCCCGCGCATGATCCGCTCGAGCCCGATCGCCAGCACGGCGAAGACCAGCACGAGCGTCGCCAGCTCGGCTGCGGCGTCGCGGTCGTACGTCCCCCGCCAGATCCTGAACACGCCGACGGAGAGGGTGTCGACCCCGAAGTACTGCACGGTGGCGAAGTCGGTGAGCGTCTCCATCACCACGATCGCCGCGCCCGCCGCGATTGCCGGGCGCAGCAGCGGCAGCACGACCCGTCTGGTCGCCTCGGCCGCCGACGCGCCGAGCGTCCGGGCTACGAAATAGGCGTCAGCGGTCTGGTCGCGCAGCGCGGCGCGTGCCATGAGGTACACGTACGGATACAGCGTCAGCGTCAGCGTGACGATGGCGCCGGTCATCGACCGGATCTCGGGGAACCAGGCGTCGGCGCCGAACTGGCCACGCCACCAGGTCTGCACCGGCCCGGCGAATCCGAACACGGAGGTCGTGACGAAGCCGAGGATGTACCCGGGCACGGCGAGCGGCAGCACGAGCGCCCAGCCGAGCACCGACCGGCCGGGGAAGCGGTGTGCGGCCACGAGCCACGCCAGCGACGTGCCGAGCACGATCGAGCAGATCGTCACGCCGGTCACCAGCACGATCGTCGAAACGATCTCCGCGGGAAGCCGCGTCTCCCACTGCTGGCTCCACACATCCGTGCTCGGCGTGAAGATGCTGACCGCCAGCATCGCGACGGGGATGATGACGAGCAGGGCTGGCACGATGGCGGTCGCCGTCCACGCCGCTTGCCTGGCTCCCGCCCGGCGGCTCAGGCGCGACGTCGGCGGCGTCGTCGGCGGCGTGGACGCCGCAGCGGGGGTGACAGTCGTCGACGTGCTCACCAGGATGGTGGATGCCGCGTCGATGACCGACAGCCGTCAGCCGAATCCGGCTTCGTCCATCAGGCGCACCGCATCGGGGTTGAGCAGTCCGTACTCGGCGGCGTTGACCGGATCGCGGACGAAGTCGGTGCCGAACGCTGCGACGATCAGCTCGTCGGGGGCGACGGCGGGATTCGCCGGGTACTCGTGGTTGCTGTGTACGAGGGAGCCCTGGCCGTCGGTGGCCAGCCACTCGAGGAACTGCTGGGCGAGGTCAGGGTTATCGGCGTAGCGCGTGACGCCGCCGCCCGAGATGTTCACGTGGACGCCGCGGCCGTCCTGCTCGGCCCATGCCAGCCGCACCGGGAAGTCGGGGTCATCCTCGAGCTCTTGGGCGAGGTAGTAGTGGTTCGACACGCCCACCTCGCACGCGCCGGCCGCCATCGCCTCCAACAGCTCGACGTCGTTGCCGTAGATCTCGGCGTTGTCGGCCCACCCCTCGAGCACCTCGAGTGTCGCCTCCTCGCCGTTCGCCGCGATCATGCTGGCGACGAGCGACTGCTGGTACGAGTTGTTGGCGTTGCGCATGCACACCCGGCCCTTCCACTCGGGGTCGGCGAGCTCCTCGTAGGTGGTCGGCACGTCCTCTTCGGCGATCAGCTCGGGGTTGTAGACGATCGTGCGCGTGCGCAGGGCCAGGCCGAACCAGCGGTCCTCCGGATCGCGGTACTCGGCGGGGATGGCCTCGTCGAGGATCGGCGAGTCGAGCGGTTGGAAGAGCCCCTCCTCGGCCGCCGCGGCGAGGTTGCCGGCATCCACGGTGAGGTAGACGTCGGCTTCGGTGTCCTCACCCTCTGCGGCGATCCGCTCACGCAGCTCGGCGTCGTTGCCCGTGAGGAACTCGACCTCGATCCCGGTGTCCTCCGAGTACTGGGCGAACGCCTCTTCGATGTCGTAATGCCGGCCCGAGTACACCCGCAGGGTCTCGCCGTCGTCGCCCCCGCAGCCGGCGACGGCGACCGCCGTCAGCAGCCCGGCGCCGACGACGCTGGCGCGCCGAGTCGACGAACGTCGCGGTTTGCTCATTCTCTCCAGCCTTCTTGACGCATGTCGTTAGCCAAACTTAACGTCGTGACCCGTGCGCGTCACATCGGCAACGGTTCGGCCCGCCCGCACCGTGCTGGTGACCGGCGGTGCTGGGTTCATCGGACGTTCGCTCTGCGCGGCGCTCGCCGCTTGCGGCGACCACGTCCGCCTCGTCGATCTGCTGCCGGGCTCTCGTCAGCGGCGCGCCGTGACGGCGCTGCCGGACGTCGAGGTCATCGCCGCCGACCTCGCCACGGTCGGGCTCCGCGAGCTGCTCCTTGGTGTCGACGCCGTCGTCCACCTCGCCGGGCGACCAGGCGTGCAGCCGAGCTGGGGACCCGGGTTCGAGCAGTACCTGTGTGACAACGCCGTCGTCACGCAGCGCCTCCTCGAGGCGGTTGGTGAGCGTCGGCTCGTCGTCGCTTCGAGCAGCTCGGTGTACGGCGAGGTCGCGCACGGGATGGTCACCGAGGACGCACCGCTGCGACCGCTCAGCCCCTACGGCGTCTCGAAGGTGGCCGCCGAGATGCTGGTGCACACGTATGCGGCCCGCGGCGTCGACGCCATCGTGCTGCGCTACTTCAGCGTCTACGGGCGCCACCAGCGCCCTGACATGGCGCTCGCCCGCATCCTGGACGCGGCAGCCACCGGATCGCCGTTCCTGCTGCGCGGCGACGGTTCGCAGTGCCGGGACCTCACCCACGTCGACGATGTCGTCGCCGCCACGATCGCCGCTCTCGAGGCCCCGGTCGCCGCTGGCACCGTCATCAACGTCGGCTCCGGCCGTCCGGTGGCGCTGCGCACCGTCATTGCCGAGGTCTCGCGACAGGCGGGCGTGGCGGTTCCGGTCACCAACGTGCCCGAGGCGCCGGGCGATCCCGCCAGGACCGCTGCTGACCGCGGGCGCGCCGCCGACTTGCTCGGCTGGGCACCGGTGGTCGAACTCGCCGACGGCATCGCCGACCAGATCCACACGGCCGCGTACTTCGGTGCCGCAACGGAGACGGTGGCGTGACGACGCGTCTCCGCCTCGGTCGGCCGTCGCAGGTCCCGGCGACCCACACGGTCCCGGGCGACGCGCCCGTCCTGCTGTTCCTCCCCGCCTTCGACGAGGAGGAGGCCATCGCCGACGTTCTGCGCCGGGTCCCGGCGACGGCGGGCGGCCGACGCCTCGAGCTCGTCGTCGTCGACGACGGCTCACGCGACGCGACGGCGGCGATCGCCCGAGAGATAGGCGTCGAGGTCGTGTCGCTCGGCGCCAACCACGGCCTCGGCGCGGCCGTCCGGGTCGGGCCTGCGTCTCGCTGTCCATCGCCGAGCCGCGGCGGTCGTGTTCTGCGACGCCGACGGCGAGTACCCACCCGAGGAGATCGACCGCTTGGTCGAGCCAGTGCTCGCCGGCGCCGCGGACTACGTCGTCGGCAGCCGCTTCCTCGGACGCATCGACCACATGCGCCCCGAGCGCCTCGCCGGCAACGTCGTGTTGTCGGCCGGGCTGTCGTTCGTCGCCCGCCGCCGCATCACCGATGGCCAGAGCGGCTACCGGGCCTTCTCCCCTGCCGCCGCAGCGGCGGCAGAGGTCATCCACGACTACAACTACGCCCAGGTCCTGACGCTCGATCTGCTGGCGAAGGGCTTCCGGTACGCCGAGGTCCCGATCAGCTACCGGTTCCGCACGACGGGGCGGAGCTTCGTCACGCTCGGTCGCTACCTGCGCCACGTCGTCCCCGCCGTCTATCGCGAACTGAACGCGGCATGAGTCCCAACCCCCGGAGGAAATGATGTTGCACGTCCACCGCCGCACCGCGGCGATCATCGTGACCGCGCTCCTCGTCGGCGCCGCATGCGGCAACGACGACGGCGCTGAGGTCCGCGATCTCGGATCCTCCGAACCGACCTCCGGCTCCGGTTCGGGGTCCGGCTCCGGCTCCGGTTCGGGGTCCGGCTCGGCGACCGCGTCAGCATCCGGCTCCGGTTCGGGGTCTGGCTCAGCGACCGGCATCGCCGCCGGCAGCGTCGCCCAGTCGACCGACGACCCGCTGATCACCGAGGCGGTCGAGGGCTACCGGGCGTACGTCGCCGAGCAGATCGAGACGATGCAGGCAGAGACGACCGCGTTCACCGACGCCGTTCGTGCCGGCGACATCGAAGCGGCGCAGGCCGCCTACCCGGTGTCGCGTCGCTCGTGGGAACGCATCGAACCGATCGCCGGGCTGATCGCCGACATCGACACCGCGGTCGACGCTCGCGAGGACGACTACGCGGGGCCGGACGACCCGGCGTTCACCGGCTGGCACCGCCTCGAGTACCTGTTGTGGACGGCCGGTGACGTGTCCGAGGCCGGTCCCATCGCCGACCAGCTCGACGCCGACCTGCAGACCCTCGCCGACGCCTTCCCGGATCTGGAGCTGCCACCAGGGGTACTCACCGTCGGGGCCCAGGAGCTGATCGAAGAGGTCGCCGCGCCGGACGGAAAGCTGTCAGGCGAGGAGGACCGCTACTCCGGCACCGACCTGTACGACTTCCTGGCCAACGTGGAAGGCTCCGAGGCGCTGGTCGACCTCCTCGCCCCGGCGTTGGAGGAGGCCGATCCGGAGCTGCTCGCCACGATCCGCGAGCAGTTCGCCACCCTGTACGAGCACCTCGCCGCGCTGGGCAGCTTCGAGGACGGGTTCGTGCACTACAGCGAAGTGACCCAGGAGCAGAAGGACGAGTTGGCCGCCGACCTCGGCGCCCTCGCCGAGTCGCTCTCCCTGCTCAACGGTACGCTCGGCTTGGAGTGACGCGCGAAGGCGGCAACCGCGGCACGAGCCGGCGATCGTTCCTCGCTGGCACCGCGCTCGCGGGCGCCGGCGTCCTCGCCACCGGTTGCAATGACGTTGCCGAGCGTGCAGGCGGGAGCGATGCCGGTGACGCAGAGCCTCCCGCGGGAGGACGTCCGCACGCGGCGACCCTCGTCCCGTTCCGCGTCGACCGCCAGGCGGGCGTGATCGCGCCGGCCGCCGCCGGTGGTGTGGCCGCCGGTCTCGACGTCCGTGTCGCCGACCGCGGCGCCCTCATCGACCTGCTGAAAGTCGTCACCACGGAGATCGAGATGGTGATGGACGGCGGCGCGTACGAGCGGCGCTCTGGGGGCTTCCCGCCGCTCGACACGGGCATCCTCGGGCCGGTCCCGGGACCGACCGGGACGTCGGTCATCGTCGGGTTCGGGCCATCGCTGTTCGACGCCCGCTACGGCCTCGCCGACGCCCGCCCGGACGAGCTCGTCCCGATGCCTCACTTCGCCAACGACTTCTTGGTCGATGAGGCGCGTAGCCACGGTGACCTGTCGCTCGTCGTGCAGGCCGACACACAGGATGCGGCCAATCACGCGCTGCGCCAGGTGCTGCGGCGGACACGCGGCGATCTCAGACCGCGCTGGCTGCGCGAGGGCTTCAACACTCTCGACCGCTCGGCGACGCCGGGAACTGCAGCGGCGCGCAACCTCATGGGCTTCAAGGACGGAACGTCCAACCCGGACATCTCGGACACGGCGGCGATGGACCGCCACGTGTGGATCCAGCCTGACGACGGCCAACCGGCATGGGCGGCCGGGGGGACGTTCCAGGCCATCCGGGTGATCCGGATGATGGTCGAGTTCTGGGACCGCACTCGGCTCAACGAGCAGGAGGCGCTGATCGGCCGCCACCGTGACAGCGGTGCTCCGCTCGGATCCGAGCGGGAGACCGACGTCCCGGTGTTCGGCGACGAGCTCACGTCGCACATCGCCCGAGCCAACCCACGGACGCCGGGCAGCGCCCGCAACCTGATGTTGCGGCGACCGTTCAGCTATGTCGGCGGTGTCGACGAGAACTCCCAGCTCGACCAGGGCCTGATCTTCACGTGCTACCAGCGCAGCCTGGAAGCCGGGTTCATGACCGTGCAGACGCGTCTCGACGGCGAGGCGCTCGAGGAGTACATCCGCCCGCTCGGCGGCGGGTTCTTCATCGTTCCTCCGGGGCCAGGATCCGGCGACGACGGCTACCTCGGTCAGTCGCTCCTCGAGGGCTGACGCAGCACGCGCACGACACCCACTGCCTCGTGGGTGACACTTGGTGATGGCGCGGATTTGGGTGGCCGACACGGAGCCGAACGAGCGGTTCACGCTGTACACGAGGGGCAACGTGGGCGAGGTGTTCCCACATGTGATGTCCGCGTTGACGGGAACGTTGATCGGCGACGCCGTGGCCCGCGGGCAGACCGCCGTGCTCGTCGAGATGGGTGTGCTGCGACCACACGAGGTCAGCGGACCATCCGTGGGAACCGGCGTGTTCGGCGGCTATCTGTACATGAACGGCTCGGCGATGCGCCTGTTCGGTGTGCGGATGCCGGGCATGTCGCCGGCCGACGCCGACGAGCAGGTGATGGGCGAGGTGACGAACCTGCCGCCCTACCGGCGGGCGAAGGGCGACCGAAACGTGATCGCCTCTCTGGCCATCACCCGATACATGCTCAGGCTGCTGCGATCGCCGGACCTGGCCGCGCTCGACGAAGCCCGCCTCGATGCGCAGATGTGGTTGGCGACGATGCCCGAGTTGGGTTCGGCGACCGACGAGCAGTTGCTGTCATGGCTCGAGACGTTCCCGCCTCGGCAGGCGGCGAGCATGAAACGGCTGTTGCAATTCAGTGCGTTGGCCGCTGCACCCCGCGGCTTGTTGGACCGTTTCCTTGCCCGCCCGGGCATCCCGCCTGGCCTGGCGAACCGCATCGTCGCCGGAACCGGCGACGTCGACTCCGCCCAGTTGGCCCAGCGGCTGTGGACGCTCGGTCGCGTGGTTGCCGGCGATGACACGCTCTCAACGATCTTCGACAACGGGCTCGAGGGGATCGCCACGCGCACCGAGCACACTCCGCTGGCGCCGGCCGTCGACGCCTTCCTTGCCGATCACGGACATCGCGGCAACGACGAGTACGAACTGGCGACGCCTGCCTGGGTCATGGATTCAGCACCCGTCTATGCCGCCATCGACCGGCTGCGACACGCGCCGGATGATCGCGATCCGGTGATGATCGGCCGACAACTCGCCATCGACGCGAACGAGGCGCTGGCCGAGAGCCTCGGTCTCCTGCCGCGCCACGTGCGATGGTTCGCACGGCGCTGCGCGCTGCTTGCCCGGCAGGGTTCGATCGGCCGTGAGCGGGCCAAGGACATCCTCGTGCTCGAGAACCTCGGTGCCCGCCTCGTGCTACGCGAACTGGTTCGGCGCGCCGCGACGCGTGGCGGCCCAAGCGACGAGCGCCTGGCCTTCTGCGTCACGATCAACGAGCTCGCCGACTTCGTCGCCACCCCGAACGCCTTCGCCGACCTGATCACGGACCGCGCCGAGCGGCAGCGCTACCTCGCCGCCCGCCTCCCACCACCTTGGTTCGACGGGAGGATCCCGGACCCCGACACGTGGGCGCTTCGCGAGCAGTCCCGACCGAAGGCGCCAGCTGCCGGCACCACCGTCTCCGGCATCGCAGTCAGCGGCGGTCGCGCGTCGGGTGCGGCGCGCGTCATCCTCGACCCCGCCGACCCACGCGGGCTCGAACCCGGCGACGTGCTGGTCTGCCCGATCACCGACCCCTCCTGGACACCACTGTTCCTGAGCGCCGCTGCCGTGGTCTGCGACACGGGCGCCGTCCAGAGCCACGCCGCCATCGTCGCCCGCGAACTTGGCATTCCCGCCGTACTCAGCGTCCCCGGTATCACCGACATCCCCGACGGCACCACGCTCCACGTCGACGGCACCAACGGCACCGTCACCATCGCCTGAGCGCGGCGCCCATCCGATCGGTTGGCGACGCCTTGCGCCGTAGCGTCGTCGCATCGAACAGGACTCTCGACCGATCGCCAAACGCCTTGGGAGGCGACGCTGAACGGCGTGACTCACGCTGGCCTTCTGGAGCGTCAGCACGAGCTTGCGGCCCTCGAACAACTCGTCGCGGCGACCGCCGCCGGCACCGCCGGTGTCGGGCTGATCGAGGGCGCCGCGGGCATCGGGAAGTCACGCTTGCTGAGCGAGACGCAACGTGACGCCGGTGCCGCCGGGCTGCGGATTCTGCGCGCCCGAGGCGGCGAGCTCGAGCGGGAGTTCGCCTTCGGCGTGGTGCGCCAGCTGATCGAGCCGGTTCTGGTGGGCCGTGAGGACGTCCTCTTCGCCGGTGCCGCCGCTGCTGCCCGCCCCGTCTTCGACTTGCGACCCGACGGAGACGACGGCGCCGACCCGTCGTTCGCCTCCATGCACGGGCTCTACTGGGTGGTCGTCAACCTCACCGTGGACGGGCCTCTGCTGCTCGCCATCGACGACCTCCACTGGTGCGATCGGGCATCGCTGCGATTCCTCACCTATCTCGTGCGTCGGCTCGAAGGGCTGCCCGTGCTCATCGTCGCGACGGTGCGCCCGGCACTGTCCGGGCACGACGCCGCCCTGTTCGACGAGATCGCCGGCGATCACCTCACGGTGAGCATTCGCCCGCGCCCGCTGACCGAGGAATCGGCCTCATCACTCGTCCGTCAACGACTCGGCGGGGAAGTCGCGCCCGCGTTCTCCCGCGCCTGTCACACCGCGACCGGCGGAAACCCGCTGCTCCTGGACGAACTGCTGAAGGCGCTCGCTGGCGAGGGGGTGCGGCCGGATGCAGCGCACATTGGCATGCTCGCCGACCTCGGTCCTGCAGCCGTGTCACGCTCGGTGCTCTTGCGGCTGCGCCGATCGCCCGAGGATGCCGTCAAAGTGGCCAGCGCCGCCGCCGTCCTCGGCGACGGCGCCTCCATCGGGATGATCGCCGCGTTGGCCGGACTCACGATGGACGAGGCGATTCACGCTGCAGGCGCCCTGGCACAGGCGGAGATCCTGCGGCCCGGAGAGCCGATCGCCTTCGTTCACCCGCTCGTCGGTGCCGCGGTGTATGCCGACCTGCCCCCGATCGGACGGGCCATTGAACACGAGCGCGCAGCCGCGCTGCTCGCCGCCGAGGGAGCGCCGGCAGAGCAGGTGGCGGCACACCTCGAGAAAGTCGAGGGCCGCGGCGACCCCGCGGCCGTCGACACCCTGCTGCGCGCCGCCCGCGGCGATGCAAAGGGGGGCCGCCGAGAGCGCGGTGGACCGCCTCAGCCGGGCGCTCCGGGAGCCACCGCCGCCAGATCAGCGGGTCGCTGTGCTGCTCGAGCTCGGACGTGCCGAGGCGCTGACCCGGGGCCCGGCTGCTGCGGAGCACCTTGCAGCGGCGTACGGAATGCTCGAGGAACCCGTGGCGCGGGCCACCACGGCCCAGGCGCTGGCCCGGGTACTGCTGTTCACCGGACGCCCCGCCGACGGAGCAGCGATCGCCCGCGCCGCCGCCGCCGAGCTCCCGAGCGACCTGCAGGATCTCCGCCTTGCGCTCGAAGCGTTCGAGCACCTGGCGGTGCTGTTCGGCGCCGATGCTCCCGAGGGCATGCGCAGCTTGGCTGAACACCGGGCGCCGCCGACCGGGACGGGCGTCGGGAGCAAGATGCTGGCGGCGATCGCCGCGCAGGACTGGATGTACGCCGGCGGCCCAAGCGAGTCGTGCGTCGAACTGGCGCTCGCTGCACTTGCCGACGGCGACCTGATCGCCGCCGACAACGGGTTGCTCCCCACGTGCGCGATCACAACGCTGATGTTCGCCGACCGCCCCGAGGTGATGGATGCGTGGGACGTCGCGCGGATCGACGCATATGGCCGCGGCTCGCTGTTCGCGATCTCATCGTTCGACCTGTGGTTCGGCTGCACGATGCTCTGGCGGGGCGAGCTGGCGGATGCGGCGTCCTCGTTGCGCTCGGCACTCGACGCGCTCCAACTGTGGGGTTACGGCCGTGACCAGGCACAGATCTACTGCGACGCCTTCCTGTCGGCCGCGCTGCGTGAGCAGGGCGACCTGGCGGCGGCGCGCGTCGCGCTCGAGCACAGCGACGACACCGGCGGCGACGACGACGGTGCCCGCTACTGGCTCAACAGCAGCATCGAGCTGCTCCTCGCCGAGGGCCGCTTCGACATCGCGCTGTCAGCGGCCGAGGAATACGGGCGCCGCTTCGGGCCGCTGATCCGCAATCCGATGGATGCCCCCTGGCGCAGCCACGTGGCGCGTGCGCAGTGCCGCCTCGGGCGCCGAGCCGACGCTCGTCGACTCGTCGACGAGGAGCTCGAGCTCGCCCGGCAGTGGGGTGCCCCGGGCACCGTCGCCCGCTCGCTGCGCGCCCTCGCCGAGGTCGCCGCCGAGGACGAGCTGCGGTACCTCGGCGAAGCGGTCGACATCGTGGACGGATCGCCGGCCCGCCTCGAGGCGGCGAAGTCATTCGCCGCTCTCGGTGGCGCGCTACGACGGCACCGCCGACCAAGTGACGCCCGCGAACCGTTGCGCCGGGCGCTCGAGCTCTCCGTCGCCTGCGGTGCGCGAGCACTCGAAGATCAGGCTCGCGGTGAGCTCTACGCCGCCGGCGGGCGACCGCGCGCGGTAGCGCTCACGGGCGTCGGCTCGCTGACCGCGCAGGAGCGCCGGGTCGCCGAGCTCGCCGCCGACGGTGCAGCGAATCGGGAGATCGCACAGGCCCTCTTCGTGACACCGAAGACCGTCGAAGCCCACCTCAGCAGCACGTACCGCAAGCTCGGTGTCCGATCACGCCATGCGCTGGCGGCAGCGCTGAGCTCCGATGCCGATGATCGGCGGGTCCCGTAACCCCAATCTTGGGGGTCCGTCGGGGGTCGCGCCGGATGCCCGGAGGCACTCGCGTCGCGGATCATGCGGAGATGGCGGAAGAGATCGTCGTCATCCATCTGCGGCTGATGCTTGCGGGCGAGTCCCTCACGGGCTGGGCGAGCGACGATCGCGGAGGAGAGCGCCGGTTCGACGGCCGGCTCGGTCTCCTTGCCGCCATCGACGCGCTGATCACCCCGCCGGGCGGTGGGGTTCCACCTACGGAGGGGATGTGACACGAGGACACAGGTCGCGGGCGGTCGCCGCCGCCCTGGCCATCGCGCTGGTGATCAGTGCGTGCTCGGGCAGCGACGACGACGCAGGAGACGACGCGCCATCAGAAGGCAGTGCCCAGATCGGGACGCTGCCTGCGGCGGCCGAAGAGATCATGGACAAAGCCCCGTATGCGGCGGCACGGTGGCTGTACTACGTGGCCGACGCCGAGAGCGGAGACGTGCTGCTCGCCAACCGGGCTGACGAGCTCGTGTTCACCGCTTCCACCGCGAAGGGGTTCATCGTCGGCTCCGTCTACGACACGCTTGGCCCCGACACGCGATTGACGACGCCCGTCTACGCAACGACGCCGGTCCGCGACGGCGTCGTCGACGGAGACCTCGTACTCGTGGCGTCTGGCGACCTCGCGCTCGGTGGACGCAACGCCATGGAGGGCCGCTTCGACCACACCTTCAATGCCGACAGCGTCGATCACGTCTACGCCGACATCGCACCGAACGCCACACGTGTGGGCGACCCGCTCGCCGGTCTCGACGACCTCGCGCAGCAGATCGCCGATCAAGGCGTCAGCCGCGTCGATGGCGACGTCGTGATCGACACCAGCATCTGGCAGGACTTCGATGGAGCGGAAGGCCCGATCTCAGCGATCTTCGTCAACGACAACCTCGTCGACGTCCAGGTCACGGCCGCCGCGGAGGGTGAACCGGCGACGATCGAGGTGTGGCCGCAGACCGACTACTTCACGGTTGCTTCCGACGTCGAGACGGTCGCCGAGGACGGCAAGACGGTGCTCTCGGTGACCGCTTCGGAGGATGACCCGAGCGCGCTGGTGGTCGGCGGCACGATCGCTGCTGGGGGCTCGCAGCTGGCGATGTACCGCGTCCCGGACAGCGCTGCGTGGGCGCGGGCGCTGTTCATCGAGGCTCTCGAACGAGCCGGCGTCGAAGTCGCCGCGCAGACCGGCGACCCCAACGACCAGTCGATGCTCGCCGCGTCGGACAGCTACCCGTCCGACCAGCGCCTGGCCGCCCTGTCGTCTCCCACGCTCGGCCAGATGGGCACGATGATCATGGAGATGAGCTACAACGCCGGCGCCAACAGCTTCATGTGCCTGCTCGCTGTCGAGCGAGGATCGGACACCTGCACCGACGGCCTCGAGACGGTCTACGCCTTGGCCACGGAGGCCGGCATCGACACCGACGTGCTGTTCCTGTTCGACGGCCAGGGAGCGGATCCCTCGTCGACCACGCCGCGCCAGATCGGTCGGTGGCTGCAGTGGTCGCTCGAGCAGCCGTGGGGTGAGGAGTTCGTGGCCAGCCAGCCGGTGCTCGGCGAGACCGGTTCGCTGGCCAGCAACGGCCTCGGCAGCCCGTCCGTCGGCAAGGTCGAGGCGAAGGTCGGCACCGGCGTCAGTGTCGATCTCGTCACCGGTCGGCTGTACTCGAAGGTCCAGTCGCTGGCCGGCTACATGACGCTCGACGACGGCACCGTGGCGGTCTTCGATATTTCGGTCAGCGGCGGCAGCTATCCCGAGCTGTACGACGGTCTGGTCGAGGCCGGCGAGGACGTTGCCCTGGTCGCCGCCGCCTTCCAGCAGGACCTGTCGGGGTGAACGGCCAGCTCGCGCGACGAGCCGGCCGCTCAAGGATGTCGCTGTCGCCGGCGCCACGACGATCTTCGCTCTGCGGCGCGGGCCGGCTCGTAGACATACAGGGCGGTGTCCGCGCCGTGCCAGGCGGGCAGCATCGTGCGCGACGATCGCGTCCAGTGCGCTTCGATCCCGCACGTGCACGCCGTGTCGGCGACACCGTAGGTGCAGGCGATGCACGTGTCGGTCTCGCCGAGTCGGGCGTGGAAACCGCTGTCGCCCGTGCGCCCGCCCGGGCCCTCACCGACGAAGACGATGTGGTGGCCGCCGGCGGCGTGGTACCGGTCGACGGCGTCGGACGCCCACGTCTCGTTGCGCGTCGGCCACACGAGCAGCAACGACCGTTCGGGGCACTCCTCGACGACGCGCTCGTCGCCGCGATGTACCTGGTGCCAGGGCTGCACACCAGCGAACCACGTGTTGGCGAGCGACGGTGGAGGCTCCACGTCGTAAGCGGCGACGTCGACACCGCGGCGAGCGAGCAGCGCGGCCCAGTGTCCCGTGCCCGCGCCCAGATCGAGCACGCCACGAGGCGAGCAGGCGACGATCGCGTCGAGCGCCGCGTCTGTCGGCACGGCGAACCCGTAGCGCCGCAGGACCTCGGTCTCGAGTGGCTGGTCGCCCGACGCTCGCGCCTCTGCCACGAGTTGCGGCATGTCGTCGATGCCCCAGCGTTCAGGATCGCGTCCTGCCACCTCGGTCAACACCGCGACCTGGGCATGCGCCAGCCTCGCGCCGCACGCGAGATGTCGTGGTCACGTTCGGTCGGTGTCAAGCTCGTGGCGCCGTGGGGACGAACAGTCGCGACAGAGGTTTGAGGGCAGCTGCCGGCGCGCAGGTGGGTAGCTCGGTGCCCGGACTGACGGTGATCGTCGCCGACGCCGACGGCATCCGCCTCGAGGAGAGCTTCGGACTTGCCGACGTGGGCCGGGGCGACGAGATGTCGTTGACCACCAGCTGCAACTGGTTCTCGATGACCAAGCTGGTCACTGCCACCGCGGTCGTTCAGCTCGCCGACGAAGGCCGGCTCGATCTCGACGCACCGGTCATCGACTCCTACGCACCGCTCTCGATCTTGCGACCGGCCGACCGTGTGCGCACGATGACGGCCCGACATCTGCTGTCTCACAGTTCGGGCCTCGCCAATCCGCTGCCGCTGCGGTGGGTCCACGACGCAGCGCAGCCCGGACCAGACCAAGACCGGTTCGTACGAGGCCTGCTCGAACGAAACCGGCGTTTGCGGTTCACTCCCGGCTCCAAGGCCGCATACACGAACCTCGGGTACCTCGTCCTGGGAGAGCTCGTCGCACAAACGTCAGGCGAGCCGTTCGACATCTATGTGCGGACACACGTGCTCGAGCCGCTCGGGATGACGAGCACCGGCTTCATCGTCCTCGAGCCTTCGACATGGGCCACTCCGTACCAGAGCCAGCTCACCCCGCTGGGCATGGTCATGCCTCTGCTGATCCCCCGGACCATCCTTGGTGGACGGGACGGTCGCTTCCGAGCGCTGCGTCATTTCTATGTCGACGGCGCCGCGTACGGCGGCCTCGTCGGGCCCATTGCCGACGCCGCCCTGTTCCTCCGAATGCACCTGGGCGACGGCCAGCTCGACGGCGCACGGATCCTGTCGAGTGACGCGGCCCGAGCAATGCGCATCATCGTCGCCCACGGCCGCAAGATCGAGGTCGGCCTGGGATGGTTCCGTCGCGGCAAGGTCCGCTCGTCGGAGTTCGTGGAGCACCTCGGCGGGGGCGTCGGGTTCTGGAACTGCCTGCGCCTCTACCCGAACGCGGGGCTCGGCGCCGTCGTGATGGGCAACGCGACCACCTACGACCACGAAGCGATCGTGAAGGCCGCAATCGACGAAACGACACACGCGAAGGTCAACTCCGAGGTGACGATCATGTGGAAACGACTCACGAAGCTCGCCGCCGGCGTGCTGCTTGCTCTCGCGGTGATCGGGATCGTCTTTGTTTCCGGCATGCGCACGAAGTCACCCCTCGTGCTCAATGCCGTTCGCCGCAGCGGTCGGGCCACGAAGCGGTTCGTGTTGCCGTCGAGCGGCACACCTGGCGGGATCGCGTCGGTGATCAGCCACGTCGGCCGGTCAACCGGCCGACCGTATGACACGCCCGTGCAGGCGGTGGTCACCGAGGAGGGGTTCGTGATCGCGCTGCCGTACGGGCTCAACACTGACTGGCTCAAGAACGTGCTCGTGAGTCGCTCGGCCACCATCGTGCACGAGGGCAACACCTACGGAGTCGACCAGCCAGAGATCGTTCCCACAGCCCTGGCGGCACGGCACTTCTCCCCCAAGGATCAACGGACGCATCGCCTGTTCCACGTTGACCAATGCCTCGTGCTTCGGCGGGTCGAGGCGAACGACGCAGGACAGCGCGTCGCCGATCCGAGCTAGAGCCTGGCACTCGAGACTCATCGGGCATCGGTAGCGGTCAGCGCGACGGGTGCGTCGGGCCGACGGGGCGTCGCGGTATGGCCGCGGTACCAGTCGATCGTGCTGGCGATGATGTCGCTCCAGCTCGTCGTGTGGCCGCCGAACGCCTCGCGGAAGGCTGAGTCGTCGACGACGAACGGCGAGTCGAACTGGTAGTAGGTGTGCACGAGCTCGCGGACGTTGCGGTTGAGAAGTCCGAGCGCTTGCAGCATCGGCCGCTTGAGCGTCGTGACGTCGGTGCGGCCCGTCCCGGCCGCCGTGTAGACGTCCATGATGAGCTGCCGTGTGGTGCGGGTGACGGGGTTGGGGAGGTGCCAGGCTCGGCCGTCGGCATCGTCGCGTGAACCGAGGAGCACGAGGTTGCGGCCGACATCGGGGACGAAGCTGTAGGTGTGCAGGGTGTCGGGGCGCCCCATCGTCTGGGCTCGCTTGCCAGCGAGCGCCCGCTCGAACACGAACTCGCCGAACGCGGAGTCGCGCACGCCTGGCCCGATGAAGTCCGAGGCCCGACCGATGACGACGCGGAGGTCGCCACGTTGGTGGGCGGCGAGGAGATCGGCGGACATGGCGGCGCGCGTCCGGCTCTTCGCGCTCGTCGGGTTGACCGGGGTGGCCTCATGGAGCGCCTCGGGGGTGGGGCCGTACATGTACAGGTTCTCGAGGACGACGAGCTTGGCGCTCGCCGACGCGGCAGCTTCGACGACGGCCTCCTGGAGTGGCGGGAACTCTTGGGCCCAGCGGTGGTAGTGGGCGGCGTTGAGGCAGAAGTACACGGTCTCGGCATCCGCGGAGACCTCTCGTGCGAACGCCTTGTCGGTGGCGTCGCCGCCGATGGTCTCCACGCCGGTCAACGCCCGGGTGCCGCTGCGGTTGACCATGCGAACCCGGGTGCCTTGGCTGAGGAGTGCGTCGGCAACGGCCCGGCCGGCGGGCCCGGTGCCGAACACGACGTGCGTGCGGGCGGTCATGACGTCGCCACCTCGGCCGGGATGAACGTCCTGACGATCATGCTCTGCAGGAACGTGGAGGTGATCGCGCCATAGGCCCCGAACACGACCCACTGCTCATCGACGCTGATGCCACCGGCCGTGGTGACCGTCCAGCCGATCGCCCACAAGGCGGCGGTCGCCACGGTCCACAGCAGCATGCGCTTGACGCTGCCGAGCATGGCTCCTTGGGCAATGCCCACGGCGAGTCCGGAGATCGCACCCATGAGCACGAGCGATGAGATGTCGGTGCGATAGGAGACGAGTGCGGCGCCGGCGGCCAGTCCGGCGCCGAGCCCGGCAGCGGTGGCCGGAATCCAGCCGACACTGATGCCCCGGCGACGCAGGAGCGCCCACTGCGCGGCACCGATCCCTGCACCGGTGATCACGCCGCCGAGGATGGCGGCCGAAACCGAGTCGACCGGTCCGGCGACGGCATGTGCCGTGTAACCGGCCACGGGGAAGGCGAGCGCCACGAGCATCCATCGCCACCACGGTCGAAGCCCGAATCGGGCCGGGTGCACGTCGGTGGAAGAGCTGACGGCGGGCTGGGTGACGGTGACGATGTCCATGAGAGATCCCTTCGGGTGTGATCGGTGTGGCTTCGGGAGCCGATGCGAGCTGTTCGGCCCGCTGAGTCACATCGTGAGGGGTCGTCGTGACACGGGTCTGACACCTGGCGCACCCGTCCGTGACGTCTTGTCATCGAGGTGTCAGCGGCGACGTCGAAGCTCGCGGCATGAATCACGACGGCGTCGAGGCCATGATCCGCAGCGCGATCGGTGGTGACATCGAGGCGGGTTCGTGGGTCGTGGCGCACGCCGCCAAGATCGACGACGCGGTCCTGATCGCGATGGCTGCTCTGCTCGAGCGGTTGCCGGACCGGCTCGACCGGGCTGCGACCGTTGCAGCAACGAGCCGCGATCGACAGATCGTCGCGATCGCACGCGCCCACCTGGAGCAGCAACGGGAGCTGGTCGACGCGTTGGTCCGCGACCACCTGGTCGACTACCCGGACAGTCTGATCGTCGCCTGGATCGCCTCCGACGCGGTCGGGCGAGCACGAGGACCGCGTTCGTAGAGCGGGTCGTACGCTTCGGTCGTGTTGCAGGTCTCGCTGCTGGGCCCGCTCGAGGTCAGACGCGACGGCCAGCTCGTGCGTGTGCCAGGCGGGAAGAGCTCGGAGTTGCTGGTCCGCCTCGCGCTCGAGGCCGGCCTGCTCGTCCGCACAGACCGCTTGGTCGACGACCTGTGGGCTGCCGATGCGGTCAACACCCGCCGCAACACGTTGCAATCGAAGATCGCCAAACTGCGGCGGGCGCTCGGGGAACCACCCGTCATCACCAGCGGCGATGATGGCTACAAGCTGGCCGTCGATCCGTCCGCGGTCGATGCGCTGGCCGTGTTGGGCGATGCGGTCGCGGTTTCTCGTCTGCTCGACGTCGGCGACGACCGCGCAGCCGCCGACCTGTGCGCGTCGGCATTGCAGCGGTACGGCGGGGAACTGCTCCCGGCCGCCGGGGACGGGGATTGGGTCAACCCGCA
Source organism: uncultured Acidimicrobiia bacterium (assembly GCA_963774635.1). Lineage (GTDB taxonomy): Bacteria > Actinomycetota > Acidimicrobiia > Acidimicrobiales > Ilumatobacteraceae > JALZMG01. The sequence continues at coordinate 300,991 of CAVZFS010000020.1, forward strand.
CAAGGCACGGCTCGAAGAGGCACGGATGAGCCTCGTCGAGACCCAGTTCGCGGCGCGGTTGCGGCTCGGCGACGTCGGCGATGTCATCGGCGAACTGGAAGTGGCCGTGGCGACGTACCCGTACCAGGAAGCCCTGTGGGAACTGCTGATCACCGCGCAGTACCGGGCCGGACGCCAGGCCGATGCACTGGCGACGTACCGACGGGTGAGGATCCATCTGGCCGATGAGCTCGGCCTCGACCCTGGGCCGCAACTGCAGCAACTCGAGCAACTGATCCTCGTTCACGACGAGTCTCTCGGCGCGCCCGGTCGCGGCAGCAGGACCCGTCGACCCCGACACGCCGGCAGGGAACCTGCCGTCGATGTCTGCCGAACTCGTCGGTCGCCAGACGGAGGTCGCAGCCCTCACCGAGCTCCTCGCTCGCGAGCGGCTTGTGGCGATCGTGGGACCAGGAGGTGTCGGCAAGACGGCCGTGGCCATCGCGACAAGCCGCGGACTGAGCGAGTCGAACGGCGTCGGGACCGGTGGCGTGTGGTTGGCTCGGCTCGAGACAGCGGTCACGGCAAACGACGTCATCGACACGTTGATCGCCGCGTTGAACGTCAGCGGCGAGGCGGCGCTGGTCGAGCGCCTCAAACAGACGTCGGCGTTGGTGATCCTCGACAACTGCGAGCACGTCATCGACGCCGCCGCAGCGCTCACCACTCGGCTCCTCGACGCCGCCCCCCGGCTGCGCATCCTCTGCACCAGCCAGGTTCCACTCGACGTCGATGGAGAGGCCGTGTTCGAGCTCGCTCCGCTGGCGCTCTCGGACGCCGTCGAGTTGTTCACCCGCCGAGCCAGTGCACAACGCATGCATCGCACGCCAATCGAGGTCGACGAAGCGGTGCATGAACTGTGTCGATCACTGGATGGTCTGCCGCTGGCGATCGAGCTCGCCGCGGCACGAACCAAGACGCTCTCGATCGAGGAGATCACGCGGCGCCTCGACCATCGGTTCAACGTGTTGAGCGACCCGACCAGCCGCCGGTCGGAGCGCCGTCGAGCACTCAAGTCGACGATCCGATGGAGCTACGACCTGTTGTTCCCGGACGACCAGCGGGGCTTGTGGGCCCTCGCCACGTTCGCTGGTGGTGCCCCACTACCGGCCGTCGAGTTCGTCCTGGCGGCGCTCGAGGTGCCGGCGGCCGCGGCGATCGACGTGGTTGGCCGGCTGGCCAGTCGATCGCTCGTGATCGTCGACGAGGAGAGCACGTCGAAGTGCGTCCGCTACCGGCTACTCGACAGCGTCCGAGCGTTCGCGTTGGAAGCGATGACCGACGCCGGGGTGTCCGAGCGCGCCCTCGCTGCTCACGCCGCATGGTTCGCCGAAGCTGCCGGATCCTCCACCCAGGGAGTGCGCAGCAGCCGTCAGGCCGACCATCTCGCCTTCGCCCGCGCCGAGCGCGCCAACATCGACGCCGCCCTGGCCTGGAGCACCGTCCACGACGCGCTCCTGGCGCTCCACCTCGTCAACGGGTTCGGCTGGGCCTGGGTCGTGCTCGGCGACAGCCGAGGTGCACAACGAATCATGAGCGCAGTCGACGCGGCCGGCGACGCCGCCCCTGTCCGAGACAGGGCCGCCGCCCTCCTCCTCGCCGCGTGGATCGAGGCTTCGGCAGGTCGCCTCGAACCTGCCCGCGAGCACATCGAGGCAGCCAGCGCCGTGGCCGACGCCATCGGCGATGTGGAGCTTCAGGCGCGCTGCTCCTACTTCCTCGCCTACGTCGTCTCACACGACGGCGCGTTCCATCAGGCGATGGCACTCACCGATCGCAGTGACGCGCTCTACGCCGCGCTCGACCGGCCATGGGATCAGGCCGCCAACTGGCTCTTCGCTGCCAGGGCCGCAATCTCCGCTCGTGACCAGCAACGCAGCGTGGAGGCTGTCGATCACGTCCAACACTGGCTGCGACGCGTGGACGACCCGTGGCTCCACGTCCGCCGCGATGCTGTGCTCGGCGAACTGGCCCGCCTCCAGCACCGCTTCGACGACGCCGTCGTCCACCTCACCAGTGCCGCGGAGACGTCGCGACGCCTCGGCTTCCTGCAGACAGAGGCCTACCAGCTGTCCAGCCTCGGACGAGCGCAGTGCCAGAACGGTGACTACGAGGCTGGATCCATCACCCTCGAGCTCGCCATCGACAAGGCCGAGGCCACCGGTGATGTCCGCCTCGCCGCGCTCGCCCGCGTGCATCTCGGGCGCGTGCTGCGTGCACTCGGCCTCGACGCACGAGCGCGTGCCGCGCTCGAAGCAGCTGCGGCGTGGCACCGCGCCGCCGGAGGTGGCGAACAGGCCGCGCTCGGCGAATGCCTGCTTGCCGCCATCGACATCGAGAAACGGGATTCCGGCGCGGAGCAGCGTCTCATCGCAATCCTCGATGAGGCCCGTGACCACGACGACGCCCACGTGGAGGTCTTCGCCCTCGACGCACTGGCTCGCATCGCGGCCGAGGCCGGCAACCTCGCCACCGCACGGGATCTGTGCACGATGGCCGATCGCCGTATGGCCGCCGCCTCCCACTTCATCACGGACCGCGACCGAACCGACGCCTACACGGTCAAGCAACTCGCTTGAGCAGCGCCGATCGGCGCTAGTCGTTCTTGAGCATCTTGTGTGCTTTGCGTCGGATCCGTTCGTAGTCGGCGGTCGACAGGTTGCCGTCCTTGTGGTTCTTCTTGGCCAGGCGCACGGCGCTGACGGCATGGCCTTCGTCGGGCATCGGGTAGTTCCCGGGCTCCTTGCGTGCTTCCTTGGTGCGAGCCTTGTCCGGCAGTCCGAACTGCGACGGCTTGAGCGCAGCTCGCTCTTTCGCTGTCAGCTTCGACATGCGCTCCCCTTTCGGCCGCTCTCCGGATACCCGGGGAGTGCGTCGTTCACGCCCGGAACCGGCCGAGTCGGCGTCGTACCCGTGGCGCGACAGCTGCGGGCGTCAGGTGTCGTTCGACCAGAACTCGATCCGGTGGCCCTCCGGGTCGTGGCAATAGAACACGTTCGCTTCCCACCGCCGCTCGATCGGCGTCACGTCGATGCCGCGGTCCTCCAGCAGGGTGCGCGTCGCAGCCGGATCGGGCACCATCCAGGTCAAGGTGACGCCCTGGCCACCGACCGCGCCGATGCTCGCCCGCGCCGCGTCAGCGATGCTCAGGAACGAGGACGCCGTCAGTCGGAACTCGACGAACCAATCGTTGTCGAACTCCACGGCGAGTCCGAGCACGGACCGGTAGAACTCGACGGTCTCCCGCCATCGTTCACAGTACAAGACCGTGTTTGCCCGGCCGATGGACACGAGCGCTCCCATCGACACAAGGTATTCAGCCCTTGGCCAGCATCACCTCGGTGGACTTGATGACCACGATGACGTCGTCGCCGACGGCGAAGGCGAGCTCCTCGGCCGCGTCCTTGGTGATGGCAGCGGTGACGTGCTGACCGCCGGGGAGCGTGACACGGACCGTTGACATCACCTCACCGTGGGTGACGGTGTCGACTTTGGCCTGGAGTTGGTTGCGTGCGCTGAGTTGCATGGCGATCCATTTCTACTGGCGTTGTTCGCCGACGAGAGACTCCTTGGCGACGATCACCTCGGTGGATTTGATGATGACGACAACGGAGTCGCCGGGGGCGAGGTCCAAGTCGGTGGCGGCGTCCTTGGTGATCGCCGCGGTGAGAGGCTGGCCGTCACCGAGCACGGCGTTGACCGTTGACATCACCTCGCCGTGACGGACTTTCGTGATCACGCTGTGCAGCTGGTTGCGGGCGCTGAGTTGGATCTCGGGTTTGGTGGCGATGGCGTCGCTCGACGGATACAGGGCATGGTCGAGGAATCGGCGCACGGCGCGGGCGCTCTCCCGGCGCCAGACATCGACGAGGTCGTCGTCGACGTCACTGGAGGTGAGCACCTCGATGGCCGGGGCGAAGATCTGCCGCTGGACAGCAAGCAACGGCTCGTTGTCCAGGCCGATCCGCGCTCGGAGGTGGAGCTTGACGAGCAGTTCGGTGCGTACGTCGCGGAGGTGCTGCACAGGTTCGTCGAGCCAGCGCCGGGCCGCGCGGCGGCCTCCAGGTGTCGGGGCAAGGATCACCCGGTCGCGGCCGCGACCAGCAGCGTGCCCACGGCGAGTGATCAGGCCCTTGTCCACGAGCCCGTCGATGGCGCGATAGGTCAGGGGACGGCTCAGCGACCAGATCCGGCCGACCTCGCCGTCGGGAGCGAGCAGGCTCCCCAACGCCCAGCCGTGCGACACCTTCTGCGTGATCAGGGCCAGACAGACGCGCTCGGCGAACGGCACGTCGGCCGTCGACGAGTCCGCGGTGCCGCTGCCACGAGCGCCAATCGTCGCCATCGAGGGCATGGGCACAGAATACTCAGCTCCTCAGTAGTAGACCTGACAACCTGACTACAGTCGGCGCCCATGAGGAGGTCATTCCGTCTGCCCATCGCCTCCGTCGCGGTGCTGACGCTCGTCGCCGGGTGCGGTGGCGACGACGACGCCGAACCGACGACGACCACTGCGGCAGCGGCGACCAGCGCGGCGCCGGCCAGCACCACGCCTGTGGTGGCGGGCGACATCACCGTGTTCGCTGCGGCGTCGCTGACCGAGTCCTTCACCGAGGTCGGCGCGGCGTTCACTGCCGCCAACCCTGACGCCAAGGCCGAGTTCAGCTTCGACGCGTCCTCAGCGTTGGTGCAGCAGATCATCGAGGGCGCACCGGCGGACGTGTTCGCCTCTGCTGACACGGCCAACATGGACAAGCTCACGGACGCGGCCCTCAATGGCAGCGATCCGGTGATCTTCGCGTCGAACCTGCTGACGATCATCGTGGCCCCGGACAATCCGCTGGGGATCACCGGTGTTGCCGATCTCGCCAATCCCGACATCAAGACGGTGATCTGCGCGCCGGAGGTCCCGTGCGGGAACTACGCCAACCAGATCTTCACCGCCGCTGGCGTGGCCGTCACCCCGGTGAGCCTGGAGCAGAACGTACGGGGCGTGGTCACCAAGGTGACCGCCGGTGAGGCCGACGCGGGGATCGTCTACGTCACCGACGTGATCGCCGCCGGCGACGCGGCCGAGATGGTCGAGATCCCCGTGGACATCAACGTCGTCGCCGAGTATCCGATCGCTACGGTCGCCGCGTCGCAGAACACCGAGGTCGGCGAGGCGTTCATCGACTTCCTGCTCGGTATCGAGGGGCAGGCGATCCTGGCCGAGCACGGGTTCGGGCCGCCGTGACCGAGCCGGCGCCCGTTCCCTCGATCGCCGTCCGCCGTCGCCGGGTCGGGCAGGAACGGCTGCCGGTTCCGGCGCTGATCCTCGCCGGGGTCGCGATCGCGTTCTTCGCCCTGCCGTTCATCGGGCTGTTGTGGAAGGCGCCGTGGGGTGACGCGTGGTCGATCCTGACCTCGGACAGCGCCCTGACGGCGCTGCGACTGTCGCTGTGGTGCTCGATGTGGGCGACCCTCGCTGCGTTGCTGTTCGGCGTGCCGCTGGCGTGGCTGCTGGCCCGAGTGGCGTTTCCCGGCCGGGGACTGGTCCGCGCCCTGTGCACGCTGTCGATGGTCCTCCCACCCGTGGTCGCCGGCGTCGCGCTGTTCTATTCGCTCGGACGGCGTGGCCTGCTCGGCCAGTACCTCGACCGCTGGTTCGGGTTCACCCTGCCGTTCACCACCGCCGGAGTGATCGTCGCCCAAACCTTCGTCGCCATGCCGTTCCTCGTCATCACCGTCGAGGCCGCGCTTTCGTCAGCTCGACACCCGCTACGAGGACGCCGCCCGCACACTCGGCGCGTCCCGCTGGCACGTTTTCCGGCGGGTGACACTGCCGGCCATCCGACCTGGTCTCATCGCCGGCGCCGTGCTGGCGTGGGCCCGTGCGCTGGGCGAGTTCGGTGCAACAATCACCTTCGCCGGCAACTTCCCCGGCCGCACCCAGACGATGCCCTTGGCCATCTACCTGACCAACGAGATCAATCCTGACGAAGCGATCGTGCTCAGCCTCGTGCTGATCGCCGTCTCCTTCGGCGTGCTCGTCGCGCTGCGCGATCGCTTCCTCGGCGGTGGCCGCCCAGCCACCACATGACACTCGAAGCGCGCGTCGTGCGCACACTCGGGACGTTCCGCCTCGACGTGGACCTCAGCGCCAAGGGCGGCGAGACCGTCGCCGTGCTCGGTCCCAACGGGTCCGGCAAGACCACTCTGTTCCGCTGCCTAGCCGGCCTGCTCCCCATCGATGCGGGCCGTATCGAGCTCGACGGTGAACCACTCGACGATCCCAACACGGACGTCTTCGTGCGGCCCGAGCAGCGGCCGGTTGCCGTCGTCTTTCAGGACTACCTGCTGTTCCCCAATCTGACCGCCGTCGAGAACGTCGCCTTCGGGCTGCGCGCTCGCAAGGTCCCCAAAGCGGTCGCCCGCGATCGAGCCGCTGCCTGGTTGGCTCGCGTCGGTTTGGCCGACCACGCCCAGCACCGGCCCCGCGCGCTGTCGGGCGGTCAGGCCCAGCGTGTCGCCCTGGCCCGGGCGCTGGCCACCGAGCCGCGGCTGCTCCTGCTCGACGAACCACTCGCCGCACTCGACGCCGGCACCCGCGGTGACGTCCGTCGAGATCTCCGCCGGCACCTCGAGACGTTCGACGGGGTCCGCTTGCTCGTCACGCACGATCCCGTCGACGCCTACGCCCTCGCCGACCGGGTGGTCATCTTCGAACGCGGCCACGTCGTCCAGACCGGCACGCTCGCCGACGTGACCGCCCACCCCCGCTCCCGCTACATCGCCGACCTCGTCGGCGTCAACCTGTTGCGGGGAACCGGCAACGAGGGCGCCATCACCACCGACACCGGCGGACGGATCATCTCGGCCGACCCGGTGAGCGGTGAGGTGTTCGCCGTCATCCAGCCCCACGCCGTCGCCATCTACTCAGCACCGCCCGGCGGCAGCCCGCGCAACGTGTGGGCCGCCACCGTCGCCGACGTCGACCGCCAAGCCGACCGCGTGCGTGTCCGACTCAGCGGTGACATCCCGCTCGTCGCCGAGATCACCCCCGCCGCGCTCGACGCCCTGACCCTGCAACTCGGCGACCGCGTCTGGGCGTCCGTGAAAGCGACCGAGATCAGCACCTACCCCGCCTGACCTCCCAAGGTCACCACCTGACCAGCCGACGTAGAGTCGGGTGCATGGAGCACGCTGGACAGTTCTTCATCAACGGCACGTGGGTCGATCCCTCGGGCACCGACACGTTGCCGGTTGTGAACCCGGCGACCGAGGAGGTCATCGCCACGATCGCGATGGGTGGGCCGGCCGATGTCGACGCTGCGGTGGCGGCGGCGCGGGCGGCGTTCGAGTCCTGGTCGCAGACGTCGGTCGATGAGCGCCTTGCGGTGTTCGATCGCATCGTCGCCGTGTACCAGGTGAGGATGCCCGAGCTCGCCCAGACGATCAGCAGCGAGATGGGTGCTCCGATGTCGCTCGCCTCGACGGCGCAGGCACCGGCCGGTCTCGGCCACCTGCTCACCGCCCGGCGAGTGCTCGCCGAGTTCGAGTTCGAGCAGGAGTTGGGCACGACCCTGCTCGTGCGCGAGCCGGTCGGCGTCTGCGGCCTCATCACGCCGTGGAACTGGCCGATCAACCAGATCACGTGCAAGGTCGCGCCGGCCCTCGCGGCCGGGTGCACCATGGTCCTCAAGCCCTCCGAGGTGGCCCCGCTCAACGCCGTCATCTTCACCGAGATCCTCGAGGAAGCCGGCGTCCCCGCCGGCGTCTTCAACCTCGTGCACGGCGACGGGCCGACGGTCGGTACTGCGCTGGCCTGTCATCCTGACGTCGACATGGTGTCGTTCACCGGATCGACGCGCGCCGGCATCGAGGTCGCGAAGAACGCCGCGCCGACGGTCAAGCGAGTCGCCCAGGAGCTCGGCGGAAAGTCGGCCAACATCGTCCTCGACGACGCTGACCTCGACGCCGTCATCACTCGAGACATGAACCTGATGTGCTCCAACTCCGGGCAGTCGTGCAACGCGCCATCTCGCATGCTCGTGCCGACGGACCTCATGGACCGGGCGGCGAAGATTGCGGCTGAGGCCGCAAAGAACATCGTTGTCGGCGACCCCAACGCCGAGTCGACGCGGATCGGCCCCGTGGTGTCCGACGTCCAGTTCGCCCGGATCCAGAGCCTCCTCGAGAAGGGTCTGGCCGAGGGCGCCACCCTCGAGGCGGGCGGACCCGGTCGACCGGAGGGCCTGGAGACGGGCTACTACGTCCAGCCGACCGTCTTCTCCAACGTCACCAACGACATGACGATCGCCCGTGAAGAGATCTTCGGGCCGGTCATGGTGATGATCGGCTACGACGACGACGACGACGCGGTGCGAATCGCCAACGACACTGCGTACGGCCTGTCCGGGTACGTGTCCGGGAGTGCCGATCGTGCCCGGGCGATCGCCCGTCGCATCCGCAGCGGCGACGTCCACGTCAACGGCGCGCCCAACGACCTCAACGCGCCGTTCGGTGGCTACAAGCAGTCGGGCAACGGGCGCGAGTGGGGCGAGCACGGCATCGAGGAGTTCCTCGAGACCAAATCGATCCTCGGCTATCGCGCCTGAGACCGATCACCGCTCAGCGCGGTGGCTTGGGGTTCAGCCGAACTCCCACGTCGACGTCGGCATCGGCGGGAAGAGAACGTCGAGCAGCAATGCGCCCGCATCGGTGCTGAGGAGGCAGTCCGCGGTCGTTCGCTCGAGCTCCTCGATGGTGCGGTTGCCGAACAGCAGGTGAAGGAAGTCGTCGCGCGGAATGCCGGCGTCGGCGGGGCGTTCAGAGCTGCCGGCCGGCGGCGCCGCCCACGGCTCGATCTCTGCGAGCCGTCCCTCATCGAAGCGGAGCCGGAGCCCACCTCGGTACAGGTCGATGCGAAGCTCACCGGTCCAGGCGACCGCTGGTGAGGCCGCCAACCGCTCCTCGAGCACGGGAGCGATGGTGCGTAAGAAGTCGATCACATCGGGTACCCGGATGTACAACCCGTACGTGCCGGGGGACGCCCAACCGAGCTGGGTCGACGCACAGCGTGCCGCCGGATGTCCAGCTGGCAGGGCGAAGCGAACACCTCGCCCGGGACCGTCGGGGTGATCACGCACGAATCGGTGCAGATGGGCGACGACGGCAGCTGTGGGTCCGAGCCAACTGGTACCGCGGCGCAGTTCGACAGCCCACAATGACACGAGGCCATCGTTGAGCCGACGTTGATAGGCGATGTAGCCGACCGATGTGTCGGTTCGGTCGTCGACTCGATGACGAGGATCTCGCAGGCGAGCAGGCCGCCCGGTCGTCGCGCCAATTCCAGTGTGAATCCGTCCCGGCCGCGCAGCGGGCCGAGCGTCGTGCCGCTCGGGGCTTGGGCTTCGAGCTCGGCGAGGAACGCGACGTCGTTGTGTGTCGCCGTGCGTAGCGAGAACTCCGTCGACGGCGATGGTGCCTCACCGAGCCACAGAATCGGACGAGGTGGCAGATCGACCGCGTAGGTGTAGCCGAACTGGCGGTAGTACCAGGCGATGCCGGCGATGAACTGCCAGAGCTGCCCGCCAGCCCGGCTCCAGTCGTGGATCACCTCGAACTGGGCGCGGACCAACCCGCGGCGGCGGTAGTCGGGGTGGGTGGCGATCAGCTCTGGTTGACCAGCCTTGAGCGGCACTCCTGCGTACGACCACACCTGTGGGATCAGGAAGAGCGCCGACACGATCCGCCCCGACGCGGTGTCCTCCACGACCGTCACGTCCCGTTCGATCCGAAACGTCGGGTGTGGCGTCTCGAACAGGTCCCGCGTCCACTCCGCCAGCGTCGACCCGGGCAGGCCGGCGTCGGCATGCATCGTCGCGTTGAAGTCGACCAGTTCAGCGCCGTCGTCGTAACGGGCTGATCGCAGTATCAGGCCGTCGCCAAGTTCACGCCGAAGCGAACTCACGCGACCATTGTCGGTCACCTCGTCGTCGTGATGCTGCCGCCCGTCATGGGGCGGCTTTCTTGGCCGTCTTCTTCGCCGCGGTCTTCTTGGGCGCCGTCTTCTTGGGCGCCGTCTTCTTCGCCGCGGTCTTCTTGGGCGCGGTCTTCTTCGCCGCGGTCTTCTTGGCCGCCGTCTTCTTCGCCGCCGTCTTCTTGGCCGCGGTCTTCTGGGGCGGCGCCGGGGCGAGCACGGTCAACGTTCCCGGTGCCGGAACGATCGTCGTCTCGTCTTCCGTCTGCCATCGCACCCGGAGCATCGATCCCGTCACGGCCGTGATGACGCCTTCCCGGTCCGGGCCCTTACGCGACCGCAGGCGGATTCGGTAACCAATCTTGAGCATGAACCGACACCTTCGCACTTGACCGCGACGAGCACCGAATCTAACGGAGCCGTGTCCGTGGCACGATTGGCGGATCACAGGGTCGAGCGACGAATGACCAGACCCCGCACGATCGCACCACGACGTATGACCCGACGGGTGGTGACTGGCGTCGATGAGTACGGGCGGTCGCGCGTGGTCTCGGACGAAGCGGTGCCGCCGATCGTGTTGAGTTCGTCGCCAACGGCCGCACTGTTCGACATCTGGGGCGTGGACGGCCCGGCGCAGGCGCCGAGCGATGGAGCTCGTCCGGCGACCACGAGCTGGTTCCCGCCGACGGTCGGGTTCCGCTGCATCGTGGCCACGTTCCCGCCCGACTCGACGCCAGCGCCGGCGGATCTCCAGGGCGACGACTTGGCACGTGAAATGGAGGCCAAGGTGCCAGGAGCAGCCGGCCACTACGACCCGGACCGCCCAGGCATGCACACCACGCAAACCGTTGATGTCGGTGTCGTCCTCGATGGTCAACTCGTGCTCGAACTCGACGACGGCGAGGTGCTGCTCGGCCCCGGCGATGTCATCGTGCAGAACGGAACACGCCACGCCTGGCGCAACCGCAGCGATCGGAACTGCACCATGGCGTTCGTCATGATCGGCGCTGACGACAAGCCCTGACCTGAGCGGCGGCGCTCACCGGCACGACCTTCTCTCAGTGTCGAGGACGTGACGGGCCGGAGATCGCAGTGGCAGCACGAACCGACATCGACCGCGTCGCAGCCAGACGTTGTGCCTTCCAAGACGCTTCCGCCGCTGAGCTCCATGGACCGCATGGCCAATGACGAGCGCCTTGGCCAGTGCCCGACCTGCGGCGGGCACCAATGGTGGGACAACCGGTCGCGCAAGGCCACGGGAGAGATGACCCGCTCGCAGCCTGACTACGTGTGTACACAGTGCAGGCACGGCCGGTGGAACGACGGCCGTCAGCAGGCCGGGCGGCCGACGACACGTCGCACACCCGAGGCGAGAGTGACCGTGGTGCCGGCGATCGATGCGCCTTCGGGTGCCGGCCAGCGAATGAGCACGTGCGCGGCCCTCAAGCGTGACGGGACGCCGTGCCGCAACGGCGCGATGGCCGGTTCACCGTTTTGTGGGCCGCATGCCACCGGTGGCGGCGGTCCGGCGAAGCCGGCGTCGAATCAGTGCCGCGGCACGACCAAGGCGGGCAAGCCGTGCCGCGCAGGCGCTGTGCGCGGGTCCGAGTACTGCCCGCAACACGTGCCTGTCAGATAGCGGCGGGCCGTCGCCGGGCGCGGCCCGTCACGCCGGCCTCTCCACCAGCCTGGCCAGCCGCGCCGGTGCCTGGATGCAATAGGAGTCGGTCAACAGCTCGGCCAGCTCCACCCAGTCGGTGTCGCCGTCGAGAACGATCCCGACGACGTTGACGCCCCAGCTCGCCTTGAAGTACGGCTGACCGAGATGCTGGAACGCCATCACCTCGTCGGCCTCGGCCCGAAAGGTGATCCGGAAGATTCCGTCCTCACCGCCGAAGGCGTGGGCGATCGTCGCCTGACCCACCTGCCACCGCACGCCGACCCAGGCATGCTCCTCGACGCACTCCGGAAAGCGGTCGACGAGCAGAGCCCGCAGTCGCCGCACCCACCGTTCAGGCAGCTCGGGTCGCTCTGCCACAGCTGAAGTCTTCCATGACGACTGCGCGCCGAAGCCCGGGCATCGGCCCTAGCCCCGGCGGCCGCCCGTGTTCACGGCACGAACACCTCGCAGTCGGCCTGAGGGGCGCTCGGATCGAGGAAGTCGGCGCCTGGGCCGCCGTAGGCGACGTCATTGTCCACCCCGGTGCTGCCGCAGGCGAGACCGTCATCGCCGTCTTCGCCACGCAGCGTGTCGTTGTCCGGACCGCCGTCGAGGACGTCGTTCTCGGCACCGCCACGCAGGACGTCTGCACCCACGTCGCCGTAGATCTGGTCGCCATCCGTGCCACCGTCGATGAAGTCGCCGCCTCCGCCACCGTGGATCGTGTCGATGCCATCGTCGGCGGTCGGGTCGAGACCGACGAGTCCCGATGTGCGCTCACTCTCTGGCTGACAGATGCGGTCGATACCGCCTTCGCCGTAGATGGTGTCGTCGCCACCGGTGCCCATGATCACGTTGTCGTTGTTGTCGCCGTAGAAGGTGCCTCCGCCGGGGAGCACCCACATGTCAACGGGCAGTCCGAAGCATGTGGCAAAGGGGTATTCGATCTGGTCACTCGGGTCTCCCGGAAGAGGCTCCTCACTGGCCAGTGCCGGGGAGACGGAGGCGGCTCCGGACAGCGCCAGCAAGGCGCCGCTCAGGTACAGCGCATTGCGGCGACGATGACGCCGGGGCGTCGGGTGGACTCGGGGGGTGGACACGGTAAGGCTCCTTGTGCAGGTCGGATGCACCTTCTGGGTGCAGCCCGCACGATGAGGTTGAGGTGATATGGATCTGGCGGGCCTTTGGGCTCAAGCCGCACCTTGTCGACACCTTCAAGCTGTCACCGGACCCGCTCTTCATCGACAAGGTCCGTGACATCGTCGGGCTCTACCTCAATCCGCCGGAGGCGAGGTGGTGCTGTGCGTCGACGAGAAGTCACAGATCCAAGCGCTCGACCGCACCGCTCAGTCCTGCCCCTGATCCCCGGCACCCGGAGCGGCGCACGCACGACTACCGCCGGCATGGCACGACCAACCGCTACGCCGCCTTGGATGTGGCTTCGGGCCACGTGATCACCGACATGACACCACGGCATCGCGCGGAGGAGTTCCGGCGTTTCTTGAACCTGATCGACCACAGCGTTCCCGCCGACTTGGACGTGCACGTCATCGTCGACAACAACGCCACTCACAAGACCGCAGCGATCCAACGATGGCTGCTGCGCCATCCCCGGTTCACGCTCCACTTCACGCCGACCTACAGCTCATGGCTGAACCTCGTGCTAGCGAGGCGCTAGCGGAGCGAGACGTGTGCCATGAACTCGACGTCGACCGGTGGTCGCCTCACACGGAATTCATCAAGTGTGAGGAAGACAGTTGGGTTCACCGACGTCAATCTTGACTCGACGCTGTCCAACGGCACCGTCGCACTCACCCCACTCCGCAACCAACCCAAAGAACCCCACATGCAACGCCAAGTCAGCCCACTTCCTGAGGCCCCCACAATCGACCGTCGCGAAGGCACGCCGGCGTGATGCTCGCCCTGATCCTCCTCGTCAGCTGGGTCGTGATCCTCCCGGTGATGGTGGGCATGTTCCACATCGCGACCAGCACCCCGACGCCACAACCCAGGTCACTGACGCCACACCGGCACATCAGCGACGAATTGGCAGCGGCGCCCGCATCCGCCCCATCAGCCCAACACACGGGCCCAGCCGTCCCGATAGCTGTCGAAGCTGCTTGACGCGCTTCTTGGCGGAACGGCGGTGCGGATGAACGAAGCGGGCGGGCGGCGTCTGATCGATCGGGATCAGAGGCCCTCGACGCGGTAGACGTCTCCCGTCACCGACACGACGTATCCGGTGGTCCCCAGGAACTCCACCGACGTTGGACGGTCCAGTACGAGCTCGTCGCCCTCGGCGTCGAGGACCGGCGTCAGCTCGCCGTCACGCCCGACGACGAGCAACCGGCCCGTGTTCGGCAAGGCTCGGGAGCCTTCACCGACACCGTCCCACTGGCCCTGTGAGACCGCGTACAGCCTGCCGGCCCCTCGCTCGACGTCGATGAGCATGCTCGCGCCGCTGGCAACGACGCGCGGCTCCGATCCCGCCCGCAGGGCGACGACCTTGCCGTCCTCCGGAACGTGTGGGATCGGGCCCATCTGGGTGACGAGGACGTCGCCGGCGGTTGTCTCGAGCCCGGTCGGCACCACGTTCCCGAACGTGGCGAACTCCTGAATCGAACCGTCGCGGTCGACCAACAGCACCCGGTTGTGGTGGCCGTCGGTCACCAGGAACCCGCCACGGTAGGTCTCCAGCGCGAAGTGCACGCCGGTGTCGACGAAGAACGCCGGTTTCGGCGGGTTGTCCACCGACCACTGGCCGAGATCGGCGACGAGCGTGACCGAGCCGTCGCGCTCGACGCGGTAGAGGCCATTCTTGGCATCCGGATCGCCGAACGGTTCGTCGCCGAACTTGCCGCTCACCAGCGTCACGAGCACGTACGCCGTGCGTCCCACGAACTCGACGTCGACCGGGCCGCCGATGTCGAAACCAGGGAACGCCTTCGGTGGCAACCCGTCGGCATACGTTGTGACGGCTCCGGAGCGGCGGTCGATGCGCAGCACCGCACCCGCCACGCCGTCCGTCACGTAGAGCGCCCCCTCGGGACCGATCGTGCTGCCCGTGACGAAGTCATCGCTCCCGAACTCGGCCAGGTGCGTCACCACCGGACCGCTCCGTTGGTGGGCGCTGACTGTTGGCGCAACGACCGCAGCCGCCAGGCCAGCTGCAGCGACGAACACGCCAGTACGACGCATGACACCCATGGTTCTCCTCCCTCGTTGAGCTCCACGGCCAAGGCCGCCACTGTGCGGGTGCCGGGTCTGACAGCCCCCACTGCAGCTCCTCGAACGTCATCCTGAACCACCCCTCACCGAGCGGTCAAGACCCCGCGCGGTCACGTTCTACAGATCGCAATTCATCAAGTGTGGTGAAGACAGTGGGCTCCCACCATCGACCGTCACGAAGGCACGCCGGCGTGATGCTCGCCCTCATCCTCCTCGTCAGCTGGGTCGTGATCCTCCCGGTGATGGTGGGCATGTTCCACGTCGCGACCAGCACGCCGACGCCACAACCCAGGTCACTTACGCCGGACCGGCCCATCAGCGACGAATTGGCATCCGCGGCCGAATCCGCCCCACGAGCCCGACGACTGGGCCCAGCCTCCGAAATGCCTCTCGAAGCTGCGTGACGGGGCTTTCGGCAACACGTTGTCGGGTTCGTTGAATCCACGCGCCAGCGGAACTCGGCTACAGCGGTATCTCGAGGTCGGCACGTTGACAATGCCTTTCGCCGCCTCACACCAACGAGTACGCCACCGCCTCACTAGGCGATCGCGTCCGCGCGGCGGCAACGTCTGAAACGCGCCGGCGAGGGTCGGTGTACCGAACTGGTCGACCTGAGGTCGCACCCGAGCGACGCCGTCGTCGAACTGCGCTGAAGCGTCAATGAGCACGAGTGCAAGGCGGCAGTCTTCTCCGCGGCGTTTGGCGTGCCACTCCTTCCCGGCGCTGATTCCGCGACCGTTGATCTCATCGACACGGGTACCGGCAATGTCGTGCTTGCCGTTCTCCCGATCACGGGGAGCGGATTCACGATCGAGGGCACGACCCGAGCATCGACCTCGTCAGCGGCTCGTGGTGCGTGAAGTCCGGCGCGAACACAACAGCGGAACGGGAACGCGCGAGAACAGCACGAGCAGGAACAGGCGAGGCGTGGTTCACGACGTCTCGGAAATCGCCGTGTCTGGCGTGACGTCGTGCGACGACCTCCACTGGCATCGCCGCAGCAATGACGTCGCCGACGGAGAGGAGATGAGCGACCACGAGCTGCTCGACCAGGATCATCGAGCCTCAGAGTCTGACCATTGGGTAACCGAGGTATCACAACGCTGATCTCCGGACGCGGAAGAGGTCCGGCCCTCCGCATGAGCCGGACCTCGATTCCGCCGCCCGTTCTCGGGTGTGACTGGGTCACGCCCGAGGACGTCCGCGAATGAGGGAGAAGTAGTCGTCGTGCTCGACCTCGTCACCGATGGCGACGAAGATGCCGCCCAGGTTCATGCATGCGGTGTCTCCTTCGCTCGTACCGACGCTGGGCCGTCAGATCGCTGGGAGCAGCAGGTCGGTACCGACGGTCAAGACGTCCGGATCGGTCAGGTGGGCCCGGTTGTGCTCGAAGATCAGCTCGACCAACGACACCGTCGAGGCGACGTCGGAGACCCCGTAGGCCTCCTGGGCGATCTGCCAGAGCGATTGCCCTCGCTCGACGGTCCAGGTCGTCGATGCCGGCGGTTCCGGCGCGGGCTCAGCGACTGGCGTCGCCGCGGGCACGGGTTCGGCCATCGGCTGGGGCATCGGGGCGGGCTCAGCAACCGGCTGCGGCAGCGGTGTGCCCTCGGCGGACGGGACGATCGCCTCGGGGGCAATCGTTTCCGTCGCGGGGAGCCGGGACGTCAACCGCGGGCGGGATGGGCTCGGTGGGCGTGCAGGCGATGGCCGGCCCCGACGGCGTGGCGTCGGCGGAGCCCTCCGCGAAGAGGTGCCCCTCACGGTCGATCAGCCAGCGACCGCCGTTGTCGAGCGGGATGATGGCGACGGCGTCGGCGGAGACCGCGCTCGGGTCCCGCCACGTTGCCGCCTCATCGCATGTCGGGCCCTGCTCGGCGGCGACGAGGCTCGGGTACGGGTTCACGGGCGTCCGGTCGGGCTGGCGGATCTCGAAGTGCAGGTGCGGCACCGAGCCCTCGGCGTTGCCGCTGTCGCCCATGTACCCGATCACCTGGCCGGCCCGGACCGGGCTGCCGACGGTGAGCTGCGGGGACACCTGCCACGCCGGGCCGGCGGCACCGTCATCGGTCCCGGGCGTGTCGTTGTTGACGTGGAAGTAGTTGTAGTACCAGCCGTCGGCACCGGTGATGGTGATCACGACGCCGGCAGTGCCTTCGTTCTCGTAGCGGATCCGCGTGATCGTGCCGTCGACCGCGGCCAGCAGCGGCTGCATGCGCACGCCGATCATGTCCGTGCCGACGTGGCGGCGGGCGCAGCCGTCACGGCAGTTCCCCCAGCCGTTGCCGTAGCGCACCGGGCCCAGCACCGGAAAGGCGATCGGCCGAACGATCCCGTCGGGGTAGGACCCGAAGGCATCCTGCTCGAGCTCGTCGTCACCCGGAGTCGGCTCGACGGGAGGCGCCGCAGTCGTCGGTGACTCGCTGGCGGCCGATCCCGCCTGGGTTCGCGGCGGCGTGCTCGGCACCGGTGCCGGATCCGTCGCCGGCGTCGTCGTCTCGGGAGCCGGGGTGTCCGGCGACTCGGGCGCGGCAGGTTCGTCGCCGGGCTCCGCCGTGGTCGGCGGAGCGGGCGCGTCATCGCCGTCAGCGGGCTCCGGTTCGCTCGGCGCCGGTGGCGTCGGTGCCGCAGACGCCGGGTCCGCCGGGGGGGCGGTGCCGTCGGTCGGAACCAGCGTCCTCGCCATCGGCGAGGGCTGTAGCGGGCACGGCGACGGCGCCGAGGACGACGGCGAGGATCGCCGACCAGTAGAGGGGGAAGGGCCGCAGGCGGCGCATTGGGGGTACTCCTAGAACGTGTGGGGTGAAGTGATGAATCAGGTGCCGGACGCCAGCAGCGGTCCGATGACGATGGACAGGACGGTCCCGATCGCGAGCAGCGGGCCGAAGGGGATGAGACGACCGCCGCGCGACGCTCGATCAGCGCCAAGTCAGTGAGGACGAAGCAGCCGATGGCGAGTGCGATGTGCACGGCCGCTCATTGCTCGATCGACCCTTCGGTCCAGAGCCGCTCGGCGACCCAGCGGCCACGGGGGTGGAAGCGGTAGTTGGCGAAGTCCTTCTCGAACTCGAGGTGGACGTCGGGAGCTGCCGTTGCGGTTCTTCTCGACGGAGAAGACGACCTGGCGGTGGAACTCCTCGGCGCGCTGCGGTGAGTGGGCGATGTGGACCCGCGACACCACGGCGAGCTTCTCGTTGAGCACGACGATGGCGTCCGCTTCGTAGACCAGCGCGGTGGAGCCCCGGAAGTGGCGAAGCTGCAGGCGACGGGCATCCAGGCCCTGCTGGTCAGCGGCGGCGATGGCGACGACCGCCAGCTTCTGGTCGAGGGCGAGTTGCTTGAGACTCTCGATGACGCGTCCGACCCGCTCCCCTTCTCGAGGGACCGTCGGGAAGACCGGCACCTTCTGCACGTAGTCGACGAACAGCGCGGTCGGCTGGCCCTCGAAGCCCCGCGTCACGTCGCGGATCGCATTGACGTCGGTGTGCGCCCCGGACCCAGTCACGAAGACCAGACGGTCGGCATAGGCGGCGAGCCGGTGGTGGGCTTGCTGCAGCAGGGGGTCGGACTCGAGCGCCTCGCGCAATGTGATCGCGCCAGCGCCGACGTCGCGGATCCGCGCCCGGAGCTCCTCGTGCCCCAGGCTGGTTGCACCGGGCGAGGCGGCGGCGACGATCTCGCCGAACTCGCACGACAGCAGTCGCGTGAGCAAGGTGAGTTCGTCGTGCTCGTAGCAGAGGTAGACGGCCACGATCCCGCGTTGCGCCATCGCGCGGGCCCACTGGAGAGAGGCGACCGTCTTGCCGACGCCGGGCTTTCCACCGAGCAGCACGATCTCGCCCTGACGGATCCCTCCTGCCAGCGCGTCGTCGAGACGGTCGAAGCCGGTGGGCAGCACGGCGTGCTGTGCCGGCTCGGTGAGCTGGTGCAGCTTGGCGAGCGTGGCCAGCGCCGTGCGGACCTGGGGGCGTCCAACGACGAGATCGGAAACCGCGTTCGACATGTCAGACCACCAACGCCTCGTAGGGCATTGCTTCCACCTTCTTCAAGAACACCGCTGCACTCTGCGCCGATTAGCGCCACTCGGGTTCGTCACATTTGACGAAATCTCGGCGAGTGACGTCGACGGGGTCTACAGGCGTGGAAGAGCACGACCGCCAAGGTGCCGGCGATCAGGGGCGGTCCGAACGAGTAGCGCACGAGCAGCTTCCGCTGGTGGATGCTCATGACGACGGCGAGCAGCAGGGCGAGGAGATGGCCGGCGAGGGCGCCGTACAGCACGTACTCCAACCCGTACCAGCCGAGCAGCAGCCCGAGGACGGCGGCCAGCCGCACGTCGCCGAAGCCGAGGAGGAGCATGCCGGTGAACTTGCTTGGTGACGAACCAGAGCAGGAAGAAGGCGTTGGCGAACAGCAGGCCGCCCGGCCACGGCCGTGGCCAGGGGAACCCAGTCCCACTCCACGCAGCGAGGCGAACGACCAACCCGGCGCCGACGCCGGCGAGCGTGAGGTAGACGAGCCGGGTCGGGAGGCGCTGGACCTTCCAGTCGATCACGGCCAGGAGGACGCCGCCGAAGATGAAGGCGAACACGGCGGGGAGCTCCGGGCTGAGGCCGAGCCGCCAGACGGCGAGCCCGAACAGGAGCGACCGTGACGGCGTTGAGGGCGTGCTTCTGCACGAGGGCGGGGAGAGGCATGGCCGGCACGGTACGGAGCGCTCGCGCCCGAGGAATCATCAATCTTGACGATTCGGCCTCTCGCGCTCGTCCTTAGCGTGCCTCCTCGCTACCCACCCCGATAGGCGGGGATCGGGGAATAACCAAGGAGCAAATCCAAAATGCTGAACCTCGTTGAGAAGTTCACCCCGGAGGCCGTCGAGGCCACCGACGAGGATGGCGTCGTCGCCATCGAGTACGTCGTCATGGCCGGCGCCATCGTCGTCGCCGTCGTCGCGCCTCGTGGACCGGCGCTTCGGCGCCGCTGGCCGACAAGCTGCGGACATCATCGATCAACACGGCGATCGGCGGCCGAGCTGACCATCTGATCGGAAGGGGGGAGGGCAACCTCCCCCTTCCGTCCTTCGGACTCTGACCATGCGCCGACATCGCACCCCACGCCGAGACGACCGAGGCGTCGTCGCCATCGAGTTCGTCCTGATCCTGCCGTTCATCATTGCCCTGATCGCGTGCAGCATCACGCTCGCGGGACTCTTCCAGACGAAGTCCCGAGTGGTCGGCGCGGCTCGTGACGGCGCTCGCGCCCTGGCGATCAAGCCCGGCGTGGCGGCTCCGACCGCCGATCCAACACCACTGACGGCATCACCGTGGTCCTCGACGGAGCCGCCGTGCCCGCCGCTCACCAACGCGGCGTACCAGTCGGCCACTCCTCCGCAGGTCACCGCCCAGGCATCAACGACCTACACCGTCGACGATCCCGTTCGTCGGCGCGTGGACGGACATCGACGTCACAGAGAAAGCGACCATGCCATGCGGTTGACACAACGTGACGACTCCGGCGTCGCCAAGCATCCTCGTCGTCCTCTGCGCCGTGCTCCTGCTCGGCGCAGTGGGCATCGCCGTCGACGTCAGCCGGGCCGTCGCCGTGACTCGCTCGGCCCAGAACAGCGCCGATGCCGTGGCGCTGGCCATGGGCAAGGACTGCGTCGGGCCGCGCCGTGGCCTCTCGCCGGCCGGCTACGACCGCTTCATCCGGACCGGTCCCGCGATCGGGAACGGCCAGTCTCAGACCCTCGAGGCTGGCGGGTGTGGCGCGGGCTTCGTGACGGCGCGGGCCACCGAGACCATGGACTACACCTTCGCCAAGGTCTTCGGCGTGACGGACACGGTCCGCAGCCGTCCCGCAACCGCGAGATGGGGCGAGTTGGCGTCCGGGGTCATCTTCCCGTTCACCTTCTCGAACTGCGCGTTCCCGGACACGTTCACCCAGGGCAACAGCGCACGACCGCCCGGCACGCTGATGATGCTGTACGGGCAAGGCGTCACGCGCACCTCGTGTGCTCGTGACGGCGACACCGCCGGTCAGAGCCGCAACTCCAAGGGCTTCGTCGACGGCGGCTGCCAGCTGACGTCCGTCGGCGGGACGCTGCACCGACGCGAAACGGCAACAGCTTCATCGGCACGAACTGCGACAGCGCCAACCTCGACTACTACGTCGGCAAGGACGTGCTCCTTCCGGTCTGGGGCTCTGCCGTCGGTAGGCACCGGCTCGGACTACACGATCACGACGTTGGTCGGGTTCCACGTCCTCGGTTGGTCCGGCAACGGCAACAGCAAGCCGCGGCGGGGACGATGTCCGGTCGTTGCACGCGTCCGACCAGCGGGTTCACCGGTGACCCCGCGACTGCCGGCGACGACACCAAGCCGTGCCTCTACGGCTACGTCACCAGCTTCACCTCCACGACGGGCGGCACGACCGGCGCTCCATGTTTCGCGAGCCCGCTCTCGAGCGCTTGCTTCGTCTACCTCGACAGCTAACACAACAACACCAGAAAGGAACAACCCCACACATGAAGAACAAACGGCGGATCATCGGGATCCTGGCAGCAGTGATCCTGGCCACCATCGGCACGGTGGCCCTCGTGGGCTACGTGCAGTCGGCGAAGGACAAGGCCGTGGCCAGGAGGCCCTGGTCGAGGTCTACGTCGTCGACCAGCTCGTGCCCAAGGGCGCGGCGGCCGAGACGATCAAGGCCTCGGTCTCGGTCGAGCAGATCCCGGCCCGGCTCGAGCAGCCGGGTGCCATCACCGACCTCGACGAGCGTGGGCGCCAACGTGGCGGCCACCGACCTCCAGCCCGGTGACCAGCTGCTGGCCGCCCGCCTGGTCCCCAAGGACAGGTGGTCCGAGGAGGTCAAGGACAAGGTGCAGATCTCGGCCATGCTCACGCCCGAGCGGGCCGTCGGCGGCAACCTCAAGAAGGGCGATCTCGTCGGCGTCTACCTGTCGTTCGATCCCTTCAACCTCGACGAGGCCGGGCAGAGCACCGACGACGGCGGACGCCGACGACGCCGCCGGACTCGACGCGACGATCCGCCGACTCGACGGACGCCGACGTCGACGGACACCGACGAGCGACGAAGAAGACGCCGAACATGACCCGGCTGGAGTTCCAGCACGTGCTCGTCACCAACGTGCAGACGACCAACGAGCCCGTCGTGCCCGACGAGACCGACCAGGACGACCAGGACGGCGTCGAGCAGGTCAGCGGCTCGCAGTACATCGTCACCCTCGCCCTCTCGCCCGAGCAGTCGGAGCGCTTCGTGTTCGCCACCGAGTTCGGCCACGTGTGGCTGTCCAACGAGCCGGCCACCGTCTCCGACGACGGCACACGGCTGGTCACCCTCGGCAACGTCTACTCGGTCGTGAAGTGATGGGGACGACGAGATGCCTACCGTGATCATCGGGCACGACATGCCCCCCGAGCTGGCCGCTGACGTGTCGAGCGCCCTCGCAGGAGATGGGCGTCGTCGTCAAGGCCAACGGCTTCTCACCCCAGCCGCGCAACGGCAAGGTCATCGTCGTGATCTCGCCCAAGGGCGGCTCCGGCAAGACCGCCGTCTCCTCCAACCTCGCCGTCGCCCTCGCCCAGCGCCACCCGGGCCGGGTGGTCGCCGTCGACCTCGACGTCCAGTTCGGCGACCTGGGGACGGCGCTGTCGCTGACCCCGGAGCACACGCTGGCGCAGTTGGCCCGCACCAGCCAGATCGACGCGACCACCGTCAAGCTGTTCCTGACCCCGTACGAGCACGGCCTGTACGTCCTCGCCGGCGCCAACGATCCGGTGGACGCCGACTCGATCGGCCACGCCCACGTCTCGGCGGTGCTGCCGCTGCTGGCGCAGAACTTCGACTACGTGGTGGTCGACACGCCGGCGGGCCTCGACGAGCGCACGCTGGCGGCCATCGAGTGCGCCACCGATCTGCTGCTCGTGTCGAGCCTCGACGTGACCAGCATCCGCAGCCTGCGCAAGGCGCTCGACGCGCTCGACCAGATGGGCGTCAAGGCCGCAGCGGCAGCTCGTCCTCAACCGGGCCGACGCCAAGGTCGGGCTCGACCCGTCCGACGCCGAGGAGGCCATCGGCATGAAGATCACCTGCTCGATCCCGTCGAGCCGCGAGCTCCCGCTGGCGCTCAACCTGGGCACGCCCGTCGTCATCAGCGAGCCGAAGTCGGCGGCGGCCAAGCAGCTGCAGCAGCTCGCGCAGCTGTACGCCCCCGTCGAGGCCGACAAGGCACGGAAGGGCTGGCGGCGATGAGCCTCACGCGAGCGCATCAACCAGGCCCAGCAGGCCGCCGGCGCAGCGGGGCGAGGTCGCCAGCACGTGGCGGCAAGGCGCCGAACCGGCCGGCGGCCGTCGACGGGCTGGGCGACTTCAAGGCCAAGGTGCACGACTCCCTGTTCGAGCGCCTCGGAACCCGGCTGTTCGAGGCGACCAACGAGGATCAACTGCAGTCGATGGTGATGGCCGAGATCGGCGCCCTCATGGACGCGACCGAGACGGCGCTGTCCCCAGAGGAGCGTCAGCGTCTCGTGCGGGACATCGCGCGGGACGTGATGGGGCTCGGCCCGATCGAGCAGTTCCTCCACGACCCCACCGTGAACGAAGTCATGGTCAACGGGAGCAACCACATCTACGTCGAGCGCGCCGGCGTCATCGAGCAGACCAAGGTGCGCTTCATCTCCGAGGAGCACCTGCGCCGGGTCATCGAGCGCATCGTCTCGTCGGTGGGCCGGCGCATCGACGAGGCCTCGCCGATGGTCGACGCCCGGCTGGCCGACGGGTCGCGCGTCAACGTCATCGTGCCGCCGCTGTCGCTGGACGGCTCGATCCTCACCATCCGCAAGTTCGCCAAGGATCCATTCAAGGTGGACGACCTGGTCGCCATGGGGTCGCTCACCGAACAGGTCGCGTCCGCGCTGGCCGCGACGGTCGAGGGCGGCATGAACATCCTCGTCTCAGGCGGCACCGGAACCGGCAAGACGACGCTGCTCAACGTGCTGTCGAGCTTCGTTCCCCACGACGAGCGCGTCGTCACCATCGAAGATGCGGTCGAGCTCCAGCTGCACCAGGATCACGTGATCCGCCTGGAGGCTCGCCCGCCCAACATCGAAGGCCATGGGCAGATCACCATTCGCGATCTCGTCCGCAACGCGCTGCGCATGCGCCCCGACCGCATCATCGTCGGTGAGGTCCGCGGCGCCGAGGCGCTGGACATGCTCCAGGCGATGAACACCGGGCACGACGGCTCGCTGTCGACCGTGCACGCCAACGCCCCTCGCGACGCCCTGGCCCGGTTGGAGACGATGGTGCTGATGGCCGGCTTCGACCTGCCCACGCGGGCCATCCGCGAGCAGATCGCATCGGCGCTGAACCTCATCGTCCACATCGACCGCTTCCGCGACGGCTCCCGGCGCGTGAGCCACGTCACCGAGGTGGTCGGGATGGAGGGTGAGATCATCACGCTCCAGGACATCTACAAGTACGACTACAAGGCCATGCGCCTGGTCTCGACGGGCATCCGCCCGGAGTTCGTCGACCAGCTCGCCGAGCGGGGGGTCGACCTGCCCTTCGGGCTCTTCGGCGGGCCCGACCGGTGGCAGCAATGAAGCGGCGGCTCGTTGCTCATCCCGCTCCTGCTCGTCGGGGGCTGGCTGGTCTGCTGACCGGCGCGCCGGCCCATGCCCAGGTCACGGCCGACGAGCTCGAGGTGATGCTCGCGGTCGACACCTCCGGGAGCATGCGCCACACCATCGAGGCCGCCAAGGCAGCGGCCAACGAGTTCGTCGTGTCCATGCCGGCGGACGTCCGCATCGGTGTCGAGACGTTCGGAGACGACGTCACCGTGCTGTCACCGCCGACGACCGACCGCGCGTTGCTCACCTCCCAGATCAATGGGATCGTGGCCGACGGTGACACCGCGCTCTACGACGCCGTGGTCGCCGCCAGCCAGCAGTTCACGCCGGCGGCGGAGCAGAAGGTGCTCGTGGTGCTGTCGGACGGCAAGGACGATGGCAGCAGCGCGACCCTGGACCAGGCCATTGCTGCGGTGCAGGGTGAGCACGTCGAGGCGATCAGCCTCACGACGCCGGAGACCGACCTCGCCAGCCTCACCGCGCTCGGCACGGTGACCCCGGTCGAGGACGTCGCCGGTGTTTCGGCGGCATTCGCCCGCGTGGCCGACCTGCTGACTGAGGTAGTGGAGCCCACGACGGCCCCGCCGCCCACCACTGCTCCGCCGACGACGGAAGCGCCAGCCACCACGGCTGCTCCGCCGATCACTGCGCCAGCCCCGGCCGCGCCGGTCTACTCGCGCCCGCCGGCTCCACCGGCGGACGGCACCGCGGCGGAAGCATCCGATTCGTCGCCCGTGCTGTGGCTGGGTGCGCTCGGGCATCTTCGCCGGCCTGTTCACGCTCGGGCTGCTGCTGTTTCCCCGGCAACGGGTCTCGAAGGCCCGGCTGGGCATCCAGAAGCCGCGCAGCGTGTCCGACATGGGCAAGCGCACTGTGTCCGCCGTCGAGGAGGCCCTCGAACGGCATGGCAAGCGAGCAGAGCTCGCCACCGCGTTGTCGGTCGCCGACATCTCCGTGAACCCGGGGGACTTCATCGCCAGGGTCGGGCTCGTCGCCGTCGTGGCCGGCCTCGTCGGCCTGTTCTTCGGGGGACCTCTCGTCGCTCTTGCGGCTGGCGACGGCGGTCTGCCTCGCCGTCTGGTTCCACGTCCGCCGCAAGAAGGCGCAAGCGCCAGACGGCGTTCGCCGACCAGTTGCCCGACGTGCTCCAGCTCGTCACCACCGCCCTGCGCAGCGGATACGGCATCACCCAGGCACTCGAGTCGGTGGCAGAGGAGGCGGAGGAGCCGGCGCGCAGCGAGTTCGCCCAGGTTCTCGTCGAGTCGCGCCTCGGCCGTGATCTGTCCGACGCCATGCGTGCCCTCGCCCAGCGCATGGACAGCAAGGACCTGGAGTGGGTGGTCTCGGCGATCGACATCAACCGGGAAACGGGCGGCAACCTCTCGGAGATCCTCCACACGGTCGGCGCCACCATTCGCGAGCGCCAGCGCATGGCCCGCCACGTCCGCACCCTCACCGCCGAGGGCCGGCTGTCGGCCCGGATCCTCACCGCGCTGCCCCTCGTGATGGCCTTCTGGCAGTGGCGGGTCAACCCGGACAACTTCGCCCTCCTGACGCACGGCATCGGGCTCATCGCCCTCATCGTCGCCGGGATCCTGATGGTCCTCGGCACGATCTGGGTGCGCAAGATCGTCAACTCGATCGCCTTGTGACGCACTGACCACAGGAACGGAACGAACATGAACCTCACAGTCATCCTCGGCGCCATGGCGATGGTCGGCGCGATCGGCGTCTTCTGGTGGGGCCTCACGGCCCGGCCGTCGGCGGCCCGCGCCAACCTCTTCGCCGGGTTGCCACAAGCTCCAGCGCCGCAGCAAGCGGGCCTCGACACTCGGCCGGCTCGGTGAGGCCACTCGCCGTCTCCTGCCCCGTCCGCTCGTGGACGGGCTGGAGGTCAAGCTCGTGCAGGCGGGCCACCCGTACGGGCTCGATCTGCCCCGCATCCTCGGGATCAAGATCACGCTGGCCGCTGGTCGGCGGCGTTCCTGCTGGTCCTCGTCGGCCAGCCGATCGTCGCCCTCGTCGCCGCCGGACTGCTGTTCTTCCTGCCCGACTACTGGGTGCTGAGCACGCGGGACAAGCGCCAAGCGGCGATGCAGGCCAAGGCCGCCGACATCATCGACCAGCTGACCATCTGCGTGGAAGCCGGGCTCGGGTTCGACGCCGCGCTCGCACGGGTGGCGACGACGACCGAGGGCCCGCTGACCGACGAGCTGCGTCACACGATCAGCGACATCCAGGCCGGTGTGCCGCGCGCCCAGGCGCTGCGGACGCTGGCCGACCGGGCGCAGATCCCCGAGATCCGACAGCTGGTCACCGCGCTCCTGCAAGCCCAGAAGCACGGCGTGCCGATGGCCGAGACGCTGCGCATCCAGTCGGCCGAGATGCGGCTCAAGCGCAAGCAGCGCACGGAGGAGAAGGCGGCCAAGCTGACCGTCAAGATGATCTTCCCGATCATCGTGTGCTTCCTGCCGGTCTTCATGATCATCACGGTCGTCCCGTCCCTCATCAACGTCGTGAAGGCCATCTAGGCGCCCACAGGAACGACACTGGGGCTGTGGGGTCCCCCTGTCGGCGGGAGACGCCGGTGCGGGCGGCACCGGCGTCTCCGCGCGTTCGGAGGCGGCGGACAGGACGCGTGACCGTCAGGCGACGGCGAGCTCGCCGTCGCCCAGCTTCCAACCTTTCTCGGTTGACGAGTTTGTGACCGCTCCGGTGGGATTGTCGCTCAGACGGCCCGGTGCTCGGCGACGATCTGGTGGGCCAGGCAGCTCCTAGGTGCGCCACAGCCGAGGCATCGTAGCGCAGCGTCTCGGCGTCGGCGAAGTCGCGGACGATGTCGTTGACCCAGTCGACGGCGGGGTGTTCGTCGGTGTGGTCGAAGATCTGGCGGACGACCGCCTTGGCGGTCCAGGCGAGCCAAAGTTCGCGGCTTGGCGGATGCGCCGCCGCGAGCAGCCCGACGGGGAGCTCGATCGGGCCTCGACGCCGAGCGGCTCGTGGGCGATCACCAACCGGCGCTGGCATCCGTAGAGCGGATCGGTTCTGCCGATGATCACCAAGGGAACCTCCGCCGAGGACTCGTCGTAGCACGCCAATCGTCGACGCCGAATCTCATCAAACTTGACGATTTGACCAAGCGCACTCGCTCTTAGCGTCCAACGGGCCGGAGGACTGCCTCTCCTCTGGCCCAACTGCATCACCGAGGGATGTCTCAAT
Organism: uncultured Acidimicrobiia bacterium; assembly: GCA_963774635.1. Lineage (GTDB taxonomy): Bacteria > Actinomycetota > Acidimicrobiia > Acidimicrobiales > Ilumatobacteraceae > JALZMG01. The sequence goes on from CAVZFS010000020.1 coordinate 328,754, forward strand.
GACCGAGCGCAACGAACCTATTCAGCGCAGCCGACGCCGAGCGTCTGTGGCTCACCATCCCCGTGGTGCTCGGCGTCGCCGCCTGTGGCGGCGCCGACGAGCCGGTGTCAGCGCCGGACGGGTACACGCCGACGGCCTGCGAAGACGGCCAGCGAGAGACCACGCCGGAGGCGACCTACGAGTGCCTCGATGGGTCGTGGGTGCACGCCGCTCCCACGACAACACCCGAGGTTCGGAAGTCACTTCGGACGCCGCCAACTGTCCCGCCGACCGTTCCGACGACGTCGACGCTTCCGCCACCGCCGCCCGTCGTCTACGTCGTGACGAACGTGACCGATGGCGACACGGTGGATGTCTCATCCAGCGATGGTCAGGTGTTCACCGTGGAAGTCCTCGGTATCGATGCGCCAGAGGTTGGTACCGGGTGCGCCGCCGACTTGGCGACCGAGACGACGGCCAGCCTCGTGCTCGGGCGGGAAGTTGCACTGCCGATGGGAGCCCACGGCGAGGACACCGACCGAGACGGGCGTCGCCCGCGCTTCGTGGAGGTCGATGGGACCGATGTCGGTTTGGCCTTGATCAGCTTCGGCTTGGCAAGTGCGCGTCATGACTCGTTGGATGGCTACGCCGACTCACGGTCGTGACGTGGAGTATCACCGCGCCGACGATGCATCGACCGACTACTCGTGTGCACCGCCGCCGGCTGCCCCTGCGGCATCGGCATCATCGGCGGGCGTCTACTACGAGAACTGCGACGAGGTACGAGCGGCGGGCGCGGCACCGATCCGTCCCGGTGATCCCGGTTGGCGGAAGGCGTTCGATCGTGACGACGACGGAGTCGGATGCGAGGACGCGACGGCGGCGGCGACTGCGCCTCCTTCGCCGGCCGCCCCTGCGCCTCCTGCGCCGCCGGTCGCCTACACAGTGTCCGCTGTCGTCGACGGTGACACCGTTGACATCGCAGCCAGCGACGGCACGGAGTTCCGCGTGCGGGTCATCGGCATCGACGCTCCGGAGCTGGACACCTGCGAAGGCCAGCCGGCGCTGGACGCCATGTCCGCCATGGTGTTGGGGCGAGAAGTCGCCCTCGTCATGGGCGGCGACGGCGAAGACACGGACGGGTACGGGCGCTACTTGCGCTACGTCGACGTCGACGGCGTCGATGCCGGTCTGTCATTGATCGAGCAGGGCTACGCCATCGCCCGCTACGACAGCCGGGACGGCTACGGGCGGCACGACCGTGAGGACGCATACGTCGGCGCCGATGCAGCCAGCCTCGACTGGACGTGCATCGACGAGCCCGATCTGCTCCACCACCAGGGCCCGTGAACAAGATCGCCGGGGAGGAGTAGCGGGGCCCTCCCCGGCACCGCACGTCAGACGTGAACGCAGGGCCGACATTGTCGGCCCTGCGTTCACCGTTGGCGACACTGCATGCCGGCGATCTCGATGGCGCGGAAGCTGCGCTGACGCTGGCCGACACCGGCGATGGGTTGATTCGTCCCCCTACACGGCGTGGCTGCTGCGCCGCGGTTGTGTCCGCCGTGCCCGCGGAGACAACGCCGGCGCGCTCGCCGACTACGTCGAGGTGGGACGCCGCCACGAGGTCATGGGCGTCACCAACCCCGGTCATCCTGCCGTGGTTGCATGGCGGCTGCGATGCTGCACGTCGCGGCCGGCGACCTCGATGCGGCCGATGAAGTGCTGTCCGTGTTCCAGCCAGCCGCCGAGCGCGTCGGGACCGTGCGTTGCCGGGCCCTTGTCTCGCGGACCGACGCACGCATTCTTGCCGCCTCCGATCCGTCGGCCGCAGCGGCCCTCCTCGACGACAGCGGCGGACCAGCTCCGCGACTCGCCGTACGAGGCCGCCTTGTGGGACGTGCTGTTGGACTGCAGCGCCTTGGCCCGCGCGCGGGCCGGGCATCGCGCCGGTCTGCATAGCCGCAAGCAGCTCGACAGCGCTGACACGCAACCGAGCGGTCGCGGTCGCCGCGCGCTCCGCGGCAGGCTGCCGTCCGAGCCGCCATCGCAGGAGATGTGACCGGCGATCAGGCAGCGGCCAGCTCGTCGTCGTCCAACTTCCAACCGACACGGTTGGCGGCGGCGACGGCGGCGAGTTGGGAGCGCACGCCGAGCTTCTGCAGCACGGCGCGGATCTGCGTGCGCACCGTCGTCAAGGCAACGAAATGGGCGTCGGCGATCTCCTCGGCGGACATGCCGTCGACGAGCGCGGCGAGCACGCGGCGCTCGCGGACGGTGAGCTGCTCGAACGGGGACAGCGCGCGGCGTTGCCCAGCGCGCTCGATGCGCAGTTCGTCCAACAGGGCCTCACGTGCACCGCGGCCGATCAGCGGACGGCCGGCGAGAAGATCTTCGAGCGCAGCAACGACCTGGTCGAGGAAGGCGTCCTTGCACAGCCATCCGGCGGCGCCGGCCTCGAGGCAGGCAGCGAGCACGGTGCGGCGGTTCTCACCGGTCAGCATGACGATTTCGGCGCCGGTGGCGTGCAGCGGTCCGACGAGGTCGATGCCGCTGCCCACCGTCTCACCCAGCCCGATGTCGAGCAGCACGCACTGCGGCTCGAAACGCTCGGCGTGTTCGACGACGGCGTCCGCGGTGGGACCGTCGGTCGTCTCGACTTCCCAGCCGCGCGCGGACAGCGCCAGCTGAAGGCCGATGGCCACGAGCGCGTGGTCCTCGACGATGAGTACCCGGGCGGTCACGCCGACACCGCCGGCAACAGCGGGATCGAACGAAGCTCGCGACGGGAGCTGCTCCGCGCAGTGTGCAGCACGAGCTTGAACGAGGTGCCGCCGCAGGTCCTCGAGTGCACCGACAGTGATCCACCCTGGTCGACCATGAGCCGTCGGGCAATGAACAGGCCGAGCCCGCTTCCCCCACTCCGCTCATCGACCACGCCCCGCTCGAACACCCGCGCGCGGATCTGACCGCTGATGCCCTTGCCGCAGTCCTCGACGTAGATCGTCGTGGTCTCGGAATTCAGGGTCACGCGAATGTCGACCGGCGACGGCGCAAGCGTGCTTGCGCGCGTTGTCCAGCAGCGCGAACACCACCTGCGCCGTGTCGTGTCGCCGACCGCAGACCTCGATGCCCGACGGCACTGCCGCATGGACGTTGACACCCATGGAGCGGGCGGACACGATGACCGGCCGGATGGCCTCGGCGATGTCGAAGGTCTGCGACTGCTCGTCCTGGGGGCAGAGCAGTGTCCGGAGGCGGCGAGCCTCGGCTGCCATGGCGGTGGTCAGTTCGAACAGTTGTGCGGTCGTGATGCGATCGTGGCTCTGGTTCAGTCCCAGCGCCGTTGACTCGATTCCGAAGAGTGCGGCGCGGAGCTCGTGATCGCGTTCGGCGCGCTCCTCGACAGTCGAATGGCGGATGACCCGTTGCGGGTCCAACGAAATCGTCCCTCCCATGACGGCTCCAGGCGGATGCTGGGTGCCGAATTGATGTCCTAACCAAATGATGCCCTATTAACGCGCAGGGCATAGGAAAAGTCATAGGGGAAACCCCGTGCTGTTACCGGCCGTAGCCTTGGCCGGCGGTCGGTGCCCGACGGAGACGTAGTCCGGGTCAAGCGCTAACGGGGGCTTGGCCAGCCAACCCACCCGATCGGCCCTTCTGTGCCTCGCCGAGATAGCCGAGCTCCCGAGCCCGCATGACTCGCTTGATGGCGGAGCCGGGCTGCAGGCCACGGGCCAGGCCGACCGTCTGGGTCGGGTTGTGGGTGCCGAGCGCATGGGCCAGGGAATAGATGAGGGCGTCGACGGCAGCTGGATCAGCCCGGGGATGGTCCTCGATGATTCCAGCCCATCCGCGGATGTCGAGCACTTCGGTGGCAAGTGAAGCGGCGATCGTGTCCCCGAGCCGAATGCGGGCCAGCTCAGCGACACGGATCGGGCGGCCGTCGGGGCGTCGCGTGATCCGGACGTCGTCAGGCACGAGACGTTGCTCGTCGTCGTCCCAGTTCAAGCGGATGTCCAGGTCGTATGGATCCTTGCCCGTGACCGTGACGCGCGCCGTGCGGGGAACGGGTCGCGCCAAGGCGCTGGGCCCGACGAGGATCTTGCCCCGGACGGTGGTCGACACTTCCATGAGCGTCATGGTAGTACCTAGATGCTGCAGAGCATAGGAAATCGCCGGCGTGGGCGATGCACCGCCTCTGCCGAGCCGCTGGAGCGGAGCGCTGGCCGAACTCGGGTTAGGCGGCCTCGACACGCGTGGCGAGAGCCGCGCCCGAGGATCCTCGGGCCGTGTTCGTTGCCCTGTCGCACCCAGGGGAGGACCGTTCACGGCCAGGGGAGGGGACACGCTCGGACGTGGGGTGGGCGCACTCGTGCCGACGCGCAACACGCCGACGAACATGACGACCAGTCCGAGCCAGATCAGGCCGATGAGTAGTGGGGTTGACACGCGGGGTCCTTCGGTTCGCAGTGAGTAGAGCGTTGTAGAAAGGCTGCTCGCCGACGGCGGCGATCCCCGTCGTCAGAGTTGATGAATCCACTTGGGACGTGGAGTTGACTCGAACGCGCGCGCGTTGAGATTTCTCAACGATGTCTGACGGTCCAAACGATGTCGGTCTCGGTACGTTCGTTCCGATCCGGGGCGGCCAGCGGGGCGGCCGGCATTCGACGCAAGGAGCGAAATCACGTGAAGCAACGTCATGTTCGAGGCGCGGCGGTCGGGCTGACCGCAGCAGCGGCGCTCTCGCTGATCACCGTCGGGCACGTCTCGGCCGACAAGGGCACGGACACGAGTGCGCTGCGTGCGGCCGTGACGGTCGGGGGGATCCTCGCCCACGAGAACGCCTTCCAGGCCATCGCCGACGCCAACGGTGGAACGCGAGCTGCCGGCACACCCGGCTACGAGGCATCGGGCGTGTACGTCGAGGATCTCCTCGCAGACGCCGGCTACGTGGTGTCCAGGCAGGAGTTCACGTACGACCAGTTCATCTTGAACTCGAGCGCCATGGAGGAGACGGCTCCGACGCCGACGGTGTACGTCGCGGAAGAGGACTTCTCGGCGATGAACTACTCCGGTTCCGACGACGTGACTGCCGCCGTCCAGGCCGTCGACATCAACCTCGTCGGCGATCGCGCCTCGACGAGTGGCTGCGAGGCCAGTGACTTCGCCGGCTTCACAGCGGGCAACATCGCGTTGATCCAGCGCGGCACGTGCTTCTTCCGCGACAAGGTCGACAACGCCGCCGCCGCCGGTGCGTCTGCGGTGATCGTGTTCAACCAGGGCAACGAGGATCCCAACGACGACCGCTTCGGCGTCGTCTTCGGCACGCTCGATCCGCCGGTCGCCGCCATCCCGGCGGTGGGCACGACGTTCGCCATCGGTGAAGCCCTGGCGAACACCGCCGGGCTGCAGATGCGGGTAGCCGTCGACGCCACGATCAAGACCACAGACTCGTTCAACGTGCTCGCCGACACGCCCAGCGGGCGGGTCGACCGCACGGTGCTCGTCGGCGCCCACCTCGACTCGGTGCTCGAGGGTCCGGGCATCAACGACAACGGCAGTGGCTCGGCGGCGATCCTGGAGACGGCGCTGCAGATGGCCGAGCTCGACATCGCGCCGACCAACCGGGTGCGCTTCGCGTTCTGGGGCGGTGAGGAGGACGGCCTCATCGGGTCGGACTACTACGTGTCGCAGCTCGACGCCCGCGGCCTGAAGGAGCACGCCGTCAACTTGAACTTCGACATGGTCGGCTCGCCGAACTTCGTCCGCTTCGTCTACGACGGTGACGGCTCGGCCTTCGGGGCGACCGGCCCCAACGGCTCAGCCCGCGTGGAGCAGGTGTTCCTCGACTACTTCGCCTCGCAGGGCCTGGCGACCGAGCCGACCGAGTTCGACGGTCGGTCCGACTACTTCGCCTTCATCAACAACGGCATCCCAGCCGGTGGTCTGTTCACGGGCGCCGAGGGCATCAAGACCGCCGACGAAGCGGCGATCTACGGCGGTACCGCCGGCGTCGCCTACGACTCCTGCTACCACGCCGCCTGCGACGACATCGACAACCTGAACAACACGGCGCTCGATCAGATGTCGGACGCCATCGCGCACAGCACGTTGACGTTCGCCATGACGACCTCGGCGGTCAACGGCACCGCCAAGGGTGGCGGAAGCAGCAGCATCGACTTCGCGATGAAGGGCAACCTCGCCATCAAGTAACGAGTCCCGCGCACCTGTCCGTAGGAATCGTCCGTTGTGAGGCGATTCCTACGGACAGAACGGGTCAACCGGTGACGTAGGCCGCCAGGTGCTCGCCGGTGAGGGTCGACCGGGCAGCGACGAGGTCGGCCGGCGTGCCCTCGAACACGATCCGCCCGCCGTCGTGGCCGGCGCCGGGACCGAGGTCGATGATCCAGTCGGCGTGCGCCATCACCGCCTGGTGGTGCTCGATGACGATCATCGACTTGCCGGCGTCGACGATGCGGTCGAGCAGGCCGAGCAGCTGCTCGACGTCGGCGAGGTGGAGGCCGGTGGTCGGCTCGTCGAGGATGTAGATCCCGCCCTTCTCGCCCATGTGGGTGGCCAGCTTGACCCGCTGGCGCTCGCCGCCCGACAGCGTCGGTAGCGGCTGACCGAGGACGAGGTAGCCGAGCCCGACGTCGGAGAGCCGCTCGAGGATCGTGTGGGCCGCCGGCGTGGCGGCCTTGCCGGACCCGAAGAACTCCTCGGCCTCGGTCACCGACATCGTCAGCACCTCGCTGATGTCGCGACCGCCGAGCTTGTACTTCAGCACCGACGCCTCGTACCGCTTCCCCTCGCACTCCTCGCACGGCGTGGCGACCGTCTCCATGATCCCGAGATCGGTGTAGATGACGCCGGCGCCGTTGCAGTTGGGGCAGGCACCCTCGGAGTTGGCGCTGAACAGCGCCGGCTTCACGCCGTTGGCCTTGGCGAACGCCTTGCGGATCGGCTCGAGGACGCCCGTGTACGTCGCCGGGTTACTGCGTCGCGAGCCCTTGATCGCTCCCTGGTCGACCGTCACGACACCGTCCCGGTCGGCGACCGAACCCTGGATCAGCGAGCTCTTGCCGGAGCCGGCCACACCCGTGATCACGCACAGCACGCCCAAGGGGATGTCGACGTCGACCTTCTGCAGGTTGTGCGTGGTGGCGCCACGGATCTCCAGCGCGCCCGTCGCCGTCCGCACCGACTCCTTGACACCGGTCTGGTCGTCGAGGTGACGGCCCGTGATCGTGCCGCTGCCGCGCAGCCCCTCGACGGAGCCTTCGTAACAGATCGTGCCGCCACCCGAACCGGCACCGGGGCCGAGATCGACGACGTGGTCGGCGATGGCGATCGTCTCCGGCTCGTGCTCCACGACGAGCACCGTGTTGCCCTTGTCGCGCAGCTGCAGCAGCAGGTCGTTCATCCGCTGGACGTCGTGGGGGTGCAGCCCGATCGTGGGCTCGTCGAACACGTACGTGACGTCGGTGAGCGATGACCCGAGGTGGCGGATCATCTTCGTGCGCTGCGACTCACCGCCCGAAAGGGTTCCCGCCGGTCGCTCCAGCGAGAGGTAGCCGAGCCCGATCTCGACGAACGAATCCAGCGTCTGCACCAGCGCCTCGAGCAAGGGCGCGACCGACGGCTCATCGAGCGCACGCACCCAGTCCGCCAGATCGGTGATCTGCATCGCGCAGGCGTCGGCGATGTTGATCCCCTTGATCTTCGACGACCGGGCGCCCTCGGCGAGCCGGGTGCCTCCGCAGTCTGGGCAGGCCGTGAACGTCACGACGCGCTCCACGAACGCCCGGATGTGCGGCTGCAGCGCGTCGACGTCCTTCGACAGCATCGACCGCTGGATCGTCGGGATCAGCCCGGCGTAGGTGAGGTTGATGCCCTCGACCTTGATCTTCGTCGCCTCCTTGTAGAGGAGGTCGCGCAGCTCCTTCTTGGTGAACTTCTTGATCGGCTTGTCCGGATCGAAGAACCCGCAGCCACGGAAGATGCGGCCGTACCAGCCGTCCATGCTGTAGCCGGGGATCTTGAGGGCGCCCTCGTTCAGCGACTTCTCCTCGTCGTACATCTCGGTGAGGTCGAAGTCGGAGACCCGGCCCATGCCCTCGCAGCGGGGGCACATGCCGCCGAGGCGGTTGAACGTCGCCCGCTCGGTCTTCGTCTTGCCCTCGCCCCGCTCGACCGTGATCGCCCCGCTCGCCCGGACCGAAGGGACGTTGAAGGCGTACGCCTGGGGCGAGCCGATGTGCGGCTTGCCCAGGCGGCTGAAGAGGATGCGCAGCATCGCGTTCGCGTCCGTGGCGGTGCCGACGGTCGAGCGGGGGTTGGTGCCCATCCGCTCCTGGTCGACGATGATCGCCGTCGTCAGGCCGTCGAGCACGTCGACCTCGGGCCGCGCCAGGGTCGGCATGAAGCCCTGCACGAAGGCGCTGTAGGTCTCGTTGATCAGCCGCTGCGACTCCGCGGCGATCGTGCCGAAGACGAGCGAGCTCTTGCCCGAGCCGGAGACGCCGGTGAACACCGTCAGCCGCCGCTTCGGGATCTCGACGCTGACGTCCTTGAGGTTGTTCACCCGCGCCCCGGTGCACGCGGATCATCTCGTGGCGGTCGGCGACGTGCGGCGCGGGCGCCTGCTTGTCCGTCTTCGTGGCCATGAGGTGTGTCTACCTCAGCGCACTTCGAAGATGCGGATCATGTTGCCCGCGGGATCGCGGACGGCGCAGTCGCGGATGCCCCACGGCTGGTCGGTCGGCTCCTGGACGACCTCGGCGTCGCTCGACTGCAACTGCTCGAACGTGCCGTTGAGGTCGGGGGTGGCCAGGTTGATGCTGGCGTAGGTTCCCTTGGCCATCATCTCGGTGATCGTGCGGCGCTCGTCGTCGGTGATGCCGGGGTCGGCGGCCGGTGGCGTCAGGACGATGGACGTGCCGGGCTGGTTGGCGGGGCCGACCGTGAGCCAGTGCATCCCGCCGTACTCGACGTCGTTGCGGACCTCGAAGCCGAGGATGTCGCGGTAGAAGGCCAGGGAGGCGTCCGCATCGTTGTGCGGGAGGTACGTCTGGTGAATGGTGATGTCCATGGGGGTCATCCTCGCTGCGGTGCGCGGGCCGGTGCTTCTCGATTCCTGACCGGTCTCGTGACCCGCTTCGCCACGCACGGCGCCATCCCGGCGGTCTCACCTGCCGCTTCGCGCTGGTAGGCGCTCGGCGGCATGCCGACGAGCTCGGTGAAGCGGGTGCTGAAGGTCCCGAGCGAGGAGCAGCCGACGGTGAAGCAGACCTCGGTGACGCTGATGTCACCGCGACGCAGCAGGGCCATCGCCCGCTCGATGCGCCGCGTCATGAGGTAGCTGTACGGAGATTCGCCGTAGGCGAGGCGGAACTGGCGGCTGAGGTGGCCCGCCGACATGTGCGCGCCGTGGGCGAGCGCCTCGACGTCCAGCGGCTGCGCGTACTCCCGATCGATCCGGTCGCGGACCCGGCGCAGCAGCACGA